>UCMT01000021.1 GCA_900473795.1 Hyphomicrobiales bacterium | reverse complement strand
CAGCTTCAAGCAGACAAAATCTTGTCCAAATGGTCAAAAGTCAGAGCCTGCCAATCCGCGCACCGTTTGCGCCTCATGGGCCACCCGCACCCCATAAAAAATCCCGTCCTTTTCCCACCGGAAAACGCCTGCCAATCTTCCCTCATTTTGTCAGGGGAGACGCACATGCTGGTTCGCCGGTATACTTCAATGCCTGGCGCGGATCGGACACTGTTGCAGACCATCGTTGCCTGTGCCGGATTTCTCATTGCATCGCTGGTGGCGCACTTGCTATTGCGCGACCGGCGCGCGATGAGGATTTGAATGAAACCCGACAGCAAGACAGACGGCCTCCATCTCGATGAGATTTCCATCCGTCTGGTGGGCCGGACATTGCTCTGCCTGTCTGCACCTGCCCTGCCCGGCATCCTGACCGTCATGGGTCCGTCCGGCTCGGGAAAACTGCCCCTGCTTGCCTATTTCGGCGGTTTTCTCGATCCGGTCCATACCGGCAGCGGCCGCATATTCATCGACGGCCGCGACATCACCGGCATTCCGGCTGAAAAGCGGCAGGCCGGCATGCTGTTCCAGGACCCGTGGTTCCCCCAGGTTGTCACCATTGGCGAGGAGATCGGCCGATGAGCTTGAACCGCACCCTGCCCGATCTGCCTGTGACGGCCATCCTTCCGAAACTCGGCCAGGCTTTGGCGCAAGCACCCTCGGTCGTGTTGTCGGCCCCGCCGGGCGCCGGCAAGACGACATTGGTGCCGCTCTTTCTGCTCGATCAACCGTGGCGCGGCGACGGTCGGATCATCCTGCTCGAGCCGCGGCGGTTGGCCGCCCGCGCCGCTGCCGGTCGCATGGCAAGCCTGCTCGGCGAAGCGGTGGGCGAGACCGTGGGCTACCGCATGCGGCTCGACAGCCGGGTTTCGGTCAGAACGCGCATCGAAGTGGTGACCGAGGGCGTCTTTGCCCGCATGCTGCTCGACGATCCGGAACTGCCCGATGTTTCGGCCGTCTTGTTCGACGAATTTCATGAGCGTTCGCTGGACGCCGATGTCGGGCTGGCGCTGGCACTCGACGTGCAGCAGGCGCTGCGCGACGACCTGAAGCTGATCGTCATGTCGGCAACACTGGATGTCGAGCGCGTTGCCGGGCTTCTCGGCGGAGCGCCCGTCATCGAAAGCCAGGGGCGCAGCTTTCCGGTGGATGTGCGCTATCAGGAACGGCCGCCCACCGAACGGGTGGAAGACGCCGTGACGCGCGCGATCAGCGAAGCCCATCGCCAGGAAACGGGTTCCATCCTTGCCTTCCTGCCGGGGCAGGCGGAAATCACCCGCACGGCCGAGCGGCTGGACGGTCGGTTCGGCGCCTCCACCGTCGTCACGCCGCTGTTTGGCAATCTCAGCCAGACGGAACAGGACGCGGCGATCCGCCCGGCACCGGCGGGAACGCGCAAGATCGTGCTGGCCACCTCGATTGCCGAGACCTCCATCACCATCGATGGGGTTCGCATCGTCATCGACAGCGGGCTGCAGCGGCTTCCTGCCTTCGAGGCCTCCACCGGCATCACCCGATTGGAGACGGTCCGCGTTTCTCGCGCCTCCGCCGACCAGCGCGCAGGCCGCGCCGGACGAACGGAGCCTGGCATCGCCATCCGCCTTTGGCATCAAGGCCAGACGGCAGCGCTGCCGGCCTTCACCCCGCCGCAAATTCTTTCAAGCGACCTCTCCGGTCTCGTGCTTGATCTCGCCCATTGGGGCGTGACCGATCCGCAAGGTCTTGCCTTTCTCGACCCGCCGCCCGCCACGACATGGCAGGAGGCGAAAATGCTGCTTACCCAACTTGGCGCGCTCGATGCCAACGGCGCTTTGACGGCCCGGGGAAAGCAGATCCGCCAGTTGGCCCTGCCGCCGCGTCTGGCCGCCATGGCCGTTTCGGCGGCAGAGGAGGGACAGGCATATGAAGCCTGTCTTCTCGCCGTTCTCCTGACCGAGCAGGGTTTGGGTGGAAATGGGGTCGATCTCGAAGACCGGCTGCGTCGTTTCAAGTCCGAGCGCGGCGATCGCGCCGAGGCCTCGCGCAGCCTTGCCCGGCGAATGGCAAAGGGCTTGAGGGCAGGCAGGGAGACGAACGATCCGGTGCAGCCGGGCATGCTGCTGATGCACGCCTTTCCGGACCGGATCGCCCTGCAGCGCGGCGGGCGCGGGCGTTTCGTCATGGCCAATGGCCGCGGCGCCGAACTGCCGGAAACCGAGCGGCTGGCCGGCGCTTCGATGCTGGTCATCGCCGACCTCACCGGGCGGGCCGGCGGCCAGCGCATTCTTGCCGCAGCCGAAATTTCCCGTGCCGATGTCGAAGCACACATGCCGCAAGCGATCATTCGCGAGGACCAGACCTTCTTCGACCGGCCGAGCCGGCAGGTTCGGGCAAGGCGGGTGACGCGGTTGGGCGCCATCGTTTTCGAGGAGACGCCGCTTCCGCGGCCGCGCGGTGAACAGTCCGCTCGTGCGCTCGCCGAAGGCCTGCGCCAACTCGGTCTGGCCGTTCTGCCGTTCTCGAAGGAGGCCGCTCAATTGCGTGACCGGATCGGCTTCCTGTACCGCACCATTGGCGACCCCTGGCCGGATATGTCCGACGAGAGCCTGCTTGCACGGCTGGAGGACTGGTTCGTGCCCTTACAGGGCGAAACGCGGGGCATCGACGACATCAGCGCCGCCAGCCTTTCCGAAGGGCTGCAGTCGCTGGTGCCGCACGCGGTTGCCCGCGATCTGGCACGCCTTGCACCGACCCATTTCGAGGCGCCGACGGGCCAGCGTCATCCGATCCGTTATGACGGCGACGAACCGGTTCTGTCCATCCGCGTGCAGGAACTCTTCGGATTGAAAAGCCATCCGTCGATCGGCGGCGGGCGGCTGCCATTGCTTCTGGAGCTGATCTCACCCGGTCACAAGCCGATGCAGACCACGCGCGACCTGCCGGGATTCTGGGCCGGGTCCTGGAAGGACGTGCGCGCCGACATGCGCGGCCGCTACCCGAAGCACCCCTGGCCCGAGGATCCGGCAAATGCGGCGCCGACGACACGGGCAAAGCCGCGTGGTACATGAAGCGCAGTGACGAGGATGATGGGAAACCAGATGACGGCAGCAGAGATCGAAAGCGATGAACCGACCACGAGCCGGGTGCTGCGCCTGCAGACGATCGTTCGCCTGCGCTGGCTGGCGGTTGGCGGGCAATCGATCGCAGTGATCATCACCGCCTTCCTGCTGCAATTCCCATTGCCGCTGATTGCCTGCTGCTCGCTAATCGCCTTTCTCGCCCTGGTGAATGCCTACCTGACGATCCGCTACCCGCCGACGCACCGGTTGCAGCCGCCAGCGGCTTTTGCGCTGCTCGGCATCGACCTGGCGCAATTGACCGCGCTTCTCTTCATCACCGGCGGGCTCGCCAATCCTTTTGCGCCGCTCGTCTGCGTGCCGGTCATCATCTCGTCAGCCTCGCAACCCAAATGGCACAGCGTCGGCCTCGCCATCCTCGCCATTCTTGGGATCACGGCCCTGGCGTTCACGCCCTTTCCGCTGCCGTGGTATCCGGGCGTCGTGCTTCTGGTGCCGACGATCCTGACCGCAGGTTTCTGGTTCGCCATCGTTTCGACCACGGCCTTTGCAGCTTTCTACACCTATCGTGTCTCCTTGGAGGCAAGCGAACTGTCGGAAGCGCTGACGGCGACGGAACTGGTGCTGCAGCGGGAAAAGCACCTGTCGCAGCTCGACGGGCTGGCAGCCGCGGCGGCGCACGAACTCGGAACACCGCTTGCCACCATCAGTGTCGTCGCCAAGGAGATGGAACGGGAGCTCGGTGACGACCCGCGGTTTGGCGAGGACGTGCAATTGCTGCGCAGCCAGAGCGAACGCTGCCGCGATATCCTGCGCCGGCTGACGACTTTGTCTTCCGAGAACGAAGCCCATATGCGGCATCTGCCGCTGTCGTCGCTGATCGAGGAAGTGATGGCGCCGCACCGCGAATTCGGCATCCAGATCAACCTCGTCGAAAAGGGCGACCGCACCACCGAACCCGTCGGCAATCGCAATGCCGGCATTCTCTATGGCCTCGGCAACCTCCTGGAAAACGCGGTCGACTACGCCAAGCAGGACGTGACGGTCACGGTCGCTCATACGCCGGACATCGTCTCGGTCACCATCGAGGACGATGGCGACGGTTATGCGCCCGACATCCTGAGCCGGATCGGCGAACCCTACGTGACCAGGCGCCAGAAGGACGACAGCGCCGGCGGATTGGGCCTCGGGCTGTTCATCGCCAAGACGCTGCTGGAGCGCTCGGGCGCCAAACTGACGTTTGAAAACGGCGGCCCGGAAAAGCCGGGGGCGCGCGTCAGCGTCGAATGGCCGCGCATGCTCATGGACACAAAACTGACAAAATGACTTTACGGCGTTTTGAACCGGGAATAAGCGAGCTACATAAGCGCAGGAAATGCGAGACGTGCGCCGAGGATTGCGACATGACGGAAAAAACCACCGAACAGGCAGCCGCCGCAGCCGGTGACGGCAAGCTGGATGCCTCGTTGATCGGAGCCGACACTTCCCTGCTGATCGTCGACGACGACGCCCCCTTCCTGCGCCGCCTTGCCCGCGCGATGGAGACGCGCGGCTTTTCCGTCGATATCGCCGAATCCGTTGCCGAAGGCATCGCCAAGGCAAAGACCCGCCCGCCGAAACACGCGGTCGTCGATCTGCGGCTGGGCGACGGCAGCGGGCTGGACGTGATCGAAGCGATCCGCGCCAAGCGCGACGACACCCGCATCATCATGCTGACCGGCTATGGCAACATCGCCACCGCGGTCAACGCGGTGAAACTCGGCGCCGTCGACTACCTCGCCAAGCCTGCCGATGCCGACGATATTTTCGCGGCCCTGGTACAGCGGGCCGGCGAGCGCGCCGAGCCGCCGGAAAACCCGATGTCGGCCGATCGCGTACGCTGGGAACACATCCAGCGCGTCTACGAAATGTGCGAGCGCAACGTGTCGGAAACGGCCCGGAGACTGAACATGCACCGCCGCACTCTGCAGCGCATCCTGGCGAAGCGCGCGCCCAAATAAGGTGTGCTTGCCTTAGCTTTCGCTATCGAGAGCGCCGGAAACGATCTCGCGCATGTTCGGGCTGGTATCGCCTGCCCGGTCGGCCGACCACTCCGCCAGCATCAGCCGCTGTGCTGCGACCCGCGCGAAATTAAGGGATACCGACTTGCGCGTCGGGGCCGCGAGCCTGTGTTCGGGCGCATCGCGGATCATCTCCGCGTCATAGCCGTCCGACAGGAGCAGCCCGCACTCTTCCGGAAAGATATCGAGCGGCACGCCGCTATGGGTGGCGAAGTAAAGCCGGTCGGAATGCATCCGGTAATCCGGCCATTTGCGGTCCACCTTGAAATCCTCGATGGAGGTCTTGATCTCGACAATCCAGATATCGCCCTTCGGCGAAATCGAAATCAGATCCGCACGCCGGCCGCTCGCAAGCGTCAGTTCCGGCAGCACCGCATGGCGCATTTCATGAAGGAATCGCTGCACGCCGCGGCGCACCAACAGCGCGCGCTGCGACTGGCGCCCGTCGATCAGGGGGCTGTCGTTGTGGATAGAGAGAATCGCCATGCTTTAAACTCTGACACAAGGCCGCTTTTGTTGCAAAAAAACACTCCGTGGAGTTTTTGAAACATACGGCGGAAATGCTGCACCGCATTCACTTGCAATCGGAATGTTAATCGAAAATAACCGTAGTCGCTGATGGTCGAGCCGACCCAGATATTCTTAACTTCCTTTTAAGAGACACCCATGCGCTTCCGCAATGCAGTTCTGCTGTGCAGCCTCGCGGCCACCCTTGCTTTGGCCAGTTGCTCCACCGCACCGATCTCTCCCGTCGGTGAAAAAGTCGCGACCAACCAGATTTTCTCGAATGGCTACGGTCCGGTCGAAGATCACGGCTACGCCCTGCCGGCGATCCCGATCAACAAGGTCAATGAGCGCTTCCACCGTCAGATCGTCGACTATACGACGGCTGAGAGGCCCGGCACGATCATCGTCAACACACCGAACCGGTTCCTCTACTACGTGCTGCCTGGCGGCAAGGCCGTTCGCTACGGCATCGGCGTCGGCAAGGCTGGCTTTGCATGGGAAGGCCGCGCCTACATCGCCTGGAAGCAGGAATGGCCGACCTGGCATCCGCCGAAGGAAATGGCCGTGCGCAAGCCGGAAGTGGCGCAATATGTCGAGGACGGCATGGGTCCAGGCCTGCGCAATCCGCTCGGCGCCCGCGCCATGTACCTGTTCAACGACGAAGGCAAGGATACGCTGTTCCGCATTCACGGATCGCCGGAATGGGCATCGATCGGCACCGCCGCCTCTTCGGGCTGCATCCGGATGATCAACCAGGACATCATCGATCTCTATGCCCGCGTTCGTCCGGGCAAGAACACCCGCGTCATCGTCCAGCAGTAACCGCTGGCGCGAATATCGCAGAACTTTCAAATCCCCGGCCCGTCCGGGGATTTTTGATTCGCGACCGAGAAACGTCAGGCGGCTTCCGGTCGGCCGCTCGCCGGCTCACGCTACGGGTTAGCATTCGCACGACGCAGACCGCCTGCGGCTTTCAAAGAGCATGGAGAGGTACGCGGAAGCGGAACCTCTCAAAGTAATTTCAATATGGCTCCGCTTCCGCGTGCCTTTGGCTTGTCTCGGGGCTTCCGGCCCCTACGAATGGCCACCCTGTCTCGCTGCATCCCGGTCTTTCGGCCAGAACTTGCATGGCTCAACCAAACCGCAGCCTGGAAGCCGCGGGGAGACGTTTTTTCAAGCGGGTTCCCGCCGGGTCACCATCCCCCGCATCCGCGACCGCACGTTACGGCCGCCGAGGCGGGCACCAGCCTCCGCCTGTCCACGACCGTCTCGCGAAACACTCCGAGGGCGACGGCAGAAACAGTATGGCCCGGCGTTTTGGGAGCGTGGACGAGCGGGGATGAATTGGGGGGGGCGAACGCTCGTCGACCGAGACGATTTCGGTCCGTCATCCCCGTTCCCGCCATAGGGATCGCCGGCCGCGCGTCTGCGCGGGGAAAGGACTCCCATTCGCGGCGAAGGGAGTCTTTCGCGCTGCCGACGCAGCACTGCCAGATGCCCACCACAAGGGCGAGCATGAGGGAGGTGGATCGGGACCGACCAGACCAGTTGGCCCCGGTAGAACTCCCTTGGGCGGACCTCTTCCCAAGCGGCGGCTCTCCGCTTGAGAGATCGAGCTTCCGCCGATTAGACGGAAACCGCCTGACTTGCCTTCAACTCCAGCCGGCGGCGATGCAGGACCGGTTCGGTGTAGCCGTTCGGCTGTTCGCGGCCCTTGAGGACCAGCTCGAGCGCCGCCTGGAAGGCGATGGAGCCGTCGAGATTGCCGGCCATCGGCATGTAGGCCGAATCACCTGCGTTCTGCCCGTCCACGACCGCCGCCATGCGCTTCATCGTCTCGACGATCTGCTCCTCGCTGACGACGCCGTGGTGCAGCCAGTTGGCCATATGCTGAGCGGAAATGCGCAGCGTCGCGCGGTCTTCCATCAGGCCGACATTGTTGATGTCGGGTACCTTGGAGCAGCCGACGCCCTGATCGATCCACCGGACGACGTAGCCAAGAATCCCTTGCGCATTGTTGTCGAGTTCGCGCTGGATTTCTTCCGGCGTCCAGTTCGGTCGCGATGCGACCGGGACAGAGAGGATATCGCCGAGTTTTGCCCGCGCGCGGCTCTTCAAGCCTGCCTGAACGGCGGCGACATCGACCTGGTGGTAATGGGTGGCATGCAGCGTCGCGGCCGTCGGCGAGGGAACCCAGGCCGTGTTGGCACCAGCCTTCGGATGGGCGATCTTCTGCTCCAGCATCGCCGCCATCAGGTCGGGCATTGCCCACATGCCCTTGCCGATCTGGGCATGGCCGGACAGGCCGCATTCCAGGCCGATATCGACGTTCCAGTTCTCATAGGCACCGATCCAGGCGGCCTGCTTCATGTCGCCCTTGCGGATCATCGGACCGGCTTCCATGGAGGTATGCATCTCGTCGCCGGTGCGATCGAGGAAGCCGGTATTGATAAAGACGACGCGTTCCCTCGCAGCCCGGATGCATTCCTTCAGGTTGACGGTGGTGCGGCGCTCCTCGTCCATGATGCCCATTTTCATCGTGTTGGGCGCCATGCCGAGCGCCTCCTCGATGCGGCCAAAGATTTCCGAGGCGAAGGCGACTTCTTCCGGACCATGCATCTTCGGCTTGACGACATAGATCGAGCCTTCGCGCGAGTTCATCCGCCGGCCGTTCAGGCCGATATCGTAGAGCGCGATCAGGCCGGTGATCATCGCATCCATGATCCCTTCCGGAACCTCGTTGCCATCGCGATCGAAAACGGCGGGATTGGTCATCAGGTGGCCGACATTGCGCACCAGCATCAGGGCGCGACCTTTCAGCGAAATCTCCGATCCATCCGGCGCGGTGAAGCCGAAATCCGGATTGAGCTTGCGGATAAAGGTGCTAGCGCCCTTGGTGACCTCCTCCTGCAGGTCACCCCTCATCAGGCCGAGCCAGTTGCGATAGACGACGACCTTATCCTCTGCATCGACGGCGGCGACGGAATCCTCGCAATCCATGATCGCGGTAATCGCCGATTCGAGGATGACGTCGGAAATATGAGCCGGATCGTCCTTGCCGGTCGGCGTCGATTGATCGATGACGATCTGGATATGCAGGTTGTTCTTTTTCAAGAGCAGATGAGATGGCGAGGCCGCATCGCCGCGGGAGCCGGCAAATTGCGCCGCATCGGCGAGCGTCGTCGCACCGGCAGCCGTCGAAATCGTCAGGCTGGAGCCGGCAACCGCAAACCCGGTGACGTCCTTCCAGCTTGCGGCAGCAAGCGGCGCACTGGCATCGAGAAAGCCGCACGACCAGGCGATAACCTTCTGTCCGCGAACGGGGTTATACCCCTTGCCCTTTTCCGCGCCGCCGTCTTCGCTGATGGCATCCGTGCCGTAGAGCGCATCATAGAGCGAGCCCCAGCGGGCATTGGCGGCGTTCAGGGCATAGCGCGCGTTCATCACAGGAACGACGAGCTGCGGTCCGGCGATGGTGGCGATTTCCGGATCGACATTGCTGGTGGAGACGGAGAAATCCGGCCCTTCCGGCAGAAGATAGCCGATCTCCTTCAGAAAGCTTTCATAGGCAGCCATATCGACGGGCGCGCCGTTCTGGCGGTACCAGCTGTCGAGCGTCTCCTGAAGCACGTCACGTCTGGCGAGAAGGGCGCGATTTTTCGGCGCCAGATCGTGAACGATCTGAGAAAAAGCCGAGAAGAACCGATCGGCGTCGATACCGGTGCCCGGCAGGGCCTCGTTCACCAGGAAATCGTGCAGGCCCGCATCGATCTTCAATCCATTCTTTTCTATCCGGCCCATCGGCAACTCCCTGAAATAACGCGCGAATATGAGAGGCCGCAGTCTCTCATGGTTTCATTCCCTGTCAATCCAGCGAAAATGCGAAGAATTATTTCCGAAACCGAACAAATCAGTCATGCGCGACGCGCGGCCGGCCGCTGGCGACGGCCGTGAACCGAGCCTCGATCAGCTTTCGGCTGCCCTCGACCTCCGGCGCATCGATATCCTCACGCATCATCACAGCCGGCTCGTCCGCGCCATTCGCCCGGGCCGAAGCCAGCGCCGCCGTTTCCGCCCGCTCGCGTGCCGATGCGAAGGCCTTGCCTTCATCGAGGAAGCGGCTGCTCGGCCCGGCACCGTTGACGATGAAGATACCCTCTTCCGGCGTCGTGACAAAGACGGTCACCGAAGCCCGCACCTGGCCAACGACCGCGCCGACCGCATTGGCGACACCCGCTTCTTCCGGAATGCACGACTCTGCGCGCAGCATTTCGGCGATAGCCGGATAATAGACCGGCGCGGAAGCACCGAGCCCCACCAGCGGCCGGTCGAGCGAGAGGGAAAAACCGACAATTCCGCGCTCGCGCTTCAGCGCCCGATCGACGGCAAGCGACACTGCCGGATCGATCGCCGCGCCATCCTCCGCCAGACAGGAGGAAAGAATGACTTCGGCGGACTGGCGCGTCAGCCGTGCGACGATCAGTTCCGACAGTTCCTCGGCCGAGGCGGCGATCGGCTTGCCGGATCCGTCCTTGGTGCGCGCGGCAAGTTCGGCGCCCAGCCGCGCGGCCGTTGCATTCCACTGGCCCTGGCGCCCGAGCACATGCATGGCGTCCGATGGTGTCAGGCCGCAGATATGCACGAGGCCGCGCGCCACCAACCGGTCCAGCGTCGCCTTCTGCGGCGTGCTTGTCAGAAGATGCTCCAGCGACACCGGCACAGCACCGATCCGCTCGTACAAGGCCTGCTCCTGCAGGTGAAGGCCGCTCGCCAGATGATCCGGAAGCCCGGTGCGAACAGCAAAACGGCCGTCATGGCGGCCGACATGGGCCGTGCGCAGTTGCCGTTCGAGCACCGAAATCACCGCGTCCGCATACTGGGCAGCCGCAAGACTGAGAGGCAGGAACCGGCGCGGACCGAGATCGATCTTCGCCTTGAGGCCGCGATCGTTGATGCGCACTTCCGAATCGCCGCCAAGCCCGAAGGTGCGCATGGCGACCGCCTCGACCATGGTGCGGAAACCGCCGACGACGGCGCCTTCGCCGTCGAGACGCGGGCGCCCCTGGTCGAGCACTGCCACATCCGTCGTCGTGCCGCCGATATCGGAGACGACGGCATTATCGAGGCCGGTCAGGTGCCGGGCGCCGACAAGGCTGGCGGCGGGACCCGAAAGAATGGTCTCGATCGGCCGCAACCGCGCTTCGGCAGCGGAAATCAACGCGCCGTCGCCACGCACCACCATCATCGGCACATCGATGCCGCGCTGTTGCAAAAAGCCTTCGCAGGCGCCGATCAGCCGGTCGATCATCGAGACCAGGCGAGCATTGAGCAGGGTCGTCAGCGCGCGGCGCGGACCGCCGAGTTTCGAGGAGAGCTCGTGGCTGCAGGTGACCTGCAGGTGCGAGACCTCGCGGATACGATTGCGCACCCGCTGTTCGTGAGCCGGATTCCGCACGGCGAAATAGCCGGCAATCGCAAAGGACGAAACCTCTCTCGACAGCTGCGGCAGCGCCTCGTCCAGCGCCGTCATGTCGAGCAGCGTTTCGCCGCCATGCACATTGTGACCGCCCGGCAGGAAAATCACCGGATCGGAGCCGAGCGCTTCTGCCAAGCCGTCGCGCTTCAGGTCGTCGGGCGAAAAACCGATCATGACAAGGCCGGCGCGTCCGCCCTGGCCTTCGACCAGCGCGTTGGTGGCAAGCGTTGTCGACAGCGAAACCAGGCCGATGGCGGATGCGGAAGCCTTTGCCTGTGCCAGCACCGCCTCGACGGCACCGGAAATGCCTACGGAGAGGTCGTGGCGGGTGGTCAGCGCCTTGGCCTTGGCGACGACGCCCGCCGTCTCGCTGAAGAGAACCGCATCGGTATAGGTTCCGCCAGTGTCGATACCGAGGAGAAGATGTTCAGTCAAAGCAACGTCCATTCACGCAGGGGCCGGAAACCCGGCTTCAAAGCCTATCGGCGAGGTGATATGACATCTTTCAGCGAAAGGCCATCGCCGCGCCGACGTCGATATTTCAACGCACACCGCGACCACAAGAGGATCCGCATGCCCCGTTTCTCTCACATGCTCTTTCTGACGCTCGCGCTTGCCGGCTGCCCCGCCCTTTCCGGCCCCGTTTTTGCCCAGGACGCCGAGGAGGAGGAGTATAAGCCGGTTCTTCCCGACGTCTCGATCTACAAGGCGATGCTCGACGCCAACAAGGTGACCGGGTGGATCCAGTTCCGCAATTACGACGACAAGCAGCTCGTCTATTTCACCACCCTGCAGACCATGCACTGCCGGCTTTCGGAGATCCGCTACTCGGTCAATTCAGATGCGCTGGACAGGCGCTTCCCGCTCGGCAAGTGCAATCCGCAGATCCCCTTCAACCTGCCCGAGGACAATACCAACGAGTATGTCTACATCTCGCTGCCGGCCGGAGAAGCGAAAACGCTGACCATCCAGGCCGTCTGGGACGATGGTGCGGGCAGCGAGATCGTCGTCTACAAACCGTGCGAGGGCGTCGGCGATTCCACTTGCGCGCAGATCAAGACGATCAAGAAGCCGAAGAAACAGCTGCAGGAACCGGTGCCGGCCGATTCGCCGATCCGCGCCGTGCAATCGGAAACCCCGGGCAAGACATTTACCGAGCCGACACCGTCAACGGCAGCCCGCCCCTAGGCTGCGTCGTCAGCCGCTGTACCGGCCAGGGCTTGGTTTCCGGCGTCATGTCGAACCGGAAGCGTTTCATCATCACGGCAAGCGCGATCACCGCTTCCTGCAAGGCAAAGGTGGCACCGATGCAGGTGCGCGGACCTGCCCCGAACGGCAGGTACTGGAACCGGTGCAGCTTGTCGCGGTTTTCGGGCAGGAACCGTTCCGGCATGAAGGCGCGCGGTTTTTCCCAATAGAGCACATGGCGATGCAGCGTCCAGGGCATGATCAGGACCGAGATGCCCTTGGGGATATCCACTCTTTCGCCATCGGGCGAGGTCCATGAATCGGCCTTGATCGCCGCACGATTGATGGAGGGCGCCGGAGGATAGAGCCGCATTCCCTCTTCGAAGGCGGCGCGTACATGCGGCATCAGATCGAGCCAGTCTACCGGTTCGGCGCCGTTCGACAGCACGCTATCGATTTCCGCCTCCATGTTCTCGCGCACATGCGGAGAATTGGCGACGCAATAGATCGTCCAGGCAAGCGCGCGCGCCGTCGTTTCGTGCCCGGCGCCGATGAAGGTCAGGATATTGTCGGATATTTCATCGGTCGAAAGCCCGTCTGGTCGTTCCAGTTGCAGAAGCAGCGTCAGAAAATCCTGCGGCGCCGATGCCGGATCGGAGCGTATCAACTGCCGGCGGTGATCCATGGTTTTTGCGACGATGCCGCGGAATTCCGCCATCACCTTGGCGCCGCCGATGCGCGTCAGGCGTGGCACCCAGGGCGGCGCAAGCAGAAGGTCCATGGGATCGACGCGGCCCATGCGATGCAGCAGACGTTCGACACTGTCGGCAAACCCCTCGGTCTCGGTGGCGATCTCCCCGGAAAACAGCGTCTCGGAAAGAATCTCAAAGGTGAGCTCGGTCATATCGTTGGCGATGTTGACGACCGCGCCGGCCGCTGCCGCCTCGGCGTATTTCGCGACGTATTCCTCGGTCTTTGCCAGCATCTGCTTGGCGAAACCCCTTGCATGGCGCGGCGTGAACACCGGGGCCATCGCCTTGCGGGAGCGTCTCCACACCTCGCCCTCGGCCGTCAGCAGTCCATCGCGCAGGATCGGCCGCAGGATGAGGCGGCGGACCTTGGACATTTCATAGTTCGAGGCATTCTCGACCAGCACATGGCGGATCAAGTTCGGGTCGTTGACGATCAGGGTTCGCTGGTTGATGAATTTCGTATCGATCCACGGCAGCGTGTAGGAGGGCTCACCCCACAATTCGAGCGGATTGCGCATCACGGTGCGGATGATTTGCAGCCGCGACGGCGGCACCGTGCGCGGGATCGGCGCAGGCGGCTCGAAAGGTTCCGGTCTCATATCCATGGATGGCTTTCCGCGCCGCCACGCATTTGCGGCTCCAACCGCTCAGTCTCGCATAAAGGTGTGGCGATTTCAGGAAAGTTAAAGCAGCGCTTTCAATTCCGCCAGCTTATCGTTGACCAGCCAGCCATAATAATTTTCCTCCGGCCATTGCACCTCGCCGCCCTGGTTTCTGGCGGCAAGTGCTGCGGCGCGCTGGTCGGGATTGCCGACATTGTAGAGGGTCGCGGTGATGCCGGGATTGCCGGAAATATCCATGCCGGCGATCGACTTGTAGGCGTCGATCGAATGACGGATCGAGGCCGCCATGTAGGCGAGCGACTGATCGGGATCCATGATCGCCGCGTAGACGCCGGACGCGTTATTTTCATCGAGCCGGTCATAGCCGGAAACGCGCGACACCATGTCGGTCAGCATCAGGGCGGTCAGCGGATTGATCTGTCCCAGGCCGAATGTCTGGCCGGCGAAAAACGGCTGGAAGAAGACGGCGCTGAAGCGGTTGTTCGGATAGGACGTTCCACCGACCGTATTGCCGCGGAACTGACTGTCCCACACGCTTTCGCGGCAGCTCCACAGCGCATAGGAGCTCTTCTTGCCCTCGCATTTGGCAAATTCCGGCCGCGACACGAATTGGTCCACACTTTCGCCCTCATAGCCGAAGCGGAAGCTGTCGCCGGCATAGGCGGCCGCCTTGACGTAATAGGACTGCAGCCGGTCATAGGCATCGACATTGTAAGTATGCTCGCCGACGATGGCGCCGACCATGTGGATCGGATCGATGCCATAGGCACGCGCCGTCGACTTGATCTTGCTGATCAGCTTGCCGTCGCTGGCGAGAAGATTGCGTACCTTCTCGTATTTCGCGTCGAAGGATGTCTTGCCGGCCTTCGTCCGCCGCACAGAGGCGCCCGGCACGTTCGGCTGCTCCTGATAGCGGTTGCCTTCGGGCACGACGCGCAGTCCGTCGGCAAGAGCGGGACCGGTGGCGAGAATCATTCCCGCAAGAACAAGCATTTGAACGATGGCGCGCACGAACGGTTTCCTGTGACCTGGCAAGACTGGCTTTGATGCGCGGGGACGCATGCGGCAAGATCGTGTCGGAATCATGCCCGGCACGCAGAAACGCTTATCGCGTGCAGCCTCCGGAAACAACAAGGGCGCCCCATCGGGCGCCCTGTTCAGTTTCGCAATGCGGTGCCGTTCAGAGGATATAACGCGACAGGTCCGTATTGGCGGCGAGATCGCCGACATGCTTCTTCACATAGTCCGCGTCGATCTTCAGCGATTCGCCGGACTTGTCCGGCGCCACATAGGAGATTTCATCGAGCACCCGCTCCATCACCGTCTGCAGCCGCCGGGCGCCGATATTCTCGACGCTCGAGTTGAGCATAACGGCAACATCAGCGAGTGCGTCAATTGCGTCGTCGGTGAAGTCCAGGTTGACACCTTCCGTTTCCAAGAGCGCCTTGTACTGGCGGATCAGGCTGACTTCCGTTTCCGTCAGGATACGGCGGAAGTCTTCCTTGGTCAGCGCCTTCAGCTCGACACGGATCGGCAGGCGGCCCTGGAGCTCAGGCAGGAGGTCCGAGGGCTTCGAGACGTGGAACGCCCCCGAGGCGATGAACAGGATATGGTCGGTCTTCACCGGGCCATACTTGGTCGCAACCGTCGTGCCTTCGACGAGCGGAAGCAAGTCGCGCTGCACGCCTTCGCGGGAAACACCTGCGCCCATGCCGCCGTCGCGCGCCGCGATCTTGTCGATCTCGTCGAGGAAGACGATGCCGTCGTTTTCCGCGGAGCGCACCGCTTCGCGCTGGATCTCCTCGTTGTCGAGCAGCTTGTCGGATTCATCGTTGATCAGGATGCCGTAGCTGTCCTTGACCGTGGTGCGAACCTTCTTGGTGCGCTGACCCATCGCCTTGCCGAACATCTCCGACAGGTTGAGGACGCCGATATTGGCGCCGGGCATGCCGGGAATCTCGAAGCCGCCGGGCGTCGATGTGTCGGCAATATCGATGTCGATTTCCTTGTCGTCCAGTTCGTTGGCGCGCAGTTTCTTGCGGAAGCTGTCGCGCGTCGCAGGAGACGCGGTGGCGCCGACCAGCACATCGAGCACACGTTCCTCGGCGTTCAGATGCGCCTTGGCCTTGACGTCAGCGCGCTTCTTTTCGCGCACAAGGCCGATACCGACCTCGACGAGGTCACGGACGATCTGCTCGACATCGCGGCCGACATAGCCCACTTCGGTGAATTTCGTCGCCTCGACCTTGATGAAGGGGGCGCCGGCCAGCTTGGCGAGGCGGCGGGAGATTTCCGTCTTGCCGACGCCGGTCGGACCGATCATCAGGATATTCTTCGGCATCACCTCGTCGCGGAGTTCGTCGGTGAGCTGCTGGCGGCGCCAGCGGTTGCGCAGAGCGATGGCGACAGCACGCTTGGCATCGTGCTGGCCGATGATGAACCGGTCGAGCTCCGACACGATTTCGCGGGGTGAAAATGTGGTCATGACATCCTCTCAAATTCTGTCCGGGTCAGCTCCATCAAAATGTTCGCCCGTTGCTGTCGTTCCATTCGCCATAAGCGGTAAAGCCCGCCTTGGCATAGGCCCGCAGGGCCCGCTTATTCTCTGCATCGGGATCGATGATGATCCGCGGCGCGGTGCCTGCAAAAAGTCTCGCCGCAAAGGCTCTGATCACCGCGGGCGCCACGCCCTTGCCGATCATGCAGGGCGGTCCGACAAAAATGTCGACACCCGGCGTATCCGGCGTCAGATCCTTAGCCCAGGGCTCGCTCTCATATTGCGTCGGCAGCCAGGACTGGATGTAGCCGGCCGGTTCGCCATCGACCGAAAAGACGAAGCCTTCGACTTCGCCGGTTAGGCAGCCATCACGGATCAGTTTCAGTTCCTCATCCGGCTCACCCCACCATTGCCGCACATGCCGCTGCGAAAGCCAGCCGAACAGCGTTGGCATATGGCTCTCGTCAACAGCCGTGAAGGCGATGGACGGATCAGGCTGCATCGAGCTTTTCAATGACGATGTTGCCGTTGGTATAGACGCAGATATCGCCGGCGATCTCCATCGCCCGGCGGGCGATCTCTTCGGCTGTCTTGTCCGAATCCATCAGCGCGCGGGCAGCCGCAAAGGCAAAATTGCCGCCCGAGCCGATGGCGATCGTGCCATGTTCGGGCTCGAGCACATCGCCATTGCCGGTGATCGCCAGCGTGATCGACTTGTCGGCGACCAGCATCATCGCTTCGAGATTGCGCAGATATTTGTTGGTGCGCCAGTCCTTGGCAAGCTCGACGGCCGCGCGCATCAGCTGGTCCGGGTACTGCTCGAGCTTGGCCTCCAGCCGCTCCAGCAGCGTGAAGGCATCGGCGGTGGCGCCGGCAAAACCGGCAATCACGTCCCCCTTGGCGAGGCGGCGGACCTTCCGCGCATTGCCCTTCATCACGGTCTGGCCAAGGCTCACCTGGCCATCGCCCGCCATCACCACCTGGCCGCCCTTGCGGACGGTAATAATTGTTGTCATGAAATACCTACCTGCCCACCTGCCGGGCCTTTTTCGAAGAGCCGCACATCGGCCCTGTTGAAGCCTATGTAAGAGCGGTTTTGCCGATTGCAAATAGCCCGCATCGCGCTCCCTGTCGTAAGAAGTCCGGCCTGTTTCGCGTCGGCGAGAATCGCGGCGGCGCTTCTGGATATTTCGCCCACCGCCTGATATGGAGCGGCTCTATGACAGTTGGGAGAACCTGATGGCAGACCAGCAAGCCAAGCGCACCGGCAGCGTTTCGCGCAAGACCAACGAAACCTCGGTGACCGTGACCGTCAACATTGACGGCACCGGCACATCGCGCATTTCGACGGGCGTCGGCTTCTTCGACCATATGCTGGAACAGCTTTCCCGCCATTCGCTGATCGACATGGACATCGCCGCCGACGGCGACCGGCATGTCGACGACCACCACACGGTGGAAGACACCGGCATCGCCATCGGCCAGGCGCTCTCCAAGGCGCTCGGCGACCGGCGCGGGATCACCCGCTACGCCTCGCTCGACCTTGCCATGGACGAGACGATGACGCGCGCCGCCGTGGATGTGTCCGGCCGGCCGTTCCTCGTCTGGAACGTTGCCTTCTCGGCGCCGAAGATCGGCACCTTCGATACCGAACTGGTGCGCGAATTCTTCCAGGCGCTGGCCCAGCACGGCGGCATCACGCTGCATGTGCAGAACATCTACGGCGCCAACAACCATCATATCTCCGAAACCTGCTTCAAGGCCGTTGCCCGCGTGCTTCGCACGGCAACAGAGATCGATCCGCGCCAGGCAGGCCGTGTTCCCTCCACCAAGGGAACGCTGGTCTGACCGGCCCAGTTTGAAAGTTGGCTGACATGGCCTCCTATCTGGTTCTGACACCACCCGCCGCCCTCAGAAACGATGAGGATACGCGGTTCATCGCCGACAAGGTTTCCTGGATTGCCTTCCTCTTTCCGGCGATCTGGCTGCTCTTCAAACGTCAGTGGATTGCCGGCATCGCCGTTGCCATCCTGCAGTCGATCGTGACGACCCTGACCTCAGAGCCGCGCGTCATGCTGGCCGGGCTACTGGTCGGACTGGCGCTGCGCCTTCTGGTCGCCCTCGAAGGTCCGGCCTTTGTTGCCCGGCGTCTGGAAGCTGACGGCTGGACACTCCAGTCGGTCATTGTGACCGATGATCTGGCCCTTGCCGAAATGATCTACGACCACGAAACAGCTGCGCATGCGCCCGGCGATACCGTGTGGCAGCCTCCGGCGCTGCCGCCGACGACGGCAAAATCCGAAGGCCGCACCGCTTTCGGCCTGTTTGAGAATTATGGAGAACGCTGATGCGCGTTGCGATCATCGACTATGGATCCGGCAATCTGCGCTCGGCGACGAAAGCCTTCGAGCGTGCAGCACGTGAAGCCGGCCTGGACGCCGAGATCGAGCTCACCGACAAGGCCGACCGCGTCGCAAGCGCCGACCGCATCGTCCTGCCCGGTGTCGGCGCTTATGCCGACTGCCGCCGCGGTCTCGACGCCGTCGACGGGATGCAGGAGGCCCTGACGGAAGCGGTGGAAAACTCCGCGCGTCCCTTCCTCGGCATCTGCGTCGGTATGCAGCTGATGTCTTCGCGCGGCCTTGAAAAGACAACAACCCAAGGGTTGGGCTGGATCAAGGGCGATGTCGTCGAGATGGTACCCTCTGATCCCACATTGAAAATCCCACAGATCGGCTGGAACACGCTGGAGCTGAAGAAGCCGCATCCTCTGTTCGATGGCATCAAGACCGGCGAGGATGGGCTGCACGCCTATTTCGTCCATTCCTACCATCTTGCCGTCGAACATCCGGACGATCTGATCGCCACGACCTCCTATGGCGGCGCGGTGACCGCCTTCGTCGCCAGCGGCAACAAGGCGGGCGCGCAGTTCCACCCGGAAAAGAGCCAGACGCTCGGCCTCGCCCTCATCTCGAATTTTCTGCGCTGGAAGCCCTGACATGATCCTTTTTCCCGCCATCGACCTCAAAGACGGCCAGTGCGTGCGCCTCAAACTCGGCGACATGGAACAGGCGACCGTCTACAATCCCGACCCCGGCGCCCAGGCCAAGGCCTTCGAGGACCAGGGATTCGAATGGCTGCACGTGGTCGATCTCAACGGCGCCTTTGCCGGCGAGACGGTCAACGGTGCTGCCGTCGATGCGATCCTGAAAGCCACGAAAAACCCGGTGCAGCTCGGCGGTGGCATTCGCACGCTCGAGCATATCGAGAACTGGCTGTCGCGCGGCCTCGCCCGCGTCATTCTCGGCACCATCGCCGTGCGCGATCCGGCGCTGGTGATCGAGGCCTGCCGGAAATTCCCGGGCAAGGTCGCCGTCGGCATCGACGCCAAGGGCGGCAAGGTGGCGGTCGAAGGCTGGGCGGAGGCTTCCGAACTCGGCGTCATCGAGCTGGCACAGAAATTCGAGGGCGCCGGCGTTTCGGCGATCATCTATACTGATATCGACCGCGACGGCATCCTGACCGGCATCAACTGGGCGTCGACGCTGGAGCTGGCCGACGCCGTGTCGATCCCGGTCATCGCGTCGGGCGGCCTTGCCTCGATGGACGATATCCGCCGGATGATCGCGCCCGATGCGGCAAAGCTCGAAGGCGCCATTTCCGGCCGTGCGCTCTATGACGGGCGCATCGACCCGGCCGAGGCGCTGGCGCTTATTCGCGACGCGAAAGGAAAAGCGGCATGACCCTCAGAGCCCGTGTCATCCCCTGCCTGAACGTCAAGGACATGCCGCGACGCCCGCAGCCGCAAAGCGGCGAGGATGCGCAAACCAAGAGAGAGGCCGTGCTATGACCCTCAAAGCTCGTGTCATCCCCTGCCTGGACGTCAAGGACGGCCGCGTCGTCAAGGGCGTCAGCTTCGTAGACCTGATCGATGCCGGCGACCCCGTCGAATCGGCAAAGGCCTATGATGCCGCCGGTGCCGATGAGCTCTGCTTCCTCGACATCACCGCCTCCTCGGATAACCGCGACACCATCTTCGACGTCGTGGCGCGGACTGCCGACCATTGTTTCATGCCGCTCACCGTCGGCGGCGGCGTGCGCACGGTTGCCGATATCCGTAAGCTGCTGCTCGCCGGCGCCGACAAGGTATCGATCAACTCGGCCGCAGTGAAGAATCCCGATTTCGTCGCCGAGGCGGCCGACAAGTTCGGCAACCAGTGCATCGTCGTCTCGATCGATTCCAAGAAGGTGTCGCAGCCGGGCGAGGAAGACCGCTGGGAAATCTTCACCCATGGTGGACGCCAGGCGACCGGTATCGATGCCGTCGCCTTCGCCGAAAAGATGGTGGAGCGTGGCGCCGGCGAGCTGCTCTTGACCTCGATGGACCGCGACGGCCAGAAGACCGGCTATGACATCGCGCTCACCCGCACCATCGCCGACCGCGTTTCCGTGCCAGTCATCGCCTCGGGCGGCGTCGGCAATCTCGACCACATGGTGGAAGGCATTCGCGACGGACATGCAACGGCGGTGCTTGCCGCCTCGATCTTCCATTTCGGCACCTATAGCATCGGGCAAGCCAAGCGCTATATGGCAGAGCATGGCATCGCCATGCGGCTCGACTGAGCGACAGGACGGAAACAGATGAGCGACTTTTCCCTTTCCAACCTCGAGGCGATCGTCGCCGAGCGCGCCACGGCGTCGCCGGAGAACTCCTGGACGGCGAAGCTCGTCGCCCATGGCCAGGCGAAGGCGGCGAAGAAGCTGGGCGAGGAAGCCGTGGAAACCGTGATCGCCGCAATCAGCAACGATCGCGCCAATCTCGTTGCCGAGAGCGCCGACCTGCTCTATCACCTTATGGTCGTATTGAAAATTGCTGATATTCCGTTGCAGGATGTGATGAGCGAACTCGAACGGCGCACCAGCCAGTCGGGTCTCCAGGAAAAGGCGAGCCGGTAGACAATTCATGACCATCGCGGCAAAAGACATAGGCCCAGCCGATATTCCGGATCATTTCGGCAACACCGACTATTCCCCCTATCGTTTCTTCTCGGCCGACGAATGGTCCCGCTTCCGCGCCGACACGCCTTTGACACTGACGGCCGACGAAGTTCAACGGCTGCGGTCGCTCAACGACCCCGTCGATCTCGATGAGGTTCGGCGCATCTATCTGTCGCTGTCGCGGCTTCTGTCGGCCCATGTCGAATCCTCGCAGATGCTGTTTGCCCAGCGGCAGCGTTTCCTCAGCATGTCGGGCGAGGCGAAAACGCCCTTCGTCATCGGCATCGCCGGTTCGGTCGCCGTCGGAAAATCGACCACGGCCCGTATTCTCGCCGAACTTCTCTCGCGCTGGCCGTCCAGCCCGAAGGTCGATCTGGTGACGACCGACGGTTTCCTCTTTCCCAATGCGACGCTGCTTCGGGAACACATGATGGACCGCAAGGGCTTTCCCGAGAGCTATGACATCGGCGCGCTCCTGCGCTTCCTGTCGGCGATCAAGGCCGGCCAGCCGAACGTCAAGGCGCCAAGCTATTCGCACCTGACCTATGACGTGCTACCGGACCAGTTCCAGGTCATCGACCGGCCGGATATCCTCATTTTCGAAGGCATCAACGTGCTGCAGTCGCGCAACCTGCCGGCAGACGGCAAGATCGTGCCTATGGTCTCGGATTTCTTCGATTTCTCGATCTATATCGACGCCGAGGAAAGTCTGATCCACGCCTGGTACGTCAACCGCTTCATGCGCCTGCGCCAGACCGCTTTCCGCAACCCGGATTCCTTCTTCAAGCGCTATGCGGAGGTCACCGAGGAGGAGGCGCTCTCGATCGCCGAGGGGCTCTGGCACAACATCAACCTGAAGAACCTTCGCCAGAACATCCTCCCGACGCGGCCGCGTGCCGACCTGATCCTGCAGAAGGGCCCGAACCACCTCACCGAGACGGTGGCGTTGCGCAAACTGTAAGGCTCAGACGCTGACCCGGCGAAGCGTCAGGTTGATGCGGCCGCCGTTTTTCAGAAGCGTCGAGGTGTTGGGGTAGATCTTGTCCACACCGTGGAAGGCAAGGCGCCCCTCGCCGCCCAGCACGACGACATCCCCGCTCGATAGCTTGAACGACAGGGTTTTGTCATTTCTCTCCCGCCCGCCCACACGAAACAGACAGCTATCGCCGAGTGAAATAGACACGACCGGCGTCTCCAGATCCTGCTCGTCGCGATCCTGATGCAAGCCCATGCGGGCATCCCCGGCATAGTAGTTGACGAGGCAGGCCTGCGGCTCCTTGGACGAGCCGGAAACGGCGCGCCAGAGGTCGAGAAGGACGGCCGGCATGGGCGGCCATGGCTTGCCGGTGACGGGGTGCTCCGGCTGGTAACGATAGCCGCGCTCCCTGTCCGTCACCCAGCCGAGCGCGCCGCAATTGGTCATCCGCACGGACATCGGCTTTCCGGTCTTCGGCATCGCCGGCACAAAAAGCGGAGCCTCCGCGACGATGGCGCGAATACTCTCGACCATCGCTTCCTGCTTCTCGCGGTCGAGAAAGCCGGGGATATGGCGAATACCCTGGGGCAGGCTGCGCATGGAAAGAGCCTATTCCAGGCCGAGCATCGCGGGCGGCACGCCATAGCGCTGCTGCCAGGCTGCATAACCGACATCCGTCGGGCCGACCATATGATCGATCAGATTCCACCGACCGAACTGGAAGGTCGCCAGGCCATAGACCGTCAGCCCGTCCATCATGTCGGATTCTCCTGCAAAACCGGTCTTTTCCGGATCGATCGCGCCGCCGCCCGGCCGTTGCGGTTCGACCTGCACAAACGCCCAGTTCGGCGATACGCGGATCGTCGTCACCACGAATTCGACAGGGCCGCGCATCTCTGCTTCGACGGCGGGACGAAGCGTGTCGAGAATCTCCGACCGCTCCGCCGATCCCTTTGCCGGCTCGCGAAAAGCCTGGCCCAGCGCGGTTCCGCTCCATGCCGCCATGAGGGCAAACGAAAGAACCAACCGAGTTGCGCTGGCTTTGTCCATGCTCAGGCCTGGTCCAGATCCGGAATGCGCAACACCTGGCCGGGATAGATCTTGTCCGGATGGGTCAGCATCGGCTTGTTGGCTTCGAAGATGACGGTGTTTTTTGCACCTTTGCCTTTGCCGTATTGAGCTTCGGCGATCTTCCAGAGATTGTCGCCCTTCTTGACCGTGTAGAACACCGGCGCCTTGGCGGGAGCGGGCGTCGCTGCCGCGCCGGCCGCGACCTTCAGTTCGGTCGCCTCGACCTTGGAAATACCGAGCGTATTGCCAACGGCAACCACCGCCTTTTCGAACACCGACTGGTCCTTGACGACACCCGTGAGGACAACCTTGTCGCCTTCCACAGCGACGTCCACCTTATCGGTACCGAGGTCATGGGAGGCGAGCTCTTTCTTCACCGCTTCGACATCGGGCGCATCGTCATCACCGCCAATGCCGAGTTTCTTGCCGGCATTCTTGATAAAACTGAACAGGCCCATGGCATTTCTCCCTTTGTCATTTGCTCCAGCCTAACAGAGTGCGGTGACGCGCAAAAACAAGGTCTGCGTGAAAAATGCGGCTCATTCGTTTTCGGGACGGCCGCGCATCTTCTTGACTTCGCTGCGCCCGGTCTTTTCCTTCAGGCGGCGCTCGATCGAACCCTTCGTCGGCCTGGTCTTTCGCCGCGGCGGCGGTGGCGGCTCGGCCGCCTTGAGGATCAGCTCCTTCAACCGCTCGCGCGCATCCTCGCGATTGCGCTCCTGGCTGCGGAAGCGGCTTGCCTCGATCATCAGGACACCGTCCTTTGACACCTTGCGACCGGCGAGCTTGATCGCATTCTCGCGCACCCGCTCCGGCAATGCAGGCGAGGCCTTGATTCCATAGAATAACTGGACGGCCGTCGAGACCTTGTTGACGTTCTGCCCGCCCGGACCGCCAGCCAGCACGAATTGCTCCGTCAGCTCCCAGCCGGCGATGACGATGGTGTCGTAGATGTAAAGCGGATCGCTAGCCATGACGTTCTTCCTTCCATCGCTCTATCTCACAGGATGGCGAAGTTGAAAACGCATGAACCGCCACGACAAAGAAAACCCGGCCTTCTCAAGCCGGGTTTCACGTGAATCATAGCCTGCGATTTATATTTGACTGTCTTTTTTACTCCGCAGCGAGCTTGGCGCCCGGGGCAGCGTCGCGGACGCTGCCATCGACATGGTTCTCGAACTTGGCAAAATTGGCAACGAACATGTCCACCAGTTTGCGGGCCTGCGCGTCATAGGCGGCACCGTCGCTCCAGGTCGAGCGCGGATCGAGGATCTTGCCGTCGACACCGGGAACGGCCACAGGCACGGCGAAGCCGAAATTGCTGTCCGTGCGGAATTCGGCCGATGCCAGCGAGCCGTCAAGCGCCGCCGCGAGCAGTGCCCGCGTCGCCTTGATCGGCATGCGGCTTCCGGTGCCATAGGCGCCCCCGGTCCAGCCAGTGTTGACCAGCCAGCAATTGACGCCATGCTCGGCGATCAGCGTCTTCAGGAGGTTGCCGTACTCGGACGGATGGCGCGGCATGAAGGGAGCGCCAAAGCAGGTCGAGAAGGTCGCTTCCGGTTCCGTCACGCCCTTTTCGGTGCCTGCCACCTTGGCGGTGTAACCGGAGAGGAAGTGATACATCGCCTGATCCGGCGTCAGCCGCGCGATTGGCGGCATCACGCCGAAGGCATCCGCCGTGAGCATGATGATCGTGCGCGGATGGCCCGCAGTGCCGGTCTTGCTGGCATTCGGGATGAAGTCCAGCGGATAGGCGCAACGTGTGTTTTCGGTGAGCGAGCCGTCATTGAAATCCGGCACGCGGTTCTCGTCGAGAATGACGTTCTCGAGCACGGTGCCGAAGCGACGGGTCGTGGCGAAGATTTCCGGCTCGGCTTCGGCCGACAGGCGAATGGTCTTGGCGTAGCAGCCGCCTTCGAAATTGAAGATGCCGTCCTCGCCCCAGCCGTGCTCGTCGTCACCGATGAGCGTACGCTTCGGATCGGCCGACAGGGTCGTCTTGCCGGTGCCCGAAAGTCCGAAGAAGACCGCCGAGTCGCCATCCGGGCCGACATTGGCGGAGCAATGCATCGGCATCACACGCTTGGCCGGCAACAGGTAGTTGAGCATCGTGAAGACCGACTTCTTCATCTCGCCGGCATAGGATGTGCCGCCGATCAGGATGATGCCCTTGGTGAAATTGCAGGCAATCACGGTTTCGCTGCGGCAACCATGGCGGGCAGGATCACCCTTGAAGTCCGGCAGGTCGATGATCGTCAGCTTCGGTGCGAAGCTGGCGAGGGTTGCCTTTTCCGGACGGATCAGCAGGTTGCGGATGAACAGCGAATGCCAGGCGAATTCCGTAACGACGCGGGTCGCAAGAGCGTTTTCCGCGTCTGCGCCGCCGATCAGGTCCTGAACATAGAGCGACTTGCCCTTGGCGTGATCGAGCATGTCCTGGTGCAGGACGTCGAACTGTTCCGGCGACATCGCATTGTTGTTGTCCCACCAGATTTCATTCGCCGTATTGGCGTCGCGGACGACGAATTTGTCCTTCGGCGAACGGCCCGTATGCTGACCGGTCAGTGCACGCACGGCACCGTGCGCGGTCAGCTGCGCTTCGCCGCGGCGCAGGATTTCCTCATAGAGTTCAGCGGTGCCGAAGTTATACCGAACCATGTCCAGGTTGGTGAAACCGATTAATTCCAGCCCAAGGGATGGGTTGCGAATGCCGAGTTCCTTCATGGTTCAGCTTTCCTCCGTGGTTTGCCGATAAAACGTAGAATGTTAGTGACATTAAAAGGAGAGGCGAGAAAAGACAAGGTTGCTGTCTCAAAAAATATAATAATTTCAGTATATTAATCGATTTAAAGGAATTTATTGCTTTTTTAATCGGTTGAATCAGCCCTTTCCGACCGCCGTTTCTTCGGCGAAATCGCGCTTGTTGCAGCCGTCGCATTGCTTTTGCATTTTACTTCGCCACAATTTGTTCCACCTTTATACTCAAGAAGCGCGTCGTACCGCAGCATGGCCCCGGACAACCGGGCTGGCCTCGGAGGCGAAGTGAAATGGTGGAGCCCTATACGATGCAGACGATTGCACTTGTCGATGACGACCGGAACATCCTGACCTCGGTATCGATTGCGCTGGAAGCCGAAGGATACAAGGTCGAAACCTATACCGACGGTGCTTCGGCCCTTGACGGCCTGCTTGCCCGACCGCCGCAACTGGCCATCTTCGACATCAAGATGCCGCGCATGGACGGCATGGAACTCTTGCGCCGCCTGCGTCAGAAGTCGGACATTCCGGTGATCTTCCTCACCTCCAAGGATGAGGAGATCGACGAGCTGTTCGGCCTGAAGATGGGCGCCGACGATTTCATCACCAAGCCCTTCTCGCAGCGACTGCTGGTTGAACGCGTCAAGGCGATCCTGCGCCGCTCGGCCAACCGGGAAGCTGCGGCTGCGGCAAATTCCGGCGCCGCCGCCAAGACTGCCGCCGATGTGCAGGCGCGTTCGCTGGAGCGCGGCCAGCTGTCGATGGACCAGGAACGTCACACCTGCACCTGGAAGAACGAGCCGGTCACCCTGACGGTCACCGAATTCCTCATCCTGCATTCGCTGGCGCAGCGCCCCGGCGTCGTAAAGAGCCGCGATTCCCTGATGGACGCGGCCTATGACGAGCAGGTCTATGTCGACGATCGCACGATCGACAGCCACATCAAGCGGCTGCGCAAGAAGTTCAAGATGGTCGACAACGACTTCGACATGATCGAGACGCTTTACGGCGTCGGTTATCGTTTCCGCGAATCGGCCTGACGAACGCTAACGCTGACACGGCCGCGCGGGCTAGCGCCGCGGCCACACTGGCATGGCTTGTCGCGGAACTGTATGATACGGCTCCGCGCCGGAGCGAACCCCAATCGGTTTTCGCCTATAATAGCCATATCCGTTGATATGCAGGAGCCGCGCGAGCGGGAGTTGAAGGCTTGGTCGAAGTCTTGCGAAACATCGATGTGGAAGACAGCGACGCAAGAACCGCGTCCGACCGAAAGTGGGCGCATCCCTTCACGCTGATACGCCGCATCTTCGGCAATGCGGTGTTTTCGAGCCTGACGCGCCGCATCCTGTTCTTCAATCTGGTGGCCCTCGTCGTCCTCGTCGGCGGCATCATGTACCTGAACCAGTTTCGCGAGGGCCTGATCGATGCGCGCGTCGAAAGCCTGCTGACGCAAGGCGAGATCATTGCCGGCGCCATCGCAGCTTCCGCTTCGGTCGATACCAACTCGATCACCATCGATCCGGAAAAGCTGCTTGAACTGCAGGCCGGGCAGAGCATCACGCCGCTGCCGAGCGACGAGGACCTCGAGTTTCCGATCAATCAGGAGCGCGTCGCGCCCGTTCTGCGGCGGTTGATCTCGCCGACCCGCACCCGCGCCCGCCTGTTCGACGCCGATGCCGACCTGCTGCTGGATTCACGCCATCTCTATACCGGCGGACAGGTGCTGCGCTTCGACCTGCCGCCGATCGAACCGGAATCGGCGACATGGTCCGAACGGCTGAACTCCTGGTTCAACCGTGTCCTGCAGCCCGGCAACCTGCCACTCTACAAGGAACCGCCAGGCGGCAACGGCGCCATCTATCCGGAGGTCATGAATGCGCTGACCGGCGTTCGCGGCGCCGTCGTGCGCGTCACCGAAAAGGGCGAGCTGATCGTCTCCGTCGCCGTTCCCGTCCAGCGATTCCGCGCCGTCCTCGGCGTTCTTCTGCTCTCGACGCAGGCCGGCGATATCGACAAGATCGTTCATGCCGAGCGGCTGGCCATCATCCGCGTCTTTGGTGTCGCAGCCCTCGTCAACGTCATCCTCTCCCTGCTTCTGTCGAGCACGATCGCCAATCCGCTGCGGCGCCTTTCGGCCGCTGCCATTCGCGTGCGGCGGGGCGGCGCCAAGGAGCGCGAGGAAATCCCGGATTTCTCCTCCCGCCAGGACGAGATCGGAAACCTTTCGGTTGCCCTGCGCGAAATGACCACGGCGCTGTACGACCGCATCGCCGCGATCGAGAATTTCGCCGCCGATGTCAGCCATGAGCTCAAGAACCCGCTGACATCGCTGCGCAGCGCCGTCGAAACCCTGCCGCTTGCCCGCACCGACGATTCCAAAAAACGGTTGATGGATGTGATCCAGCACGACGTGCGCCGCCTGGATCGCCTGATCAGCGACATCTCCGACGCGTCGCGGCTCGATGCAGAGCTTGCCCGCAGCGACGCCAAGGCCATCGACCTGGAGAAGCTGGTGGGCGATCTCGTCGACATTTCCCGGCAGATCCGCGGCGGCAAGAAACCCGTGCAGCTCAGCTTCGTCGTCGAGCGCAAGGACAATCCGAAGGCCCGCTTCGATGTCGCCGGCTACGAGCTTCGCATCGGCCAGATCATCACCAACCTCATCGAAAACGCACGCTCCTTCGTGCCGGAGGAAGGTGGCCGCATCATCCTGCGCCTGACCCGAACCCGCAGCCGCTGCCTCATCTATGTTGAGGACAACGGCCCCGGCATCCAGGCGGAAGACATCGACCGGATCTTCGAACGCTTCTACACCGATCGGCCGGAAGGCGAGGATTTCGGCCAGAATTCCGGCCTCGGACTGTCGATCTCGCGCCAGATCGCGGAAGCCCATGGCGGCTCTCTGAAGGCCGAGAATATGACGAATGCGAGCGGCAAGGTCGTCGGCGCGCGCTTCACCCTGTCGCTGCCGGTCGAGACCAACGCATGACGGACGAGGCGGTCAATATTCACGCCACGGCCGTCGTTCTCGGGACCCTTGGCTTCCTGTTTGTCGGTCCCTCGGGCGCCGGCAAGACGGCTGTCGCTCTCTCCTGTCTGGCGGCCGCACGAGCGAGCGGATTGTTTGGCGCGCTCGTATCGGACGATCAGGTGCTGATCTCGATGCGAAATGGCAGGATTGTCGCCCGACGACCCGCCTCCATCGCCGGGTTGGCCGAGATTCGCGGTGCCGGCATCGTCAACGTCGAGACGATATCCGCTGCCGTGCTTGATTTCGCCGTTCAGCCGGTCAAATCGCCGTTTGAACCGCGCCTGCCGCCCGAAAACGAGGTGTTTGCACTTCCCTCAGGCAATTTTTTGCCATTGCTGCGGCTTCCCTTCGGGGAGGGTTTGAATTCCTTCGAAATTTTGCGGCTTATTTTGCCTCGAAATGCCAATTTTCAAGGACGATGATGCCTTCAAAAGCAGCATTTCTGGATTTTTAACTTGCACTTCGCCTTTTCCTTGCCAAGATGGCCGCCCCAAAGGTGGACGAAATTGCTGCATTGCGATATCTGACCATCGACGATTAGCAGATGCAGTTGGAGCGGAGACACCATGATCGGACTTGTGCTTGTCACACACGGCAAGCTGGCTGAAGAGTTTCGTCATGCGCTGGAGCATGTCGTTGGTCCGCAAAAGTCGATCGAGACGGTCTGCATCGGCCCCGAGGATGACATGGATCAACGCCGCCAGGATATCCTCGAAGCGGTCCTGTCGGCCGATGAGGGCAACGGCGTCATCATCCTGACGGATATGTTCGGCGGCACCCCGTCCAATCTGGCGATCTCGGTGATGCAGAGCGGCACCGTCGAGGTCATCGCCGGCGTCAACCTGCCTATGCTGATCAAGCTCGCCGGCGTGCGCGGCGAAAGCGATATGGACAAGGCACTCGTCGAAGCATCCGAAGCAGGCAGGAAGTATATCAATGTCGCAAGCCGTGTCCTCAGTGGCAAATAGCGAAGTGGCCACAGTGGCGCTTTCCCGCGAATTGCTGATCATCAACAAGCGAGGGCTGCACGCCCGCGCCTCGGCCAAATTCGTCCAGACGGTGGAAGGCTACGACGCCGAGATCCATGTGTCGAAAGACGGCATGACCGTCGGCGGCACCTCGATCATGGGCCTGATGATGCTGGCCGCCAGCACCGGCTGTTCCATCTCCGTCGTCGCCAGCGGCCGCCAGGCCCAGGAAGCGCTCGACGCCCTCGACGCGTTGGTCGCCGACAAGTTCGGCGAAGAGATCTGATCCGAGACATAAAGACATAAAGACTTCTTTATGTCCTGTTGCTCCCTTTCATGAATCCTGCTAGGTGAGAGCCAAACTTTAGGCTTCGTGCCGGAAGTGCGAATTTCAGTTGCCTGCCCGGATCATCATCACAGTCAGTCCCGGTGCATGGCCTTAAGCCCGGAGAGCTTCATGAGCACGACGAACGACTATCTGGTTGCGGATATCGGCCTTGCCGATTTCGGCCGCAAGGAAATCACCATTGCCGAGACCGAAATGCCGGGCCTTATCGCCTGCCGCGAGGAATTCGGTACGAAGAAGACGCTGAAGGGCGCGCGTATCACCGGCTCGCTGCACATGACCATCCAGACGGCCGTTCTGATCGAGACGCTGGTCGCGCTCGGCGCGGAAGTCCGCTGGGCATCCTGCAACATCTTCTCCACCCAGGACCACGCCGCGGCGGCGATCGCTGCCAGCGGCGTTCCGGTCTTCGCCGTCAAGGGCGAGACGCTGGAGGAATACTGGACCTACACCGACCAGATCTTCCAGTGGACCGATGGCGGTGTTTCCAACATGATCCTCGATGACGGCGGCGACGCCACCATGTACATCCTGCTCGGCGCCCGCGCCGAAGCCGGCGAGGACGTGCTGTCGAACCCGACCTCGGAAGAAGAGGAAATCCTCGTCGCCCAGATCAAGAAGCGCCTTGCCGCCTCCCCGGGCTGGTTCACCAAGCAGCGCGACGCGATCAAGGGCGTGACGGAAGAAACCACCACCGGCGTCAACCGTCTGTACCAGCTGCATGCCAAGGGCCTCCTGCCCTTCCCGGCAATCAACGTCAACGATTCGGTCACGAAGTCGAAATTCGACAACAAGTACGGCTGCAAGGAATCGCTGGTCGACGGCATCCGCCGCGGCACCGACGTGATGATGGCCGGCAAGGTCGCCATCGTCTGCGGTTATGGCGACGTCGGCAAGGGTTCGGCTGCCTCGCTGTCGGGCGCCGGCGCCCGCGTTAAAGTCACCGAAGTCGACCCGATCTGCGCCCTGCAGGCTGCCATGGACGGTTATGAAGTCGTGCAGCTCGAGGACGTCGTCTCGAGCGCCGACATCTTCATCACCACGACCGGCAACAAGGACGTCATCCGCATGGACCACATGCGCGAGATGAAGGACATGGCTATCGTCGGCAATATCGGCCACTTCGACAACGAGATCCAGGTTTCCGCTCTGCGCAATCTGAAATGGACCAACATCAAGCCGCAGGTCGATCTGATCGAGTTCCCGAAGGGCAACCGCATGATCCTTCTGTCGGAAGGGCGCCTGCTCAATCTCGGCAACGCCACCGGGCATCCCTCCTTCGTCATGTCGGCCTCGTTCACCAACCAGGTCTTGGCCCAGATCGAGCTCTTCACCAAGGGTGAACAGTACGGCAAGAAGGTCCACATCCTGCCGAAGCACCTCGACGAGAAGGTCGCCCGCCTGCACCTCGCCAAGCTCGGTGCCAAGCTGACGGCACTTTCCGAAGAACAGGCCAACTATATCGGCGTGAAGCCGCAAGGCCCGTTCAAGGCTGAACACTACCGCTATTAATCCTTACCCGGATAATCCACAACATATGGTGGCCGCGATCTTGACATGAGATCGCGGCCTCTTTTTTTGCCTCGCCCTTCCAGACGAATCGCCGAAGGCGTATGTTTTTGGGACAATGATTCGTGATGAAGATGCGGAACAGATGCGTCGCGAATGGGATGTCTTGTCGTTATACGGCAAACAGACGAAGACATGCCGGACTGCAATCGGAATTGAACGAGGCTCGCCTCTGGCGGGATTTCGATTGAGCACGAGGTGGCGATTTGCAACCTGGACGACTGCGTAGTTCCTCAAAGCGGAAACGCTGTAGAGACAAAATTATGCAGAAGATGGAACTGCTACAGCGACCTTTGCGCGTCTGAACGGGCTCGCGGCGCTGTAAGCGCCTTGGGCGCGCTTCGCCGAAAGGTCGGGGCACGCTTCAAGGTGTTGAAGACACATAAGATCGTCCGTGATTCGGGGTTTTTCGGATCACGGCATCCTATGTGATGCAAACGGGGAAGCATGCCATGGAAACAGGTCCTTCGAAACGCGCTGGTGGCCGGATTCCGTCCTTGCTGCGCCGGTTCATGGCAAGTTCCGCGCTTGCAGCCTGTGCCGGCCCAGCCCGCGCAGCTGCCGAAGGTGTCGCCACCACGAGCGTTTTCCATTCCTCCGAAGTCGTCACTTTTGCCGTCCTGATCGGGGTGATTTCAGCGGCGATGATTTCCGCCATCTGGCTGATCCGCCAGCGTGGCAGTATCGAAACCGACAATCGCGAGCTGAACGCGGCATTGGCCGACGCCAATCACAAGATTTCGCGTTTTCAAGCGCTGATCACCGACAAGAACCGCCGTATCGTCGTCTGGGAAGGCCTGGCGAACAAGCCGGAATTCCTGGGACATCTACCTGTCGAAACGGGCGCACCGCAGGATGACCGCGATTTCCTCGCTTTCGGCCGCTGGATCAAATCCCAGTCTGCCTCCGAGCTCGAAAAGGCCATCGAGCTTTTGCGCTCCAGCGCCCAGAGCTTCGATCTCATCGTTGAAACCGCCCGTGGCGAAATCATCGAGACCCAGGGCCGCGTCTCCGGCGGCCGGGCCTTCGTCCGCTTCGTCGCTCTCAACAATTTGCGCGCAGAACTCGCCGAGATGAAACTGGAGCGGGATCGCCTGCACGGATCGCTGCTGAGCCTCCAGACGCTGCTCGATGCGATTGATCTGCCGGTCTGGCAGCGCGGTGCCGACGGTGCGCTCCTTTGGGTCAACGAAGCCTATGCGGATGCGGTCGAATCCGCCAATCCGGGTGCCGCGGTGAAAGAAAACCGGGAGCTTCTCGCCACGGTGGCGCGCGAAAAAATCCGAGCGCTCAGCACCTATGATTCCGCTTATCGCGAAAAAGTCTCCACCGTGGTCCGGGGGAACCGGACGTTCTTCGAGGTCGTGGATGCCAGGAGCCCGGCCGGATCGGCCGGCATGGCGGTCAATGTCTCGGATGTCGAGGCTGTGCGCGAGGAACTGAACCGGACGCTGAAAAGCCACGCCGAAACGCTCGATCAACTGGCCACGCCCGTTGCGATCTTCGATGGCAGCCAGCGCCTGCAATTCTACAACCAGGCCTTCCAGAGGCTCTGGGAGCTCGACATGGGCTTCCTGGAACGCAAACCGGGCAATGGCGAGATTCTCGACCGGCTGCGCGCCGCAGCAAAGCTGCCCGAGCAATTGAACTGGAAGCAATGGAAGGAAAATGCGCTCGCCGTCTATCAGGCGATCGATACGCAATCCGACCTCTGGCACCTGCCGAACGGCCAGACGCTACGCGTTTTCGCAACGGCACGTCCGCAAGGCGGCGCGACCTGGGTGTTCGAGAACCTGACGGAAAAGGTCGATCTCGAAACCCGCTACAATACGCTGGTGCAGGTTCAGGGCGAGACCATCGACCATCTGTCCGAAGGCGTCGCGGTGTTCGGGCCCGATGGGCGCATCAAGCTGTCGAACCCGGCGTTCCGCGCGCTTTGGGGCGTCACCGAGGCCGAGGCCAAGCCCGGCACGCACATCCGCGCCATCGAGCAGGTCTGCGCGCCATCCTACGACCAGGCGGACGGCTGGAAACGGTTCTCGCACCTCATCACGAGTTTCGACGACGAGCGACCGTCCTGCCAGGGAATTCTCGAACTGCGCACCGGTCTCATTCTGGATTTCGCCGTCATCCCGCTGCCGAATGCACAGACGATGCTCACCTTCGTCAATATCACCGACAGCGTACGCGTCGAGCGGGCGCTGACCGAGAAGAACGACGCGCTGCAGATGGCCGATCATCTGAAGAACGACTTCGTCCAGCACGTCTCCTACGAGCTGCGCTCGCCGCTGACCAACATCATCGGTTTTGCCGATCTTTTGAAGACGCCCGCGTTCGGCACGCTGACGGAACGGCAGGCGGAATATGTCGACCATATCTCGACCTCGTCCTCGCTGCTTTTGACGATCGTCAACGACATTCTCGATCTCGCGACCGTCGACGCCGGCATCGTCGAGCTCGACCTGTCGGAAATCAACCTCACCGACCTGCTCGACGAGGTCTCCCTTCAGATGGCCGATCGGCTGCAGGAAAGCGCCGTGACGCTGCAGATCGACACGCCTGACATGCTCGGCCTGTTCGTCGCCGACCACCAGCGGCTGAAGCAGATCCTCATCAAGCTGCTGACCAACGCCGCCAATTTCGCGCCCGACGGCAGCACCGTCAGCTTGAGATGCCGCCGCGACGGCAGTGATTTCGTCTTCAGCGTAACCGACAACGGCCCCGGTATCCCGCAGGACATTCTCGATACGGTGTTCAACCGGTTCGAGAGCCATGGGACACGCGGCGGCGCCGGGCTTGGCCTCTCCATCGTCGAAAGCTTCGTCAGCCTGCACCATGGCACGGTGTCGATCCGCAGCCACGAGGGCGAAGGAACGGAAGTGACCTGCCGCATTCCCTCCGGTGAGCTCCCGAAATTCGCAGCGGCGGAATGATGCAGGCGATCGAACTCCTCCTGAAAGACGAGGCAGCGACGACCCAACTCGGCGAAGACCTGGCGCTGGCCCTGAAGCCAGGCGACTGCCTGGCGCTCTCCGGCGATCTCGGCGCCGGCAAATCGACGCTCGCTCGCGCCTTCCTGCGCGCCATGGCCGACGACGAAGCGCTTGAAGTCCCGAGCCCGACCTTCACGCTGGTGCAAAGCTACGACCTGCGCATTCCGGTTTCGCATTTCGACCTCTACCGGCTGGCAGATGTGTCGGAGCTCGACGAGTTGGGGCTCGACGAAGCGCTCTCGGACGGTATTTGCCTGGTGGAATGGCCTGAAAACGCCCTGTCGGCACTGCCGAAGACGCGGCTCACGGCCACCTTTTCCCACCTCGATGACGGCCGTCGCGTCGCCATCTCCGGCGACCCCGTGGCCTTGGCGCGAGTCACGCGCAGCCTGGCAATTCGAGCCTTTCTCGCAGACCGCGGATACGGCCATGCAAAACGCCGGCATCTCAGCGGTGATGCGTCGGCACGCGCTTATGAACGAATCCTGGTCGAAGGCCAGCCGGCGACGATCCTGATGGATTCGGCCCGCCACAAGCCCGGCCCGATCCTGCAGGATGGCAAATACTACCAGCAGCTCGCCCATCTCGCCGAAGATGTCGTCCCCTTCGTCGCGATTGGCCGCGACATTCGGGACAAGGGATTTTGCGCGCCCGCGGTTTACGAACGCGATCTCGACGCCGGCATTCTCCTGATCGAAAATCTCGGCAGCGAGGGCATCCTCGATACGGATGGAGAGCCGATCGCTGAACGTTATCTCGAGAGCGTGCAAATGCTTGCGCATCTGCATGCGCAACCGGTGACCCGCGACATACCGCTGTCCGAGACCATCACGCACCACATCCCCGATTTCGATCGGGCGGCAATGACGATCGAAACCAGCCTGCTGATCGACTGGTATCTCCCGTGGAAGCGCGGCGAAAAGGCCTCCGACGCCGAGCGTGCAGACTATTTCGCAATCTGGGATTCGCTGATCGATCTTCTCGCCACCTCGGAAAAGAAGCTGCTGCTGCGGGACTTTCATTCGCCGAACATCATCTGGCGCGATAAGCGCGCCGGCTTCGACCGCGTCGGCATCATCGATTTCCAGGACGCGATGATCGGCCCCACGGCCTATGACGTGGCCTCGATCACGCAGGACGCTCGGGTGACGATCGCCCCAGACCTTTGCGAGCGGATGCTCTCGCTCTATTGCTCGCAACGTCATGCCCTTGGCGATTTCGACGAGGCGACGTTCCGCCGCGACTGGCATCTCATGTCGGCGCAGCGCAACTGCAAGCTTGTCGGCATCTGGGTCCGGCTGATGCAGCGCGACGGCAAGCCCTTCTACATGAAGCACATGCCGCGGACATTTTCCTATCTTCAGGTGGCGCTTAAACATCAAGCGCTCGCGCCCTTGCGCGAATGGTGCATAAAGGCAGGAATCCTTTAAAGCGCGTCAAACTTGACGCGCAAAGGTCGCTATAACACTTTGAAACCCGAATCACCGGTCAGGAATTCAGTGGATCAAGTGCTGCCTATGCCCATCAAGAACGCCATGGTGCTTGCCGCGGGGCTTGGCACCCGGCTGCGCCCCATCACCAATACGATTCCCAAACCGCTCGTGCGCATCGCGGGAAAACCGATGATCGACTATGTGCTCGATGCGATCGAAGGCGCGGGGGTGGAGACGGCTGCCGTCAACGTCCATCATTTCGCCGATCAGATGGAAGCGCATCTGAAAGACAGACGCCGGCCCAGGATCGTCATTTCCGACGAGCGGGCATCGCTGATGAATTCCGGCGGCGGCCTTGCCAAGGGCTTGAAGCTGCTTCCCGACGGCCCGGTCCTCGTCATGAATGCCGATCTCTTCTGGGTCGGCGAAAAGCCGGGCGTGCCTTCCAATCTCGAACGGCTCGCATCGTTCTTCGACGCGGAAACCATGGACATGGCGCTGCTGTGCGTGCGCAACGAAGACACGACCGGGCATAACGGCAAGCTGGATTTCTCGCTCGATCCGCAGGGCCGCCTTTGCCGCTACAGGGACGGCATGGAAAACCCGGTCGTCTATGCGGGCGCGATCGCCCTGCACAGCCGGCTTTTCGCCGACGCTCCGCAGGACGCCTTCAACCTCAACATCTATTTCGACAAGGCGATCGAGAGAGACAGGCTGTTCGGCATCGTGCTGGAAGGTCATTGGCTGACTGTTGGAACGCCGGAAGCGATCGGCGAGGCAGAGGAGGCGATCCGCCACTTCCAGACGGGAGCTTGAGGGCGTGGTGGAAACCGTTTCCAACGTCTTCACCATTCCACCGGGTCTTCCCTTCCTGAAGACGCTGGTCGAAAAACTGTGTTCGGGTGAACTGGTGCCCGGTTTCCGCTATGCGGAAGCCGATCCGCTCGCCCTTGCCGGCATCACGATCTTCGTGCCGACCCGCCGCTCGGCGCGTGTCTTGCGCTCGGAACTGGTCGATTGCCTCGGCGGCCGCTCGGCGATCCAGCCGATGATCCGGGCGCTGGGCGAGACCGACGACGACAGCGGGTTCTTCGATGCGGAAATCCCCGCAATCCTTGATCTCGCCCCGCCTCTGCCCAACACCGCCCGGCTGATCGAGCTTGGCCGCCTCGTTCTCGCCTGGCGCAACCAGCTGCCGAAGGCCGTGGTCGACGTGCACGCGGAAAGCCCGCTGATCGCACCCGCCAGCCCCGCCGACGCGATCTGGCTCGCCCGCGACCTCGCCGAGATCATCGACGCGATGGAAACGGAAGAGCTGGATTGGGACGCGCTCGACAATCTTGACGCGAACGATCATGCGCTGTGGTGGCAACTGACCCTCGAATTCCTCAGGATCGCCCGCACCTACTGGCCGGCGCGGTTGGAGGAACTCAAACAATCTTCGCCCGCCCGGCACCGCAACGCCATCCTCGAAGCCGAGACGCAGCGCATCGCCGCCGGCAAGGTTACCGGCCCGATCATCATTGCCGGATCCACCGGCTCCATTCCGGCGACGGCGAAGCTGATCGCGGCGGCGCAGAAGCTGCCGAACGGCACCATCGTGCTGCCCGGTCTCGACCAGACGATGGGCGATGTGGAATGGGCAACGATCGCGCCGGAAATGGCGAAACTCACCGGTGATCCGGCAAGCCGCAGCCATCCGCAATACGGATTCTTCCGCCTGCTGAAGCGCATGGACATCAACCGCAGCGACGTCCAGCCGCTTGGCACGGCGGATGCAGATCTCGATTATCGCGCGGAGATGATGTCCCACGCGCTCCTGCCGGTACAGGCGACGAGCGGCTGGACAGCCTTGCGTGCCGCCGTCGATCGGGAGCGGCTGACGGCGGCCTTTGCGGATGCAGCGCTGATCGAAACCGCCAATGAGCGCGAGGAGGCGACCGCGATCGCCGTCGCCCTTCGGCTCGCCCTGCACGGCAGCGAGGAAAGCCAGGCCGCGCTGATCACACCCGATCGCAACCTTGCCCGCCGCGTGGCGGCAGAATTGCTGCGTTTTGGCATCGAGGCCGACGATTCGGCCGGTACGGCGCTTTCGGCCACCGGCCCCGGCAGCCTGACGCGGCTGCTTCTCGAAGCCGCGCTGCGGCCAGGCGATCCGGTCTCGATCACAGCGCTGCTGAAGCATCCGCTGGCGCACTTCGGCCTGCCGGCAGAGGTCATGAATGCAGCGGCAGAAGTGCTGGAACTGATGGCGCTGCGCGGCGGCACCGGCAGCGCCGATATTTCCGAACTTGAGGTTCTTCTCGATGAGGCGCTGCAGCACGAGACCGGCAAAAAACATCTGCCGGAATGGCGCGGCCGGATCGACGACACAGCGATCGTGCAGGCGCGCGACCTTGCCAGGCGCATCGCCGCCGCGACGGAACCTCTGGCTGGCACGCTGGTTCGCCACCACAGAAGCGGGCGCGGCCTGACGGCGGCCCTCACGCTTGCCGACTGGGCGGAAAAGACCGGCGTGGCGCTGGAAGCCGTCGCCGTCGACGAACACGGCAGCCTTGCCGGCCTGTGGTCGGGTGAAGCCGGCGAAGCCCTGGCGACGCTTCTGCGCGCCATCATCGACACCGACGGTCAGCTGACGGCCGACGGGCCACAATGGAGCGACATCATGGAGGCGCTTTCAGCGAGCGAGGCGATCAAGCCACGTTCCATGCGCCATCCCCGCGTTTTCATTTTCGGCGCCCTGGAATCGCGCCTGCAAAGCGTCGATCTCGTCATTCTCGGCGGCATGAACGAGGGCACGTGGCCCGGACAGACGTCCAACGATCCCTTCCTGTCGCGCACCATGAAAACATCCATCGGCCTGGAGCCGCCGGAGCGGCGCATCGGCCAGCTCGCCCATGATTTCCAGATGGCCTGCGGCACCCGCAAGCTGATCCTGACGCGGGCGATGCGCAAGGGTGCCACGCCGACCGTCGCCTCCCGCTGGCTGCAGCGGCTTCTCGCCGTCGGCGGTCATGATTTTGCAGCAAAACTGCGCGAAAATGGCAAGGATTATCATCATTGGGCGGGCCTGCTCGACCAGGGCGTTACGCAACCGCTGGCGAGCCGCCCGGAGCCGAGGCCTGCGCCGGAACAGCAGCCCCGCAGCTATTCCTTCAGCGAAGTTACCCGCCTCAGGCGCGATCCCTACGCGATCTATGCCAAACGAATCCTGCGGCTGCAGCCGATCGATCCCTTCAACCGCGACCCGGGTGCGGCCGAGCGCGGCACGCTCTATCACAAGATCGTCGAGCGTTTCGTCCGCGCCAATCTCGATCCCGCCTCGCCCGAAGCGGCGCAGGAAATGAGCCGGCTGATCAACGAAGCCTTCGACGAACAGGCCCTGCCCGCGCATATCGATATCGTCTGGCGGCCGCGCTTTGCCGCGGTCGGCAAGGCGTTCATCGATTGGGAAATCGCCCGGCATGGCGATATTCGCAAGTCCTACACCGAACTCTATGCCTCGATGGAAATCGGCGTCCACGACATCAAATTGACTGGTATCGCCGATCGCATCGACATCCTCGGCGATGGCAGCGCCGTGCTGATCGACTACAAGACCGGTTCCAGCCCATCGGTCAACGAGGCGCGGGCGCTGCTCGATCCGCAGCTGGCGCTGGAGGCCGCCGCGCTGAAGGCCGGCGCCTTCAAGCACGCGGGATTGCGGCATCCGCAATCGCTCGTCTATGTCCGCCTGAAACCCGGCGAACGATTTAAACCTGAGGAGGTCAACAACGAACACGCCAAGGCGCGCGCCAATGTCGAAACCAAGTCGGCAGACCAGCTGGCCGACGAATCGCTGAAGGAACTGACGGGGCTCCTCACCGCCCTGATGAACGGCAAGTACGGCTTTGCCTCCCGCGTGATCGTGCAGAAAGAGCGCGACTACGGCGGCGAGTATGATCATCTTGCCCGTGTCGCCGAATGGGCGACGGCGGAAGGCGAGGAGGATGGCAATGAGGGATGACCATTTCGGTCCTCTCGAACCCTCGCCTCAGGGCTGGCTCGACTGGACATCGGCCAAGCAGGCGCTCGCCTCCGATCCAGGCCGCTCCGCCTGGGTGGCGGCCAATGCCGGCTCGGGCAAGACGCATGTGCTGACGCAGCGCGTTATCCGGCTTCTGTTGTCCGGCTGCCGCCCGTCTGCCATTCTCTGCCTGACCTACACGAAGGCTGCCGCGTCGGAAATGTCCAACCGCGTCTTCGAGCGGTTGGCCGAGTGGGTGACGCTCGACGACGAAGCGCTGGATGATCGCATTACAGCAATCGAGGGCGAAAAGCCCGATCTGCTGAAGCGCCAGGAAGCGCGGCGCCTGTTTGCCCGGGCGCTGGAGACGCCGGGCGGGCTGAAGATCCAGACGATCCACGCCTTCTGCGAGGCGCTGCTGCACCAGTTTCCGCTGGAAGCCAATGTCGCCGGCCATTTCTCGGTACTGGACGACCGCGCTTCGGCGACGCTGCTCGCCGATGCCCGTCGCGCGCTTCTGACCGCTACCGCAACCGAGGACGACCGCGAGCTGACGGAAGCTTTTGCAACGGTTCTCGACCTTGCCGACGATACCGGGCTTGAAAAGCTGCTGTCGGCGATTGTCGCCAACCGCACGGCGATCCAGGCATTTCTGGAGGATGCCAATCTCAAGGGTGGCATCGACCCGGCGCTGCGAGCAGCGCTCGATCTCGCGCCGGACGAAACATCGGAAACAGCGATAGCCGGATTCTGGCCGTTGAAGGGTCTGAACGGCGCAGCGCTTGAGCGCTACGTCGGCATCGCGCTTTCGGCCGGCGGGGCGAAGGTTGCGGAGTTCGCCGAGGGCCTGCGTGCCGTCGCAAAACTCGCGGATCCGCTGCAGCGCTTCAACGCACTCAGGGACCTTTTCTATACCCAGGGGGGCAAGTTGAGGGCGGAACCGGCCTTCCTGTCGAAGCCGATCCGCGACAAGGCGCCCGATCTTGAACCGCTGGTCCTTGCCGCGCGCGAACACATCACCGCGTCCATGGACCGCCTTAGTCTCCTTGAAATGTTCGAGGCGACGAATGCAGCTCTCACGCTCGCAGACCGGTTGAACGCCGACTACGAGGACATCAAGAAAAGCCGCAGCCAGCTCGATTTCGACGACCTGATCAACCGCACGGCGGCGCTGCTGTCGCGCGGCGATGTCAGCGCGTGGGTCCACTACAAGCTCGATCAGGGCATCGACCACATTCTCGTCGATGAGGCGCAGGATACGAGCCCCGTGCAGTGGATCATCATCCAGTCGCTGGCGAAGGATTTCTTCTCCGGCGAAACAGCCCGCAGCGACAATCGCACGATGTTTGCCGTCGGCGACGAGAAGCAATCGATCTACTCCTTCCAGGGCGCCCGACCGGAGCGCTTCTCCGACGAGAGCATCGAGACGGAGAAGCGCGTCCGTGACAGTGGCCGGGCCTTCAGCCCGATCCGGCTGCAGCTCTCCTTCCGCTCGACCGAGGATGTCCTGTCTGCCGTCGATACGGTGTTTGAAAATCCGCTGCACGCACGGGGCCTCAGCGCCCGGCGCGATGCAGTCGTGCATGCGTCCAACCGCATCGGTCATCCCGGTCTGGTCGAGGTCTGGGATGCGATCGCACCGGCCGACAGCATTCAAGAGGACGACTGGACCGCAGCCTTTGATGCGACGCCCGAGGATGCGCCGGCTAATATTCTTGCCCAACGCATCGCCGCCGTGCTTGCCGACTGGATCGGCAAGGAAACGGTGATCGAAAAGGGCGTCAAGCGGCCGATGCAGCCGGGCGACGTCATCGTCCTCGTGCGCAAGCGCGATGCCTTCGTCAACGCGCTCACCCGGGCCTTGAAGACGCGCCGCAACATCCCGGTTGCCGGGGCCGACCGGCTGGTTCTCACCAACCATATCGCCGTGCAGGACCTGATGGCTCTCGGACGCTTCGTGCTCCTGCCGCAGGACGACCTTTCGCTCGCCGCCGTGCTCAAGAGCCCGTTGTTCAATCTGAGTGAAGACGACATCCGGGATCTGGCGGTCGACCGCCCCCTCTCGGTCAGCATCTGGCAACGGCTGCAGGAATGCGGTGACGACGAGGCGAGCCGCTACAATGCGCCTCTGCAAAAGCTGCAGCGGTACAGGGCATTGTCGCGCACCCTGCCTGTCCATGATTTCTACGCCCGTATCCTCGGCCATGACGGCGGCCGCGCCGCGTTCCTCGGCCGGCTCGGAACCGAGGTCAGCGATATCCTCGACGAATTCCTGACCTTTGCGCTCGATCACGAGAAAAACGGGCTGCCGGGCCTGCAGGCCTTCATTTCGGGTCTCGAGATGGAAGCGCCGACGGTCAAGCGCGAGCAGGACAAGGAACGCAACGAAGTGCGCATCATGACCGTGCATGCCGCCAAGGGGCTGGAGGCGCCGGTGGTGTTCCTGGTCGATGGCGGCGGCAAGGCCTTCAATTCGCAGCATGTCTCCGGCCTTCGGCTGATCCAGCCGGACGATCACAAGACTGACAATCCGCTCCCCGTCTGGCGGCCCCCGGGTGCTGCGTCCAACACCTTGATCGACGCGGATACCGCTCGGCTGAAGATTGCGGCCGAAGAGGAATATCGCCGGCTTCTTTATGTCGGCATGACGCGAGCCGCCGACCGGCTGATCGTCTGCGGCTATCAGGGCAAACGGGCCAATCCCGAAAGCTGGCATGCCATGGTCACGACCAGCCTGGCCGGCGACGAACTCGGTCGCAGCACACCCCGGACCTTCGCCGCAGGCAATCAGGAATGGACGGGCTATTCGTGGCAAACGTCCTCCGTCACGCGCGACCTGAAGACGCAGGATGCCGGCAAGGAAGCCGCAGACGCCCGCCCGGCGCGTTTGCCTGCCACCCTTCTGCAGCCCTTGCCCCCGCAACGCCACCTGCCACGCCCCTTGAGCCCTTCCGGTGCGGGCGCCGTTATTGACGAGGACGATTCCGGTACAATTGTCGGTTCGGCGCTGTTCTCGCAAAAAGTTGGCCCCAATCGCTCGCTGCTGCGTGGCGCGATCCTGCACCGGTTCCTGCAGGTGTTGCCGTCGATCGCGCCCGCGGAACGGCTGGCCGCCGCCGAGCGCTATCTGGCTCGCTCCGTGCCCCGCTGGTCCGCAAGCGAGCGGCAGGCGCTGACGGCTTCGGTCCTGAGCGTGATCGAACATCCGGAACTCGCCGCACTGTTTTCCGACACGAGCCGCGCCGAAGTGTCGGTGATGGGGACGTTGAAGCTCGGGACGCGCGATTTCGCCGTTTCCGGCCGCATCGATCGGCTCGCAGTCTCCGGCAGGACGGTCATTCTTGCCGATTTCAAGACCAACCGGAAGGTTCCCGCCTCGCCGGAAGACGTACCCTTCGTGTACAAGGCGCAGCTGGCGATCTATCGCGCCCTTCTCGCACCGCTCTATCCCGATCACCTCTTCCAATGCGCGCTGATCTATACGGAAGGCCCGGCGGTACTGACTTTGCCGGAGGAGATGCTGGACAGGAGCCTTGTGGAGCTCTCGAAGAAGTGAGATACCGAATATTGAAAAAGATGCGTTCCGCTATCACATCTTGACCAACCGTTCGAAGAACGCCGATTTCGAAACAAGGAGCAGCCTATGGCTACCGTAAAAGTCGATACCTCCAATTTTCAGGATGAAGTGCTGAATGCCGCCGAGCCGGTCATCGTGGATTTCTGGGCCGAATGGTGCGGCCCCTGCAAGATGATCGCTCCGAGCCTCGAAGAACTCTCCGTTGAACTCGCCGGCAAGGTGAAAGTCGCCAAGGTCAACATCGACGAGAACCCGGAAATCGCCGCCCAGTACGGCGTGCGCTCCATTCCGACGCTCGCCATGTTCAAGGCCGGCGAAGTCTCCGACATCAAGGTCGGCGCCGCTCCGAAGACCGCGCTGTCGTCCTGGATTTCCAACGCAGCCGCTTAAGTCCTGATTCTGGAATGCACTTGAAAAGCCCGGGAAACCGGGCTTTTTTTTTGCGGGCTGTGCGACGGGTGCCGCTGAGGCGTTCTACCCCGTCGCACCGTCGTGGCGCGGCATGTCCAACAGCGGCACATGGGGTGCTGCCGTCTTTGGCAGCAGACCCGTCAGGCGCGGATCGTCATGGACCTCGACCATCAGGGCATAGGGCGTAAACCCCGATCGCTGGTAAAATGCGAGGGCGGCGGGGTGATCGAAGTGGCACGTATGCAGCCAGAAACGATCAATCGGTGGCGCCCAAGCCTTGGCGATCGCCTCGTTCATGAGAAAGCGGCCGACACCCTTGCCAATCGCGTCCCTGGCCAGGCCGAAAAAGACAAGCTCGCATTCGCCCGGCACGCGAAAGTCGAGCTCCAGCAGGCCGATCTGTCGGTCCCCGTCCTGCAGTGCATACACCTCGACGGCGGGATCGGAGAGGATTGCCCGCACCGCATCATCGTCCATCTCAAGACGAGACACCCACATCCAGTCCTCGCCGATCAGCCGAAACAGCCGTCGATAGTGTTTCAGATCCGAGGAGGTGACGCGCACCAGCGTCAGGGGCGTGTCGGTGGCCGTGATCTTTTCCGGCGGCTCGCGCATCTCCAGGAACGTGACCGCGTTGGCGATCTTGCCCGGCGGGACCGGTGAATAGCCCATCGGCAATGCAGGATTGGTGTTCATTCGCTTGCCTTCTTCCCAGCCGAATAGACCTCGCGGCCATCGGAAATCACCGCGGCGGCGTGCCGTTGTCGGCAAGGACGTCGCCGACCAGATAGAGTGAACCGCCGATCAGGATGCGCGGAGATGCCGGATCGCCGGAAAACAGCTCACTGATGGTCGCCAAGGCCTGCGCCACCGTCTCGAGCGGTGTCGCCTCGAAACCGGCCTCGCCGGCGTCGCCAGCCAGCGCCACCGCATCGATCCCGGCATCCGAGCCGCGAATCGGCACAGTGAAAACCTGTTCGGCCAACCCCCGGAACGCCTTGAAATAACCGACCGGATCCTTCGTGTTGATCATACCGATGATCAGGAACAGCGGACGCGGGTCGCGCTCCTCGAGATTGGCCATGGTTTCGGCAATGACCTGTCCCGCGCCGGGATTGTGTCCACCATCGACCCAGATCTCCGCGCGCTTCGGCGCAAGCGAAACAAGCTTGCCTTCCGTCAGGCGCTGGAGCCGGCCCGGCCATTCGACAGTCGTCAGTCCGGTTTCGATCGCGCCTTCCGTCAGATCAAACCCGGCGGACCGGCAGGCGCGGATTGCGGCGGCGGCATTGGCATGCTGATGGCGGCCCGGCAGGCGCGGCAGCGGCAGGTCCGCGAGCCCGACCTCGTCCTGGTAGATCAGGCGGCCGTATTCCTCATGCGCCATGAAATCCTGGCCATAGACGGAAACCGGGCATTTGAGGCGCTCGGCCGTCGCTACGAGGACATCGCGCGCGGCGTCTTCCTCCTGATGCCCGATCACCACCGGGCAACCGCGTTTCATGATGCCGGCCTTCTCCGCGGCGATCAGCTCGACCCGGTCACCGAGATAGGCCTGATGGTCGAGCGAGATCGGCATGATGACGGAAACGGCCGGCGCCTTGATGACGTTGGTCGCATCGAAGCGGCCGCCGAGGCCGACCTCGATGATCGCCACATCCGCGGGGTGTTCGGCAAAAAGCAGGAAGGTGACGGCCGTCAGGATCTCGAAAACGGTGATCTTCTGCCCGCCATTCGCTGCCGCCACGCGGCGGACCGCATCTGCCAGCACGGCATCGCTCACCAGCGCGCCGCGCCCGCCCTTTTTGCCGATGCGATAGCGTTCGTGCCAGTTGACGAGGTGGGGCGAGGTATGGACGTGGACGCTCAAACCGGCGGCCTCGAGAATGGCCCGCGAAAAGGCCGTCACCGACCCCTTGCCGTTGGTGCCGGCCACATGGATGACCGGCGGCAGCCGGTCCTGCGGATTGCCGAGCACCTCGAGCAGCCGCGTGATCCGGTCGAGCGACAGATCGAAGCCCTTGGGATGAAGGGCCAGAAGCTTGTCGATCTCCTGCCCCGCCTCGCTGACATGCGCTGTCGTCATCACCGCTCCTGCAAACCGCCGTTAGAGCGCTGCACGCCATCGAGCGAGCCGAGAACGCTACAAACTCAAAGTCTCAACATCCGCCTGCGCAGTGAACGCAGGGGAGTCCTTAAACGCTGGCCGCAGCCGCAATCGGCAGGGCGGCCAGAGGCGTGCTGCCATTCAACTTGGCAGCATCCATCGGCTTCTTCATCAGGATTTTCAGGACGCGGGCGAGCGTTGTCGGGATATCGTGGCGCTTGACCACCATGTCGACCATGCCGTGCTCCATCAGATATTCCGACGTCTGGAAGCCCTCGGGCAGCTTCTCGCGAATAGTCTGTTCGATCACGCGCTTGCCGGCAAAGCAGATTTCGGCGCCCGGTTCTGCCAGGTGCAGGTCGCCAAGCATCGCATAGGAGGCCGTGACGCCGCCGGTGGTCGGATTGGTCAGAACGACAATATAGGGAAGCCCGGCCTCTTTCAGCATCTGCACGGCCACGGTGGTCCGCGGCAGCTGCATCAGCGACAGGATGCCTTCCTGCATGCGCGCGCCGCCCGATGCCGGGAAGATCACCAGCGGGCATTTTTCTGAAATCGCCTTTTCGAAGGCCTTGATGATCGCTTCGCCGGCTGCCATGCCGAGCGAACCGCCCATGAAGTTGAATTCATGCACGACACCGACCAGCTTGACGCCCTGGACGCGGCCGAGACCGGCCACGATCGTGTCTTCGAGGTCCGTCTTCACGCGGCTGTCGCGCAGGCGGTCGACATACTTCTTGGAATCACGGAACTTCAGCGGGTCCTGCGCCACCTTGGGCTGCGCCAAGGCCTCATAGACGCCGTCGTCGAACAGGTCCTTCAACCGCGCCTTGGCCGGCATCTTCATATGGAAGCCGGAAGCGGGAATGACCCATTTGTTCTCCTCGAGATCGCGGTGAAACACCATCTCGCCGGTTTCCGGGCACTTGATCCAGAGATTTTCCGGAACTTCCCGGCGGCCGAGCATCGAGTTGATCTTCGGTCGAACGTAATTCGTGATCCAGTTCAAATCCAAACTCCTGAATATTTAAAACCGGTCCTGCCCCATAATGTGGGCAATTATTCGGCCGCGACAAGTCGTGCGGAGCGAACGCCGGCGGAAAGGCCGCGCACCAGGGCTTCCACGCCCGGCACCGTCGCCCCTGTCGATTTTCCGTCTTCGGTCAGGCTGGATGCCACCTGATTGACGATGGCGGTGCCGACGACCACACCGTCGGCCGAGGCGCCGATCGCGCGCGCATGTTCGGCTGTCTTGACGCCGAAACCAACGCAGACCGGCAGTTGCGTGTGGCCCTTGATCCGCTGCACGGCGCCGCCGACAACGGACGGGTCCGGCAGGGCCGACCCGGTAATGCCGTTCATCGAGACATAATAGACGAAACCGGAGGTGTTTTCGAGAACCTTGGGCAACCGCTTGTCGTCCGTGGTCGGGGTCGCCAGCCGGATGAAGTTGATATCCTTCTTCAGCGCGGGGATGCAGAGTTCATCATCCATTTCCGGCGGCAGATCGACGACGATCAGGCCGTCAATGCCTGCGTCCAGCGCATCGTCGAGGAAGCGCTCGACGCCGTAGATATAGATCGGATTGTAATAGCCCATCATGACGATGGGCGTATGCTGGTCGTCTGCGCGGAAACGGCGGGCGATTTCCAGCGTCTTTGCCAGCGTCTGTCCACCCTTCAAGGCCCGCTGACCAGCGAGTTGGATCGCCGGGCCATCGGCCATCGGGTCGGAAAAGGGCATGCCGAGTTCGATGATGTCGGCACCGGCAGACGGCAGCGCCTTCATGATCGCCAGCGACGTCTCGAAATCCGGGTCTCCACCCATGAAATAGGTGACGAGCGCCGGGCGGCCTTCGGCAGCAAGATCGGCAAATCGTTTGTCCATGCGTGCGGTCATGCTCTTACAGCCCCATACCCAGAATCTTGCCGACGGTGAAGATGTCCTTGTCGCCGCGACCGGAGAGGTTCATCAGGATGATTTCGTCCTTGCCCATTTTCGGGGCGCGCTTGATCACTTCAGCGATGGCGTGGCTCGGCTCCAGCGCCGGAATGATGCCCTCGAGGCGGGTCAACAGCTGGAATGCCTCAAGTGCCTCATGGTCCATGATCGGCACATATTCGGCGCGGCCGATATCGGCGAGCCAGGAATGCTCCGGACCGATGCCCGGATAGTCGAGACCGGCCGAAATGGAATGACCTTCCTTGATCTGCCCGTCGCCGTCCTGCAGCAGATAGGTGCGATTGCCATGCAGCACGCCCGGCGAACCCGCGGTGATCGAGGCGCAATGCTCGTCGCCTTCCAGGCCTTTGCCGCCTGCTTCGACGCCAACGATCCTCACCGATTCATCGTCGAGGAACGGATGGAAAATGCCGATCGCGTTCGATCCGCCGCCAACGGCCGCGATGACCAGATCGGGCAGCCGGCCTTCGGCCTCGAGCATCTGTTCGCGCGCTTCGGTGCCGATGACCGACTGGAAGTCGCGGACGAGTTCCGGATAGGGATGCGGGCCGGCGGCCGTGCCGATCAGATAGTAGGTGCTGTCGACATTGGTGACCCAGTCGCGCAACGCTTCGTTCATCGCGTCCTTCAGCGTGCCCGAGCCAGCGGTCACCGGCTTCACCTCGGCACCGAGCAGCTTCATACGGAACACGTTCGGCGCCTGGCGCTCGACATCGGTCGCGCCCATGTAGACGACGCAGGGAAGGCCGAAGCGCGCAGCAACCGTTGCCGAGGCGACGCCATGCTGTCCGGCACCGGTTTCGGCGATGATGCGGGTCTTGCCCATGCGCTTGGCAAGCAGGATCTGGCCGATGCAATTGTTGATCTTGTGCGAGCCGGTGTGGTTCAGCTCCTCGCGCTTGAAATAGATCTTGGCGCCGCCGAGATGCTCGGTCAGCCGCTCGGCGAAATAGAGCGGGCTCGGCCGGCCGATATAGTGGGCGCCGAGATGCTTCAGTTCCGCCTGGAATTCCGGATCTGTCTTGGCCTTGTTCCACTCGTCCTGCAGGTCGAGGATCAGCGGCATCAGGGTTTCGGCAACGAAGCGGCCACCGAAAATGCCGAAGCGGCCATCCTCGTCGGGACCCGATCGAAACGAATTCAGTTTTGGCGTCTCGTTCACGCGCTTCTCCCTGCCAATGCTACATTTCTGGCGATGGCCGTCTCTGCGCTGAGAACGGCATCGAAAAACTCTTCCATGCGCTTCAGATCCTTGACGCCCGGCGCGCTTTCGACGCCCGACGAGGTATCGATCGCCTTTGCACCCGTAAGCGCCAGGGCTTCACCGATATTGCCCGCATTCAATCCACCGGAAAGCATGTAATCGACGCCCTCGTCAAGCGCATCGAGCAGCCGCCAGTCGAAAGACACGCCATTGCCGCCCGGCAGTTCCGAGCCTTCCGGCGGCTTGGCATCGAGCAGGAACCGGTCGGCAATGCCGATATAGGGGTCGATCCGCTTCAGATCGTCGGCGTCGCGAATGGAAAGTGCCTTCATGACCGGCAGTCCATAGACGGCCTTGACCGTCAGGACACGCTCGGGGCTTTCGTTGCCGTGAAGCTGCAGCATATCCGGCGACAACGCCGAGACGATCTCGTCAAGCAGGTCGCTGTCAGCATCGACCGTCACCGCGACGATCTTCGCCTTGCCGCGAATGCGAGCGGCCAAGCGGCCGGCATCATCGGGCTCGATGTTGCGCGGGCTCTTCGGAAAGAAGATGAAACCCGTATGGCTCGCACCGAGCGCCACGGCCCGATCCACGGCCTCGGCAGTCTTCAGCCCGCAAATTTTCACTTCCGTTTTCATGCACAGCGACGTGACATGAAATGCCGCGCGAGTCGAGCTTAAAACACATCGAACTGTGTTGCCGATGATGCTTCAACCATTGCGAATGCTGGCTCGAGGACCCATATCGCCATTCAAACGAATGGAGAACCCCATGCGCCTTCTGCTTGCACTTATCCTCCCCTGGCTTCAGTTCTTCACCATCGGCCGACCGATCGTTGGATTGTCTGCCTGATCCTGCAGATCACGCTGATCGGCTGGATACCGGTTGCGATCTGGTCGGTCTATGCGCTCAGCCAATACAAGACGGACGAGAAGATCAGGGAAGCGCTGGGGAACCAGTATCGGCGCTGAGCCTGTCAGTCGAAATCGATCGCGTGCAGCATCGTGCCGTTGCGCTTCAACCAGCGCTTGGCATCCTCCATGGCCGGGCAAAGCTCTTCGCAAAGATCCCAGAAGTCCGGCCCATGGTTCATTTCGCGCAGATGCGCCACCTCGTGTGCCGCCAAATAGTCGATCACCTTCGGCGGCGCCATGACGATGCGCCAGGAGAAACTCAAGCTCCCATCGGCGGCGCAGGAGCCCCAGCGGCTGCGCGTATCCTTGAAGCTCAGCGACTTTACCTTGCGGCCGACCAAGCGGGCGTAGATCGCAACCAGGTGCTCGAGGTCCTTGCGCGCTTCCTTCTTCAGGAAATCCGCGATCCGACGGCGCAGGTGTTCCGCGGCGCCGCTCACGCGAAGCACAGGCTCGTCATCGATGATCACGGCTTCGGTCAGACCCCGCAGTTTGCCGGTGCGCTCGATCCGGTGGGCGACGCCGCGCAGCAGGATGGTGCCGCCCTCTTCCAGAACGCTTTCGCCGGAAAACCGCGCGAGCTTGGTCATCAGCCAGCCTTGGTGGCGACTGAGAAAGGCGTTGATCTCGCGCTCCGGCAGCCCGGCCGGGATCGTCATCTTCAAGGCACGGCCGCCGGGCTCGATCCGCAGCGTCATCCGCGTGGCCCGCGCGTTCTGCCGGATGGTCAGCGGCATCGCCTTGCCAGCAACGTCTATCGTCCGCTGCACGGGCGGCGGCGGAGACTTGGGCTGGCGCGACTTTCGAAGCAGGGAGAACATAAGGGATTGATAGCCGATTCGTTTGATGGGCGCATGATCCGCAAGAAACGCGGACGACATATCAAAAGAAAAACCGGCATCCGAGGTGGATACCGGTTTGTCGTCAGGCGGACCGTAGCGATCAGTGCGCCGGGAAGCCCGGTGTCGAGCCGGAACCACCGGAATTGCGTTCGCGCATGAAGCGGTCGAATTCTTCCTGGTCCTTGGCGCGGCGCAGCTCGCGAACATAGTCATCGAACTGCTGGCGCATTTCGTCGAGCTTGCGGCGTTCTTCGTCGAGGCGGGCAAGTTCTGCTTCGCGCCAATCGTCAAAGGCGACGTTGCCGGTGCGGAATTGCGGACCGCAGAAGCCGCGGCCACTGCCGCGCTTGAACGACGAGAAAACGCCGTCGACGGTCGAATTGGCATCCTTCTTGAAGGATTTCAGCCTTTCGCCGAACAGGATATAGGCAAGCATGGCCAAGCCAAGCGGCCAGAAAACCACGAAACCGAGCACCATCATGGCAATCGTCGCAGGCGTCCAGTCCGGACGGATCAATGCAGATTGGTTCATGTTCAGACGTCCTCGCTAAAAGTGGGCCTCTCCTTCGGGCCCGCTTATAACGAGATGGGAAGAGGCCTGCCGCTCTGCAAGACAAACCTTCGCAGATTCCAACAAGCCTCTGATATCGATCGGTGAAATCGATATGCGCGGGATCAGGCGCTCTTTCCGCCCTTGATAACCCGCGGCACCGGCGGTTTGGCGCTGCGAGCATGCTGGCGCTGGAACGCGGTGATGCGCGGCGCGATCTCGCGGCGGAAGCGCGATCCGTTGAAGACGCCGTAGTGACCGACATCCGGCTGCATGTAGTGCATGCGCATGTTTTCCGGGATGTTGGTGCAGATCGTCTGTGCCGCCTTCGTCTGGCCGACGCCGGAAATATCGTCGTTCTCGCCTTCGACCGTGAGCAGGGCGACCTTGCGGATCGCCGTCGTATCGACGGGGCGCCCGCGATGCATCATTTCTCCCTTCGGAAGGGCATGGCGCATGAAGACGGTCTCGACCGTCTGCAGGTAGAACTCGGCCGTCAGGTCCATGACCGCCATGTATTCATCGTAGAAATCGCGGTGCTTTTCGGCGGCGTCGCCATCGTTCTTGACCAGGTGCTCGAAGAACTCCTTGGTCGCCGTCATATGGCGGTCGAGATTCATCGACATGAAGCCGGACAGCTGCAGGAAGCCGGGATAAACCGGACGCATGAAGCCCGGCTGCGGGAACGGCACCGGCATGATGACGTTGTCGCGGAACCATTTGATCGGCTTGTCCTCGGCGAGCTGGTTGACCGAGGTCGGGTTGATGCGCGTGTCGATCGGACCACCCATCAGCGTCATCGAGGACGGTGACAGCGGATCGTCGTTCGCTTCCATCAGCGCCACCGCGGCAAGCACGGGAACCGCCGGCTGACAGACGGCGATCACATGGGTATCAGGTCCGAGGAAATGCAGCATCTGGATGACATAGTCGATATAGTCATCGAGGTCGAAGGTGCCCTCGGTCAGCGGCACCACCCGCGCATCGATCCAGTCGGTGATGTAGACATCCGATTGCGGCAGCAGCGCTTCGACGGTGCCGCGCAGCAGCGTCGCATAGTGCCCGGACATCGGCGCGACGATCAGCACCCTGGGATCGCTCGTCCTGGTTTTCGGCACGGCCCGTTGGAAATGGATGAGATTGCAGAAGGGCTGGCGCCAGACGATGCGTTCATTGACCGCCACGGACGTGCCATCGACGATCGTTTCGGCCAGACCGAATTCCGGTTTGCCATAGCGTCGGGTCGTTCGCTCGAAAACCTCGAGGCCAGCGGCTGTCGCCCGGCCGAGATAGGTATGGGCAAAGGGATTGAGCGGATTGGCATAGGCCAACCGCATGGCGTCAGCCGCGGCGCGCCACGGAGCCATCATCGCATGATTGAGCTCGTAAAGCTGGTAAAACATCGGAAGCGATCTCCTTGTTACCTAGACGACAACGCCGCTCCCAATCGGACGCAACCTTGCATTCGTGTTCTTCGTGTCCGCAAACGAGGCAAACAGTAGCACTTTTCTTGTGCGACGCAACAAATATGCCTCGCTCCCGGCAGGGCAAGCCCCATACAGACCTTGCCATGGAGGGCTTGATGCTAGGTAAAGTCGCTTGTCCGAACCTGCCCTCAAGCATCGATCCCATAGAAACGCGCCGCACTCGTGGAGAAGACGGCTTCCCGCGCGCTTTCATCAAGGTCTCGCACCAGTTCGTTTGCGGCTATCCACCATTTTTCGTAGCTCGCATCGAGATTGACGACCGGCCAGTCGCTACCGAACATCACGCGCTGCGGCCCGAAAACCTCGATCAGATGGCCGGCATAGGGTTTTAGCTGCTCCACCGTCCAGCCGCCGCCTGCTTCGGTCACCAGTCCGGAAAGCTTGACGCAGACATTCGACCGCCGGGCGAGCGCCGCCATATCCGCGCGCCAGGGATCGAGGATTCCTGCGCCAATGAAGGGTTTTGCGCCGTGATCGATAACGATCTGCAGATCGGGCAAGCGGTCGGCGAGCGCCGCGATCACGGGCAAGTGGCGCGGTTGGATGAGCGCATCGAAACTCAGGCCAAGCTCCGGCAGCATGTCGAGCGTGCGGATCGCCTCTGGTTGAAGGATGGAAAGCGTATCCGCGCTGCCCTGCAGCATCGGGCGAATCCCACGAAACTTCGGATGTCGCGTGAACCGCTCCAAATCGTAACGTGCCGTTGGCGACCACGCGTCAACCCAGCCAACGACGGCGGCGACAGTTTCTTCACGCCCCGCCACGTAAAGCAGGAATTCGGTTTCCGCCAGGTTGGGCGCTGCCTGCACGAGCACGGTTTTGGTGATGCCCGCCGCCGCCAGATGCGGCCTCAGATCGTCCGGCGTGAAATCACGATGAATCGCCGCAAGCTCCGGCGGCGGCCAGTCATTGTGGCCGAGGCCTAGCGTCCAATAGTGCTGGTGGGCGTCGATGCGCGTCAAGGTGACACCTTCACCACAGCCTTGATCAACCCGGCCTTTTCATGGGCCCAGCGCGGCAGGTCACTCACCACGTCCTCGAGCGTCGTGCGATGCGTGATCAGCGCTTCGACCGGCACATGGCCGGCGCGGATCGAGGCCGCCACGTGCTCGAAATCCTGTCGCGTCGCATTGCGGCTGCCGACGAGCATCATTTCGCGCTTGTGGAACTCGGGATCGGAAAAACAGATATCGTCCTTGACGACACTGACGAAAACCAGGCAGCCGCCATGGGCAACGAAGGCAAAGGATTTTTCCATCGATCCGCCGAAACCGGTGGCATCGAAAACGACATCGAAGCCATCACCACCGGTCGCTGCCAGCACCGCATCCAGCGCGCCATCACCGGCGAGAATGCCATGCGCAAAGGAAAGCCGATCGGCGGCCATCGCCAGCCGCTCGGCGCTCGCATCAAGAAGCGTCACCTCGTGGCCGGCGATACGCGAAAACAGCGCCGTGCCAAGACCGATGGGTCCGGCGCCGATGACCAGCGCGCGCGATCCGGCCGGCGCAAGGGAGCGGCGGACGGCATGGGCACCGATCGCCAGGAACTCGACGGTCGCGGCCGCCTCCAGCGACAGGTCGCCAGCCGGATAAAGATTTTCCGCCGGCACGAGGATTTCCTCGCAGAAGGCGCCGTCGGTATGAACGCCCAGCACCTTGATCGCCGTGCAGCAGTTCGGCTTGCTCTTGAGGCAGGCGACACAGTTTCCGCAGGAAAGATAGGGGTTGACGATCACCGGCGTGCCTGGCGCCAGCAAAACTCCTTCGCCGGATTCGATCACCCGCGCCGAGATCTCGTGGCCCATGACGCGGGGGTATTCGAGATAGGGATGCTTGCCTTCGAAGATGTGGTAGTCGGTGCCGCAGATGCCGACATGGCTGACCGAAAGTCGCGCCCAGCCCCTTGGCGGCGCCGGCGGCACCGGCCGGTCAGTGAGTTCCAGGCGCCCGGGCTCGGGGCAGATCGCCGCTTTCATGGCAGGCAGTTCCTTAGCTTATACAACAGGTGCGGTTTTGAGGGACATCCGGCCGGCTGGGGGAGCCGACCGGATGCGGGAGGACCGTCAGCGCGAGCCGCGACGGCGCAACTGGTCGAAATAGACGATGACGATGATCAGCGCGCCGGTGATGATGCGCTGCCAGAACGAGTTGACGTTCAGAAGGTTGGCACCGTTGTTGATGGTCGCCAGGATGAAGGCGCCCAGCAGCGGTCCCTGCACCGAGCCGACCGCGCCGAACAGGCTGGTGCCGCCGATGACCGAGGAAGCGATCGCCTGCAGTTCCCAGCCTTCCGCCTGGGTGGCGTTGCCGATGCCGATGCGCGAGGCAAGCAGCAGACCGACAAAGGCAGCGCAGGTGGAGGAGAGGATATAGGCGAGATAGATCGTCCGGTTGACGTTGACGCCGGACAGACGCGCCGCTTCGCTGTTGGAGCCGACGGCGAAGAGATAGCGGCCCCAACGGCTCAAGTGAAGGAAGACATAGGCGGGGATGGCGACGACAATGACCATCCAGAACAGGCTGGGAACGCCGAGGAAATTGGCTCGCGAGAAATTCGTAAAAGCCTCGTTGGTGATCGAGATCGTCGAACCGTTGGTGATCAGCAGGCCGATGCCGCGCAGCGACGTCAAGGTCGCCAGCGTGATGATGAACGCCGGAAGCCCCATGCGCACGATGCCGAAAGCATGGAACGCACCGATCAGCACACCGATCAGCAACGTGATGATCATTGCCAGCCAGAGCGGCACGCCGGCCGCGAGCAGCCAGGCGACCGCGACGCTGGCGAAACCGACCACGGCACCGACGGAAAGGTCGATGCCGGCGGTGATGATGACGAAGGTCTGCCCGACGGCGAGAATGGCCGTCATCGCACCCTGCCGCAGAAGGTTGCTGATATTGTTCGGGGTCCAGAAGCTGTTGGTGGCAAAGCCCAGAACCAGCCAGAGGAACAAGAGAAGGCCAAGCAGGGTGAGGCCGAACAGGATGTTCATGCCCCTTTTCGGCACTGGTGCCGCTTCTGTCGTCGCTTCAACGGTCATGATTTTCCTCCACGCATATTTTCTTCTGGTCTTTTGACGATTTCAAACGCCGATCGCCTGGGTCAGCACGTCCTCGTGCGAGCCGCCGCGATAGCCATGGCTGGCGACGAGCTTGCCCTGGCGGAACACATGCAGACGGTCGGCCAGTTCATAGACTTCCGGCAGATAGGACGAGATCAGGACGATGCCGGCGCCCTGTTCCAGCAGCCGGGCAAACAGGCGGTAGATCTCCGCCTTGGTGCCGACATCGACGCCAACCGTGGGCTCGTCGAATATGAACAGCTTGGCGCCGTGGCTCAGCCACTTGCCGATGACGATCTTCTGCTGGTTGCCGCCGGACATGGCGGATGCCAGCACCCGCCGGGTCGGCGTCTTGATCTTCAGGTCCTTGATCTGCCGATCGGCATTGTCGATCTCGCGTCGGCGATTGATGGTGAAACCGCTCGTCAGACGATCGAACACCGGCAGATTAATGTTGAGGCCGATCGGCAGGTTCAGGCAAAGCCCCTGGTCGCGGCGGCTTTCCGGCGCAAGCGCAATGCCGAGATCCATCGCCTGCCGTTCGTTGCGGATTTCAACCTTCTTGCCTTGCCAGTAGATTTCGCCCGATGTGACCGGCTGGCGGCCATAGAGCCCAAGCGCGAATTCGCTGCGTCCGGCGCCGATCAGGCCGTAGAGCCCGACAATTTCGCCGGCCCGCACCGAGAGCGAGATATCCTCGAAACCCGGGCCGGTAAGACCGCGCGTTTCGACGATGGTGGCGCCGATCGGCAGGGTTTCCTTGTGGTAGATCTGCTCGATCGTGCGATTGATCATCAGCGCGATCAGCTCGGCATCGTTGGTCTCGGCGATCTTGCGGGTGCCTACATGGGTGCCGTCGCGCAGCACCGAAACGCGGTCGGCAAGCTCGAAGACCTCTTCCATGCGGTGGCTGATATAGACGATGGTCACGCCTTCGCCCTGAAGCCGGCGAATGAGCCGGAACAGCTGCGCCGATTCCTGGCGGGTGAGATAGGCGGTCGGCTCGTCAAAGATGAGGAACTGCGTGCCGCGCATCGCCGCGCGCGCCGTGGCGACGAGCTGCTGCTGGCCGATCGTGAGGCTCGACAGCGTGGCCGCGGCCGGAAGGTTGAAGCCGAGATCGTTGAGCACGGCCTGCGCAGCAGCAGTCATGGCGCGCTTGCGCATCAGCCCGTTCTTGTTCATCTCGTCGCCGAGAAACATGTTGGCGGCGACGCTCAGATGCGGGCAGAGCACGACTTCCTGATGCACGGCATTGATGCCGCGTGCAATCGCCTCCGTCGGGTTCGAAAGCTGGACGGGCTCGCCGCACCAGAAAACCTCGCCGGACGTTCGCCGGATAACGCCGGTCAAGAGCTTGATCAGCGTCGATTTGCCGGCGCCGTTTTCGCCGACGATCGCGTGGATTTCGCCGCACAGGAACGTCACGTTCGCCGGTTTCAAGGCTTCAACGGCGCCGTATTTCTTCTGCAGGCCGCGCAGTTCCAGGATCGGCTGTCCCTTGGGAACAGGATGCTTGGCAACCGTCACCGCGCCTTCCTCGTGCCGGTGGCTGACGTCGTATAGTCCTGTCATGGCGGCTCCTCCTCCTGTACCCGAAAACCTGCTTCGGGTCGAAATTTCAGCCTGAAGCAGGTCAATATCGCAATCTGCGGCGGGCGGCAGGACAGTTGCCCGACGGCTATCGTCCTGCCGCCCTGTCTTGGGATCAGTTGACCTTCGGGTTCAGAAGGGCGTCGATCTTCGGGTCGGCCATGTTGGCTTTGGTCACCAGGTTTGCGCCGGTATCGACATTGGCTTCGACCTTTTCCTTCTTGGAAGCGGCCAGCGCGGTTTTGATGCCGTCATAGCCCATGCGATAAGGATCCTGGACGACGAGGCCGGCGAGCACGCCTTCCTTGAGGAAGCCGACCGTCTTTTCATCGCTGTCGAAGCCGATGACCTTGATCTTGTCGCCGAGCTTGTTTTCGGCGATCGCCTGTCCGACGCCCTGCGCCATGATCAGGTTGGAGGCAAAAACGCCGACGAGGTTCGGGTTTGCGGTGATCAGGTCGGTCATCATATTGAGGCCGGTGGTGGCCTGACCGTCGGCATATTTATCGGCGACGACCTTGAGGCCTGGATACTTCGCAGCGATCTGTTCCATGAAGCCATTATGGCGCTGGTCGAGCGAACCGACACCCGGCAGGCTGGTGATGATGGCGATCTCGCCCTCTTCCTTGCCGGTCGCTTCCTTGATCGCAGCGGCGAGGCCGTCAGCGGCAATACGGCCGCCCTGTGTGTTGTCGGTGGTCAGGAACGAGGTGAAAGCCTTCGAATCCGCGCCGGAATCGATACCGATGATCGGAACGGACTTCGCGGCTTCGTCGATCGGCTTGCCAAGCGCCTTGAATTCCGTCGGCGAGATGACGACGGCAGCCGGCGCGCCGGCGACGGCGTTTTCAAGAATGCTGATCTGGCCGTTGATGTCGGACTCCGACTGCGCGCCCAGTTCCGGCACGTTGACGCCGAGATCCTTGCCGGCAGCGCGGGCACCAGCCAGAACGATCTGCCAGTAGAAGGACGTCGTATCCTTGACGATGATCGGAATGGTGACGTCCTGGGCGAACGAGGTCATCGGCATCATGGTGGCAAACACGGCAGCCCCGGCAAGGCTGGTGAAGGCGCGGCGCGACAGGATATGCTTCATAAGGGTCATGGTGTTGTTCTCCTCCAACAGCGTCTTGTTGAGTCTGCTCGGATCGATCCGCAAGACGCATGCAGATCGATCTTTTATCGATAAAAAACATTTTACTCGGGCAAGCTATCTCAGCATTTTCGAAATTGCAAGCGGCGGTTCAAATCCTTGCGCAATGATTTTTTCCAAACGCCAAATCATTGTTTTTAATTGCAAATATGGCAGTCGGCCTGGGTATTTTCAGGCTCTATACCCGGTAGAGTTCTTCCGGGTGAACGACACCCTTCTTCAGGATGATATTTCCATAAAGCCGAAACTCCGTGGTCGCGACGATATAGGCGGCCTTGCGCGCGCGTTCATAGAAGGCGAAGCGTTCGACCGGCACGACCTTGAAATCGCCGGCAAGCGTGTGGACCAGCTTCTGGAATTCGACGCAGACCTCCGGCTCCGCCGCCGGATCGCCGACGACTTCCATCCGCCAGGCTGATTCGTCGGCGAAGGTATCGAGCGGCATATGGGCAAGGATTGCCTCCGTGATGCCCAGTGCGTCGACCCCATCGGCCCTCACGACCTTCGGCCCCATGGTGCTTGCCGGAAAATTGGCGTCGCCGACCACGATCTCGTCGCCATGACCCATCGTACGGATCGCGTGAAGCAGATCCGGCCCCAGCAATGGATGTATTCCCTTCAGCATTCCGCTTTCCCTTTCGTGACCCGGCTAAACTCGAACAGCTTCCGTTCCCAGCTCGGGCGCGACCAGCGTATGGGCGTCGTAAGGCTTAAAGTCGGCCGGCTGCAGGCGCCGTCCCGTCAATTCCATATTGCGCGTCAGGCTCGACGGTTTTGCCGTTCCGAGCAGGACGGAGGCAACCATGGGATTCTGGAGCGGAAACTGGATGGCGGGTGCCGCAAGCGGCAGCCCTTGCGACTGCGCGATCCTCTCCAGCGCACCCACCTTATCCAGAACCGCCCGGTCTGCCGGCAAATAGTCGAAATGCGATCCTTCCACCGGACCTGTCGCCAGAATACCCGAATTGAAAACACCGCCAACCACCAGCGAGGTTTTCTTTTTTTCGCACAGTGGCAGCAATTCGGCGGTGGCAGTGCGGTCGAGCAGTGTGTAGCGCCCGGCAAGCAGGATGCAGTCGAGATCCGCCTCTTGCATCACATCCAGGCAGACGGGGACTTCATTGACGCCCAGGCCATAGGCAGAAATGGCACCGCGCGATTTCAACTCCTCCAGCGCCTTGAGGCCGCCATCGAACAGCTGGCGCAGAAAGACGCGGTTGCGCTCGGCGCCATGCGTATAGACGCCGATGTCGTGGACGAAGAGGATATCGATGCGGTTCAGCCCAAGCCGGGCATAGCTGAAATCGACCGACCGCATGATCCCGTCGTAGGAATAATCGTAATTGGTGTCGAACGGCAGCGGATCGACGAAACCGTAGCTCGGCACCTTGTCGTCCGCGGCCGGGCGCTGCAGCCGGCCGACTTTCGTCGACAGCACGTAACTGCCCTTGGGCTTGTCCCGCAGGAAATCTCCGACCCGTCTCTCGGCCAGGCCAAACCCGTACCAGGGTGCCGTATCGAAAAACCGCAGGCCTGCATCCCAGGCGGCGGCGAGCGTTTCCATCGCCGTCTCGCGCGGGCAGGCGCGATACATCCCGCCCAACGGCGCCGTGCCGAAACTGTATTCGGTAACGGACAGATCCGTCCGACCGATTCTTCTTGTCTGCATCAACCCTCTCCTCCCTCCGACGGCTGCTTCCGTCAGAGTGTCGCGCCCAGGTGCCAGGGCACGAATTCATTGTCGCCGTAGCCGAACAACTCGCTCTTGGTCTTCCTTCCGGACGCGGTATCGATGATCAGATCGAAAATCTCCCGGCCCTTGCCGGCGATTGTCGCATCCCCGGTGGCAATGGTGCCGCAATCGATATCCATGTCCTCCTCCATGGAGCGATAAAGCGCCGTGTTGCTCGTCAGCTTGATGGAGGGACAGGGGCGGGAGCCGAAACAGCTGCCGCGGCCGGTCGTGAACGTGATCACATTGGCGCCACCGGCGACCTGGCCGGTTGCCGATACGGGGTCGTAGCCGGGCGTATCCATGAAGACGAGGCCGTGTTCGGTGACCCGCTCGGCATAGTGATAGACCGCGGTCAGCGGCGAGCGACCGCCCTTGGCCACCGCGCCGAGCGATTTTTCGAGGATGGTGGTCAGGCCGCCGCGCTTGTTGCCGGGCGACGGATTGTTGTCGAGCGAAGCGCCATGCATCTCGACATAGCTTTCCCACCAGGAGATCAGCCCATCCAGCTTCTGCGCGACATCCTCGTTCACCGCGCGGCTGCGCAGCAGATGCTCGGCGCCATAGATTTCCGAGGTTTCCGACAGGATCGCCGTACCACCGGCGCCGGCGAGAATATCGACCGCCGCCCCGAGCGCCGGGTTTGCGGTGATGCCCGAAAGCCCGTCCGAACCGCCGCATTGCAGGCCAACAATGATTTCGCCGACCGGGATCGGGATGCGTTTGGCGGTGCCGATTTCCTGGGCGATCTCTTCGAGCACGCCGATCGCCCGGGCGACGGCGCGGCGCGAGCCGCCGGCATCCTGAATGTTGAAATGGCGTTTTCCAGCGCCGGAACCGCTCTGGCCGTAAAGGGTCAGCTGGTTGACCTCGCAGCCGAGGCCGACCATCAGCACCCCGCCGAAATTCACATGGCGGGTGTAGCCGGCGAGCGTCCGATGCAGGTTCTTCATGCCGTCACCGGTCGAGCTCATGCCGCAGCCCTGATCATGGACTATCGGCACGAAGCCGTCGATGCCGTCATAGCGCGGCAGGATGGTCCGGTTGGCCTCCTCGGCAATGGCGCGACAGACCGTGGTGGAACAGTTGACGCTGGCGATGATGCCGATGAAATTGCGCGTCGCGGCGCGGCCGTCGGCGCGGCGATAACCCATGAAGGTGCGCGCCTTGTCGGCAGCACTCGCGGCCTCCGGCGGCACCGGCGCGCCGATCGACAGGCGATCCTGGTCGAAGGCGAGATTGTGCGAATGGACGTGGTCGCCAGGCGCGATATCGACGGTCGCGCGGCCGATCGCCTGGCCGTACTTCACCACCGGCTCGCCGGCCGGAACCGGATGGATCGCCACCTTGTGACCGGGATCAATCCTGGCTGCGGCGCGCACGCCATCCGGCAACTCGCCGCCGGGCTCGATGGCGAGCGACGCAACTGCCACATTGTCTTCCGGCGACAAAACGATAAAGGAAGGTGCGGTCACCCTTGGGATCTCCCTTGACGGTTTTTCTCTGAACGAGCGTGCTCATTCATTTTTGTCTTTTATCTACAATAGACAGTTCGCCGTCAATGGGTATTATGCATCAGACCGGGTCGCAGCAAAAAGGCAACGACCGCATCAAAAACAAAATCAGGGGCGGAAACACCATGAAACTCCGGATATCAAGCCGAGACAGCGCCAGACGGACGGAATAGAGCAACCTTTCAAGCCGAACCGGCAATTCCCGGTTCGATCGACAGAAACCCCTATCCGGCCGGCAAAATCATGGCGAAACAGAATACCGTCTTCAAGGACGCCTTCAACCGCTGCCTCAAGCTGCTCGCGGAAACCTCCGCCCTGCCCTCCGAGCCGGAGCTCGGCGCGACGCTCGGGGTCAGCCGCACGACCATCCGGGCGATCCTGACGCGGATGGAAGAGCTGCAGTTGATCGCCTGGGACAAGCGGGCAAAGGTGGTCCTGCGACATCCGAAGGCCGAGGATTATTACCCGGCCGAGGAAACCGATTCGCTGTCCGAAATCATCGAGCGCAGTTTCATGCGCCGGATTCTCGCCGGCGGCGCCGAGCCCGGCATGCAGATCAACGAGCTGGAACTGGCGCGCGATATCGGCACCGGCACGACCAGCGTGCGCGAGTTTCTCATCCGTTTCAGCCGCTTCGGACTGATTGAGAAACGGCCGAACAGTCACTGGATCCTGAAGGGCTTCACCCGCGAATTCGCGCTGGAACTGACCGAAGTGCGCGAAATGTTCGAGCTGCGCTCCGCGGCGAGTTTCGCCGCCCTTGATGCCGATCATCCGGCTTGGCAGGAGCTGGAGCGGATCGAGGCGCTGCACCACGAAATCCTCGCCGATATCGACAGCCGCTACCGCGACTTCTCCGAACTCGACGAACGCTTCCACCTGCTCGTGCACAAGTCGTCGAGCAACCGCTTCATCGTCGATTTCTACGACATTATCGCCATCGTCTTCCACTACCACTACCAGTGGAACAAGACGAATGCGCGCGAACGCAACGCCAGGGCGCTGGAGGAACACCTCGCCTATATCGCAGCGCTGAAGACACGGGACGGGGCGCAGATCGAAGCCGCCTGCAAGCGACATCTGAGATCCGCCCGCGAAACCCTGCTCCAATCCATTCAATAGCCGGATTCATCAGACTCATGCTGACACCGATCGTCCAGTTTGGAACCAGCCGCTTCCTGCAGGCCCATGCCGATCTCTTCATCAGCGAAGCGCTTGAGACGGGCGATGCCGTCGGCAAGATCACCATCGTCCAGACAACCGGTTCGGCGGAGCGGGCTGGGCGGCTGAACGCGCTGGCGGCGCCGGAGGGATTTCCCGTGATCATCCGGGGCCTCGCCGATGGCGTCGAAATCGACCGAAGACAACAGGTGACCAGCGTCGCGCGCGCCCTGTCGACGGCAAGCGATTGGCAAGAGGTGCAGCGGATCGTCGCCGAAGAGGCGGAGATTCTCATCTCGAATACCGGCGACACCGGCTACGATGTGGAAAGCGGAAAGCCTGACACGGAGATCCCCCCGTCCTTTCCCGGAAAACTGCTGCTGCTGCTTCATGTCCGTTTCATCGCTGGCGGCAGACCGCTGACGGTTCTCCCGTGCGAGCTGATTGCCCGTAACGGCGACAGGTTGAAGGAGGTCATTCTGCGCCTTCAAGCCGAGCGGATCGGCGATGCCGGTTTCGAGACCTGGCTGTCATCCGCCGTTGTCTGGGGCAATACCCTTGTCGACCGCATCGTTTCGGAGCCGCTGGAACCGGCAGGTGCCATCGCGGAACCTTATGCTCTTTGGGCGATCGAAAACCAACCGGGACTGTCGGCGCCCTGCAAGCACCCGTCGGTCCTTCTGGTCGACGACCTGACGCCCTATGAAAAGCTCAAGCTGCACATTCTCAACCTCGGTCATACCGTGCTTGCCGACATCTGGCTGAAAACCGGGCGTCCACAGGACGAGGCGGTAAAGGACATCCTGCGTGACGCAGATGTCGCCGCGACACTGATGGACATCTATGCCACCGAAGTCATTCCCGGCTTTGCCGCCAAAGGTCTCGGCCGGGAGGCGGCCGACTATGTGGCCCTGACGCTCGACCGGTTCCGCAATCCGTTTCTCGCGCACCGGCTTGCCGACATCGCCAATCACCACGCCGAAAAAATCGTCCGGCGCATCGCCGATTTCCGGGCCTGGACTCCGGATGTCGCCATGCCACGGCTGGCGGCGATCGCCGCGAACCGATAATCAGTAGCCGGCGACCGGATTTTCTTTGCTCTCGCCGCCGGCCAGGAAATCCTCGCGTAGCTTGGCAGTGGCGCTGACAAGAAGCGTCACGTCCGTTCCGATCGCCATGAAGTCCGCGCCCATGTCGCGATGGAGGCGCGCCTGATCCAGGTTGAGGGTCATGATGCCGCGGGCCTTACCGGCTTTCCTGATTCGCTCGAACGCGTCGTTGATGGCGGCGGTCACATCCGGATGGCCGGGCTGGCCGAGATAGCCCATATCGGCGGCGAGATCCGATGGACCGATGAACAGCCCGTCGATCCCGTCAAGCGCGGCAATCTCGTCAAGTGCCGCCAGTCCTGCACGGCTTTCGATCTGGACGATGAGGCAGATTTCCTCATTCGCCGTCTCGAGATAATCGCCGATGCGGCTGAACTGCGACGCCCGGCCAAGTGCAGCGCCCACCCCGCGCACGCCATGCGGCGGATAGCGTACCGCCCGGACCAGCGCCTGTGCCTGTTCGACGCTCTCGACCATCGGTATCAGCAGCGTCTGCGCTCCGGTGTCGAGGATCTGCTTGATCATCCAGGTTTCGCCGACCGGCAACCGCACGATCGGATGGCTCGCCGAGCGGGCAACCGCCTGGATCTGCGACGACAGGAGCGGAATGTCGTTCGGTCCATGTTCGCCGTCGATCAACAGCCAGTCATAGCCGCTGCCGGCGACGATCTCGGCGGCGTAGGGACTTGCCAGCGCGACCCACAAACCGAGCTGGAAGCGGTCCTCACGGATCGCGGCCTTGAAGGTGTTTTTCGGGGCGGGCATCGCTATCTCTCCTTGCGGCTGTCACTGCTACTTAAAACGCCACTGCAAAGCCTGTGAAGCAGTTTCCGTCGATACCGACCCGCGAATTCTGGTCATCGGCCGGAAACAGAAAGGGCCGGCAGGATTTCTCCAGCCGGCCCCGCCCGTTTCAGATGCCTGTGGTCAAGCGATGCCGCCGAGGCAGACATATTTGATTTCGGTGAACTCTTCGATGCCGTATTTCGAGCCCTCGCGGCCGAGGCCGGAGAGCTTGACGCCGCCGAACGGGGCTTCCGCGGTAGAGATCAGACCGGTATTGACGCCGACCATGCCGTATTCCAGGGCCTCGGCGACGCGGAAGACGCGGGCGAGATCCTTGGCGTAGAAATAGGAGGCAAGGCCGAACTCGGTGTCGTTGGCCTGCTCGATGACGTCGGCTTCGTCCTTGAAGCGGAACAGCGGCGCCAGGGGCCCGAAGGTCTCCTCGCGCGCCACCACCATATCCTTGGTGACATCGGCGAGGATCGTCGCCTCGAAGAAGGTGCCGCCGAGCGCATGTTTCTTGCCACCCTGCAGGATCCGCGCGCCCTTGGCCATTGCATCGGCAATATGCTCCTCGACCTTGGCAAGCGCTGCCTTGTCGATCAGCGGCCCGAGGATCACGCCTTCGTCGAAGCCGTTGCCGGTCTTCAGCTTGCCGACGGCCGCTGCCAGCTTTTGGGCAAAGGCATCATAGACGCCGTCCTGCACATAGATGCGGTTGGCGCAAACGCAGGTCTGGCCGTTGTTGCGGTATTTGGCGATCAGCGCGCCTTCGACCGCCGCATCAAGATCGCCATCGTCGAAAACGATGAACGGCGCGTTGCCGCCGAGCTCAAGGCCGAGTTTCTTGATCGTCGGGGCGCTCTGCTTGTAGAGTTCGGTGCCGACCTCGGTCGAACCGGTGAAGGTCAGCTTGCGCACCACCGGGTTCGACGTCATCTCGCCGCCGATCTCGCGGGCCGAGCCTGTGATGACGGAAAAGAGGCCCTTCGGCAGGCCCGCGCGCTCGGCGAGAATCGCGATGGCGATCGCCGAGAACGGCGTCTGTGCCGCGGGTTTCAACACCATGGCGCAGCCGGCGGCGAAGGCCGGACCCGCCTTGCGGGTGATCATCGCATTCGGGAAGTTCCACGGCGTGATCGCCGCGACGACGCCGATCGGCTGCTTCATCACCAGGATGCGCTTGTCCGGCTGGTGGCCGGGGATCATATCGCCATAGATGCGGCGGCCCTCTTCGGCGAACCATTCGATGAAGCTTGCACCATAGACGATCTCGCCGGTGGCTTCGGCCAACGGCTTGCCCTGTTCGAGCGTCAGGATGCGGCCGAGATCGTCCTTGTTGTCGATCATCAGCTCGTACCATTTGCGCAGAACAGCGCAGCGGTCCTTGGCGGTGCGGGCAGCCCAGCCCTTCTGGGCGATCTTTGCCGTCTCGATCGCCGCCTTCGTCTCGGCCGCCCCCAGCTTCGGCACCAGGCCGATGATCTCGCCGGTGGCGGGATTGTTCACCTCGATCGCATTCTTGGGATCGGCTTCGATCCAGCTCTCGCCAACAAGAGCCGCCTGGCGGAACAAGGAAGGGTCTTTCAACGTCACGGTCATCAGCGGCATTCCCTCGTTTTGGAAAATCTACAGAACTTATACAACTTTTTTCGGCCATTCGACAATGGCCAGAACACCGATTCTTTCGGATCGCGCCGCAGCGCTGCCCAACTCGACCCGTTGTCGCCAGAATGGAAACGGTCCATCTCCAAACCGGCGTCTATCGAGCCAGCGTCCGATCCTTATATACGGACTGTGTCCGTTTATATCGAACCTCCCACAAAACTTCTGACCTCCCAAGACAGGATTTTGCCATGACGATCTCCAGCAACTACCGCCAGGCCGATTATCCAATCGAGCCGAGCTTTCTTAACCGTTGGTCGCCGCGCGCGTTCACCGGTGAGTCCATCTCCGAAACCGAACTCCTGACGATCCTCGAAGCCGGCCGCTGGGCGCCGTCGGCCTACAATTCGCAGCCCTGGCGCTTCGTCTATGCGCTCCGCGGCACCGAACAGTGGGACAAGCTCTTCCCGATCCTCAACGAATTCAACCAGAGTTGGGCGAAATCCGCGTCCGCTCTTGTCATCTTCATTTCGAAAACCCATTTCACCGCGCCGGGCGCATCCGAAGCAAGCCTTTCCTACAGCCACAGCTTCGACACCGGCGCGGCCTGGAGCGCGGTTGCCCATCAGGCCCAGCTTCTCGGGTTTCAGGCGCACGGCATGACCGGGCTGCATTTCGACAAGGCCATCGAGATTCTCGGCATTCCGGACGGCTACCGCGTCGAGGCCGCCGCCGCCATCGGTCGCTTGGGCGACAAGGCGCAACTGCCGGACTATCTGCAGGAGCGCGAGACCCCCAGCCCGCGCCGGCCACTCGCCGAAATCGCCTTCAACGGCACCTTTGTCACCGAGTAATTTCTTAAAAAAGAAAACCACGCCTTCTTGCGAAGGCGTGGTTCTGCGTTCCAGCAATTTGATCGCCCGGATCAGATATCGAGATTGGCGACGCTCAGTGCGTTTTCCTGGATGAAATCGCGGCGCGGCTCCACCTCGTCGCCCATCAGGCGCGAGAACAGGCCATCGGCATCGGTCGCGTCGTGGACCCTGACCTGCAGCAACGAGCGGACGTTCGGATCGAGCGTCGTTTCCCAGAGCTGCTCGGCATTCATCTCGCCGAGACCCTTGTATCGCTGCATCGACAGGCCCTTGCGGCCGCTGGCGAAGATCGCGTCGAGCAGCGCGCGCGGGCCGCTGATTTCCAGCGCACCGTCCTTGCGGCGCAGGATCGGCGGATGGCCGTAAATCTCCTTCAGGCGCGGGGTTAGCTGGTCGATGTGGCGCGCGTCCGAAGAGCCGATCAGCGCCATGTCGAGCGAGGCCACTTCCTTGACGCCGCGCACCATGCGCTCGAAGCGCAGGCCCCCATCACCGGCGACGACAGCCGTCCAGCCGCGTTCCGTTTCTTCGGCAATGAGATCGAGACGCTTGGCGACCTCCGCGGCCGTTGCCTCCGACTGCGCCTGGTTGTTGTTGAGTTCCGGATTGAGCGCACCGGCAATCGCAGCCTGTTCGACAACGGAACGGCTGTAGCGCGAATGCAGGCTTTCGACGAGCGTCCGCAGGCGCAGCGCGTCGAGGATCACTTCGCGCAGGTCCTGCCCGACACGAACCTCGCCGGAGCCCAGTTCAAGCGCCGCGTCCTCGAGACCCATGGAGATCAGATATTCCTCCAGCGCCTTTTCGTCCTTCAGGTACTGCGCCGACTTGCCGCGCGCCACCTTATAGAGGGGCGGCTGGGCAATATAGAGGTGGCCGCGCTCGATCAGTTCCGGCATCTGCCGGAAGAAGAAGGTCAGCAGCAATGTCCGGATGTGGGCGCCGTCGACGTCAGCATCGGTCATGATGATGATCTTGTGGTAGCGCAGCTTTTCCGGATTGAACTCGTCCTTGCCGATCGAGGTGCCGAGCGCCGTGATCAGCGTACCGATTTCCTGGCTCGACAGCATCTTGTCAAAGCGGGCCCGCTCGACATTGAGGATCTTGCCGCGCAGCGGCAGGATGGCCTGGTTTTCGCGCGAGCGGCCCTGCTTGGCCGAGCCGCCTGCCGAGTCCCCTTCGACCAGGAACAGTTCCGACTTGGCCGGATCCCGTTCGGAGCAATCGGCCAGTTTTCCTGGCAGCGAGGAGATATCGAGCGCACCCTTGCGGCGTGTCAGTTCGCGCGCCTTGCGCGCCGCTTCGCGAGCGGCGGCCGCCTCGACGACCTTGCCGACGAGGATTTTCGCATCGCCCGGATGTTCCTCCAGCCAGACGTTGAGCGCCTCGTTGACGAGGCTTTCGACGACCGGGCGGACTTCCGAGGAAACCAGCTTGTCCTTGGTCTGCGAGGAGAATTTCGGATCCGGCACCTTGACCGAGAGAACCGCCGTCAACCCTTCACGGCAGTCGTCGCCGGTCAGCGTCACCTTTTCCTTCTTCATGATGCCGGAGCTGTCGGCGTAGGAGACGATCTGGCGGGTCAGTGCGCCGCGGAAGCCGGCCATATGCGTGCCGCCGTCGCGCTGCGGAATGTTGTTGGTGAAGCAGAGCACGTTCTCGTGGTAGCTGTCGTTCCACCACATGGCGACTTCGACGGTGATGCCGTCCTTTTCGCCGCGGATCGCGACAGGCTTGGAGACCAGCGGCTTCTTTGCCCGGTCGAGATAGGCGACGAAGGCTTCAAGACCGCCGTCATAGATCATCTCGTCCTGACGGATATCGGAATGGCGCTTGTCGGTAAGCAGGATGCGAACGCCGGAATTCAGGAAGGCGAGTTCGCGCAGCCGGTGTTCCAGAGTGCCGTAGTCGAACTCGATCATGGTGAAGGTTTCGGTGCTCGGCAGGAAGGTGACTTCCGTGCCGGTCTCGCCGTTGCTGTCGCCGATGACAGCCAGCGGCGCGTCCGCAACACCATGAGTGAAGTTGATTTCGTGGATCTTGCCCTGGCGCTTGATCTTGAGCTTCAGCTTGACCGAGAGCGCGTTGACGACCGAGACGCCGACACCATGCAGACCGCCGGAGACCTTGTAGGAATTCTGGTCGAACTTGCCGCCGGCGTGCAGCTGCGTCATGATCACTTCGGCCGCTGAAATCCCCTCGCCGGTATGGATGTCGGTCGGGATGCCGCGGCCGTTGTCGGTGACCGTCACCGAGCCATCGGGGTTCAGCGTCACGGTGACGATATCGGCATGACCGGCCAAGGCTTCGTCAATGGCATTGTCGACGACTTCGTAGACCATGTGGTGCAGACCGGAACCGTCGTCGGTATCGCCGATATACATGCCTGGCCGCTTGCGGACGGCATCGAGACCCTTCAGGACCTTGATGGAATCGGCACCATATTCGGCGTTTGCGCCGGCTTCGGTTTCAGGCAAATCGGTCATGCGGCTATAGGTCTTTCCAGGTTTTGATGCCATGTCTTCGGAGATCCGATTCCGTGCGAATCAGCCCTCGATGGCGCTCCCCGAATATAGGGATTTTGTCCAGAGTTCCAAATCCCGTGCAGCCTGAAAGCGGCAGAATTCAGGGGATCATCAGAGTTCCTTATCAGGAAACCGGCCTTTTTCCAAAACATCTTCCAGGATGCCGATGGTTTCACCGGATAAACCGCGGATACGGCTGGCGAGCCGGTTGGCAAAGGCCGTGTGCGCGGGCGACAGGCCGGAGGTGTCGAGCACGACTTTCGGATCGGAAAGGGCCGCCAGTCCGAAAAGCTCGTCGGCATCATCCCAGATGACGTTGAAATATCCGGCGACCCTTTGCAGGAATTCAAAGCTCGGCGCACCGCGCTTTCCGTGTTCCAACGCCGAAAGATAGGCTGGCGACACGCCGATGGCCGCGGCCATCTGCTTCTGCGACACGCCCTTCTTTCGCCGCAGCCGGTGCATCGCTTCGCCAAAGGGCGTCATGGGGTCGAACCCCTGGGCTTCGACAGGCGAACATAGAGAGCGCCCTCGCCGCCGTGGTTGCGGGCCGCCGGCTCGTAGGACGAGATCAGCATCCGGAATTCCGGCAGTGAAAACCAGATCGGCACCGCCCGTTTCAACGCCCCCTCGCTGCCAAGCGACGTGCCCTTGCCGGTGATGACGAGCACATGCCGAAGCCCTCGCTCGTGTGCGCGCAGGAGAAAATGCAGGAGGAACCCATGCGCCTCGTTTTGGACCATGCCGTGCAGGTCGATCCGCGCTTCGATCGGCAGATGGCCTTTTGCCAGTTTGCGCTTGACCGGCTTTTCGAGCGGATGGTGGACACGCGGACGCTTGACAGCTTCCGGTGCAGAGCCGAAAGCCTCCGCCAGCGATTTGCCTTCCTTGATCGTCGGGACAGCGGGCTTCTCCGGTTCCGGTGCCGGCTCGTCGAATTCGGCAAGCTCGTCCATGCGTCCGGGCAGCGGACGGGTGGTGCGGGCGACCTTGCCCCACAATATCCGATCCTCGCTCGTCAGCTTCTTTATCCTAGCCATGGTCGTATCTTGCCGCCGCAGCCTTCGGGACGAAAATGAAAAAGTCGGCGTCGTTGCGTACGGCACCAGCCAACCGTCCTGCTTCGTCGCCCGAACCGGTGAAGAGATCGCCGCGCGCGGGGCCAACGATCGCCGAACCGGTATCGAGCGCCAGCATCAGCCGGCGAAACGGCCGCCCGCCCTCGATCGAGGTCAGGCTGTCGCTCGAAATGAAGAAGGGAACGCCGAAGGTATGGATGAGCCGGTCGACCGCAAGCGACCGGCCGGGCTCCAAGGCCACCTTTGCAGCTGCCACCGGACCGAGACCGCTATCATCGACCTCCGCCTCGCGAAAGAAGATGAAGGACCGATTGTGCCAGAGCACCTCGTCAGTTTCATCCGGATGATCATCCAGCCATCGCCGGATCGACTGCATCGAGACGGTTGCCGCATCGATCTTGCCGCGCTCGATCAGCAGTTTTCCGGTCGCGGAGAAATAATGCCCGGTCTTTGCCGCATAGGTGATGCGCTTCATCGATCCGTCGGGAAAGACCAGCCGGGCCGCCCCTTGCACGTGGGCGAAGAACACATCGACCTTGGATTTCGCATAGGCGATCTCCAGTCCGCGCCCGGTGAGAAAGCCCTGCTCGACCGCCTTCCGATCCGGATATTCGCCGATGACACCGTCCTTCATTTGGGCGAAGGCAAAATACGGGTCCAAACCATCCGGCCGATTCGTATCGTCGAGATCGATGAGGTCGTCCGGCCGTCGGTAGAAGGGAAAGCGGAAAGTCTCGTCCGGTGTCGCACTGACGAGGACTTCGGGTTCGTAAAAAGCCGTGACGAAACCAGGCTTGCCGTCCCTGCGGACAATCTTGAACGGGACGAATTGCTCTTCGAAGAAAGCCCGGGCTGCGTCTGCGGTCCGGATCTCGACGGTCAATGCTGCCTCATAGGCCGGCATCAGGTCGGCGGACGAGACGCCGAGCGAGCCCGTCTTGTGCGGTTTGACAGTCGTGACGTGATTTCGACAGCGCCTGAGAGCGGTCAGCAAGGGCAACGGATTGTCGTCCTGCCAACCGGGGAGGCCGGAAAAATCGACCCGCTGCAAATCGAAATCCATCGCCTCTGACCCGATCAGTTTTCGGATTCGGTGGCGATCAGCTTCCAGTTCGGATCGCGCGAGCGAATGTCGCGGGCAAACGTCCAGAGATCGTTGACCTCGGAAACGGCCTCGGCGTCGCCATCGACGATGGCGCCGGATTTGTCGTAAGTGGCGGAAATCAGTTGGCTGATGATCCGCAGCGTGATGTTGGCTTCGCTGTCCTTGATCTCGGCATGCACCATGTCGGCCTTCTCAATGCCAACAAAAGTGGACTTGACCACTTCGCCCTTGCTTTCGCGCTCGGAAATAGCAGCATCGAACCCTTCATAGACATCGCGGGACAGAAGGCCCTTCAGGGTCTTGCGGTCCCCGTCGGCAAACGCCATGACGATCATTTCATAGGCCATCTTGGCGCCGTTGACGAATTCCTGCGGGTCGAAACCCGGATCGGCATCGCTCATTCGGCGCAGCGCCTCGTTGAGCGGCGTGCCGGCCTTGGTAAAGGCATCGATATCGGCATAGCGTGAAATGTCCTCGCCGGTGCCATCGCGGCGGGGGAGCTGCACCACCTTGCCGGCTGCTTCCGGGCCTTGGGCGGCCTCGCGGGGCGAATAGGGATCAACAGGCGGACGTTCGTTGCCTGTCCTCTTGCCCAGCACGCTGCGCAACTGGAGGAAGATGATCACCGCGGCGACCAGGAAAAACAATGTGATGAAGTCAAAAGAGCCCATTTCCACCCAGAACCGCCGTTAACATGCCGTGCAATCATCCCATATAGTCTGCATGACACGATCATTCAAACGACTATATCACTTCTTTGCAATTGCCGGTCCAATGGGGACAGGCTGCTTTCAGAATAAGTGGACACTATGCGCTCGCTGATCATTCCGCTGCTTTTCCTTTTGATGCCGCTTGCGGAGATCGCGGCCTTCATCTTCGTCGGCCGCGAGGTCGGTGTCGGCATGACGCTGCTCTTGGTGCTGGCAAGCGCTGTCGCCGGTGCCGTTCTCCTGCGCATCCAGGGCTTCGGCGTGCTCAGGAAAATTCAGCAGGCCTCGCAGACCGGTACAGATCCCGGCCGGCAACTCGTGCATGGCGCGATGATCGTGATCGCCGCATTCCTGCTGATCATTCCCGGCTTCATCAGCGATGTCGTTGGGTTGCTGCTTTTCATTCCGGCCGTCAGGGATCTTGGCTGGTCGCTGATCAAGAACCGGCTGACGGTCGTGACGACGGGCGGCATGGGCGGCATGGGCGGCTTTTCGCGCGGACCGGGGCCCGAGCGCGGATCGCCACACCGCTCCGGCCCGCAGGTCATCGACCTCGAAGAAGACGAATTTTCCCGTACCGATGGCCGCGGCCGCACCGATCCGAACGAGCGCGACCGCCTGAAGTGAGAGGCGCTCCGGGTTGTAAGCCCTGGTGCGAAGTGCTAGATGGCCTCACCTCATTCATGTTCGAAGGAAAAGGCCTTATGACCGATACCGCATCCACCCCCAACGGCGGCGCAGCAGAGAGCCCGTCCCTGAACATCCTGGCGCAGTACATCAAGGACCTTTCGTTTGAAAATCCCGGTGCGCCGCGTTCGCTTCAGGCACGCGAAAAGGCCCCGTCGATCAACATCAATGTCAACGTCAACGCCAATCCGCTGTCGGATGCCGAATTCGACGTCGTGCTGACGCTGAATGCCGAAGCCAAGGACGGCGACAAGATGCTGTTCAACGTGGAACTCGCCTATGGCGGCGTCTTCCGCGTCACCGGCTTCCCGCAGGAACACATGCTGCCGCTGCTCTTCATCGAGTGCCCGCGCCTGCTCTTCCCGTTCGCGCGCCAGATCGTTGCCGATGCGACGCGCAACGGCGGTTTCCCGCCGCTGATGATCGACCCGATCGATTTCGCCCAGATGTTCACCCAGCGCATGGCCGAAGAAAAGGTCCGTTCGCAGGTCTCCGCCAACACGAACTGATCCGGTTCCCATCAGGCGTGATTTGAACGATGCCCGGTCAGTGACCGGGCATTTTCATTTGGCGGGGTCGTATTTCGCCCAGATCGCTTTCGCACCCATTTTGGCGACGAGCGCCGCATGCGCCTCGATTTCAATGATGGTCAAACGGGAGACGAGCGGTCGCGGCCGTTGCCCGGCGACGACGATTATATCGTCGCTCTCGGTGACCTGGCCGCCGCGGCTCTCGCCGGACAAAAGGCCGAGCGCCGTCTGCCGGCCGCCGATCATTTCGATATAGACTTCCGCCAGAAGCTCGGAGTCGAGCAGCGCGCCGTGCTTGGTGCGGTGCGAATTGTCGATCCCGTAGCGCCGGCAAAGCGCATCGAGCGAGTTCGGACCCATCGGGTGTTTGCGGCGGGCAAGCGCCAGTGTATCGGTCACTAGATCATTGGTGACGGCAGGCAGACCGAGCCGCGCCAATTCGGCGTTGATGAAGCCCATGTCGAAGGTCGCATTGTGAGCGACCCAGCGGGCGTCGCCGAAGAAATCCAAAAGCTCGGTCACGATGCCGGCAAAGTCCGGCTTGTCCTTCAGGAACTCGTCGGAGATGCCATGGACCGCCAGCGCGTCGGGATGCACCTTCCGGTCGCCGGGATTGATATAGACGTGGAACGTTCGCCCCGTCGGAAAATGATTATGGAGTTCGATGCCGCCGATTTCGATGACCCGGTCCAGCCTGTTATCGAGACCGGTCGTTTCCGTATCGAAGATGATTTCGCGCATCATGGCCCCTTCTGGCTGGTCACTTGCCGGACGATCGCCGCGACCTGGGCGCGGGTCGAATCAAACTCGCCGCTGGTATCGATGATGTAATCTGCTTTCGCACGTTTTTCGGCATCGGGAACCTGGCGGGAGAGAATGAGGGCGAATTTTTCCTCCGTCATCCCCGGTCTTTTCATCACGCGGTCCTTCTGGATCTCCGGATCGCAGGTAACGACCACCACCGCATCGACCCGGTTTTCCGCCCCCGTCTCGAACAACAACGGAATATCGAGCAGCACAAGCGGCGATTTTTTCGCGCGCTGACGCGCAAGGAACCCACGTTCTGCCCTGCGCACCAGCGGATGAACGATTGCCTCCAGTTTCTTGAACAGAGCCGGGTTTTCAGCGAGCTGCCGCGACAGCTCTTTCCTGTCGACTGCGCCGGCCGCTGTCGCTCCCGGAAACGCCGCCTCGATCGGCGCAACCGCTTCCCCCTGATAAAGCGAATGCACGACCGCGTCGGCATCGTTCACAGGCACGCCGAGATCCGCGAACATTTGCGCGGCGGTCGATTTGCCCATGCCGATCGATCCTGTCAGTCCCAGAATGATCATGCGTGCCGCGCCATGTCATCGATGATGATCTGCCGCAACGTCGCGTCGACCTGCGGTCTTTTGCCAAACCATTTTTCAAAGCCGGGTGCCGCCTGATGCAGCAGCATGCCAAGGCCGTCGACAATCCTATGGCCCTGCGCCTCGGCTTGCTGCAGGATCGGCGTCTTCAGCGGGACATAGACGATATCCGTCACCACACTGCCGGGTCGCATCACCGTGAAGTCGATGTCGGGCGCCTCCGATCCGTCCATCCCGAGCGAGGTAGTGTTGACGAAAAGGCCGGCGTCTTGCATGACCTCCGGCAGGGCCTCCATCGGCTGCGCATGAACCGCTGCGCCGAACCGGTCGGCCAATTCCTGGGCCCTCGCCTGCGTCCGGTTGACCACGTGAATGGTCTTGACGCCGCGGTCGCGCACGGCCTGGATGACGGCCCGGCTGGCGCCGCCGGCGCCGAGGACGATCGCGGTGTCGCATCGATCCCAGCCGACAGAGCGTTCATCGAGGTTCGCCGTGAAACCATGTCCGTCCGTGTTGGTCGCATGCACCAGCCCGTCCTCGACCCACAGGGTATTGGAAGCGCCCAGTTCGGTGCTCAACGCGTCCGGCCGGTCGGCAAGGGCGAAGGCCGTTTCCTTGTGCGGGATGGTGACATTGCCGCCGATGAAGCCTGACTGGCCGCTCCTCAACGACGCAATGAAATCGGGAAAATCTCCAGGAGCGACTTCATGCGCCCGGTAGCTTCCTTCGAGGCCAAGCTGTTTCAGCCAATAGCTATGGATCAAAGGCGAGCGGGAATGCTTGATGGGGTAGCCGGTGACGAAGGCATGGTTAACAAATGTTTCACGTGAATCACGCATCGATCACTCCCAGCTCCCTGAGTTTGGCCAGAAGCGGCAGCATGGGCAGACCGAGGATCGTGAAATAGTCACCTTCGATCTTTTCGAAGAGTTGAATGCCCTCACCCTCCAGCTGATAGGCGCCGACGCTCGACAGCGCCTTTGCGCCGACGCGCTCGAGGTGCCGCTCGATGAAGCCGGCACTTAACGGCCGAACGGTCATCCGGGCGGCAGACGCGTGTTTCCAGAGGATGTCGCTTCCCTGTGTCAGGACGATCGCGCTGTTCAGCTGGTGGGTCTGTCCAGAGAGCGACAGCAGATGCTCCTTCGCTTCCTTCATATCCCGCGGCTTGTGATAGACGCGCTGGCCGAGCGACATGGTCTGGTCCGAGCCTATTATAATGTCTAAGGGAAAGACCGCGCCGACATGTCTTGCTTTCGCCTCGGCCAGAATGAGCGCAACTTCCTCCGGAGAAGAATGCTGCTGCTCCACCTGATTTTCGATCGCCCGCTCATCGATCTCGGCCGCCTTCGCCTGGAAACGAATGCCGGCATTCTCCAGCAGCATGCGCCGGAAGGGGCTCGCCGAAGCGAGGACAAGAGAGCCTGCCATTGTCTTCAATCCTGATTGACCGGACTCGCCTTAGCGCAGCCGCGGTCTCAGGGCAACAATTGCCGCCGCCGTTTCCTCGATGGAGCGACGCGTCACATCGATCATCGGCCAGTTGTTGCGGGTGCAGAGCGATCGCGCGTATTTCAGTTCCTCGGCAATCGAGGCACGGTCGACATATTCATCGCCGCGGAAACTATGGGATGGGGTTCCGAGCACACGGTTTTCCCGCACCTGGGAGATTCGGTCGACGGTCGCGATCAGCCCGACTACCAGTGGCTTCGTCGCCTCCATGAGCCGCTCCGGCAACGGAACGCCGGGCACGATCGGGATATTGGCGGTCTTGATGCCGCGATTGGCGAGATAGATGCTGATCGGCGTTTTCGAGGTCCGGCTGATGCCGACCAGCACGACGTCGGCATCGTTGAAATCCGCCGGCATCTGCCCGTCATCATGATCCATGGTGAAATTGAGCGCATCGATACGCGCGAAATAATCGGCATCCATCACATGTTGCGCACCGGACCGCCGCCGCGATGTCGCCCCAAGATAGGACTGGAAGAGATCGATGATCGGGTCGAGCACCGAAACACACGGCAGGCCCATCTCCTTGCAGGTCGCATCGATGATGTCGGCGAGCTCGCGATCGACGATCGTATAGAGCACGATCCCCGGCGCACCATCGATGGCGGCCATCACCTGCATCAGCTGTTTGCGGTTCCTGATCAGCGGATAGACGTGCTCGAGCGCATGCGACGACTGAAACTGCGCGGCCGCTGCCCTGCCTGCCGCGATCAGCGTCTCGCCGGTCGAATCGGAGATCAGATGCAGATGGAAATAGTTTTTATGGTTCTCCACGCTATTTCTCCGGGGCTGTTGATAAACCGGGACAACGACGATCAAGAGCCGGCCCTTTTCGAAGGCAGAGGGAAAACCGGCGAGTTATTCACAATCCGGATTCGCGGGAGACCGATTTTCCGCACTTGTGGACAAGACTCATGGAAGGACAAAGTGTCACGTTTGTCCACCGCTTTTCCACAATAAAGGCTTGCGGCGGGAAACAGACAAGATTTTGAATCCCCTGAATTTTCTGGGCTATGCCGGAAGTTATGGCTGAAGCCGAAAAAATGAACGCGGCAATTTGGTCGAACGACAACAAGCGTGGAAAAAGGCTGGGTGGCTTTTAATCCTTGATAGTCACCGACTCTAAGAAATAGAAACCTTAGATATCTGATTTCTTTTATATTGGGAGAACGCGTCGGTGACTGTGAAAAGCCGCAAGGTGCTACAGGTGTTGAATGGTGAAACCCTGTCACCTCCCCCTGTCTGGTTGATGCGGCAGGCTGGGCGCTATCTTCCTGAATATCGCCAGACCCGGGCAACAGCCGGCAGCTTTCTCGATCTCTGTTACACGCCGGAGCTTGCTGTCGAAGTGACGCTGCAGCCGATCCGCCGATACGGCTTTGATGCTGCCATTCTCTTTTCCGATATCCTGGTCATTCCCGATGCACTGAAACGCAATGTGCGCTTCGAGGAAGGGCATGGACCACGCATGGACCCGATCGAGGATGCCGATATTGCAGCGCTCGATATCCGGCCGGTCGCCGATCATTTGAAGCCGGTCATCGAAACGGTCCGGCGGTTACGCAACGAACTGCCGGGGGAGACGACCCTGCTCGGTTTCTGCGGCGCGCCCTGGACGGTGGCGACCTACATGATCGCCGGCCACGGGACGCCGGACCAGGCGCCGGCGCGTTTGTTTGCCTATCGCTATCCGGAGGCCTTCGACCGGTTGCTGGCAACGCTTGCCGACGTTTCGGCCGATTACCTTGTCGCGCAGATCGATGCCGGTGCCGACGCAGTGCAGATTTTCGATTCCTGGGCAGGCGTACTCGGCGAGGACGAGTTTCTGAGATATGCCGTCAAGCCGGTTCGCCGGATGATCGACAGTGTTCGGACCCGCCGGCCGAGTGCCAAGATCATCGCCTTTGCAAAGGGTGCCGGCATTCTTCTCAAGGATTATCGCCAGGGAACCAGTGCTGACGCCATCGGTCTCGATTGGTCGGTGCCGCTTTCCTTTGCGGCCGAGCTTCAGAAGGATGGTCCGGTCCAGGGCAATCTCGACCCGATGCGGGTTGTTGCCGGCGGACAGGCGCTGGATGACGGCATCGACGCGATCCTGCAGACCCTCGGCAATGGTCCGTTGATCTTCAATCTCGGCCACGGCATCACGCCGCAGGCCGATCCGGATAACGTCTCGCGTCTTGTCTCGCGCGTCCGCGGAGCAAGGGCATGACCGAGCGCCAGACCGACGCCGGTCCCGGGAACAGGGCGCGGATGCGCGCTATTGTCGCCATCGCGCTGTTCCTGGTGCTGCTTACTGCGTTGTTCCTCTGGCAGCCCGATAATCTCTATCTCTGGATCAAGGCGCTGCATATCATCGCCGTGATGTCCTGGATGGCCGCCCTGCTCTACATGCCGCGGCTGTTCATCTATCACACCGATGCGGTGCCGGGCTCCGACCAGTCAGAGACCTTCAAGATGATGGAGCAGCGGCTGCTGAAGGTCATCATGAACCCGGCAATGATGATCAGCTGGATGCTCGGCCTTTATCTCGCCTGGAGCGTCTACGGATTTCAGGGCGGATGGCTGCATGCCAAGCTGCTGTTCGTTGTTTTCCTGACGGGCGTACACATGCTGTTTGCCCGCGCGGTACGGGCCTTTGCGCGGGATGAAAACTCCCGCAGCGCCCGCTATTGGCGGCTGATGAACGAGGCGCCGACGCTGCTGATGATCCTGATCGTCATCATGGCGGTTGTAAAACCGTTTTGATTCATCTCGCGTTCGAGAGGAAACTTTTGCTAATTTTTCCAACCCCCTTGCGGCGCAGCGAGTGAATCGCTATTTTCCGCCCACCTCCTCTTATCGTGACCTATGTAAACGTTACGAGCCTGCCCCTTCCGCTGCAGCTCCCCTTACATCAGACACGCCGATTTTCCTTTCCGATTCCAAGTGTGGTCCCCTTCATGGCTGAGATGAAGCTACAAGAACTTAAGAACAAAACAGCGACCGATCTTCTGGCCTTTGCTGAATCACTCGAGGTCGAGAACGCCAGCGTCATGCGCAAGCAGGAGCTGATGTTCGCGATCCTGAAAATGCTGGCGAGCCAGGATGTCGAAATCATCGGCGAAGGCGTCGTCGAGGTGCTGCAGGACGGCTTCGGCTTCCTGCGCTCGGCCAATGCCAACTATCTGCCAGGCCCGGACGACATCTACATCTCCCCCTCGCAGATCCGCCGCTTCTCGCTGAAGACCGGTGATACCGTCGAGGGTCCGATCCGTGGTCCGAAGGAAGGCGAACGCTATTTCGCCCTGCTCAAGGTCAACACGATCAACTTCGAGGACCCGGAGAAGATCCGCCACAAGGTTCATTTCGACAATCTGACGCCGCTCTATCCGAACGAGCGCTTCAAGATGGAGCTTGAGGTCCCGACCTCGAAGGATCTTTCCGCCCGCGTCATCGACCTGATCGCCCCCCTCGGCAAGGGCCAGCGTGGCCTGATCGTCGCGCCGCCGCGCACGGGTAAAACCGTCCTTTTGCAGAACATCGCGCATTCGATCACCGCCAACCATCCGGAGTGCTATCTGATCGTTCTTCTGATCGACGAACGGCCGGAAGAAGTCACGGACATGCAGCGTTCGGTCAAGGGCGAAGTTGTCTCCTCGACCTTCGACGAACCCGCGACGCGCCACGTGCAGGTCGCCGAGATGGTCATTGAGAAGGCGAAGCGTCTGGTCGAACACGGCCGCGACGTCGTCATCCTGCTTGATTCGATCACCCGCCTCGGCCGCGCCTACAACACCGTCGTGCCATCATCGGGCAAGGTCCTGACCGGCGGTGTCGATGCCAACGCCCTGCAGCGGCCGAAGCGCTTCTTCGGTGCCGCCCGCAACATCGAGGAAGGCGGCTCGCTGACGATCATTGCGACGGCCCTGATCGATACCGGCAGCCGCATGGACGAAGTCATCTTCGAAGAATTCAAGGGTACCGGTAACTCGGAAATCGTGCTGGACCGCAAGGTCGCCGACAAGCGCATCTTCCCGTCTATGGACATCCTCAAATCCGGTACGCGCAAGGAAGACCTTCTTGTGCCGCGCCAGGACCTGCAGAAGATCTTCGTGCTTCGCCGTATCCTCGCACCAATGGGCACCACAGATGCGATCGAGTTCCTGATCGACAAGCTGAAGCAGACCAAGACCAATGGCGATTTCTTCGATTCGATGAACACGTGATCGGATCGACGGATTTCGAGACAAAGCCCAGGTTCTGCCTGGGCTTTCGTGTTTTTAGCTTAGCCGGATTCCTTCGCCGGAGTTTTAGCTGAGAGATACGCGGGAAGCGCGATATGGCGTATATTCGCGACGAGTACAGGACCGAACCAGGATGTTCCGGCGGTGAACCATCAACACGATCAGAGCGTGACCGACACGATTTATGCCTTGTCCTCCGGCGGACTGCCGTCCGGCGTTGCCGTGATTCGTATCAGCGGTCCGCACACACGGTCGGCGGTGGAACGGCTGTGTGGATCTGTGCCCGCGCCAAGACAAGCGTCGCTGCGGTCGATTCGCAATCGAAACAATGATGTGCTGGACGAGGGCCTAGTGCTTTATTTCGCGGCGCCGGCGTCGTTCACCGGAGAGGATTGCGCCGAGCTCCAGATTCATGGGGGACGCGCCGTTGTCGACGCTGTGCTGACCGAACTTTCGGCCATTCCCAGGCTGAAGCATGCAGAGGCGGGCGAGTTTTCACGGCGCGCGTTTCACAATGGCAAACTCGACCTTGTGGAGATCGAAGGCCTCGCCGACCTGATTGCTGCGGAAACGGAAATGCAGCGGCGCCTGGCGCAGGAACATTCGAGCGGGCATCTGTCGGCGCTTTATCAGGGCTGGGCGCGCCGACTAATCCACGCAAGGGCGATGATCGAAGCGGAGCTTGATTTTGCCGATGAGGATGATGTCCCGGGCTCCGTGGCGGCGTCCATATGGGTCGATATGCGGGCCCTGCGTACGGAGATCGATTCACATCTGGCCGGCGCCGGTACAGCGGAAATCATCCGCGACGGGCTGAAGATTGTCATTGCCGGCGAACCGAATGCCGGTAAATCGAGCCTGCTCAACTGCCTCGCGCGGCGTGATGTCGCCATCGTCACAGACATCGCCGGGACCACCAGGGACGTGCTGTCCGTCGATCTTTCCTTAGCCGGATTCTCTGTTCGACTTTTGGACACGGCTGGCCTTCGTCTTACCGACGATGTGGTCGAGAAAGAGGGTGTCCGGCGCGCCTACGTGACGCTCGAGCAGGCCGATCTCGTTCTGTTGCTGGCCGATGCCCCGGGCGGCTTTCCGGAACTGGCGGGACGTGACGCGGCCAAGCCGGTTATTCGCATTGGCACCAAGATTGATCGGGATGCCGTTTTGTGGGATAAGGCTGCCGCCGATGTCCTGATTTCGACGAAGACGGGCGCAGGAATAGACCGGCTTATCGAACAATTGAAAAGCCACTTGCCCGACCTGTCGGGTCATACGGCGTTGTCGTTGCCGTCGCGAAAAAGGCATGTCAGTTGTCTTGAACAGGCACGCGATGCGATCGATTTTAGTTTGGCACAATCTAATCGCGGACTTGATATTCAGGCAGAATATCTTCGTCAGGCTGGCGACGCACTCGGTCGAATTACAGGGCGCGTTGACGTTGAAGATCTGTTGGATGTGATTTTCTCAGAGTTCTGCATCGGCAAATGAGTTACAACGGATTACAACGTGCGCGAGTCTCTCTGGATGTTTCACGTGAAACGATTCGGAGCCGATTTGATACCGTGATGGAGACGGTTTGGTATGATTGACTACGATGTCATTGTCATAGGCGGTGGCCATGCCGGTTGCGAAGCCGCAAGTGCGGCGGCCCGCATGGGGGCGAAAACGGCTCTTGTCACCCACAAGCGTGACACGATCGGCGTGATGTCATGCAATCCAGCAATTGGCGGCCTGGGCAAGGGCCATCTCGTACGCGAGATCGATGCCATGGACGGCCTTATGGGCCGCGTCGCTGACGCTGCCGGTATCCAGTTCCGCCTGCTCAATCGCCGTAAGGGTCCGGCCGTTCGCGGTCCGCGCACGCAAGCCGATCGAAAACTCTATCGGCTGGCGATGCAGGCAGAGATCCAGTCGATCCAGAACCTGGATGTCATCGAGGGCGATGCCTTTGATCTCCAGCTCGAGGACGGCCGCGTCAGTGGTGTTGTTCTTGCCGGCGGCCGAATGCTGCGATGCGGGGCCGCCGTCCTGACGACCGGGACGTTCCTTCGGGGTCTGATCCATATAGGCAACCGGAAAATTCCCGCCGGCCGCGTGGGAGAGGCGCCCTCCGTCGGGCTGTCAGCGACGCTTGAAGGTTTTGGCCTACGGCTTGGTCGCTTGAAGACCGGAACGCCGGCGCGATTGGATGGAAAGACGATTGATTGGGGGTCGATTGGCCGGCAGAGTGCCGATGACGATCCGGTGCCTTTTTCCTTTATGACAGACCGGATTGCCAATCGCCAGATCGATTGCGGTGTCACTAGAACGACGGCGGCCACGCATCAGATCATTGCTGACAACCTCAACAAATCCGCAATGTATTCGGGTCAGATCGAAGGCGTGGGACCGCGCTATTGCCCTTCGATCGAAGACAAGATCGTCAAGTTCGGCGAGCGCGATGGTCACCAGATTTTTCTTGAGCCGGAGGGTCTGGATGACGATACCGTTTATCCCAATGGCATTTCGACGTCTTTACCGGAGGATGTTCAGGACGCCTTCATCCGGACGATTCCCGGCCTGGAGCACGTCTCCATTCTGCAACCGGGCTATGCGATCGAATATGATCACGTCGATCCCCGTGAACTTTCTGCATCGTTGGAGGTGAGGAAGATTCCGGGGCTGTTCCTGGCGGGCCAGATCAATGGCACGACCGGCTATGAAGAAGCCGGTGCGCAGGGGCTGGTGGCCGGGCTCAACGCGGCGCTGCTTTGTGGCGGGAGTGCCGCCCATCAATTCAGTCGAACGAACTCCTATATCGGGGTGATGATCGACGACCTCACATCCCGCGGCGTCGCCGAGCCCTATCGCATGTTCACTTCCCGTGCGGAGTACAGACTATCCTTGCGCGCCGACAACGCAGATATGCGCCTGACGCCGGAGGCGATGTCGCTCGGCTGCGTCTCGACGCCACGGGCGGAGAAGTTCAGAACATGGGTCGACGCGATCGAATCCAATCGTCAGATGCTGAAGTCGCTGGCGATCACCCCGACGGAAGGCCGCATGCACGGTCTCAAACTCAATCTCGATGGTCAGCGGCGATCTGCCTTTGAACTCCTGTCCTATGCCGAGCATAGCATTCAGTCGCTCGGTGCTGTGTGGCCTGAGCTGTTGGGGATCGATGCGAAGCTGGCGGAGGCGCTCGAGATCGATGCGACCTATGCCGTCTATATGGATAGGCAGGCAGCGGATATTGCCGGCGTTCAGCGCGAAGAAAGTCGCGCCATTCCAGAGGACTTCGACTTCCAATCGCTTTCCGGATTGTCAAACGAGTTGAAGCAGAAGCTCATCGCCGCCATGCCGCGCAATCTCGCCCAAGCGATGAAGGTCGACGGCATCACGCCTTCGGCCATCTCATTGATTCTGGCTCATATTCGCAAGGGCGAAGCGACCTCAGTTGTATATTCCAGGCAGGCAATTCAATGATTGCGAGTCCTTCCCGAGAGCTGAACGGATTGCGTGTTTCACGTGAAACGTCTGAAAAACTCGAGCATTTTGCAGCACTTTTTCAAAAATGGGCAAAGTCGATTAACCTGGTCGCACCGTCGACCTTGTCCGATTTCCGGCAACGCCACATCGCGGACAGCGCACAAATCTTTCAGCTCTTTCCGGGGCCGAAGCGATGGGTCGATCTCGGCAGTGGCGGCGGATTCCCGGGCATCATCACAGCCATCTTTCTCGCGGAGTTGGGTGATGGATGGGTTCACCTCGTTGAAAGCAACAACAAGAAGGCGGCTTTCCTTCGCGTCGCTTTGACTGAAACCGGCGCACGCGGGTCCGTGCACCCGATTCGCATCGAAGAGGCCGTCAAGATTATCCCGGAATGCGACGCGATCTCCGCCCGGGCGCTCGCGGATCTGCCCCAATTGCTGGATTACTGTGCTCCGTGGATGACGACCGACAGAAAACCGCATGCATTCTTTCACAAAGGCCGGGATTACCAGCAGGAGATCGACAAAGCCGTTGGCCGCTTTCACTTTGATCTGGTAAAACACAGAAGCGTCGTTGAACCGGATTCTGTGGTTCTCGAGATCGCAAATCTTTCGCGGAACAATCAATAGCGGCGGACCGTGACATGGCAGGCGAAAAGAACCGGATTATCACCATCGCCAATCAGAAGGGTGGCGTCGGAAAAACGACAACTGTAATCAACCTCGCAACGGCCCTCGCCGCGATCGGTGAGAAGGTGCTGATCATCGATCTCGACCCGCAGGGCAATGCCAGCACCGGCCTAGGGATCCAGCGACGCGACCGCAAGTTTTCCTCCTATGAATTGTTGATCGGTTCACACGGCATTGACGCGATCGCCCAGGAGACGGTTGTTCCCAATCTATCGATTATTCCATCCACCATGGACCTGCTTGGTGTCGAGATGGAAATTTCCCGCGAAAGCGACCGCGTCTTCCGGCTGCGAAAAGCGCTTGCCTCGCCCGAAGCGCTTGCATACTCCTATGTGCTGGTGGATTGCCCGCCGTCATTCAATCTTCTGACCATGAATGCAATGGCGGCGGCACACTCGGTGCTGGTGCCGCTTCAATGCGAGTTCTTCGCGCTGGAGGGACTGAGCCAGCTGCTCGAGACCGTCGATCAGGTTCGCCGCTCCGTCAACCCGGCGCTGGATATCCAGGGTATTGTCCTGACGATGTTCGATTCGCGCAACAATCTCGCCCAGCAGGTGGTCAATGACGTACGAACCCATCTGGGCGAGAAGGTCTACCATACGCTGATCCCGCGCAATGTTCGGGTATCCGAGGCGCCGTCCTACGGCAAGCCGGCGATCCTTTACGACCTGAAATGCGCCGGCAGCCAAGCCTATCTTCAGTTGGCATCGGAAGTGATTCAGCGCGAAAGGCTGCGGAAGGCGGCTTGAGCGCAATCGATTCGACATCGTAACGATAAGTGTGAGTGCAGACGATGAATGACGACAATTCGAGAAGAAGACTCGGTCGCGGCCTTGCGGCGTTGATCGGCGAAATGGACCAGCCTTTGCAGGCCAGCGGTCCCGTCGCGCCCGTCAATGCCGATCGGCGTATTCCGATCGAATTTGTCGCCCGCAACCCGCGCAACCCGCGCCGCTCCTTCGATGAGGCAGAGCTGCAGGATCTCGCGAGCTCGATCCGCCAGCACGGCATTGTCCAGCCGGTGGTCGTCCGGACGATTGCCGATGAACGCTACGAAATCATTGCCGGGGAACGCCGCTGGCGCGCTGCCCAGCTTGCCGGCTTTACCGATATCCCGGTGATTGTCCGAGATGTGGATGATCGTACGGCGCTGGAAATCGCGATCGTTGAGAACGTTCAGCGGTCCGACCTCAATCCGCTCGAAGAGGCCCTCGGCTACGATCAGCTGATCGCCGAGCACGGCTACACGCAGAATGATCTCGGCGAAATCATCGGCAAGAGCCGCAGCCATGTCGCCAACAGTCTCCGCTTGCTGAAGCTGCCGGAGCCGGTGCGTGACATGCTGTCCTCAGGCACGCTTTCGGCCGGCCACGCCCGCGCTCTTATTCCGACATCCGATCCGGTCGCTCTGGCGCGCTCAATTGTTGCGAAAGGCATGTCCGTCCGTGATGCGGAGCGCCTGGCGCAGAATGATATTCGCGCCCAGAACGATCCCAACTACGGCAAGCCTTCGCACAAGGAAGAGAAGGACGCCGACACCCTCGCTCTGGAAAGAACGCTTTCCGACAGCCTCGGCTTGGATGTGACCGTCAATCACAAGGCAAACGGTGGCCAGTTGCGCATTTCCTACAAAACACTCGATCAGCTTGAAGAAATCTGCCGGCTGCTGGAGCGGCGCTAACTCGTTTCGTTTCCGAAACGCTTTCGAATCCACTTTTATAATAAAATTATCGGCGGGCTGACTGCAGCGTGATGGCCAGCAATGTCTGCATGGCGATGCTGTCTTCCAGGCTCTGCCGGGCACGGCTCTGGAAAATCGCCGTTTGCAGGCGCCCGAGTTCGCGGCGAATGGCGGGCAAGGTCCAGGTCTTCAGCGCCGCCTCGACAAGCGGCTTGCGGCGGAAATGGAGGTGGCGGCCGAGCGTCGCGACAACCTGGCTCGGTTGCTGGCGCTTGTCGTCCATCTCCGCCCGCATCACGTCGAGAAGCTGAAACTGCTTGAGGCAGGCCTGCAATACGAGGAAGATTGCCGTCTTTGAGGCCGTTATCTTACGGATGGCATGCTGCAGGCCGTCGACATCGCCCTTGAGGACCGCATCGATAGCATCATCGACGGAAATGGCGCTGGCATCGCCGACGATCTCGGACACGTGTTCCTCTTCGATCGTGGCCAGGCCGCGGCAGTAGAGCGCCAACTTGCGGATCTCGTTGCGGGAGGCGATGCGATCGCCGCCAAGCGCTTCGTTCAGCCGTTCCCGCGCCGCCGGAGTGATCCTCAGGCCTTCCTGCCCAAGTTCCTGATCGATCAGGCTGTTCAATGCGCGTGCATCGTCGCTGTAACAGGCAATAGCGACCACCGAACGAGCGGTTTCGCCGATCTTGCGGACCCCAGTGCCCTTCTTGAGGTCGCCAGCCTCGATGATCACATAGCTGCCGTGGGGCGGTTGCTGTGCGAGCGCGGAGAAACCGTCGACGAGCGTCTTTTCCGTGCCGGATGCGCGAACCCAGACGAGTTTCTCGCCGCCGAACAGACCGATCGTATTGACCTCGTCCAGCAGGCGGCCGGGGCTTTGCTGCAGGTCGGAAGCATCGAGCTTGATCAGGGAAAAGGGATCGTCCAGTGCCACGCCACTTTTTGCGGCAATCTGGCCGGCGCGTTCGGAAACAAGGCCGCGATCCGGTCCGTAGACGAGATAGAGCCTGTTGTCCCTGAGCGGCCGCTGGAGGAACCCATCGAATTCGTGCGACTTGATTTCGGTCATGCCGCCACCCTCAGCGGCCGAGCGCCGCCGCTATATCCGCCCGGATGATTTCGGCCAATTCCCTGGCTGCGCGGTTCTGCGCATCGCGTGTCGCGCGAACCTTGGCGAATTCCTGTTCGGGGAAGTCGACGAGGGCAACAGCACTGCGATTTCCGGAACGGACGGTTTCGCCGCTATCGGCGCGTGTCAGGTTGTAGTCGGCCCTGACGACGACGCGGCCGGCACCGGCGGTGTCGGATTCCTGATCATAAAGCACGCCCATCACCTCGCTGGTGACGTTCAGCGCCATCTTGTACTCCGGATGAGCCGGCTCACCGGCGCCGCCGGATGTCAGAAAGATCAGCGCGTTGCGGACTTCCTGTTCGACGCGGTCGTCGGCATCGGAAATCTCGATCGAGGCGAGTGCCTTTGCCGGCTTGCCCTGCGGCCCCTCGGAATAGAGCGGCTTCACCTGGCAGCCTGCCAAGGCGACGAAGGTGCCGATTGCCAGAAGCTGTGCGTATCTTTGAGCTTTTTCAGACAACGACATTCACGATCCTCTGGGGCACGACGATGATTTTCTTCGGGCTTTGGCCGTTCAGCGCGGCCTTGACGGGGTCGAGCGCGAGGACCGCGCTCTCGATCGCAGTCTGATCTGCGTCGCGCGCAATTGTCAAATCGCCGCGTTTCTTGCCGTTGATCTGAACCGGCATCGTCACCTCGTTCTCGGCAACCAGCGCCTCGCGGTAAGCCGGCCAGGCGGCCTGCGCGACCAGACCCGTGCCGCCGATCTCCTGCCAGCACTGCTCGGCCAGATGCGGCATCATCGGCGCGACCAGGTTGATCAGGATCGCACTCGCGTCCTTGACGGCGGCGATCGTCGCGGCGTCGGCTGACCCGTCGGCCACCTGGGTCAGCGGGCCCGCAAGCGCGTTCACCAGTTCATAGAGGCGCGCCACGGCCTTGTTGAAGGCCAGCTTGTCATAGTCCGCCTGGACAGCCTTCAGCGTCTTGTGGGCGAACTGCGAGATCGCCAGCGCCGGTCCCTCGGAAGCCGGCTTGGCGTCGATTGCCTTCAACGTGTCGGAGGCTTCCGAGACCAGCCGCCATAGGCGCTGCACGAAGCGGTGGGCTCCTTCGACGCCGGCTTCCGACCAGATGACGTCACGATCCGGCGGAGAATCGGAGAGAACGAAGAAGCGCGCCGTGTCGGCTCCATAGGAGGCGATGATGTCGTCCGGATCGACGACGTTCTTCTTCGACTTCGACATCTTCTCGATCGAGCCGATGGTGATCGGCTCGCCGGTTTCGATCAGCGTCGCCCGGCGCTTGCCGTCGACTTCCTCGATCTCAATTTCGGCTGGCGTGATCCATTCGCGTTGTGCGCCCTCGCCGCGGCTGTAGGTCTCGTGTACGACCATGCCCTGGGTGAAGAGGCCCTTGAACGGCTCGTCGAGGCCGGCATGGCCGGTTGCTTTCATTGCCCGGGTAAAGAACCGCGAATACAGCAGGTGCAAAATCGCGTGCTCGATGCCGCCGATATACTGGTCGACCGGCAGCCAGCGGTCGACGACGGCCGGATTGGTCGGATTGTTTTCCCATGGTGCGGTGAAGCGGGCGAAATACCAGGAGGAATCGACGAACGTATCCATCGTGTCGGTCTCGCGCCGCGCATCCTTGCCGCATTGCGGGCAGCCGACGTGCCGCCAGGTCGGATGGCGATCGAGCGGATTGCCCGGCTTGTCGAAGGTCACGTCTTCTGGCAGTTTCACCGGCAGATCGGCCTTCGGCACGGGTAGCACGCCGCAGTCGTCGCAGTGAATGACCGGGATCGGGCAGCCCCAATAGCGCTGGCGCGAGATGCCCCAGTCGCGCAGGCGGAAATTGACCTTGCGCTCGGCCTGCGGCTCGCCGCCGATCTTCGTGTTCTCCAGCGTCGAGGCGATCTTCTCGAAGGCCTCTTCGATCGAAAGGCCGTCGAGGAAGCGCGAATTGATCATCACGCCATCGCCGCCATAGGCTTCGTTGCCAATGGCGAAGCTTGCCGCGTCGCCGTCCTTCGGCATCACTACGGCAACGACTGGGAGGCCGTATTTGTGGGCGAAGTCGAGGTCGCGCTGATCGCCGGAGGGGCAGCCGAAGATGGCGCCGGTGCCGTAGTCCATCAGGACGAAATTGGCGACGTAGACCGGCAGTTCCCAGTTCGGATCGAGTGGATGCTTGACGCGGATGCCGGTGTCGATCCCCTTCTTCTCGGCTGTCTCGAGCGCGGCCAGCGACGTACCGGCACGGCGGCATTCGTCGCAGAACGCTTCGATCTCGGCGTTTGCGGCGGCTGCCTGTTGCGCCAGCGGGTGATCGGCGGCGATAGCCAGGAAGGAGGCACCGAACAGCGTGTCCGGCCGCGTCGTATAGACGGTCACTTCGGATGCGTCAGCGCCCGTACCCGCAACGATTTCCCAGCGGATCGTCAGGCCTTCGGAGCGGCCGATCCAGTTCTTCTGCATCAGCCGGACCTTTTCCGGCCACTGGTCGAGCGTGTCGAGCGAATCCAGCAGATCCTGGCTGAAATCGGTGATGCGGAAGAACCACTGCGTCAGTTCGCGTTGTTCCACCAGGGCGCCGGAACGCCAGCCGCGGCCGTCGATGACCTGCTCGTTGGCCAGAACCGTGTTGTCGACCGGATCCCAGTTGACCTTCGATTGCTTGCGATAGACCAGACCTTTTTCCAGGAAATCCAGGAACAGGTGCTGCTGGCGCTGGTAATAGTCGACATCGCAGGTGGCGAACTCGCGCGACCAGTCGAGCGAGAGGCCCATGACCTTCAGCTGCGCCTTCATCGAGGCGATGTTCTGGTAAGTCCAGGATGCCGGATGCACGCCGCGTTCCATGGCGGCATTTTCAGCCGGCATGCCGAATGCGTCCCAGCCCATCGGGTGCAGCACATTGTAACCACGGGCGCGCTTGTAGCGCGCAACGACATCGCCCATCGCATAGTTGCGGACATGGCCCATGTGGATGCGGCCCGACGGATAGGGAAACATCTCGAGCACGTAGTATTTTTCGCGCGGATCGTCATTGTCGGTCGTGAAGACGTTTTTCTGCTCCCATTCCTGTTGCCAGCGGGGTTCAGCATCGCGCGGATTGTAACGTTCGGTAGCCATATGATCGATGTTCCGGAAATTTGGGCGAGGGGAAAATCATCCCCTCCGACATTTGGCGTGACCTTCACCATGAAACAAGCGTAGCGTCAAGTTTTGGAAGGCTTTGAGGGCAAATCTTTGAGCCATTCGGCCAGTCGGTGGCGATAACGGCTTGGCATCCGCGCCTTGTTTGACTATTGCGCCGAAAGGCTGGCTTTCGAAGCATGGAAGGCCGCCGCGGGCGAAGGATTTTGGTGGAGATGGTGACGATGAGCGTGGAAGAACGGTTGAACGATGTCCTGAGCCGGATTCGCAACGCAGAAGCCGGTACGAACCGGGACGCCGGCTCCGTTTCGCTGGTTGCTGTTTCGAAGACGTTCGACGCCGAGGCGATCCGCCCGGTGATTGAGGCCGGACAGCGCGTCTTCGGCGAAAACCGGGTGCAGGAAGCGCAGGGCAAGTGGCCGGAGCTTCGTGCGGGGACCTCCGATATCAAGCTGCATCTGATCGGCCCGCTGCAATCCAACAAGGCGGCCGATGCGGTTGCCCTCTTCGACGTCATCGAGACCATCGACCGAGAGAAGATCGCCAGAGCTGTCGCCGCTGAGATCATGCGCCAAGACAAGCCCGTTCGCCTCTATGTTCAGGTCAATACCGGCCTTGAACCGCAAAAGGCCGGCATCGCGCCGGATGAAACCATTGTCTTCATCACGCTGTGCCGGGAGACGATCGGCATTCCGATCGAGGGTCTGATGTGCATTCCGCCAGCGGATGAGAATCCCGGGCCGCATTTTGCCCTGCTCGCCAAGCTCGCGACGCGTTGCGGGCTGACAAAGCTGTCCATGGGCATGTCCAGCGATTTCGATGTGGCCGTGCAGTTCGGCGCCACCAGCGTGCGCGTCGGCTCGGCGATCTTCGGCACGCGTTGATCTAACGCTTTCGTCTGGCTTCTCGCCCCCTTCGCAATCTCTTAATGTTTCCGCTTGGAGGCCGGCTGACCCCGGTTCGGGAGTGGAGGAGACGGAGATGGCGAGCAGCTATTCCGACGTGTACGACGCGTGGAAGCAGGATCCGCAAGCATTCTGGGCAAAGGCCGCAGAGGATATCGACTGGTTCCGGCCGCCGCAGCGCGTCTTCGATCCGGACCGGGGCGTCTACGGCCATTGGTTTAGTGGCGGCGAGACAAATACCTGCTTCAATTGTCTGGATCGCCAGGTCGCTGCGGGTCGCGCGGATCAGACTGCGCTGATCTATGACAGTCCGGTCACGGACACTGTCGAGCATTGGACCTACGGTGCCATGTTGGAGGAGGTTGTCGCGCTTGCGGCCGTCTATCGTGACCTCGGCCTGGGTAAGGGCGACCGGATCATCATCTATATGCCGATGATCCCGCAGACGGCCTTCGCCATGCTGGCGGCCGCGCGTATCGGCGCCGTGCACTCTGTCGTCTTCGGCGGTTTCGCGGCAAACGAACTGGCCACGCGCATCAGCGACAGTCAGGCGAAACTGATCGTTTCCGCCAGTTGCGGCATCGAAGGCGGCCGCGCCATCGCCTACAAGCCCCTCCTCGATGCGGCGATCGAGATCAGCGCCCATAAGCCGGATCGCTGCCTGGTTTATCAGCGTGAAACGTTGCAGGCGGAGTTGCGGGCGGAGCGCGATATCGATCTTGCTTCGGCGGTCAACGCGGCAAAGCGCAAAGGGGTGGATGTGCCCTGCACGCCGGTTCTTGCCACCGATCCGCTGTATGTTCTCTACACGTCCGGAACGACCGGCCAGCCCAAGGGCGTGGTGCGCGACACAGGCGGCCATATGGTCGCGCTTTTATGGTCGATGCAGAATTTTTTCGGCCTGAAGCCGGGTCAGGTTTTCTGGGCGGCGTCCGATATCGGCTGGGTCGTCGGCCATTCCTACATCGTCTACGGCCCCCTGCTCAACGGCAGCACGTCGGTGCTTTACGAGGGAAAGCCCGTGGGCACGCCCGACGCCGGTGCCTACTGGCGCGTCGTCGAGCAGCACGGCGTTACCAAGCTGTTCACTGCGCCGACGGCGTTTCGTGCCATCCGCAAGGAAGATCCGCAGGGAGAACTGATCGGCCGGCATGACATTTCATCGCTGCAGGCCCTGTTTCTTGCCGGCGAGCGCGCCGATCCGGACACCGTTGCCTGGGCGGAGGCGAAGCTCGGCGTGCCCGTCATCGACAATTGGTGGCAGACGGAAACCGGCTGGCCGGTGGCGGGAAATCCGATCGGCCTTGGCCTCCTGCCGGTCAAATATGGCTCCGCCGCGGTGCCCCTGCCCGGCTATGACGTCCAGGTCTTGGACGATGCCGGACACCCGGTTGCCAACGGGACCCTCGGCAATGTCGTGATCAAGCTGCCGCTGCCGCCGGGCTGCCTGCCGACGTTCTGGAATGCCGACGCGCGTTTTCGCGAGGCCTGCCTCTCGGAATTCCCCGGCTACTACCGCACCGCCGATGCCGGCTATATCGATGAAGACGGCTATATCTTCATCATGTCGCGCACCGACGACATCATCAATGTCGCCGGGCACCGCCTTTCCACGGGTTCGATGGAGGAAATCTGCGCCAGCCATGCCGATGTTGCCGAATGCGCGGTGATCGGCATCGCCGATGCGATCAAGGGCCAGATTCCGGCCGGTTTCCTTGTCGTCAACGCCAATGTTTCCCGTGAAACAGCCGCGATAGAACGGGAAGTCGTTGCGCTGGTGCGGGAACGTCTCGGCCCGGTCGCCGCGTTCAAGACGGCCATCTGCGTCAAACGTCTGCCGAAGACCCGTTCGGGAAAAATCCTGCGCGGCACGATGCAGAAGATCGCCGATCGCGAGAGCTGGAAGATGCCGGCGACGATCGACGACCCGACCGTGCTGGAGGAAATCGCCGCGGCGCTGAGGGAGCGCGGCATTGGTGGTTAGCCGGATTCACGCAAACGCGCCGTCAGACCGCAAAACCAGTCCCTGAATTGGATGGCAGCGCCGCCGGCCGGCCGGGCGGTGACGAGGAAATAGCTTTCGTCGGTCAAGGTCTCGACATCGGAGAGGATGACGAGGTCGCCACTGGCCAATTCGCGGCGGAACACTTCGGTCGGACAGAGCGCAATGCCGTGTCCGGCGATCACGGCGGTGGCAAGCAGGTTGAAATCCTGGAACACCGGGCCGCGCAACGGGCCGTCCGGCTGCAGACCCGCCTTCCTGCACCAGTTCAGCCAGCGATCCGGCGTCTCGTCATGCAGGAGGTCGGCGGTGGCGATCTCCCGGGCGGTCTGCGGCTTTCCCCGGCGCGCAAGATAGCTCGGGCTGGCAACGGGCCGATTGGCGCGGGAAAACAGCCGGGTGCATTCCCGCGTCTCGCTTTTGTCTTCCCCGAGCGTGATCAGGACGTCGCAATCCGTCTCGCGAAAGCGCTGCTCGCCCATCGCATAGACGACACGCACGTTGATGTCCGGATGGGCGTTCAGGAAGTCCGGAAGGGCTGGGATCAGCCATCGCGTCGCGATCGAAGCGATACAGGCGACGGTCAGCTCGCCCGTCGTTTTCATGCGGAAGGCGCGGGCCTCCGCTTCGATCCGCCCCAGGCTGACCGACAGCGTCTGCGCCAGCGCCAGCGCGTCGGGTACGAGCCGGACGCTGCGCTTTTCGCGCAGAAACAGCGGCCGGCCGAACCAGTCTTCGAGCAGACGGATCTGATGGCTGACCGCCGCATGCGTGACATGCAGCTCGTCGGCCGCGCGCGAAAAGCTGTTGAGCCGCGCGGCGGCCTCGAAGACGCGCAAAGCGCTGAGCGATGGCAGCATAGTCAAGTTTTCCTAACATAAACGACGAGAAAGCATCATTTGTCCAACAAGGAAATGCAAGCGATACAGGCAATCACAGAGTGGTTTTGACCCATCTTTTATCCGATCGTCAAATTTTTCTAAGGAAAGGCCGAGGCCGATGTTCGTTCGCAATCTGAAGCAAGTCGAGGAAACGTCGCATTTCGTCGAATGGGGAAGCGGAACCAGCCATCGTCTGCTGACGGAGCGCGATGGCATGGGCTTCACCGTCTGCCACACCGTGGTGAGCGCCAACACCACCTCGCTGCTCGAATACCGCAACCATCTCGAGGCCTGCTATTGCATCGCCGGCACGGGAGAGGTCGAGGACATGGCGGGCAATGTCTTTCCGATCGTGCCGGGCGATATCTATGTGCTCGACAACAACGACAAGCATTACCTGCGCGGCGGCAAGGACGAGGACCTGATCCTCGTCAGCATCTTCAATCCGCCGCTTAAGGGGACGGAGCGGCACCGGCTGGATGGCAGCGAGGGCTCCGCCTACTGACAGCTTGCCTGCCGCTCGGCACAAAAAAACCCGGATCAGGCGATCCGGGTTTTGTCGTTTAAGGTGATCCGATCAATAATGATCGTCGTCGTCTTCGTCCTTGCGGTCGGACTTGAGCGACTTGAGCTTGGCGAAAACGGCATCGGCGTCCATTTCCTTCTCTTCCTCGCGCTCATAGGAGAACGGCAGCTTTTCCGTTTCCTTCGACGCTTCGAGCGTTGCGCCGAGTTCGGCAGCGGTCGGCAGCGGCCGGCCCTTCGATGCACGTTCGACTTCGAGGTCGAGGTCGATCTGGGTGCAGAGGCCAAGCGTCACCGGGTCCATCGCCGTGAGGTTGGTCGAGTTCCAGTGGGTGCGCTCGCGGATCTGCTCGATCGTCGACTTGGTCGTGCCGACGAGACGCGAGATCTGGGCGTCCTTCAGTTCCGGATGGTTGCGCACCAGCCAGAGGATGGCGTTCGGGCGGTCCTGGCGCTTGGAAACCGGGGTGTAGCGCGGGCCCTTGCGCTTGCTGTCCGGCACACGCACCTTCGGCTCGGAAAGCTTCAGCTTGTGGTTCGGGTTGCCTTCGGCGCGGGCGATCTCGTCGCGCGACAGCTGGCCGGTGGCGATCGGGTCGAGGCCCTTGATGCCCTGCGCCGATTCACCGTCCGCGATCGCCTTGACCTCCAGCGGGTGCAGCTTGCAGAACTGGGCGATCTGTTCGAACGACAGGGCAGTGTTGTCAACAAGCCATACGGCCGTCGCTTTGGGCATAAGCAGTTGTTGAGCCATGGGTATAGTCCTTCTGTCCGTCCGCGCCGGTGTCGCGGGCCGTGGGGTGTAACCACTTAATTTCCGGGAAATTAGCGCCTCTATACCCTCGTCGTCGCATAAATGCAATTCTTCTCGGTGAAATGACCTTTTGTCTAATTGCCGCCGTATCTTGACCTGATATGAATGCGCCCGGAGAGGACGCGCACGGGCCGAAGTGCCGTCCGCAAATGCCTGCGCAGGGAGGAAAATCAGCATGTCCGTCAAAACCTATCCGGTGCTCAAGCCGGCGAAGCAACGCGCTCTGCTCGACAACGCCACCTATCTCAAATGGTACAGGCAGAGCGTCGCCGATCCGGACGCGTTCTGGGGCGAACATGGCAAGCGCATCGACTGGTTCAAGCCTTACACCAAGGTCAAGAACACCAGCTTTGAAGGCAAGGTGTCGATCAAGTGGTTCGAGGACGGCCTCACCAACGTCTCCCACAACTGCATCGACCGGCATCTGGAAAAGCGCGGCGACCAGGTGGCGATCATCTGGGAGGGCGACAATCCTTATGACGACAAGAAGATCACCTATCGCGAGCTCTACGAGCATGTCTGCCGCCTCGCCAATGTGCTGAAGGCAAACGGCGTCAAAAAGGGCGATCGCGTTACGATCTACATGCCGATGATCCCGGAAGCCGCCTATGCGATGCTCGCCTGCACCCGCATCGGCGCCGTGCATTCGATCGTTTTCGGCGGCTTCTCGCCGGATGCGCTGGCCGGCCGCATCGTCGATTGCCAGTCCACCTTCGTCATCACCGCCGACGAGGGCCTGCGCGGCGGTAAGCCGATCCCGCTGAAGGCCAACACCGACCAGGCGATCGACATCGCCAAGCGCGATGGCGTCGAGGTAAAGTCCGTTCTTGTCGTTCGTCGCACCGGCGGCAAGATCAACTGGTTCGCGGATCGCGACATCTGGTACCATCAGGCCGTTGCCACGGTGAAAGCCGATTGCCCGCCGGCGAAGATGAAGGCCGAGGATCCGCTGTTCATCCTCTATACGTCGGGCTCGACCGGCAAGCCGAAGGGCGTGCTGCACACGACAGGCGGTTACCTCGTCTATGCCTCGATGACACACCAATATGTCTTCGATTACCACGACGGTGACATCTACTGGTGCACCGCCGATGTCGGCTGGGTCACCGGCCACTCCTATATCGTCTATGGCCCGCTCGCCAATGGCGCGACGACGCTGATGTTCGAGGGCGTGCCGACCTATCCGGATGCCGGCCGGTTCTGGGATGTCGTCGACAAGCACAAGGTCAACATCTTCTATACGGCACCGACGGCGATCCGCGCCCTGATGGGCCAGGGCGACGCCTTCGTCACGCGCTCCTCGCGCAAATCGCTGCGCACGCTCGGTTCCGTCGGCGAGCCGATCAACCCGGAAGCCTGGGAATGGTATTATCATACCGTCGGCGAAGACCGCTGCCCGATTGTCGACACCTGGTGGCAGACGGAAACCGGCGGCATTCTGATCACACCGCTTCCTGGCGCGACCGCCTTGAAACCGGGCTCGGCCACCCGGCCCTTCTTCGGCGTGCAGCCGCAGCTCGTCGATGGCGACGGCAAGGTGATCGACGGTGCGGCCGACGGCAATCTTTGCATCACCGACAGCTGGCCGGGCCAGATGCGCACCGTTTACGGTGACCACGAACGCTTCATCCAGACCTATTTCTCGACCTACAAGGGCAAATATTTCACCGGCGACGGCTGCCGCCGTGACGAGGATGGCTACTACTGGATCACCGGTCGCGTCGATGACGTGCTCAACGTCTCCGGCCACCGCATGGGCACGGCCGAGGTCGAATCGGCCCTGGTCAGCCATGATGCGGTGTCGGAAGCCGCCGTCGTTGGTTATCCGCACGACATCAAGGGCCAGGGCATCTACAGCTACGTGACGCTGATGGTCGGCCAGCAGGGCACGGAGGAGCTGCGCAAGGAGCTGATCTCCCATGTCCGCAAGGAAATCGGCGCGATCGCCTCGCCGGACAAGATCCAGTTTGCTCCCGGCCTGCCGAAAACCCGCTCGGGCAAGATCATGCGCCGCATCCTGCGCAAGATCGCCGAGGACGATTACGGCGCGCTCGGCGATACCTCGACACTGGCCGATCCGAGCGTCGTTGACGACCTGATCGCCAACCGGCAGAACAGGAAGGCCTGATTTCCGTCCTGAGCCATCCCGTGTGACCCGGGATGGCTCAACCGGCCTTCAGAAGGAGGAGCAGTTCTCCGTCTTGCGGCCGCCGTCATAAGGCGAAACATAACCGGCCGTCAGCATCTCCTGAGCCGGATTCCGCCCATCGGAAAAACTGATATCGGCGACCACCCGGCCGAAATACTTGTCGCCGGAAATGCGCGTCAGCTGGATGTCGTGCTGATCTCGGGTGAGGTCGCTCAAGGCGGCGCGTGCCTGCCGGCCGGCATCGCGGACTGCAGCACAGGACGATTTCAGCTCCGGCGCGTCGATGCCGCGCAACCGCACATAGACCTCCATCGTCTGCTGCGGCCAGGGCCTGGCGGCGACCAGGATCGTATCCCCGTCGACGACGCGAATGATCTCTGCACTGACCGGACCGGCGATTTCGATTCGTTTGCCAGATTCGAAGGCATGGGCGCAAAAGCCCAGGAAGGGCACGATGAAAGTGGCGAGAAGGCCGGAGCGGCTGCGAAACATCATGATAGGAAAATATACCGGTTACAAACAAGTCGCCACAGGAATTATTTCCTCAGAAATCGATCGCGCGACCGTTGATTTCCCAATCGCCGAAACGGGCCGGTTCTGCTCCGCCGCGCCCGCCCAGTTCCTCCGGCAGGTCGAGGGGCTGTTGCTGCTTCCGGCGCTCTTGCGCTTCCGCCAGGGCGCGTTGCGCCGCGGGCGTCAGCGGTTTGCGGGGTTCTGCTGGTAAATTGTCGTTGTCGTTTTGCATGCGAGGTCCAAATTTCCGCGAAAATGTTGAAGAATGCGGTTGATGTCACCATCATATAGGAACCTCGCGTGCAAACGGAACCAATGATTCACGTGAAACGTTGCTGACCCTAGGGAGATGGACCGATGAACCTTATGCGCACCGCGATGCTTCTAGCATTCATGACCGCATTGTTCATGGCGGTCGGTTTCCTGATCGGCGGCAAAGGCGGCATGATGATTGCGCTGCTGATCGCCGCCGGCATGAATTTCTTCTCCTATTGGAATTCGGACCGCATGGTGCTGAGCATGTACCGGGCGCAGGAGGTCGATGAGCGCTCGGCGCCGGAATATTACGGCATCGTGCGTGACCTCGTAAAAAACGCCGGGCTGCCGATGCCGAAGGTCTATGTCATCGACAATCCGCAGCCGAATGCCTTCGCCACTGGCCGCAACCCGGAAAACGCCGCCGTTGCCGCATCCACGGGGCTGCTCAATGCGCTGACCTATGACGAGGTCGCCGGCGTCATGGCGCATGAGCTCGCGCACATCCAGAACCGCGATACGCTGACCATGACGCTGACGGCGACACTGGCCGGTGCCATTTCTATGCTCGGCAATTTCGCCTTTTTCTTCGGTGGCAACCGCGAAAACAACAATCCGCTCGGTTTCATCGGCGTTATCGTCGCCATGATCGTCGCGCCGCTGGCGGCGATGATCGTGCAGATGGCGATCAGCCGGACACGCGAATATTCCGCCGACCGGCGCGGCGCCGAGATCTGCGGCCAGCCGCTGTCGCTCGCTTCCGCGCTCGCCAAGATCTCCAATTTTGCCCATCAGGTGCCGAACGAGGAGGCCGAGCGCAACCCGGCAACCGCCCATATGTTCATCATCAACCCGCTGTCCGGCGAGCGCATGGACAACCTGTTTTCCACCCATCCGGCGACGGAAAACCGTATTGCCGCGCTGCAAAGGATGGCCGGTGAGATGTCGGCGGTCTCGACGCCGCCGGTCAGGGCTGATAATCCGGTGCCCAAATCGCGCTCCGTGCCGCCGACGGGCTGGGGTCGCGGTGGTTCCGAACCACCGAAAGGTCCCTGGTCTTGACGTCAGACGAAAACAAAACCGCTTCGCATCCGAAACGAAATAACCGCAAGCCCGGCTCCGTTCAGAAAGGCCTGGAAAATCCGGCTTTTGCGCGCAGCGACAAGCCCGGTCTCAAGGCCCGGCAGGCAGCGGCAAAGATGCTGGCCGCCGTTGTCGATCGCAAGACCTCGCTGGATGGCATGCTCGATGCCGCCAACGGCAACCCGGTCTATCGCGAGCTCAATGAGGCCGATCGCGCGCTGGTGCGGGCGATCCTGAATTCGGCCTTGCGCCAGTTGCCCCGCATCGAGGCCATGATCGGCTCGCTGCTGCAGACGCCGCTGCCGGAGGGCGCGCGGGCACTGGATCATGTTCTGGTCGTCGCGGCCGCGCAAATCCTCTATCTCGATATTCCGGATCATTCCGCGGTCGATCTGGCCGTCGAACAGGCGCAGACCGACCCGCGCAACAAGCGCTTCGCCAGTTTGGTTAATGCGGTTTTGCGCCGCCTTTCCCGCGAAAAAAAGCAGCTGCTCGCAACGGTTGGCGAAACGATCCCGGCGATTCCGGCATGGTTCCATAAAAGGCTGGTCGGCTACTATGGCGCCGAGGAAGCCGCCCGTATCGCCGATGCGCTGCTTACCCCTGCGGCTATCGACGTGACCGTCAAGTCGGACGCGCAAGGATGGGCGCAGCGTCTCAATGGGCGTGTCCTGCCGACCGGTTCCGTGCGTCTTGCCGGGTTTTCCGGCGCGGTGCCGACCCTTTCGGGCTTTGATGATGGCGAATGGTGGGTGCAGGATGCCGCCGCAGCCCTTCCCGCGAAGCTCTTCGGCGCGCTGGCCGGCAAACGCGTGGTCGATCTTTGCGCGGCGCCGGGTGGCAAGACGGCGCAGCTCATTCTGGCCGGCGCCAATGTCACCGCGCTCGACCAGTCGGCAAGCCGCCTCAAGCGTCTGCAGGGCAATCTCGCCCGTCTCGGGCTCGAAGCTGCGACACAGGAAATCAACATGGCGGATTTCCGGACAGAGGAGCTGTACGATGCTGCCCTGCTCGATGCGCCCTGTTCCTCGACCGGGACGATCCGCCGCCATCCGGACGTTTTGTGGACCAAGGGTCCGGAAGACATCGAGAAACTGGCCCTGTTGCAGGAAAAGCTGCTGCGCCACGCGCTGACCCTGGTCAAACCGGGCGGTCTCGTCGTCTTCTCCAACTGCTCGCTCGACAAGCGCGAGGGCGAAGAGGTTACCGAACGCGTGCTTGGCGAAGGACATTGCGACCGGGTCGCGATCGATCCGGCGGATTGGCCCGGCTTGGAAGATGCGATCACGCCGCTCGGCGAATTTCGCACGACCCCGGCAATGATTGCGCCGCAGGACGGCTTTTCCGGTGGCCTGGATGGCTTTTATGCCGTCGTTTTGCGCCGCAAGATATGATGCGCGACATTGTGCCCACAGACTATCCGTCGTCAACAGGCAGATTTCGTCGGTCAATTGACGGATTCAGTGCGTTTGCCTAACAATACCGGCACGATGCATAAAAGTTTAATGACTTTTTAGGCACGATCGTGGTCCTGGTAGTATCTGGTGCGGACAGCAATCATTCCGATTAGTTGATGCGGTTTGAAGCCCGGTCCGGGAGTGGGGAGGCACACGGGCTCAGCGATGCGCATTTCGGACCGGCAAAGGCTTCTCTATCTGTATCTGCGTGAGGGCTGGCGCCGCTTCTCGCGCCGCCTTGCCTTGGGCCGCAACACGGCGTTTCGCTTCACGGGCACCACTCCCGATCGCCTGATCGTCGCGCCGACCGATCTGCGGGCCGTCGATCCCTTCGTCGCCGAAGAAATCCTGCAGGGCCGTTTTCCCCTGGCGGGCCGGGTGCTCGATACGGAAGGCGAATCGCCCTTCGAAATCGACCTGCCCTCGCGCGAATTTGCCGTCCGGCTGCATTCCTTCGGCTGGGTTCGCCATATGCGTGCAGTGAAGGAAGAGGAAGCTTTTGTCCGGTTGCGCCATGTCGTCAACGACTGGATCGCCACGCGGGGCCGCTTTATCGATGGTATCGCCTGGGAACCGGAAATCATTGCCCAGCGCCTGATCGCCTGGCTGTCGCATTCGCCGATCATCCTGCGCAATGCCGAGCATGGCTTCTATCGCCGCTTCCTGAAAAATCTTGCCTTTCAGGTTCGGTATCTGCGCCACGTCGCCGATACAGCCTGCGACGGCGAAGCGCGGCTGCGGGTGCGCATCGCCCTGGCCATGGCCTCCGTCGCCATGCCCGCGTCGGAATCGGCGATCCGCAAGGCCGCCCGCAATCTCGATCTTGAGCTTGATCGACAGATCCTGCCGGATGGTGGCCACAGCTCGCGCAATCCGCGCACCGGGCTCGAGCTGCTCCTTGACCTGCTGCCGCTGCGCCAGACCTATGTCAATCTCGGCCATGATGTCCCCGCCAAGCTCATTCCCTGCATCGACCGGATGTATCCGGCTCTGCGGTTCTTCCGCCATCAGGGTGGGGAGCTTGCGTTGTTCAACGGCGCCACCGCGACGCTCGCCAACGAGCTGATGGCTGTCCTGAGGTATGACGAGACGGCCGGCGCGCCGTTCAAGGCCCTGCCGCATATCAACTATCAGCGCCTGGCCGCGAACAATGTCGTTGTCATCGTCGATACTGGACTGCCGCTTTCGCCGGAATTGTCGCGCACCGCCCATGCCGGCTGCCTGTCGTTCGAAATGTCCTCGGGCAAGCATCGCTTCATCATCAACTCGGGATCGCCAAAGTTTGCCGGCGAACGATTCCGCCAGCTGGCGCGGCTGACGGCAGCGCATTCGACCGTCACCATCAACGACCGCTCGTCCTCGCGACTGTCGGAATCGCATTTCCTCGGCCCCATCGTCACCGGCGGCGTCTCCAAGGTCGCCCTGCGCCGGCAGGAGGAGGATGGCCAGCCGGATGCGGTCATCGCCAGCCATGACGGCTATGCCCAGTCTTGCGGCCTGATGCATGAGCGCGATATCAGCGTGAACGGCCAGGGAAGTGCGGTGCGCGGCCGCGACCGGTTGTTCCAGCCGGACGGCACGGATCCGGCGGACACCAATACGGCGATTGCCGTTGCCCGCTTTCATATCCATCCGGCGATCAATTTGCGCCAGCACAGTCCGCACGAGGTCTATCTTGCGGCGACCGATGGCGAAACCTGGCTGTTCACCTGCCGCGACAGCGAGGTGGCGATCGAAGAAGACATTTTCTTCGCCGACCCTTCCGGCGTACGCAAGACGTCGCAGATCACCATAACCTTCGCTGCCGCCTCCGTGCCTGAAATCCAGTGGATTTTGTCGCGCGAAGCGTGACAACCCGGCAAGCGGCGCCCAGGCGAATCAAACGGTTCCTTCATGGGGAAAGCTGTGCTAACGGCAGGCGGACATTTGCCGGAAGACCTCCCGATATCCGGCACCGCACAAGGAGCTTGATGATGGCTGTCGCCTCCAAGAAAATTCCCGCCCCCGATCAGGTGACGATCCGCACCGCTTTGCTCTCGGTCTCCGACAAGACCGGCATCGTCGAGCTTGCCCGTTCGCTGCACCAGAAGGGCATCCATCTGGTCTCGACCGGCGGTACGCACAAGACGCTGGCCGAAGCGGGCCTGCCGGTTACCGATGTCTCCGACCTCACCGGTTTTCCGGAGGTCATGGATGGCCGCGTCAAGACCCTGCATCCGGGCGTCCATGGCGGCCTTCTGGCGATCCGCGACGACGAGGACCATGTGCAGGCCATGACGACGCATGGCATCACCGGCATCGATCTGGCGGTCATCAATCTCTATCCGTTCGAGGAAGTCCGCGCGAAGGGCGGCGACTACCCGACGACGGTTGAAAACATCGATATCGGCGGCCCGGCGATGATCCGCGCCTCGGCCAAGAACCATGCCTATGTCACCGTCATCACCGACGCCGCCGACTATGAGGCGCTGATCGCCGAGTTGGGCAACGGTGCAGCCACCTCCTTCGGTTTCCGCCGGCAGATGGCCGCCAAGGCCTATGCCCGCACGGCAGCTTACGACACCGCCATTTCCGGCTGGTTCGCCGAGGTTCTTGATACGCCGATGCCGCTCCACCGCACCATCGGCGGCGTCTTGAAGGAAGAGATGCGCTACGGCGAGAATCCGCATCAGAAAGCCGGATTCTACCTGACCGGCGAAAACCGCCCGGGCGTCGCGACGGCGACCCTTTTGCAGGGCAAGCAGCTTTCCTACAACAATATCAACGACACCGACGCGGCCTTCGAGCTCGTCGCCGAGTTCCTGCCGGAAAAGGCGCCGGCCTGCGCCATCATCAAGCATGCCAATCCCTGCGGCGTCGCGACGGGTGCGACCCTGCTCGAGGCCTATGAGCGGGCGCTCGCCTGCGATTCCACTTCGGCCTTCGGCGGTATCATCGCGCTCAACCAGGAGCTCGACGGCGTCACGGCGGAAGAAATCGTCAAGCTGTTCACCGAGGTCATCATCGCTCCCTCGGTCAGCGATGCTGCCAAGGTCGTCATCGCCGCCAAGCCGAACCTGCGCCTGCTCGTCACCGGCGCCCTGCCCGATCCGCGCGTGCCGGGCCTTGCGGCGAAAACCGTCGCCGGCGGCCTGCTGGTGCAGACCCGCGACAACGGCATGGTCGAGGACCTCGAGCTGAAGGTCGTCACCAGGCGCGCGCCGACCGCGCAGGAACTGGAAGACATGAAGTTTGCCTTCAAGGTGGCAAAGCACGTGAAGTCCAATGCCGTGGTCTATGCCAAGGACGGCCAGACGGTCGGCATCGGCGCCGGCCAGATGAGTCGCGTCGATTCGGCCCGCATCGCCGGCCTCAAGGCCGAGGAAGTGGCCAGGGCGCTCGGCCTGCCCGCACCCTTGACGCGCGGCTCGGCGGTTGCCTCGGAGGCCTTCCTGCCGTTCGCCGACGGCCTGCTCTCGATGATCGCCGCCGGCGCCACTGCCGTCATCCAGCCGGGTGGCTCGATGCGTGACCCGGAAGTCATCGCCGCCGCCGACGAAGCCGGCGTGGCCATGGTCTTCACCGGGATGCGCCATTTCCGCCATTGAAGGCGGGTCGCTAGAGCGGTTCATTCGTGGGGCCGCTGGCGAGAAAGGGTATGGTGTCGGGCGCCAAGCTCTCCTCTCCGTCATGGTCGGGCTTGCCCCGACCATCCACGCGCCTGGGAAATGGATCCTCGGGCTTGACCCGAGGATGACGGAGAGTGTTGAACTCTCAAGCAACTACCGCCTTGCTCTCCTCATGCCGCCCTGTTCGCCGGATAAGGAGTGCGCAGCAGGATCAAGAGCCCCACCGCCAGAAACGCCACCAGCGCCATCATGCCGATGCGGGCCGATCCCGTTGCGAGCGTGATGGTCGCGACCGAGGCCGGTGCGAGAAACGAGGTCGCGCGGCCCGAAAGGGCATAGAGGCCGAAATAGCGTCCCGCCTCATCGGCGCTGACGCTGCGGGCCAGATAGGAGCGCGACGAGGCCTGCACCGGGCCGAAGGCGACGCCGACCAACAGTCCAAAGACGATATAGGCCTTTTCCGCGGCGGTGCCGAAAAGGCCGCCGGCATCGGTGGCCGGCAGTTGCAGCAGCCCGAACAGCGTGAAACCGGGGCCGGTCGAGACGATGCCGAGCGTCGCAATCGTCAGGCAGATGAGGCTCGCAGTGACGATCACCTTCGAGCCGAGCTTGGCGTCAAGGTGGCTGGCATAGAGGCATCCGCCGATCGCCACGACATTGAGAATGATGCCATAGACGCCAAGTTCGACCGTCTGCCAGGCAAACATGCCGGCTGCAAACGTGCCGCCGAGTGCCAGAAGCCCGTTGACGCCATCCTGAAAGATCATTCGCGCCACCAGAAACCGCAGAATGCCCGATCGTTCCCGCAATTCGCCGATCGTGTGCCGAAGCTCTGCAAGGCCGCTGCGCACGGCAACGGCCGCCGGCACCGACACCCGCTGCGCGTCGGGTGTGAACAGGAACATCGGCAGGATGAAGACCAGATACCAGACGGCCGAGATCGGCCCGGTCACGCGCGCATCGGCGCCGGTCGCCGGATCGAGCCCGAACAGCGGGTCCATTCCAAGAATTGTTTTGCCGGATTCAGGGCTTCCGGCCAGAAGCGTGACCACGGCGATCAGCACGATCATGCCGCCGAGATAGCCCAGTCCCCAGGCGATGTTGGAAATCCGGCCGATCTGGCTTTCGCTCACCAGCCGCGGCATCATCGAATCGTTGAAGACGATCGAGAATTCCGCCGCGATCGAGGCGAGGATGATGAAGATGAACGGATAGAGCAGCGGCGATCCCGGCACGGCGAACCAGAGTGCCGCCAGCGACGCGATCTTGATCACCGCGAAGAAGGCGATCCAGGGTTTGCGCGTGCCGGTCGCGTCGGCGATCGAGCCCAGCACTGGCGACAATATCGCGATGATGAACCCGGATATGGTGATGGTATAGCCCCACATAGCCTGGCCATGCACCGGATCGTCCGTGAGCCGGGAAACGAAATAGGGGCCGAAGATGAAGGTAATGACCACCGTGAAGAAGGGCTGCGCCGCCCAGTCGAACAGCATCCAGCCGAGAAGGCCGGCGCGCGATACTCTTGGCTCGTCGCCGGCCTCTGCGGTGATGCTGCTCACTTGATTCTCCACTGTCTGCTCCGCCTGTTCGGCGCAGACAGTGTCACCTCGCCCGGTCCTGTGCAAGATCGCTGAGCAGACCGGCGGCGACGGTGATCTTGGCCAGCGTCGTTTCGCCCTTCTCCGTCAGTTGCGCCAACTGGTCGGTGATGCGGTTGACCCTGCCGCGATCGCTATCCTGCCAGGCGAGCACCGGGTTTTTCTCCGATTTCCCGTTGGCAAGGGCCGCAATGGTGATGTCGCGCCGGGCATTGGCGATATCGCTGATGCTGCGCGACAATGCCATCGCCTCATATTGCTCCGTCGCCGAAACACGCTCGGCTGCGGCCAGAAGCCGGGCGATGCGCAGGTTCTGGGTGACGCCGAAATAGCTCTGTGCCGTGCGTGCCAGCGTCACGCCGGTCTCGGCCGAAATCTGCATGATCTCCGGCACCAGCGTCATCAGGAACAGGCCGGCGACCTCATCGGCCAGGGCTTGCGGCACCCCGCGCTCGGCGAAATAGGCCGCCTTCTGGCGGGCTTCCTCGGCCGCGTCTTCCGGAATCGAGGCATGCAGGCTGGATTTCAGCTTTGCCAGCGCCTGGCGCAGCTTGTCCACCGCCTCGCCGAGCGGCCCGGTGATGGCCCGTGTCCTGAGCGCCCGCTCGGTCACGATGGCGAAGATACGCCCGGTTTCCTGGTAAAGTTCGTTCTGGATCCGGCCGCTGACGATGGTGTCGAGGGCATCGATCTCGCCTTGGATGCGCGTCAGGTCATAGCCGTCGCGCGCCAGCACCGCGGCTTTCACCACGTCGGCGGGCATGAAGCCGGTCTGGTCGATGAGGCTACTGACGAAGGCCGGGCCGCCGCGGTTGATCGTATCGTTGGCAAGCACCGTGGCAATGATTTCGCGGCGCAGCCGGTGTTCGTTGATGTCGCTGGCATGCGCCTTGTGCATCCTCGCCGGGAAGTAGTCGCGCAGCGTCGCCAGGAAGTAGGGATCATCCGGCAGATCGCTGGCGACGATCTCGTCGAACAGCACGATCTTGGCATAGGACAAGAGCACGCCGATCTCGGCGCGCGTCAGCGCCTTGCCGCTCTGGTAGCGTTCGCTCAGCGCCTGGTCGTTGGGCAGCACTTCCACCTTGCGGTTCAGATGCCCATCGGCCTCCAGCCTTGTCATCAGCCGGGCAAGGGCTGTCCGGTTGCCGGCGCCGAGCATCTCGGTCAGCGAAATCGACAGCGACTGTTCGTAGTTGTTGCGCAGGACCAGCGTCGCCACTTCGTCGGTCATAGAGGCGAGCAGGGTGTTGCGCTTGGCGCGTGTCAGGCGCCCGTCGCGCATGGCCGAAGCCAGCGCGATCTTGATGTTGACCTCGAAGTCGGAGGAGTTGACGCCGGCCGAATTGTCGATGGCGTCGGAGTTGCAGCGGCCGCCCTTGAGTCCGAAGGCGATGCGGCCGCGCTGGGTGACGCCGAGATTGGCGCCTTCGCCGATCACTTTGGCGCCGACCTCGTCGGCAGTGATGCGGATCGGATCGTTGGCGCGGTCGCCGACTTCCGCATCCGTTTCGTTCGGCCCCCGCACATAGGTGCCGATGCCACCGAACCAGAGCAGATCGACCGGGCTCTTCAGGATCGCCGTCAAGATCTCGAACGGTGTTGCCTGTTGCTTGTCGATGCCGATCGCTGCCATTGCCTGCGGCGTCAGCGTCACGGATTTCTCCGTGCGCGGAATGATCATGCCGCCGGCCGAAAGCGTCGTGCGGTCGTAGTCCTGCCAGCTCGAGCGCGGCAGGTTGAACATGCGCTTGCGCTCGGCAAAGGAGCGGTCGGTATCCGGGTCCGGATCGATGAAGATGTCGCGATGGTCGAACGCAGCGATCAGCTTGATCTTTTCCGACAAAAGCATGCCGTTGCCGAAGACGTCGCCCGACATGTCGCCGACGCCTGCGACGGTGAAGGGCGTCGTCTGGATGTCGATGTCCATTTCGCGGAAATGCCGCTTGACGGTTTCCCAGGCGCCGCGCGCGGTGATGCCCATCTTCTTGTGGTCATATCCGGCCGAGCCGCCGGAGGCGAAGGCGTCGTCCAGCCAGAAGCCGGCTTCCTGGGCAAGCCCGTTGGCCGTATCGGAGAAGGTCGCGGTGCCCTTGTCGGCGGCAACGACGAAATACGGATCGTCACCGTCATGCCGCAGCGTATCGGCCGGTGGCACCACGTCCTGGCCGACGATGTTGTCGGTGATCGACAAAAGCGTGCGGATATAAGTCTTGTAGGCCTCGGTGCCGGCCTTGAAGATCTCGTCGCGCGTGCCGCCCACCGGCAGCTGCTTCGGATAGAAGCCGCCCTTGGCGCCGACCGGCACGATGACGGCGTTCTTGACCTGCTGCGCCTTGACGAGGCCGAGTACCTCGGTGCGATAGTCCTGCGACCGGTCCGACCAGCGTAGGCCGCCGCGCGCCACCTTGCCGAAACGCAGGTGCACGCCTTCGACCTCGGTGCCGTAGACGAAGATTTCGCGGAACGGGCGCGGTTCGGGCAGGCCGTCGAGGATCTTGGGGTCGAGCTTGAAGGCCAGCATCGGCTTGGGATTGCCGCTGGCGTCCCGCTGGAAATAGTTGGTGCGCAGCGTCGCCTGCACGACGTTGACGTAACGGCGCAGGATCTGGTCCTCGTCGAGGCTCGGCACCGCGTTCAGCGCCTGCTCGATCGCCGCGAGCAGCGCAGCCGTGCGCTTCGTCCTCGGCTTGTCGTCGAGCGCGGGGTCCATGCGGGTGACGAAGAGCTTGAAGATGTCGGTGGCGATCGCCGGATACTTGTTCAGCGTCTCGGCGAGATAGCCCTGAGAATAGGTGATGCCGGTCTGGCGCAGATAGCGCGCATAGGCGCGCAGCACGGTCACTTCGCGGGCCGCCAGGCCGGCAAGCAGGATCAGCCGGTTGAAGCTGTCATCCTCGATCAGGCCGTTCCAGGCGGCGAGATAGGCTTCCTCCAGCATCGGCCCCGACTTGTCGAGATTGAGTACGAGCCCGTCGCGATGGACGAGTTCCATGTCGTGCAGCACGACGAGGCGTAGGCCGCCCGCCGCATCGTTGACGCCGATGTCATGCGTCTGTTCGCTGATCACCCGGAAACCCAGGTTTTCGAGCAGTGGCACGCGATGCGAGAGCGATACCGGCTCACCGGCATGGAAGATCTTCAGCTCCAATGCTCCCGGATCCCTGCCGCGCTTCTGATAGAAGGCGATGCGGATCCGGTCGCTCGGCAGGCAGGCTGCGATATCGTCGAGGTCGCCATAGGCTTCCGCAGGCGTGAAGGCCGCCTGATAGGCTTCACTGACGTTGATCTCGACGCCCTTGTGGCGGGCAAGCAGGTTGAACCGGTCGATCCAGCGCGTCACGATATCGCGCACGGCCTCTTCCAGTTTCGCCTGCGGCACGCGCGGCGTCTTGCCGGCATAGCGGCCGATAATGAAGTGCACCCGCGCCAGGCCGCCTTCCGGAAAGGCCGGATAGTAGGCGGAAACGCGACCGTCATAGATGGTTTTCAGATAGGTGCCGATCTTTTCGCGGACGTCGGAATCATACTGTTCGCGCGGGACGTAGACAATTACGGAAACGAAACGGTCGAAATGGTCGATGCGCGGCAGAACCCGGATGCGTGGCCGGTCGCCCAGCTCGTTGATCTGTTCGCAGAAGCTTGCCAAAAGGCCGATATCGATCTGGAACAGGTCGTCGCGCGGGTAGGATTCCAGTGTATTGGCCAGCATCTTGCCAGAATGGCTCTGCGGATCGTAGCCGAAATGATCGACGATTTTCTCAACCTTGAACCGCAGCAGCGGAATGTCGGCTGCCGGCCGGGTATAGGCGCTGGAGGTGAAGAGACCGACGATGCGCAATTCGCCGGTGACATTGCCCGCCTCGTCGAAGCGCTTGACGCCGACATAGTCCATATAGGCGCGGCGATGGACGACCGATTTCACATTCGCCTTGGTGACGATCAGGAAATCCGGGCCGTTGAGGAAGGCGAGGATTTCCGGCGTCGTCAGCACTGCGTCCTTGCCCTGGCGCAGCACGCGAACATCCGGATTGGAGAGGATGCCCAAGCCCCGGCCCTTGCCGCGCTCGACCACGGCATTGTCGCCCTTGCCGGAATAGGTGTATTCGCGCATGCCGAGGAAGGTGAAGTTGCTGTCACGCAGCCAGCGCAGGAAGGCCAGCGCCTCTTCGCGGTCGTTCTTCCTGCGCGAGGGGGCGTGGTTCTCGAGCTCGCTCATCGCCTGGTCGAGCAGGGTCGTCATCTGCGCCCAGTCGCCGACCGCCTGATGCACCTGAGAGAGAACGTTTCCGACCCGTTCCTTCAGGTTCTCCGCTTCGGCATCGCTGAGCTTGGAAAGGTGAATCTCGATATGGCTGATCCGTGAGGCCGGATCGCTCTTTTCTTCCGGATCGAAGATCTTGGCCGGCTTTCCAGCTTCAAGCACCAGGATGGGATGGATGGCAAGGTTAATGTCGCGGTGGGTGGCGGTGACCTCGCCCATGATCGAATCATAAAGGAACGGCATGTTGCGGTCGGTGACGGACAGGATCGATACCTCTGTCCCGTTGGGCGTGACGCCATCGACGGATTCGACGCTGACGATCGGCCGGTCGCTCCGGCTCACCTCCTTCAAGGCATGGGCGGCGGTCAGCGCCAGCATCTCCGGCGTATATTGTTCGAGATCGTCATGGCTTGCGCGGCGGAAAAGAATCTCCGGCGACAGCATGGTCAGCCCGAGCGCCTTGCCGGCCTCGGATACAACTTCAAAGTGCCGATCTCGTTTTGGATTGTATTTTGCGCCCATGGTCGTTTCTCCCCGCAATCGCTATTTTTGCCGAACCTAACAGAAGAATGGCCGTTGGCGACTGTTTTTGTGGCTATTTTCTGCGTTTTTCGAGCGAATTCGGAATGAAATCATGAAATTTTCAGCAAGAATGCGCCGATTCGGAAATTAAATCGGTTGTATCGACTCATTCGATCCTGCTGATTAACGGACGCCCAAAAGCCCCGCTTCATCTTTTCCCGGTCACAGTTGACAGCGGCATGACAGTCAGGCGATCTGAGGGTGTCGAAACAGCGGGAAAATCATGAATGTCCGAGCCTGCATCCGGCGCCGTCATCGTCATTTCAAGCCATGTGATTCGCGGCTCCGTCGGCAATCGCGCCGCCGTCTTTGCGCTTGAGACGCTGGGCTATCCGGTCTGGGCGGTGCCGACCGTGATCCTGCCCTGGCATCCGGGCCACGGGCCTTCGACGCGGATAACGATGAGCGAGGACGATTTCAACAGCCTGATCGACGACCTCATCCGCGCACCGTGGACGGGTGAGGTCCGCGCCGTTCTCTCCGGCTATCTCGGTGCCGCCTATCAGGCGGAAGGGGTGGCGCGGCTCGTCGAGGCGCTGCGGCAGAAAAATCCGGACCTCTTCTATGCCTGCGACCCGATCATGGGCGATGCCGGTGGCCTGTATGTCCCCGAAGCGACGGCGATCGCGATGCGCGACAGGCTGCTGCCGCTGGCCTCGCTTGCCACGCCCAACCGGTTCGAGCTGTGCTGGCTCTGCGGCGTGCCGCTGGAAACCAATGCGGCCATTCTCGAGGCGGCCCTGTCGCTCGGGCCGCCGCGCATGCTCGTCACCTCGGCGATCCCGATGATGCATGGCAGCACCGGCAATCTCTATCTCTCCGGCAATCATGCGCTGCTTGCCGAGCATCGCCTGATCGACAATCCCCCCAATGGCACCGGCGATCTCTTGGCGGCGCTGTTCGTTGCCCGGCTTCTGGAAGGGCTGAAGGAGGAACGGGCGTTGCAGCTGGCAACGGCCAGCGTCTTTGAGATCATTGCCCGGACCGGCAAGCGCGGTGCCGATGAGCTGACGCTCGAGCGCGATGCCTCCAGCCTCGCAACGCCGATGGCGATGGTCCAGATGCGGCGATTGATGCATCCGAGCCAGAAACGGCGATCATGAGGCGGCGCAGTGGTTTGTGCGTATATATGACGCGCAACTCTATGTACTGCTTGCCACCCCCTGCCCTGACCGAATAAACCGGTCGAACCTTGCAAGAGATGAAACGGAGATTTCATGGATGTCACCGGCGGCGCGGGCTGCCGGAAATTTGCATGTGCGCGGCGCACAAAGGCTGTGTCCCTCAGGCGGCAAGCGTGCAATGTACATCCTGATTGTCTTAAATAGTCGGAGTGATCGAGCACCATGCAGCGTTTTCCGGACCATTTGCTGAACGGCTACAACAACTTCATGAGCGGGCGCTTCAACGAGCAGCAGCAGCGCTACAAGGCGCTCGCCGAGACCGGGCAGCAGCCGAAAACCCTCGTCATTGCCTGTTGTGACAGCCGGGCCGCGCCCGAGACGATCTTCGACAGCGGCCCGGGAGAGCTTTTCGTCGTCCGCAATGTCGCCAACATGATGCCGCCCTACGAGCCGGACGGTCATTACCACTCGACCTCCGCTGCGCTCGAGTTCGCCGTTCAGGTGCTGAAGGTGAGCGATATCGTGGTGATGGGTCATGGGCGCTGCGGCGGCATCAAGGCGGCGCTCGATCTCGATGCAGAGCCGCTGTCGCCCGGCGATTTCATCGGCCGCTGGATGCACCTCCTGAAGCCCGCCGCCGAACAGATCCAGAGCAACAACATCATGACTGCCGCCGAGCGCCAGCGGGCGCTTGAGCGCGTCTCGATCCGCAACTCCATCGCCAACCTGCGCACCTTCCCTTGCGTCGATATCCTGGAAAAGCGCGGCAAGCTCAATCTGCACGGCGCCTGGTTCGACATTTCCACCGGCGAGCTCTGGGTGATGGATGCCAAGACCGGCGATTTCGTCCGGCCGGGGATGTAATTTTCACGGCCAGCGTTTTTGGAGGGGGCTTGCTGCGGCGGATCACTCTCCTCCGTCATCCTCGGGCTTGTCCGGGGGATCCAGTCACTGCGCGTCCGGGCGGTGAGAAACCTTTTGATTGTTTCGAGCTTCGGAGTCTTGCGCCGCTACGCCAATTGCGGAGACCTCACCGCGCCAAGACGAAAAATCCGCAACCCGGCTTCCCGGATTGCGGATGATGTCACGCCGGAAAACGGGACCGTTATCAGCCGCCGTCGATTTCCGCGCCGATGATGGCGATTGCCTGCTGGTAGACGCTGGCGGCGTTCCAGCCCTGGATCGCGCCGAAATTGCCCTCGCCCGGCTGATAGCCGCCGCCGGCGCTCCAGCCGTGGCCGCGCAGGAAGTTGGCGGTCGAGGCAAGTGCGTCGGCCTTGGAGCGGACCATGTCGATATGGCCGTTGCCGTCGCCATCGACGCCGAACTTCAGGACGTTGGCCGGCAGGAACTGCGTCTGGCCGATTTCACCATGGGCGGCGCCATGCGCATCCGGGCTCAGATCGCCGCGCTGCACGAGGTTGAGCGCCGCATAAAGCTGGTCGGTGAAATAGTCCGAGCGGCGGCAGTCATAGGCGAGCGTCGAGACGGCCGAGAGCGTATGTTCCTTGCCCATGAAGCCGCCAAAGCCGGTTTCCATGCCCCAGATCGCGATGATCGGGCCGGCCGGCACGCCGTAGCGGCTTTCGATCGAATCGAAGAGGGCAGCGTTCTGCGCCTTCATCTTCCTGCCGCGGGAGATGATCGTCTGGCCGCCACGCTTCTGCATGAACTGGTCCAGCGACAGCTTGAAGCTCTTCTGGCCGCGGTCGGCGCGGATCGTCGCCTTGTTGTAGTTGACATTGGCGAATGCCTTGTCGAGCACGGACGGGCTGATGCCCTGGCTTGCAGCCTCGCTCTTGAAGTCCTCCATCCAGGCCTCGAAACCGCCGGCATTGTTACCGCATTGCGCTGCCGATGCCGTAGCGGGCAGAACTGCCGCCGCCATGAGTGCCGTGAAACCTGCCAATACGCACTTTGCCTTGTGCATGTAAAAACCCCGTGAGCGCCTGAATCCAAATCTGGTGTCCGCAAAATGCCAGTCTTTGCGGGGTCTGTCACGATCCTGGGGCAGTATAGGGAAGCCGTGTTTCACGTGAATCCTCCCGCAAATGCGCACAAGATCGTGGCAGACTGTCGTTATGAAAGAAGCCCCGCAAACCATCTAACGGATGATGCGGGGCTTTTATTTGTTAAAACTTTACAATTCCCTGATCAGGCGGCCCGCTTCTTCGCCGTGATCAGACCGCGATTGACGAGAAGCTCGGCGATCTGGATGGCGTTGAGGGCGGCACCCTTGCGCAGGTTGTCGGAAACCACCCAGATGTTGAGGCCGTTCTCGACGGTCGCGTCCTCGCGGATGCGCGAGATGTAGGTCGCGTCCTCGCCGGCTGACTCGTAAGGCGTGATGTAGCCGCCGTTCTCGTGCTTGTCGATGACGAGGCAACCCGGCGCCTCGCGCAGGATGTCGCGGGCCTGGTCGGCGCTGATCTCGTTTTCGAATTCGATGTTGACCGATTCCGAATGGCCGATGAAGACCGGAACACGCACGGCCGTGCAGGTCACCTTGATCTTCGGATCGAGCATCTTCTTGGTCTCGGCGAGAACCTTCCACTCTTCCTTGGTGTAGCCGTCTTCCATGAACACGTCGATGTGCGGGATGACGTTGAAGGCGATGCGCTTGGTGAACTTCTTCGATTCGATCGGGTCGGCAACGAAGACGGCGCGCGTCTGGTTGAACAGCTCGTCCATGCCTTCCTTGCCGGCGCCCGACACCGACTGATAGGTCGAGACGACGACGCGCTTGATCTTGGCGAAGTCATGCAACGGCTTCAGCGCAACGACGAGCTGGGCGGTCGAGCAATTCGGATTGGCGATGATGTTGCGCTTGGAAAACTGGGTGATGGCATCCGGGTTCACTTCCGGAACGATCAGCGGCACGTCCTGGTCGTAGCGCCACGCCGACGAGTTGTCGATGACGACGCAGCCCTGCGCGCCGATCTTCGGCGACCACTTCAGCGACACGGCGCCGCCGGCCGACATCAGGCAAATGTCGGTATCGGAAAAATCGTAGTTTTCGAGGTTCTTCACCTTCAGCGTCTTGTCGCCGAAGGAGACTTCGGTGCCTTGGCTGCGGGCCGAAGCAAGCGCCACGACTTCATCGACCGGGAAGCCGCGTTCTGAAAGGATGTTCAGCATTTCGCGGCCGACATTTCCGGTCGCGCCTGCTACGGCAATCTTGAAACCCATTGTCTTTGCTCTCTTTCTCGTCTCTCCGCGGGCTTGGGGGGAGAAACCCGCCGGCCAAGGCGCGGGCTTCGGGTCCCCGGCCTAACCGGGGAGAGAGCGGTGGGCCAGAGACGTCAGACGGTTTTCGTCGTCGTTTTGGCCGTAGTTTTGGAAAAAATCGAGAAGGAACGAACCCGCCCGGCAACGAATGCCGGGGCGATCAGCGCAGCGATGGAAGTACCAAAACGGTGCATGGCGGTCCCTTTTCCGCTGTTGCTCATACTGGGTTTTCCCGCGGAGTCAACAGAAAGCTGACAAAACCGGCCGTCAAGCGCGCGTCGGCATGCCGCCAAAACGTTACCGAACTGTCATGCTTGTGTCATCGCCGACGACTATTGCGGGCCGATCACTTCGAACGCACATAGGGGGTTTCAATGCGTATGCTTCTGTCGGCTCTTGCAGTCACGACATTCCTCGCCGGTGCAGCACAGGCTGCCACCGTCTATCCGCTCGATCGCGCAACCATTCTTGCCGGTTCGCCGTTCGACTTCAAGGTCGAGTTCGACGGCGTCGTCAAGCCGGAAGACGTGAAGATCACGGTCAACGGCCAGGATTACAAGAGCGTTCTCGGCAAGGAAGCCGAGTTCGTGGCAGAAGAAAAGGGCAAGGAAGACAAGATTCTCGGCTCGGCGCTGATCGCCCGCGGCCTGACCCTCCCGGTCGAAGGCGCCTACAAGATCGAAGTCACGGCGGGTTCGCAAACGAAGACCGTCACCTGGGACGTCTACAACACCGGCATGACCCAGAAGGCGAAGAACGTCATCTTCATCCTCGGCGACGGCCTCTCGGTTGCGCATCGCACGGCTGCCCGCATCATGTCCAAGGGCATGACCGAAGGCAAGGCGAATGGCCGTCTGAACATGGACGACCTGGATCACATGGCTTTCATCGGCACGTCGTCGACGGAAGCAATTGCCACCGATAGTGCCAATACGATGTCGGCCTACATGACCGGCCACAAGACGGCCGTCAACGCCCTCGGCGTCTATGGCGACCGTACGCCGGACAGCCTGGACGATCCGCGTGTTGAAACCCTGGCCGAAGCCATCCGCCGCCAGACGAAGAAGTCGATCGGCATCGTCACCACCTCGGAAATTCAGGACGCGACGCCGGCTGCCGTCGTCTCCCATACCCGCAAGCGCGCAGACAAGCCCGAGATCACCGGCATGCTGCTCGACGTCAAGCCGGATGTCGTTCTTGGCGGCGGCTCGGCCTATTTCCTGCCGAAGGAAACGGCCGGTTCCAAGCGCAAGGACGACAAGGACTACATCAAGCTGTTCCAGGAAGCCGGCTACGCGCTGGCGACCAGCAAGAGCGAGCTTGAGACCGCTGCCGGCACCAACACCGGCAAGATCCTCGGCCTGTTCCACACCGGCAACATGGACACGCTTCTCGACCGCGATTTCCTGAAGAAGGGTACCGTCGAAAAATTCCCGAACCAACCCGGTCTGGTCGACATGACGAATGTCGCTCTCGGCGAGCTTTCGAAGAATCCGGAAGGCTTCTTCCTGATGATTGAGGCTGCCAATATCGACAAGATGTCGCATCCGCTGGATTGGGACCGCGCTGTCGTCGAAACGATCGAATTCGACAAGGCCGTCGGCGCCGCTCGCGAATTCGCTGCCAAAAACCCCGACACGCTGATCGTCGTCACCGGCGACCATACCCACGGCGTTTCCATCATCGGCACCGTCGATGACGAAAAGCCGGGCACGGAAATGCGCGAGAAGGTCGGCACCTATGCCGCAGCCGGCTTCCCGAACTATACGGACGAAAACGGCGACGGTTATCCGGACAAGATCAATGTCACCCGCCGCCTGTTCCTGGCCGCCACCAATGGTCCGGATCACTACGAGACCTTCCGTCCGAAGCTCGATGGTCCGTTCGTTCCGGCCATCCAGAACGAGAAGAAGGAATATGTCGCCAACGAAGCCTACAAGGATGTCCCCGGCGCCGTCTTCGTTCAGGGCAATATTCCGAAGGAAGGCGATAGCGGCGTTCACGCTGTCGACGACGTCGTGCTGCAGTCCACAGGCCCGGGTTCCGAAGGCTTCAAGGGCTATATGGAGCAGAGCGACGTCTACCGCGTTCTGGCCGATAGCATGGCTCTCGGCACCAAGCAGACAAACTGATCTATCGCCAATCAATCCGGCGGGCTGCCAGCAGCCCGCCGGATTTCGTTTTTTGGATTTCGCCTTATGAATTTGGTCGGGCCATGCCGGAGGGAGACCGTTCGATGAACCCTTCAGATGTGAAGACAACGCGCCGTGATGTGCTGTCGCTGATCGGCGGCCTGCCGCTTTTGCTGTGCGCGCGGCCGTCTGCTGCGGCTGCCGCATCCCTGACTTTTGGCGAGCTCTACAGCAGGTTCGGGGTTCTCGGGCTGGAATTTTCGGAAAAGGTGAAGACGCTATCGGGACAAGAGGTTTCCATTCGCGGCTTCATGGCGCCGCCGCTCAAGGCCGAGGCAGCCTTTTTCGTGTTGACGGAAATCCCGATGTCGCTGTGCCCTTTCTGCTCTTCCGATGCCGACTGGCCGGATAATATCGTTGTCGTCTATCTCGGGGAAAAACAGACCTTCGTGCAGCCGTCCCGGACGATCGAGGCGCAGGGCGTCCTCGAATTCGGCTCCTGGACCGATCCGGAAACCGGCTTCGTCAGTTTGCTGCGTCTGCGCGACGCGCAATATGCAGCGGTCTAGCCCCGATGCTGGCGCTCGAGCTCAACACGATTTCCGTTTCCTATCCCGGCCTGTCGGCTGCCGTCCTCGATATTCCGAGCCTTTCCATCGCCGCCGGGAGCCGGGTGGCAGTCACCGGCGCGTCCGGTTCGGGAAAAAGCACGCTGGTCAATGTCATCACCGGGCTGGAACGGGTGCGTGCCGGTTCGATCACCTGGGGTGAAACCGACATCGTGACATTGTCCGAGCGAAATCGCGATCGCTGGCGTGGCGCCCATGTCGGCATCGTCATGCAGGACTTCCATCTGTTCCCGGGCTTGAGCGCCGTCGACAACATCCTGCTTCCCGCCCGCCTGTCACGCGCCGTGAAGCCGGGTGACACGGATCGGGCGATGATGCTCCTCTATGCCGTCGGGCTTTGCCGCGCGGACCAGAAAATCGAGACCATGTCGCGCGGCGAGATGCAGCGCGTGGCGATTGCCCGCGCGCTGCTGCGCAAGCCGGGAGTGCTGGTCGCCGACGAACCGACGGCAAGCCTTGACAGCGAAAGCGGCGATGCGGTCGCGCGCCTTCTGATCGATCTTTCTGTCAGCAATGACAGCACGCTGATCGTCATTTCCCATGATCCGCGGCTGACCGGCCGTCTCGATCGCTGCATCACCCTTGCGGGCGGGAGAGTGACAGCCGATCTTCTGCGCCGGGAGAAAGCGGCATGACCGGCTTCATTCTCGCCGATCTTCGCCGCCTCTGGGCCGGTTCGATCGTCATTTTGCTCCTGATCGCGTTTGCCACGGCGCTCGGCGTCGCCGTGACGCTGCAGGAACGGGCTCTCCGGCTCGGCAGCGCCCGAGCCGCCGACACGTTCGATCTGGTTGTCGGCGCGCCCGGCAGCGAGACGCAACTGCTGCTCTCCTCGGTCTTCCTTCAACCTTCGCCGCTGCCGCTGATGCCGGGCAATGTGTTGTCGAACTTTCCGCCGATCCGCGTGTCTCCTGGGCGGCACCGGTCGGTTTCGGAGATTCCTTCTCCGGCTATCCGATCGTCGGCACGTCCTCGGCGCTTGCCGGCAATCTCTCGGCCCTGGCGGAAGGGCGGGTCTTTGCGAGTGCCGGTGAAGCCGTCGTCGGTTCTGCCGTGAAACTGCCGCTCGGCTACGGGGTGAAGCCCACGCATGGCCTTGCAGAACTCGGCGGGGAAACCCATACGGAGCTCGCCTATCGCATCATCGGCCGGATGGCGCCGACCGGCACCTCCTGGGACCGGGCGATCCTCGTACCCATCCAGTCCGTCTGGAGCCTGCATGGAATGGGCGAACATACGCATGAGGATGCGGAAAAAAAGCATGTCGCCGAGCCGGAAGGCGCACACCCGGATGAAGCGGGTCACGCCCACGAGCAGGCGGAAGAGGTTGCGGGCGGCCATGAGCCGCATGCGCACGAGCACGCGCATATTGATCCTGCAGCTCCCTTCGACGAAGCATGGACAGCCGAAGCGCCTGGGCTTCCAGCCATTCTGGTCAAGCCCAAGACGATCGCCGACGCCTACAAGCTGCGCCAGGACTATCGCGGCAACGGCACGCTCGCCGTTTTTCCCGGCGAGGTGCTGACCAATCTCTACGCGACGCTTGGCGATGCCAAACGTGTTCTGTCAGCCGTCGCGGTCGGCGCGCAGATTCTTGTCGCCGCCGCCGTGCTGCTGGTCACCGTCATCCATATCGGCCAGCGCCGCCGCCAGATCGGTGCGCTCCGCGCCTTTGGTGCGCCGCAATCGGCGGTTCTTGTGATCGTCTGGCTCGAGCTGTTCGTGCTGTTCGCCGCGGGCATCCTCCTGGGCTTCGCCATCGGTTACGGCGCGGCCAGAATCCTCTCCGGGCTTTTCTCCGGTGAAAGCGGTGTCGCTCTGCCGGTCGGTTTTGCCCGGGAAGATCTGGCAAGCGTGGCCGCAATCACGCTTTTTGCTGCGGGCCTCGCGCTCGTCCCGGCCCTCCTCGCTTACCGGCAGTCGCCCGCCTCTGCGCTGCGGGCCTGAGGCCGCGTCGGACGGCATTCGACTAAAGTCATAATCCCAAAGCATCCCTGCCGCCTGCAGGGGTTTTCTGCCATTTTGTCGTCATGGCGTGTTCCGCCTCGGAATCAGGGAGGATTCGGAGGCTTCAGGGGATGCGCAGCCGTTTTTGAGTGGAGGACAAACGAAATGGCAAATGTCGCAACGATGGGCGGTGAAAAGGCCGGCCCCATGACAGGCGAGCAGAAGAAGGTGATCTTCGCCTCTTCGCTCGGCACGATCTTCGAGTGGTACGATTTTTATCTCTACGGTTCGCTGGCCGTCTACATCGGCGCGACCTTCTTTTCGCAGTATCCTGAAACCACCCGCAACATCTTCGCGCTGCTCGCCTTTGCGGCGGGCTTCCTGGTGCGTCCGTTCGGGGCCTTGGTGTTCGGCCGCCTCGGCGATCTCGTCGGGCGCAAATACACCTTCCTCGTCACCATCGTCATCATGGGTCTGTCGACCTTCCTCGTCGGCATCCTGCCCGGTGCCGCCTCGATCGGCATCGCCGCTCCGATCCTGCTGATCGCGCTGCGCATGCTGCAGGGCCTGGCGCTCGGCGGTGAATATGGCGGTGCCGCGACCTATGTCGCCGAACACGCGCCGCAGGGCAAACGCGGTTACTTCACCTCGTGGATTCAGACGACGGCGACGCTCGGGCTGTTCCTGTCGCTGGTGGTCATCGTCTCGGTGCAGCTGCTGCTCGGCAAGGAAGCCTTCGCAGCCTGGGGATGGCGCATTCCGTTCCTGCTCTCCTGCATCCTGCTCGGCGTCTCCGTCTGGATTCGTCTGAAGATGAACGAATCGCCTGCCTTCAAGAAGATGAAGGAAGAAGGTAAGGGCTCCAAGGCGCCGCTGACGGAAGCCTTCGGCCAGTGGAAAAACGCCAAGATTGCGCTTCTCGCGCTGTTCGGTGCCGTCGTCGGCCAGGCCGTCGTGTGGTATTCCGGCCAGTTCTACGCGCTGTTCTTCCTGCAGAACATCCTGAAAGTGGATGGCCAGTCGGCAAACATCATGGTCGCCTGCTCGCTGCTCATCGGTACCGGCTTCTTCGTCTTCTTCGGCTGGCTCTCCGACAAGATCGGCCGCAAGCCGATCATCATGGCCGGCCTGCTGCTCGCCATGGTCACCTATTTCCCGTTGTTCAAGACGCTGACCTGGGCCGGCAATCCGGCGCTGGCCGAAGCACAGGAAACCATCCGGGCGACCGTTACCGCCGCTCCGGGCGACTGCAAATTCCAGTTCAACCCGACCGGCACGGCGAAGTTCACGACATCCTGCGATATCGCGACCTCGTTCCTGACGCGCAATTCCGTACCCTATGACGTCGTTGCCGGTCCTGCCGGCTCGGCTGCGACGGTCAAGATCGGCGACGCAACCATCGTCGGCTATGACGCAATCGCGGCTGGCGACAAGGCCAAGGCCACAGGCGCTGCCTTCGAAAAGCAGATCAACATGGCGCTGCAGACGAGCGGCTATCCGCTGGTTCGTGCCGCTGCCAAGGTTCCGGAAAGCAAGCTTGACGGCTTCGTTGCCGCCAATCCGGAGCTGGCGCTCGATGCCGCAGCCGTTCGCGGCGGCGAGAAGGCGACGATGACCGGCGAGCAGATGGTCGCCGCCAAGCTCCTGACGGCCGAAGAAGCCGCCGGCGTCACCGACATGCCGGTCTATACGGTCGCCAAGGGCGGTACCTTCGCCATGGTCGCCGATCCGGCACGGGTCAACTGGATTGTCATCATCGCGGTTCTGACCGTACTCGTCATCTATGTGACGATGGTCTACGGCCCGATCGCCGCACTCCTGGTCGAACTCTTCCCGACCCGTATCCGCTATACCGGCATGTCCCTGCCCTACCATATCGGCAACGGCTGGTTCGGCGGTCTGCTGCCGGCAACGGCCTTTGCGATGAGCGCTGCCCAGGGCGATATCTACTACGGTCTCTGGTACCCGATCGTGTTTGCCGGCATCACGCTGGTGATCGGCATGCTCTTCCTGCCCGAGACGAAGGATCGCGACATCCACGCGATGAACTAATCCACACTTTCCCCCGCCAACTCAGCCCGGCACTCCCCTGTGCCGGGTTTTTTCATGCCGGATCGGTTGCCACCGGAACGGAAAAGCCGTTACCCCTTCGGCCGCGGCCAGCCCTGCTCATCCAGGCGGAACAGCCAGTTTCTCTGCGCAAAAATGAAGGCGGTCATCAGCGCGACCCAGAGACCCAGCAGCAGCCCGGCCGCCACGTCGCTCGGATAATGGGCGCCGACGACCACACGGGTGATGCCGATCGTCAATGCGCCGAGCGCAAAGAGGATGCGCAGGCGCGGCGCCAGCATGGCAAAGGCGCCGAAGAACGAACCGACCGCCGCCGAATGGCCGGAGGGAAAGCTTTCGAACAGCCATTCATTGGCAAAGGGCGTCAGGCTATGGGCGCCGTATTCCAGGAAAAGCTCCGGCCGCGCCCGGCCGATGACGAGTTTGAGCAGGTGAACCAGCGCGCTGGCGCTGCCGATCGTCACGAGGAAATACAGCGCCAGTCGCCACGCGGTCTTCGTCTTCGAGGAGAACCCGGCGCTGCGAGAAACCCGGTGCAGGATATAGGCGACGATCGTGATCGAGCCGGAACCGTAGATCATCCAGGCGAACGTGCCGAAATCGGTGATCCGCTCATTGAAGGCGACAATCGCGGGCGGCAGGGCCTGCGCGCTTTGGGAGACAAGCCCGTCGAAGGGCAGCAGTGCGGCGACCAGGACGATGGTTGCCAGCAAAAGCCAGCCGGTGGAGGAAAGCGGTCGGTTCATGAAAGGCCCGTTCGGTTTATTCTCTTCCATGTGTCGATAAAAACAGCGATTTCAATGGTGCGTTCGAAAAATGCCATGACGGGATATGGCAGCCACTGGCGCGCGGTTAAGCCCCTCCCCCTTGTGGGGAGGGGTTGGGGAGGGGCATGAGGTCTAAGAGAAACCCCTCCCGGCCCTGCGGGCCACCCTCCCCACAAGGGGGAGGGAAAGAACGCGCGACTTACGCCGAAAGCGCCTTGAACTCGGTGAGGATCGCGTCGCCCATCTCGGCGGTGCCGACTTTGCGGGCGCCCTCGGCCATGATGTCGCCGGTGCGGATGCCCTTGTCGAGCACGTTGGCGATGGCCTTCTCTAGGTTGTCGGCTTCCTTTACGAGGTTGAAGGAGTAGCGCAGGCACATGGCAAAGGAGGCGATCATGGCGATCGGGTTGGCGATGCCCTTGCCGGCAATGTCCGGCGCCGAGCCGTGTACCGGCTCGTAGAGCGCCTTGCGCTTGCCGGTCTTGGCATCCGGGGCGCCGAGCGAAGCCGACGGCAGCATGCCGAGCGAGCCGGTCAGCATGGCGGCAACGTCCGACAGCATGTCGCCGAACAGGTTGTCGGTGACGATCACGTCGAACTGCTTCGGCGCACGCACGAGCTGCATGCCGCCGGCATCGGCCAGCATGTGCTCCAGCTGTACGTCGGAATATTTCGCCTTGTGCGTCGCCGTCACCACCTGGTTCCAGAGCACGCCCGACTTCATGACGTTGCGCTTCTCCATCGAGCAGACGCGGTTCTGCCGCGTGCGCGCCAGTTCGAAGGCGACGCCGGCGATCCGCTCGATCTCGTAGGTGTCATAGACCTGCGTGTCGATGCCGCGCTTCTGGCCGTTGCCGAGGTCGATGATCTCCTTCGGCTCACCGAAATAGACGCCGCCGGTCAGTTCGCGCACGATCAGGATGTCGAGGCCCTCGACGAGTTCGGCCTTCAGCGAGGAAGCATTGGCGAGCGCCGGATAGCAGATCGCCGGGCGCAGGTTGGCAAACAGTTCCATATCCTTGCGCAGGCGCAAAAGGCCGGCTTCCGGGCGCACTTCGTAAGGAACGTCATCCCATTTCGGGCCGCCGACGGCGCCGAACAGAACGGCGTCCGCCGCCATCGCCTTTGCCATGTCCGCGTCCGAAATCGCCGCGCCATGGGCGTCGTAGGCGTTGCCGCCGACAAGACCTTCGTCCGTCGTGAAGCCGCCCGCCATCTCGGCGTTCATATAGGCGATGATTTTGCGGACTTCCGCCATGGCTTCCGGGCCGATGCCGTCGCCGGGCAGAAGGAAAAGATTGCGCGCTGTCATGGGGCATTCCTTTTAAGTCGAAGGGTGGGCTTGTCAGATGTTGGCGCGTTCTTAACGCAACTTCCGTTCAAGGAAAATGCGGTTCAGGAAAGAATTGTTCGCGCAGTTCCTGCCGGAACAGGTACGCCGGCCGGAGCGTGGGATTCTGGCTTGGCATGCCCGGTTCAGCCGATGGAAGGATCCATGCGCAAATTCATCCGCTCCGTTGCCGCGATCCTGCGGACAACGCTGAGCATGCTTCTCTTTGCTGGAAAATCCAGATCCTGAAATTTAGCGACCCCTGTTCCATCCGGAACAGCGCGCCAGCCTGGGGCATGGAATAGTCGGGTCACTGGATGAGGGAGGCTCATCCAAACAAGATCTCAAGGAGAGACCCGCATGCGCAAGTTCGTTTTGACCGCCGCTGTCGCTGCCATCACTGCTGTTTCCTTCGCCGCCCCGTCGCAGGCCGGCTACTACAGCGATGATTGCCAGCCCTATTGCTTCATCAAGAAGGTCAAGACCTACGACTATTACGGCAACGTCATCATCAAGAAGATCCGCGTCTGCGAATAAGCGCCGCTGTTTCTGGCTTCCTCCCTGAAAACCCGGCTGTCCCTGCAGCCGGGTTTTTGGTGTTTGGTGCGCCAGACTGCCCCTCATCCGCCCTGTCGGGCACCTTCTCCCCGTTTTGACGGGGAGAAGGGACAAGCGGCAAGCTCCGTCGTCCCCTCTCCCCGCCTGCGGGGAGAGGGCTAGGGTGAGGGGCAAGCCGGCAACCACTCTGCTCGGGCGACGCTCGCTTCGGCCCAAACTACCCCTTGAAAAACGCCAGCATATCCGGATTGATCACGTCTGGATGCGTCGAGAGCATGCCGTGCGGAAGTCCCTCATAGGTCTTGAGGGTGCCGTTGCTCAAAAGCTTGACGGCAAGCGGCGCGGAATCGGCATAGGGCACGATCTGGTCGTCGGTTCCGTGCATCACCAGCACCGGAACGTCGATCTTCTTTAGATCCTCGGTGAAGTCGGTTTCGGAGAAAGCCTTGATGCATTCGTAGTGGGCGTTTGCGCCGCCCATCATGCCCTGACGCCACCAGTTGTCGATCAGCCCCTGGGAAACCTCGGCGCCCGGCCGGTTGAAGCCGTAGAACGGGCCGGTCGGCACGTCGATGAAGAATTGGGCGCGATTTGCCACCAGGGCGCTACGCAGGCCGTCGAAGACATCGATCGGCAGACCGCCCGGATTCTTGTCCGATTTCACCATCACCGGCGGCACGGCGCCGACGATGACGGCTTTTCCGACCCGTCCCGGTTTCGCCCGCGCCACATAGTGCACGACCTCGCCGCCGCCGGTGGAATGGCCGACATGGAAGGCATTTTTGAGGTCGAGCGCTTCGGCCAGCGCCGCGACGTCGGCCGCGTAGGTATCCATTTCGTGGCCCGACGATGTCTGCGTCGAGCGCCCGTGTCCGCGGCGGTCGTGCGCGATCACCCGAAAGCCCCTGCCAAGGAAAAACAGCATCTGGTTATCCCAGTCGTCGGCGCTCAGCGGCCAACCGTGATGAAACACGATCGGCTGGCCGGTGCCCCAGTCCTTGTAGAAGATTTCAGTGCCGTCCTTGGTGGTAATCGTAGGCATGTCTGCGATTCCTTCTCTCTACGGTTGTAAACTGCGCCGGGTGGCGTGGGGGTGGAAGTCTCAGGTTTTCCGGATGGCTGTTACCTGTGTCGGGCGACGCAGGCGGCAAGCCGGTCCGGCGCATAAAATCAAATCATGGGCGCGGCAGTGGCGCGGTTTTTCCGACCGGAGGAACGGAAAGAGTGGCTGGCAAAAAGCTGGCCGGAATCGATGTACGGATGAAATTGCGCGGCGGTTTCAAGTATTGCGGCGGACGTCACAATGGACAGGCGGCGCTGTAGTGTCGGATTCGGTCTAGCAGCGCGTCGGGAAATTTTTAAACCCGAACGTTTGTACAATCTGTTCGATGTATTGGAAATAGCTGGCCTTTATTTCATCGGCGTGAAGGTCGCGCCGGAAAATTTTCCCCGCATATCCCCGTCCCGAAAACCTGTGCCATCATCATGGCGTCCTGTCACGGATACACCGCAAGACGTTGGCGGCGAGGCAGGGCTGGCGCTCCACGGGAAGCCTCGTGGCCTTCGGCAAGGAGGCTGCGAACGTCAGGCGGACCGGA
>UCMT01000083.1 GCA_900473795.1 Hyphomicrobiales bacterium | reverse complement strand
ATACATTCTGCCAAAGTAGTGCTAGTGTGGCCACGTCCGGAACGCGCCGTTTCCGGTCTTTGTTGGCCGCTGCGGGAAGGTCACGTCTCGATGCGAAGCGGTCATTCCCCGCTGGGCACATTAGGAGGCAGGTTGAGCCGGAGGTGGCACCAGAACTATGGGTGGCTAGTGCTCGACTTGCTGGTCCGACGGCCACGACGTCACACCCGGCCGATCTATGGAAAGTCCGGGCTGTTTCACTTGTCCTGTTCGCATTCCGGCAGCCGCAGCGGCTTGGCCAGTTTCGCCAGAGCCTCGGGCTTGGCGCAAGCCGGGAATCCGGCGAGCCGCATGGTATCGATATGCCGCTGGTGCTCGGCGGCGCTGAAAGCCTGATCATTGGCCATAGTCTCAATGGTCAGGTCCGGGTAGCGCCGTAGGGCTTCCTTGACGGTCGCCTCCGCGTCCGCCTTCCGGCTCAAAGCCGCGAAGCTCGCGGCGCGTTCGACCCACCCGTAGTTGTCGTAATTGTCGGGTGTCTGACGTTCCATCACCTTGAGGGCGTCCTCGTAGCGACCTGCATGGAAATAAGCATAGCGCAGGGGATTGCTGGCCCACGGCTTGTAGTTCGGGTTGAGCCGGATCGCGCGGTCAGCCAGTTCCGCCCCGCGCTTGGGTTCGCCGAAGCCACTTGCCCAGCCAACGTAGGAAGTGATGATCCCAAAGGAACCAGGATTGAGGCGTAGCGCGATGTCGAGTTCAGTCTTGGCCCGGTCGAACTCCCCGCGCAAGCCCAGCATATGCCCGAGCACGGCATGCGCCTCGGCATCGTTCGGATCGAGTTCCACAGCGCGTTCAGCGGCGTCCAGCCCTGCCCGGTTAGAAGCCACCCATTCCGCCCCGTAACTTGCAGCCATGCTATGCGCCCAGGCGAGATTGATCCAAGCGCGGGCATAGCCCGGATCGGTGGCAACTGCCTGCTTGAGAATTTTGATCCACTCAGCAACGCTCTCAGCGGTCGGGCTGAGCTGCTTCTCGACCCCCAGGAGGTTGAGATCGTAAGCTGTCAGACTCTTAGGCCGCTTGCGTCGCGCGGCGTCGTGTTCGGCACTCTTGATCGGACCTGTGCTCACCTCGAACTGAGTTAGAATGCTATCCGCGATCTCAGTCTGGACAGCAAACACATCCTGCGCCGGTCGCTCCCACCTCTCCGACCAGACGTGCGTCCCGGTCTGCGCATCGATGAGCTGGGCGGTGGCGCGGATGCGCTCGCCTTGGCGCTGAATCGAGCCTTCCAGCACATAGCGGACATTCAAATCGCGCCCGATCTGTCGCACATCTGCTGGCTTGCCCTTGTATGCTTCCGTCGAGTTGCGCGCGATCACGTCGATCTCGCTCACGCGCGACAGGTCGGTGATGATGTCCTCGGTCATGCCGTCGGCCAGCCGCCCAGTGGCTTCGTCGCCACCTAGATTATCGAAGGGCAGCACCGCCACCGATGGCTTGGCGCTCGCCAACTCGACCGGCCAGAATTGCCAGGCGCTCACGAGGATCGCGAGTGCGGCGAATGCTGGCACCACCGGCATCGCCCAGCGCGGTATCGATCTGAGGAGTGGCCGGCGCAGCCGCTTACCGTGGAGCCTCAGGCAATACACGCGCACCGGGCGGCTGATGTTCTTGACCTGTTGCTCGCCGACAAAGTCGAGGGGCCAGTCGAGCTTGCCCTGCAGATGGTCACAAGCCGTGCCCGACACCATCACCCCGCCGGGCTCCGCCAGTTGCTCTAGCCGAGCGGCCACATTGACGCCATCGCCATAGTCGTCGCCGTCCACCAGCGCAACATCGCCCAGGTTGACCCCGATGCGGAACGCAAGACGCTCAGGCTCTGGGAGCGAGGCATTGCGCGCGGCTACAGCGTTTTGAATTTCGGCTGCGCACACCACCGCATCGACGACGCTGTCGAACACGACGAGCGCGCCGTCGCCCATCAGTTTGACAATACGGCCATGGTGCCGCGCGATGGCGGGATCGGTCAGTTCGGCGCGGATCGCCATCAGCCGAGCGATGGTGCCGGCCTCGTTCGCCTCCATCGCCTTGGAATAACCGACCACATCCGCTGCCAGGATCGCTAGCAGCTTCCGTTCGAGCGGGGTGATAGTCACGGTCGAGCCCCTGCATAATTTGCTGTAAAATCCTACACCCAACGGAGCGTTGTTGCGAAGACCTTTGCGAGTGACCAATCCGTAGCGTAACGGGCATTGCGGTCCGGAATGTTAGCTTCAGAGTTTTCGGATCAGACGAACGTCAACTATGGGCGTATGAGCAGTTGCCGGCGCGCTGAGTGCTCAATGTCCTCAACGGGCCGACAGGCGACTACCATGTCCGGAACGCGCCCATGAGGCGACATTCGATTTGCTGCATAGGATTCGAGACGGGCACGCAGGCGATGGCGTCCAACAGCATTCGAGACCTTCGTAGGAGTAATCAAATGGAAATCATCGCACACCGTCGGTTCGAAGACTTTGCTGGCAGAGCGCAGGAAGCGGGGGTAAAATCTCGGGAGCCGAGCGACGGAGCAGTTCGCCCATCAACCGATACGCTCTACGCCGAGCCTTTTTGCTGAGAGGATACGATGGGGTCACACCATGCAGAGCGGCGGCTGGTTGCAGTTCTTGCCGCTGACGTTGTGGGATATTCACGACTTATCGAAGCCAACGAAGCGGACACACTTGCCGCGATCAGAGCGTTGCGATGCGACGTCATCGACCCGCTGCTGGCCGAGTATCACGGACGCATTGTTAAATTGATGGGCGACGGGATCGTTGCAGAGTTTGCCTCGGTCGTTGAGGCGGTGGGCTGTGCCGCGTTGATACAAGAGCATCTCACCGACCACCAGAAAAATGTACTAGCCGAGCGCCGCATCGTGCTGCGAATTGGCGTGAATCTCGGCGACGTTGTGGTTGATGGCGATGATCTCCTTGGTGACGGTATCAATGTTGCCGCGCGGTTGGAGCAGTTGTGCCCGCCAGGGAGCGTTCTGATCTCAGGCACCGTTTATGATCACCTCGCAGGCAAACTCGATATCCACTTCGACTTCGCAGGTGAGCAGCATCTGAAGAATATTGCACGACCCGTCAAAACCTACCGGTTGGAAGTTGCCGGTACTCCGTCCAAGTTTCTGCCCCCAACACGTTCCGACAACCTTCGATCGCGGTCTTGCCGTTTGAAAACATGAGTGGTGACCCTGAACAAGTCTATTTCAGCGACGGCATCACAGAAGACGTTATTACCGAGCTGTCGCGGTTCAGTGAATTGACTGTGATTGCCCGCAACTCCTCGTTCGCATTTCGCGGACAAGATACTGACATGCGTGAAATAGGGCGAAAACTGGGTGCAGGCTATGTCGTCGAAGGTAGCGTACGGCGGGCGGGCAATCGCGTGCGGATTACCGCGCAGCTCGTCGGAGCAGAATCTGGAACCCATGTCTGGGCCGAACGCTACGACCGCGCTTTGGAGGACGTCTTTGCCGTCCAGGAGGAAATTTCACGGCACATCGTCACCGCAGTCGCCCAACGGATCAGGGACGATAGCGAGATTGCGGCACTTCGGCGTCGACCGGAGGACATGCGCGCCTATGATCTGTTTCTTCAAGGCAATCGGCTGTCCGACGACTTTAATCCCGGAGCGCAGGAACGCGCTCTTGGTCTTTTCGAGCGTGCCATCCAAATCGATCCAACCTTTGCCCGAGCCTATACGGGCCTCGCTTATATCTATCTGAACCGTGTGATCGACAGTGGGGTGGGTGTACCACGTGAAGAGGATACCAATCGGGTGAAGGCATTGAGGCTTGCTGAACAAGCGCTTGCACTCGACCCAAATGACCCAAGGGTGCACTGCTCGCTTGGCTACATATGTTGGACCTGGCGTGATTTTGATAGGGCTGAACGTCATCTGGATTTGGCCAAGGCCATGAACCCGAACGATCCCTTGATCTTGATGGCCTGGGCATGGCTGCAGTGCGCTTTGGGGAGACCAGCACTTGCACTGCCTGCGGCAGAGATAGCCTTTCGGCTCAATCCCCAACATCCAAGCTGGTACAATTACTATCTGTCCCGCATCATGTTCCAACTCGGCCGCTACAGAGAAGCCGCGGCAATTCTCGAGCAACGAACCTCTGACAATCCTGCGCGGCACCCCCGCGACATGGCCTGGCGAGCTGCCTGTTACAGTCATCTGGGTCGAGCAGAAGAAGCAAACCATTGTGGCCAGATATTTGTGCAGACGGTCCGGGATTTATGGCAAGGTGCCCCGTCCGCGGGATCAAGGGAATACGTCGATTGGGTAGTGGACGTCGCGTATCTGCGTGATCCCCAGGATGTAGAGCGGCTACGCTTCGGATTGCGCCAGGCAGGATTGCCTGCCTGACGCGGTGGGAGACGTCAATTTTGCGCCTCTTTGTTAGTCGTTCGGGCAACTTGGGCAATAAAATCCTAAGGCCGCCGGTCAGCTTTTGTCGTTGCAACGTCACTGTTGGTGGGGAGCAGAACGGTAGGTTTCACCATTACAAATTTGTCTGCGGTCGCCGGAATCGCGCACTAAACCAATTCGTCGTGATCCTCGAGGAGACGGGAAATCGTGCTTCGGCCTAGCCCGCTCATGATCGAGTTCGTTTCCTTATAATACCAAACTAAACCCATCGCTTGCAGGAATGCCCAAGCCGCGCCACGACGCCATTCAAGGTCTTCTATTTGCAGGGCTTCGCGGAAGATAGCTCGGTTTTCCCGATCGGATAAATGCCAGCCGGCCACGAGATCAAGCGACGGATCGGCAGGGCCAAAACCGCCAGTGTCGAGCACTCCGACTAAACGCTCGCCCCGTACCAAAAGATTGGCCGGAATGAGGTCTTTGTGGCTCATTACTTCGTACTTTGGGGATCGCAGTTCGCGAAGGCTTGCCCACATGCCTCGTAGGCGCTCCACATCAAGAAGGTGTTGGCTTCTCGAGAAGCACACCTCCATCCAGTTGTCATGATCGGGCAGATTTCCGCCCCGGCCCTGGCCGTCGAATGTCCGTCCATTCAATTCTACCGCGCGGAGTGACGTGATCAGCCGGACAAGGTCGAGTGCGAAAGCAGATGAGCTGCTTTGTCCATTTGGCGTAGCGGGATGTCCCTCGATCCACGTCTGTACGAGCCACGGCAGTGGATAGGCCGAGCTCTGCCGACCTACGCCGATTGGGTTTGGGCTGGAAAAAGGGCAACACTCGTTGAATTCCGCGCTGGCCTTCGCTTCCGCTTCTAGCAATTTGGTACATTCGACAGGGTCCATCATCTGCAAAGGAAAACGTGCCGCGTACTTGGAGCCAATGCGAAAAATCGCATTGACGGTGCCCGCAGTGTCCAGTGCGATGATTTTTTCTCCTCGAAATTGAGAAAACTGATCGTAGATCAAGTCGCTCGCGTGCGTCACTTTGATAGCTATTTGATCGCTGTGCATCAGCCGCGCTCCTTCTAGCACCTACGCTATCGCAACCTTTGCGTTGCGACTGCTTTTAGGCTTGTCGGCTTCCAAGGCCAATGATCAAAATGGGTCGGCTGCCGAATGGCGGGTTATCGCCAGATTGTTCCAAGACCGGACTGTCTGGAATCTGCCCCAAAATCGGTCATTCCATCCAGGCCGAGCCGATGTCGGCAACTCGGTTATTCGAGACTGAGGGGTTATGTAACAACAGGGTCGTTGGTTCGAAACCCATCAAGGCGACCAAGTGCATACCCACTCTGCTTTTTTAGCGGGGCTTTCTTCAACGATCGCCAGCTCGTTGTTCGCTACCCACTGCTTTTCAGGTATGTCAGGACTATCACAAGCGTTGTGATCACAAGAACGAGCAGCAAGCGGGCCCGCCGGCTCCTCTTCTTGATGATCGCTATGGTGTCCGGCGCAACGTGGAACGCACCTTCATCCAAGGGTGTAGTTCGGCAAGCATTGATCTGATCGGCGATCTTCTGTGCCCGTTGAAGGTCATCTCCCGTATACGGCGAAAGAAAGAAGGCCTCCGCGGCATTGAAAGCATTGGGCTGTGAGAAATCGTCTCGTTTGGCTGCCAGTGCGCGCTCCTCTTCCAATGTGAAAAACGCGAGAAATGTCGCGCTTCCACTGCTGGTGACGAAAGCTTTGCCGAGCTTGTCGAGGTTCAGCCTCGAACTGCGGAAAATTCCCTCGCTAATGAGCTTGTTGTTATCGAGCACGAGCCGCGGATATCCCCACCGTGGTCCGAGGATGACGAGCACACCAGCAGCGATAAATAAACTGCCGAAAACCGGTCCGATGAAATCGAATACGCGCCCCGCCAGGGTCGCTGACGCGGGCATATCAAAGAACGTCCAGATTAATAAAGCACCTAAGCCGATACCACCGATGCATACGAGGACGTTTCGACTGGATCCCCTCGGGTAAAAGACCAGGCGCGTTTCTTCGTGTCGAGGCGTATCGAACCGACTTTCACTCGTGTTCATTGAATTCCTTCGAAGCCAGAACCAGTAACTGTACAGATCACCCGACAGAGCCAAACCATAGCTTCCGCTCGTGCGCCTCGCAGAGGTTCATGCGCGCGGCGAAAAAGGTAGACATGGCGTAGGAAGCCCCAGCAATACGCCGCTCATTGATAATCAGCCTCCGTTTTCTTGGCGTGTATTTGTATCCCAAGATTAGGAATTTCCTTTGTTTTCCAATCAACCCAAAAGTCGGCCACTAAATCTTTACTTACGAACCTGAACGTCTCGGAAGTTCTGAAAATCTTATGCCATCGAAAATGAGGAGAACTCTTCGCGGCGGCACGAATTGCCTCAATGTCGCATGGCCCATTGGGCAGTTTTTCCCGTAGAGCTTCAGTGTATCCGTCTATATTTGGCCTCTCCCGGAACATCATAGCGTCTATCGTTGCGACTACGTTTTCCACTTCCCCGGAGCACCTGCCGGGCTCCACCGTCTGAAAGACCTTATCTTGTGCCCATGCCGCACGCTGCATACTCAGGCCAAGAGCCGCCGCAACGGCCGCGCTCCAGACCTGTTGGCGATAGTTCATCGACCAACCTCCCATGCCCCAGCTTCTGTCGGCGCACCCTGAAACGCCACTCCCTCCCCCAGATCCAATGTCGTATCAAAAGCGCCCCTAGGGCGCACACTGCGCCTTTGCCATCTTCGCCCGTGCGACGTCGTACTGGTGCATGGCGTTGTTCAACTGATCGATGCACCTCATTGAGATGGTGGTTTCATTGCCGGTCTGCTTGGCGATCGCCGGCAGATCGTATTTTGCTGCAGCCCCTATCGCCTCTGATTTGTCTCTTCCGCTAGGATGATGGCATCGTTCCGGCCAATCCCGAGTTGGGCCATAAAATCCTCTGTCTTCGAAATTCCCGACGTGACGAACGCCTGGCCAAGATACGGCGAGCAGAGATGCGCGAGGCTCAGATAATCGAACAGCGCGGTATGCGCCTCGATGAAGTGCCGGTTGGCGGTCTCCTTGTCGGGCGTGCAATTTTGGGAACTAGCAGGCTGACTGAAAACAAATGAAAGCGATATGAGGCATGATACTCGTAACAAGAGCCCCATGTGTCCCCTCCCAAGGCACACAACCAAGAGCTTGAAGGGTCTCACAACGCACGTGGTCGTCAAGGATTAGGCGCATCGCCTAAATGAGGTATGAGGCGCCACACATGAACAGGCATTGCTCCAGATAACCTTACTCCGGTGGAGGACTCTTTGCGTTTGGGGTTGTCGTCGAACCGACCGGCGGGCGGTCCTGACCGATCGCGGCTTGCCGGTGAAGATTTGCTCGAACCGCATCCGTCTGGCTTTGGATCATGCCGGGGATCAGGAACAGGTCCACCATGACCCAGCTCACGCCAATGACGAGGAAGAGAGATCCAACGGGAGATGGGGTCAGGGCAACACCAAGGACCATCAACGCAAAGATGGCGAGGCCAGAGCCTGGGCGCCCGATGTAGAACCGATGCGCCCCAAGCCCGCCAAGGAATAACCAAAGAATGTATGCCACTCCGCTTGTCTTTGCGTCTTCGGTGACGCGCTGCTCGATCAACGTTTGCTCAGCAGTCGAAAGATCCATGATTGTCTCCTACGCACTACAACCGAGAGACGGCATCATCTCACGGTGCACGTTGCAGTCAAGCACTAATACCAACCTTCATTAATGCC
>UCMT01000011.1 GCA_900473795.1 Hyphomicrobiales bacterium | reverse complement strand
GCATCTGGTCAAGGTCTATGCGATCGCCGGCATGCTGGCCGGGCTCGCCGGCGTGGTGACGGCAGCCCGTGCCCAGACGGCGCAGGCCGGCATGGGCGTGATGTACGAACTCGACGCCATCGCCGCCACCGTCATCGGCGGCACGTCGCTCACCGGCGGCGTCGGCCGCATCACCGGCACCGTCATCGGTACCGTCATCCTCGGCGTCATGACCTCCGGCTTCACCTTCCTGCGCGTCGACGCCTACTACCAGGAAGTCGTCAAGGGCCTGATCATCATCGCCGCCGTCGTCGTCGACGTCTATCGTCAGAAAGGACGCAAGAAGGTATAAGGGGCAACTTTTTCCTTGATGGCATCGCTTGCATCTCCCCAGGCGAGGCGATCAAGGCGCGGGCAAGGCGGTGCGGCCTTTGCCCGAATGAGCGCGGTGGCGGCATCTTGCTGCTGCCGCGTCTTTTTATCCCGGCGCCGGAAATAACGTGGACGGCATTGTCCGGCTTCTCGAACGACGAGGGCACGATCGGAAGATCGATGCTCGCCATCAAAACGGGACCGGCGGCGGAGCAATCCGCCGCCTTTTTCGTTCAAACGCGCTCCAGGGCAACGGCGATGCCCTGCCCGACGCCGATGCACATGGTCGACAGCGAATAGCGACCGCCGCTCAGCTTGAGCTCGAGCGCCGCTGTTCCGCTAATCCGCGCGCCGGACATGCCGAGCGGGTGTCCGAGCGCGATAGCGCCGCCATTGCGATTGACGCGAGGATCGTCGTCGCCAATGCCGAGCTCGCGCAGGACCGCAAGCCCCTGCGATGCGAAGGCTTCGTTGAGTTCGATGACATCGAAATCGCTGGCCTGGAGCCCCAGCCGCGCCATCAGTTTGCGCGACGCCGGAGCCGGGCCGATGCCCATGATGCGCGGCGGCACACCGGCTGCGGCGCCCCCCATGACGCGCGCGATCGGCGAAAGCCCATGCTTCTTCACCGCAGCTTCCGAAGCGATGATGAGGGCGGCAGCGCCATCGTTGACGCCCGAGGCATTGCCCGCCGTAACCGACCCGCCTTCGCGAAACGGCGCCTTGAGCTTGGCGAGCGTGTCGATAGTGGTTGCGCGTGGATGCTCGTCCTTGTCAACGACCATCGGATCACCCTTGCGCTGCGGAATGGTGACGGCGGTGATCTCCTGCCCCAGACGACCGTTTTCCTGGGCGGCTGCGGCCTTGTTCTGTGAGCGGACGGCAAAAGCGTCCTGGTCCTCGCGGCTGACGTGGAAATCCTCGGCGACGTTCTCACCGGTCTCCGGCATGGAATCGACGCCGTATTGCTTCCTCATCAGCGGGTTGACGAAGCGCCAGCCGATCGTCGTGTCATGGATTTCGGCAGAACGGGAAAAGGCACTTTCGGCCTTGGGCAGGACGAAGGGCGCACGCGACATGCTCTCGACACCGCCGGCGATTACCAGGTCCGCTTCGCCTGACCGGATGGCGCGGGCCGCAGCGATCACCGCATCCATGCCCGAGCCGCAGAGTCGGTTGATGGTCGTGCCGGAGACCTCGAACGGCAGACCCGCCAGAAGCAGCGACATGCGCGCGACATTGCGGTTATCTTCGCCGGCCTGATTGGCGCAGCCGAAGATCACGTCGTCGACGGCCTGCCAATCGACGGAAGCGTTTCGTTGCATCAGCGCTTTCAGCGGAACCGCTCCGAGGTCGTCGGCACGCACTAAGGAGAGCGCTCCGCCGAACCGGCCGATCGGCGTGCGGATGTAATCGCAGATATAGGCCTCGGCCATCACGCAGCCTCCTTGTTGCCCTGATGGGCCTTCCTCGTGCGCGCGTTGATGTCGCGCAGCGTCGTCAGTTCCGTTTCGGTCGGGACAGGCGTCTCGATCACCGTCTCGGCGAACTTGATCGGCCAGCCGCAATTGTTGATGATCTGCTCGCGTGTGACGCCCTGGTGAACCGACACGACGGTCAATTCCTTGGTGGTCGCATCCGGCTCCAGGATGCAGAGATCGGTAATGACGCGCGTCGGTCCCTTCGTCTTCATACCGAGCCGCTCCCGGTGATTGCCGCCCTCGCCATGGCCCATCGACGTGATGAAAGGCAGCCTGTCGACGAAGCCGCGTTTGGAAAGCGCCATGGTGATGAAGATCTGGCCGCAATTGCTGGCAATTTCCGGCGCGCCACCGCCACCGGGCAGGCGGACCTTCGGACGGTCGTAGGGCCCGACGACCGTGGTGTTCAGATTGGCGAACCTGTCGATCTGGGCGCCGCCGAGGAAGCCGGTGGTGATGCGGCCGCCCTGCAGCCAGTAGCGAAACATCTCCGGCACCGAGACGGTGAAGAGTGCGGTATCGCACAACTCGCCGTCGCCGATGGACAGCGGCAGCACATCCGGCTTCGTGCCAACCGTGCCGCTTTCGTAGATCAATGTGATGTCGGGCGCATGGGTGAGGCGGGCGACGTTGCAGGCTGCAGACGGCGCGCCGATGCCGACGAAGCAGACGTCGTCATTGGTGAGTGCGCGGGCTGCGGCGATGGTCATCATTTCGGTCGGGGTAAAATCGCTCATCATCGCCTCCTCAAGCGGCCTTCTTCGCATGCTTGGCAAAGTCTTCCGGACCGGCCTTCATGATGTTTTCCTCGATCCATTTCCGGAAACTGTCGCGATCACGAGCGATCTCGTCCCAGGCGATGTAGAAGGCATTGGACCGCGGATAGTAGCCTTGTGCATAGGAAGGGAAGGCGCCGCCAGGCACCTCGACAACCGCCGTCACCGCCCAGGAGGGCAGGACGACGGAATTGGGTGAAGGCGGGTTGAGCTCATCGACGATCTCTTCCACCGTGACGATCGAACGCCTGGCAGCAAGCACGGCTTCCTTCTGCACGCCGACTATACCTTCAAGCAGCACGTTGCCTTTGCGATCGGCCCTCAGCGCGTGAATGATCGTCACATCGGGACGGATGGCCGGAACGGCGGCCAGCAATTCGCCGGTGAAAGGGCAGGTAACCTGCTTGATGTTCGGGTTGACCTTGGGCAGATCGGCGCCGATATAGCCGCGCAGCATAGCAAACGGCAGGTTGGCCGCGCCGGCTTCATAGGCATTGGCCATGGCGGCATGGGAGTGCTCCTCGATCTCCAGAGGCCGCGGCCACTGGTTTTCGACGGCATCGCGAAAACGATGCAGCGAGCCGACGCCGGGATTTCCGCCCCAGGAGAATTTCATGCCGCGCGCGGCGCCGGCGCCAATCAGCTGGTCATAAAGAATGTCCGGCGTCATGCGGATCAGGAACAGATCCTTTTTGCCCTGCCGGATCACTTCGTGCCCGGCCGCGTAAGGGATCAGGTGGGTAAACCCCTCCATGGCGACCGTGTCGCCGTCTTTCACATTCTCGGAAATGGCTTCCGCCAGCGAAGTCAATCGCGCCAAGGCATTCTCCTCCTCAATGGGTCGTGGGTAGGCGCAATAAGCGCGCAAATCCGGAGGTCGTCAAATATTTTGTGCGTTATTTGACATTTGTTCGTATATCGCACACAATGCAACCACGTTTGAGGAGCAAGACATGCGGGAATCAGATTTTGTCAGTGGCTTCGCCCGCGGGCTGAAGGTCATCGAGGCTTTCGGCGAGACGCGGCCAAGGCTTACCATCGCGGAAGCGGCAAAACTCACGGACCTCGATCGGGCGACGGTGCGGCGCTGCCTGCTGACACTCGCCGACCTCGGTTACGCGGACTATGACGGCAAATTCTTCGCTCTGACACCAAAGGTCTTGCGGCTCGGCCACGCCTATCTGTCCGCCACGCCGCTGCCTCTGGTGATCCAACCGTATCTCGACCAGCTCTCGGAAAAGGCGGGGCAAAGTGCATCGGCGTCGGTCCTGGACGGCACCGAGGTTGTCTACATCGCCCGCGCCTCGCAAAAGCGTGTCATGTCGATCAATTTGTCGCCGGGTTCCCGATTGCCGGCCTACTGTGCCTCGATGGGGCGGGTGCTGCTGGCAGCACTTGCGGAGGCCGAGGCGCGCAACATTCTCGACCGCTCGGATCTCAAGGCCAATACGCCGCTCACCAAGACCGATCCGGAGGTCCTGATGGAAGAGTTTCGCCGTGTCCGGGCCGAGGGTTACGCTGTGATCGACCAGGAACTGGAGCTCGGTCTTTGTTCGATCGCCGTGCCCGTGGAAAACGATCGCGGTCGGGTGGTCGCTGCCATCAATATCGGCGCGCCGGCCGCTCACGTGCCTGCGGCAGAGATGAAGGCGCGCTACCTCCCCCTGTTGATGGAGACGAAAAAGGCCTTGCGGCTTGTCCTGCAGTAGGTCCCAGCAACCCCGCGCGCACGCCCCCTGCGGACGATGCGATCAATCAATCCGGTACTGAACATGGCAGCGGCCATGATAAGCCGAGCGCTCGATATGCGCACGCACGCCAAACACGTCGGCCATGAGCCTTTCTGTCAGAATATCCTCCGGCGCGCCGGCCGCGACGACTTTGCCCCGGTGGAGGACGGCTAGACTGTCGCAGAACATCGCCGCCAGATTGAGATCGTGCAACGCGACGATGCTGGTCACCGGCAGTCGGGCCACCAGCCCCAGGATTTCCAGTTGATGCTGGATATCGAGATGGTTCGTCGGCTCGTCAAGCAGCAGTTCGCTCGGTGTCTGGGCGAGTGCGCGGGCGATGTGTACGCGCTGGCGCTCGCCGCCGGACAACGTATGCCAAAGTTGCCCGGCCCGACCGGGCATGCCGACATGACAAAGAGCGGCATGGACCGCCGCGTCGTCAGCGGAACTCCAGGGCGAGAGCGGGCCCCGGTGCGGCGTGCGCCCCAGCCGGACCACGTCGAGAACCGTGACCTGGGCGTCGGTCGTTGCCTGCTGCTCGACGAAGGCGACGCGCCGGGCGATGTCGAGACGGGACATGGCGGCGATATCTGTGTTTCCAAGCGAAACGACACCGCTCTTGACGTTCCGCAGCCGGCAGATGAGACGCAACAGGCTGGATTTTCCCGACCCGTTCGGACCAAGCAGGCCGAGCGTCCTGCCGGGCGCCACTTCGATGTTGATGCCGTCGACGATCATTGCGCCGCCAGCCGACCAATGAACGTCACGGACGGAAATGCTCAAACCGGTCTCCTCGCCTTGTAAAGAATGATCGCGAAGGCCGGTGCACCAAACAGCGCGGTGACGACCCCGATCGGCAGGATCTGCTGCGGAACGATGATGCGCGATACGATATCCGCGGTGACCATGAAGATCGCGCCGATCAATGCCGATGCAGGCAGAAGACGGCCATGCGCGGGACCGACGAGGAACCGCGCCGCATGCGGGATGACCAGTCCGACAAAGCCGATCGAGCCGACTATGCTGACCATGGCCGCCGTCATCAGCGCCGTTGCACCGAGAAGGATCATGCGGACGCGGTTGATCGCGATACCCAGGGCCGCCGCCGCGTCGACCCCGAAGGTAAACGCGTCCAGCGCACGGGCATGGAACACCGCGACGGCAAAACCGGCGAGAGCGACGGGCGCCGCCAGATAGACGTCCGGCCAGCGCACGCCGGCCAGACTGCCGAGCAACCAGAACATGACACCGCGGGCCTGCTCGGCGTTGGCCGATGTGGTGACGATGTAAGAGGTGAGCGCATTGAAAAGCTGCGATCCCGCCACACCTGCCAGGATAATCCGGTCAGCCCCTCCGCCGGCACCGGCTGCAAGGGCCGAAACCAGCACGAAGGCAAGGACGGCGCCGAGGAAAGCGCCGGCCGACAGCGACAGCACGCCGTAGCCGAAACCGAGGATCATCACCGCGACCGCCCCGGTGGAGGCGCCGGCGGAAATGCCGAGCACATAGGGTTCGGCCAGCGGATTGCGCAGCAGCGCCTGCAGGATCGCCCCCGACAGGGCAAGCGCCGCCCCGGAACTCGCGGCAAGCAGGGCGCGGCTCAGCCGATAGTCCCAGACGATGCCCTCATGGATGCGGCTGAGTTCGAATGACGCCCCGAAAATCCGGTTGGCCACCGCCTTGCCGGTTGTCGCGAGCGGAATGGGAATCTCGCCGATCGAGACGGCGAGACTGATCATGAAGGCGAGTACGACGAGCGCCAGGGTGGCAAGCGCAAGGCGCGCCCACCACCGGCCCTCGGCCGCCACGGGTTGCCCGATTGCCGCAAGTGTCACTGCGACAATCCGAACGCCTTGATGCCTTGCGCGAGCGTCTCGATGCCGTCGATCGTCCGGATCGTCGGGTTCATCGACTGCGCATCCATCTGGATGAAGCGTCTGTTCCTGACCGCATCCAACTGGCTGGTGACCGGATCCTTCTCGAGGAAATCAATCTTCACCGTCGGATCGTCGGCCGCATAGCGGCGGCGGTCCATGGTGGCGATGACGATGACCGAGGGATTGGCCGCAGCGATCGTTTCCCAGCCGACCAACGGCCATTCCTCCTCGGTCGTCACGACATTGCGGGCACCAAGCGTCTTCAGGATATAGGCCGGGGCGCTGTTCTTGCCGGCAATGAAGGCATCCCCCTCCACTTCCTTGCTGGAAAACCAGAACACGACCGGGATGTCGCCGAGCCTGGCGCCGCCGATCGAAGCGACGGCGTCGGATTCCCGCTTCTTCAGGTCGGCGATCAGCGCATCGCCGCGATCCTGGATGTCGAAAATTTGCGAGAGCTCGCGGATTTCCTGGTAGATCAGGTCCATCGTGAAGAGTTGCCTGCGCACGCCATCGCCGCCATCGGCATTGACCTTCGCGACGCAGTCGGCCGGCGAGACATAGGTGTTGATGCCGAGAGCTTCAAACTGCTCGCGCTTTCCGACCGACCCTTGCGCCCCGACATGCCACTCGAATTCGGCGGTGACGAGATCCGGTGCCTCGCCGACGACGGATTCGAAGCTCGGGTCGTTGTCGGCAAGGCGCTTGATCTTCCGGTTTTCGGCCTCAAACTCTTTCAGCACTGGACCCACCCACACGGCAGTTCCGGCAATCTTGTCGGCCAGACCGAGCGAGAACAGGACTTCTGTCATGCCCTGGCCGATCGAGACGATCTTCTGCGGCGGCCTGTCGAAGCGGACGGTCTGGCCGCAATTTGAAACTTCCAGGGGATAGCGCGTCGGCGCAGCGGCGGCCGGTGTGGATAGGCACCCAAGTGCAACAGCGGCCGCGGAAATCGGTGCAAGGATACGGGAAAAGGCGACGAGGCGCCCGGCGAGGCGGTCGAAATCGATCATGACGGTTCCTTTCCGGGCAACCCCGCCCGGGTGAGTGGATCTTGCTTTCGACGGCAGGTCTCCTGGCTTGCGGACATGTGCTTTTCGTCTGCCTTCCCGCAAAACCTGAAGGGTCTCGCAGTGGCATGGCGCCTGAAAAGGGCGCCGCAAGGACGATCGGCAATCCGCTTACAGTTGCGGGGGCAGCCACGGTCTTGGTCCCTGTTGGGTCTTCCGCACCGTGTTCCCTATTAATCCCCTCGAAGTCATCCATCGGGGAACCGTCGGCAATGGTTTAGTCCGAGCGTGGCAACGGCGTCAAGATGGCCGGCGTCGCTGTCAACCGCGTGATCGACCAAGCCTTGAGACATCGGCCTGCTAAGGCATCAACTGGCCGCCATTGACCTCGATGATCTGGCCGGTGATGTAGCCGGACAAAGCGGGTGATGCCAGGAAAAGATAAGCGCCGACGCAATCGTCGGGCGAGCCGATCCGGCCCATCGGCACGGTACGCCGTTGTGCGTCGAGCATGTCAGGGCTGGTGTAGCGTTCATGGAACGGCGTTGCGATGATGCCGGGCGCCACGCCGTTGACGCGGATGCCGTCGCCGACAAATTCCTTGGCGTGGCCGCGGGTGATCGTCGAGACGAAACCTTTGGCCGCCGCGTAGAGAATAGCGCCATTGCCGCCGCCATTGCGGGCGGCGATCGACGTCGTATTGACGATGAAGCCGCCCTGTTTGCGCAGCCATGGATGTGCGGCCCGCGTCGCAGCCAGCACCGAACGGGCGTTCAGATCCATCACGCGCTGGTAGTGCGCATCGCTCAAATCGGCGGTCGCGACGCGGCCGAGCATGCCACCGGCATTGTTGATCAGCCCGTCGAGCCGGCCGAAATGACCCGCTGCCTCCTCGACCACCCGTTCCGTCACCCCATCCGCGGATACGTCGCCCTGGACAACCAGCGCCTTGCCGCCAGCGGCCTCGATGTCGGCCAGCAGTTCGGTTGCCGCCTGGCGGCTCTCATTGTAATGGATCGCGACGCTTGCGCCCTGGGCAGAAAACGCCAGCGCCAGCGCCGCGCCGATGCCGGTCGATGCACCAGTGATCAGGACTGCTTTACCGTCGAGATCGGGGATCCGGATCCCCTGCCATATGCTCAGTTGGCCAGTCATGCGTCGTCCTCGGTTTCCGGTCCACGTCCTTCATTCCGGAAGCGAGATAACGCTCGGGCCGGAATTTTCCAGCTTCAGCGCGTAACCTCGCCGCACGACACGCCCACAGCCCACAAAAAGGCCCGGAACATCGCCCGGGCCTCTGATATTCCATGCGATCGATGTTCCGCGGCTATTCCGCTGCAGCGGCAACCGCACGGCGGCGGCCGACCGTTGCCTGCGTCAGCAACAGAGCGGCGACGGCACACAGCGCTATCCCCATCGCCATCGGAACGGCGGTGCCATCGAAGAAGACCGAAGCAACCACCATCGCCACGGCCGCCGTGACGAAATGCAATGTCCCCATCAGCGACGAGGCCGTGCCGGCGATCTCGCCATGGTCCTCCAGCGCCAGAACCGCCGTCGTCGGAATGACGAGACCAAGGCAGCCGTAGCCAACGAACAGGAACGCAGCCAGAACCGGAAGTTGGTTGAAGCCAAGGCTCATGGCGGTGGCCATCGTTGCCATGGTGAGCGCAAAAGCAGTGACCGCGACGCGCATGACGCGCACGAGGCCGAAGCGCTCACCGAACCAGCCGGTCGCCTGTGATACGCCGAAGAACGACACGGCGTTGATCGAGAAGGCGAGGCTGTATTGCGTCGGCGTCAGCCCGTAGTGATCGATCAGCACGAAGGGTGAGTTTGCCAGATAGACCAGGAAGCTCGAAATGCCGAGCCCGCCGATGAAGGTCAGCGTCAGGAAGTTCTTGTCCTTCAACAGGATGCCATAGGCCGCCAATGCGCTGCCAAGGCTGCTTTCGGCACGATGCGCCTTGAGGCGGGTCTCCTGCAACTGCGTCGCAAGCAGGATCAAGCCAATGAACGCAGCAATCGTGACCGCCCAAAAGACGCCGCGCCAGCCGTAGAACTCAATCACGGCGCTGCCGGTGAGCGGCGCAAGGATCGGAGAAATGCTGAAGACCAGCATCAGCAGCGACATCAGCCGGGCTGCCTGCACGCCGGTATGCATATCGCGGACGATGGCGCGCGGAATGACCATGCCGGCCGCGCCGCCGATCCCCTGCAGGAAGCGGAATGCGATCAGGGTTTCGATATCGGTCGCCAGCGCACAGCCGATGCTGGCTGCGGAAAACAGGCCGATGCCGAGATACAGCGGCGCCTTGCGGCCCCACATGTCCGAAAGGGGGCCGTAGACGAGCTGGAAGAGTGCAAAGGAGATGAAGAAGGCCAGCAGGCTGAGTTGAACGACGTTGTTTTCAGCGCCAAGATCGGCGCCAATCGAGGGCAGAGCCGGAAGATACATGTCGATGGCGAAGGGGCCGATCGCCGAGAGAAGGCCGAGGATCAGCGCCGTGCGAAAGAAGGAGGTCTTCATGGTGATCGTCTTTCAGAAGAAAGCGACGCACAACCGGATCGTTGCCGCGCCGCATCGCTCTCAGGAGGGTTCAATGTGATCGTCGCGCGGCGCTTGGGAGGACCCACGCTCATTGGTATCAGTGTGTCAATTAATTTGGACACTGATGTAAAATTAGACACCATTGTCTAAAACGTCAATAGGCATTATCTTCGCGGCATGAAAAGTTCCAACGAGCCCGTTCCAAAAACCTCCGTGCACAGTCAGCGCGGGCAATGCGCCAAGCGCATCTCTATCCTGGAAGCCGCCGCTGAAGTCTTCTGCCGCCAGGGTTTTGCCGGCGCAAGCATCGACGAGATCGCCGCTGAGGCCTGTGTGTCACGCCAGACGGTGTACAATCACTACCGGGAAAAAGAGAACCTGTTCACCGCCGTCGTCGAGGACGTGATGGACCGGGCGAACGCCATGCTCTTCTCGATCCTCTCGACCTTTCCGGAGAATCCGGACAATCTCGAAGACGATCTTGCTGCCTTTGCCGTGCGTCTCAGCCGCAACTGTATCTGCAATCAGGATGGGAAATTCCTGCGCCGGCTGGTGCAGTCGGAGGGCGAACGCTACCCGCACCTCTTCGAATCCTGGCGCCGGCACGGCCCCGGCAAGATCGGCACGGCGCTCGCCGCCCTGTTTGCCCGTCTCGCCCACAAGGGGCTGCTGAAGATCGACGATTTCGATGTCGCCGCCCGGCAGTTCCTGGCGCTGGTCAATGCCGACCTGCAGATGAGCACGCTGTTTGGCGCTACGCCCTCGGAGGAAGAGCTGGAAAGCGCGGCGCGCAATGCGGTGCGCACGTTTCTCCGGGCCTATGCGGCCCCCGCGGCCTGATCGATCCATCGCCCTCATGCGGCGGGACCTCAGGCGATCAGCGGATAGCCCAATTGCTGCGCCTGTCGTTCCAGTTCCGCCAACGCTTCGTAGTCCGCGTCGGACAGAAGGGCAAAATCCTTCAGTGCCAGCACGTCCCGCACCGGAGCGAGCGATGGTTCGGTGATCGCCTGCTGCAACACCTGCCTGAGCAGCGAAAGCTCCTCGTCGGAGGCGCCGGCGCGGGCGACAAGAGGCAGTCCCGGCCCCTTGACCGTTTCGGCAAGGATGCGCACTCCCGTGAGGCTCTGCGGATCAAAGCGCAGCACATTGCCGTAGGTGACGCAGTCGATTGCCGCCACATCCGCCTTGCCGGCGAGGATCGCGGCGATGCTGTTGCGATGCCCGCCCGTCTCGATCACCGAGGTAAAGAACCGCCCATTGCGCGCCAGCGGCGCAATTGCAGCACGAAACAGATTGACGCCGGAATTGCTGAACGGCTCGTTGATCGCGGCCCTTGCGCCGCGCAGGTCTTCCAGCGACTCCGCGGCGGAATCCTCTCGAACGAGGATGAAGCTGCGTTTGTAGGGTCCGTCGCAGCCCGGATGGCGATAGACCGGCGTCGCAACGAGCCGCACCTTGCCGCGCAACTGTTTGACATAGGGAAAGCCGCAGGTCTGGGCGAGCAGCAGCGCTGGATCCGTCCAGGCTTCGTTGTACCGCACAGACGCGTTGAGCGTGCCGGGAACATCATCGAGCCCCGCCCGTATCAAAGCGCCGCTCAGGAAATTCCACAAAGCCGCCGTGGCTTCGGCGAGCGGTGGCGGGCTGGCATACATGGCAAGGCTGGCAAGACGCATTCGGGAACTCTCACAGGTGACGGCCGTACCTACCACACTTCGTCTGGCCCAAGTTCACGATGAGCCGTGATTTCAGTGCGGATCACGAATGGTTGGGATGCGTGATGCTGTCATGCGGCTTGACGAAGAACCGGCGGGCGATGTCCCAATAGCTGTTATAGACCAGCCCGCCATTGGTGGCGATAAGGGCGTCGCGGCTCAGGCGATAGACGGCCGGCAGGCGGTACCAGGAAATTCCGGGCTTCAGGTGATGCAGCACATGCAGGTTGTTGTAGAGGAACAGCAGGCCGAACAGGTGGCTGTTTTCGACGATTGCCGTCCGCTCCTCGTGACGCTCGGCGTATCTGTGTTCGGCGTAGCTTCGCAGCCGCGTCAGCGCGGCCCCGAGATAAACGAAACCGAAGAAGTAGAGCCAGAACGGCATGCCGCAGATGACGGTGACCCAAAGGAGAACGATGGCAGCGCCAATCAGGTGGCTCGTCCAGACGCGCGCTCGGCCGGGCTCTCCCGCCCCCAGCAACCGGGCTTCCTGCACCAGAAAGCTCAACAGCATCACGGCCGGGCCAATGGTCAGTCGCCCAAACAGCGTCGTGTTCCAGCGTGCAAGCACCTTGCCCGCCGGCCCAAGCCGCTGCCAGGCCGCCTTGGTGAAATAGGAGGATTCGGGATCCTCGATCGGGTCCGTCAGATGCTCGTCGCGGTGATGTTCCAGATGGCTCTCGCGATAGATCTCATAGGGCAGCCAGAGCGAGAGCGGGATCGAACCGATGGCGTTGTTGATCCGCTGGTTGCCCGTCGGGTGGCCATGGATGACCTCATGCTGCAGCGACCCATGCCACGCGATCAGCCAGCCGCCGGCAAGCGCAACGACAGGCAAGGGCAGCTTGTCCCACCACCAGGTCAGCGCCAGAAAGCCGCCATAGATCGCGGCCGCGAGGAGAATGGTCGGCCACTCCAGGCGGCGTCCCGGAACCTTGATGATATAAGACGGCTTGCTGGACATGCACTTCTGTTCCCCGTAGTCGAGGGAACCTACATCGAAGCGTCGCCCGTTAGATAATTATGTTTATTCATTTTATAGACTATTTTTGAAAAATTCGTTCCGGTTCGGCGCTTTCAAGCAACGTTTTTCGCAGGTGCCTACCAATCCGAATGCCAGGAAGAGGTGCTACATCCATGATGCCGGTGTCTTCGGCAGCCTGCTGTCGGGGTCGACCACATCGAGGCGCGGTGCGCCGTTTGAGTTCCACCGCCAGAGTGCCACGCAGGTTCCGCCCGGCGACATGAAGGAGGGATAGATCATTCCATCGAAGTCCTGCTTGATCAGCCGTTCGCGCAGCCGATGCGTCTCGGGGACCTCGCCCTTGTCGAGATGCATTCGCCATTCGCACCCATGGATAGCGGCAGGGGTCTCGAGCTTTGCGAGCGTCGCCTCGTCGGTCAGGTCGGCGAGTGTGGCGTCTTTGAGCTCCAGCTGCGCGATCAGTGCCGGATGCTGGACAAAACCCTGATTGTATTCCGCCCACGCCGTCGAGAGTTCGCGCGCCGCATAGATCGTCGGCGCGCCGATAGGGTTCCAGCGTCCGCCGAACCGGGCCGCCCCCTCGCCCGACAGTGGCGCAAAGGCCCATTGCGGCACGAAGGCGCGCCAGAGGGTCAGCTTACCCGTGTTTTTGTCAGGCATAGACGCCGGATCGCACTGCCTCGAGATAGGCCAGCACCTTGTCCGACTTGCCCTCGCTCACCAGATCATAGGCCGTCTTGCCCGCCCAGCCGGGGATCGGCTGATGCTTGAACCAGATGGTCGCGCGGTTCTCGTCTCCGGCCATTTCGCTCGCCATGGCAAGGATGCGCACAACATGGCTCAAGGCGTGGTCCACCTTGCGCGCGCCGGATTTCGCCGTCAGCGTATTGCGGGCAACGCCGATCAGTCGTGCAAGCTCGGACAGCGTGACGCCGAGCTGTTTCGAGACCCTATCCGCCGACAGGAACGGCGATTGCCCGTCCCCGAACCGGGTTGCTGTCGTATCCAAGCTCAAAGCCGTCATGGCACATTCCTAGCACATCTTGATAAAGACAGTATCAAAATATGCTCAAACAGTGCGCATTTCAAGCGCAGCATATTTAGTCCGGCTTGCGCCAACTCGGCTCCCGCTTCTCCAGAAATGCCGAAATGCCTTCCCGCGCCTCCGCCGTCTCCCAGGTGTCGGCCAGACGTTCGATCGTCGCTTCTATGACCGCGTCGGTGATTCGCATGCCCAGCGATCGTGCCAGAGCCTTCGCGCGTCCGGCAGCGCCGGGAGCCACCTGCAAATAGGGCTGGATCTCCGCCTCCATCGCCTTGTCCAGCACCGGCATCGGCACCACGCGCGTCACCAATCCTGTCGCGTGCGCCTCGTGGGCGCCGATAATCTTGCCGGACATGAACAGCGGCCGCGCGTGGCCTTCGCCAATGCGGGCCACCACATAGGGGCTGATCGTCGCCGGGATCAGCCCGAGCCGCGTCTCCGTCAGCCCGAATTTTGCCGTATCCGCTGCAATGGTAACGTCGGCAACCGCAAGCAGACCGATGCCGCCACCAAAGACATTGCCGTGGACGCGGGCTATGACCGGCTTTTCCAGGTCGTTTAGCGCCTTGAACATCTGCGCCAGCCGCCGCGCCTCCGCCATCCGCGTCGCCCGGTCGGCCTCGACCTGCGCCTTCATCCAGCCGAGATCGCCACCGGCACAGAAGCTTGCGCCGTCCCCGGTCAACTCGATGACACGTACGAACTGGTCGGTCGTCATTTGCCCTGCCACGTCCGTCAACTCGTCGATCATCGCAGCCGAGAGAGCATTGTGTTTCTCCGGGCGGGCAAGCGTCAGGCGCGCCACGCCCCGGTCATCGACAAACAGGTGAATCGTCTTGAACGTCATGTGAAACTCCTCAATCCGCGCGCGAATTCCGCAGCCGTTGCGAGCGCACCTTCGCTGAGACCCGTCTCGAACCCGCGCCCTTTCAAATAGCCGTCAACCAGCAACGTATCGACATTGCCCTTGGCGCCCGGTGCGTATGGGCAACCGCCCAAGCCGCCCACTGAAGCGTCGAAGACGCGGATGCCGCGATCCAGCGCGACGCCGATATTGTCGAGCGCCCGCCCCGACGTATCGTGAAAATGCCCGGCCAGCATGGCCGCAGGGATCGCCGCCAGCACCGCCGTCAACATGCGGTCGACTGCCTCCGGCGTCCCCCTACCGATTGTATCGCCGAGACTGATCTCATAACAGCCAAGGTCCAAGAGCCGTGCGGCAACATCGGCGGCACCTGCGGGAGCGATCGCGCCGTCATAGGGGCATTCTACCACGCAACTGACATAGCCGCGCATCGGAATGCCGTGCTTGCCTGCGGCCTGCGCGACCGGCAAGAACCGCTCGATGCTTTCGGCAATGGAGCAATTGATGTTGTGCCGCGAAAACCCTTCCGACGCCGAGGCAAAGATCGCGACCTCGTCTGCGCCTGCTGCAAGCGCCGCCTCGAACCCCTTCATGTTGGGTGTCAGAACCGCATAACGTACCCCTGGCCGGCGTGCGATCCCGGCCATCACGTCGGCTGCATCGGCCAGTTGCGGCACCCATTTCGGGCTGACGAAGCTCGTCACCTCGATCCGCTCGAACCCGCAGGCTGACAGCAAGTCGACGAGCCTGATCTTGGCGGCCGTATCGATCGGCACCTTCTCGTTCTGAAGCCCGTCCCGCGGCGCCATTTCGACGATCGAAACGCGGGTCGACGCGCCGCCTTTGTCCGTTGCTGACATCACGCGGTCTCGGGCTTCAGCGACAACAGAACCGTGCCCTCGGCCGTCTGGTCGCCTTCGGCGACATTCAGGCTCTCGACGACGCCGTCCCGGCTTGCCGACAGCGTCAGTTCCATCTTCATCGCCTCCATCACGACCAACGCGTCACCTTTGGAAACAGCGTCTCCCGCCTGAACGCGCACCAGCTTGACCAGTCCCGGCATCGGCGCAACGACACGGTCGGTTCCGGCAGCACTTTCCGCCTCGCCATCAAGGGGATCGGGCAGGTGGAAATCATGGGCCTGGCCGTCGAGCAGCAAAGTCAGGCCGTGCGGCGTCTCAAGCAGCAGCAAGCGGAGCTGCCGGCCATCGACCTCGGCATGGCAGCCTCCGTCGAAGCGGCCGAAAATGCGCACCGGCAGGACACGGCCGCCGATATGAACCGCAAACAGATCGAGCCCGCGCGCGGCCACGCGCAAATCGTGCCGTTCGCCGCCATGGTCGAGCGTCACCGTGCGGGTCGCCTGCCCCCAGATCTGCCAGTGGCCAAGCGACAGCCAGGGATCGCCGGCGGGCCGTTTCCGCAGGATGCCGAGAGACAGGACCGCCGCCAGCGACACCGCTGCCGCGTCGGGCGCGTCGGTAATCGACAGCGTGTCGACCTCCCGGTCGATCAGGCCGGTGTCGGGATGCCCGGCTGCAAAGTCCTGCTGCTGGCTCAGGCGGCGAAGGAATTCGAGATTGTTGGCAACGCCGCCGATATGGCTCTCTCTCAAGCCCTCCGTCAGCCGGGCGAGCGCTGCGGCTCGGGTCGCACCGTGCACGGTGAGTTTTGCAATCAGCGGATCGTAGTATGGACTGATGCGATCGCCCTGCCGGACGCCCGCGTCGATCCGCACTTCGTCATCCGGGAAGCTCAGATGCCACAGCGTGCCGGTCGACGGCAGGAATCCGCGCGTCGGATCCTCGGCATAGACGCGTGCCTCGAAGGCCCAGCCGTCGATCGCAAGCTCGGACTGCTTCTTCGGCAAAGGCTCTCCATTTGCCACCCGTAGCTGCCATTCGACCAGATCGAGCCCGGTGATCGCTTCCGTCACCGGATGCTCCACCTGCAGGCGGGTGTTCATTTCCATGAAGAAGAACCTGTCCGGCTGCAGCCCGTCGGAGACGTCGACGATGAATTCGACCGTGCCTGCCCCCTGATAGCCGATTGCCTGCGCCGCCCGAACGGCCGCCTCGCCCATGGCCATGCGCATTTCCGCCGTCATGCCTGGGGCCGGCGCCTCCTCGATCACCTTCTGGTGCCGGCGCTGCAAGGAGCAATCGCGCTCGAACAGATGCACGACATTGCCATCGCGGTCGCCGAAGACCTGGATTTCGATATGGCGGGGCCGTTGCAGATATTTCTCGATCAGCACGGCGCCATCACCGAAGGCCGCTTGCGCCTCCCGCCGCGCCGCTTCGAGTGCTGCGCTGAAATCCTCCGGCCGATCGACCCGTCGCATGCCCTTGCCGCCACCGCCCGCCCGCGCCTTGATCAGAACGGGAAAGCCGATGTCGGAGGCCTGCTCGGTCAGGAAGCCAGCGTCCTGATTGTCCCCATGATATCCTGGAACAACCGGTACGCCGGATTGCTCCATCAGCGCCTTGGCCGCATCCTTCAAACCCATGGCGCGGATGGCATCTGCGGAAGGCCCGATGAAGGCCATTCCCGCCGCCTCGACCGCTTCGGCGAAATCCGCATTTTCCGAGAGAAACCCATAGCCCGGGTGGATCGCCTGGGCGCCACACCGTTGCGCCACCCCGATGATGCGCTCGATCGAAAGATAGCTCTCGGCAGCCACGGCGGTGCCGATGCGGAACGCCTCATCGGCCATTTCCACATGAAGCGCACCCGCGTCGGCATCGGAGTAGACCGCTGCCGTGCGGATGCCGAGGCGCTTCGCCGTGCGGATGATGCGGCAGGCGATTTCACCGCGATTGGCAATGAGGATCTTCGAAAACATGGTGTATTCCGGTTACTGCGCGGCCACGACTTCGACCTCGAGAAGCCAGGCCCCGTCGAAAATACCGGCGATCACCACCGTCATCGCCGGCGCCAGGCTGCCGAGATACTCGCTGCGGATCTCGCGATTGGCCGAAGCGTGATGCCGGTCGGCAAGATAGGTGGTCACCTTGACGATATCCGCCTTCGCCATCCCCGCGGCCTTCAGCTGCGCGTCGACGTTGAGCCAGACCTGGCGGGCCTGCGCCTCGAAGCCCGCCGGCACGGTGTCGTCGGATGTCGCCGGGATCTGGCCGCTGACGAGCAGCAACCGCTGGAAGTCCTCGAGCCGGACGGCCTGCGAATAGCCGCCGCGGGGTTGAGGGGCATTCTTGGCATTGAAAGCTTCGCGTTTCATTGTCGTCTCCTCACATCCTGAACAGGCCAAAACGGGTATCGTCTATCGGTGCATTCAACGTCGCCGAAAGGGAGAGCGCCAGCACGTCGCGGCTCTTTCGCGGATCGATGATGCCATCGTCCCAAAGCCGTGCCGAGGCATAGAGGGGATGGCTCTGGGTTTCGAACAGGTTCAGCACCGGCTGCTTGAATTTCGTCTCGTCTTCTTCGCTCCAGGGGGTGCCTGCCCGCTTCAGCGCATCGCCCCGCACGGTCGCGAGCACGCCCGCCGCCTGCTCGCCGCCCATCACGGAAATCCGACTGTTCGGCCAGGTCCAGAGGAACCGCGGCGAAAACGCCCGGCCGCCCATGCCGTAGTTGCCCGCGCCGAAGGAACCGCCGACCAGCATGGTGATCTTGGGCACCTTCGTCGTTGCCACTGCCGTCACGAGTTTCGCGCCGTGCTTGGCGATGCCTTCCGTCTCATATTTCCGCCCGACCATGAAGCCGGTGATGTTCTGCAGAAAGACGAGCGGGATCTTGCGCTGGGAACACAGTTCGACGAAATGCGTGCCCTTCAGCGCCGATTCCGAAAACAGCACACCGTTGTTGGCGATGATGCCGACGGGAATGCCGTGCACATGGGCAAAACCGCAGACCAGCGTGGTGCCATAGCGCGCCTTGAACTCGTCGAACCGTGAGCCGTCGACGATGCGGGCGATCACCTCGCGAATGTCATAGGGCGTGCGCAGGTCGGATGGCACGATGCCGGCAATGTCGTCGGGATCGTAGATCGGTTCCTCCGATGCCTGACGCTCGACGGTGGCAACGCTTGGCCGGTTGAGATTGGCGATCGTCCGGCGCGCCAGAGCGAGCGCATGCGCGTCGTCCCGCGCCAGGTGGTCGGCGACGCCCGAAAGCCGCGTATGCACGTCGCCACCGCCGAGATCCTCGGATGAGACGATTTCGCCGGTCGCGGCCCGGACAAGCGGCGGGCCGGCGAGGAAGATGGTTCCCTGCCCCTCGACGATGATCGCCTCGTCCGACATGGCCGGCACATAGGCGCCGCCCGCCGTACACGACCCCATCACCACGGCGATCTGCGGAATGCCGGCGGCTGACATGTTGGCCTGGTTGTAGAAGATGCGGCCGAAATGGTCGCGGTCCGGAAAGACCTCGTCCTGGTTCGGCAGGTTGGCACCGCCGGAATCGACAAGATAGATGCAGGGCAGGTTGTTTTCGGCGGCGATCTCCTGTGCCCGCAAATGCTTTTTAACCGTCATCGGATAATAGGTGCCGCCTTTGACCGTCGCGTCATTGCAGACGATCATGCAGTCGCGGCCGGAAACGCGGCCGATGCCGGTGATCAGGCCGGCCGCCGGCGCGTCGCCATTGTAGAGCCCGTGGGCGGCGGTCATGCCGACTTCGAGAAAGGGCGTTGCCGGATCGAGCAGCTGGGCCACGCGCTCGCGCGGCAGCATCTTGCCGCGGCTGACATGGCGGTCGCGCGCCACCTCGCCGCCGCCGCCGGCTGCCAAAAGCGCCGCCTCTTCCACCACGCGCATCGCCTCGGCCATTGTCGCGCTGTTGGCGCGGAATGTCTCCGAAGACGTCGAAATCTGCGATTTCAGAACGGCCATTCATCCCCCGATCGACCCAACATCCGGCAGTCCTCCACCCCTAACCCGAAGCACCGGTCCGGTCGGTGCCTCCCGTGTTATGCCGTCTCGCCGAACAGCTCCCTGCCGATCAGCATGCGCCGTATCTCCGAGGTCCCCGCGCCGATCTCATAGAGTTTTGCATCCCTCAGCAGCCTGCCTGCCGGATAGTCATTCGTATAGCCATTGCCGCCGAGCACCTGGATGGTTTCGAGCGCCAGCGCCGTTGCCCGCTCGGCCGCATAGAGGATACAGCCGGCAGCATCCTTGCGTGTCGTCTCGCCCCGGTCGCAGGCTGCCGCCACGGCATAGACATAGGCGCGCGCCGCGTTCAGCGTCACATACATGTCGGCGATCTTGCCTTGCATCAGCTGGAATTCTCCGATCGGCTGACCGAACTGCTTTCTTTCATGCAGATAGGGGAGTGCCGCGTCGAGGCAAGCGGCCATGATCCCGAGCGGCCCGGCCGAAAGCACGACGCGCTCATAGTCCAGCCCCGACATCAAGATCCGCACTCCGCCGCCGACGCTGCCAAGCACGTTCTCCTCCGGCACCTCGCAATCGCTGAATATCAGCTCGCAGGTGTTGGAGCCGCGCATGCCGAGCTTGTCGAGCTTCTGGCCGGTCGAGAAACCGGCAAAGGTCCTTTCGATGAGAAACGCCGTGATGCCCCGCGCGCCGGCTTGCGGATCGGTCTTGGCATAGACCACGAGCACATCGGCATCCGGGCCGTTGGTGATCCACATCTTGTTGCCGTTGAGCACATAGCGGTCACCGCGCTTGTCGGCCCTGAGCTTCATGGAAACGACATCGGAGCCGGCACCCGGTTCGGACATCGCCAGCGCACCGACATGCTCTCCGGAGATGAGCTTCGGCAGATAGCGAGCCTTTTGGGCCTCCGAGCCGTTGCGGTTGACCTGGTTGACGCAGAGGTTGGAATGCGCGCCGTAGCTTAGACCGACCGACGCCGAGGCCCGGCTGATTTCCTCCATTGCTACGGAATGGGCGAGATAGCCAAGCCCGCTACCGCCATAGGCCTCATCTGCTGTGATGCCGAGCAGCCCGAGATCGCCCAGTTCCCGCCAGAGTGGCGCGGGAAAGTTGTTATCCCGATCGATGTCGGCCGCCTGGGGCGCGATGCGCTCGCTGGCGAACCGGCGCACGGTCTCGCGCAGGGCCTCGATCTCTTCGCCCAGAGCAAAGCTCAAACCGCCTGAATACATCGGGTCTCCTCCCCTATCACGTCGCGCCGTCTTCACGGGAGAGACACAGGCGTATCCACCGGCCGCGACTACGCGCACTTGGCGGACATCTGCGTTTCCTCCGGGGGTCGCAGCCATCGAATCTGGGCCGGCAATGGATTCCTCCTCCATTTCGCCGGTACCGAATTCGACACTATCACACCCGCCCGACAATTTCCGAACCAAGACAGGGGCTTGCACGCACGTTTTGCAAAAATTGTGGTGCGAAATCGGTCGTTTGGATTGCAATGCCGCCCTGTTGCGTTTGCCAATGCCCTTGCGCGAAACCGCCATTGGCCCCAAGACGAGACAGCAGGATTCGATACGGGACAACATATGACGGCAAAGCAGATCGCGATCATTGGCGGCGGGCCGGCCGGGCTGATGGCCGCGGAGGTGCTGTCACTGTCCGGGCATTCGATCACGGTCTATGACGCCATGCCGACCTTTGGCCGTAAATTCCTGCTCGCCGGCAAGTCCGGCCTCAACATCACCCATTCCGAGGATTACGCGCTCTTCGCCAGCCGTTTCGGCGCAGCTTGCGAGCGGCTGCGCCCCGCGCTTGATGCCTTCACCCCCGCGGACGTGCGGGCATGGGCGTCCGGGCTCGGCACGGAAACATTCGTCGGCACGTCAGGGCGCGTTTTCCCCAAAGTGATGAAGGCATCGCCGCTGCTGCGCGCCTGGCTCGGGCGGCTGGAGGCGCAAGGCGTGACGCTCTTCACGCGCCATCGCTGGACGGGTTTTGAGGGCGATGGTCTCGTCTTCGAAACGCCGAATGGAAGAATAGTCATCCGCAGCGACGCCACGTTGCTTGCGCTCGGCGGCGCCAGTTGGCCGCGATTGGGCTCTGATGGTGCCTGGACCTCGCTGTTGCGCAACAAGGGCGTCGAAATAGCCGACCTTCAGCCCGCAAATTGCGGTTTCGACGTGACCTGGAGCGACGTCTTCAAGGACCGCTTCGCCGGTGCGCCCCTGAAAGCGGTGACCACGACCTCCGACGCCGGCACCTTTCCCGGCGAATTCGTCATCTCCTCCCATGGCATCGAAGGCAGCCTTGTCTACGCGCACGCGGCTGCCTTGCGCGACAGGCTGAACCAGGACGGACGGGCGATGCTGGTCATCGATCTCGCACCGGGAAGAAGCATCGAACGCCTGGCAAAAGACCTCGCGCGGCAAGGGGCAAAGGCCAGCCTGTCCAACCGCCTGCGCAAGGGCGCCGGGCTGGAAGGCGTCAAATCCGCTTTACTGCGGGAACTGGCGACCGAAGCTGCCGATCCGGAACAACTGGCGCGGTCTATCAAGGCGCTGCCGATCCCGCTGCTCAGGCCGCGCCCGATCTCCGAAGCGATTTCATCGGCGGGTGGCGTTCGTCTCGACGATCTAGACGGGCGATATATGCTCAAGGCGCTTCCGGGCGTCTTCGCTGCCGGAGAGATGCTGGACTGGGAGGCTCCCACCGGCGGCTACCTGCTGACGGCCTGCTTCGCGACTGGCCGCGCCGCGGCGCAAGGGATGAACGATTGGCTGCAGATCAACAACCCGTGACCGAGTGAATTAGGGCCAAGGCCGAGTTCGACCCGAAGCAGCCGTGGCACCGCTATCGATTTGCTGGGGCTCGCAATCGCTGCGCGAGTTTGGACTTAGCTCATATACACGGTGTTTGCCACAAAAGAAAAAAAGTCGTCAGCCTCCGGCTCGAATGTGGGACCAGCCATGTCGAGACAATAGACCCCCTCGCCGAGAGAGGGGCAAAGGCAGTACCTCCAAGAGGCACCGCTGTCCGCAATAGCGACCGCATCGGCGGGGATAGGATGCCCTTCGGGACGTGGGCCTGACAGTGCACGGTAGGAGGCAGACTGGTAAAGCTGAAAGGAGGGATGCTGTTCGACGGAGGACGCGGGCTCGGGCTCGTAGATATAGAAATCTCGCGTAGTTGAGCCCACCCCAACCGCACGAATGAACTCAAGGTATTGTTTGGAAATGCTGGGGTAACGCTTTGCGATCCTCACAGCGACGATTTCAGACACGGGCTCCAGCGACGACAGTTCATTTCCCCGATCCAAGTCGAGCAACTGTGCGATTTCACTCATCATAGGGTTTTCAACTTCTTTCCCCTCTCTTGCCGTACTTATAACAACAGCCGACATGTCCGCAACTGGCGCAAGAGAGCCATGAAGGGCTACCCTCCCGTCGGATGGATGTGTCCATTCGACGGGACCGCAAAAGTCTCGCCGCACACGGGCCCCTTAGGCGTCGTGTTCCTCAAAATCTGGTTGCACGTTTCTCGCGATCGCTCTCAATTTCGGGTAGTCTGCTTCAAGATATCCGTTAGCTAAAAAGAATGCTTTCTGCGTGAACGCTTGCTCTATCGTTTGGAACAGGGCGGTCACATTCTTAAACTCCACCAAGTGATCACTCTCACCCAAAATGAAGCCAACGAGACCGCCAAAATCAGACGATTTTTCATCGCCGATTACAGCGTAGAAATCACCACCCCCGTTAGCGAGGATGGGTAACCACGCCGCGTTCCAACGCTCTTCTTCGACCAATGAGCTGTATGTTTCTATCGCTTCATCAAGCTTCATCCAGTAATAGCCGGGAAATAGATGAATCTCGTCGAGCGGATCGCCTTCTGCGGTTTCAGTACCGTCGCACAAGCCATAAAGCAAAATGAGATCATCGGGGCATCGCAGGCCGAGCGAACCCAACTTTCCGGTCACGATCGTTGGACCGAGGCCAGGACGACGCATTTGAGTGGTTGGACGCCCCAGCTCCCGCAGATGTGCGAATATCTGATCTATTGTCATTTCAAGGTTTATCGACATGATCTCAAGGTACCCAAATTACTTCGAGTGGATAGCCGCATGACCGCTTCTGGTGCTTTCCAGCCGAAATCGCTACTGCATGACCACCGCAAGCTGCCGCGGCAATGCCACGTTGGGTTTCTTTCGGCCATGCCGCTTCGCAATGTTCATAGTCCAGGCCTTCAGCCAACACCATTTCACCACACGTGTCATCATCGCTTGCGCAGCCTCGTAAAGAAGCTTGCGCATCATGGCATCTCCGCGGAGAGAAACGTAGTCATGTGCTCGCAATACCGCGCGCGTCGTTGCAGTCACTCTTAATTTGTTGGAGCGCGTCCAGGATTGCTCCGGCAAAGCGTTCGAGGCTGCGCTCCTCTGCATGATAGTTGCGCCTCGTTCCGACAGACTACGTTTTATAATCAGCGGTTGCGCAGCACCTTCTTTCCGGTCGGAAGAGATGAGGCACGAAACCGATTAGCCCATCTATGCTCAAAGCCTTACCCAGCATCTCGCCACCGGCGCCACGCGGCATCCCCGAATGGCTCCAGCCCGGTGACGATCTTCAGCCGGAGGCTTTCGGTGCCGGTCTCTGGTCGATCAGCTCGAAGACGGTGGAGACGGGCATCACCTGGTTTGCCCGAAGCTTGACCGATCCATCCATGCCGACGAGCAGCAGCGCAAAGTCACCATCGGCAACGTCGAGATCATAGCGGATGGCATGGGGGTTGAGATCATAATGCGGCCCGAACAGCACCTTCACGTCGTCGCGGCCGACCTCCAGCACGATCAGATCGCGCTCGCGCAGTCCTTCGGTTTCAGCCAGCAGCCTGTCGGCCTGGCGCTTCGCTTCGTCGGGATGGTCGCCGGGAAAGATGATGAGAACCCGGTGGCGCCATTCGAAATCGACAAGGCTTTCTCCGCCATGCTGCGGATCGATCCCCGTGCCGAGCATATCGGCTGTCAGAGATTTCAGCATTGCCTTGATCCTCGTGTTATTGAATTTCCATGAGGAGACAAACCGGCAGACCGCTATTTGGTTCCGGATTTTCGGCTCAAGGATGGAGTTATTGAACGAGGATTGCCCGAAAGTCGTTGACGTTCGTGCCGGTCGGGCCCGGCTTGAATAAATCACCGATTGCAGCAAAGGCGGACCAGCTGTCATGGCGGTCAAGAAGGCCCGCCCCATCGATATCGGCAGCGGCAAGCCGGGCAACCGACGCACCGTCGGCAAAGGCCCCGGCATTGTCTTCGGAGCCATCAATCCCATCCGTATCTGCTGCAAGTGCCGCTATACCGGCGAGGCCATCGATGCCGAGAGCCAGCGACAGGAGAAACTCGCTGTTGCGTCCGCCCTTGCCCGCGCCCTTGCCGCCGTCCTTGATCGTCACAGTCGTTTCGCCCCCGGAGAGGATGACGACGGGCTTGCGGAACGGCCGGTTGCGCATGACAACTTCGCGCGCGATCGCAGCATGCACACGTGCGACCTCGCTCGCTTCCCCTTCAATGGCATCGGAAAGAATGACGGTTTCGACACCCGCCGCGCGCGCCGTCGCTGCCGCCGCCTCCAGAGAAACCGCAGCCGATGCCACGAGCCGGACGGTATTCCTTGCAAAGCGCGGATCCGATGGTTGCGGTGCGGCGGAGTCGCCGCCGCGGATGGCATCCATGATCCTCTGCGGCAGGTCCAGCCGATAGCGCTCGATATATCTCAGCGCGTCCTCGCGCGTGCTGGTGTCGGCGATCGTCGGCCCGGAAGCGACCAGTGCCGGATCGTCGCCAGGAATGTCCGACACGACCAACGACACGACCCTTGCGGGATACGCCGCAGCCGCCAGCCGCCCGCCCTTGATCCCGGAAACCTGCTTGCGCACCGCATTCATCGCGCTGATCGGGGCGCCTGAGGCCAAAAGTGCCCGGTTGACGGCGATCTCGTCATCCAGCGTGAGCCCAACCGCCGGCATCGGCAGCAACGCCGACCCGCCACCGCAGATCAGCGCGACGACGAGATCGTCGTCGCCAAGGCCACTTACTTCTTCCAGTAGCCTTCGCGATGCCTTCAATCCGTTTTCATCCGGCAGTGGATGCGCTGCCTCCAGCACGTCGATCCGCTCGCAGCGTGCGCCATAGCCGTAGCGCGTCACGACTGCACCTGAAAGCGGACCGTCCCAGAGCCGTTCGAACGCCTGCGCCATCTGGGCGGCCCCCTTGCCGGCACCGATCACGACGGTCCTGCCCTTCGGCTTTTCCGGCAGGTTCGCCGCCAGCACCTTGGCCGGATCGGCTGCCGCGACCGCCGCATGAAAGAGTGTTTCCAGAAAGACCCTGGGGTTTTCGATCGCAGGCATGGTTCATATCCTCGTAGGTCAGAAAGACCGGGCGGCAGTCCTCCTTGCCGCCCGGTCGGTTCGTCAGGCGACCGCGTGGTTTGCCATGCGTTCAAGAGCCTTGACGAGCCCCGAGTGATCGAGGCCGCTGTCGCCATTGGCGGCGCAGTTGTTAAACAGTTCCTGCGTTGCCGCCGTGTTGGGCAGCGAGATGCCGAGCGACTTTGCCCCCTGCAGCGCAAGGTTCAGATCTTTCTGGTGCAGCGAGATACGGAACCCCGGATCGAAGGTGCGCTTGATCATGCGGTCGCCGTGTACTTCCAGGATGCGCGAGGATGCAAACCCGCCCATCAGCGCTTCGCGCACCCGCGCCGGGTCGGCTCCGGCCTTGGAGGCGAACACGAGTGCTTCGGACACCGCCTCGATGGTTAGCGCGACGATGATCTGGTTGGCGACCTTGGTGACCTGTCCGTCGCCGCAATCCCCGACCAGCGTGATGTTCTTGCCCATCAGCTTGAACAGCGGCATTGCCCGGTCGAAGCTCTCGTGCGTGCCGCCCGCCATGATCGAGAGCGACGCCTGCCTGGCGCCGACTTCGCCGCCCGAAACCGGCGCGTCCATATATTCAGCACCCGTCTCGCGGATCTTCTTGGCGAACTCCTTGGTCTCGATCGGCGAGATCGAGCTCATGTCGATGACGAGCTTGCCCTTCGACAGGCCATAGGCGACACCGTTTTCACCGAACAAAACGTCCTTCACTTCCGGCGTGTCCGGCAGCATCAGGATAATTATGTCGACCTCCTCAGTCAGCGCCTTCGGATTTTCCGCAAACATCAAGCCGTTGTCGACCAGCTCCTGCTTCGGCGGAATGAAGAATTTCGAGGTGACGACGGTGTGACCGGCATCCTGCAGGTGGCGCGCCATCGGCGTGCCCATGATACCCAGTCCGATAAAGCCGATTGTGGCCATGATGCTTAGCTCCTGATCTTGATGATGTCTGCGCTGTGCGATTGCCGGCTCGTCTGCGCAAACCAGCCGAGCCCGTCCACGGTCGTCGTGCGCGGCTTGTATTCGCAGCCGATGAAACCGTCATATCCGGCGGCTTCGAGCGCCTCGAATACATAGGGATAGTTGATCTCGCCGGTTCCCGGCTCGTTGCGACCCGGATTGTCGGCAAGCTGGATATGGGCGATGCGCTCCTGGTGTTTTCGGAACGTGCCGATCAGTTCGCCCTCGGTCCGCTGCTGGTGGTAGAGGTCGTACTGGATGAAGAGGTTGTCGCTGCCGACCTCTGCGATGATCGACGCCGCCTGTTCGACCGTGTTGAGGTAGAACTCCGGAATGTCGAAGCGGTTGATCGGCTCGATCAGCAGCCGGATGCCGTGTTTGCCAAGTTCGGTTGCGGCCAGCCTGAGATTGGCGACGAAGGTTGACCGCAGCACCTCGTGCGAAACCCCGGCCGGTGCGATGCCAGCGAGGCAGTTGACCATCGTGCAGCCGAGCGTCGTCGCATAGTCGATCGCCAAGGCCACGCCGCGGCGGAATTCGTCCACCCGGTCGGGCAGGACGGCGATGCCGCGCTCGCCGTCGGCCCAGTTGCCGGCCGGCAGGTTGTGCAGCACCTGGATCAGGCCGTTGGCATGGAGGGCAGCCTTCAGCGCATGGGCGTCGAAGTCGTAGGGAAAGAGATATTCCACGGCCTCGAACCCGGACTTGGCGGCGAGCGCGAAGCGATCGAGGAACGGCGCCTCGTTGAAAAGCATGGTCAGGTTTGCCGCGAATTTCGGCATGAACAATCCTCCGTTTCTTGTCATCGATCAGTCGAGCAGGGCGGCCATGATCGCCGTCGGCGCATCCTCGCCGCGTTCGGCCAGTTCCTCGAACTCGACGACCGCATTGATGTCCACGCCCATGGAAATGTTGGTGACGCGCTCGAGGATGAATTCGATGACGACCGGCACCTGATGTTCCTCCATCAATGCTTTTGCCTTTGCGAAAGCCTCCTGGAACTCGTTCGGGCTCCTCACCCGGATCGCCTTGCAGCCGAGACCCTCGGCGACGGCAACGTGATCGACGCCGTAGCCCTTCTCCGCGTCACCCGAGGCGTTGATGTTGTCGAAGGCCAGGCTCACCTCGAAATCCATGTCGAAGCCGCGCTGGGCCTGGCGGATGAGGCCGAGATAGGAATTGTTCACGACCACATGCAGATAGGGCAGCCTGTGCTGGGCGCCGACCGCCAGTTCCTCGATCATGAACTGGAAATCGTAGTCGCCCGACAGCGCCACGATCGGCCGGACGGGATCGGCGGCCCGCACCCCGAGCGCTGCCGGCAAGGTCCAGCCGAGCGGCCCCGCCTGGCCGCAATTGATCCAATTCCGCGGCTTGTAGACATGCAGGAACTGCGCGCCGGCAATCTGGCTGAGGCCGATGGTCGAGACGTAGCAGGTGTCGCGGCCGAACGCCTTGTTCATCTCCTCGTAGACACGCTGCGGCTTCAAGGGTGTCTGGTCAAAATGCGTCTTGCGCAGCATCGTGCGCTTGCGTTCGCGGCATTCCTCCGCCCAGCCCGACCAGTCGCGCAGCTTGCCCGCCATCCTCCATTCGGCGGCAACGTCGAGAAAGAGCTTCAGGGCTGCGCCCGCATCCGAGACGATGCCGAAATCCGGCGCGAAGACGCGGCCGATCTGGGTCGGCTCGATATCGACATGGATGAATTTTCGCCCTTCCGTATAGGTCGGCACGTTGCCGGTGTGGCGGTTGGCCCAGCGATTGCCGACGCCAAGAACGAAATCGGAGGCGAGCAGATTGGCATTGCCGTAGCGATGCGAGGTCTGCAGTCCGCACATGCCGGCCATGAGTGGATGGTCGTCCGGGATCGTGCCCCAGCCCATCAGCGTCGGGATGACCGGAATGCCGGTGATCTCGGCGAATTCGGTCAGGAGATCCGAGGCATCGGCATTGATAATGCCGCCGCCGGCGACGATCAGCGGCCGCTCGGCAGCGTTCAGCATGGCGATCGCCTTCTCGGCCTGCGCCCGCGTCGCCGTTGGCTTGTAAGGCTGAAGCGAGGCATAGGTGTCGATGTCGAACTCGATCTCGGCGAGCTGCACGTCGACCGGCAGGTCGATCAGCACCGGCCCGGGGCGACCCGACCGCATCAGGTGGAACGCCTTCTGGAAGACGAAGGGTACCAGCGCCGGCTCCATGACGGTGACGGCCCATTTGGTCAGCGGCCCGGCGATCTTGGCGATATCCACCGCCTGGAAGTCCTCCTTGTCGAGCCGGGCGCGCGGCGCCTGGCCGGTGATGCAGAGGATCGGTATCGAATCCGCCTGGGCCGAATAGAGGCCGGTGATCATGTCGGTGCCGGCCGGCCCCGAAGTGCCGATGCACACGCCGATATTGCCGTGCTTGGCGCGGGTGTAACCCTCCGCCATATGCGAGGCGCCCTCGACATGCCGGGCCAGGATGTGGCGCACCGAGCCGCGCGCCTTCAGCGCCGAATAAAAGGGATTGATCGCCGCGCCCGGAACCCCGAAGGCGCAATCGACGCCTTCCCGCTCCAGAACCAGAACCGCCGCATCGACAGCGCGCATTTTCGCCATGACTAGATCCTCCATCGTCTGAGAATGAGGGTAGTCCTTTTTTTTACGGTCGCAATTGAATAATGGAAATCATTCCCATAGAATGGAAATAAACATTTTCAACGAATCCGACATGAATGGCCCTCTTCTCCCCGGTGGGGAGGATGGCTCGTAGCGCCGGATGAGGAGGCGTAGCCATGGACTTCAGCGTTTGCCGCCCACCCCCTTCATCGGCTCGCATGCGCTCGGCACTTCTTGGATGTTGCTTTTGTGGCATGGTAGCGCTTGCCGGGGAGAAGAGGGAGCAAGCGGCCGGCCCACGCTAATCCCCCTTGTGGGGGAGATACCCGGCAGGGCAGAGAGGGGTGAAGGTGTACGAAACGGGGCAAAAGGGACGCACATGGCAGACGAGCCGAAACCACCAAGACAGGGGCGCGCCAAACCTGGCCGCAAGGCCAATGAAAACGCCGCCCCCTCGTCCGTCCAGGTACTCGACCGCAGCCTGAAGCTGCTCGAGCTCGTCGCAGATGCGGACGGTGCGGCACTGACTGACCTTGCCGACCGGTCCGGCATGGCGCCCTCCACCGTCCACCGGCTGCTGACGGCGCTGTCCGGTCACGGCATGGTCGCCCATGACGCCGAGACCGGCGCCTGGACCATCGGGATGAAGGCCTTCGAGATCGGCAATGCCTTCTTGCGCTTCCGCAAGCTCGGCACGATCAGCCGCCCCTTCCTGAAGCAGCTGATGGAACGCTCAGGCGAAACCGCCAATATCGGCATCGAGGACGGCGGTGACGTGGTCTTCATCTCGCAGGTCGAGAGCCACGCCCCGATGCGCGCCTTCTTCCGCCCCGGCCGCCGCGGCCCGATCCACGCGTCCGGCATCGGCAAGGCCATCCTCTCGACCTGGGGCGACGCCGAGATCGAACGCCTCCTCTCAGCCCGCGCGCTTACCCGCTTCACCGAAAAAACCCGCGACACCCTGCCCAAGCTACTGGCCGACCTGGAAGCCATCCGCACCCGCGGCTGGTCCATCGACGACGAGGAACACACGCTTGGCATGCGCTGCCTCGCTGCCGCGATATTTAACGAATATGGCGAGGCGATCGCGGGGATTTCGGTGTCGGGGCCGGCGGTCAGGCTGCCGGACGGGACGCTAGCGGCGCTGGGACCGGTGGTGCGGGCTGCGGCGGAGAGAGTAACGCGGGCGATGGGGGGGACGGGTTTTGGTGGCGTGAAGCCAGCTGCGCGGTGACGAGGGATGGTATTCTTGACTGTTTGCCAATGAAAATACGTCAACCTCAATCCTCTGGACCGGCTTCGAAGTGCCCAGCCGCAACGGAAGGCGACGTGGATTGCTTGCGCTCTTCAAGTTCCGCTGCGACCCACTCCAGGAAAAGGTTGTAGGCAACCGCCAACAAGGTAGGCCCCAGGAAAAGCCCGATCAGACCGAAGGCCAGGACGCCGCCAATGAGCCCAAACAGGCCCAGCAGCACAGGCAGGTTGCTATTTTGGTTCAGCAGATACGGTCGAAGGAAGTTGTCAATGCTGCTGACGAGAAGCAATCCCCATATCGCGATGAAGATGCCCCATCCTACAGATCCTTGCATGAGTAACCAAAGCGCAACCGGCCCCCACACGAACGGTGGTCCGCCCGGCACGAACGACAGCGCAAAGGTCAGGCAGCCCAGCAACAACGCTTGAGGCACACCGGCGATCCAGAAGCCGATGCCGGCCAGCAGGCCTTGTGCAAGGGCTGTTCCGATCATTCCGTAGACGACACCTTTCACGGTAAGACCGATGACGGTAAGCAGCCTCTTGGCGCGGGGACCTGCAACGCGCTCGCCGATCTGGCGCATGAAACTGCTCATGCGCCGACCGTGCAGAAACAAAAAGAAGGTGATGAATATGCTGAGCGCGAGTTCGAGGAGGCCGATACCGAACGCTGCCCCGCCAGCGAGAGCAATGTCAGTAACGGGGCCGGTCAGCTTTTTGAGCTCGACGATAAATGCGGGAGCGTCATGCGTTAGGTTTTCCCAGTAAGCGGCCAACCTTTCACCAACAATCGGCAGGCCTTTCACCCAGTTTGGTGGCGCTGAAGGCCCCTGCTCCAGGACGCGCGTTATTCCCTCGGCCAGATTTGTTATGTCGTCGGCAAGCGCGGTCACGAGCAAGGCAAGCGGAGCGGCAACAACAAAGACCACCAGTAGCGTCATAGCTGCCGCAGCCGCGGCCCGGTTGCCTCCGACAACACGTTCGCATCGGCGGTAGATAGGCCAGGTTGAGAAACAAATCACCGCGGCCCACAGTATTGCCGACAGGAAGGGCCAGAGGACCAAAGTGCAACCGATCGCCAGCAGCGCCAGCGCCGCGATGCCCAGAACACCTTCGATCCGTCGGCTAAGTGGCCCCATGATCAGTTCGCCTGTTTCCTTCAGGAAGGATGCGTATCCAGCGGCAGTCAGGGAGCAAGAAGGCACCTAAGCATCTCGGTCAAATCCTTCTCCATGAATGGCTTTTTCAAGACGGGCCGTTCGCGGTGGCCATCCCTGATGTCGTGACCGCCATAACCTGTACAGAAGACAAACGGCACGTCGCGCGCAGCAAGAGCGTCAGCCACCAGATAGCTGTTGTTGCCATTCAGATTCATATCCAGCATGGCAACATCGAAGATTTCCGCTTCAATCAAGGCTACGGCCTGACCGACGGTAGCGGCGGCAGTCACGGACTCACATCCGAGGTCTGCCAGCATGTCTTCGATCATGATGAGGATCAGCATTTCATCCTCGACAACAAGAACCCGCCGACCAGAAAGCAACTTATCCATCACGAGCATCTTTCGGTGCAGGAAAGTTGATCGTGCAGACGACGCCGTCCGGCGGATAGTCGAGATCGACCGTGCCCTCCAGCTCATGCGGCAGACCGCGCTCGATAACGCGCGAGCCGAACCCCTTGCGGGACGGTGGTGCCACCGGCGGACCGTCCTGCTCCTGCCACCGCAGGAGCAGCCGATCGCCCTCCGGCGACGGCTCAATCGTCCATGCGATCAGGACCGAACCCGCTTTGCTGGAAAACGCACCGTATTTCACGGCGTTGGTCGCGAGTTCGTGGAACGCGATGCCGAGAGCAAGGGCAGCCTTTGGTGAAACGCGGATATTCCCCCCGGTAATAACAAAGTGCTCCGACCGTCCATTTGCAACCCCGAATGGGTCCAATGCCGCTTTGATCAGATCGAGTAGACCCGCCCCTTCCCAATTCTCCCGAGTCAATAGGTCGTGTGACCTAGAGAGGGCGAAAAGCCGAGACTCGATGGATTCCCGGATCACTTCGCGATCGGAGCTATTCCGCAAAGCCTGCCACACAATCGACTGTACCGTCGCGAGAGTATTTTTCACGCGATGGTTCAGTTCGTCGATGAGCATCCTGGACTGGGCTTGCTCCTGCTTGTGATCGGTAAGATCGACGAAGGACTCGAAATGCTGCACGACATCACCGCTCTCGTCCCGAACCGGGCTGATGAGGATCGCCGACCAGAACTCGCTGCCGTCCTTGCGCCGATAACAAATTTCCGAACCACCCTTCGAAGTGCCCGCGAAAGCTGCTTCAATTCGTGCGAGCGAATCGCGATCGGTGCCGCGTGCCATCAAGAAGTTGAAACTCTGGCCGAGCACCTCTTCCCGAGAGTAGCCCGTCAAACCGAGAAAGGCATCATTGGCAAATATTATGGGATTGCCGGATTGTTTTGGGTCGGTAAACAGCATCGCCATGCGCGTGCTTTCAGCGGCGACGACAAAAGGGCCAAGATCCTTCCGGAAGCTCTCAACGCCTGCTTCAGCCGCCTGTTGTCCTTCGGACTTGATTACTTTTTCCGGCATGTTCTGGCGTTATCCGGCTGTTTGGCTGGCCGCAAGGAGCGAATAGATCACAGTACACTGCGCGGAAATTCTCCACCAGTGGACAAGCATCCATGACGTGTGCGGCGTTGCTTAATACCAGCGTCCTCGGCCGTAAAAGCCGCCGCCCAGCAGGACCAGAATAAGAACGATGATGAGAAGTGTGGTGATGTCCATGTAGGTCTCCTCGGAATACCTGAGAATCTCCATCGCGCTTACCTGCGTGGTGCGTTACTCATGCTGGCACTCCAACCCAGCTTAACGTCCACAACGGGGTTTAGTTCCATCGGGTCGACTGTGGCAACACAACGGCGGGCAGTACAACTGCCCGCTATGCGCCTAGGTGTTTTCCGCGCTGTTGTTCTTGCTACCTCGAATTAGTCTTGAGGAAGAGGGCGGTCCGAAGGCCGCCCATTCAATCGGTCGCCGATTTTGCTAGTTCTCCTCCGTCCTATGCTCGTCAGGAATCCAGCCACGCCGCGTCTGGGCGCGAAAGGACTCTTGCAACGACGATGGAGGTCTCTCGCAGCGTGGACGCGCGGCCGCTGGATGTCTGTGAGCGCACAGACTAAAGCCCCGTCAGCTCCGCGCCACCCAACTGTGCCAATCCTCCTCGCTCCCATGGAACACATTGAGGTCGATCCTGCCCTCCACCCCATGCGAAAGCCCCGAGCCGGAATATTGCCAGAACAGCCACTTCCGTCCCGGATAGACCTTTGAGGGGTGGGCGGCGACGGAACGGAGCCAGAAGGGGTGCTTCGGGAATTCCCCGTCGAGGTTGTCGCGGTAGAAGTCGGGCGCGGTGTAGACCACCGGACGCTGGCCGTAGTGCCGCTCCAGCTTGTCCATGAAGACCTGCATCTTTTCCAGCACTTTTGCCCGCGAGATGCGCCGCTTGCAGCTCGACTCGCCATTATATTCGACGTCGATCACCGGCGGCAGCGCGTCCGGGTCGCGCGGCACGTTGCGGATGAACCAATCGGCCTGTTCGCCGGCGGTGCGGCACCAGTAGAAGAAGTGGTACGCGCCGCGCTTCAGCCCGGCCTCCTTGGCTCGCTTCCAGTTCTTCCTGAACATCGGGTCGAGATGGTCGCCGCCGTCTGTCGCCTTGATATAGGCGAAGTTCGCCCCTTGCGTGCGGAGCTTGCCCCAGTCGATGTCGCCCTGCCAGCGGGAAATGTCGACGCCGTGGACGGCAAGCTTCCGCGGCGAGCGGGAGCCGAAATTGATCGGATGGGCGTCGCGAAACTGGCGGCTGTAGATCTGCGCCCGCCGGCCCGGCCGCGCCGTCGTCGCCGGATCGTCCGGCGTCATCAGCGCCACCGGCCGCTCCGTCGGAATGGCCATGCCCTCGGTCGCCACCGCCTCGAAGGCCTGCGGCTGCGGCACCTGCCCGGCCCAGGCCAGTTCCTCCTGCTGCGGCGCGGCCTGCCCCTCGGCGACGTCGGCCGACGGCACGGGGACGACCGGCTGCGTGACCGAGTTGGTCGTCTCCGGCGACGGTCGCGCCGCCGCGCCGCTGTCCGGCCGCGACCCGCAGCCCGAAAGGGCAAACCCGACAAGAAGGAGTGCTAGAACAGCCGACAGACGCATAGGACCACACACGCAAAACAAAAGCCCACGGCGCTGGCGCGCCCCACTGCCGTCAATTGCTAACGGAAAATTACCAACAAAGATTGAATCCGATCTTTCTCATGTGGAAATGAGCAAAAAGCGCCCAGGCACGGCGCATGAAACGTCCACAAAACGCGAATGCTCCGTGCGGCAGGAAAGCCACCGCGCCCCTCTTCCCCTGTGGGGGAGGACAAAAATCAACCTCCTCCACCTCCCAGCGCCCCCGCTCAGGTAAATGACAGGTAACCCCACGGCGGCGGGCGCGGGTAGGGTGTTTCGGCGGCCCCACCTCCCCTTGCAGCGGAGGTCGCGCGCAACGCGGTGGGATGAGCGTCAGGGGCGCACAGAATTCACCCCACCCCGGAGCTGCGCTCCGACCCGCCCCCCGAGGGGAGGGTGAAAGCCGCCGCCGCCACAGACCGCGGGAAAGCCCGAGCAGCCACGCCTTGGAAAACGACATTCGAGGACGTCACTGGCGTTCGCGACAAGGTCGTGAGAAAAAAGATCTGGCTGGAATCGCAGCCGCCTGGGAGGCTTCCATGCCTGCTGTATCAGACCTGAGCTACGACGACTGGCTCGAGCACGCGTTCAGCCACGCGATCCGGCCGCACGGCAACCCATGGTTCTTCGACGACGATCCGCCTTGGTGGGATCCCGAGCCGTCCGTTGCCGTCGATTATTTTACACGGCTGTTTTCGACGACCGGACCGTCGCTCGCCGGTTTTTCCGACGCACAGATCGCGCAGGGCTTTACCTACCTGCTGAGCACGAGCGCGTCGGGTGACAACGGCTGGTTCTACAATACGTCGGTATCGACGGCAGCGCGCCGGCGCTGTATCGAGGCGATCGCCGACGTTTTCGCCGACCTGCTTGCGCCGCGCTGCGCGGCTGTTCTCTGTCACCTCGACGAACCGGGCGCGGCTCCCTTGAACACCGTGTGCTATATGTGGTGGGACGAGTTCCCCTGCCTGGCGCTTCCGGATGATCCGGATTGCGACCTACTGCACAGCACCGCGATCGATGTCATGCGCCGCACGCTGAAACTCGGCTCGATCGCCTGTCAGGAGGCAGCCCTTCATGGCCTCGGCCATTGGGCCCGCTACCGGCCCGGCGATATTGCCGTCACCATCGATGCATTCCTCGGCGACGGACGCGGCAAGCGGGCCGAGCTCGTTTCCTATGCCCGATCCGCGAGGTGCGGCTGCGTGCTCTGAGGCGTTACCAGTTGCCCCAGCCGCTGCACCTGAACCGAAGGCCCGTCACATCGAGGCGACGGTTGCCGTATTGTTGTCAATCCGGCGTGCCCTCGCCCATTTCAGGATGCGGGGACGGACCCCCGTCGCGCTTCGATCGCCTGGCGGATGGTATCCCAGTTTTCCGGTGTCAATTCCACCTGTTCGGGTGTTCGTTGTGGCACCGGCATCCGCGGATTGGGGCCCGGTATCACGTAAGTGCTGACGGTGTCGTTGACGAGGCGCTTCAAGGCATCGTTGATGTCATCGGTCTGCTTGTGGAATGCCAGTTCCTGCTTGACGCCCTGATAAATGGCAAGGCCCGCCCAGGCGACCCACGAGACCACGGCCGCGGCCGTGAACGCCGTCGAGAATGCCACCGGCAGCAGCACCTGGGCGCCTGTACGGCCAAGGAAGGTCGAATTGACCAGCATATTGGCAATGCCGTACACCCCTTCGACAGCACCAATCGTATCGGCGACCGTGCCGATCCCCATGAACGCCAGGTCGACCGGATCCGATTTCCCGTCCTTTAGTGCCTTGATGAGCTGGTAATATTCGACCGGCAGCCAGCCAATGCCGGCGATCCCGCTGATGAGCGTGCCCGAATTCTTGAAGAAGGATGCGACGATCTTGCGTTCGGCAGCCACGAATTCGTCGGCAACACCGATGAGACTACCGACAAAGGAGGAGCTTCCAGCAATCGTCACGCCGATCGTCTTCTGCATAGCAGCCAGGGATGCCATGCTGTGCAGGATGATGACGCCGATGCTGTCCCAGCTCGGATTTGTCATGTTGACGCCGGCATAGATGGCACGCGAGGCATTCAGCAACGACGTGACACCGGAAAGCAGCGCCTCCTTGTACTTCACCTGATCCACGCCCGCCGGGGCAGCCGTGACGGTCTTGTTGATCAGTTCGTTGATCTGGGACTTCAACGTCTCGATGTTTCCGCCGGGGCGGGCGAGAGACCACAGCGCGGTGAACACCGTGGTGAAGTTCATCTTGTATTGCGCCTGCGCTTCGGGGTTCTTGGCGAAGAAAGCTTCGGCGAGCGCATTCAGGCTTGGATCGATCATCGTCTTGATCGCGTCGGCCTCTACGTCCGCCGTCACGACGATCGGACCGATGACTTCTGTGCCCGGCAGGTCCTTCTTCACCTGTTCGGTGACGAGCTTGGACATTTCCTGGATGCTGTCCTGCAGGAAGGATTTGTCCATGTAGTCGAGGTTCAGGTTGAGGACCGTTTTACTCCACGCGGACCCTTCGGTTCCGAACATCTTGCGGGCAATGGACGCATTTCCGGAGCTGCCGAGGAAGAACCGGCTTTCGCCGCCTGTCGCCGCGATACCCTTGCCGGCCATGCCCGTCGCGATCGTGATCATCGCGATGAGATCGTTGATCGAATAGGTCTCCAGGTTTTTCACAAGTCCGGATTTAGCCGGATCGAAATCGGGATGGGCTGGCATTCTCGACACCAGGTTGGCGCCGTGGACGAGCCCCTGCAGCGCTGTTGCGACCGCATGCCGATATCCCCAGAGGTCGCCACCCACGCCCTTCATGCCCTGCACGATCCGCTCGATGTTGCCGGCAAGATCGCGCAGCCCCACCTGGCCGGAGGCGACCTTTTCGAGCAACGGCTCGAGTGCGCCCAGCACATCGGCCTTGAACTGCTGGCGTTCCTTCGCCTTTTCCGGCCCGGAGCCGAAATACTGCTCGGCCATCGCCTCGACACTGGCATCGAAGAGGCGGGTTATGCCGTCGCCTTCCTTCCAGTAGAAATCCTTGGCTGCCGCCGATTTCAGGGCCGCAAGATCGATCCTGAGCTCACCGAAGACGCCGCCGCCCGGCGCGAGAAGGGTGTCGTTGACGACGGGCATGATGGAGCCGAGCCCGAGAGCCTGCCTTTCGGTCAGCCCGCCGCCGGTCCCGAGCTTCAAAAGCCCCTCGAGGGACACCTTGGCATCCGGGAGGTTTGGAAGAACATGCGCGTTGAAGAACTCGGCGTATTTCTGGTTCGCGACGTCGACGCGCGCCTTGACCATGCTTTCCGGCAGCAGCATCGAGTAGAAGCCAAGAGCCGTATTGTACTCCTCCATGATAGTCTTGATGTCTTTGCCGGCCCGGATGCCGGCGTCGAGCAGACCACCCTGCACGACGTCCTTTTCGAAGGCGTCAAGGACGATTTGGCGCAACTCCTTCATCTTGTTGTCGCGCGTTATGCTCTCGTCGATGAGTTGCACCGGGTCTTCGTTCTGATCGACCGGGGCGACCCGATAACCGGAGAAGATCAGATTGAAAGCCTTGAAGATCTTTTCCGTCATCAGCGAATTGACTTCGGGATCTGCACCGAGGATAGCGATGGCGTTGTCGAGATCCTTCTTGATTTCGACGTCGTTGTTGATGCCGCGCTGATTATCGCCGAGCCGCGACTTGTAGGCATCGAAATTGGCCCGGGTCTGGAGCAGATCGAGATAGGTGATCAGCTTCTGCTCAGGCGTATATTTGTCGGGATTCTTGATGACGTCGATGCTTTCGAAGGACTTGTCCTTGTCCTTCAGGCCCTCCATGAAGCCCTGGTTGATCTCGGTCATGAACTCCGACTTGTAAAGCGCATCGATCACCGCGTGGAGCGGCGCCGTCGGGCTTTCCGTCGTGTTCGAGGTGGTCTTGTCCGCAAGAGAAACGGTCTTGAGATCGCTGGCCGCTACCGTCGTGGACGAGCCAAGCTTGATGCTGGTGAACGGTGTCGCGGTATCGGAATTTCCGTCAAACGGCGAGAGTTTGCGGGTGGACAATGGGACCGTTGTCGCCTGTCTGGTGCCGCCGTCATCCTGTTGGGCCGAATTGCGAGCGACCCCCTCCGCCGGAACCCCGTCTCTGGAACGCGAGGAGTTCAATACGCTTTCGACCATAGTCTTCCCCCTTTATTGTCTTCGCCGCTCCTCCCCGACCAGCGCAGACATTCCCTGCCGACGAACCTCGACCCATATAACTCCAAGAAGAACTATGTTGTTTCAAAAGCTTCGACGCATAGTCTCAAGTGACGGTGTAAGTATTTGTAAAACCCGCCCCAGCGGCATTAAAGCAGCAGCGCCTTGCCCTTCAATTCGAAAGTGAATGATCATTAACTTTCTGTCGTAATTTGGATAATCGCGGTCGCACAGTCCGTGGCTCGATTGAGATCGTCATGTTTCGCACCGAGGTGCTCGACAACGAAACCGATGACGTTCTGCAGCTTTAAGCGGCAAGTGCTGGGCTGCGGGAAACATGCCATTCCATTTTTTCAACCGGGAAGAGACCGTCGCATCTGAGAACCTCAACGAAAAAGCCCCTCGCTTTATCAGCAAGGGGCAAGTTACAGGAACGGGGCTACTCCACGTAAGCTCGTCCAAATACAACCTAGCAGATCATTCTTGCGTTGCAATGCAATTCTCGCATTAGCTGTATTTCCTTCAATTGACAGACCTTTGGCTGCATTCGCCGACGGGCGAGAGGCGACGTAGAACGACTTGCCTGATCTACCCGAGCACTGACGCCATCACCTGCCACACCCATGTTGTCCGCTCCGCTCATGCGTTATAATGGGCCGTGGCAGGCTAACAGGAGGACGCAGCCATGCTGGCAATTTTTGCGGGTGCTATCCTGTTTATCTGCGGCCTGCTGTTTCTGTTCCGCGAGGCGCTTGCACGCCGCCGTCTGAGCGATCCGAGCAAGCAAGTTGAGGGCGCGACGAGTCCCACATTGGAACCGCGCCGACAAGGGCTCGGTTTCCTCGGCGTGAGCAGGAATTGGCCTGGTTTGGGTCTGATGGCTGCGGGCGCCATTCTCCTGATTTCCGGTGCCTACGCCTAGGATGGCCCATCTCATCTCGGCCTTGCCTCTTTTCCTCCCTTGAGGCGAGACATACCCTGCTCGCCTAAGCACTCTCCGCTCGCCGATCCTTCGGGGAAGCCCGCGTTGGAAACACCTGCGGCCTGCCGCTGCGGCACGATGTCGATGTCGCTCGACACAGTTGGTTGGCGCCTCTGGCCGGGAGCGCGCTATCCAAGACGCGACAAGCCATGAGATTGGGCACGCCATACTTGACCGCGCGCTATCATTGCCGCCTTACTGACTGGTGTTTCGGCGGTCCTTGACGAGGAAAAGACCCGCACGAAATTGGCAGGGAACCATGGGGAGGACGTCTCTTGACGCTAAGGCATCAGATCATAGCACTTGCGATCTTTCCGCTCGTGATTGCGATCCTGGCGATCACGACGTTCATCACCTGGCAGTCGGCAAACCTCACCCAGGACAATATCGCGACGTTCGAACAGAACATGCTGAAGGCCAAGGAAACGGAGATCCTCAACCTGATCCATCTTGCCCTCTCGGCGATCCAGACGACATACCGCGACGCAGATGCCGACGATCAGGCCGCGAAGGATAAGGTCGCAGCGATCCTGACTTCGCTCGACTACGGCAAGGACGGATATTTCTTTGCCTACGACTATGATGGAAACAACATCGTCCATCCGCGCCAGAGCTTCAGGCATGGGCGCAACTGGCTCGACCTGACCGATCCCGACGGCGACAAGGTGATCGCGGAGCTGATCGCCACGGCAAAGGCAGGCGGCGGCCTGCACCAGTACAAATGGCAGAAACCATCCAGCGGCCAGGTCGCCGACAAGCTGTCTTTTGTCGTCAGTCTCGACAAATGGCGCTGGGTCGTGGGAACCGGTGTTTATCTTGACGACGTCTTCGCGCAGACGGCGGCGGCGAACGCAAGCATGCGCGCCAGCATCAGAAGCACCTTTGTGATCGTAGCGCTGATTGCCGTTCCCGCGGTCATCGTCGTCTTCACGACCTGCATGCTGCTTACCTTTCATGAGCGGCGCATGGCCGATGGCAAGTTGAAGGCGCTGACCCAGCGGGTGATCGACACGCAGGAGGAGGAACGCGCCCGTCTTGCCCGAGAGCTGCACGACGGTATTTCGCAAAATCTCGTCGGCGTGCGCTATGCGATGGACCTCGCCGGCCGGAAGGTCCGGACCGACGTCAACGATGCGGCCCTCACCATAGACCGGGGCGTCGAGGCCCTGAACGGCGCTATCAAGGAAATCCGTCGGCTGTCCCACGATCTTCGCCCTCGCGTGCTCGACGATATGGGGCTGACGGCAGCGCTTCAGGCACTGTGCTATAATTTTCAGGAACGAACGGGAATTTCGACGGAGATCGAGGCTTCCGGTTTTATCGACCGGCTCAAGCCCGAAGCCAGCACGGCGCTCTATCGCGTTGCTCAGGAGGCGTTCAACAACGTCGAGCGGCATTCCGGCGCGGACCGCCTTGCGGTGAAACTCTGGAGCGAGGACGGACGGGCCCGCATGACGGTGTCCGACAACGGCGCGGGCTTCGGCGACGGCAAAGGGGCAAGTCCCGGCGGGCACGGTCTTGGCCTGCGCAACATGCAGGAAAGGATGGCGCATTTCCGCGGCCTGCTTCTGATCGACAGCACGACCGCGGGCACGACACTGACGGCGATGATGCCGAGATCGGCGAATTTGCAGCCGCACGACCAGGTCAAAGCCGCATGACAGTGCGTTCGAAAATCAAGGTATTGCTGATCGACAACCACCTGCTGGTGTTGGACGGGCTGAAGGCGGTGCTCGAAACCTTCGATCATATCGAGGTTGCAGGAACGGCGGGCCTTGCGCAAGCTGGCCTCGAGATCGGTCGTGAAGTCCGGCCCGATGTCGTCCTGATGGACATCAACATGCCGAAGCTGAACGGCATCGACGCCATCGAACTCTTCCGCAAGGAACTGCCCGAGGCGAGAATCGTCATGCTCTCCATGCATGACAGCCGGGAATACATCTCCTCGTCGGTGATGCGTGGCGCCGCCGGCTATATCCTCAAGGACGTTTCCAGCGACGAGATCGTGTCTGCCATCGAGACGGTGGCTGACGGCGGAACATATTTCTCGTCGGGCGTCGTCGACGTGCTCATGGAACGCGAGAACGGGAATGACACGGATTCCCTGACACCGCGCGAACGCGACATCCTCGGCCTCATCGGTTCCGGCAGGAGCAACAAGGAGATGGCCGAGACGCTCGGAATAACGCCCGCCACGGCCGAAACCCATCGCAAGAACCTCAAAAGGAAGCTCGGCATTGCGACGACCGCCGGCCTGATCCGCTATGCGCTCGATCACGGCATCAGCGTCAAAGCGGGATAAATCGCGTCTACCCACTTCTGGGTAGACGCGGGTATTTCACCCTTCCTGCCATCTTGTCGGACGAAAACCCTCGCCATAGGACTCCACCACGGCTGGCTAAAGGCGAGCCGTTGGGAGGATTTCAAATGCATTACGTCTGCTTCCGTTCAGTCGGAAAACCCGTTGCGATGGCCCGAGCCAGGTTCGCCCCGGCCAGCGACTGACAAGCCCTACCTTCCACGCCGACAACTGCAACCTGGCGCCACATCTGGCGCCCGAGAGGTATCCGACATGGAAAAATCACGGAACAAGGCGGCGCTCTGGCTGCTCGTCATTCCCTATATCGGCCTGCTGTGGCCGCCCCTCTACAATATCCGCGAGCCGGCGCTCTTCGGCTTTCCCTTCTTCTATTGGTACCAGCTTCTCTGGGTACCGATCACCGCCACGCTGACCTGGATCGCCTATCGGAGCACGCGCCATGACGACTGATATCGACAGCACGGCGCTTGCCGTCTTCCTCTTTTTTTTCGCCCTCGTAACCATTCTCGGATTCGTCGCTTCCCGCTGGCGCAAACCCGAGACGCTTGCCCATATCGACGAGTGGGGCCTTGGCGGTCGCAGCTTCGGCACATGGATCACCTGGTTTTTGGTCGGCGGCGACTTCTACACGGCCTATACGGTGATTGCTGTTCCGGCCCTCGTCTATACGGTCGGCGCGTACGGCTTCTTCGCCCTGCCCTATACCATCGTCGTCTATCCCTTCGTCTTCATGGTCATGCCGATCCTGTGGAAACGGGCAAGGGATTTCGGTTATGTGACGGCCGGTGACGTCGTGCACGGCCAATACGGTTCGCGCGGCCTCGAACTTGCGGCTGCGGCAACCGGCGTCATCGCCACGATGCCCTATATCGCGCTCCAGCTCGTCGGGATGACGGCGGTGCTCAAGGCGCTCGGCCTGCATGGCGAACTGCCGCTGGCGATCGCCTTCATCGTGCTTGCGCTCTATACCTATTCGGCCGGTCTGCGTGCCCCGGCGCTGATCGCCTTCGTCAAGGACATCATGATCTATATCGTGGTGATCGCAGCCGTGGCGCTCATTCCCTCGAAGCTCGGCGGTTATGCGAACGTCTTTGCCTCGGCCGACGCGGCTTTCCAGGCCAAGGGAAAGGGTGATCTCCTGCTCGCCGGCAACCAGTATGTCGCCTACGCGACGCTCGCCTTCGGCTCGGCCCTCGCCGCCTTCATGTATCCGCATACGCTGACGGGTATCTTCGCCTCGAACAGCGGCAAGACGATCCGCAAGAATGCCGTCCTGCTGCCGGCCTACACGCTGCTGCTCGGCCTTCTCGCGCTCCTTGGCTATATGGGCCATGCCGCAGGCCTGAAGCTCGAAAGCGCCAATGATGTCGTGCCGGCCTTGTTCAAGACGCTGTTCTCGGGCTGGTTCTCCGGCTTTGCCTTCGCGGCGATTGCGATCGGCGCCCTCGTGCCGGCTGCGGTGATGAGCATCGGCGCGGCGAACCTCTTCACCCGCAATTTCTGGAAGGCTTACGTCGATCCGAATGTCAGCGATGCGGGCGAAGCCAAGGTTGCCAAACTGACCTCGCTCGTCGTCAAGGTGGGGGCCCTGCTGGTCATCATCTTCCTGCCCACGCAGTTCGCCCTCGACCTGCAATTGCTTGGCGGGATCTGGATCCTGCAGACGCTTCCGGCCCTGGTCTTCGGTCTCTACACCAACTGGTTCCGTGCACCGAGCCTGCTCGCCGGCTGGTTCGTCGGCTTCATCGGCGGCACCTACCTCGTCTGGGATGCCGGCTGGAAACCCTTGCACCTGATCAGTCTCGGTGGAGAACCGTTCACCATCTACACCGGGCTGCTTGCCCTTGCGGCAAACATCACCGTCGCGGTTGCGGTCAATGCCGTCGTGCCGGCAAGGACCCCGGCGCGGGCTTAAAACCGAGCTGGTGGAGGACCGCAGCAATGCGGTCCTCCAGACGAGAGGCGAATCTGAGCACAGTATCATTTTGCGCCTTCCCAACATCGCCGACCCGTCCTCATCGCGAACAGAATCCGCAAAGTGAGGCTGCAGCGCTTACAGGTCTCAACGTTAGGCGCTGCGTGGGATGTTCGGCATCTCCGAGAGCAGCTCCTCTTCGCTCGACCGAGTATGAGTGTCGGATTCACAGGGGGGCATATGCCGAGTTTCGACCGGAACTAGGAACGCCAAATCTGGCGTCAGGGGAGGCAGGTTTGCCGGTTGTTGTGGCAATCCAAGAGATCCATAAAATAGGGGTTATTTCGAACGTGTTCGATTTTGTGAGCATAATCGATGTCTCCTCGGTCTGCAGCAACCGTGCCGCCCGCGGCTGAGATAATCTGCGCGCACGGGATGCAGTTTGCAATGATCGCGTAGTAGATAGGTGTGACACCGCCGTCCGTGAGATTTACGTCAGCGCCATGCTGTATCAGACCAGTAACCAGTTCGACGTTATTTGTTAAAATTGCTCTACTCAATGGACGGTAACCATCGTAACCTGCACAATTCGCGTCTCCGCCACCTTCCAAAGCCTCTGTCAAGGCACTTATAGAAGACGCTTCTATCGCGGAAAAGATTTCCGAACACGACGTTCCACCCGCCAGAAAATAGTAGAAGGCACCTACAATGAAAAGAAGTTGAATGCTCACCACACGCTTATTCATGATAACCTTCGCTTCCAGAAGCTCTTTGCCGTAATTTTCCACGCGGAGCTTCTAGTTAAATTCCGTTCCACAACGGCTATTTCGTGACCGCCCAGGCACAGTTCTCGGCTGAACAAAAAAAACCTAGTTGAGTTACCCGGATGCATGCAAAAGTGCCTTCGACGCGGTGGCGGTCAATGCCCCTTGAGCTGCGCTTGCGTGAGCAACTGGTTCGGCTGGATGCTGTGACGCCGGGCAACCATGCTAACCGTCACGTCTGGCTCATACGTCACCTGAACGAGGGCCAGCTTTTCGGCCGTCGACCAGCGACGCCGGCGCTCCGGGCCGGAAAGAACTTCTATATTCGGATTGTGACTACTCATAATGGGCACACTACCTCGCTCACTTTATAAGTGGGAGATCGCGTTAGCTGCCGTATCAGGGCAGCCCTTATTCAAGTTCCACAAGGAATCTTACGCTGCTGACGGCGGTGTTCCGTCGATATTCTCCCGTCATCAAGCCGATTTCTCTGAGATGACTAGAGCTTCCATCGCATTGGAGAATCGACGGTAGCGCTCTGCAGCTGGATCGGTTCTGCCGCCGATGCTCGCAAGGTGATCACGGCAGCGCGATTGAGCCCCGCTACTATCTCCTCGCATCATGCTAGCGAGGGGGAGGCGATACATGGCGTGTTCATGGTGAGCATATCTCCCCTGAAGGAGCTGCTCGACAACTTCAAGGCAACAAGATTTAGCTATGAATGGTTCAGCGTGTTGCTTGAGCGCGCCCAACAAATCAGCAACCCTCTCTGCGTCTGCGTCGCCACCGAAGAACCACGCTCGGTACTTGGGAACGGGCATTAGATAGCCGAGAGAGATCGAAACTGTCGGAGGGCAAGTAGCCATGAGGTTTTTCGTCCAAAAGAGAAGCCAATAGGGTCTCCATCCCTTGGCTTCTTATGCCGATGACCGGGTTTACATCAGTGATTTGGTTCTTGGTCGCACTGTTGAGACCTAGCCAACCGAGAAAGCCCGCAGTGGGTTCGTAGGTATAGATTCTTGCAGCTCGCTTTTTGAACGGGAGGTCGTTTTCAATGGCCACTTCAATTTCTGCAAAAACATCTTTTGTTGCCACTATCGCCAACTTTCCGAAAAGGCTGCCTTCCTTCAATCAAACGAGGAACGTCTGGGAGTGAAACCAAGGATGATGGAGCTTCCTGCGATACTTGTCGATTGTTCCATACCGCTGGCGAGCTTTACGAAGTCCGGCCGAAACTGAAAATACGTGAGAAGATAGAGGGCCGCGCAGGGCGGATAGGCTTCTGGGGCGCCGGTGGCTTCGGCTTTCGCTCAACCTTTGGCCGCTCCCCTTTCAACTCTTTGACGTCGTGCTGCAACTTCAACTCGGTCAGAAGCGGATGGTCCCAGATAGTCGCGCCAGCCGGCGCGGCCAGCGGCTTATAGTCGAGCGGGAAGGCATCAATCAGTGCCTGCTCGTCGATCGCCTTCGGCGTCCATACTCGGTCAATGGTGCTCATCAAATCCCGCCAGTCAGTCGGTATATGGTTCGGCTGCGTATAGACGCTCAAGGTGGACTGGCCGAGGCCGCGATAGAGGTCCACGAAGCGCAAGTCCATATGAACTTCATCGCTCAGATCCCGCTCGTTCAGCCCCTGCGGTCCGCCATGCGTCGGGAAAGGTATGCAAGGAATGCCGTAGCTTTCAGCAAAGACCATGCCGTGCAAGCTTGTTGAGACGATCCGCTCACACGCCAAGATTTCGTCGATATTGCCACGGATGCCGTCGACGCCGATCGAGCTGACGGTGCTAATCAGGTGGACATCGTCCTTCAGATCATCTGGGATTTCATAGCGCACCAGCTCGGGCCGGACGTGGGCTTCATACTCACGGTCGGCCAACTCCGACAGATGCACGATGACGCCCAGCTTCCATTTCTTCTTGATCTCCGGCTTGTAGAAGCGCGGCAGCAGCCAGACGGGATCGCCATAGACACCGACAGACCCAGACGGCTCGCCGGTGAGAATGCGCTCGGACACCGGGCCACGCGTGGCGGTGACGGTATAGTTGGAGTCGGCTGAGATCTTGAACGGGGTCCGCTCCTCTGCCGGTTTGGTCGGGTTCGCCCAATTCGAGGAGCCGGTCCCCCAGAAGAAGACATCGCCGCCGATGATGCCGTGGCCGATCGTGCCGACGCAGGCCATGCGCAGAGACTGCGACTTGAATGGCACCCGTTGGACCTTTGCGCTGGACATCAGGGTCACCATTACGGCGCTGAGGGCGTCTCCAATATTGACGTAATTCATGGAAAGCGTCGAGCCCGCCCATGACAAGGGGACGAATCCGTTCGCGCGAACGAAGTCTGCCAAGCGATTATTCTTCATGCTTCCTCTCGGGTAATGGAGCTATTGTGGAGCAGGGGGACAGTCACGTCGCCGCGGTTGTCGGCATAGCACCGACTGCAGGTTGGGATCTCGTCATGCTTTCGGTTCCGAAGCCTGCGCCTAGTGATTTCCCGCAGGGGATCGGCGAGCATCGTTTCGAGGTCCGACTCTCCCATGTCACCGATGCCCTCGATCCGCTGGAAGTCCTGGCAGCACATCAACACCTTGCCATCGGTATCGATGATCAGATCATCCATGATATCGGGGCCGCACGCTATCTTCGTCGGGTTCAGTGCGAGGGAGTTGAACAGCGTCCGGTCCTCGGCGCAACGGCTGCTGAGAGGATCGAAGACCACCTGCGTTGCACCGCGGCTCATGAACCATTTTCGGATTTCGTCTGCCTCCTCCAGGTTCCTTTTGCTCAATGGCACACTGACGGAGACCTTACCAACGAACGACTCAAGCAACTGCTCGATCTTAGGAAAGACGCGCTCGGCACGCAACGGTCGCATCAGGTCATTGTAGGTTTCCGGCAGGATCGACTCGCAGTGCAGCATGACAAGTGTGGCGAGATCCTTCAGCGGCCCGTGGCGGACCGGATTGAACGCGGCGCCGTTGGTGTTGATCGAGAGCCGGGTTGTCGGCAGCTTGGAGCGCAGATATTCAGCACGCTTCACGACGAACGGATCGACCAAGGCATCGCCGAACAGACCGAACGCGATCTGATCGGTTACGGGGAGGTCAGAGGCGGCGATACCGTCGATGATCCGCTCATAGAGGAGCATGGGCATTATCCCGCGCGGGACGTGCGCCGTGGTGGCCTTTCCGGTCGGGCAATGTATGCAGGAAGCGTTGCAGGTGCCGGTCGTGCCGAGATTGACGAAGCGGAAACGTCCGGGCGCATATTTGTCGCCGCCGTTCTCCTCCTTCCAGATGCTAAGTTTCAGGTGCTCCAACTCCGCCCGGGCGGTCATCATTCCACTGTCGAGGGCAACCGCCTCCTTATACGCGAACAGTGCCCCATCGAGATTTCCTGTCTCTTTCAGCGCATGTCCCAGTTGCTCCCATATGTGCGCCAGCTCGGGTTTTCGGCGAACAATCGTCTGGTAAAGCTTGCGAGCGGCATCCCACTCCCCATTCCGCTGCGCCTCATCCGCGCGACGGATTAGATTCCCGACCTTCTTAAAGTGCGAAAACATCACCATCCCAGCGAAAACCTGTAGGTCGTGAAATTTGAAAATATCGCGGCTTTATTCCGAGGCTCTGAAGCTGCAACCTAGCGGTTAGACAGAAATCAAAAAAGTCCATATTTTCACAGACCACGCAAGCGAATTATTTCGGACACGGATGAGTTGCGCGAGGATGATGAAAGGAAATCCCCGCAGTAAAATCACCATTGTCGCGCTCCAGGGTGCGCCGCAAAGCCTCCATCTCCGCGCGTGCCATTAGCGTGCGGAGCTCGCGATACTGGCTGGATCCTGTTTCGACGAGCAGATTGTAGCGAGTGACAAAATCCTGGACCGCCGGCTCGGTCAGCGTGGTCCCGCCCCAAAGGCTGACTTGAGATCGTAAGGCGGCGGGATCGAAGGTTCGGACCAATGGAAGAGCCTTACCGGAAGCAATTGGCTTCATCCCCTGACTGGAAATGCATGTCCCCCTTGCGGATTGCCTGGGCCATGCCTTGTGCCAGCCCGGCTGCCGCCAGCGCATTGGAAGGGAATCCGGACACAGCGGTGACGAGGGTTTCCAACTTGTTCGTATGAGAAAACGTTTTCTCATATTGACATCTCCCTTGCGAAAAGGTTTTCTCATCGCAGATTTGCAAGGGAGGCCAAACTGAGGAACCAGCGCAACAGACACGAACGCGTGACGATTCACGATCTTGCCCGGGCTGCCGGCGTCAGTGTGTCGACCGTGTCGAAAGCGCTGAATGACAACGGCCGGATGGCGGCGGAGACGCGGGCGCGGGTCAAGCGCATCGCCGCCGAAATCGGCTTTCGCCCGAATGCACTGGCGCGCGGGCTGCTCTCCAGCCGCTCCTTCACCATCGGCCTTCTGACGAACGACACCTATGGTCGCTTCACGTTGCCCGTCATGGCAGGCATTTCAGAGGCATTGGTTGACCACGGGGTCTCGGTGTTTCTCTGCGCGATCGAGGATGATCCGGCGCTCGGAAAGATCCATGTCGATGCCATGCTGGACAAACAGGTGGACGGCATCATCGCGACAGGAAAGCGGATCGACAGCTCTCTCCCTGTCGATCTCGCTGGCCTGCCGGTGCCGGTCGTCTACGCGTTCACGACAGGAACACCAGACAGCGTAACGTTTGCCGCCGACGACGGGCAAGGCGCCCAGCTTGCGACCTCATGGTTGAAGGAGGTTGGGCGCAAGCGATTGGTTCACATCACCGGTCCGCAGGACTTCGCCGCCGTTCGAGCGCGCGCGGCAGCCTTCCTTGCCGTGGCCGGCGCCGAAGCTCCCGTGTTTTACGGCACCTGGTCGGAAAGTTTCGGGCATGAGGCCATCGATCGCCTGTGGCGGGCCGGAGGAGACCTGCCTGACGGCATCTTCTGTGGCAACGATCAGATTGCGCGCGGTGTCATCGATGCACTGCGCGAGCGTGGAGTGCGTGTGCCCCAGGACGTATCGGTGATCGGATTCGACAACTGGGAGATCGTCGCCGGCCAAACGCGTCCGCCGCTGACAACGATCGACATGAACCTGAAGGAGCTCGGTCGCCAAGCCGGACTGACTGTCCTTTCGCTCGGAGAGGGCAATCCCGTGGAGCCGGGGCTGCGCAAGTTGCCGTGCCGGCTCGTCGTGCGCGCATCCTGCGGTGGTTCATCGAGAAAATAACAAGGAGGAGGGACCGCACCAGCGCGGTTCCATGACAAGGAGGAAGCATGATGTTCAGGAAATTGCTTGCCGCCACGGCGCTCATCTCCGTTTTCGGGATGCAAGCAGCCTCGGCCGAGACCATCAACATGTGGGTCCGCTCGGGAATCGGCGACTCGTTCAAGGAGGTGGTCAAAGCCTACAACGCCGCCAACGAGGACAAGGTCGAACTCACCGAAGTGCCCTTCGCGGAACTCGTCCAGAAGTATGCGACGGCCATCGCCGGCGGCCAGGCACCGGACGCGCTCTCGCTTGACCTGATCTACACACCCGCCTTTGCGGCGGCCGGCCAGCTTGAGGACATGACGGACTGGGCAAAGACGCTGCCGTACTTCAATTCCCTGTCGCCGTCGCACGTGAAGCTCGGCACCTACGAGGAGAAGATCTACGGCCTGCCCTTGTCGGTCGAGACATCGATCTTCGCGTGGAACAAGGATCTCTACAAGCAGGCGGGACTGGATCCGGATAAGGCGCCGACGACCTGGGAGGAAATCACCGCAAATGCCGAGAAGATCCGTGCGCTCGGCGGCGACACATACGGCTTTTACTTTTCCGGCGGCGGCTGTGGCGGCTGCGCCATCTTCACCTTCACGCCGCTTGTCTGGGGCGGCGGCGCCGACATCCTCTCCGGGGACGGCAAGACCGCGACGCTGGACACGCCGCAGATGCGCAAGGCAATCGACATCTACCGCAATCTCGTCGCCAAAGACACCGTCCCAGCAGGCTCGGCGAGCGACAATGGCGTCAACTTCCTGAGCATCACCAACGGCAAGATCGGTCAGCAAAGCCTCGGTGCCTTTGCAATCGGCACGCTGGTTACCCAACATCCGGAAATCAAGTTCGGCGTCAGCCTCATTCCGGGTGTGAATGGCCAGCCGTCCTCGTTTGCGGGAGGAGACAACTTCGTCGTCACCAAGGGAACGCCCAAGCTCGAGGCGGTGAAGAAATTCCTCGAATACACCTATTCGCTGGAAGGGCAGAAGATCATGGCCAAATACGGCAGCCTGCCGACCCGCGGCGATATCGCAGACGAGGTCCTCGACGGGCTCGATCCACGCCTCAAGATCGCCAAGGATGCGATTGCTGTCGCCAAGACGCCCTACACGCTGCAGTTCAATGACCTCATCAACAGCGCCAATGGGCCGTGGGCGACCTTCATCAATGCCGCCATCTACGGAGACGACGTGGACGGTGCTTTCTCCAATGCACAGTCGGAAATGCAGTCGATCATCGACACCGCGCAGTAGACGGAGCCGTGGAGGGCCGCCTCGCGTGCCCTCCACACATCCAGATCAATCGAGAAGCCTCCCATGACGATGCCAACCATCGCGCCGTTGCCGTCGCGCCGCAAGAAACGCAAGACCAGATTGCAAGGTCTTGTCTACATCGCCCCTGCGATGGTGCTGGTGACGGCCTTCTTCATCCTGCCGGTACTCTTCACGTTCTGGATGAGCCTTCACCGCTGGCCCTTGCTCGGCGCACCGAGCTGGATTGGGCTTGGCAACTACATTCGCATGTTCAAGGACGCGCGGTTTCTCTCCGCACTGAGCTTCACCGCGGAGTATACGTTGCTCGTCACCATCGCCATTTTCGCGGTGGCCTTTCCGCTCGCTCTCTTCGTTGAAAAGCAAAGACCGTTCGTCTCCGTGTACCGCACCGTCATCTTCCTGCCCGTCGTCGTTGGCCTTGCCTCCGCGTCTCTTCTTTGGGTATGGCTGGCCAACGTCGACAGCGGATTGTTCTCTCCCCTCTTCCAGATGCTCGGGTTGACGAGCGGGCGAATAAATCTGCTCGCCAGGTTCGACGCGGCCTTTGTCACCATCATCGTCATGGTCGTCTGGAAGATCGCCGGCTTCACGATGATCATCCTGCTGACCGGGTTACAAGCGATACCCGCCGAGCTCACCGAGGCCGCCCGCATCGACGGAGCACGTCGCTGGCAGCGCTTTCGCTACCTGACATTGCCGCTGATGCGCCGCACGCTGGCGCTGGCGCTGATCCTCTCCGTCACGGGTTCGATCCTCGCGTTCGACCAATTCTACATCATGACGAGCGGCGGCCCACAGAACCACATGATTTCCGTCGTCTACTATATCTTCAATCAGTCCTTCGTGTCGTTCAATCTCGGCTACGGCGCGGCCCTTTCGATCGCCCTCCTCGCCATCCTCGTCGCCATCAGCGTTGTCCAGCTCCGGCTGCTCAAAGTGGGAGACGAGCGCCCATGACAACGGGTCGAGACATTCGGGCGCGCCGGGCGCGATGGAACCGCGCCGCCTATCACGGCGTCGGGATTGGAACCGGCTTTTTCTTTCTGGCACCGTTCCTCGTCAGCTTCCTCGCCTCCTTTCGGCCGAATGCCGAAAACAGCCAGCCGCCCCTGCCGCCGTGGCCGGTCTCGGGCTTAAGCATCGACGCCTATCGCGCGCTTGACGGCTTCGGTTCGGGGGTCTGGCAGCACACGATCAATTCGGTGGTCGTATCGCTCGGTACCGTCATAATAACGGTCATCGTCAGCTTGCTCGCGGGCTACGGCTTCTCCCGCTACCGCTTTCCACTCAAGAACGTCCTGTTCGTGCTCATCATCGCGACGCTGATGATCCCCTTCCAGTCCATCTTGACGCCGCTTTTCATCATCCTGGCCAAGCTCGGGCTCAACAATTCGCTTTTCGGGCTGATGCTGATCTACGTAACCCTGCAGCTTCCCTTCTCGGTCTTCATGATGCGCAACGCCTTCGACGCTGTCCCGAAGGAGATCGAAGAAGCCGCGCGCATCGATGGCGCGCGCGACCTGAAACTCCTCGTGCGGGTTCTGCTTCCGCTTGTTATGCCCGGCGTGGCGACCGTCTCGATTTTTGCGTTCCTGAACGCGTGGAACGAGTTTCTCGCAGCACTCGTGCTTCTGTCGAGCAACGAGAACTATACGCTGCCGGTGCTGATGACCGCCGTTCGCGCCGGTCGGCTGGGCGCGATCAATTGGGGCGCCGTTCAGGCGGGAGTCACCGTCATGGTCATCCCCTGCCTCTTCGTATTCCTGCTTCTGCAACGCTACTACATGCGCGGCCTGATGGCCGGCGCCGTGAAATGATCCCTGAAACGAGAACCGGATACACCATGATGAAGAAAGACCGCCAGTTCCGCCCCCTTCCCGTTCCAAGCGTCCGGCTCGGCGGCCTTTTCGGCGAACGCCAGGACGCAATCTGCGAGTCGACCGCGACCATCCTCCTTGATCGCTGCATCCAGGCGGGCATGTTGAAGCAGATCGATCCGGATGAGCCGAGCCCCGGCGTCGTCATTCCGCCGCACAGCATGAGCCCGACAATGCCGGCGACCGAGCACAAGGCGATGGTCTCCACCCAGATGTTCTGGGACAGCGACTTCGGCAAATCGATCGAAACGGCGGCGTATTCGCTTTATCGCCAACCGAATCCAGTGCTGGAGGCGCGGATCGACGCGATCATCGATCTCTACGAAAAACTCCAGCGCCCGGATGGCTACCTCAATTCATGGTATCTGCGCATCGTCCCGGGCCGCGAGTGGACCAACCTGCGCGATACGCATGAGCTCTATTGCGCCGGACATCTGATCGAGGCAGCGGTTGCCTATTTCCAGGCAACCGGGAAGCGCAAGCTGCTGGACGTCATGTGCCGCTACGTCGATCACATGCTCGCGGTCTTCGGTGATGGCGCCGGACAGAGGCGCGGCTATTGCGGACATGAAGAGATCGAGCTGGCGCTGGTAAAGCTTGCCCGCGTGACGGGCAACCAGCAGTACCTGGACCTCGCCAAATTCTTCATCGACGAGCGCGGAACAGAGCCGCACTACTTCGACAGCGAGGCCCGCAATGACGGACGCGATCCGAAGAACTTCGTCTTTGGCACCTATGAATACAACCAGGCCCATCTGCCGGTCCGCGAGCAGACCAAGGTCGTGGGGCATGCCGTGCGCGCCATGTATCTCTATTCCGGCATGGCGGATATCGCCACCGAGTACAGCGACGACAGCCTGACCGCTGCGCTCGACACGCTGTGGGACGACCTGACCGCAAAGCAGATGTACGTCACCGGCGGCATCGGCCCGGCGGCCGCGAACGAGGGCTTCACAGACTACTACGACCTGCCTAACGAGAGCGCCTATGCAGAGACCTGCGCCTCCGTCGGGCTTGTCTTCTGGGCAAGCCGCATGCTCGGACGCGGACCGAACCGACGCTACGCCGATATCATGGAGCAGGCCCTCTACAACGGCGCCATGTCGGGCCTTTCGCTCGACGGCAAGACCTTCTTCTATGAAAACCCGCTGGAAAGCGCCGGGCGCCACCACCGCTGGACCTGGCACAGATGCCCGTGCTGCCCGCCCAACATCGCACGATTGCTGGCCTCTGTCGGCTCGTACATGTACGCCGCCTCCGCAGACGAAATCGCCGTTCACCTTTATGGAGAAGGCAGCGCGAAGACGACGATCGCGGGCACGATAGTGACGCTGGCACAGGAGACCCGCTACCCATGGGACGGCGCGATACGCTTCACTGTCAGCCTCGAAGGGACGGCTCGCTTCGCGATATCGCTGCGCATTCCGGAATGGGCCGAAGGCGAGGCAAAACTCCGCCTGAACGGCGAGGTCGTCGAGGTCACCGCCGTCGCTGCGGATGGCTATGCCCGCATCGAGCGTGACTGGCGAAACGGCGACCGGATCGATCTCGATCTGCCGCTTGCGCTGCGCCCGCAATATGCCAACCCCAAGGTGCGGCAGGATGCCGGCCGCGTTGCCCTGATGCGCGGCCCGCTCGTTTATTGTGTCGAGGAGACGGACAATGGCGCGGATCTCAGTGCGATTATCGTGCCGAATGAACTAAAGGAGAGGCAGGAAGTCGCTCTCGCCGACCTCAACGGCGCCGTCGCCGTCGATCTTCCAGTGAAGCGGGAAGAGACGTCGGGTTTCGGCGGCGCGCTCTATCTCGCGAGACGGGCAGAGAGGACGTCAGCCACCGCCCGGCTCGTGCCCTACCATCTCTGGGACAACCGGGCGCCGGGCGCCATGCTTGTCTGGCTGCAGGCCGAGAAATAGGAACCGGATGATGACGATAGAACCGCCCTGCGCGAGCGTCGCGCTGACCGGTGTGCGCAAGAGCTTCGGCAGCCTCGATGTGATCCACGGCATCGATCTTGCGATTGACGAAGGGGAATTCGTCATCTTCGTGGGGCCCTCGGGGTGCGGCAAGTCGACATTGTTGCGCATGATCGCCGGGCTCGAGGAGGTGACTGACGGGGAGATTGCGATCAAGGGCCGGGACGTGACCGATCTTGACCCCTCCGATCGCGGCATCGCGATGGTGTTCCAGTCCTACGCGCTCTATCCGCACATGAGTGTGCGCGACAACCTCGCCTTCGGCCTGACGATGTCCCGCACGGACGCAGCCGAGATCGACCGCCGGGTCAGCCAGGCTTCCGCCATCCTGAAGATCGCCCATCTGCTTGACAGGCGTCCGGGCCAGCTCTCCGGCGGCCAGCGCCAGCGCGTGGCGATCGGACGGGCGATCGTGCGAAAGCCGGACGTCTTTCTCTTCGACGAGCCGCTTTCCAACCTTGATGCGGAGTTGCGTGTTTCCATGCGCATCGAGATCGCGCGGCTCCACCGGGAACTGGGGAACACGATGATCTACGTGACCCATGACCAGACCGAAGCGATGACCCTCGCCGACCGCATCGTCATCCTGCGCGACGGCCGTATCGAACAGGTTGGGACACCGCGCGAAGTCTATGAGGACCCGGCCAATACCTTTGTTGCTGGGTTTATCGGCTCGCCGCGGATGAATCTTTTGCAGGCCACATGGGTAGACCGAGACAGAATCCGCATAGGAGATACCGCGCTCGAAGCGCCAGCACTCCAGGCGAATTTTGCCGGAAACACGACAGTCACCTTCGGCGTCCGGCCGGAACACCTGCAGCTATCCGAATCCTGTGAGCAAGGTATGCCGGCCATCGTGGAATTCAGCGAATATCTCGGCAGCACGCGCTATGTTTATTGCAGGCTGGCTGACGGCCAGACCATCACGATTGAGCACCGCACGGATTTTGACCCAAAGAATGGGTCGACCGTCGCGCTTTCGATGACGGCAGGCAGGTGCTTTGTCTTTGATGACCAGGGCCTACGGTTGAGATGATGCCCGTAGAGGGTTCCGGCCTCAACAGCCCGAGCCCTCACGGCGGGCTTTTTTCTACAAACGTCCCGCGTCTGAAATCCCGCAGTTCCTATCGTCTGCCTGCGCCCGGCACGCTGGCTAAAGTCCGGATCTTTCGGAAAGCTCCGTGCGCTCGTCGAAACAAGCGCACGCCGCGGACGTCATCCGGCCAACGCCGCGCAGTCCAGCATCAGAACGACTGGTAGGCTGAAACGACCGCAGCAATTCGCTCGGCATCCAGTGCTTCCATCTGGGTCGTTGTGATGGCGTATATCTGGTTGCTCGACAGGCTCGAAATATCCTCCGTCGACAGTCCGAAAAGGGCAGACGTGCTGATCGACGCGATATCGCTTGTCGAGAAGGTCGCGAGGTCCTCAGTGGTTAGCGCCGCGATTTGCGCCGAGCTCAGTCCTCCGACCTGGGACGCCGTCAACGCCTCCACCTGTTCGGTGGTCAGGGCGCTGATCTGCGCGGTGGTCAGACCGACGATCGCCTTCGAGTTCAGAGCGGCGATCTGGTTGGTGGAAAGTGCCGCGATCGTGCTCGTGCTTAGCGCTGCAAGTTGTATGGCGTTCAGGGCGCCGATCTGTTCCGTGGTCAAGTCGACGATCTGGCTGGAACTCAGGGCCTTGATCTGATTGTAGGTCAGCGCCGGTATCTGGCTTGTCGTCAGGGCTGCCGCCTGCTCGGGGCTGAGGGCCGCGATATTGCTGGTGGACAATCCCGATATGGCAGACGAGCTGATCGCCGCGATATCGGCGGTCGAGAAGGTCGCCATGTCCTCGCTCGAGAGTGCCGCCAACTGCGACGATCCCAATGAGGCAACCTGTGTAGAAGACAGAGAGTCGAGCTGGCCGGTTGACAACGCAGCGATCTGCGCCGAGGTCAAGCCCCCGATCGCCTTTGTGCTCAGGGCGCCGATCTGCGAGGTGGAGAGCGCAGCGACCGTAGACGTTGACAGCCCCGATATGGCCGTCGAGCTCAGGGCGCCAATCTGCGATGTGGTCAAGTTGCCGATCTGGGCGGCTTCGACCTGGCTGGATGACAACGCTGCCACCTGGCTTGTCGTCAGGGCCGCGATCTGCTCGGAGTTGAGGGCGGCGATATTGCCGGTGGAAAGCGCGGAAATGGCAGACGAGCTGATCGCCGCGATCTCGGCTGTCGAGAGGGTCGCCACGTCTCCCGTGGTCAGAGCGCCAATTTGCGTTGAGCTGAGGCTCGCAACCTGCGAGGAGGTCAAGGCCTCGACCTGTGCGGTCGACAAGGCATCGATCTGCCTGGAGGTCAAACCCGTGAGGGCTTTGGTGCTGAGCGCGGCAATCTGGGCCGTGGAGAGAGCGCCGATGCTGTCACTGGACAACGCGGCGACCTGCGCCGAACTCAGCGCCTCGATCTGCGACGTCGTCAAACTACCGAGCTGGGTGGTACCCAGCGCCGCGACCTGCCCGGACGACAACGCAGCCACCTGGCTTGCCGTCAGGGCTGCAATCTGATCGGAGCTGAGGGTCGCAATATTGCCGGTGGAAAGTCCGGATAGGGCAGACGAGCTGATCGCCGCGATCTCGGAGGTCGAGAAGGTAGCGAGATCTGCCGTGCTCAAAGCGGCGATTTGCGTCGAGCCGAGGCCCGCCACCTGAGAGGATGACAGAGCTTCGACCTGTGCGGTGGACAAGGCATCGATCTGGGCGGAGGTCAAACCGCCAACCGCCGTGGTGCTCAGGGCGACAATCTGGTTCGTGGTAAGGGCGGCGACGCCGTCGTGAGACAGGGCCGTGACCTGCGCGGAGCTCAAGGCGGCGATCTGCGACGTGGTCAAGCTGGCGATCTGGCTGGAATCCAGCGCCCCGATCTGGCTGGAGGACAGCGCTGCCAACTGGGCCGTCGTCAGGGCTGCGGCCTGATCGGGGCTGAGTGCTGCAATGTTGCTGACGGACAATCCGGATATGGCAGACGAGCTGATCGCCGCGATCTCGTCACTGGAAAAGATTGCCAGATCCTCGGCGCTCAGAACGGCAATCTGCGCCTTGCCGAGCGCTCCGATTTGCGCCGAGGACAGGACGCCGAGCTGATCGGTGCTCAGGGCCTCGATCTGCGTGGTCGTCAAGCCTGCGACCGCCTGTGTGCTCAACGCGGCGATCTGGTCGCCGGAAAGTGCTGCGATGTTGGCCGTGGACAGCCCCGATATTGCAGTCGAGCTCAATGCACCGATCTGCGACGTCGTCAGCGCCGCGATCTGCCCGGACGTCAGCGAGGCGATCTGGTTGGAGGCCAGAGCCGCCATCTGGCTTGTCGTCAGGGCGGCCGCCTGCTCAGCGCTGAGGGCGGCGATATTGCCGGTGGAAAGCCCGGATAGAGCAGATGAGGTGATCGCCGCGATGTCGGCGGTCGAGAAAGTCGCCAGATCTTCTGTGCCCAAAGCGGCAATTTGCGTCGAGCTGAGGCTCGCAACCTGCGTCGATGTCAAAGCCTCGATCTGTTCGGTGGACAAGGCGCCCATATGCGCGGAGCTCAGGCCCGCGACTGCCTTTGTGCTGAGGGCGGCGATCTGCTCCGTGGCGAGCGCGGCGATGTTGTCGTTGGACAGAGCCGCGATCTGCGCCGAACCCAGGGCGCCGAACTGCGCCGTGGTCAGCGCGGCGATCTGGTCGCTCGTCAGTGCCGCGATCTGGCTGGAAGACAGCGCTGCCACCTGGCTTGCCGTCAAGGCCGCCGCCTGGTCAGCACTGAGTATTGCGATGTTGCTGGTCGAAAGTCCGGACAGGGCCGTCGCGCTGATTGCTGCTATGTCGGCCGTCGAGAAGGTCGCAATGTCATCGGAGGAGAGTGCAGCGATCTGGGTCGAGCTCATGGCGCCGACAAGCGCAGAGGTCAGAGCCGCAGCCTGGTCGGTGGAAAAGGCGTTGATCTGCGTCGCGGTCAAACCTGCGATCGCCTTGGTGCTCAGGGCGGCAATCTGGTCCGTGGCGAGAGCACCGATGCTGTCGTTGGGCAGGACCGCTATTTGTGCCGAACTCAGGGCGGAGACCTGCAACGTGGTCAGGGCCGCGATCTGCTCTGATGTCAGGGCTGCGACAAGGCTGGTCTTCAGCGCCGCGATCTGGCTCGTCTTCATGGCCGCAGCCTGCTCGGTGCTGAGGGCCGCGATAGTGTCGCTGGATAGTCCAGACAGGGCGGTCGAGGTGATCGCCGCCACCTCGGACGTCGAGAAGGTCGCCAAGTCTGCCGCGCTCAAAGCGCCAATCTGCGTCGCGCTGAGGTGCGCCACCTGGGACGAGCTCAAAGCCTCGACCTGCGCGGTGGACAAGGCATCGATCTGCGTGGAGGAAAGACCCGCAATCGCCTTGGTGCTCAGGGCAGCAATCTGGTCAGTGTCGAGCGACGCGATGCTGTCGCTCGACAGGGCCGTGACCTGTAGCGAACTGAGGGCACTGAATTGCGACGTGGTCAGGGCTGCAATCTGCTCCGACGTCAACGCAGCGATCTGGCTTGTCTTCAACGCCACGATCTGACCCGTCTTCAGGGCTACCGTCTGTTCGGGGCTGAGTGCTGCGATATTCCCGGTGGAAAGTCCCGTTATGGCAGACGAACTGATCGCCGCGATGTCGGCTGTCGAGAAGGTTGCCAGATCTGCCGCGCTCAAGACGGAAATCTGCGTCGAGCTGAGGCTCGCAACCTGGGATGATGTCAGAGCCTCGACCTGGTCGATGGACAAGGCATCGACCTGCGTCGATGTCAAACCCGTGACCGCCTTCGTGCTCAGGGCGGCGACCTGGCCGGTGGAGAGAGCCGCGATACTGTCGCTCGAGAGAACCTTAACTTGCGCCGAAGTCAGGGCGCTGAACTGCGAGGTGGTCAGCGCTGCAAGCTGCTCGGACGTCAGGGCGACGATCTGGCCCGTCTTCAACACCGCAACCTGGCTCGTCTTCAGCGCTGCTGCCTGGGCGGTGCTGAGGGCAGCAACACTGTCGGTGGAAAGCCCTGTTATGGCAGACGAGCTGATCGCCGCGATATCGGCCGTCGAGAAGGCTGCAATGTCGTCTGCGTCCAGTGCAGCGATCTGGGTCGAGTTCATGGCTGCGACAAGGGCAGACGTCAGGGCCGCAGCCTGATCGGTCGACAAGGCGCCGATCTGCGCAGAGGTCAGGCCTGAAATCGCCTTGGTGTTGAGGGCGGCAATCTGGTCCGTGGTGAGAGCGGCCATTCGGTCGCTGGACAGCACCGTGACTTGCGCCGAACTCAGGGCGCCGATCTGCGATGTGGTCAGCGCTGCGACCTGCACGGACGTCAGGGCCGCGATATGGTTCGTCTTCAGCGCCGCGATCTGGCTCGTCTTCATGGCCGCCGCTTGGGCAGAGCTGAGTGCCGCGATGCTACCGGTGGACAGTCCGGTTATGGCAGCCGAGGTAATCGCCGCGATTTCGGCGGTCGAAAAAGTCACCACGTCGTCGGCGCCCAAAGCGGCAATTTGCGTCGCGCTGAGGGCTGCCACCTGCGATGACGTCAAGGCCTCCGCCTGATCGGTCGACAAGGCAACGATCTGCGTGGAGGTCAGTCCCGCGATCGCCTTCGCGCTCAGCGCTGCAATCTGGCTGGTGGAGAGAGCGGCGATGCTGTCACTGGACAGAACCTTGATTTGTACCGAACTCAAGGCGCCGATTTGCGACGTGGTCAGCACCGCGAGCTGCCCGGATGTCAAGGCTGCGACCTGGGTCGTCTTCAACGCCGCGATCTGGCTCGTCTTCAGAACTGCCGCCTGGGCGGTACTGAGCGCCGCAATATTGTCGGCGGAAAGCCCCGTTATCGCAGTCGAGGTGATCGCCGCAATGTCGGCCGTCGACAGGGTCACTATTTCATCGGTGGTCAGAGCCTGGAGCTGCGCCGAGCTCAAGGCGGCAACCTGCGAGGAGGTCAAGGCTTCGACCTGCGCCGAACCCAGCCCGCCGACCTGCTTGGTGCTGAGGGCGGCGACCTGGGTCGTTATCAGGCTTTCGATCTTGTCCGTCGTAAGAACGGCCAGTTGGTCCAGGCTTAGGCTGATGATGGCCGCCGCTGATATCGCGCGGATCTGCGTCGTCGAAAAGGCCGCAAGGTCCTCCGTCTCGAGGGCTGCGACCTGGGTCGATGAAAGGGCCTTGATCTGCGTTGTGGACAGCGCAGCAATGTCTTCGGTGGTCCAGGCTGCAATTGCCGTCGTCGCGAGAGATCGGATCTGGCTGACGCTGAGCGAAGGAATGGTCGAAGTCATAAATGAAACCCTTTGTATTATCCCACCGCTTGGATCCTTTTCCCGGCCGCCAGCCGCCGGGAAAAATGTGAGCCAGATCCTCGACAGCCGCCCATATGCCACCTGCCCCTAACGCAGAGACGGGTATCGAAATCAAGCGTTGCCGCTCACAGGAACAATTTATGAGTGAACAGGCTTGCCCGAACCTGAACCTGATGGGCGGGGACCAATGTCGATTGGTGATAATCACGTCGATTTCGCAACGGCGAGAAGTTGCGTTTGTTGGCCGTAACCTCATAACAACACCTCCATCGTACGCTGGGTCATCGTGGAGGCTGGAATTGAAGAGCTATTTCTTGGAAGGAACGGGCGAGCAAATGCTGGTCCGAAATGTGCTTTCTGAGATGCTTCCAAGCGGTGCAGACCCATGGCTGCTGAACTCGCAACACGATGACCCGATTGCATATTTCAATTTGGACGCTGCCAGTCAGGCGTTTTGCATCCAGGTTGACCTAAGCGGCCGCCATTTCAACGAAGACGGATTCGTCTTGGACGTGTTGCGGAAACTGCGCAGCAAACTTGGTGGTGTCATCAGCGATGACAACGGCAACGAACTCTAACGACGCGATCCTTTGTTGCGCGGGCGTCTGATCCGGCATTGGCCGATGTGCACCGATGGCGACGCTGGCGCTGGCCGCCCCGAGACGCCGGATGCGCCAGAGGGGCAGCGGCATCGCCGCTGCCCCTCTCCGTATTTTTCCGGACCGAAGTGGTCTTAACCCAGAACTGCTGACCGCCGGAGTGGAACGCGATGAGCCCCAGCGTTTCGGCCAAGGTCCTGGGTTGCGGTTTTCATCAAAACTCTTCCCAGCTTTCCTTGATGGCGGCATTTCCGTTGAATGCTCTTGCCACCTTGCCGGCAATCTGACGTGCCGGTGAAGGGACGGGATCGTGATGCCGACCGACGGCTGCCACTGCCGACGTTTGCCGGATTGTGTTCCCCAGCTGGAACTGACCGATCAGTTCGCGCAGGCGGCCTGCTTCGGTTGCCAACGTGGCGCCGGCCGCATTGCTCTGTTCGGCCATTGCCGCATTCTGTTGCGTGACCTGATCCATCTGGTTGACCGCGGTATTGACCTCCGACAGCCCGACAGATTGCTCTTTGGCGGACGTGGCGATCGCATCCATGTGCTGGTTCATCGTCACGATGTAACCGTCGATGGTTTGAAGCGACCGGCCGGTTTCGCTGACGAGCTCAACACCACTTGCCACTTCAACTGACGAGGTGCGGATCAAATCCTTGATCTCCTTTGCGGCCTGGGCGGAACGCTGCGCCAGTTCGCGCACTTCCTGGGCAACGACGGCAAAGCCCTTGCCGGCGTCGCCCGCACGCGCGGCTTCGACGCCAGCGTTCAGCGCCAGAAGGTTGGTCTGGAAGGCAATCTCGTCGATCACGCCGATGATGTTCGCAACTTGGTTTGACGACTGTTCGATTTTCTGCATCGCTTGTACGGCATTCGCCACGACCTGACCGGACCGGGTCGCGCTCTCGTTTGCCTGAACAGCGACGGCCCGCGCCTCTTCGGCACGCTTGGTCGAGTTCGCGACGTTGGCGGTGATCTGATCCAGTGCAGCCGCCGTCTCCTCGAGCGAGGCAGCTTGCTGCTCGGTACGCTTGGAAAGATCCGCTGCACTGTGGCTTATCTCGCGCGTGCCATTGTCGATCTGCTCTGTTGTTTTCGCGACCGAACGAAGCGTATCGGCAAGCTGCACGACCGCTGCATTGAAATCGGCTCTCAGGCTTTCGAAGTCCGGGGCGAAACGATCGACCAGTTGGAACGATAGATCGCCGCTGGACAGATGCTTGAGACCATTCGCCAGGCCCGTGGTGGCCTGAGCCATCTCTTCGGCGCGCTGGCGCTCTGTTTCGGCTTTGCGGTTAGCCTCCTCCGCCGACATGTTGCGGCTGGCCTCAGCTTCTTCTTCCAGCCGTTTGTTGGCGAGGGCATTGGCGCGGAACACCTCGACGGCCGCCGCCATCTCGCCAATCTCATCAGCGCGGGCCGCACCGGGGATGTCGACCGTCAGGTTGCCGCCCGCCAGAGCCCCCATTGTTTCGGTCAGACGCCGGACCGGCCGCACGACCTGACTCAAGGTTATGAGCGCCCCCAGCGCAAGCGAGAAGATGGCGCCGATCGCCAGAACGACGTAGCTGGTGGTGATTGTTGCGTTGGTCACGTCGCTAGCCGCGTCGTTTTTCCGCTGCAGCTCCGCCTGCGCCCATTCATAGAGCTTGGTAACCTCACCATCGAACTTCAGTCTTGCCGGCTTGAAACTGTTAAAGGATAGTTGCAGGGCCGTGGCGTTATCGCTCGCCATGGATGCTTTCGTGATTGGCAATGTCGTTGCTCGCACCGCGTCCAAATCAGTCTTCAGCGTGTCGAAATCGGCCTTCCGGTCGGGATAATAGTTCGTTGCGGCGTCAATCATCTGGGTGGTTTCGTCGAGAACCCCGCTCAGTTCTTGCTGGGATTTCTCCATACTCGCCTGATCCGGCTCGGCGATGAGGCGATAAAGGACGCGACCAATCGATTCAGAATTGCCTGCGATTTCCGCCAGCTTGTTCGCACCAGCGGCATCCACGGCAAGCAGCGCGCTGTAAGTATCGTCTATGGTTCGCAGATTGGATGAGACATAGACGCTGACACCAACGCCGATTGCGACCGTCATGGCGGTCAGACCGAGGAGCTTCGTACCAATTTTTAAAGAGCTAAAAGAGACCATCTTTTTCCCAATCGACTCGACAGCCACCAAGCTGCTCGAGTCCGGCTATTTCGGAAGAAACGTGGAACAAAATCATTCTGGCCACGACAACGGGGGCGCGTACACATTCCGCATGCCCGATTTATAAGTGTGAACTTATTAAGAGCTTTTAAACCACGAATGGATTTGCGATTCTTTTTCGCAATTCGGCTATTGCTGCGCAAAATGTATTGAAATCAATGCAGAAGCCGGCAAAGCACAGACCTCAGTGGGTTTTGAGCCGGCGTCGGCCAGGCGGCGCCAATGGAAGCATGTGGCAGCTGGGTGCGAGCGTTCGCTGTCCGCTATGTCGGATTGTATTGCTCGCGCATCGCATCGGCTGACTGGCGAACGACGTCCGAAATCTGCAGAAACTGCTTGGCCAGGGGGCTTGTCTTGCGCCAGATCATGCCAATGGTTCGCGAGGGTTGGACACTCTGAAAGCGAGCGACAGACACCGACGCCGAGCGTGTCTCCACCCCTAAGGCCATTTCCGGGATCAAGGTGACCCCAATGCCGGCGCTGACCATTTGGACCAGCGTGGACAGAGAACTGCCGTCCAGCAACTCGCGCGGCAATGCCGAATGCATATTGCAGAACGACAAGGCCTGATCGCGAAAACAATGCCCCTCTTCCAGAAGAAGAAGCCGCATTTCCCGGAGCGCTTCGCGATTGGGCACTGGCTTGCCCTCATCCTCGCCTGGCCGGACCAGCACGAAGTTCTCGGAAAACAACGCAACCTCGGTCAATGAAGGCTCTGATACCGGCAACGCAACAATTGCCGTATCGAGCCGGCCTTCCGCCAACTCCTGAACGAGCTTCGAAGTCAGCGTCTCGCGCACATGAATCTCAAGCCCGTCATGCATCCGCGTCAGGTTGCCGATGATTGCAGGCAGCAGGTAGGGCGCAATCGTTGGGATGACGCCGATCCGCAGCCTCCCCACCAGCCGGTGCTGCGAGGCGCGCGCCAAATCTCCCAGTTCATCGACAGCGCGCAGGATATCACGGACGCGCAGGGCAAAGGCTTCTCCGAAATTGGTCAGCCGGACTTGACGCGGGCCCCTTTCGAAGAGGTCTGTACCAAGCGTTTCTTCCAGTTCCTTGATCTGCATCGACAAGGCGGGCTGGGAGATCGCACAGACATCTGCCGCACGCCCGAAATGTCCCTGTCGGGCCAACGCCTCGAAATAGCGCAACTGCTTGAGTGTCAAATTCGTCATAACCGCACCTTATCGCCGCAATCAGAAAATCCAACTTAAATTAATGAACAGGCTTGGATATAGTGCCGATATCGGAGATGAATTGCAGCTGCTGTCAGGAACGGCCATGGAACGGCCACCAGCGGCGCGCAACTTGTTGACGTCCAGACCAACCCGGCGCCGAACCCTTGAGCTCTTTGCTTAAGGACGACCACCAGGTGGTCCACTTCATGTGATCACAAGGGAGAAACAATATGGATTCAAAAGTCGAAACCGCGGGCAAGTGTCCGGTTGCGCACACGCACACGGCCCATGGCGGCAGGTCGAACCGGGACTGGTGGCCGAACCAGTTGAATCTGAGGATTCTCCACCAGAACTCCTCCCTGTCCGATCCCATGGGCAAGGCGTTCAACTATGCCGAGGAGTTCAAAAAGCTCGATCTGGAGGCCCTGAAGAAAGATCTCCACGCGCTGATGACCGATTCGCAGGATTGGTGGCCAGCCGACTTCGGTCACTACGGTCCGCTTTTCATCCGCATGGCATGGCATAGCGCCGGCACCTACCGCACCGGCGACGGCCGTGGCGGCGCAGGAGCCGGCCAGCAGCGCTTCGCGCCGCTCAACAGCTGGCCGGACAACGTCAACCTCGACAAGGCGCGCCGGCTGCTGTGGCCGATCAAGCAGAAATACGGCAACAAGATCTCCTGGGCCGACCTGATGATCCTCACCGGCAACGTTGCGTTGGAATCGATGGGTTTCAAGACGTTCGGCTTTGCCGGCGGCCGCCCGGATGTCTGGGAGCCCGAGGAGGACGTCTATTGGGGCGCCGAGGACACCTGGCTTGCCGACAAGCGTTACTCCGGGGAACGCGATCTCGAAACTCCCCTCGCCGCCGTGCAGATGGGTCTGATCTACGTCAATCCGGAAGGGCCGAACGGCAATCCCGATCCGCTTGCTGCCGCCAGGGACATTCGCGAGACCTTCGCGCGCATGGCGATGAATGACGAAGAGACCGTCGCTCTCATCGCCGGCGGACATACCTTCGGCAAGACCCACGGCGCCGGCGACGCCGCGCATGTCGGCGTCGAGCCCGAGGGGGCCGGCATCGAGGAACAGGGATTCGGCTGGACGAGCGGCTTTGGAACCGGCAAGGGCGGCGACACGATCAGCAGCGGCCTGGAAGTCACCTGGACCACGACGCCGACGAAGTGGAGCAACAACTTCTTCTGGAACCTGTTCGGCTACGAATGGGAACTGACGAAGAGCCCGGCCGGTGCGCATCAGTGGAAACCGAAACATGACGCCGGCGCCGACACCATACCGGATGCGCACGACACGTCCAAGCGTCATGCGCCGGCGATGTTGACCACCGACCTTGCCTTGCGCTTCGACCCTGCCTACGAAAAGATTTCGCGGCGCTTCTTCGAGAATCCGGATCAGTTCGCAGACGCATTTGCCCGTGCGTGGTTCAAGCTGACCCACCGCGACATGGGCCCGCGCGTGCGCTATCTCGGCCCGGAAGTTCCGGCAGAGGAGCTGATCTGGCAGGATCCGGTGCCCTCCGTTGACCACGTCCTGATCGACGCCCAGGACATCGCCGATCTCAAGGGCAAGATCCTCGCATCGGGGCTCCCGATCTCCCAGCTGGTTTCGACTGCCTGGGCGTCGGCGTCCACCTTCCGCGGTTCCGACAAGCGCGGTGGCGCAAACGGCGCGCGCATCCGTCTCAGCCCGCAGAAGGACTGGGAAGTCAACCAGCCGGCCCAACTCGCAACTGTGCTTGAGACGCTTGAAGGCATCCAGAAGGCGTTCAACGACGCCCAACCTGGCGGCAAGAAGGTGTCGCTCGCCGACCTCATCGTCCTCGGCGGCGCAGCAGCCATCGAGAAGGCGGCAGCAAACGGCGGCCGCCACATCGAGGTTCCGTTCACGCCTGGCCGCACCGACGCGACGCAGGAGCAGACTGATGTCGACTCCTTTGCCGTTCTCGAACCGATCGCCGACGGGTTCCGCAACTATCAGAAGGGCGCATATTCCATTTCGCCCGAGGAGTTGCTGATCGACAAGGCACAACTCCTGACGCTGACCGCGCCGGAGATGACGGTTCTCGTCGGCGGCCTGCGCGTGCTGAACGCCAATGCCGGACAGTCCCAGCACGGCGTTTTCACCAAGCGCCCTGAAACGCTGACCAACGACTTCTTCGCCAACCTGCTCGACATGGGCACGGTGTGGAAGGCTGCCGCTGATTCAAAGTATGTGTTCGAGGGACGCGACCGCAATACGGACGAAGCGAAGTGGACCGGCACCCGCGTCGATCTCGTTTTCGGTTCGAACTCGCAGCTTCGGGCGCTTGCCGAAGTCTACGGCCAGGGCGACACGCAAGACAAGTTTGTTCGCGACTTCGTGGCGGCCTGGACGAAAGTGATGAACGCGGATCGCTTCGATATCGCCTGATCCGCAATCAGACGCAATGCATCCGGGCGCGGCTGAGTTCCAGCTGCGCCCGAATGGGACAGTTCGCCGGTATGTGTAACGGCGGTCGCCAAGGATGGATGTCACAAGAATCCGGCGTCGATGATCCACCGTTCGATCTGGAGTTAGTCATTGGACGCGGCTTGAACCTTGCCTACATCGCAACGAAGCACAATCTCGGGTAGGACTGATTGTCTAGGGTCTACGGAGATATGGTTTCGCTGGCCGCCGTTCATGCCCATGCCCACGATCGGTCACATGGTCGAATAGGGCCGCGCTGAGATCGGCAAAAGTACCGACCTTCGTTTTGCAGTTGCGCAACTCGGTTATCAATCGCCACAAAGCCTCGTCGATTGCGCGGCGAGCATCGGCAAGGATTCCGCCTCGCTTTCCGTTATGGCGCAAACAGCTGTAGTTGACCGCATTCTTGATGGCAAGGTCAGCAAATCGGCGACAAGCAGGCGTGGGTTCCACAAGCAACAAGGCCGTCCGGATATTGACCGCAAAAGCCAGCTCGAACTCGACAGAGGCAAATTCGCCGTCGGCCGATGTCGGATGAACGTGCTCGAGGAAACGATACCATAATGGTTCGGTCGTGATTTCCATCATTTGCCTCCGGACATCGTTTCGCCCTGCCCGATGTCGAGCTGCGTGTGCGCGCATATTGGCCCATATTCAAGCCACGCGCTTCAGCCTTTGGTCCTAAGCGCGTCAAGACTTTGGTCCCATTCGGAGATATCTGCCGCGGGATTTCTCAATCTGCAGAATTCGATGAATTCCTGGGTCTTGGCGGAAAAGAAGACGTATTTGCGTCACGGCTTAGGTCGGCTGGGCCGTTCCTCCCACTCTGGCAGAATGCGCCACAGCCTCCTTGCCGCGATTTCAGCTGCCCTCGCCTTTCACAAGGCGACCGTGGTTTGATGCATTGCCGCCTGCGCGCTGAACACGCGTGCGGTTTGGCTTGGTGAGATAGAACCTACGTGCGGTTATGCGCGCCGCCGATCGCAGCGCCCGCCGCGCTGTAATGACGACAGACGGCCCGCCTATTTTGAGCGGACTCGACGGAGCCAAGAAATAAGACGGGCGTAAATATCGGCTTTCCTTTTTTCGAAACGGCGCGCATCCTTTAGCCCGTCAACGGGCACAATTTGGGGCAAACGGCAAACCTTGCACACGCAAAGGAGTGACCAGTGACGCTGCCGGACTCTGCAACACATGAATATTATTGGATCTCATCATACTTCTCGCCTGACCACGATTTCGTTGGCTATGAGGGCGAACGAATGATCGGCAGAGTGACGCTGGAGGGGCGCCTGGAGATGGAAGGCGCCTGGAGGTGGTCAAATGTGGGTGGGCCACAGTTTGACGTCCAGCAAGGTTATGCGGCATCCAAGGAACTTGCCGTGACGGCAGTCGAGACTCGTGATCAAGAAATGATGGACGGCCGTTTCAGATGACGGACGCACGCCTTCCGCCCTGGATCGCCGCGAATGCGCACTCTACGCTTCCGCTCTTGGCGACCGCGCAACCAGTCGTGCATAGTCGATTGCCGACAGCATGTTCGCATGGTTTGCCTTGCCCGTGCCGGCAATGTCGAAAGCTGTCCCATGATCGACGGAGACACGGTCGATCGGCAGCCCGAGCGAGACGTTGACGGCGGTCTCGAATGCGACGAGCTTGATCGGGATATGCCCCTGATCGTGATATTGCGCCACCACGAGGTCGAAGGCGCCGCCATAGGCCCGGGCATAGACCGTGTCGGCGGAAATCGGGCCGACGACATCGATCCCTTTTGCTTGTGCGAGCGCAACGGCGGGAGCGAGGAATTTCATGTCTTCGTCGCCGAACAGGCCGTTTTCGCCGCAATGCGGATTGATGCCTGCAACCGCAATGCGCGCCCTTCGGCCAAGCCGCAGGAAATGCTTGTGGCCAGCCTCGATCGTCGCGAACACGCGTTCGACGGTTGCTCGCTCGATGGCGGTGCGCAACGACACATGCGTCGAGACGTGAATGGTGTTCAGCCGCTCGGACGCAAGCAGCATGAAGGAGCTTTTCGAGCCGGTAAGATGGGCGAGAAGACCTGTATGGCCGTCAAAATGGTGACCGGCGAGGTTCATCGCCTCCTTGTTGATCGGCGCCGTTACGATGCAATCGACGTCGCCAGCCATGGCGAGCTCTACCGCGCGTTTGATGTAGCGCACCGACGCATCACCGGCCACGGGGCTGACCTTGCCGATCTCAGGCAGGCTGCCACCGATCGCGACTTCATCGACGGCGACAGTGTTGTTGCCCGGCGCAGCGGAGAACTTCAGGTCCGTCCTCGTTACCCTGTTTGCCCGCTCCAGCGCCTCCACATTGCCAACAATGACGAAATTCGCTCTTTCGGCTTCCGGCAGCGCCGCCAACGCCTTGACGATGACTTCCGGCCCGACGCCGGCCGGATCGCCGAGGGTAACGGCTACACGTGATGTGCTCATGATCATTTTCCTCTGCGGCGGTCTGGCAAGGCAGCGCGGGTCTGTCGTCTCAATAGGCGGCCTGGTAGATCGAAAGAATATCGTCCCGTGCAAGCTCGCGCGGGTTGTTGTCGAGAAGGCGGCGAATGGCGAAGGCGTCGTCAGCCATGGCGGCGAGATCGTCAGCAGGTACACCAAGTCCGGAAAGCCGCATCTCGATGCCAAGCCCGGCACAGAAACCGAACGTCGCATCGAATACCGATGCCTGGTCTGCCGCTGCCTTCAGGTTCAGCGCCTCGATCACCTGTGTCGTCTTTTCGGCAACGGCCGGCGTATTGAAGGCCAGAACGTGGGGAAAGATCAGCGCGTTGGCCGCACCATGGGCGACGTGCCAGCGGGTCCCGAGCGGATAGGCAAGCGCATGTCCGCCGGCGGTATTGACCGGACCGAGACAGAAGCCGCCGTAAAGCGAGGCGAGCGACAACCCTGCCCGCGCCTCCGAATCCGAACCATCGGCGACGGCGCGGGCGAGATAGCGCCCGACCAGGCGAACACCCTCGATCGCATAAAGATCGATCATCGGATGAGCCTTGCGGTTGGTGAAGGCCTCGACGCAATGTGCCATGGCATCAACCCCCGTCGCCGCCGTCGTCGCCGCGGGCACGGTGAACGTCAGGCTGGGATCGATCACAGCGATGTCGGCCAGCATATGGATGCTCTCGACCGCGAGTTTTGCCTGGGTTTGGGGATCGGTAACCAGAGCGCGGATGCCCGCTTCGCTGCCGGTACCGGATGTCGTCGGCACCTGTGCGAGCCCAACCTGGCGTCGTTGCGCAACCTTTCCGGCGCCGACGACGTCGCGCAACGTCTGCGCGGAACCGGAGAGGACGGATGCGAGCTTGGCAAGGTCCATGGCGCTGCCGCCGCCGAACCCGACGATCAAATCGGCGCGCGCTTCGCTCGCCACGGACAAAAGCAAATCCAGATTGTCCGTGTCGGGCTCGGGCTTGACCTGTGAGAAGACGGTGATGCGACCTGGCAACTCGAGAATATCGACGCGAGAGGCATTGAAGGCATCCGAAACGACGAGAACACGCTCAAAGCCCTGCGCTGCCGCCCATTTTCCAAGTTTTGCCGCGACACCGACGCCGAATTCGATGATCTCGGGACGCACGATCGTGATGGGCGCGCTCAGGCTTGTCATGATAGATCCTCCCGTCTCTGCTTCTGCGTCCATCAGATGGTCAAGACAACATGTAAATTTGTTACACAAGCTTGACTTTTTTGGCAATAGAGAACTTGCCGCAACCGCGCCTTTTCTCACCTTTCAAGGAGACTTTGGCGGGAATGCTCCACATCAACAGAACCATAACATCTTGTTTAAATGCATGTTTACTGGCTGATACAGCATCATTGCGAACTCATCGAATTGTGATGAGCGCGCAAGAAGCAAGACCGTCTGACCACCAACAACCATGTAAATTTCAGAACAAACTCGACGGTCACTTGGCGCAAAAATCAAGGGTATCTCTGCTTATCCTGGCAAAAACCATGCTGGCTACGGTCGTTTTCCCAAGGTTGTAAATTTCCTACCGGAGCGACCTGGGGCCATTCGGAAGCCCCGACAGTCTCAGACGGGCGCCAGGCGCACATATTTGATGGCGCGGCGATAATACGTATAGGCTATATGCAAGGCTCCATCCGGGCCTTCGGCAATCGAGGGATAGGAATATTCCCGATTGAGCGCATCCTTGGAATTGTTCGTCAGGCAGTAGCCATCACCGGTATCAAGATCGCGCCGGTTCCCGAAACTTTTGCCTCCATCCTCGGAGATGGCCAGGCTCATCGGCGCGCGCGGAACGCCCCAGATTGCCTTGCGTCCCTCAGCGACCGTGGCGGTTTCGGGTTTCTCGCCCTGTGCCGCCTCTTCCCCCTCGATCTCGTCATAGAGCGAGTGGCGGCGGGCGTCCGACATTGACGCATTGGAGTGGTTGTAGACGATGGCAATGCGCCCGTCTGACAGGCCGATTGCCTGGATCGACGAATTGTTGTTCGGCAGATTGGTCGGCTCCGGCGCACTCCAGCTTACGCCGTCGTCAGCCGAGACGCCGCGCAGGATCTGCGCGGCAAAACGGTTGCGATAGAAAGCCGCCATCTGTCCGCCGCCCTGCGGGACGATGTTCATATGCACCGCGCCGACACTGCCAGGCACATCGACCATCTCCCAGCTTGCGCCGGCATCGCGCGACACGAGAACCGCTGCGGTATCCACGTCTCCGGTCCAGCGTACGCCCGGCACGCCGACGCAGCGAAAGGCCGGAAGAAGCCATGTGCCCTGGTGATTGACGATGATCGGCTGACGCACGAATGTGCCTGGAATATCGCAGAGAACATCGACTGTACCGAATGTGCGCCCGCCGTCGGCAGAGATCCGCCGCTTGACGATGGCACCATCCTGGTTTCCCGACGTCTGCGACGTGAAAATCAACCAGACCTTGCCGTCCGGAGCCGTGAACAGAAGCGGGTTCTGTTCCGATTTCTGCGGATCGTCCGACATCTTCTCCGGCTGCGACCAGCGGCCCGAGCCCGGCCTAAGGCGCGACATATAGATCGAGATATCGCCCATGCCCTCCATCGTGCCGCCGAACCAGACGCAGGCAAGCGTTCCGTCCGGCAGGAAAGCGAGATTGGCGGCGTGGTTTTGCACGCAGGGCGATGGCAGAAACGCCTCGGTACGCCCCTCTTCAAGGGGGTGCGCGGCAAGGGCGCCGTCCATCAACGCCGGGATGTCTTCAGGCCGCAGGCCGGAGGTGGTGAGCATATCCGTCGCTCCTCAGGGCAGTTGCGCGAATTTGGTTGCAAGATCGGCGTGCTCGGCGGCGCTCAGCGCCATTAAGGGCGGACGCGGGCGTGCCCAGCTGGCATTGTCGCTCTTCAATCCGACCATCGCCTTGATCGTCGGGATCTGCACGTAGGAATTCGAGAGGGAGCGATAGGCGTTGATGCGCGCCTGCGCCGTTTCGACTTGCGCAGCGCGGTCCGGATCGGTGGCGTGGTCGTAGACGATCCGCAAGGAATCGGCGACCAGGTTGGACGTCGCGGTAATACAGCCCGCACCACCGGCCTTGATCAGCGGCAGGAGCAGCGGATCGGCGCCGGCAAGGACAGAGAAGCCCGGAAATGCAGTGAGCAGCGCCTGCATATTGGCGAAATCGCCAGCGGAATCCTTGATTCCGACAATGGTGTTGGGGAAGGCCTTGATCAGGCGCCCGATTAGCGGCAGCGGCAGAGGAATCCCGGAAACCTGGGGAATGTGATAGAGCACGACGCGGAGCCGGTCGTCGGCAATCGCCTCGATGATCTGCGCATAGGCCGCAAAAATCCCATCGTCCGACACACCCTTGTAGTAGAACGGCGGCAGCATGACGACCCGGGTAACGCCGACCGACAGGGCATGCCGGGTCAGTTCGACTGTCTCGGGTATCGCGGCAACGCCGGTGCCGGGCATCAACTGATCCCCCGATATGCCGGACTTCAGCGCCGCCTCGAGGATCTGAAGGCGCTCTGCTGATGAGAAGGAATTGGCCTCGCCCGTCGTGCCGAGCAACGCCACGCCATGGCACCCCTCCTCCAGCAAACGCTGGCAGTGGGCGGTGAAAAGTCCTAAATCCGGCGTATAGTCGGCGTTGAGCGGCGTGGTGGCAGCGCTATAGACGCCGCGTATCCCTTGACTTGTCATCCTGCGAACTCCTCCTGCCCGGCCTGACGCTTTTCGATCTGAACCGCAAAGGCACCCGCTTTTTCCGCAAACATAACAACTTGTCAAGGAAAATTCCGTGTCGAAATTTCCTGAAAAAAGCTATCTAATTGTTTTATAATATGTTTATGACCGAAGTGATTTTCGATGGGAATATTTGAGAGAATTAATGTTGACATATTTACAATATCGATCCAGTGTCTGATCCTATCATGGCGCGGTACCCGTCAGGAACCAGACGGATGGAGGGCGCGATGACTGCATCTATGGGAGGATCAGATGTCTAATCGAAGCAATGAGTCCGGCTCGACACAGCCGCAGCTGACGCGCCGCAACGCCCTAAAACTTGGCCTCGGCACGAGCGTCGCCGTCAGCCTGTTCGGCTTGAGCGCCCGCATTGTCGCTGCCCAGGAAGGGCAGGTCCTGAAGGTCGCGCACCCCGCATTCAACCAGGATTGGTCGCCGTTGCGTGGCGGCGGCCCGCCCTATCGCTGGAATTCTGCCTGGTGGGCATCGCCGATGTATTTCGACAGCAAGGGCGATTTGCACCCTTACGTCTTTACAAGCTGGGAACCGGACGCTGACAACAAGACCTGGACCTTCAAGATCGACCCGAAGGCCGTCTTTTCCGACGGAAGCAAGATCACAGCCGAAGACGTCAAAGGTTCGTGGGACGTCTCGGCGATGCCGAACACCAAGAACCAGCGTGCCGACCAGGTCCTGAGCAAGGTCGCAGGCTACGCAGATGTCAGCGCCGGCAAGGCCAAGGAAATTTCCGGCATCGCGACGCCGGACGAAGGCACCGTCGTCGTCACGCTGTCGGATGCCGACCCGATCTTCTTCATGCGCCTCGGCAATCATATCGCTCCCATCACCAAGGCATCGCAGTCGCGCGGCGAAGATGGCGAGGAAGTGGCCGACTGGTACATGCCCGACAGCGGCGCGGTCTATTCAGGCCCGTTCAAATTGACGAGCATCGACCTTGATGCCGGCAAGCTGGTGTTCGAACCCAATGAGAACTTTTTCGGACCGAAGCCCAAACTTGCCCGCATCGAGATCGACTCCATTGAAGACAACGTCACCGCGACATCCCTCCTGAAATCCGGCGAATACAATGCCCACACCGAGCTTGTCACCTCGACCATCGTACAGGATCTGGGCGCCGGTTTCGCAGAGGGACCGCTGATCCCGACCAGCCAGCACTTCTGGTTCAATGCGTCTCGCGCGCCGATGGACGATCCGAAGGTCCGCCAGGCGCTGATCATGGCGGTCGACCGCGAAGGCCTGATGAAGGCATCCTTCCCGGACGGCCCGCACAAGAAGACGGACCAGGTTCTGAACTCTGTTCCCGGCGCCGATAATTCCGGCTTCGAACCCTACCCGTACGATCCGGAAGGCGCCAAGAAACTGCTGGCGGAATCAAGCTATGGCGGTCCCGAGCGCCTGCCGAAGCTCCTCTTCGTGGGCGTTTCAGGCCCTGCCATCGAGGCCGCAGCGCAGTTCATCGCCGAGCAATGGCGCCAGAACCTCGGAATCACGGCAGTCGACATGAAGCCGCAGCAGGATGCCTACGCCGGTCCGGACCAGAACGCCGTGCAGATCTTCCGCGACGATGTCGGCACCCGCGTTCCGGATGCGGTTTCCTATCTGGCCGGCTCCATCGCCTCGACCTCATCGAACGCGCAGAACAAGCTTGGCGGCTACAAGAACGACAAGGTCGACAGCCTGCTGGCAGAAGCAGCCGCCAAAGCGGTGGACGATCCGCAGCGCATCGCGTTGGCGCAGGAAGCCCAGAAGGCCTTCCGCGAGGACTGGACCTTCATTCCCTGGTACGCCCAGGCCATGTCGCGCTGGGCAACCGACAAGGTGAGCGGCATCGACAAGAACCTCGACTGGCAGGTCGTGGCACCGTGGGACATTTCCGTCGCCTGACGCGAGGCGGATACCAATATCTCCTGTGCGGAGGCGCGCGCCGCTTCCGCACAGATTGCGATTGCCGGAGTATGATTGCGGAGGCTGAGCCGCAGGGCAAGGCTCGAGGCATCATCCTTCGAAAACTGGGTGGGAGACTGCCATGGTGCGTTACATCACGACCCGTTTCGTCGTCTGGATTCCGTCCGTCCTGCTTGTCATGCTCGGCGTCTATGCCCTGGCCTATTACGGCGCCGGCGATCCGATCAAGCTGATCTTCCTACGCGCGCCGGGCGACGTCGCCTATAATCCCGAGCGCATCGAGGCGATCCGCGAAAGCGCGGGCCTCAACCGGCCGTTCCTCGTTCAGTTCGGCAGCTATATCTGGAACCTGCTGCATGGCAATTTTGGCAATTCGCTGAGTTCCGGCCGCTCCGTCTGGGCAATGATCTCGGCCGCCGCCCCCGTTTCCTTCAAGCTGGCGCTCTGTTCCGTCATCCTCACTGCCGTCGTTGCCATACCGTTGGGACTGATCGCGGCGCTGAACCAGAACAGCCGCACCGACTACATCATCCTCGGTTCCGCATTGTTTCTTTGGGCGATCCCCGCTTACGTCGCAGGCCCCATGCTGATGGTCCTTCTGATCATGGTGCTGCCCGGCTCGGCCGTTCCCTATGGCTGGGGCGGCGTCTTCGACGTGCGCATTTTGTTGCCGCTGCTCGTCCTTTCCTTCCAGCCGATCGCCCTGATCGTTCGCCAGACCCGTGCTGCCGTGATCGAGGTACTGTCTGAGGATTTCGTCCGCACCGCCCGGGCCAAGGGCGTACCGGAAATCATGGTGGCGCTGCGCCACATCCTGCGCCCGGTACTGACACCCGTCGTGACCCAGCTCGGCCTGATCATGATCACCATCGTCAACGGAGCGATTTTCGTGGAACTCGTCTTCGGCCTGCCCGGTCTTGGCCGCCTGACCGTGAAAGCGCTGACCAATACCGACTACCCGGTCATTCTCGCCGTCACGCTGATCGGCTCGTTCCTGGTGATGATTTCCAATCTTCTGGTTGACGTGCTCTACCCCCTGCTCGACCCGCGCGCCAACGACACCAGAAGGAGCCGCTGACCGTGTCCACCGTTCCTGTGACCACTCCTGTCGAAACCGATATCGAGCCACCCGTCAGCCTGTGGCGTGACGCCTGGCACCGACTGCGCCGCAACAGGCTCGCCGTCTTTGGCCTGATCGTCGTCATCATCCTTGCTTCCACGGCAGCCTTCGGCCCCTATTTGACACCTCACGACTTCCTGAGCCAGGATCTCGGAGCGCGCAACCTGGCGCCGTCGATGTCGCATCTGTTCGGCACCGACGATCTCGGTCGCGACGTCTTCAGCCGCGTCGTCTATGGCACGCGAACCGCTTTCCTCGTCGCCGTTGTCGTCACCTTCATCGCCGTTCTCATCGGCGTTACCCTGGGCGCGATGGCGGGCTTCTTCGGCGGCTTGCTTGACAGGATCGTCATGTGGCTGACTGACATGACCATGTCGATCCCCAACCTGCTGCTCGTTGTCGTCATCAATGCCTCGCTGAAATCGCCGATCGCCAGCTGGATGGAGAGCCGCTACCTGGCGACCCTCAACCCCATCTACCGCGAAACCGTCTGGGTCGATTTCCTGCTCGTCTTCGGCTCGATGGCGCTGATTTCCTGGCCGCCCTATGCCCGCCTCGTGCGCGCGCAAGTGCTGTCGATCCGCTCGCGGCCGTATATCACAGCGGCGCAGGCGCTCGGGCTCACCAATCGTATCATCCTGATGCGCTATGTGGTGCCGAATGCGCTCGGGCCGCTGATCGTTGCCGTCAGCGCCGGCCTCGGCACGGCCATGGTGCTTGAAAGCGCCTTCTCCTTCCTCGGCGTCGGGGTGAACCCGCCCACCCCGAGCTGGGGCAACATGATCTCTGACGGGCTGCGCGTCTGGCAGCACTATCCGCATCTGCTGGCAGCGCCTGCCGCCATTCTCGGCCTTGCCTCCGTCGCCTTCTCGTTTCTCGGCGATGGTCTCAACGATGCCCTCAATCCACGCGGAGCGAAGTGATGATGATGGCCAACGGCATGCGCCCCCACCCCGTCACCAACACCGGCGAGCGTCTGCTCGACGTGAAGGGCCTGACGATTGAGATCGACACCCGGCGTGGTCCCGCAACCGTCGTCGACGGCATCGACCTGCATGTCGATCACGGCGAAACGCTCGGCATCGTCGGCGAATCCGGCTGCGGCAAGAGCCTGACGATGCTCAGCCTGATGCGGCTTCTGCCGAACAAGATCAAGGTCACGAAGGGCGAGGCCAATTTCGCCGGGCGCGACCTTCAGAAGATGTCGAACGCGGACCTGCGCAAGGTGCGCGGTGGCGAGGTCGGGTTCATCTTCCAGGACCCGATGACCTCGCTGAACCCGGTGATGCGCATCGGCCAGCAGTTGGCCGAGCCGCTGATCTATCACCGCGGCATGACGAAAGCGCAAGCGCGCAAGCGGGCGGGTGAACTTCTGCGTCTTGTCGGCATTCCCGGACCGGAAGAGCGCCTGGACGCCTATCCGCACGAGCTCTCCGGCGGCATGCGCCAGCGCGTGATGATCGCCATCGGACTTGCCTGCAATCCGCAGCTTCTGATCGCCGATGAACCGACGACCGCGCTTGACGTGACGATCCAGGCGCAGATTGTCGATCTGGTGAAGGAATTGCGCGACAAACTCGGCATGTCCGTTGTCTGGATCACCCACGACCTGGCGCTGATCGCCGGGCTCGTCGACCGCATCAACGTGCTTTATGCCGGCACCGTCGTCGAGGATGCACCGGTCGACGCGCTGTTTGCCAATCCGAGCCATCCCTATACCCAGGGGCTTCTCGCCTCGATCCCGAAACTCACCGACGAGCGCTCGGCCCGCCTCAGCTCGATCGGCGGCACACCACCTGAACCGGGGCGACGCCCAAAGGGCTGTCCCTTCGCGCCCCGCTGCCCGCTGGTCGAGCAGATCTGCCACGATCGCGTTCCATCGCTCAAAGGCATCGGCCAGGCGGGGGCGCACCGTGTCGCCTGCTTTGTCGCGCAACGAAAACTGGAGGCTGCGTCATGGGCGCCCAACCGCTGATGCGCATCGAAAATCTGGTCAAGCATTTCCACGTCCGGCTCGGCGCCTTCGGCGAAAGGTCAGCGACCGTCCATGCGCTGGACGACGTTAACTTCGACATTCTCGAGGGCGAGACGCTGAGCCTCGTCGGCGAATCCGGCTGCGGCAAGTCGACCACCGGCTTTACGCTTCTCAACCTGCATCGGGCCACCGAAGGCAAGGTCATTTATCAGGGCAGGAACATCGTCGAACTCGACGAGAAGGCGATGCGTCCCTACCGGCGCCAATTGCAGATCGTCTTCCAGGATCCCTATTCGACACTCAATCCACGCATGACGATCGGCGAGGCCGTCGGCGAGCCGATCCTGTTTCACAAACTCGCGACCAAGGCGGAACTGCCGGAAAAGATATCCACACTGCTCGCCGATGTCGGCCTGCCGCCGCGCTTCGCATCGCGCTATCCGCACGAACTTTCGGGTGGCCAGCGCCAACGCGTGGCGATTGCCCGCGCCCTTGCCTGCCAGCCGAAATTCATCGTCTGCGACGAGGCGATCTCGGCGCTCGACGTTTCGGTCCAGGCGCAGATCATCAATCTGCTGCTCGATCTGCAGCAGAAATACGGCCTGACCTATCTCTTCATCGCCCATGACCTCGCGGTCGTGCGCCATATCAGCGACCGGGTCGGCGTCATGTATCTCGGTCGTCTGGCCGAACTCGCGACCCGCGAGGACCTGTTCGAGCATCCGTTGCATCCCTATACCAAGGCGCTTCTCTCCGCGGTGCCGGAAGCCGATCCGGCGCATGAGCGAAGCCGCAAGCGGCAGATCCTGCAGGGTGACGTGCCAAGCCCGCTGTCACCACCGTCCGGCTGCCGGTTCCACACGCGTTGTCCCATCGCCATGGACGTCTGCAGCAAGATCGTGCCGGACTGGCGCGAAGCCCGGCCGGGACATATGGTCGCCTGTCACGCCGTCACCGAGGGCCTGCCCGGATGACGCTGAAGGTCGCCATCATCGCCGACGACCTGACGGGCGCGCTCGATACCGGCACGCCTTTCGTCGAGGCCGGACTGAAGGTGGCGGTGGCAATCGAGGTGGGCGCGCTTTCCGAGGCGCTGGCCCGCACTCCGGATGTCGTTGTGGTCAACACCGGGTCGCGGGCGCTATCCGCAAACGAAGCGGTCGAACGGATCACCGCGACGGCAAGGGCACTCGGATCGGCGGAACCGCACATCCTGTTCAAGAAGATCGATTCCAGGCTCAAGGGCAACATTGCCGCGGAAAGCGTGGCACTCGCCAAGGTTTCGGGTCGCGACCGGATTATCGTGGCGCCTGCCATTCCCGATCAGAAGCGCTTCACGATCAACGGCGCGGTCACGGGGCGCGGTGTCGACACCCCCCTACCGGTTCGGCCGCTGTTTCCCGAGACATCCGTCCACATCGATATCTGCGATGCTGTCAGCGACGCGGACCTCGACGATCTGGTCGCCAGCGCCGATTGGTCCGTCGCGATTGCCGTTGGCGCGCGTGGCCTCGGCAGCGCCTTTGCCCGGGCGTTTGCAAAATCCACTGCGGCACCACCCACATTTTCTCCGTTGGCAAAAACCCTCTTCGCCTTCGGGTCGCGGGATCCCATCACGAACTCGCAAATCGCGCGTCTCGCGGAAACATGCCGGGGCGTGATCGTCGTGGAAGCGCCTGCCGGCGATCTGGCATCGAGCGCTGTTACCCGGCTTCCCGCGGTGGTGCGATGCTCAGGTGAGCAGACGGCGCCGCCCGAACGTGTCGTTTGTCTTTTCGCCGCGGGGGTCTGCGAAACGATTGTGCAGACGAGGCCGGACATGATCATGATGGGTGGTGGTGATACGGCGTTGGCGATCCTGAAGGATCTGGGCGCCACGGTGCTGATCCCGAACGGCGAAATCGAGGCGGGCATTCCCTGGTTCGAGATCCAAGACGTGCATGACCGTACAATCCGGTGCGCCGTAAAATCGGGGGGCTTTGGCAATATCAATTCTTTGCTAAAACTCGTTCCTGAGAATCTGCTAAGGCAAAAGCCGACTGACGGCACGAGGAGCGAAAAACAGGCGTGGTGAAGAAAATGGCGCAAGATGCCCCCTCAATCGGAGAGCCCGGCCAGGCCGCCAAACCAGAACGTGGAAAATCGGTGAGGCTGGTCGATCGCGTTTTCGACCAGCTGCGCGAGCGCATCCGTTCGGGCAACTATCCGCCCGACTCCCGCCTGCCGGGGGAACACGAACTGGCCTCGATCATGGGGGTCTCGCGTCCGATCGTGCGCGATGCGCTGGGGCGCCTGCGTGAAGAAGGGATGGTCTATTCGCGCCAGGGAGCCGGCACCTTCGTCAGTGCCCAGGCATCGCCAGCCACGCATCTTGCATATTCACCGGTGAAGACGATCGCCGATATCCAGCGCTGCTACGAATTCCGCCTGACGATCGAACCCGCAGCCGCCTTCTTTGCCGCCCAGAGGCGCGACGAAGCTGCCCTCCAGAAGATCGCCGCGGCCCTTGCCGATCTGCGCGAGGCGACAAGCCATCAGCTTCACCGCACCGACGCGGACTTCGTTTTCCACCGGTGCGTTACCGAGGCAGCCAACAATCACTATTATACAGCGTCGATCGAGGCCCTTAAACCGCACATCGCCGTTGGTATGCACCTGCATGGCCTGTCGCTGATAGGCCCGCGGCTTGGACTTGAAAAAGTGTTCGAGGAGCACAACGCCATCTATCAGGCGATCGCCGATGGCCGCGCGGAGGATGCGGAACGGGCGATGCGGCTTCATCTCGAAGGTTCCCGCAACCGCCTCTTCGAGGACCGGGTACTCGACCTTTCCTTCTGATACCGCCAAACAACGAGCCCTGCACGAAGACTCGAGAAATCCAACAGCCACGCATTGTGAAGTGTCTATAAAGCCTCACCCCTCTCACCGAGCGCCTGAGAGGTTGAAAAAATGGGTGGCCTTCGAAGAGTCTGAGTGAAGCCGGTTGCGGTGAAGCTAAGGTCTCCCACGTCAAGCTCGATCCGGTAGTCCCAAAGCATGATCTTTCCGTTTGGCGACAGCCGACTGTTATAGCGGGTGATGTCTTGGATTGAGGTGTCGCCCCGCGTTTGCCAATTCAACGATACCCTCAGATCGGACACGTTGTTGAATTCCAGCGTGCAAGGGCCAACATCCCATCCACGCACCGCTTCGCGTTCCCAATACCATTTGAAAATATAGTCGATATCAAAGCGTATCGCGTAGTTCGCTTGGGGGAAGCTCATGGAGTAAAGAACGGTGTCGTGCCAACCCATGTCGACAAAATCCGCCTCCGTCCATATCTCGCGGTAGTTCATTGCACCCCCAAAAAGACAAGAGATACCCTCGCGGGCTTCATAGCAGCGTTGGGCGCATGGCCGCAATCAGAGCAGGTTGGCTACAGGGCTCCACGCTACCGGCGTTTAGGTAAAAGATTATGAAATGTCGCGAACATGTGGGCGGAACACCGCTTTCCCTGGACCGCGAAGACCGGCCGACGGTGCTTTCATCCTTTGCCGACGGCCCTACTGAATCCGGGCGCAGTCTAATTTTTGGTGGGATCACATCGCAGAAATTCTACAACCAGTGGGAGGTGCTTCAGAGAAAAGGCCGCGCCTTGAGACTCAGTATTTCAGAAAATGCTTTCTAATCCCACAGGCGGCGCAACCAATCATGGCATTCGGTTCAGATCAACGCAGCGATTTGTCCATCGGAAGGTGATCTGTGGGTGATGAGCGGCAGCCTTGTCATCAAGCTGAGATTTTAAGTTACAGGTCTGAGCGATGGGGGTAGAATTTGGTCGTCTTAGTAGGCGGAGTTATTTGGCGGGAGGCGCCGATGACACCAGCACATTTAGCCGCGACCGGGCTGCTTTGCGTGTCCATGCTGCTGGGCCTCTTCGCAACCAGCGAAGCACACCGGGCTGTCAGTGGTTGGACCTACCCGCCTGCTTGCTGCAAGGGCAGTGAGATGGGTGGTCATTGCGAGGCGATACCGAGTTCTGACGTGAGCCGAGTGGCGCGTGGTTTCTCCATTTTCATTCATCCTGGAGATCATCACCTCGCCACCAGATATCACTCGTTTTTTATTCCCTATGGGGATGAACTTCTCTCCGGCGATGAAAACTATCATATTTGCCTCCATCCGACTGAAGACCATCTAAATTGCTTTTTCGCACCGCCCGATGCTGTTTGACCTCCACTATTGGCGCCGGATGTACACGATGAAGCACAGCGCATTCTGGTTTGGCTCTCGCAGAGCCGCGGCTTGGATGGTATGCCACGCGTCAAACCAAATCAGGAGAGAACGTATGGAAACGATAGAGATCGGCAGTCGCAGTGATTTTGCACTTTGGGCTATTCAGCGTGCACAGGAAATCGTGACGACGGAAGGTGCGTTCTTTGCGATTGCGGCACGTGACATGAATGACGAAGCGCTTGCGGCAACTGCCGCAGCGCTTGGCAAAGCAATCAGCGATGCGATGCTCGAGGTTTTTGACGGCCTGATTGAATGAGTTTGCGTGCCAGCTGACCACACTTTTACCGCACACACTGACGAAAGTACTCCTGGGGATTGGATTAGGAGTGGCATGGAAATCGTGACCGCCGCGCCTATGTTCAGGCCAATGAAGGTGCAGTGTGAGGTAATGCATGTCAGCAGAGACAAGGCGAAGGGCCGCGGAGAACGCGTTTCAACGAGCGCGAGAGGCCGGGCACGCGGTTGAACAGGACGAGCGGTTCCACGCCTGGATCGAGGAGTGGATCGCCGGAGATATCGAGATGCCCGAGGTTGCAAGACGTTATCGTTCCCTTCTTTCCGAACGATTTTCCGTGCGTCACGTCCCAGCCACCACTCCTGTTGTTGAAAAGATTCAGGATGCGAGCATACCGGAAGCCGACCCCCCTTTTGATCTTGAAGCCGAGATCAATCAGCTCATGGTCGAGGGTGAGGAAGCTCCGAAAGATTGAGATCCCCGGAGATACGAAAAATGGCTGTCGAAGCCAACGCTGCCGGACAGCCCTCCAGACGGATCAAAGATAAGATTTCCGAGGTGCGCGCTGCACTCGGACGACTGGCCAGGGACCACCGAGGTCACGACATTCGTGCCATGATGACTTGGCGCCAGCCGTAAACCGATGCCTATCCTGCCGGCACAGAGGGCTTCCAGCAGCCGGTTTGCGGCCGTACGCCGCGCTGTACTCGGGAATCAAAATCCCTGCTAAGACGGTCGCGGCCGCCGAGTACGCGCGGCGATTTTTTCGGGGGGATCATGAGAAGATTTTTGTTCTCAATAGTAGTGGCCGCGGTCACAGCCACAGCCACACAGGCTCAGACCGTCAACGCCGGGAAATATACGGTCGAAGGCACGAATTTGGATGGATCCAGCTATTCTGGAACGGCAGAAATCACGCTGGCGAGCGAAACCACCTGCGTTATCGAATGGGATACCGCGGGTGTGAAATCGACCGGTGTCTGCATGCTCAACGGCAATGCGTTTGCGGCCGCCTATGTTCTGGGCGATGCACTCGGTCTGGTCGTCTACAAGGTCAACGGCGATGGCTCGCTGGACGGCACTTGGACGATTACAGGCAAGGATGGAAGCGGCACCGAAACGCTGACCGAAGCGAATTAGCGTTTCGACTTCGCGACTTCGATTTTACCCCATCGTTATAAGAGCCAAGGTTGGCACCGGGTTAGGCCGGTGCCGATCTCATCTCTTTCCCTTCAATCCCTCCTGGGATGACCGCGAATTCATCCAAGCTTTGGCGTTTGCGCGTAGACCTTCTGCATCAGGTACTGACCATAGGTACTTTTGCCGTGTATCTTGGCAATTTCCAGAAGTTCTTCCCGGGATATGAAGCCCCTGACGAATGCGATCTCCTCTGGGCAGGAGATTTTAAACCCTTGTCGACGCTCAAGCGTGGCAACAAAGTTTCCCGCCTCCAGCAGGCTATCGGGAGTGCCCGTATCCAGCCAGGCGTAGCCGCGGCCCATGAGCTCGACGCTGAGTTTCCCCCGCTCCAGATAGGTGCGGTTCACATCCGTAATTTCAAGTTCCCCGCGCGCTGACGGCTTCAAGTTGGCGGCGATCTCAACGACGTCGGAATCGTAGAAATAAAGGCCGGTTACCGCCCAATTCGATTTCGGCACAGCGGGCTTTTCCTCAATCGAAACTGCCTTCATATCCTTGTCGAAATCGACCACGCCATATCGCTCGGGATCGTTGACGTGGTAGGCGAAGACCGTCGCGCCGTGCGTCCGGTGAATGGCCCTTTCGAACAGCTCGGTAATGCCATGTCCGTAAAAGATATTGTCGCCCAGAATCAGGCATGAGGGATCCGAGCCAACGAAATCGGCACCGATGATATAGGCCTGCGCCAGGCCGTCCGGTGAGGGCTGTTCGGCGTAGGATAGCTCGATACCCCATTGCGTCCCGTCGCCCAGAAGCCGCTGGAAGTGCGGCAAGTCGTGCGGCGTCGAGATGATCAGGATCTCTCTGATCCCTGCCAGCATCAGCGTCGACAGCGGATAGTAGATCATTGGCTTGTCATAGACAGGCATAAGCTGCTTGGATGTCACCAGCGTCATTGGATGAAGTCTGGTGCCACTGCCGCCTGCGAGGATGATGCCCTTCATGACTGTACGTCTCCGGTCAAGTTGAAGCTGGGAGCGGCAGAACGACCCGTTTCACCACGGTCTTGGTCGAATGCGCCCAGTCGGGCATCCGTACGCCGTGGACAGTAGCGAGCTTGGTGCAATCGAGCTGCGAGTTTGCGGGACGCCGGGCCGGTGTCGGATATTCGCTTGCCGGGATGCGTCCAACCGCCGCGATCGGTCCACCGAGATCCGCGGAGATCCGAAAAATCTCTTCCGCGAAATCTGCCCAGCTGGCTCTCCCCGAATTCGTCAAATGGAAGACGCCTCTGAGTGTGGGCGACCGGCTTGCCAGGAGATTGCGGGCAATCGCAATCACGGCATCGGCGATATCGAGCGCCGATGTCGGTGTGCCGAACTGATCGGCAACGACATTCACCCTGTCGCGGCCTTCAGCCAACCGGAGCATAGTCTTCAGAAAATTCTTCCCGAACGGGCTGTGCACCCAAGCAGTGCGCAAAATCACATGATCATCGGTCGCCGATGCAACGAACTCTTCACCTGCCAGTTTCGTGCGCCCATAGGCACTAACCGGAGCGACGAGATCGGTCTCGACATAGGCCGATGGCTTGTTACCGTCAAAGACGTAATCCGTGGACAGATGGATGACCGGAATCTGCAGAGCGGCTGCAGCCTCGGCAATTGCACCAGGGGCCTGCGCGTTGATGGTCCTTGCCAATTCCTCGTCAGCCTCTGCCTGGTCGACGGCCGTGTAGGCTGCAGCCGAGACAATGAGATCGGGCCGGAGGCTCTTGATCACGGTTGCGAGCGATGCGGGAGCGCTAAGATCAAATTCGGGCCGGCCGGCGACCAGGATTTCAATGTCGTTGTGAACGGCGCTTCGCTCCAGAAGCGAACGCGCCACTTGTCCTTCACGCCCCGTGACCAGAAGCCGTTTTTGCGCCGTCATGTCGAGCTCTTTTGTGCAGGATCCAGCAATCCGAGGCGTGAACCGTCATAACCGTGGCGCAGCGGCTCCCACCACCACCGGTTCTCCAGATACCATTTGACCGTCTTTTCGATGCCGCTGTCGAAATCTTCTTCGGCCTTCCAGCCGAGTTCGTTCTCCAGCCGAGTTGCATCAATGGCATAGCGCGCGTCGTGCCCGGGGCGGTCGGTAACATAGGTGATCAGTCGCGCGTGCGGCGCGCCTTGCGGATGATGGATATCCATCAGTTCGCAGATGCGGGTGACAACGTCGATATTGCGCCGCTCGTTGCGTCCGCCGACATTGTAGGTCTCGCCAAGGGCGCCGCGTTCCACGATCAGGTCCAGCGCCTTTGCATGGTCCTCGACATACAGCCAGTCGCGAATATTGGCGCCGCTGCCATAGACCGGAAGCGGTTTGCCTTCGAGCGCATTGAGGATGACGAGTGGAATGAGTTTTTCCGGGAAGTGATGCGGCCCGTAGTTGTTTGAGCAGTTGGATACAACTACCGGCAGGCCATAGGTGCGCGCCCAGGCTTTGGCAAGATGGTCTGACGCGGCTTTCGAGGCCGAATAGGGCGAGCTTGGATCGTAAGGCGTGGTCTCGGTGAAGAGACCGTCGTCACCGAGCGAGCCGTAGACCTCGTCGGTCGATACGTGAAGGAAGCGGAACGCGTCTCTTTGCTGCCCTTCCAGTGATTGCCAATAGAGACGGGCGCAATCCAGCAGCGTGAACGTGCCAATCACATTGGTTTGCACGAAGTCGGCAGCTCCCGTGATCGACCGATCGACGTGGCTTTCCGCAGCCAGATGCATCACCCGGTCGGGGCGGAAACTGTCAAACGCCTCGGCGATCGCCTGCCGATCGCAGATATCCGCCTTCAGGAAGCGGTGGTTGGATTGATTGTCGAGGCTGGAGAGCGACGTCAATGTACCGGCGTAGGTCAGCTTGTCGACGGTCAGGACATCATAGCCTTTGTTCAATACGAGATGGCGAACGACGGCTGAACCAATGAAACCAGCCCCTCCGGTAACAAGCACACGCATTTGATTGCCTATCTGAAAATTAAAAGACTACTGCCAGATTCCGCACCCGAAGAGGATTAGACGCGCTTCTGGTACGTAAAATGTGCATCCAGACCGAGAAAACCCGGCTGGCTTTTATCCTTCGCGGAGAGGACCGCATTTTCGGCAGTCACAGGCCAGGCAATACCCAGTTCAGGGTCGTCCCAGCGCAGTCCACGGTCATGCTCAGCGCTATAATAGTCCGTAACCTTATAGCTGACTTTCGTCATTGGCTCCAATGTACAAAATCCATGGGCAAACCCGACGGGAACCCATAGCTGGTGACCATTCTCGGCGGTCAATTCAGCCGAAACATGCTTGCCATAGGTCGGTGAGCCGACGCGGATATCGACTGCGACGTCGAGAATTGCCCCGGCAACACAGCTTACCAGCTTGCCCTGTGCGCACGGCGACAGCTGGAAATGAAGACCGCGAACCGTTCCGGCGTCGGCTGACAGCGATTGGTTGTCTTGGACGAAGCGAACAGGCCCAGCCTGTTCCTCGAACAGCGATTGACGGAACGTTTCCATGAAATAACCGCGCGCATCGCCAAATTTTTTCGGCTTGATGAGAAGCACATCGGGGATATCGAAACGTTCAAATATCAAGTGTCTCACCTTTCAAAGTCGGTATAGCCCTTCGTCTGTTACAGCCAGTCATTGTGCAAGGCAATAAAAACTTGGCCAAGATCGGATGCGCCAAGGGGCTTGGACCCAGTTGAGAAAATGCGGTAACGAGACGTTTGAAGTCTTGATGCTGCCCCAAAGTTTCTCTTGCCGAGCTTTGTTGGCGCGGCCTAAGGTTCAGCCGAGCATGCTTTGGGAGTGGGAAATGAGGAAGCGTAAGGTGTTGATCGTGGGAGACAGTCATGTCTACGCGATCAAGGCAGCCGTGGATAAGATTGCCGATCATAAAACGGAATTTGAATTCGTCGCGTTGCGACTGAGCACCGAAAAAAACGGCGAGAAAATCGGCGATATCGACTTGCCTGACCTATTGAGTGTAGCTGCAAGCCTGGGTGGAGGTGATGCGCTGGTCACGACGCTGCGGGGCAACCAGTACAACACAATGGGGCTCATGCGGCATCCGCAGCCGTTCGATATTATGATTCCGGGTTTTACCGATTTGCCGGATGGCACCTATGAGGAACTCATCCCCTACGCAACCGCCTATTCATTCATGTGTGAAAGCCTGAGGCGGGGCTACGGCAAGCAGCTTCTGCGGATCGCCAAGGCATCGGCCGTTCCGGTTTACTGTCTCTCGGTCCCGGCGCCAAAGGAAGATGAAGCGCATATCCTGAAGGGCGCGGAAACGTATTTTCGCGACGCTGGAATTTCCGACATCGGCGTATCGCCAGCTCCTCTGCGCCTGAAGCTGTGGGAGTTGCAAAATAGGGCGGTGGCAAGCTTTTGCGCCGAGTCCAATATAACCTTCCTGCCCAATCCACCCGGTACGCGTGATGCCGACGGCTATCTTGAGCGCGCTTACTATGCCGGGGATGCCACGCATGCCAACGCCGCTTACGGCGGCCTTGTTCTGGATCAAATCGCAGCAATGCTGGTGAATTGACCGCAAAGCTCCGAGAAAGATGACCATGACCCAATCTGAACATCCCTACCGCCAACTTCCCGACAAAGCTTTTTGGCGCCGCGCCGTCGCCGCACCGGATATGCCGGATGTCGACCCGGTCGGCAGGTTTGCACTTAAAATCGGCCCGCAAACGCGCGTCGCCACGGCGGGGAGCTGTTTTGCCCAGCACATAGCCCGTCACCTCAAGGCTTCCGGTTTCAACTACTATGTGGCGGAAGCAGGACACCCGCTGATCTCCGAGGGGATCAGGACGGCACACAGTTACGGTACGTTCTCCGGGCGGTATGGAAATATCTATACGGCCAGACAATTGAGGCAGTTGATCGAGCGCGCCGAAGGGCAGTTCAGCCCGGTTGAGGCGCCCTGGATAGAAGCGGATGGCACAGTGCGCGACCCGTTTCGGCCTGCAGTCCAGCCGGGCAATTTCGCCTCGGTGGCGGAAATGGAAGCAGACCGACGGATGCATCTCAAGGCCGTCAAGCGGATGTTCGAGACGCTGGACGTTTTCGTCTTCACCCTCGGGCTGACGGAGTGCTGGCGATCCCGCGAAGACGGAGCCGTGTTTCCCCTCTGCCCGGGTGTCGAGGGCGGGGCCTTCGATCCGGACCGGTACGAATTCTACAATCAGACGGTCAGCGAGGTGATCGCGGACATGGAAAGCGTGATCGCCTATGTTGCCGGGATCAATCCGCAAGCACAAATCGTGCTGACCGTTTCACCGGTCCCACTGATGGCGACGGCTGCTGCGGGCGAGCATGTGTTGACGGCAACCACGTACTCCAAATCCGTGCTTCGCGTGGCGGCGCAGGTACTGAAAGATGGCCATCAGAACGTTCACTACTTCCCGTCCTTCGAGATAATTACGGGCGCGTACAATCGCGGACGCTACTACGCCGACGACCTGCGTAACGTGACGGAGGAAGGCGTCTCGCACGTAATGCGCTTGTTCTTGAAGCATGCGGCCAGTCTCGATGCCGAAGCCCCGCATCGGGAAAAGGCCGAGGCGCAGAGCACAGCGTTCGAACGCGCAGCGGCGCGTTTTGTCGAAGTGGAATGCGAGGAAGCGGCGCTTGACCGGGGATAATCAACAGTCAGGCGAGGAAGGTGCGTGACCTGCTCAGGCTAACAGGATAGTACGGCGGTTGGACAAAAAGCAGGAGCTTCGTTTTCATGGACTATACGACATTTTACTCTAGGTTTGGCGGCTCCTATCGAACAAAGCACCTTAACTCCCCCTTCGACACGGCTTTCAAGAGAACAACGGCCAACAAACGCTCCTATTTTTTGCATTCCAAGACGACAATTCCGACCGAATTTATGCGGATGGAACCCTGGGAAGGAGAGTATCTGTTCATGCTGGCGGCTCGTGCCAAGCAGGGCATTGTCGAGATCGGCCGTTTCAATGGAGGAAGCTTGTTTCTCATGGCGAGCGCCAACGATCAGGTGCCGCTTCATTCCGTCGATATTGCTCCGCAAAACGATGAGCTGCTGAAATCCCTGCTCAAAGGGCACGAGATCGGGGCCAATGCAAACATCATTGTCGGAGATTCGCAGAACACGAAGTACGATGAGATTGGCCCTATTGACCTCCTCTTCGTAGATGGAGATCACAGCTACGAGGGATGCACAAAGGATCTGGAGAACTGGTTCGAAAAGGTCGTTCCAGGCGGTCACATTGTGCTTCATGATTGCTATCACGGAAGCCCCGTGCTGGACTCTGTGCTGGATTTCTCGACACGGCACCCCGTGCGCTTCGTCAATTCTCCCTACATCGGGCGAGAGCATTGGCATGTACCGACGGGCTCGATGGTCCATATCATCAAGACGGCCTGAGCCGATAGCCTGTTCTCCCGCAAACGTCGATCGCTTCGTGATCCGGTCCATTTAAGCGGGCCGGACTCGGTTGTGCTCGCAGCCATCCGGTGACGACTTGGCGGTCTTCGACTTCGCCTTCATTTCGACGGCTGTTTTGAAGGCTCTTTGTGTTGAGTACGGTGAAGACGGAGCCAAACAATATTGCAGCACGCTGACAAGCATTGTAGGACGCGAAGCAGCCATATCAGAAAAGTGAGCGCTCCGGGTTGGCCAACGATAAAATATACGGCCGAAGTTTTTCGGTGACGAGGGCTGATCGGGAACGCTTGAACGGTCACCCTAGCGGCGTGATCTGGCTCACGGGCCTCTCAGGAGCGGGAAAGTCGACGCTCGCCGACGGTTTGGAACGCAAACTGCACAGGCTGGGCAAGCGTACATACGTGCTCGACGGTGACAATGTCCGGCATGGCCTAAGCAAGGATCTGGACTTTACGGACGCTGGCCGTGACGAAAATATCAGACGCGTGGCTGAGGTGGCCAAGCTAATGATGGACGGCGGGCTGATCGTGATAACCGCCTTCATCTCGCCATTCCGCAAGGAGCGCGAGATGGCGCGAACTTTGATAGGGCCGGAGAACTTCTTCGAAGTGTACCTCAGCACACCGCTTGCCGTATGCGAGCACCGTGATCCCAAAGGGCTGTACAAGTTAGCGCGCGCGGGCCGCATTCAACGGATGACGGGCATAACGAGTGCCTACGAAATCCCGGAGCACCCAGCGTTTATCGCAGATAGCTCTTCCGAAACGGTTGACCACACCAGCGAGCGGTTGCTTGCCTCTCTTGGATGGATTTGTCGAGGCAGCGGTGCGGGAATTGATGACTGAAGCATCTTCCGGGAGATTAGCGCCTTCAACGGGAATTGGCGTGGCGCGTATGGCGCTCAAAAACTTGGCTCGCTCTGCAAAGGCTGATGGTCATTCAGCCATTCGTGCTTTCACGCCTCGCGCGACCCGCGGCTGGTAATACCGTAATACCAATCGAGTGCAGGGAATCCCGCTGCCAAACTCTCGCGCTCCCTCCCGTCAACTTTGCAGACGAGTGGGAGCGAGCTTAAACTTGACTCACAAGCGCGGGCGCTGTTGAACGGGGGCAACACCCAGCGAGCGACAGCAGACAAAATCCCGAGCTACCAGAAAAATCGGATTTATCGAAAGGAGTAACCTTTGGAACTTACCACGGCCGCCCCTGTATTATTGGCCTCCTACCCAAAATCCGGAAATACATGGTTTAGATTCATCCTGTTTCATCTCTATCATCAACGTATGCCCGAGACCTCCATTGAGCTTGATGACTTCATCAATTCGAAGACCGGCGAAAGGAAACAGGTAAAATTTAAGAAGACGCACGCTTGTTTCACTCATGCCGCCTCCCTGGGCATTCCCATCAGCGGCGTCATTAATATCGTGCGCCATCCATTGGATGTACTTCAGTCGTCACTAAATTATGCACTATTGACCGGAGAAAAACCTGACTCGATCGAGCTGGATACGTGGAAGCGCGACTGGATTGAACGCTATGTAGACCATTTGGGACATCCAACTTGGAGAGGAGAGCCGTATTTCTCGGCGAGCTGGGCGGAAAACGTCACGGGCTGGTTAAAGCAAGACAGATTCCCGATTCTGACGCTGAAGTACGAGGATGCACTCGTAGATCCGAATGATTGCGTCGAAAAAATAGTTGAGTTTCTGGGACTCAAAATCGACTCTGAATTGATCGCGAGATGCGTCACCGAAACCAATTTCGACCGCCTAAAGGAATTCGAGAACGCAGAATTGAGGAAAGCCAAAGAAGAAGGAAAGTCCGTTGGCCGCTTTTCCAGCGGCGCACGCCTCCAGATGGCGGAGCAGGGTATGCGCTTCTTCAACAAGGGAAAAAACGGGAGCTACAAACAAGTTCTGCCATTGGACCTCCTTCAAAAGGCTGAAAGCGCATTTGCACCAGCGGCCAGCGCCGTTGGTTATTTCAGCAGTCAAGTTTGAAGCACCCCCCGATGAATGTCGGCGGCCCTAAACGTTCATCTCCCGCGGACTGCGGGAGCTTGAGCGAACGCACAAGAACATTATCCATCAGGTCAGCGACCGTACCGCCGAAGCACCACCCCGCCTTCCCGCTTTCCGTAAGCGGTGTGCCGCTC
>UCMT01000001.1 GCA_900473795.1 Hyphomicrobiales bacterium | reverse complement strand
GCCGTCCGGCATCAGGCCCTGTCCTTGCGTGGCGCGGATCGAGGTGCAGAGGTTTGTCTTGCGCGACAGGCAGGAGTAGCATTCGCGGCATTCCGGCGTATAGAGCGGAATGACATGATCGCCCTTACTGGCGGCAATCTTCAGAGGTTTTCTGAGCCAACCCATCCCCAGCTTTCTTCAATGCCCGGCTGAACCACCAGACTTGGCCAGATGTCAATCTTCTCAATGCTTGTTGCGATTGAGGCGGACACACATCAACGACCCTCGTGTCGCATCAAATGACGTTCGAGTGCCCGGATGAGCGCGATGAGAATGATGTTGATGACAAGATAGAGCGCGCCGGCGATCACAAAAACCTCGAGAATCGCGAAGGTTTGGCTCATCAAACGCTTTGCGTACCCGGTGATCTCGAGGACCGTAATGGTCGAGGCAAGACTAGTCCCTTTCACGACAAGAATGAGTTCGTTGCCGTAGGCTGGCAACGCCTGCCGGATTGCGAGCGGGAATTCGATGCGTCGGAAGCGGAGAAGCGAGGACATGCCGCCAGCCTTTGCCGCTTCCGTCAGACCTGCTGGAATTGACATCAGTCCACCACGGAGGATTTCCGAAGTGTAGGCCGCAGTGTTGAGTGCAAGAGCCATTACGGCACAGCGCGTGCCATCGCTTATTACCCACCAGGTGACAGCGTTTTCCCTTGCAAAGGGCAATTGACCAAGCCCGTAGTAGAACAGAAACAGCTGCACCAGGAGCGGTGTTCCACGAAAAGTCATGCTGTAATATTTCGCGAAGCTCGCCACAAAACAGTTCTGGGAAAGCCTCATCAAGGCGAGCCCAAGACCGAGGTTGAAACCGATCAATACGGAAAGCGCGGTAAGAAGACCCGTGATCCCAAGTCCCTTGAGAAGCACTGGCACCGCATGCTGAACTAGCTCGAAATCCATCGGCTTACTTCCTTGAGCGGAGTTTGAGAAGGCGTTCAACCCAGTCGAACCCAGTCTGGCTAACGAGGGTGATGAGCAAATAGACCACCGCCGCAATGAGAAAGAAAATAAACGGATGCCGCGTACTGCCGGCCCCAACCGTTGCGGCCCGCATCAATTCCTGCAGCCCGACCACCGAAACCAAAGCGGTATCTTTTATCGTTGTTTGCCACACGTTGTTCATGCCTGGAATTGCGATTCGAAGCATTTGTGGTGCAATGATGCGCCGAAAGATGCGGCGGCCCGGAAGACCCACGGCGCGCGCAGCTTCAATGTGACCGGCTGGGATTGACGCCAAGGCTCCGCGGATAACCTCGGTCGCATAGGCGCCGGAAATCGTCCCGATGGCCACCACAGCTATAATGAAGGCATACCCGTTGTCCGCTACCCCCGCATAGCCGAAGGCGGATGCAACCCTTGTCACAAATTCGACTGAAGAGAAGAACAACAGATAGATTATCAGGAGCTCGGGCACCCCTCGCACAAGCGATGTGTAGGCATCGACCACAAATGTCAAAGGAAAGATCCGGGCCCATTTGACGACGCCGCAAATGGTCCCAATGAGCGCGCCGGCCACCATACTGGCTGCACCCACGGCTATCGTTATAGTGGCACCGAGCAGGATAGCTTTGATCCAGCCGTCTTGCCAAACTTGCATAAGACCAAAATCCATCAGATCTGCCTTGATTTTCTGCTGTACAGTCCCCGATCTGAGGAGCCATTCGTCAGCATGTCTGGATGTTGCGGCTTTGGATCAATGGCCCCGCGCTGCTGTGAGCGCGGGGCACCACAAGGGTCAATCGCAGGGTCGGGAGATATCCGATTTAAACCATTTCTGGCTTGCCTTGCCGATCGAACCGTCGGCGACAAGCGAGCAGAGGGCCGTATCGATCTTCGCCTTCAGATCGGTATTTTCCTGGGAAATTCCAACGCCGATACCTTCGCCCAGAGACGCGTCGAACTTGCTTTGGACCTTCACATCGACGAATTGAAAGTCCTTGCCTTCCGGCTTGGCAAGGAAATCTTGAAGCGCTGAGGCATCTGCGAACGCTGCTTCGACGCGACCGCTGGCGAGATCGATCTGCATTTGATCGAGGGAGTCGTAGGTTTTAAGGTCGGCGGTCGGCACGCGTTTCTCGATGAAATGCGCGTGCGTCGTTCCGGTCTGAACGCCAATCGATTTGCCATCCAAGTCCTTCAGCAAGGTGCCGACGTCCTTGATGCCGGCCAAGTCCGACGTTTTAGGCACCAGGAACATGTTGGCGAGTTCCGCGTATCCGACGGAGAAGTTGATTTCCTTCTTTCGATCCTGGGTAATCGACATCCCGGAAATGATGATGTCGAAACGCTTCGCTTTGAGCGCCGGTATGAGACCGTCGAAGGCCTGTACCACGAAATGGCATTTCATTTGCAACTTGGTGCAAAGCAGGTTGCCGACATCGGCGTCAAAGCCGGTCACGTTGCCCGCAGCATCTGCCATGCTCCAGGGCGGGTAGGCGCCTTCGGTTCCGATGGCCAATTCACCTTCGGCAGCATGTGCGCTGTTGCCAAGTGCGGCAAGAATCGCGACGAACAGGACTTTCAAGTACATATCATAATTCCCCTTAGTTGGTTCTTTGATGCGGTCGCTTTGCCGGGTACCAGCCCTGGCATTTAAAGAAAGCGGCGTGTGTCATATGGTCCGAGACAGGAACTGTCGTAGGCGTTCCGATCGTGGATTGCTGAACAACTCCGCTGGTGTACCCCCCTCCTCCACTTTTCCTTGGTGGAGGAAGAGAATCTTGTGAGACACCTCGCGCGCGAACTGCATCTCATGCGTCACGAGGATCATGGTATTGCCTTCTTCCGCCAGTTGACGGATCACGCGAAGAACCTCTCCGACGAGTTCGGGGTCGAGGGCTGAAGTGGGCTCGTCGAGTAGAATGACTTTGGGACGCATTGCCAGTGTCCGGGCAATAGCAGCGCGCTGTTGCTGTCCGCCAGAGAGCTGCCCGGGATACTGAGCATGCTTCTCGGAAAGGCCAACTTTCTTTAAGAGTTGATGAGCATGTTCAACCGCGTCCTGGCGGCGCTCTTTCATGACATGAATCGGCGCCTCGATAATGTTCTCGAGAACCGACATGTGCGGCCAGAGATTGAAGTTCTGAAACACCATGCCGACGCGAGCACGAATACGTTCGACTTGACGCATGTCCGCGGGTGCGGATCTACCGCCCGCGATTGCCTTCATGTGTATCTCTTCGCCGTCGACAATAATTCGGCCACTGCTCGGTTGTTCGAGAAGATTTATGCAGCGCAGGCAGGTGCTCTTGCCAGATCCTGACGAACCGATCATCGAGACAACTTCACCCGGGTCCGCACTCAGTCCTACACCAGCTAAAACCTCGTGCGTACCGAAGCTTTTGTGCAAATCATGAACTTCGACAGCGGGCCGTTCACTCCTCTTGGACTTGATAGGGACGGCAGGCGGCCACTCGATCGCTGCGGCGTCGCGTGCGGCAACCTGGTGTTCGGAAGGCGGATGTCCGACGGACTTCAACTCCGTCAAGGCACGGTCGAAATAGCGAAGGCTCGAGGCCAGACAGTTCTGTTGCCACTCCGGATCAGCCGGTATGAATGCAACTTTCAGGGTATCTTTGATTTTTTGCCCGAGCGGGGAGGCACCCGTACCATACAGGTGCAGCCAGTTATCGGCCTGAACCGCCTCCATGACGGCGGCCCCTTCCAAGGTCCCGCACTCTATGACAAGAGGCAATACGCGGCTGTTTGGCATGGCATTGTGCATGGCTTGGGAAACATATCCCGTTGCGGTGGCAGCAATCCCAGTCTCTGTCGTGGCGCCTTCTCCCGTCCTTACGATCGAGAGCGCTGGCCCATAGATGCTCTTTCCCCACTCCAAGCCGTCATGATCATGCGCGGCCACAGAGAGAAGCGCTGGATAGCCATAAGGTCCAGCGCCCGTATGCAGATCGAAAACGATCACATCCGATGTGTCTCGAGCAAATGTTTGCACAATCTCGTTGAGGGTACGATTCGACCAAACCGGGCCGTCCCCGCCGTAAAACATTCCATCGGGAAATTCGTATTGCCCGGCTTCAACGATGGAGGCAATTCCAGCATGCCCCCCCAGCGACTTCTTCATGCGAGCAAACAGCTCGTCGGCGTGGTCGCGTCTCGGCCCGATCCATTCGGGACAGACAAACGCCTCGTGAAGTGCAGCATACTTCTCATTGCGAGGGACACTGCTTTCCCAGTCAATGAAGTTTCTATTGAGATCGACATTGTCTTCGTTGACCCGCCTACCCCAAGCAGTTCCCCAGGGGTTGATCAAGTGGATCATCAGTACAGCGGTGTCTTTGGGCAGCTGCCAAGGACAGTTGGCTGAGAGCCACTCGGCCTGGCAGGCCGAACCGAATTGGCCCTCCACGCCATGCGTTCCCGAGATGACGACCAGCATTTTAGAAGCATCCCGCTCCCCAAGATACGCGACATCTGTAGATAACAGCTCGCCATCGGGGCCATGGAGCGGATGCTGATATTCAAACAACGCCGCGCCGGCTCGCCGAGCAGCAGCCAGGAAGCGCTGCCGAAGTATACTGTAGCCAACAGAATAGAGCTCAGGCTGCCGGATATGACGCATGAGATAGCACTCCCACTCTCAAGTAGATGATGGAAAGTTCCCGTCATCCATTTTTTTGTTCCACGGTTCGTTTGCTGCCCGTTCTCGAGCTGCTGTAAGCACTGGTTGGGGACAGCAAGCCGTGCTGGCATTGGCCAATACGTATCTGACGCCACTAGGCATTCGAGCTCATTCGGCAGCGGCGGCGAGATCGGCATTTTCGTTGTCAATCATCTGTGCCAGCTTTCGGCGAAACCGGAGTGGTCCAACATCGATCTTGAGGTCAAGATTGGGAGTCTGCATATTGGCGATGCCGTGATGCACTGCTTCAAGCACCACCCGATCCTCTTCAAACGCCCCACGAACGGATGTAGCAAATCGCGTTGAGACTTCCGCGTCATCAGGTGCAAAGTTCCGCATCTGAAACCAGTAATATTTCGTGCGGTTCTCATCCACCGGCGTCATGAAATTGTAGCTGTCCATCAGAAAAGTATTGGGCGGCAGCCCTCGATCCTCTCCCCCGGTGCCGGATGGCGCAAAAATCGCCTTGATGATCGCGTTACTTGGGTATCGAACTTCATAGTGCTGCTTGCGATCGCATTTGCCGGAAAACTGCAGGAATGGCGCATAGAAAGGCGCTGGATCCGAATCCAACATCCAGCGCCACACCGTGACGCCATCGCTCTTAACGGTGGTTTCTAACGGCGTCTCTTCACAGGCAGCACTGGCAAACGACGATTGATGCACCCAGGCAACATGGGAAGGGTCAAGGAGATTGTCGGTCATGTAGAGGTAGTTGCAGTTGAGCGTCATCGACTCACCGCGATTGACACCCCAAGCCGGGTCCTCGAAGTGTTCGACGTGAAAGATGTCTGCCGGATCGGCTTTCTCGGCCTGTCCCATCCAGACCCAGACGAGACCGTATCGCTGTTCGACGGGATAGGAGCGAACGCGCGCCACGTGAGGGATCCGTTCTGCTCCAGGAACACGAGTGCAAGTGCCGGAACAGTCGAACGTCAGGCCATGATAGCCGCATTCAACGTCATCCCCCTTAATTCGCCCCATGGACAGCGGGAGTTTGCGATGGGGACAGGCATCCTCCAGCGCAACGATCTTTCCGTCTTGCCGGCGGTATAGGACAAGGTTTTCACCAAGCATCGTGACTGGTGTGAGTTCACGGCCAATTTCATGGTCCCACGTGGCAACATACCATGCATTCCTGAGAAACATCGACTTCTCCTATCCTTGCTCGAGGAGGAGAGTATTTTCGTTGAGGGCCGTCCCACAAGCGCTTCCCTGTTGCGTTCTTGTTTAGATAATCTAAACAATACGGTTCAAAAGGAGATCCTGAACGTTGACCATGCCCCCACTTCACGCCCTGCAAGCATTTGAAGCCGTTGGTCGCTGCGGAACGATGACCACTGCAGCAAAAGAGTTGGGCGTAACGCCGAGTGCCGTTAGTCAGCAGGTGCGAAAGCTGGAAGACTGTCTGGGGGTCACGCTGCTGGAACGCATTGGCCGACGCGTGGAACTGACGTCATGGGGCGTGATTTTTTACAAAGAGATTGCCAAGGGCTTCACTCAATTAAGTCATTCCGTCGATGTCTTGGAGCGCGCTCGCAACCAGACTGGCATCGTCCTCACCGCCCTAAGTTCAGTCGTCAATAAATGGATCGGGCGAAAAATCTTTGAATGGCAGGCCCTCTATCCCGATGCAAATGTCAGGATCATAGGAAAAGACGATGAACCGAAGATGGCCAACGGCCAAAGTGACTTCCGTATCACTTATGGCAAAAGGGCGGAGGTCCACACTCACTTCGCAGCGCTTTATACGGACTGGGTGGTTCCAGCATGTTCGCCACGGCTGCTCGGAATGCACAAACTGAATGCCCCTGGTGACATTCTAACGTTTCCTTTGTTAAACATTGAATGGGAACCACACTACCGCCGCCCCCCGCAATGGAGCGAATGGGCAGAGCTCGTCGGCGCCGCCTGTAAAGACAAACTTTCTGGTCTTTTTTTCGCGTTATCCAGCAGCGCAATCGATGCAGCGGTGAACGGCCACGGTTTTGTCCTGGGACAGATGTCGATGATCGAGGATGAGCTCAACGCAGGTACACTTGTCGTGCCTTACGACATTCGTCTTCCCTTGCCGGAAAGCTATTATCTCGCTTGGGATCGCGCGGCGCTTGAGAAACCCTACGGCAGAGAGTTCCACACCTGGGTCATGTCCATCGCGAGGAAACAGTCTGCCCTATCGGCTCCTAAATCCGGTTCGATCACTTGAAGGCACGATCTCGTGCGCCGGGATGCCGTGGGTTTCGGTGCAGCTGCTCTCAACGATCGTTATGTCGCGATGGCCGTAGGTGCGGTCGAATTGATCTCAGGTAACACCAAACCGCTCAAGCATCTTCCTGAGCTGAAAGTTCTCGGCCCGAAGCTGTTCAGCCAGGAGCCTCTTCAGCCGCTTGTTTTCAGCATCAAGAGCGGTTAGGCCGTCGACGCAATCCGGATCCGGAGCTTTAAGGGATTGCTGGCTGCCCTCCTCGTCCATACCGATCGCAACGTTCGCGACCACGCGAACAGGAGAAGGCTCGGCGTGCCTTCGAGCACCACCTCTTGATGCTCGTCGCCGCTGCGGCACGACTGGATGGCTTTCCTGCGCTCGCACAACCGGCTCGGCACCCGGCAGTACGGCATCATGCTGCTTCTCTGGCTCACGCGCCGCGCTGTAGGCCAATGGTATTGTTGCTTGCGCGCCGTCGGCATTACGTCCGTCTCCACTGGCAGGATGCGGATCAGGTGGCAAATCCCGAGCTTCGTCCAGCCTGCCAACCGCTTCATTCGATTGGAACAGATGCGGCGCCTTATTTTCCACCTCGCGAGCCAAGGCCTTGAGGTCTGTACTACCCCAAATTGAGTTCGTCTGGACCTTTGGCAGCCGTCGCCCCGACTTATATTCAACAACGAAATTCCGTTGTGGCGTTTTCATATTTGCAACCTTTAGCAACTGGCAAAAGCTCGCGCCAACCGGCGCCACTGCCTTTCGTGTGGACCCATACATCTCCTTGCGACGGTCTTCAACCAGCCAGCATCAAGCGACGACGGCCCTTCGCGCAGACGACCACACACCTGCCGTGGCTATCATGAACCATCCGCCAAAAAATGCTCGCGCTTTCGATTGTTCCTCAACAGGTAGAAGGCAAGCGCCAAGTTTCGGGTCCGCGCCAGGCGAGCCGCCAACGGAGAAGATGATTTGCCCGCCAGCGGCGCCTCTGTTTATTCCGCGAGCCCGAGCCGCTTGCGCAGGTCGGAATTTTCCGCACGCAACTTGTCCGCCAGCAGCTTGCGAAGCCTTTGGTTCTCTTCTTCGAGTTGAACAAGATCTGCCAGTTCATCACCCGCTGGGAGGCGCTTGTCTCCTTTTGTATCAACGGGCTTTGCGGTCCGTTTCCACTGATAGTAGGTTTGCTCCGATATGCCGGCGCTCTTGATGGCGTCCTTGAGCGTGCTTGTTCCTTCGCTGGTTTGCGTCTCAATCAGCTTGAGCTTCTCGTTTCTTTCTTGTTCGCCATACCTCCTGGGCTTGGCGATCGGCACCTTTGCGGCAGTTGCCTTTGATGCAGCGCGAACCGGTTCAGCAGTGGTTTTCAGACTCCGCGGCGATCGCTGCTTCTTGGCCGTAGGCGTTTTCACCTCGGCATCCGCCACCACAACCGCATCAGTGGATTCCATGTTCTTTTCGTCAGCCATCAACAGCTCCCTCTCTAGCCAGCGCTTGTTTTCGGCTGAGTGAACTGCAGAGTCAACAAACACCTATGCGACAAACCAAGCGCTCCGCCGAATCTCCAGAATACTACCCAGCTGGCTGACCTTTCCAGGGAACTCCGCGAAAGCCTGCCGAACGTCCCCTGCTGGCGTTCGATCAGAAACTACGACCGATGGAACGACATACGGAAAACGGGCAAATGGGACAGGCTGGCCTGCGCTGGCCTTCACCAGACCACAATGAATGTATCGTTTTTGCAAACGCTTATACGTGGTTTTGCGTAAAGTGCTTGAAGTGATTAGGAAGTGAGAACGACGCGCATCGACGATTGGAGCTTCGCGACTTGGGACCATCTAGTCGTCGCGACGGCCCTGGCGTGTCACTACTCAGTTATAGAACATCCCGTATCAGCGGCGAACACGCCTTTCATCAATGGATAAATCCCGTTAGGAACGACGTTAGGTTGGCGCTTAGCGCGTCGCAAAGGTAACCCCCTTCCTGGACGATCACCGTCGGCAAGCCGAGACCGCTGATTGCCTCGGCGATCCGGGCAAATCCGGGTGTGGAAACAGACAGTCCGCCGAACGGATCACCTTCGAAAGCATCGAGGCCGAGGGCGACGACAAGGGCATCGGGCGAATAGGCCTCGATGCGGCGGTTGGCGACCTCGAGCGCCGCAAGAAACCCTGCATCCGTTGTCTTGAGCGGTAATGGCAGATTGAAATTATAGCCGAGCCCGTCGCCTTCGCCACGCTCGTCGGCATTGCCCCAGAAGAAGGGGTAGAAGCGCACGGGATCAACGTGCAGCGAGACCGTCAGCACGTCGTTGCGACTGTAGAAAATCCCCTGCGTGCCGTTGCCGTGATGCAAGTCGACGTCGAGGATGGCGACCCGTTTTGACGATTTCAGCAGGTGCTGTGCAGCAATTGCCGCATTGTTGAGGAAGCAGAAGCCGCCGGCGACATCAGTAAAGGCGTGGTGGCCGGGCGGGCGGCAAAGCGCATAGGCTGCACGCTCGCCGGCCAGTACCACTTCCGCCGCCTCGACCGCACTCCAGGCACTCCAGCAGGCACTGCCCCAGGTATCAGCCGAAATGGGGCAGGCCGTGTCGGCCATGTGATAGCCAGCCTGGCCGACGGCAGAAGCCGGATAGCGGCCGGTCCTCGCTCGCGGATGAATGTTCGGGATCACCTCGTCCGAAGCGCCTTCGATCCGCTGCCAGCGCAGGAAAATGTTCTCCAGGAACTCGATATATTCGGGCGTGTGGATGGCCGCGATCGGCTTCAGACCATGATCACGCGGCCGGACGATCTCGCAGCCCGCAGCCTTGGCACCGGCAAGCAGACGCTCGATGCGCGCCGGCTTTTCCGGATTGGGCCGCGCCGCACCGCTGGACAGGAACATCTTCGGATCATGCTTCCTTTGTTCATCCGCACAGAAGGATTTCATGTTTTCCCCTCAAACCCCGCTCTCGTGCAGGCCGGCAAGCACTTCGAAGGCGTCGCCATAAGCCGCATGGATGCGCTCGTCCTGTGACCAGGCAAGCCCCATCCGTTCATAAAAATTTTGTGCCGAGACGTTCTTCGCGTCGACGGACAAGCGCAAGTATGTACCACCGCGCGCTCGAACATGCGCTGCCGTATGGCGCAAGAGCGCCACGCCGACGCCTGCCCCGCGAAACCGTTCTTCGACGACGATGTCCTGAATATAAGCGCCCATTTGCCCGCGCCATGTAGAAAAACTTGGGAAAAACAGGCTCATGCCAGCAAACACTCCCTCGATTTCTGCGATCAGCACGGTAAAGACCGGCTGCGCCCCGAAGCCGTGCTTGCGGATGTCGTCCGGCGCCGAGGTGACCTTCGCTCCAGAGCCGAGATGCCTGGCAATCGCCAGCAGGCCGGCATGGATCAGCGCCGCGTCCTCGGCGACGGCGAGGCGGACCTGCGGCAATGGGGTTGAAGCTCCCACCATCAGACGGCCACCCGGTCGCCGCCCTTGAGCGAAAGCATCGCCCGCGCCTCGTCCGGTGTGATGGCGATCTCCGGCGACAGGGCTTCATGCCGCCCGGGGCCTTGGATGTTCATGATTGCTTCGCTCCGAATCTATCGTTTGAGACGTCGGTGGAGAACGCTCGCCGTCACGCGCCGACATACTATCGGCCAGTAGCGTTCCCGCAAGCCTTGCAACTGCCGAAGAATTGGCCTGAAAAGCCCGATCGGCTCATTCCTTTTGAGAGGGGGGCTCAGGATCCGGCGGCTCATCTTGCGGGGCGGCAGCCAGCACGGCGATGACTTCCGCATCGCTCACCTGAGGGAACTCGTTGAAAAAATGGCCGACGGCATAGAAGACTGGCGGCGTTTCGAGGCAGATGAGCGCATCGACATGGCTTTCCAGCTCTTCAAGGGTCTCTGTCGGCGCGACCGGAACCGCCAGCACCAGTTCCTGCGGCTCCTGTCTTCGAATGGCCTTGATCGCCGCCTTGACGGTGGAACCTGTGGCGATGCCGTCGTCGACGACGATGACCACGCGCCCGGCAAGGGGGACATTGCCGCGATCGCCGAGATAACACCGCCGCCTGCGTTCGATCTCCGCCTGCTCCGACGCGCAGATCGCGGAAAACTCCTTCTCGCGGATTCCGGCGTGCCGGATCACGCTTTCGTTGCGAACGATCGTCGGTTCTGCTCCATCGACGATCGCCCCCATCGCCAGTTCCGGCTGGAACGGCACGCCGATCTTCTGCACGAACAGGAGATCCAGCGGGGCGTCGAGCGCGCTGGCAATTTCTGCTGCGACAATCACACCGCCACGTGGGAGCGCAACGATGACCGGGCTTTTCACGCGGTAGTCGGCCAAGGCGACCGCCAGCCTCCGACCTGCGTCCTTTCGGTTTGCGAACAACATCTCCCACCTGCCTTTTCGAGCGCGGACACACGCCGAGTCGATGCGGGAATTGCATCCGCACAGCTTACCTCATCCGAGGACACGCCGCCATTTCGACGATGGACGACTGATGTTCTTCGACGCCGGGCACCGAAGAATTACGCCCTTGACGCGCCTCGCTTGATTTGCATTATTGCTCAGATGTCAGACCAATTTTGATTGAAGCGGACGATGAAGCACAAGGATGCAAGAGCGGCCCTCAGGCCCCTGCCGCCGGTGGATCGGGCCCAGCAGGTGACGGCTGCTCTAGCCGACTACATCCAGCGCTCCAATCTCGTTCCCGGCGACCGGCTTCCGGCCGAGCGGGAGCTGATGGCCGCGCTTGCCGTCGGCCGCTCGACGATTCGCGAAGCCATCCGTCATTTTCAGGCGCTCGGCGTCGTCGAAGCCCGCAAGGGCAGCGGCACTTACCTGCTGAAACCGATTTCCGGTGCCACCATCCACATGCCGTTGTCGCTGGAAACCACACATCTGCGCGACGCGCTGTTGAAGACGCTGGAGGTTCGCCGCGGCATCGAGGCCGAGGCTGGCATGGTCGCGGCCCGCAGGCGCACATCGCACGATCTGAAGACCATCGAGGAAAAGCTGAACGAGATGGAACGGGTGCATCTCTCCAAGGGCACGTCCGGCCCTGAAGACCTCGCCTTTCACCTCGCCATCTACGATGCCACCCACAACCCGTTGTTCAAGCAATTGCTCGAACAGATGCGCGAGGCTTTCGAGCGTTTCTGGGAAAAGCCCTTCGACCGGCCGGACTTCGCTCGCCGGTCCTTCCCGTTCCACCGGACGCTCTTCAACGCTATTGCCGCTCAGGACCCGGAAGCGGCGCGCACCGAAACACTGAAAATCCTCGCCATCGTCGAGGAAGACATCAAGGAAATGTCCAAATGAGCAACGGGTTCGATCCGTTCGAAGATGCCTCCCTCATCGTCGCCCATGACGAGAGCAACGCCTATGACGCCGTCGTACCACCGATCGTGCAGACCTCGCTGTTCACCTTCACCGACTATGACGACATGATCGCCTCCTATCGCGGAGAGAAGATCCGGCCGATCTATACCCGCGGCCTCAATCCGACGGTGCGGATGTTCGAGGAGATGCTGGCCAAACTTGAAGGCGCTGAAGACGCGATCGGCTTTGCCAGCGGCATGTCGGCCATCTCCTCCACGGTCCTTTCCTTCGTCGAACCGGGCGACCGCATCGTCGCCGTCAGGCATCTTTATCCCGACGCCTTCCGCCTGTTCGGCACACTGTTTAAGCGCATGCGCATCGAAGTCACCTATGTCGATGGCCGCGACGAGGAGGAAGTGGCCAGGGCGCTGCCCGGCGCGAAACTTCTCTATCTGGAAAGTCCAACGAGCTGGATCATGGAAACCCATGACATCGCGGCCCTTGCAGCGCTTGCCAGGCGCCACGGCGTCATCACCACCATCGACAACAGCTGGGCAAGTCCGATCTTCCAGCAGCCGATCTCGCTCGGCGTCGACCTGGTCATCCATTCGGCCTCCAAATATCTCGGCGGCCACAGCGACGTTGTCGCCGGTGTCGTCGCCGGATCGAAAGAACTGATCGGCCGCGTCCGCTCCGAAGCCTATCCCTATCTCGGCGGCAAGCTGTCACCCTTCGATGCCTGGCTCCTGATCCGGGGTATGCGAACGCTACCGATCCGTATGAAGGCGCATGAACAGTCTGCCCTTTCCATTGCAAGGCGTCTGCAGGCCCATGAGGCGGTCGAGGCCGTCTGTTACCCTGGCCTCGCAAACCAGCTGCCAAACGGCCTTTCGGGCACGTCCGGCCTGTTTTCCTTCATCTTCAAGGACGGCGTCGATGTCCGCGCATTCTCGGATCATCTGAAGCTGTTCAAGCTGGGCGTGAGCTGGGGCGGCCACGAAAGCCTGATCGTGCCGGGCAATGTCGTTCTGGCGCAGAAAGCACAACCCAATTCCGCGGTCGCCTTCGGCATCAGTCCGCGGTCGGTACGGCTCCATGTCGGCCTGGAGGGAACGGAGGCCCTCTGGAGCGATCTCGAAGCAGCGATCGGCGCTGCTTCGTCAGGCTGACGCAGCAGGCAACCACCCAACAACAAGGGGAAACGAAATGAGGAAACTGATTGCGGCGACACTGTTCGCCTCTCTGATGGCAGGCACTGCCCTTGCCGATACGAAGCTGAAACTGGTGGAAGTCATCACCAGCCCGGAACGCACCGAAACGCTGAAATCGATCGTCGCCAAGTTCGAAGCCGCCAACCCCGGCACGACGGTCGAGGTCATCTCGCTGCCCTGGGGCGAAGCCTTCCAGAAGTTCGCCACGATGGTCTCGGCCGGTGAAATTCCGGATGTGATGGAAATGCCCGACACCTGGCTGTCGCTCTATGCCAACAACGGCATGCTTGAAAGCCTGGAGCCTTACCTCAAGGACTGGGAGCACACGCCCGGCCTGACGGATCGCGCGCTTGAACTCGGCCGCGACGTCAAGGATACGGCCTATATGCTGCCCTACGGCTTCTATCTGCGCGCCATGTTCTACAACAAGAAGATCCTGGCCGAAGCCGGCGTCGAAGGCCCGCCGAAGACATTGGACGAGTTCGTCGCCGCCGCCGAGAAGATCAAGAAGCTGCCGGGCAAATATGCCTATTGCATGCGCGGCGGTCCGGGCGGTCTGAACGGCTGGATGATGTTCGGCGCCACCATGGCCGGCGACAATACGTACTTCAACGAGGACGGCACCTCGAAGTTCAGCGAGGAAGGCTGGGTGAAGGGCTTCACCTGGCTGACGGATCTCTACAAGAACGGCTACGCGCCGAAGGACAGCGTCAACTGGGGCTTTAACGAGATCGTCTCCGGATTCTACACCGGCACCTGCGCCATGCTCGACCAGGACCCGGATGCTCTGATCGCCATCAGCGAGCGCATGAACCCGGCCGATTACGGCGTCACCACCATGCCGAAGGGCCCGTCCGGCAAGACTTTCCCGACCATCGGCTACGCCGGCTGGTCGATGATGTCGGCGAGTGCCAACAAGGACCTTGCCTGGAAGCTGATCGCAACGCTCGAGGGGCCTGAAGGCAACATCGAGTGGAACAAGCGCATCGGCGCCCTGCCTGCCCTGAAAGCCGCCGAGAAGGACCCCTTCTATGCCAGCGAGCAGTTCAAGGGCTGGTTCGAGGAACTGGCCGACAAGGACGCGGTTCCGACCGTCATGCCGACCTACCTGGAAGAGTTTGCCTTCTTCAAGGATTCGATGGCGATCAAGACCAGCCAGGAAGCGATGCTCGGCGACATCACGCCTGAAGAGATGGCCAAGCAATGGGCTGACTACATGACCAAGGCTCAACAGAAGTTTCTCGCGAGCAAATAGGCCTCGCCGCAGGTGGCAGCCCGGGCTGCTACCTGCGGTTCATTGAGTGGAACACGGCCTGCCCCCGGCACGCCGCGAAACGGATATATCTGACGATGGATTCACTTGCAGCCCGCGATCGCGGCTCTCGCAGGGACCAGCGGCCGCTGACACAGCGCCTTGCCGATGCTTCCGCGCCCTATCTCTATAGCGCACCCGCGCTGATCCTGATCGTCGCCGTGATGCTGGTGCCGCTGGTGCTCGGCATTTCCTATGCCTTTCGCGATATCCAGCTGCTCAATCCCTTCTCCGGCGGCTTCATCGGTCTTGACCATTTCAAGGTGCTGTCACAGGACGAAAATTTCTACCGGGCGCTGCGCAACACGCTTTGGTGGACAGGCTGGTCCGTCCTCTTGCAGTTTGTCTTCGGCCTTTTCCTCGCACTTCTGCTCGACAAGCCCTTCCATGGTCGCGCCATCGTGCAGGCGCTGGTCTTCCTGCCCTGGGCCGTCCCGAGTTTCCTCGCCGGTCTCAACTGGTCATGGCTGTTCAACCCCGTCGTCGGCCCCCTGCCCCATTGGGCCTATGCGCTCGGCCTGATGAGCGAGCCGGCCAATATCCTGTCCGACCCGCAGCTTTCGATGTGGGGGCCGATCATCGCCAATGTCTGGTGGGGCATCCCGTTCTTCGCAATCACCCTGCTTGCGGCCCTCCAGGCCATCCCGCGCGATCTCTATGAGGCGGCGAGCATCGACGGCGCGGGACCGGTGCAGCGCTTCATCTCGATCACGCTGCCGTTCCTCGCCCCGACGATTGCCATCACCGTTCTTTTGCGCACCGTCTGGATCTCCAACTTCGCCGACCTGATCATCGTCATGACCAACGGCGGGCCGGCCGATCGCAGCCAGATCGTCGCCAGCTACATCTTCACCCAGGCCTTCAAGCGGCTCGATTTCGGCTATGCCTCGGCCATAGCGCTGGTGCTGCTGGTACTCCTGATCACCTATTCGCTGCTGATCGTCGTGCTGCGGCAATGGCTCGTGAGCAAGGATTGAGACCATGATCGGCAAGCGCATCCTCTCCACCCTCGCCCATCGCCTGGCCATTCTCGCCTATGTCGCCTTCGCGCTCTTCCCGCTTTACTGGTTGCTGAAGGTCTCGGTGACGCCGAACAATCTGCTCTATTCCGAAGGCATCAGGATGTGGCCGTCGCAGACGAGCTTCGAACATTTCGAATTCGTGCTGCGCCACAGCGAATTTCCCACCTTCTTCAAGAACAGCCTGATCGTCTCGGGTTCCACTGCCATCATCGTCACCGCGCTTGCCTCGCTTGCCGGCTATGCCATGTCGCGCTTCAATTTCCGCGGCAAGTACTGGATCGTGACACTGATGCTGCTCACCCAGATGTTCCCACTGGTCATGCTGGTGGCGCCGATCTTCAAGATCCTCTCGCCGCTCGGCCTCACCAACAGCCTGACCGGCCTGGTGATCGTCTACACCGCCTTCAACGTCCCCTTCGCTACGTTCCTGATGCAGTCCTTCTTCGACGGCATCCCGAAGGATCTTGAAGAGGCCGCGATGATCGACGGCGCCACGCAGTTCGTCGCCTTCCGCCAGATCATCCTGCCGCTGACGCTGCCGGGCATCGCCGCGACGCTGGGGTTCGTCTTCACAGCCGCCTGGAGTGAGCTTCTGTTCTCGCTGATGCTGATTTCCGGTAACGACGCGGCGACCTTCCCGGTCGGGCTTCTCTCGTTCGTGTCGAAATTCTCGGTCGACTTCGGGCAGATGATGGCGGCCGGCGTGCTGGCGCTCATCCCCGCCTGCCTGTTCTTCCTGTTGATCCAACGTTATCTCGTGCAGGGCCTGACGGCCGGCGCCGTGAAAGGCTGATCCCATGGCATCCATCGATATCGCCCACGTCCAGAAGTCCTATGGCATCCATCCGGTACTGCATGGCGTCGATCTCGAGATCAAGGACGGCGAGTTCGTCGTCCTCGTCGGCCCCTCCGGCTGCGGCAAGTCCACGCTCCTGCGCATGATTGCCGGGCTGGAAGCCGTCACTGAAGGCGAAATCCGCATCGCCGGAAAACGTGTCAACGATCTCGCTCCGAAGGATCGCGACATCGCCATGGTGTTTCAGTCCTATGCGCTCTATCCGCATATGAGCGTTGCGAAGAACATGAGCTACAGCCTGCGTCTGAGAAAAACGGCCAAGGACAAGATCGCTTCCGTCGTGGCCGGCGCCGCCAGCAAACTCGGCCTCGATCCACTGATGGAGCGGCGCCCCAAGGCGCTCTCCGGTGGCCAGCGCCAGCGTGTCGCCATGGGCCGCGCCATCGTGCGCCAGCCAAAGGCCTTCCTGTTCGACGAACCGCTCTCCAACCTCGACGCCCGCCTGCGCGAGCAGATGCGCGCCGAAATCAAGAAACTACACCAGGATCTCGGCGCCACGTCGATCTACGTCACTCACGACCAGATCGAGGCGATGACGCTCGCCGACCGGATCGTTGCCATGCATGGCGGCATCATCCAGCAGGTCGGCAGCCCGCTCGAACTCTACGACAAACCGGCCAATCTGTTCGTTGCCGGTTTCATCGGCTCGCCCGGCATGAATTTCTTCGAAGGCCGCTACATGGCAAGCGGCGAAACCGCGAACTTTGCTCTCACGGGTGGCGTCGTCCTACCGCTCGGCAGCACCGCCAATCTCGCCGACGGCAGCCGCGCCACGCTCGGCATCCGGCCGGAACATGTGGTGCTCGGCGCCGAAGGCCCGGATGTGCTGAAGGCAACCGTCGATCTCGTCGAACCCACCGGCTTCGGCATCATCGTCCACCTGAAGCTTGGCCCTGTCGCCTTCAAGGCCTTCACGCTGGACCGCCGCTTCCTCGGCATGCACGGCGAGGTCGCCGTCCGGCTTCCCGTGGCAAACCTGCATTTCTTCAACGAGGAAGGCCGGAAGGTCTGACCGCATCGGCCGTCACTCTTCCCCCTTCTCCAACGGCATCAGCGTAAACAGCTCCTGCGCCCGCTTGACGCCGCGCAGTGCATAGCGGCCGATCGAGACCACCTCGGCATTGCGCGGCGGCGGCGCCGCGGCGACGAACTGCGAGGACATGATGACGCTGCGATCGACGAAGCGGCACATCGAAGCGATGCGGCTGACCTCGTTGACGGCCGGGCCGATGACGGTGAAGTCCAGCCGGTCGCTGGAGCCGATATTGCCGTAGAAGACATCCCCGATGTGAAGCCCGAGATAGACCTCGGTGACCGGCCGGCCCTCTTGCCGCCGCTGCTCGTTCAAGCCTTTCAGCTTTTCCCGCAGGAGCTGCTCGGCAAGCAGTGCACGGGTACAGGCGTCCTCGCGTTCCTCGGCCTTGAAGATTGCCAGGGTGCCATCGCCGATCAACTTGAGCACGTTGCCGCCCGCCTCATGGATCGAGGATATGACCGCGTCGGCATAGTCGTTGAGAAAGGGAATGATCTCGTCCGGCGGCAGGTTGTCGGAAATGCGGGTGTAGTTCTGCAGGTCGGAGAACCACAGCACCGCTGAAATCCGCTCGGCCTTGCCGCGCGATATGCGGCCCTCAAGCACCTGCCTGGCGGCGTCCTCGCCGAGATAGACTTCGGCAATCGTGCGCGAGATGCGGGTCAACGAGCCCGACTTGATTGCCAGTGCGAGCACCGGCACCAATTGCCGCAGTACCGAAAGGTCCTCGTCGCGAAAGCCGCCCTCATCCATCGTCGTCCAGTGCGAGTAGAAACAGTCCATGTCGCCGATATGGCTGTCCTTGGCGAACCGGTGGATCATCGCGATATAGTCCTTGTGGCCGGCAGCCAGGAGCGTATCGAGCGTGAAGAAATCGAGGGGATCGCCAAAGCCGAGGCGGCGGCGGACCTCGCTCTTGTTGTTTTCGCGCATATAGTGAAAGGCCGAGCGCTCCCAGTTTTCCGCCGAAACGCCCTCATTGGTCGGCCCATATTCGAATGCCGTCCTTACTGGTTCCTGGCTGTCCCACTGGAAGGCTCGCCCTTCATAGACGGGGTGCAGCGTGTCGATCAGCGCGAGAGCGCGGTCGAGCCGCATGCCGGCGGCCCGGGCGCGCTGACAGAAGCCGTTGACGATATCCATCTCGTCGGTGCCCTTGATCCCCTGCGTCGTCAACCAGGCGGAAATCTCGGCGATATCGTGTGCGTTCATGTCGATAATCCTGATACTCACGCATGTTGCACCTCTAACGCACAGGCCCGCAATCCGAAACGGAATGAGGCAAGCAGCGAGGTCGAAACACATGCATGGGACGCGTCCAGAATCTGGACGATGCGGCTGGAGGCGCGGATGTGGGTAGCGGCAGCCCGAAAGGCAACCCTCGATCCGGGATTATTTTTATTTTCCGTCCTGCCGGGCGATGAATTCTCGGGAAAGCCAGTCGATGAAGACACGCACGCGCGGCGACAGCTGGCGGCTACGCGGATAGAGCAGCGAGACCGGTGTGCGGCTCGGCGGATTGTCCGGCAGGATCGCAACGAGCGCGCCGTTTTTCAGGTCGTCCTCCAGCGCATAGCGCGGCGCCTGCATGATCCCGAGCCCCAGCCGCGCCGCCGCTGCCAGCGTATCGGCGCCGTTGACCGACACGGTTGACGGAAGGGAGATGTGGCGGATTCCGTCGGCCACCGTGAACTCCAGTGGCAGCAGCCCGCCGATTGCCGTCGACCAGAAGCCGATCATCTGGTGGCCGGAAAGATCGTCCAGGCTCTGCGGTACGCCGAAGCGGGCGATGTATTCCGGCGAGACGCAGGTCACCTCGTCCAAGAGCGCGACACGTCGTGCGATCATGTCGCTATCCTGCAGGTCGCCAACGCGCAGCACGCAGTCGATTCCTTCACGGACCAGGTCGACCAGCCTGTCGCCCTCGCTCATATAGAGCTGAATATCCGGATATTCGCGAAAGAAAGCGGGTAAACCCGGGAGCAGGAAATGCCGGGCCAGCCGGCCATGCACATCTACGCGCAGCAGGCCCTTCGGTTTGGCGCCGGCAAAGGCCCCCTCCGCATCCTCGATATCGGATAGAATGGTCAGGCACCGTCGGTAATAGGCCTCGCCGTCCAGTGTCGGGCTCACATGCCGGGTCGTCCGCTGCAGCAGGCGCACCCCGAGCCGCGCCTCCAGTTGCTTGACGGCGTCGGTCACCGTGGAGCGCGGAAGCCCTGTGTCCTCGGCGGCCAGCGTGAAGCTGCGCCGATCCACCACGCGCGTAAAGACCCGCATTGCCTCAAATCTGTCCATGATGATTGTTCGCAATTGCCGAATAGTGATGCCGAATAATGGCTGATTATCCGCAGCAAGGAAAGGGGCATCTTCACCTCATCGAAACCGCGCTGCGGCGCAGAACACCTCAGGAGAATGAAAATGTCCCACGGCAACACCAAGGTCGCGATCATCACCGGGGCCTCCCGCGGCATCGGCGCCGCCATCGCCGAACGCCTCGCCACGGACGGCTTCACCGTCGTCATCAATTACTCCGGCGATGCCGCTCCAGCCGACGCATTGGCCAGAAAGATCGAAGACAAGGGCGGTCGCGCGCTCACCGCGAAAGCCGACGTCAGTGATGCTGACGCCGTCCGCCGCATGTTCGACGCAGCCGCTGCTGCCTTCGGCGGTGTCGATGTCCTCGTCAACAACGCCGGTATCATGACACTCGCGCCGGTCGCCGAAAGCTCGGACGCCGTATTCGACCGCCAGGTCGCCATCAACCTGAAAGGCACGTTCAACACGTTGCGGGAGGCCGCAAAGCGGCTACGCGACGGCGGCCGGATCGTCAATTTCTCGACCAGCGTCGTCGGTCTGAAGCTCGAAACCTACGGCGTCTACGCGGCAACGAAAGCCGCCGTCGAAACGCTGACCGCCATCCTGTCGAAGGAACTGCGCGGCCGATCGATCACCGTCAACGCGGTCGCCCCCGGCCCGACGGCCACCGAACTCTTCCTCAACGGCAAATCGGACGAGCTGATCACCCGCATGGCGAAAATGAACCCGCTTGAACGTCTCGGCACACCGGAAGATATCGCCGCCGCGGTCGCCTTCCTCGTCGGTCCGGACGGCGCCTGGATCAATGGGCAGGTCCTGCGCGCCAATGGCGGCATGGTCTGAACTCGCGACCCGTGTTGGCGGGACGTGTTTTCCGCCACACTGATCTGCCCTCGAGCGCAGGTGTGTCGCAAGGGTCTTTTCAGTCACCGAAGGCGCTGGCGATTGAAGAGAACGGGCTGCCGGCGGCGACGAGCGCCGCAAGAAGGATGCGCGCCTGGCCGGGTCTCAGTGTGGACGAATGGATCGCACCGGCGTTGGCAAGATCGTGCCCGCCGCCGCCGCCGCCGTAGCTCGGTGTCAATAGCCCGTCGGGCACCCTGCTGGAGACAACGACAGGAACCCCCCTCTCCGTGCAGCGCCTGACGGCCTTAATAATGGCGGTGTTGGCGTTGCCAGAGCCGAGGGCGGCGAGGATGATGCCATTGGCACGGGCGTCGAGGCTTGCATGGATGTGCGCGGCGTCACAGCCGGGGTAGACAGCGACGATATCGACGCGGATAGCGGATATGGGCTTGGACAGGCGCGGGCTCTCGATGAGGGCCGGATGCCTTGCCGATCGGAATGCGTCCGGATCATCGGCGCTGTGCTTGTATATCCCCCAGGCCGGCAGGAGCCTGCCGCCGAAGGACACGAAAACACCTCGTCCGGCAAGGCGCTGGTCCGTGGCGGCTTCGACCGCCAAGGCAAGGTTTGCAGGCCCGTCCGCCTTTGGATGATCAGCTGTAAACTGTGCGCCGGTGAGGATGACGGGCTTGCTGCTTGTGTGCTGCAGGTGCACGAGCAGCGCCGTCTCCTCCATCGCATCGGTGCCGTGCAGGACCACAACGCCAACAACGGTTGGGTCCTTCAGCTGCAGCCCCACGGCGTCACTGATGCGTTGCATATCGGCCAATGTCAGACTGGCAGAGTCTTTCGACATCAGGTCGATGGTTTGCAACCGAGTGCCGGCCTGCGGCAGCAGCGTGAGCAGATCCCCTCCCGTAAGGGTTGGCGTGCTCGCGCCGTCGGGACCACGCCGGCTTGCGATGGTCCCGCCGGTGGCTATCACGGCCACCGATGGGTAGGGTCGTCTCACGTTCAAGGGCGTCCTCCCCCGCCCGAGGCTGCTGCCCCGGCGGCACGGTCGATGGCGAGGCCCTGGATGCGCGCGCGCAGCAAATACCATCCGAGGATCAGCGCTGGACCGATGATCGCAAGCGAGGCGATCGTCCATGTGCCGACCGGATAGTCGAAGGCCATCAGCACCAAGACACCGAAAAGGAATGCTAGCGTCAGGATGCCGGTATAGGGAGCGCCGAACATACGAAAGTCGGGCCGCTTCAGTTCGCCCCGGCGGGAAAGATGCCAGAGCTTGAGCTGGCAAAGCACGATGACACCCCACGCGCTGATGATACCCAAGGCAGAAAGATTGAGGGCGATCTCGAAGGCCGAGGCAGGCACGACCGCATTCATGGCGACGCCGAGAACGGTGACGACGGCGGTCACGGCGATGCCTCCATAAGGTACGCCCGCCTTGTTCATCTTCGCCAGCGCTGCAGGAGCAGATCCGGACACAGCCATCGAATGGAGAATGCGTCCGGTAGAATAGAGGCCGGCATTGAGCGAGGAGAGCACTGCAGTCAGCACGACAAGATTCATGATGACGTCGGCACCCTCGACACCGATGGAGCCGAAGAATGTTACGAACGGGCTTTCGCCGGACTTGTATGCCGTATAGGGCAAGAGAAGCGAAAACAGCAGCACCGAGCCCACGTAAAAGACGACGAGGCGGGTAACGACGGTGCGGATCGCGCGGGGCATGACCGTGCGAGGGTCGGCCGTTTCGCCGGCCGCGGTTCCGATCAATTCGATCGAGGCATAGGCAAACACGACACCTTGAATAATGACAAACGCGGGCAGAACCCCGTTCGGGAAGAGGCCCCCGTTGTCGGCGATGATGCTGAACCCAGCGGACTGCCCATCGATGGGAGCGCCGAACATGACAAAATAAATGCCGACACCGAGGAAGGTCAGAAGGGACAGAACCTTGATCAAGCTGAACCAGAATTCCAGCTCTCCGAATACCTTGACCGATAAGAGGTTCATGGCCAGGACGATCATCAGCGCCGTCAAAGCGAACACCCATTGATCGACCCCTGCCAGCCAGGGAACATAATGCTTGAAGAAATTCATGTAGAGAGCGACGGCGGTCACGTCGGCCACCGATGTCATCGCCCAGTTCAGCCAATACATCCATCCGGCGGCGAACGCCATTTTCTCCCCGTAGAACTCGCGTGCATAAGAAACGAAGGAGCCTGAGCTGGGGCGATGCATGATCAGTTCGCCGAGCGCACGCAGCACCAAGAATGCAAAGAAGCCGCAGAGCGCATAGACAAATACGAGTGCGGGACCGGCTTGCGCCAGGCGCCCGCCCGCGCCGAGGAAGAGTCCGGTGCCAATCGCCCCACCGATGGCGATCATCTGGATCTGCCTCGGCTTGAGCGCCTTATGGTATCCGAGGTCTTCCTCGACAAATACCTCGCGTTCGGCCCGTGTGGTTCTTGTTGATTCCATTGACAGCACTCCTCCCTAGAATTCGCTGTTCACGCTGCAGTCTTGGCGCCTGGGGTTCCGAGACGGCTCTTTGCCATCGATCAGTGCGGACATCACAGGTCACAAATTTCTGTAAAGCTGCATGACAGATTTATCCCGTCATAGTCGCACTTGGGATAAAACGTCAAGGGCCAGAGACGCGTGTTGATGGCAGTTCACGCATTGACTGGGCTTGCAATATCTGTCAGACAGCCAGACAGATATTGCATTTCAAACCATGGGGAGAGGTATGTGGTCATGACGCGCAGGGAACATGATCTGCTGGGAACGCGGGAAATCCCGACAGACGTCTATTGGGGAGTGCACACGGCGCGCGCGGTGGAAAACTTCCAGGTCACGGGAATGACGATCGGGCGCAATCCCTATCTTGTCCGCGGCCTGGCCTTCGTGAAAGAGGCTGCGGCACTTACAAACCACGAGCTTGGCCTGTTAGATCAAGCGCGAATGGAGGCTATCGTTGGGGCCTGCCGCGAGATCCGCGCCGGCGCGCTTCACGACCAGTTTGTCGTTGACGACATCCAGGGCGGGGCCGGAACGTCGACCAACATGAACGCGAACGAGGTCATCGCCAATCGCGCCCTTGAACTGCTCGGACAGTGCAAAGGCGACTACGCCCACCTGCATCCGAACGACCATGTCAATCTCAGCCAGTCGACCAACGATGCCTACCCCACGGCGATCAACGTCGCGCTGATCGAGGCGATCGACGACCTTGCGGCCTCGATGACCATTCTGAAGACCGCTTTCGACCGAAAGGCCCGAGAGTTTGCCGCGCTCATCAAGCTCGGGCGGACGCAACTGCAAGATGCTGTCCCGATGACGCTGGGCCAGGAATTCCGTACCTTCGTCGTGATGCTCGGTGAGGATCAGGCCCGTCTTCTCGAAGCCGCAGCGCTGTTGCACGAGATCAATCTCGGTGCCACGGCCATCGGCACGGGGCTGAATGCCCCTGCGGGATATGCCTCACGGGCCTGCGAGCACCTATCACGATTGACGGGGCGACCACTCGTCACGGCCCTGGACCTCATCGAGGCCACTCAGGATCCCGGCGCGTTCGTCCACCTGTCCGGTGTGCTCAAACGCGTCGCGGTGAAACTGTCGAAAACGTGCAACGACCTTCGGCTGCTCTCGTCCGGTCCGCGGGCTGGCATCGGCGAGATCACACTGCCGGCCGTGCAGGCCGGATCGAGCATCATGCCCGGCAAGATCAACCCGGTGATCCCCGAGATGGTCAACCAGGTGGCCTACGCGGTGATCGGTAACGACGTTACCATCACCATGGCCGCCGAAGCAGGCCAGTTGCAGCTCAATGCCTTCGAGCCCATCATTGTGCGCGCCCTCTCCCAAAGTATCAGCCAGTTGAGTGCCGCCTGCCGTATTCTGGCCGAGCGTTGCATCGACGGCATTCAGGCAAATCCCGCCATCATGGCCAAGCGTGTGGAGGAGTCCATCGGGCTTGCCACCGCCCTTAATCCGCTGATCGGCTACCACGCCGCGACCGAAGTGGCGCAGGAAGCGCTCGCCAGCGGCCGCACAGTACCCGAGGTCGTTCTTGAGCGCGGACATCTTTCCGTCGCACAGCTTCAGCAGGCGCTTAGCCCCGAGCACCTCGCCAACATGCCCGCAGTCACGAACGGTCAGCCTGATCCTCGCCAATAATCGTGGACACGACCTGTTCCACCTCACCCAGATGCGCTTGCATTGCCTGACGCGCCTCTTGTTCCGAGCCCGCCTTGATCGCTTCCACGATCCGGCGGTGCTCAAGGTTCGACGCCGAGCGCCGGCCCGCCATCAGGTTCACCATCTCCGACTGCCGAGACAGTGCGTCTCGGGCATCGGCCACGATCTTCGCGAAAAGGGCATTCCCCGAGGCTTCGGCGATCACGCCGTGAAATTGCGAATCGAGCAGCACCCACAGATGCGGCTCTTCCTGTGCGTCCATCTTGTTGCACAATTCCAGCAAAGTTTCGAGCTGACGATCCGTACGACGCCGTGCCGCCCACCCGGCAGCCGGAACCTCGATGAACGGTCTGGCTTCTATGAGATCACGAGCGGAATAGCCACCATAGATGAGCTCAGGGCTCGGAGTCGCCGTGACAACAAAAGTGCCGCTGCCAGTGCGGGTTTGCGTCAGGCCGAGTGTTTGAAGAGAACGCAACGCCTCACGCACGATAGGACGGCTGACGCCGTATCTCTCGGCCAACTGTGCCTCAGATGGAAACCGGGTGCCAACCGGGAGCTGACCGGAGGTGATTGCCGAGCGAATGTCCTCAAACACCGCCTCTGCGGCGTTCTTCCGACTGATCGGCTTTGTATCGGAGAGCCAATCAGGCAACTCGCTCATGTTTCCACCCTTTATACCCACAGCGAATTTGTTACGCAGTCCGGCCGAATGTCGCTGCCACCTGCTTGTGCGGCACGCGACGACCCTGGCCCGGATGTCCTTCGCCTGATCCGACCCATATCACATTGTGACAAGAGAAACAGAAGGCACCGCCAAGCATCATGCTGGCTTACCGGTCTGCCTCCCAGCGTTGCCTTCATATTCCGGCAGGACTGGACCCTGGCGCGGTATTGTCGACCTCTTCAAGACCTGGTCGCCACCCGTGGCTCACCCTGCGATGAAACAAGAGAAAGAGCCTGCTCGGCTGGGACAGCCTTGCTGAACAGAAAGCCCTGCCCAAAATCGCAGCCCATTGTTCGAAGGGTCATCAATTGGGTTTCGTCCTCGATCCCCTCCGCCGTCGTGGCAACTCCCAGGCCTTGACCCAAGCTCAGCATGGCGCGAACGATCTGTTCCTGTTTTTCATCGTCATCGAAGTTCGAGATAAAGCTGCGGTCGATCTTGATTTTGTCGAACCGGAACGTCGAAAGCTGCGACAGGCTTGAATAACCGGTTCCAAAGTCGTCCAGCGATATGCTGACGCCTGCGCGATGCAGGTCTCCCAGCGTGGATTCAGCAAGGGAAATATTCTGGATCAGAGCACTTTCAGTAATCTCGATTTCGAGTCGACCGGGGCGTAATCCCGTCTCTAAAAGTGTTCCTATAATTCGCATCCCCAGCATCGGGTCATTCAATTGTACCGGCGAGAGATTGACTGAGAGGCGGATATGGTCGGGCCACGTGACTGCATCGCGACAGGCGGCCCTCAATATTTGCTCGGAAAGCGCCGTGATCATCCCCGAGCTTTCGGCAAGTTCGATGAACACGGCCGGCGGTATGAATGTGCCGTCATCTGCCTGCCAGCGCGCCAGCGCCTCGAAGCCACAGATCACTCCCGATTTGAGATCAATCAACGGTTGATAATAGGGATGAATCAAGCCGTCGCTGATTGCCTGACGCAATGCCGATTGTGCTTTGCTGCGCAAGGCGACATCGTCGTTCATTGCGTGGTTGTAGGTACGCACGTTGTTGCGCCCCATTTTCTTCGCCGCATACATGGCAATATCCGAAAGGCGGATCACCTCGGCGAGACTGGTCGAATCCTCCGGGTAACACGCATAGCCGACGCTGGCGCCGATTTCCGTTGCGATTGCGCCGAACAGGATGGGTGTCGACAGCACATCGATAAGCCGACGTCCGAATGCGTCGATGTCGAATTGTTCGGATCGCGGCAGCAGGATCAGGAATTCGTCGCCGCCGAGGCGGTGGATTCTATCCTCGGCGACAAGGCCTCTTAGGCGGTTTGCGACCTCCATGAGAATTTCGTCGCCGCCATGATGGCCGATCAGGTCATTGGCCTTCTTGAAACCGTCGAGGTCGAGCGAAATGGCGGTAAGCGACGGGGCCTGTACCGATGCGTTTTCGACATGCCGGGCGATCTTTTCTTCAAGGAAGCGGCGGTTGGGCAAGTGCGTCAGCGGATCGTGGCGCGCAATCCATTTGACGTGGTTTTCGGCCAGCCGGCGCTTGCGCACTTCCCTGTGCAGATCCCGTATGCGGATCATGCCATGAATAAAACCCAGAAGCCCGACGATAACGACAGCTGGGAAGACGGCTTCCAGCCCCTCGACATGGTGATGGTGGGCGTAATCGTCTATCACCTCATGGACGTCAAAGGCCCACGCGCAACAGAAGAGAACAAGGCCTATGGCGATGAGGGCGACTGTATCCAAGCGGACCTTGTCGCGGAGAAATCGTAGCATGATGGTCCTCTGCGGTTTGATGACCATCATGTCATCGGGTGCAAACTCTCATCATTTGCATGTTCGGTGATGCAATCAGAAAACCTTTCGACACGTGTCGCGGGCGTCATCGCTGACCCCGCAGCCGGTCAATCAGAGGCGACGACGGACTCGACTTCCCTTTGAACGGCCGCCAGTTCCGCGACCAATCGGAAGCGCATCGCGGGCCTCCTCCATTCGCCGTTGCAGCTCCTCGCTGCAGGTCGCCTCGCGTTCGGTTGGGGCGTCGCATGTGTCAACGACGGGAAAGGGAACGATGATCCCTGTGCGCCTGCCTTCGATCGACGATACGCCGGGATGACGGGTTCGGATCGTGGGGGCATACCCGGCGCACGCATAAGAAGAGTTTGGCACGGCGACCTCTGAGAAGACTTTGGAACGATGGTGCGCAGAAGGAACTGCACCGAAACCCGTCGTCATGGCGGCAAGAGGCACGTACCGCACCCTATCGGATAAGGCCAAAATCGGGCTCGCGTGATTTAGAAAGCGTAAATATCGAAGGCCCGGTATGCTTGTTCTGCGTTTCCTGGACAGCTAATGCGTATTTTGCGCGCCAAGTCACATTTGGCTCCTTCGATCTGTAACGCGTCATGAGGCTATGCGAGCTGGCGAATGCAAAAGGGAGCTATCTCTCTTCATTATTGCTTCGCCCTGATCCATCAAACATGACACGGGCAGATGAGGACAAAATGCGCCGGCAATATCCTCTTTGCGAATACTTTCAGGCGGCCAACGAGGTATTAAACGCAATTTTAATCAAGCTGTCCAAAAAAATAAATATTTCTTAATGGGATAGTATTATGAGCATGAGTATTGCAAAAACCCTCATTGCATTCGGTGTCGTGGTGACCATAGGGCTTGCGGGCTCCATCGGCCTGCAGCAGGCCGCTTTGAACCGGCTCAAGGTAAACGGTCCGATCTACGAACAGGTCGTCAATGGCAAAGACCTCATTGCCGATATCCTGCCACCACCGCTTTTCGTCGTAGAGGCCTATATGCTGGCCCTGGAAGCCGGCGACTTCCCGGAAGTCGCGGCGGCGAATACGGCCAAGATCGCCAAACTCGCGCTCGCCTATAAAGAGCGCCGCGCCTATTGGCAGACATCAAGCCTGCCGCAGAACTTGAAGGATCAGCTCGCCAACACGGTGCTGAGCAAATCCGACCTCTTCTGGCAGGAAATGGACAGTGCGGTTCTTCCTGCCCTGGCAATGAAGGACACAGCAAAGGTCAAGGACCTGCTCGCTCACCTGAAAGACACCTTCCATTTGCATCAGGAGGCCGTCGAGCAACTGGTGTTAAGCTCGAATGAGTTCCTGACCGATCAGGAGGCGGGCGCCCGACAAGAAATCGCACGTTGGACGACATTCTCGCTCTCTGCTGCCGCAGGATCCATACTGTTGCTGATCGGCGGGATATTCCTTCTGCGGCGCCGGGCAATCGTGCCACTGGAGAGCATGCGGGCCTATATGGACGTGCTCGCTGGCGGTGACTATTCCAAGGACGTGCCGCATTCCGGGCGCTCCGACGAAATTGGTGCAATGGCGAAGTCGGTGGTGGTGTTCAAGGCCAAGGCTGTGGAACACCAGCGGCTCGAGGAAGAAGCGCAAGCCAATCGCGCGCTTTCGGAACAGGAACGTGCGGAGCGGGAGCAAGGCCGGGCGCGCGAAACGGCCGAGATCAAGTTTGCCGTCGACACGCTTGCAAACGGACTTGATCAACTTGCCAAGGGAAATCTCGCACAGCGCATCGACATTGCCTTTGCACCGCACCTTGATGCGGTTCGCGAAGACTTCAACATGGCTGTCAAGCACCTCGAAGAAGCTCTGCGCACGGTCGGAAACAACGCAAAGGCGATCACTGCTGATTCCAATCAGATCAAAACTGCAACGGACGATCTTTCCAAACGCACGGAACAACAAGCGGCCGCGGTCGAAGAAACTGCAGCGGCCCTCGAACAGATCACCACGACTGTCGCAGACTCCAGCCGCCGCGCCGACGAGGCCGGCCGGCTCGTCGTGACGACAGGTGAAAACGCGGTAAAGTCGGGTGAGATCGTTCGTCGAGCGATCATCGCGATGGGTGAGATCGAGACCTCCTCCAACGAGATTTCGAATATCATCGGCGTCATCGACGATATCGCCTTCCAGACCAACCTGCTGGCGCTGAATGCCGGTGTCGAAGCTGCGCGGGCCGGCGACGCTGGCAAGGGCTTCGCCGTCGTCGCTCAGGAGGTGCGCGAGCTCGCCCAGCGTTCGGCGCGCGCCGCCAAGGAGATCAAGGCGTTGATCAACACCTCCGGCGAGCAGGTAAAGAATGGGGTGGCTCTCGTCGGAGAGACCGGCCAGGCACTCGATCAGATCGGCCGGCAGGTCCAGGACATCAACATCAATGTGGCCGCGATTGTTGAAGCTTCGCGCGAACAGGCGATCGGCCTCAAGGAAATCACCCAGGCGGTCAACACCATAGATCAAGGCACGCAACGGAACGCAGCCATGGTCGAGGAATCCAACGCAGCCAGCCATAGTCTTGCCAACGAAGCCGAAGCTCTTTTCAATCTGCTGGGTCGTTTTCGGGTAAACGAAGCCAATCAGTCTGCGCGCATCCCTGTCGACGTGGCGCAAAAGAAGCACGCGCCGGCACCATCGCCGGCGCGCAAACTGGCCGGAACACTGGCACGCGCCTTCGGGGGAAAGACGGCCACAGCTGAAGCAGCCTCATCCTGGGAAGAGTTCTGATGCACGTGGCAGATGCCTTCGTCGAGAGGCTGCGCGTCCTTCTCTCTCAACGGCAGACAATTGGCGGGGCAGCCCGCTGAACGGGGATCACTGGATCCCGGCAGCCGGGACGCGCGGAAACGTTCCGGCTGCAAAACCTTATAGCACTGTCAGCTTGCTTGGGACCGAACGGCAAGAGCGCTCAAACGCGAAACTCTCGCTACGGTCGGAAGAGCGAAGTTTCACCGCTTCGACATGGGTCCTCAAGCGGCCTCCAGCTCCGACCGGGCCGCGATTCTGCGGCACTTCATCGCCTTGCCGGCCACATAAGTCTCAGCCACGCAGCGGTCGTCGCCCATGGTCTGCAGGATGAAGAGTTCCTCGGCGAGCGAGGTTGCCGTGCGCATCCTGAGCTCCATCGCCGGCTTGGCACTGGAATTGAAGATCACGATATCGGCATCCGCGCCTGCGTGCAGCGAGCCGATCCGATCCTGCAGGCCAAGCATCCGGGCATTGCCGAGCGTCATCCGATAGAAGGAATTGAGCGGCGACAGGCGCTGGCCGTTGAGGTGCAGTACCTTGTACGCTTCGGCCATGGTCTCCAGCATCGAGAAGCTGGTGCCTGCCCCGACATCGGTCGCAACCGACCAGCGGGCGCCGAGCCGGTCGAACCGGTCGCGGTCGAACAGACCGGAGCCGAGAAAGAGGTTGGAGGTCGGGCAGAAAACCCCGACCGCGCCGGTCTCTGCCAGGACCGAAATCTCCCGGTCGCTGAGATAGATGCAGTGCCCGAGCAGCGTCTTGTCGGTCAGGAGCCCGTAGCGGGCATAGATGTCGGTATAGTCCTTCGCGTCCGGATAGAGCGAGGTGGCAAAGGCGATCTCATCCTTGTTTTCCGACAGATGCGTCTGCACATAGCAATCCGGATGCTCGGCAACGAGCGCCCGGCTCATCTCCATCTGCTCGGGCGTCGAGGTGATCGCAAAACGCGGGCTGATCGCATACAGCGCCCTGCCCCGGCCGTGCCATTTGCCGATCAGCCGCTTGGTCTCGCCATAGCCTTGGCTCGCCGTGTCGCGCAGAGCATCCGGCGCATTGCGGTCCATCATCACCTTGCCGCCGACCATCAGCATCCCACGTTGTTCGGCCGCGGTGAAATAGGCGTCGACGCTTTGGGGATGGACCGAACAATAGGCGACGGCCGTGGTCGTGCCGTTCGAAAGCAGTTCGTCCATGAACCGCCCAGCGATGAAGGCCGCATGCTTCGGCGCGGCGAATTTCTGTTCTTCGACGAAGATGTAGGTGTTCAACCATTCTAGCAGTTGTGCGCCATAGGACGCGATTGCCTGCGTCTGGGGAAAATGCAGATGCGTGTCGATCAGCCCGGGTAGCACCAGATGCGGCCGGTGGTCGGCGATCGTCACGTCAGCGCTAGCGGACGTGCGGATATCGGCATAGTCGCCCACGGCAGCGATCTTTCCGTCGCGCACCAGGACCGCGCCATCCTCCACGGTCAGGTAGGATCCCGTATCGTCCATACCCTGCGGTTCTTCGACGAACGTGAGCACGCGTCCGCGGATCAAAAGGTCCTTCATTGGGTGTTTCCTCCGTTTACAACCGCTTCGTACCAGGCGACCAACAGCTTGCGCTCGTCGTCGGAAATGGCGGTGACATTGGCGGGCGGCATGGCGTGCGAACGCCCCGCCTGCAGATAGATTTCGCGGGCATGGGCGGCGATCTCGGCGTCGTTCTCCAGTATGACGCCTTTGGGCGGCACGATCATGCCCTCCCAACCCGGCTCCCTCGCATGACACATGGAACAGCGCCCAAGGATCGTGTCGCGCACCTTCGGAAACGCCTCCGCCGTGATGAACGGCTGTTGCGCCCCAGACACCTTTTCCGGCTCGCCGCTCACGATTTTCGGAACGGTCGACAACCACATGATGGCGATAAACAGCAGCGCGGTCGCAAGCCAGGTCCAGGTCGGATTGCCGGCATTGGCGTGGCGGGTGTTGAAATAGTGCCGGATGGTGACGCCCATCAGGAAGACGAGCGAGGCAATGATCCAGTTGTACGCGGTGCCGAACGCCAGCGGATAATGGTTCGACAGCATCAGGAACAGGACCGGCAGCGTCAGATAGTTGTTGTGCGTCGAGCGCTGTTTGGCGATCTTGCCGTATTTCGCATCCGGCGTCCGACCCGCGATCAGGTCGGCGACCACGATCTTCTGATTCGGGATGATGATGAAAAAGACGTTCGCCGACATGATAGTCGCGGTAAACGCACCGAGATGCAGGAAGGCGGCGCGGCCGGTGAAGAGCTGCGTATAGCCCCACGCCATGCCGACCAGAATGAAGTAGAGCAGCACCATTAGCCGCGTATTGTCGTTGCCAAACGGCGACTTGCAGATCAGGTCGTAGATCAGCCAGCCGAAGGCAATGGACGCAAGCGAGAGGCCGACCGCAACCGTTTTGGAGACGTCGAGCACATTCGGATCGATCAGATAGAGATCGGCGCCGGCATAATAGACCAGGCACAGCATGCCGAAGCCTGACAGCCAGGTGACGTAGCTTTCCCATTTGAACCAGACCAGGTGCTCGGGCATGTTGGCTGGCGCGACGAGATATTTCTGGATGTGGTAGAAGCCGCCGCCATGGACCTGCCATTCCTCGCCATAAGCGCCAGCGGGCAGATCAGGGCGCTTGCGCAGGCCGAGGTCGAGCGCGACAAAATAGAAGGACGATCCGATCCAGGCGATCGCAGTGATGACGTGAAGCCAGCGGACTGCGAAGGTCAACCAGTCCCAGGCTATTGCATATTCGTACATGTGGGTTCTCCCCTCGTTCGGGAGAGTTTTGCCATCGCGCGACTTTCGCCGAAATGCTGGTTAATCCCCAACACTTTCAAAAAAATCTATAAGATCACCCCCGCTGTGGATCGATTGGCAATATGATAGAAAAGCGTCATGTCCTATCTCGATAATGTGCGCGTCTTCGTCCGGGTCGTCGAACTCGGCACTCTTTCCTCCGCCGGCCGCGACCAGCGGGTGACCCCGGCCGTTGCCAGCAACCGCATCAAGGAACTGGAGCGGCATCTCGGCGTGCGTCTCTTCAACCGTACGACACGCAAGCTCTCGCCAACCGAGCACGGACGCGTCTTCTATCAGGGCGCGGTCAAGATCATCGAAGCGGTGAACGAGGCGGAAAGTGCCATCGCAGATCTCTCGCACAACCCCAAGGGCTCGCTGCGGATCACCGCCCCGCTCGGCATCGGCCGCCGGCTGATCGCATCGGGCATTCCGGAATTTCATGACAAGTATCCGGATATCGAGGTGCGCCTGCGCCTTTCGGACCACAATGTCGATATCCTCAGCGAAGGCGTCGACGTCGCCTTCAAGCTCGGCGTGCTTGAGGATTCCAACCTGCGCATGCGCGGCATCTTGAACTGTCAGCGCGTTGTCTGCGCCGCGCCCGCCTATCTGGAAAAACGCGGCACGCCGGCGACGCCGGATGCGCTGATCGATGACAAGCACGACTGTCTGCTTCTGCGCTATCCGGGCTCCAAGGAATATTACTGGAACCTGCAGACACCGGAGGGAATCCGCAAATTCGAGATCGGCGGTCCCTATGATTCCGACGACGGCGACGTGCTGACGCAATGGGCGCTCGAGGGCCGCGGCATCATCAACAAGCCGCTCTTCGAGGTGAAGAGCTACCTTAACGAAGGCAAGCTTGTCGAAATCCTGAAGGACACCCCGCCCGCCAGCGTCCAGCTCGCCGCGATCTATCCGCACAAGCGCTTCCAGGATCCAAAAGTCCGGCTGATGATCGATTTCATGGCGGAGCGTTGTCAGCGGCTGATCGGCAAGATGCTCGCTGAGCCGGCGCCTATTGGACGCGACTTCAACCCGGAACGGGTTTCTTTTGAAGGCCGCGACGTCGAATTCTAAGAAGTTGGTTCGTCCTGCTCAGGCATTGCGAACGGCGGGTTTGACTGGCGCAAAATTGAGCGCCGCCGTCATGATTTCCGCTGCGGCCAGCGCCGCGATCACCGCCGGCCGCTTGTCCTTCACCGCCGTTCCGCCGATCGGGCAGATCAGTCGGCTGAAAAGCTCAGGGCGGCCGATTGCGCGGGCGAGCCAGTTCTTGAAGGTGGCGCGCTTGGTCTTCGATCCGATCATGCCGACATAGGCCGTATCGTCGCGACGGAGCGCTTCGGCCGCGATCAGGAAATCGAGCGCATGGTCATGCGTGAGGATGACGAAGGAGCTGCCTGCGGGAGCGTCGCGCACGATCGCTTCGGGCATGGCGGTGAGGCAGGTTTCGATACCCTGGGCTTTCGATGCCGACAGTTCCTGTTCGCGCGTATCGACCAAAACGGTGCGCACCGGCACCAGCGAAAGCGCCAGGGCCAGCGCATCCCCGACATGACCGGCCCCGAAGACATAGACATGCGGGCGCTCTGCCATTTCAAGGTCGCTCCGTGCAATGAGAAAAGCCGCGACATCCGGCGTGACCGACGTGAACGAAAGGCCGACGCGACCGCCGCAGCATTGTCCGATTTCCGGGCCGAGCGGGATGGTCATGGCCTCCGCTGGCACGCCTTGGCGCAGGGCGCGGCGGGCGTGATCGATGGCCATATATTCGAGCTGGCCACCGCCGACCGTGCCGAACAGGGCCTCTGCCGTCACAAGCATCCAGGCGTCGGTATCACGCGGCGTCGAGCCGGCGGCACCCGTCACCGCGACGAGCACGCAATCCGGCTCGCGGCGCAGAAAATCCCTGATGTCTTCGCGTCCGGCATCCATGCCAATTCACCCGTTCTTTGCGGCTCGCCGCAAGCGCTCGACGGCGAGCAGAACCCGTTCCGGAGTCGCCGGCGCATCGATGCGCGGTGGTATACGATACTCCGCAACGCTTGCCGCCGCCATGGAGATCGCTTCGAGCACCGAGATTGGCAGCATGAATGGCGGCTCGCCAACCGCCTTGGAACGACGGATCGTTTCCTCGCGATTCACCGACCATTCCGCGAGCTTGACGTTGAAGATGCGCGGTCGATCGGAGGCGAGTGGTATCTTGTAGGTGGAGGGCGCATGGGTGCGCAGCCGTCCCTTGGCGTCCCACCAGAGCTCTTCCGTTGTCAGCCAGCCCATGCCCTGCACGAAGGCGCCCTCCACCTGGCCAATGTCGAGCGCCGGGTTGAGCGACTTGCCGACGTCGTGAAGAACATCGGTGCGGTCGACTTGGTATTCGCCGGTCAGCGTGTCGATGCTGACTTCGGAGCAGGAGGCGCCATAGGCATAGTAGAAGAACGGACGCCCCCGACCCTCGGAGCGGTTCCAGTGGATCTTCGGTGTCTTGTAGAAACCGGCCGCCGAGAGCTGGATACGCGCGCCGTAAGCGATCCTGATGAAATCGGAAAAGGGGATGCGATCTGCCCCGACGCGGATCGTGTTCGGCTCGAAGGCGACATCGTTCTCGCTGACACCCCAGCGTTCGGCCGCGAAGGTCACCAGCCGTGCCTTGATCTGCTGGACCGCATTGGCGGCAGCCATGCCGTTCAGGTCGGATCCGGACGAGGCCGCGGTCGCCGAGGTGTTCGGCACCTTACCCGTGGTCGTTGCCGTCACCTTGATCCGATCGAGATCGACCTGGAATTCGTCGGCCACCACCTGCGCTACCTTGGTATAGAGCCCCTGCCCCATCTCGGTGCCGCCGTGATTTAAATGGATCGAACCGTCCGAATAGACATGCACGAGCGCGCCGGCCTGATTGTACTCCGTCTTGGTGAAGGAAATGCCGAACTTGACCGGGGTCAGCGCAATCCCGCGCTTGATGATGTGGCTCTTGCGGTTGAAGGCCAACACCTCCTTCCGGCGGGCGGCATAGTCCGACGACGTCTCGAGATCTTCGATGATCCTTTCGATGATGTTGTCCTCGACGGCCTGGTGATAGGGCGTGAGATTACGCCCCTCGCCGCCGTAGAAATTCAGCTTGCGGATGTCGAGAGGATCCCTGCCCAGGGCATAGGCGACCTCCTCGATCATGCGTTCGCCGCCGACCATGCCCTGCGGGCCACCGAAGCCGCGGAACGCGGTGTTGGAGACCGTGTTGGTCTTCAACGGTCGCGACCTGAGCCGCACCTGCGGATAGAAATAGCAGTTGTCCGCATGGAAGAGCGCGCGGTCCGTCACGGGACCGGAGAGGTCGGCCGAAAAGCCGCAGCGGGCTGAAAAGAGAGCGTCGACCGCCTCGATGCGGCCCTCATCGTCGAAACCGATCTTGTAGCCGACGTGAAAGTCATGACGCTTGCCGGTCGACGTCATGTCGTCGTCGCGGTCCGGGCGGATTTTCACGGCGCGGCCGTATGTCTTCGCCGCAAGAGCAGCGACGGCGGCAAAGAGGTTTGCCTGCGTTTCCTTGCCGCCGAAGGCGCCGCCCATGCGGCGGACATTGACGGTTACCGCATTCGAAGCGGCGCCCAGCACCTGGCCGACCATGTGCTGGGTTTCGCTTGGATGCTGGGTCGAGGAATAGAGCGTGATTTCGTCGTCTTCTCCCGGAATGGCGAAGGAAATATGGCCTTCGAGATAGAAATGGTCCTGGCCGCCGATGCGCATCTCGCCTTCGACGATGTTCTTCGCCCGGGCAAAGCCGGCGGCGATGTCACCGCGCTCGAGTTTCAGAGGATCGATGACCAGAGGGTAATCGGCCGCCGCCGCTTCCATCACGTCGGTCACATGCGGCAGGTCTTTGTATTCGATCTTCACCTTTGCCGCCGCCCGCCGGGCTGCGTCGCGGGTCTCGGCGATGACGGCGAAGATCGGCTGGCTGTGGAATTCGACCTTGCCCGTGGCGAAGACCGGATCGTCGTGACTGTGCGCCGGGCTGATGTCATTATCGCCCGGGATATCCGCCGCCGTCAGAATGCCGATGACGCCGGGAGCGGATGTCACCGCATCGAAATCGATCGACAGGATCTCGGCATGGGCGCGCTCGGACAGGCCGAGGTAGGCATGCAGCGTGCCTGCCGGTTCCGGAATGTCATCGATATATTCGGCCGTTCCCGTCACATGCTTGTGGCCGGATTCGTGGCGTTCCTTCTCATGGACACCACCGCGAATACGGTCGATGGGCTGCATCACGTTCATAATCTCGTCTCCTCACACGGCCAGCTTGATCTTGCGGTCGAGGCGCACGGCGTCCGCGCCTTCCGTTTCGAGATAGAAACGGCGCAGCAAGTTGCGGGCAACCAGCAGGCGATACTCCGCAGATGCCCGCCAGTCGGTGAGCGGCGTATAGTCCGAACCGAGCGCCGCCATGGCGGCTTCGATCGATACTTCGTTCCAGTCGGCGCCTATCAGCACGGCCTCGGCGTTTCCGGCCCGCTTCGGGGTGCCGGCCATGCCGCCATAGGCAATCACCGCATCGACGACCTTGCCGTCGACATTTAAGGTCACCCGAAAGGCACCGCAAACGGCGGAGATATCCTCATCCAGCCGCTTGGTGATCTTGTAGACGGCGTAACGTGCGTTGTCGTTCAGGAACGGAATGCGCACTGCCTCGACGAATTCGCCAGGCAGGCGGTCCTGTTTGCCGTATTCGATGAAGAAGTTCTCGAGCGAAACGGTTCGCCTCTGCCCGCCCTTGCGCAACACGATCGACGCGCCGAGCGCGATCAGTGCCGGCGGCGTGTCACCGATCGGCGACCCATTGGCGATGTTGCCGCCGATGGTGCCCATGTTGCGCACCTGCTCGCCGCCGATCCGGTTCCAGAGTTCGGTGAGTTGCGGGAAGTGCCCGGTGACGACCGGGAAAGATTCCGTATAACTGGCACCCGCGCCGAGGGTGATGCCGGTCTCATCCACTATCGTGCGCCGAAGCTCGTCCAGGTGACCAAGATGGACGACCGGCGAAATGTTGCGCATGAGTTTCGTCACCCACAGGCCGACGTCGGTCGAGCCGGCGACGATGCGGGCTGCAGGCTCGGCCGCGTAGATTTCAGCGAGATCATCGACAGTGGCCGGCAGCATGAAACGCTCGGCACCTTCGCCGATGACGACGCGCTTGCCGTCCTTCAACGCCGCCAGCTTTTGCCCGATCGCTTCCCGTTCCAGCACCAGAGGATCGCGGCCGAGATCGCCGATCGTCGAGATTGCTTCCGCCGCGCGGACGATGGCGGCATAGCCGGTACAGCGGCACAGATTGCCCTGAAGCGCCTTTTCAATTTCCTCGACCGAGGGCTTCGGATTTTCCATCCAAAGGCCGTAAAGCGACATGACGAAGCCCGGCGTGCAGAAACCGCATTGGGAGGCATGAGTCTCGACCATCGCCTGCTGCACCGGATGCAGCGGCCCGCCACCAGGTACCGCAAGGGAATCCACGGTCACGACATGACAGCCGTCCAGCGAGCCGACGAAGCGGATGCAGGCATTGACGCTCTCATATTTCAGCCGGCCATCCAGAAGCCGCCCAACGAGCACGGTGCAGGCACCGCAATCGCCTTCGGCACAGCCTTCCTTGGTGCCGCGCAGATTGCGGTCGAGCCTCAGGAAATCGAGCAGCGTCTGCACCGGCGAGACGGTGGAGAGCTCGACAAGGCGGTGATTGAGCAGGAAACGGATCGAATTGCGAATCTGCACGGTCATGGGTCAGCTCCCGCGATAGGTGGAATAGCTGTAGGGCGCCAGAAGCAGCGGCACGTGGTAATGGGCGGCCCCCTCGGCAATACCGAAACGGATCGGGATAATGTCGAGAAACGCGACCTCACCGGCGTTGCGGCCAAGATAATCGCCGACATGGAAGCGCAGTTCGTAGACACCGGCCGTCATGTGCTCGCCAGAGAGAAGCGGCGCATCGCAGCGGCCATCGTCATTGGTCCGGGTCGAGCCGATCCGTTCGACGTCTTCCCCGGCAATCCGGACGAGCTCGATCAGCAGGCCTTCGACCGGTTTGCCGAGCGCCGTGTCGAGCACATGGGTGGTCAGCCGACCAGTGTGGGATTGCATGCGTTTCACCCTCCGAAGACTGCATTCATTCGGCCACTATCCTTCACCCCACTTCGCTCCGGTAGCGGGCTGATCCTTCGAGACTTTCAAAATTTTCGGGGGGAATGGCGCGCGCGTTTTCTGGTTAGAAATCGGCCAATCGTTGGTTTTGGGAGGAGTGGTTTCATGAGGTATCCGCGTGATCTGCAAGGCTATGGCGCAATCACCCCGAATGCCGTCTGGCCGGATGGCGCCCGCATCGCCGTGCAATTCGTCGTCAACTATGAAGAGGGCGGCGAAAACTGCGTGCTGCATGGAGACAGCGCGTCGGAAGCCTTCTTGTCGGAGATCGCCGGTGCGCAGGCCTGGCCCGGACAGCGCCACTGGAACATGGAATCGATCTATGAATACGGTGCCCGCGCCGGCTTTTGGCGGCTGTACCGGCTGCTGACGGAGCGCCAGGTTCCCGTCACCGTCTATGGCGTGGCGACGGCACTGAAGCGTTCGCCGACGCAAGTAGCGGCGATGCAGGAGGCCGGCTGGGAAATCGCCTCGCACGGGCTGAAGTGGATCGAGCACAAGGGCATGACCCCGGACGAAGAGCGCAAGCAGATCGGGGAAGCAATCCGAATGCACGCGATCGTCACCGGTGAACGGCCGCGCGGCTGGTACACCGGCCGCTGCTCGGAAAACACCGTCGACCTCGTCACCGAGGAGGGCGGCTTTGCCTATGTCTCCGACAGTTATGCCGATGATCTGCCCTATTGGCACGAGCATGCGGGCCGACATCAGCTCGTCATTCCCTATACGCTCGACACCAACGACATGCGTTTTGCCACTACCCAGGGCTTTAACAGCGGCGATCAGTTCTTCAACTACCTGAAGGACACGTTCGACGTGCTTTATGCCGAAGGGGTGGCGGGAGCGCCGAAGATGATGAATATCGGCCTGCACTGCCGCCTTGCCGGCCGGCCAGGACGGTCGGCGGCACTCGCCCGGTTCATCGACTACGTGAAGAGCCACGACAAGGTCTGGATCGCCCGTCGCATCGACATTGCCGACCACTGGGCAAGAGCGCATCCCTTTCAGCCCAACGAAAACCGCCCATCACGTCTGACGGCGGAAGAATTCTTAGCCCGGTTTGGCGGTGTCTTCGAGCATTCTGACTGGATCGCGCGGCGCGCCTTCGCCGAAGAACTCGGGCCAGCGAACGATACTGCAATCGGCCTGCACGCCGCGCTGACTGCCGTCTTCCGGGCGGCGAGCGACGCAAAGCGGCTCGGCGTGCTCAACGCACACCCCGACCTCGCCGGCAAGCTGGCACAGGCGAAACGGCTGACGGAAAGTTCGACCAGCGAGCAGGCGTCCGCCGGTCTCGATGCGCTGACGGATGCCGAACGCGCGCGGTTCACCGATCTCAACAGCCGCTACGTGAAGACCTTCGGCTTCCCCTTCATTATCGCGGTCAGAGGTCTCACCAAGAACGACATTCTGGCTGCGTTCGAACGGCGTATCGGCAATGACCGGCAGACCGAGTTCAATACCGCCTGCGGTCAGGTGGAGCGCATCGCGCTGCTTCGCCTCACGGACATGCTGCCAGGCTGACAAAAGCCGCGGCCTTGGCAGCGCCGATTGGAACGGATTTTCGAGGAGGAGAAGAGATGAAAACGATCGAGATCAGGCCGCTGACCCGCGAGGCCTTTGCGCCCTTCGGCGAGGTCCTGGAAACCGAGGGAGCGCCGAGCTTCCCGATCAATGCGGGTAAATGCGTGCGCTATCACGATCTCGCCAGGATCGAGACGACGGGCGAGAAGGCGCGGCCCATGATCAGCCTGCTGCGGGGCGAGCCCTATCCGCTGCCGCTGGAACTCACCATGGTCGAGCGCCACCCACTGGGTAGCCAGGCCTTCATTCCGCTGAGCGAGCATCCGTTCCTCGTCGTCGTGGCCGAGGAAACGGCCGACGGTCCCGGCGAGCCGATCGCCTTCAGGACGGCGCCTGGACAGGGCGTCAACATCGGCCGCAATATCTGGCACGGAATCCTGACTCCGCTTGACGGCATCTCCGATTTTGCCGTGGTCGATCGCGGCGGCGAAGGCATCAATCTCGAAGAGCACTTCTACGAACAGCCGTTCCTGATTTGCTGATAATATCCCCTCCCGCAATTTTAAGCCGGTTCATCGCGACCCAGCCCCTAGCTGAAGTGACGACCGTCACGAAGCTAAGAATTTTTGCGTCGGTGCTTCTGCTTCGCGCCACTCTCGGGCCCTTGCTATTGATGGCGCGATGGTCGCGTCACGACCCGAAGCTTGCGCGTCGGCGCAGTCCGTCTGGCGACGACGCGCGATTAAGCAGGAACGTATGTCAACCTAATCACGTCCTCGCCAACGTGATCGGTGGAAACAAGGCGGAGCGGTGGCCGCGGGCCGGCGAAGAATGGCTTGCCGCGACCGAGCACGACGGGGTGGAGGTAGAGTCGATACTCATCGATAAGATCAAGGTCGGTTAGGCTTCGCGCCAGGTCTGGTCCGGAAACGGCAATCTCCCCAACAAGCTGAGCCTTCAGCCCCCGCATCACCGTCTCGATGTCATCCGAAACAAGTGTGGCGTTGGGGCCGACTGACTTCAATGAGCGCGACACGACCCACTTCGGTTGGCGCCGCCACGCTGCCGCGAACTCGTGTTGCTCCGCACTCCATTCAAGACGGTCTTCGTCCCAATAGCGCATTACCTCGTACATGCCGCGACCGTACACACTGCCCGTCAGGTCGCGCACGTGCTCTATCCAGTGACGAAAGAGCGCGGGGCCCGTCGACATTTCCAGGTGGTCGACGTAGCCGTCCAGGGACTGGTTCATTCCAAAGACGAGCTTCGCCATGCTGCAAAATCTCCACCACAGGGTATTCAGAATGGCTTGAGGCGACATTACACGAAAATAAGGTCGGGCATAAACAGAGGTTTCCACCCATTGCTGCGGTTCGATCTGCCGCTGGGGAACGATAGCAATCGGCCACAGGAGGAAGACGCGGATTTGTCACGAAAAACGAGCCGCAATGGATGCGGCCCAGCCCAGGAATTCTGAAATGTTGTCAAGCGAGGCGGTCTGCGCCGCCTCGCCCATTCCGTCACTCCGCGAAAAAGGCGAAGCGGACGACGAAGAGTGTCGCGACGATCTGCGTTGCCGGGTGAATGAGACTCCACTTGCCGGTGAAGACCTTCAACACGACGTAGCTGATGAAGCCGAAGGCCAGACCGTTGGCGATCGAATAGGTGAAAGGCATGGCGAGCGCCGTGATCGCTGCCGGCGCGGCTTCCGTCAGATCGTCCCAATCGACTTCCGTCAGTTCGCGCATCATCAGGCCGGCGACGTAGAGCAGTGCCGGGGCCGTCGCATAGGTCGGGACCGAACCGGCGAGCGGCGAGATGAACAGCGAGGCGAGGAACAGGATGGCGATGACAAGCGCCGTCAGGCCGGTGCGGCCGCCGGCCTGGACGCCGGAGGCGCTTTCGACATAGGCGGTGGTGCTGCTCGTGCCGATCAGAGAACCGGCAACGATGGCGGTGCTGTCGGCCAGAAGTGCCCGACCGAGGCGGCTCTGTTTGCCTTCCTGGATGAGATTGGCGCGCTTGGCGACACCGATCAACGTGCCGGTCGCGTCGAAGACTTCGACGAGAACGAAGACGAGGATGACATGGATCAGGCCGCCATGCAGAGCACCGACGATGTCGAGCTGAAGGAAGGTCGGGGCGATGCTCGGCGGCATGGAGACGATGCCGCGGAATTCGCTGACGCCGGTGATCCAGGACAGTACGGTCACCGCCAGAATCCCGATCAGGATGGCCCCGCGCACCTTGAGTGCATCAAGCACGGCAATGACAAAAAAGCCGAAGATCGCAAGCAGCGGACCGGTTTCCTTGAGGCTGCCGAGACCGACGAGCGTTGCCGGGTTGTCAACGACGATGCCGGCGTTCTTCAGGGCGATGATGCCGAGGAAGAGGCCGATACCCGTGGCGATCGCGCTACGCAGCGAATGCGGGATGCCTTCAATCAGCCAGCTCCGGACCCCGGTCACTGTCAGGAAGATGAAAATCAGGCCCGAGATGAAGACGGCTCCCAAGGCCTGCTGCCAGCTGAAGCCGAGGGCGGCAACGACCGTGAAGGCGAAGAAGGCATTGAGGCCCATGCCCGGCGCCATGCCGATCGGCCAGTTGGCGACGAGCGCCATGACTGCCGAGCCGAGTGCTGCGGCGATGCAGGTGGCAACAAAGATCGCGTCACGATCCATGCCGGTGGTCGACAGGATGTCCGGATTGACGAAGATGATGTACGACATCGTGAGAAATGTCGTGAGGCCGGCGACCAGTTCGGTGCGGACCGACGTATTGTGCTCACTCAGCTTGAAGAGCCGTTCAAACATATTTCCTCCCTTGGCCGGGCAATCCACGCCCGGCAAATGTCATTGGCGCGCCGCCTTCTCCTCCGGCGAGCGCCTCGCCTTACCGATCTCCAAATCGTCACGACTTGTCAGGGCCCCTGCCCGATCAGGTTCCGCCTCCCGCCAGGGGATACCGGATGCCTCATTTACGGTTTTTCAATTGTGCGGGTTCGTGGCGCGGATCGCTAGACGTCCATTTCGACGGCGAAAGCGAAAGACTTTCAAAATTTTCAAGGACAGTATCGGGAGGAATGAGGTCTGTTTTGCAGGAAGAAGACCTGCCGAATTGACCAAGGCAACAGCGCGATCCGCTTGAAAGCGCGGTGTCAGCTTCGTTCGATATCGCGCCGAAGGACGATCGAGGTGGTGAGGTCTTCGACATTCTCGAGTGTGGCCACTTCGTTTCTCAATTCGTTGAGCGCATTGATCGACCCGACCTCGACCTCGACGACGAGATCGAGCTGGCCGCTGACGGAGGACACCTTCCGCACTGCGGAGAAGCCGGCCAGTCGGTCGAGCACACCGATTGACGGCGTGCGCTTCAGCGTCAGAAGCAGGAAGGCGTGGATTTGCCCTTGGTCCAGTTGGCCGATATCGGCCCGATAGCCGCGGATGATGCCTGCCTTCTCGAGCCGGTTGACCCGCTCCGTCGTGGCGCTTCTGGAGAGCCCGATCCGGCCTGCCAACGATTTCATCGGAATGCGGGCCTCCCGCGACAGGATGCTGAGGATGGTCCGGTCGATCGCGTCTGTATCCTGCATGTCTTTTCCTCATCGCTGCTGCCGACAAGATGACGGTTAATATAAACATTATGCCGGCACAACCGGCATAATGCCGGATGCATGAAGCAGTCCCTCGTGCAACTCTGATCAGCAGTAGAGGGACTCCCCATGAACGACTTGCTGCAGACCACACCGGATTTTTCGATCGCGCAGGCAAAGCTTTTGCTGGCCGAGCACTATGGCCTCGACGGCTCGCTGTCGCCGCTCGACAGCGAGCGCGACCAGAATTTCAGGGTTTCGGCCAGTGACGGCGAGACCTATATCCTGAAGATCGTCAATGCCGCCGAACCACTGGTTGAGAGCGAATTCCAGACGGCGCTTCTCGGGCACATCGGCGAGCATGCGCCGGGCCTTCCCGTGCCGCATATCCGAAAGACTGTTTCAGGCGCTAGCCTTGCTGCGGCCACCAGCGCGCATGGCGTTCGCCATATTTTACGCCTGGTCGGCTGGGTGCCCGGCATTCCGCTTGCCCAAACGTCTCGAAGCGACGCGGCGCTGGAATCGCTCGGGTACCTGCTCGGCCGTTTCGATGCTTCGCTGAAAGGCTTCATGCATCCGGGCGCACTGCGTGATCTCGACTGGAATCTCTGCAATGCCGGCCGCTCGGCAGAAAGACTACACTATATTACCGATCCGGACGACCGCGCGCTGCTCGAACGGTTTCTGGCCCGTTTCGAAACTAAGGTCGTGCCGATGCTGCCGAAGCTGCGCTCGGCGGTCATCCACAACGACGCCAATGACTGGAATGTGCTCGTCGCCAACACCGATCACGATCGCATTGCCGGTGTGATCGATTTCGGCGATGCCCTCTATGCACCCGTGATTGCCGAGGTCGCGATCGCCGCCGCCTATGCCGGTCTCGACCACGCCGATCCGATCGGTGCAGCCGCTGCCATTGCGCGCGGTTTCCATGCGGAATATCCGCTGCTTGAGGAAGAAATCGATCTGCTCTTCGATCTGATCGCCATGCGGCTGGTGACGTCGGTGACGATCTCTGCGTCGCGCCGCGCCCATACCGACGGAAATCCCTATCTCGCGATCAGCGAGAAACCGGCCTGGACGCTGCTGCGCAAGCTCGACGCCATGAACCCGCGCTTTGCGGCCGCGATCCTGCGTCATGCCTGCGGTTTCGACGCCGCGCCCGGAGCACGCGCAGTCACGGCTTGGATCGAGGCAAACCGGAAGGTCCTGCAGCCGCTGCTCGACAGACCGGCCGCGACCTATCCGGCCGCGCTGGTACCCTATGGCGATCCCGCGCATCCGATGACGGTGAAATCCGCCGCCGAGCGGCCGGACGAGGCGCAGGCGATCTGGGAAGACCATTGCCGCGAACACGGCGTCGATCTCGGCATCGGACCCTGGGGTGAGGCGCGCACGGTCTATTCCGGTGACATGTTCGTGTCCAGGCTGGTGGACAATGCTCGCCGCACGCGCCACCTTGGGCTCGACCTCTTCATGGCCGCCGGCACGAAAGTTTACACGCCGCTTGCGGCGACGGTCGTCAGCGTCGAGATCGAGAAGGACCGGCTCGGATACGGCGGCCTGATCGCGCTTCGCCACGAGCCGGCGGGCTGCCCGGCCTTTGTCACGCTGTGGGGGCACCTTGCCCACGAAGCGCTCGACCGGTTGAAACCCGGTGATCGCCTGGAAGCTGGCGCCCAGGTCGGGACGATGGGAACGCCCAGTGAAAACGGCGGCTGGGCGCCGCATCTGCATCTGCAGATTTCGACCGACATCAGCCTCTCCGCAACCGAAATCCTTGGCGTCGGCGAGGAACGCTATCTCGATGTCTGGGCCGAACTATTTCCCGATGCGCGAACGTTCGCTGGTATTGCGCCGGAGTTTTACGAACAAAAAGGCCGGTCGCATCCGGAAATCATCAAGCGCCGCAAAGAGCTGCTGCTGCCGAACCTGTCGATCTCCTATGATAAGCCGATCAAGTTTGTGCGCGGTGACGGCGTCTGGCTGATCGACGATCGTGGCCGGGCCTATCTCGACTGCTTCAACAATGTCTGCCACATCGGCCATGCTCATCCGGTGGTGGTCGAGGCCCTGGCGCGCCAGGCAGCGACGCTCAATACCAATACCCGCTATTTGCATGACAATATCGTCGCCTATGCCGAGCGGCTGACGGCGACCATGCCTGGGGAATTGTCGGTTGCCGGCTTCGTCAACAGCGGTTCGGAGGCAAACGGCCTGGCGCTACGCCTGATGCGCGCCCATACCGGCCGCGAGAACGCGATCGTGCTCGACTGGGCCTATCACGGCACGACGCAGGAACTGATCGACATCAGTCCCTACAAGTTCCAGCGCAAGGGCGGCAAGGGTCAGAAGGCGCATGTCCATGTCGCACCGGTTCCCGACAGTTATCATGTGTCAGCCGACTGGCCGGTCGAGGAACACGGCAAGCGTTTTGCCGAGGGTGTTGCCGAGCTGATCGCGACGATGCGGGCCAAGGGAGAAGCACCCGCCTTCTTCATGGCGGAATCCATTCCGAGCATCGCCGGCCAGGTATTCCTGCCGGACGGATACCTGAGAGAAGTCTACCAAATGGTGCGCGAGGCAGGCGGCGTCTGCGTCGCCGACGAAGTGCAGGTCGGTTTTGGCCGCGTCGGCAGCCATTGGTGGGCCTTCGAGACGCAAGGGGTCGTTCCGGATATCGTCACCATGGGCAAGCCGATCGGCGACGGCCATCCGCTTGCTGCCGTCGTCGCCACACGGGAAATCGCCGACAGTTTCAACAACGGCATGGAATACTTCAACACCTTCGGCGGAAACCCGGTGTCCTGTGCCGTCGGCCTTGCCGTGCTCGACGTCATCGAGGGTGAGGATCTGCGCCGCAATGCGCTCGATGTCGGCAACTACCTGATGGCCGGGTTCCGGGCGCTGCAACAACGCTTCGAAGCGATCGGCGACGTGCGCGGCATGGGGCTCTTCCTTGGCATCGAGCTGGTAAAGGATCGAAAGACCAAGGCGCCCGCCACGGAATTCGCCAAAGCCGTATCGAACGGTGCGCGTCAGCGCGGCGTGCTGATCGGCACCGAGGGGCCGCACGACAATGTCCTCAAGATGCGGCCGCCGATGATCTTCTCGAAACGGGACGCTGACCATCTGCTTGCCGCGCTCGAGGAGACATTCGCGACGGTCACGGCCAAGGGCTGAGTCAAAAGCCGAAGAAAGTGGAAACGAAATCCCGGGGCGTTTTGGTCGCCGGGTCGGAAATACATGCCTTGTGCACGGACGAGATTGCGCGTCGGCGGTTCGTAGGCGGCGGCGTTGCTGGAACGGCATGCGCGAAGGTCCACAAACGAAAAAGCCTGCCGCGGGAGGAGGTGCGGCAGGCTTTCAAATAGAACCGAACGGCGACTGGGAGGAGGAGTGTCGCCATTCCGCAAGTGCCCTCTGGGAGGAGGAGTAAGGACACTCGCAATCGAAGCTTTGCGGGAGGAGGTGCATCGCTTCGATGATTTGAATATATACGATACTCGCTCAAATAGTAGGCAGATTTTTGCAGAGCAGCCATGCGCCATGCGCGTAGCGGTTGGCTCCTCGGCCCATAAATCGATTGAGTACCGCTGAAAACGAATAGCACTCTCGGACGTGTCCTATGGTGATTTCAGCTCCTATTCGGCGGCCAAGGACGCCGGATAGATCTCATCCTGCTCGGGCTCCTCGCTCGAATGCTCGGGTTCGGCAACACTTTTCTTCGGTTCCTTGCCGAAGAAAAGCGCGTAGCCTGCCGGGAGTACGAGGATCGTCAGCACGGTGGCGACGAGGATGCCGCCCATCATGGCGAAGGCGAGCGGACCCCAGAAAACGCCGCGCGAAATCGGGATCAGTGCCAGCACCGCCGTCATCGCCGTCAGCACGATCGGCCGGAAACGGCGCACGGCCGAACCGATGATTGCCTCCGACCGCTCCATGCCGGCGGCGATATCCTGGTCGATCTGGTCGACGAGGATGATCGAGTTGCGCATGATGATGCCGAGCAGCGCAATGACGCCGAGGATGGCGACGAAGCCGAAAGGGGCGCCGCTGATGAGAAGCGCTGCAGCCGCACCGATAATGCCGAGCGGCCCGGTTGCCAGCACCAGCATCGCCTTGCCGAAATGCTGCAGCTGGATCATCAAAAGCACGACGATGACCGCAAGCATGATCGGCGACTTATCGGCGATCGACTGTTGGCTTTCGGCCGAATCCTCGGCGCCGCCCTGGATTTCGACCGTATAACCCGGCTCCAGACCGTCGCGCAGTGGCTTCAGGTCCGCATACATCTTCATCGCGACGTCGTTCGGCTGAACCCCGTCCGGCAATGTGCCGCGCACGGTAATCGTCGGCAGGCGGTTGCGCCGCCATTCGATGCCCTGCTCCAGAACCGGAACGACCTTGGCGACCTGCGACAGGGGAACGAAACCACCGAAATCCGTCGGGATATAGACCGAATCCACAGAGGACAGCAGGTGGCGGCTTGCCTCTGGCTCGCGGGCGACGATGGAGACGGTTTCCTCGCCATCGCGCACATTATCGAGAGGCGCGCCGGCCATCGCAGCTTGCAGCATCTGGCGAATGCGCTGCGACGTGACGCCAAGTGCGCGGGCGCGATCCTGATCGATCACCAGTTTCATCGCGGGCACGGGCTCGAGCCAATCGTCGTGGATCGCACCGAGCTCAGGGTTTTCGGCAAACTTAGCCCTGACCTGATCGGCGATCCGGCGGACCTCCGCGCGATCCGGACCCATGACGCGCATCTGTACTGGCCAGCCGGTCGGCGGCCCGAGGAACAGGCGATCGACCTTGCTGCGGATCGACGGGAAATCTTCGGCAAGAATGGTCCGCAGCTTGACGATCAGTCGCTCGCGGGCCGGTTCGTCGTTGGCCATGACGAGAAGCTGGGCGAAGTTCGGATTGCGCAACTGCTGGTCGAGCGGCAGGAAGAAGCGCGGGGCACCTTCGCCGATATAGGTGGCGATGAACTTCTTGTCCGGATCGTCCATCATCTTCGCTTCGAGCGCCTTGGCCTGAGCCTCGACTTGCCGGATGCTGGTGCCTTCCGGCAGCCAGAGATCGACGAGGATTTCTGGGCGCGAAGACTGCGGGAAAAAGTTCTTCGGAATGAACTGGAACGCCCAGAGGCTGGTTGCGAAGGTGACGAGCGTCAGAGCGAGCACGATCACGCGGTGGCGCACGGCCCAGCCCACGGTGGCACGCAGGCGACGATAAAAGCGCGTGTCAAAAACGTCGTGATGGTTGCCGGCGTGCTTTCGCTGCTTGAGGATCATAAAACCGAGCCACGGCGTGAAATAGACCGCCACGAACCACGACACGACCAGCGCGATGCCGACGACATAAAACAGCGAGCGCACATATTCGCCGGCGGTCGAGGCGGCAAAGCCGACGGGGATAAAGCCGGCCGTGGTGATCAGCGTGCCGGTCAGCATTGGAAACGCAGTCGAGGAATAGGCAAAGCTTGCCGCATCGACCTTGTGCAACCCCTCCTCGAGCTTTCGCTCCATCATCTCGACGACGATCATAGCGTCGTCGACAAGCAGGCCAAGCGCAATGATCAAGGCGCCGAGCGAGATGCGCTGCAGGTCGATGCCGAGCTCGAACATGATCGCAAAAGTGGCTGCGAGTACCAGTGGAATGGCGATCGCAATCACCAGGCCGGAGCGCCAACCGATCGACAGGAACGAGACGACGAGCACGATCACCAGCGCCTCGCCGAGTGCATGCATGAACTCGCTGACCGCCTCCGTCACGACTTCCGGCTGGTTGGAAATCTGCTCGACCTTTACGCCATAGGGCAGCGCCGACTCGAAGTGCTTGTAGGTTTCCTCAACCGCGGCGCCGACATCGGTGACCTTGTAGCCCTTTGCCATCACGACGCCGAGCTGGACGCTGTCTTCGCCGTTGAAGCGGTATTTGCGCTGATAGGGCTCTTCGAGCCCGGAGGTCACGGTCGCGATGTCGCCAAGACGCGTGACCTGGTCGCCGGCCTTCAGCCGAAGCTCACGAATGTCGGATGCCAGTGTGACGCCGCCATCGACAGCGATCCGGACGGAGCGGGTTCCGGTATCGACGGAGCCTGCTGGGTCGACATTATTCTGCCCCTTGATGGCGTTCTGCACGTCGGTCAGCGTCAGCCCGCGTTCGGCGAGCACCTTGGAAGAGATGTCGATATAGATCTTCTCCGGCTGGTCGCCGATGATCACGGCCTTCTCGACGCCGGGCGTCGTCAGCAGCATGTCGCGCACCTGAATCGCGAATTTTTTCAGCTCGGGATAGCTGTAGCCGGCGCCACTCAGGGAATGAAGTGTGATGAACGTATCGCCGAACTCGTCGTTGAAATAGGGCCCGAGCAGACCTTGCGGCAGTTCGTTCTCGATATCGCCGACCTTCTTGCGAACCTGGTAGAAGGCATCGGCAACCTGCTGCGCATTGGTGTCGCCCTCGATCTGCAGCGTGATGATGGCGCTGCCGGCGCGGGTGTAAGAGCGGACGAAATCGAGATGCGGCGTCTCTTGCAGTTTGCGCTCGATCTTGTTGACGACCTGGTCTTCCATTTCCTGGATCGAGGCACCCGGCCAGATCGCCTGCACGACCATCACCCGGAAGGTAAAATCGGGATCTTCCTTTTGTCCCATGCGCATCAGGCCGAGAACACCGGTAATGAGGATTAGGCCGAACAGGAAGCGCGCAATGCTCGGGTGCTCGATCGCCCAGCGGGAAAGGTTGAAGGACTGCTTCTGATCGGTGGAGGTGGTCATCGGCTTCGTTCCGTTCTCGGTCAAACCGGGTTCAACGCGTCAGCGTGGCGGCGTCGGCTGCCGCCGATTGCTTGGCGGCCATGCCTTCGAGCTTCACCTTGAGGCCTTCGGTCATGAACTGCGTGCCGGCGGAAACGACGACGTCGCCGGGCTTCAGCCCTTCGGCGACGCGCACCCCATCGCCGGTGAAATCGGCTATGGTGACCATGCGGGAATGCACCGTTTCAGCAGTGCGGTCGACCGTCCAGACGATCGGCCGATCATCCTTCTTAGTCAGAGCGGTCAACGGGATAGAGACAAGCTGGCGTACGCTGTCGGCGGAGGCTTCGATATTGGCGGTCATGCCAAGCAGAACCTTGGGATCGTTCGGCAGGCTGACGCGGACGGCGAACGTACGCGACTGCGGGTCGGCGCTGCCTGCGACCTCCCGCACCTTGCCCTGGAGCGTCAGGGTTGCATCGGACCAGAAGCTGGCCTTCACCATTTTCCCCGGCTTGAACTGGGTAATGTCCACCTCCGGGATTGCGATCAGTACTTCCTTTTCACCATCGACCGCGACAGTGACGACCGGCGTTCCCGAACCGACCACCTGACCGACATCGGCATTGACTGCGGTGACGATGCCGTTCTGATCGGACTTCAAATCAGTGTAGCTGACCTGGTTCTTCGCCTGATCGAGAGCTGACCGGGCTGAATCGCGAGTGGCAACCGCCTGGTCGTAGCTGAGCGTCGCCTGTTCCAGCTGCGATTTCGACGAGACGTTTTTCGCAAAGAGCTGTTCGGCCCGGTTTCGTGCCAGCTCGGTTGTCTCGACCTGCCGCTCGGCCGCGTCGAGGCTCGCCTTTGCGCTGCGCACCGAAAGCGCGTAGTCGGCCGAGTCGATACGGGCGAGCAAATCGCCGGACTTGACCTTGTCGCCGACATCAACGAGGCGCTCGCTGATCTTGCCATTGATCCGGAAGCCGAGGTTCATTTCAACGCGAGCGCGCACCGAACCCGCATAGGTCAGCGTGCGGGTGTCTTGCGACTGAGCGATCTCGATCACCTTGACCGGGCGAATGATTGCCTTGGTCTCGGTTTTCTCGTCCGAGCATCCAGCAAGCGCGGCGAGTGTCATGGCGAGAATGGCGGCGGAAGACATCCGCGCGCGGACATGGCTAAGCGAAAACATTTCGCACTCCTGAACAAAAACAAACGACTACGAGCGGCGCCAGCGTGCGGCGCGCTTCATCTCAAGGCTTTGATTACAAATTCAACAAGTTCGTCAGGCGTCGCCCGGTTCTGCTTGGCCAGACATTGCGCCACCATCTGTGGATGGCACAGGTTGAGCGTCGCCGCACCGAAGCATCGGGAAGCGACGGCCGCGTCCTGCTCGGCAAATTCACCGGCCTGAATTCCCTGCCGGATAATCTCTTCGACGAGTTCCTGCACTCGGTCGATATGCTTCTCGATGACGTGCCAGTCGCGCTCGATGGCGACGACGACCATTTCATGCACTTTTTCCTGATCGAGCATCGCCGTCAGAACAAGCTGATGCTGCGTATACAGATACTTGCGCAGACGGTCGGCGGCACTGATCGGCAACAGGGAAATCTCAAGGGCCTGCTGATAGCTGCCCGCGAGCATGCGACCGCACACGGCCTGATGGATTTCTGTTTTGGAAGCAAAGAAGCGGTAGATGTTGGCCGGCGACATGCCGAGATCACGCGCGACATCGGCGACCGTTGTCTTGGAATAGCCGTAGTGCCGGAAAAGCCTCTCCGCCGCATCAAGGATCCGGGTGATATTTTCCTGTTTCGTGGCTTCAACAGTATCTGTCATATCATCCATCTAGACAAGCTTTCGATTTACGACTGACGAATTTTGAATTTCGTCAGTCGTAAATCGAAAGTCAGCGCAAGTCAATGGAGGACCGATCACATTTACGAGGCGCTGTTTGACAGATACGTCTGCCACCCTTGCCAACCGCTCAGGACGAATTCCCTGCAGGGAAATCGTCCGCGGAGATTTTGGAGACTTGGCCAGGGGGAATCCAGGCGCCCGGCCAATGCAATCTCAGATCGAAGCGCGCAGTCGAGTGAAACTCCTCGACGCGAGGGCAATCCGTCACCGGCCCAGACAGAACGGCGGGATCAGTCAGCTCTCAATATTGGAGCGCCAGTTTTATTCCGGCACGCCATGCGCCGGACCCTCTTCCTTGACGTCACGTGGCGTCGGTGTGGGGATAACGCCGTGGTCCGGGTCCCTTACATCCTGCCCCTTCGAACCATCCGTACCCATCGGAAGCTCCCGGTCACGGCTCTCGCGTCTGGCGTCTCGCAGGTGCGTCGCCTCATCGATAAGCGCGGTCAGCTCCTCTTCGGAGAAGTCGGAAAGGTCAAAGGTCTTGCTCATCATAGTCTCCCGGGTTTGCTTTTTCTTCCAAGCTAAACGCGTAACTCCGTAAAACGACCCAAGGGCGAGAGAAAAATTTGGCTAATCCCGACCGGCCTGCTCCGCATTCTGCTGCTATCGACCGGCCTTGAGAGTTTCGCCGCCATTGTCGTTGTGGCACCGCGTTGTTCGTCAGAAGTTGGGGCCGGTTGACGATCGTTCTTGCTGCCGCGCTCTTTTCATTACAAAAATTTAAGCATTTATAACAGGTTAGTGAACAACGCGGACGAACTACGTCCTTTTTTGCGCCGCAATGTCGGGGGCTCAATAGCGTTTCAAAAGCTAATGCGCTCAATCCGAAACTCGGTCGTTCACATGAAAAGATTTTGGGCAACTGTATGCATAATTGCAGCCGTCGGCATTGGCGCGTGGGGGAGCGACCGCCTCGCCTCTGTTTCGCAATCGAGCAAACAATCCCCGCGCCAAGCCGACAACAGCAACGACCCTCAAGTGCAGGCTGGCGATCGCAGCGACCAGAGCCTGCGGGGCAATGGACGGTCAGTCATCGTCAAGACGGTCGCTGCAACCAAAACCGTTTTGCCGATGGACATCCCCGCATCCGGCTGGGCCGACGCCGCTGACACCACGGCGATCGCCGCGCAGGAACAGGGTGTGATCACCGCGATCCACGCAACAGATGGCGCCGTCGTCAAACAAGGTGATTTGATAGCCGAACTCGACGAGCGCACGGCGCGGGCTGCCGTCGAGCGGGACAATGCGATGATCGTTCGCGACGTGGCGACACTCACCGAGGCCGATGCCGCCCTGAAGCGAGCGAACGATCTCCTCGTCCAGAACGCCGGAACACAGCAGGCCGACGAGCAGGCAAAAGCAGCGCGCGACACGGCGGCCGCCACCGTAGAGGTCGACAAGACCAATCTTGCCGCCGATCAGGTTCTGTTGGACAATACCCGCATCCGTGCACCCTTCGACGGCCGCCTGGGTGCCATCGTCGTCAGCCCCGGCGCCTTCGTCGCCGCCGGAGCGACCATCGTGACGATCGCCAAGTATGATCCCATCTATGTGAAATTTCAGCTGGAGGAGCGTAATCTGCACCGGCTGAAACTGGCAGTCGCTGCCGGACCCGTCGACGTCACTACGGTTCCGCAGTCGGACAAGGGCAAAGCGCGCCAGGGACAGATAAGTTTCTACGACAACACAGTGGACACCGCATCGGGGACAATTCTTGCCAAGGCGAGGTTCGAAAACGCCTCGGGAGCGCTCTGGCCCGGGCAGTCCGTCAATCTTGTCGTTCACCTCAATGATTCCGACCAGCAAATCGTCGTGCCGACCGTGGCGGTCAATCCGGGTGCAGACGGTTTCTTTTCCTACGTCGTCAAGGATAGCAAGGTTAGACTGACGCCTGTCATTGTCGCCCGTACCGACGGCAGTTTCACGGCTGTTGCGAAAGGTCTTTCCGAAGGCGATCATGTGGTGGTCGAAGGTCAAGCGCAGTTGACCGATGAACAGCCTGTCAAAGAACAGTTCAGCGGCAAGGCGGAAAACCTTAAGTCTGGTGGGCAGCCTGGGCAGCCGGCAGACCCCTTCACGACAGGCACTGGCCCATGATCCCGACCTTCTGCATTCAGCGCCCTGTCGCAACCACGCTTCTTGCCATTGGTGTTGTGCTCGCCGGTATTGCCGGCTACCGGCAGGTGCCCATCGCAGCACTGCCGCAGGTCGATTTTCCAACGATCAGTGTCTCAGCGTCGCTGACGGGCGCCTCCCCACAAACCATGGCGACGTCGGTTTCGACACCGCTCATCAAGCAGTTTCAGACAATTCCCGGCATCAGTGAAATCAGTGCGACAAACTCTCTCGGCAACACCAGCATCGTGCTGCAATTCGATCTGAACCGAAACATCGATGCCGCTGCCGCCGATGTCCAGGCGGCAATCTCGCATGCAACCCTGCAATTGCCGGACAACATGACGACGCCACCCAGCTACCGCAAGACCAATCCGGCCGACGCGCCGGTGATGCTGCTTGCCGTACAAAGTGAAACGATGCCGCACAGCAAACTGGACGAAATAGCCGAGGATGTCATCTCGCCGGCGCTTTCGACGCTTCCGGGCGTTGCCGGGGTCGACGTGCTCGGCGCCCAGACCTATGCGGTGCGTGTCGAAGTCGATCCGGACAAATTGCTCGCTCGCGGCCTCAGCATTGATACCGTCAACAAGGCGATCGCCGCAGCCAACAACCAGGTTCCGGTCGGTTCCCTGCAAAACCAATCGCAGAGCATGACGATCAATGCCGATACGCAGCGCACGAATGCCCAACAGTTCCGCTCGCTGGTCATCGCCAATCCCAACGGCGCACCTATTCACCTGGCAGACATTGCCGACGTTCGGGACAGCGTCGAGAACCAGAATACCGGCAGCTGGTATGACGGAAAGCGCGGCATCATGCTTGCCGTCCAGCGCCAGCCAGATGCCAATACGGTCGACGTCGTCGACGCGATCAACGCGAAACTGCCGGGTTTGCACGCCGAGATGCCAGCATCCGTTTCCGCGAAGATCATGAACGATTCAGCGAAACCAATCCGCAGCGCCATCTCGGACGTCAAATTCACGTTGCTCTTGACGATCGGCCTGGTCGTACTGGTCATCTACCTCTTTACGGGTCATCTGACCGCGACGGTCATTCCGGGCCTCGCCGTGCCCCTGTCGCTGATCTCCACCTTCGGCATGATGTACGTGCTCGGCTACAGCATCGACAACATCTCGCTGCTGGGTTTGACACTGGCGGTCGGCCTCGTCGTCGACGATGCAATCGTCATGCTGGAAAACATCCTGCGCCACATCGAAGGCGGAATGCCGGCGCGGGAAGCGGCGATCACCGGTGCTGCCGAAGTCAGCTACACCATCATCTCGATGTCGGCCTCGCTTGTCGCGGTCTTTATCCCGATCCTGCTGATGGGCGGTGTCGTGGGGCGTATCTTTAACGAATTCGGCATGGTGGTTGCCATTGCGATCATCTCGTCTGCAGTTGTTTCCTTGACGGTCACACCGATGCTTGGCGCGCGCCTTTCCAGCGGTCACAGTGCGCCACCCTTCATCCTGCGCCTGTTCGATGCCGGCTTCGGCAGGGCACTTAAGGGATATGACAGGTCCGTGGCCTGGTGTCTCAACCATCGCCCGGCAATTCTCCTGCTGTTCCTCGCATCGGTTGGGCTCACGGCCTACCTGTTCATGACCACGCCCACGAGCTTCTTCCCGACCGAAGATATCGGACGGCTGACCATCTCGACGCGGGCGCGACAGGACATCTCCTACTTGGCGATGCGGGATCTGCAGAATCAGGCCGAGGCGCTTATCAAGCAAAACCCGGCGGTGAGCCACGTCATGTCGATCGTCGGTGGCAATGTCCGCAGCCCGCTCAACAACGGCACGATGTATGTCGAGCTCAAAGACAAGGCACAGCGTCCGGCTCTGGACCAGACATTGCGCGAGTTGCGCGCCAGCATCAGCAAAATCCCTGGCCTGCAGGCATTCATCACGCCGCAGCAGAGTCTGCGCCTGGGCGGGCGTCAGACGGCCAGCCAGTATCAGCTTGTCGTCCAGGCGCTGAGCGCCGACCAAACCGCCTTGTGGGCCGGCCGTCTTCAGACCGCGATGCTTGCTGATCGGCGATTTACGGATGTTGCCTCCGACGCGCAGAACAACGCCCTTCAGGCCAATATCGTCGTCGACACCGAGAAGGCTGCCGCCTACGGCATTACCGACGGACAGTTGCGAACGACACTGCAGGAAGCGTTCGGCAGCTACGCTGCGGCAGAGATTCAATCGACCGGCGACAGCTACAACGTGATCGTGGAGTACGATACGCAAGAGCCATGGGATGACCAGAAACTGCAGCAAATCCGTGTCGCATCGGACACCGGCAGCCTTGTGCCCCTGTCCAACTTTGCGAAGGTCAACAGATCGACCGGCCCTGTCACGATCAATCAGACCGGGCAACTCGTCTCAACCACGGTGTCGTTCAATCTTCCAGCAGGCGAAGCGCTGAGCGATGCCACGGCCGCTATCGACCAGATGAAAAAGGACATAGGACTTCCGCCCGACATCTTCACCTCCTATGGAGGAGCGGCAAAAATCTTCCAGCAGTCGCAGGGCAACACGCCGCTGCTGATCCTGGCGGCGATCCTGACGATCTACCTGGTTCTCGGCGTCCTTTACGAGAGTTTTATTCACCCGCTGACCATTCTTTCAGGCCTGCCGTCCGCTGCGCTCGGTGCTCTGCTCGCACTGAGAGTGATGGGGTTCAGCCTGTCGATCATTGCTCTTATCGGATTGTTGATGCTGATCGGCATCGTCAAGAAAAATGCGATCATGATGATCGACGTGGCGCTGCAAAACTTGCGATCTGCCGGCATGACGCCTTCAGAGGCGATACACGAGGCATGCGTGCGACGTTTCCGCCCCATCATGATGACGACATTCTGCGCCCTCCTCGGCGCGCTACCGATTGCACTTGGGACCGGCGCCAGTTCGGAACTCCGCCAGCCACTGGGCATCGCCGTCGTTGGCGGCCTGATCGTCTCGCAGGCGCTGACGCTGTTCATCACGCCGATCATCTTCGTGGAGATGGACCGGCTCAACAGCTGGTTCACGAAGCTGGGGAGCAGAGAAAAACTTGCCTAGGGAAAGGCGAATATGAAAGTTGACTGGGCAGCGTCTGCAAAAGTGGTGGCACCCGAGCACACCGCGATCGACAACGCCTTGGCTTAAAGGACGAAATAGCCCTTCGACAGCGGGATCGCATCATCCAGGTGAATGGCAATATCGACTTCCCTGTCGCCGTTTGTGTCACCATAGATGTAGGTGTCGGAGGCCTGCTTGACGAAACGCAGCTCGCCTGCTTTGCCGGTGAAGGCTGCCGAGCCGACATAGCTGAACGCCTGATTGCCGGACGTCACCGCATCCGCGTCGATGGCCGACAGGTCGATGCGGTCGCCGCCGAGGCCCGAGAAGTCGAAGATCGAATCGCGCCCTCCAACACCGGGCGTCGTGTCCGCCAGCCCCTTGAAGATGAAGGTATCGGCGCCCGCGCCACCGGTCAGACCGTCGGCGCCAAAACCTCCATAAAGCACATCGTTGCCGCTGGCGCCGTTGAGCAGATCATCGCCGGAGCCACCGGCAAGCAGGTTGACGCCGGCGTTGCCGTAGAGCTTGTCGGCATGGTCCGAGCCCGTCAGCCGCTCGATCGAGAGATAGACATCGCCCCTTGCGTCGCCGGTATTGCCGGCAGCGTTGGCAAGGTTTGCCGTCACGCCCGCCTTGGCACTCTTATAGGAGGCGGTATCGATGCCTGCGCCGCCAGAGAGCGTATCGGCGCCTGCCCCGCCGTTCAACGTGTCACTGCCGTTGCGTCCCGACAGAATGTTGGCCGCTGTGTTGCCGATCAGGATGTCGGTAGCATTGCCGCCTGTGGCGTTCTCGATGACGACGCCGTGGGCGATGGTGTATCCACCCGTCAGCGTTTCGGATGTCGAAACCCAGCCGCCGCCGCCAATCTCGACTTTGAGGCTAGCCGCGCGCAGATCGATCTTTGTTCGGCTTTCGCCGGCATAGACGATGGTGTCTGTGCCGCCCGTATCCCAGATGGTCGTGTAGCCATGATTGAAGTCCACGTCGTCGCTGAACGTGTATGTATCGTTCGCCGTATGGTGGGCGCGCGCGCCATACATGTGCTGGAGCGCGGCAATATCGATCGCGCCATACGAGCCTGGTTGGGCGTTCACAGCGGTGCCGAAATCGACAACGGAAGTGAATGGATTATCCTCTCCCAGGAAGGGAAGCGTATACCCCATGACGGTGTAGAGCTGCGAGTTCAGATAACCGGTGCCTTTGTCGGCCGGGCCATCGACGCCGGGCAGTTTGGGGCCGAGTGAAACGTCATGCGGATGCTTGAGCCCGAGAGCATGTCCCGTCTCATGGAACCATGTCAGGGAAAACGTCCCGAGTTTGACGGCCGCCGCTGAGCCTGCAACGTCGGCGTTGATTCCGACGATGGAGTCGATCGTCGTTGTGCCCGGTCCCGGCACGCCGGATTCGCCGCCACCGCCCTCTGCGAGCTTGAAGTTGATGTTGCCGGCCTTGCCGACCTGCTTGAAGCTCAGCTGCGTGAACGACTCGATGTTGGCGACAATCTCGCGATAGAAGTCCTTCCAGTCGCCTTCATTGAAATCGGAAATGCCGTTCCTGTTCATGTCACCCGCGGCAAAGCTGTAAGTGACAGTCGTCCCGTTCCAGGCACCTCCATCGATCAAGCCGTTGACGACGGCGTTCTTGGAAAGAGCGACGGGCTTGTACGCATCGGCCATGAAGTCTCGCTGTTCTGTCTGCAGGTAAAAAGATGAAAGAGCGCCCAGCATCGGGCGCACGGGATATACCGTACCGGTTGGAAAACCAAAAGGTACCGTGCGCCCCGTGCAGCTAAGATATTGCGTCCCCAGGAAGCCAGTGGTCTGGTTTCAAACTCGAAAGATCGCCAGGTGCTTCTAGATGTCCTCGAGCCCGAGCAGGCTCTCCAGCGTCTGGCGTCGGCGGATCAATCTGTGTCCTCCATGGTCCAGAAGCACCTCGGGCGCGTACAAGCGGCTATTGTAATTCGATGACATCGCAGCGCCATAGGCGCCAGTGCCATGAAACACCAGATAGTCGCCGACATGTGTTTCCGGCAGGTCCCGGCTCTCCACCGTCCCGAACTCCGTCTGCGTGAAAACGTCGCCTGATTCACACAAAGGGCCGGCGACGACGGTTGGCAGAGCAATTGTAGAGCGGCCGGCGGTAGTGGCTCGGGGGATGACCGATATATGGTGGTAGCTGCCATACATCGCTGGCCTCGCGAGGTCGCTGAAGCCGGCATCGACCAGCGTGAACCTGTTTTGGCCCATGGTCTTGACTGCCCTGACCTCGGCCAGCAGCACGCCGGAATCTGCCGTCAGGAAGCGTCCCGGCTCTATTTCCAGACGGATCGGATGCCCGAGATGCGCTTCGATCTGCCGCCGCGCCTCGTCCCAGAGCGAAAAATAATGTGCAGCGTCGATCTCTTCCTCGCCTTGCCTGTAGGGCACGGAGAGGCCACCGCCCGCGGAAATTGCCTCGATATCGATGTCGAGATCGAGGCAGAATCCGACCATCGCCCCGCAAACACGTTGCAGATGACCGTAGTCGACACCCGATCCGATATGCATGTGCAGTCCGACAAGCTTCAGAGAATAGCTGCGCACCACGGCCAGTGCATCGCGCAACTGTTCAAACCAGATGCCATGCTTGCTGTTTTCGCCCCCGGTGTTCGTCTTGTTGCTGTGGCCATGTCCGAATCCAGGGTTCACGCGCAGCCATACCCTGTGACCTGGCGAACACTGCCCAAGTTGATGCAGCATGTCGATCGAGCCGACATTGACTTCAATCTTGTCTGCGACGACCCTTTCGAGGGTCGGACGATCGAAGACATCCGCGGTGAAGACGATCTCGGCAGCCCCCGAGGTGCCGCCCGCCGCAAAGCCAGCCCGCATCGCGCGCTCGATTTCACCAAGCGAGACCGCATCGACGCAAATGCCTGCCTTGCGCATCTCCCGCAGGATATGAGTGTTCGAACACGCTTTTTGCGCGTAGCGTACGACGTCGAAGGCCGACAGTTGCTTGATGCGATCGCGGATGGTTCCCACGTCGTAGACCCATAGCGGCGTCCCATATTCGGCGGCGAGCTTGTTCAAAATATCGTTTGAAGGACTGGTCATATTCTCTCGGTCAGTTGGGTGCCTGCACATGTCATACGGGCGGAGGACGTTGCCGCTCCGCCCGTATCGTGATGCAATTCAAAGGTCCAGCTTACTTGTAGCGATCAGCCTACCTTGTCGCCACCAGGAACGCCTGTTCCAGATCCGCAATAATGTTTTTCGCGTCATGAAGCCCGACATTCAGCCGAATTGTCCGGTCGCTGACGCCGAAACGCGCAAAAACGTTGGTCTCGGGCGAAATGCTCAGAGCCGCCTTCGCCGGAACGACGAGACTTTCCGGCCCTCCCCAACTGACCCCAATCCGCACCAGACGCAAAGCGTCGACGAAGGCAGCGACATCGATCTGTTCTGAAACCTCGAACGAGAAAAGCCCGCCATATCCCTTGAACGTTCGTTTCCCCGGATGCTCTGCGAAAGCCGGGTGCATGACATTTGTCACTGCGTCGATAGAATTCAGCCAAGACGCGACCTCTAGGCCCGCCTCGTGGTGGTGACGCATCCGCAATGGCAGGGTGTCAAGATTTTTCAGAACCAGCCAAGCTTCGAACGGCGAAAGCTTTGCGCCTGTGTATGGGAAAACCTCGCCATTGATCCTGTCGATATGCGCCCGCGAACCGGCAACCAGACCGGCAACCGTGTCGCTCTGCCCACCGAGATATTTCGAAGCCGCATGGATCACCAGATCGATGCCAACGGCGATCGGATTCTGGTAAAGCGGCGTCGCCCATGAATTGTCGACGATGGTCACCACGCCATGGCGGCGGGCCGCTTCGCCGATCGCTGTCAAATCCTGTAATTCGAAAACCATCGAGGTCGGGTTTTCGAGATAGGCGAGCCGGGCCCCAGGGAGGGCCGCGATCATGCGTTCCGTGTCGGTCCCATCGATGTAGTCGATGATGACGCCAAAGCGCTTGAGCACTTTCTCAAAAAAGCGGAACGCATCGCTGTAGACATGACGGACGGTGACGATTCGGTCTCCCGGTCCGACAAAGGCGAGGATCGTCGCGGCAATCGCACCCATGCCGCTTGAAAATGCCCGCGCTTCCTCCGCGCCCTCCATCTGCGCGATCCTGCGCTCCAAGAGCCTCACCGTCGGATTGTCACCGCGCGAATAGATGGGCTTCTTGGAGCGTCCGGAAAAAACATCCTCGAGCTCCCGGTAGCTCTCGAACAGGAATAGCGATGTCTGATAGATCGGCGGCACGGCCGCGTCGAAGAGATCGTCCCGGACAGGGATCAGCGTATCGGGAATTGCGCGTCGGTAGGAATCGAACCTCGGTGTCTCGTTCATGATGTTCCTCATGTTTCAGGGATGGAGTGTCGACTGGCCGATCAGACGGCCAGTGCTGGTTGGTAGGATGGCCAGCCATTCGCGCCGGGCAACGAAGAGGCCGAGTACCGCGGCAAGGATCGCAGCTGCCGCCGGGGCGAGCGCCACGCCTGGGAAGCCAATCCATGCAGGGAGGAGGAGAAGAAGCGGAACAAGCAGGTAGCCTTGCGGAGCAAGGCCGACCAGGGCGGAAAGCCCCGCCCGACCCCGAGACTGTAGCATCACGAGCAGGACAGATTGGAATGCAGCCAGGGGAAAGACCGGAAAGAGCGCGCGCAAACACGCAGCAGCCTGGACGACAACCTCGGGGCTGTTGGTAAACAAACGCGAAATCGTTTCGGCCGCCAGGAAAAGGAGGGCGGAATACAGCATGGCGACAGGGATCGTCACCGCGAGCATGAAGCGGATGACGGCCTTTGCGCGCAGATGGTCGCCCGCCCCGAACGCGTGGCTGACGACACTTTGGGCGCCGAGGCAAAAGCCGAAGACGGGAAGCTGGCCCAGGGTCATCAGACGGATGGCGACCGCGGTTGCGGCCACACCGGTATCGCCACCGTGAACAGCGGCTTCATGAAGAAGCGCGAGGAAACCCAGGCCCGTCGCGACACTTGTGGCCGCTGCGGGAAAGCCGATCTTCGCAATCGGCCGCAACAACTGCCAACGGACGATCCCTATCGTCACCCTGACCTTGCCCCATCTGCGCCGGAAGTAGACGGCGTAGCATGCAAGTGCTGCGACGGACGAAAGGATGGTGGCAAAAGCCGCACCCGCTTCGCGAAACTGGAGCAGGAAAATGAAGATTGGATCGAGAGCAGCGTTAAGCACAAAACTCGAAATCAGCACGATCATCGAGAAACGCGAATTTCCTTCGGCTATCGCAATGAAATCGCAAACTGCCTGCAGCAGCCCGAATGTAACGCCAAGGGCAACCAAACGTCCATAATTGAGGCCTGGGGCGAGGAGATTGTCGCTTGCGCCGAGCGCGCCAACGAAGCCCGGCAATCCGAGATAGATAAGGATGGACAGGACGATACCGATCGGAATTGTCGCGACCAATGCCGTCACGGCGGCTGACGAGGCAGTCCTCACGTCTCCTTTGCCGAGATGTCGCGCCAGCAGCGTTGCAAGCCCAATTCCGAGCCCCTGGCCGGTCGCTGCGACCAGCAGGAAGAGCGGCATGACAAGGCTGATGCCGCCAAGCACCTCCGGCCCCAGCGTGCCGAGGAAAATCGCGTTGATCGCATGATGACCGGCACTCGCCGCCAACCCGGCCACCGCCGGCAGGGCGATCGTCAGAACGAGCCGCGTGACGCGCGGGTCGTTCATGTCGATAGTTGTCTTCGTCATGCGCTTTCCCGAGGCAGCGAGCCGAGGGCGGGCAAACCACCTTCTCCCGAGAGACCAGCGAGATCGGGTGAAAGCAGCCGGTCCATGAAGAAGCGCTCGCGCAGAAGCATCACCAGCAAGGCCTTCTTGTGCGGGAACTGGATGTGTTTGACCTTGGCGAAGCCGGATCGATCGAGATTGCGAATCTGCTGGCGGTGATGATGCACCGGCTCGCCGACAACGCGGCGGGTGCGCGGATCTGCAAGGAACATGTAGTGCATCAGCGAAGGCAGCCAGGCACTGACGAAGGCTTTTCCGCGGAAAGCGTCTTCGCCGATGGCGACATGCCAGCCGCGATCATAGCCATCCGCGTCATAATGGGGACCAATGCGGTCTTCCTTGGCCCAGTAGAGTTCGAAATAGCCGAAAGGCACGCCTGCGAACGTTCCGATCAGTGGCAGCGTGCGCGGATCGGCGAGCCGGCTTGCAATGAAATCACGATGATAGGAAAGCTCGCCATTGTCTTCCCAAATGGCGGCGACGCGGGGATCGTTCATCCAGCGATGGAAATGCGCAAGATCCGCGTCGATATCGGCGACATGAAATCCGAGCGGCGCGTTCAGCCAAGGGATGAACCGGTTGTAGACCGGACCAACGGGTTTCGGAGATCGCAACGGATGAAGGACCCCGTTGGTTAGAACCGGCGTCTCCGGATAGGCGCTGGAAACGCTCCCCAGGAAGGGTTTTACCTGCTGGAAGAAACATTCCGGGCGCGCGATGAGGTGATCTGCGTGCTGCCCAAGCGCGCCTGACGCCAGGAGGCGCCCCCTGAGAGCGCGATCCTCGAGCACGACCCTGACGTGGTCCAGCTCCGGATGGCAGGTCAAAACAGCCTCCAGCACGGCATTGACCACATCTTCAGTCGCGAGTTGCTGCGTACCGGCCGAGATTTTTTCGAACGACAGCAGGGGATCGGTGGAGACGGAGAGCCTTCCAGCGGCCACCTCCCCTCCCAGGTGTTCGGCAAGAAAGCTGCCAGATGCCGGCCCGGCCGACACGACAATAGGTTGGCCGAGCCCGAGCCCATGGCTTGCAAATCCGCTGGCGGGCAAGCGCAGATCGAATGATCGAGCCGCTGTGGTTCGGGGTTTGATCGCAACAGACGCGTCCATAGTCAGTCTCCATTTGCCTTCATCGCGCCAACATGCCCGTGAAGCCGGGCACACTGCGCTGATCACGCAAAGACGAGTGACGACGCCTGAAATTCAAAATATTTCTCAAATTTATTTTTCGAGAATTTCCTGAATTCCGATGCCTACCGCTCGTCATACAGCGGTATCGAAATCATTGAATAGACATAATCATTAGAACCTCAAATATATATCAGATAAAAATCTACAGATTACAGAACACTACATAAATAAAGCTTTAGATTTCGATTCCAACGTCAAGAATAAACCGGAGAATGCGAAACAGATGACACTTCACGACAGGAACGCCACAGCGGAAAACGGCTCCGATCACGTCGCGCAATGCCCGTTGTCGCCAACGCAATCACGAATCTGGCTCCTGTCCGAGACCGGCAACGAAGCCGTCTACGGACGGCAGATCCTCGGAGTTGCGTTTCCTGGAATTGAGATAGCGAGCGCGCGTGCGGCCCTCGCAGGTCTCTCGGAACAACATCCTCTTATCACCCGCACGTTTGAGCTTCGGCCAGGAGGCGTCGTCCATCAGAGCTTGAGGAACGGGCAGTCCGTCGAGATCATCGAGCAGGATCTCAAAGGTCGCGACAATCTCGATAACGCGCTTGCAGCAGCGGCGGCAGTGGAGAAAGAACGGCCGGTAAACCTTGAAAGAGGAAATCCCGCCCGGTTCATTGTCTTCACAACGCAGGGGCAAGCCGTGGGCGTGTTGTTTTCGCTTCACGCCATCCTCGGCGACGTCGTGGCGCTCGATCGACTTGCTGCCGATTTCATTCGCAACGCCGACCGTGGCGCGCGCGACGGGGCCGGCCTGATCGGGACGGCGTTTCCGGATGCCGGCGCGTGGATGCTCGAAACCGCCGGACCTCGCAATCCATCCACCGAGCTGGTGGACTTCTGGTTCCAACGCTTAACGGCGCAGGACACCATCGCATCTCTCTCGGCGCAAGCGTCCTTCATGGAAGACATCGAAGAAGCCGCTTGGTGCGAGCATGTGGTCGAAGTGCCGCGACAATATCCCGCTCTATCGGCCTCAAGCACTGAGATTCCCGGCGATCTTCTTGCCGCTCTCGGAATCGCGCTACGCCGCTATTCCGGATGCGGCACGCAAAGGATCGGCCTCGTCACGAGACCCGAAAATCCCGAGATTACGGCCCGTACCGAGGACATTTTGATCCTCACCACGCAATTCGACGGCGCGATGACACTCAAGGATATTCGTCGGGCATTCGTTGAGGACATCGAGACGTCCGCGTCGCACGCCCTCCCCTTCGAAGTTCTTGCCGATGCCTTACAGCGGCGCGACGAGAATTTCGACACGACCAGCCTCGTCAAGACGCTTCTCGACGTCAGACCCCCCTTCCGGATCAACGCGACGACGAAGCCCGGTGCCTCGGCCCGCCGCCTTGTCGAACCGCCAACACGACGCGACACCGAACTGGTTATTACGATTTCCGAAATCTCCGACAGCAGCCTGAAGATCAGCTTCGGTTTCGATCCACAAAAGCACGACCGCAAGCATGTCGCGCGCTTTGCGCATGATCTGACAACCGCCCTTGAGCGGCTTGGCAGCAATCCGGACGAAGCGATCAAGGACCTTCCGTTCGTTTCTCACGAAGAGCTCGCCAGGCTTTCCGCGCCCTATCCGGACCAGCCGGAAGCGGATGACGGATTGCCGATCCATGAAGTCATATCCGCCCAAGCCAGACGTCGGCCAAATGCCTTCGCCGTCGCCCAGGGCGAGAAATCCATAACGCATGGCGAGCTTGAAACCGCGGCCAATCGATTGGCCAACCGTCTGGTCGCCCTTGGCATCGGATCAGAGAACCGCGTCGCGGTCGCTCTCGACAAATCGATCGACGCAATCATCGCCATCCTTGCGGTGCTAAAGTCCGGCGGAGCGTTCACCCCTGTCGAGCCTGATCACCCCGAAGCGCGCAACCGGCATATCCTCAGTGCTCCCGGCCTGTCGCTGGTCATATCCCGCAAGCGGTCCATCGTAAATCTGCCGAGCGACATCGCGACGCCGATCCTTGATCTCGACGAAACTGACCTCTCCGCTGAAAGCACCGAACCACCCATTGCTCCCATCGCCGCACAACAACTCGCCTATGTGATCTACACGTCCGGCTCGACAGGCGTACCGAAGGGCGTCGCCGTCGAGCACGGACCGCTCGCCCACCATTGCAAGGCAACATTGCGCATATACGAAATGAGCGAGGCTTCCTGCGAATATCCGGTCCTCCCCTTCACGTCCGATGGCGGGCACGAACGTTGGATGGTGCCTTTGATGGCCGGCGGCGGCGTGGTGCTGACACAAGACAAGTTGGCGACGCCGGAAGATGCCTTTGCGATGATGCGCAAGCACGGCGTCAACAATGCCAGCCTTCCCACCAGCTATGTGCGTGGGCTGGCGGAATATGCCAGCGAGAATAGCGACATCCCGCGGCTCAGACTCTATTCGTTCGGCGGAGAAGCGCTGTCGCAGGCGGTGTTCGACATGATCACCGAGAATCTTAAGGCGCAAATGCTGATCAACGGCTACGGGCCGACTGAAACGATCATGACGCCGATGATCTGGAAGATTCCGGCGGGAACCCGTTTCGAGGGAACCGTCGCACCGATCGGTCGTGGCGTCGGCGACCGGCGCATCTACGTGCTGGACTCAGATCTCGCACCCGTACCGGTCGGCGTGATCGGAGAAATCTATATCGGTGGTAGCGGAATTGCCCGCGGCTACCTCGGTCAGCCCGAGCTTACCGAGGAACGCTTCATTCCTGACCCGTTCTCGGCGAAGGGTGGGCGACTTTACAAGTCGGGTGATCTCGGCCGCTGGCGGGAGGACGGCATCGTGGAATTTGCCGGGCGCGTTGATCATCAGATCAAGTTGCGCGGCTATCGCATCGAGCCCGGTGAAATCGAAGCGGTTCTGAGATCCAATCAGAGCGTCGCTGAGGTCGTGGTGCTGCTGCATCAGGAAGGTGGGCGCAGTTTCCTGGTCGCCTATGTGGTGCCGCGAGAGGGCGAGACGCTCAGCGTGACGGACCTGCGGCGGGCCACGATGGCCGCGTTGCCGGACTACATGGTACCGCAAACGATCATGCTGCTGGACAAGCTGCCCATGGGACCGAACAGCAAGCTGGACCGGAGCGCACTGCCTGCTCCCCGGATAGCGAGGGATCTGGTCGCGCCCGCAAACGAAAAGGAAAAAGCGATCCTCGACGTCTGGAAGGATATTCTCGACATTCCCGACATTGGCGTGACGGAAAACTTCTTCGACATAGGCGGTCAATCGCTGGCCGCCGTGCGTATTGTTTCCCGTCTGAAGACCCGCCGCCCGGAATGGCCTTTGACGATCGCCGACATGTTCAACCATCCGACCATCCGGGATCTGGCGATCGCCATCGAAGGCGCGCGCGATGAAGCAGGCGTCGACGTCGTCTATCTGCGAAGAGCCGGGGATCGACCCGTTCTCTATTGTTTCCCCGGACTTCTGGTCAGCACGCGCGAATATATGCGGCTAGTGGACTATCTTGGTCCGGAGCAGCCGGCCACCGGCTTCATTTGCTACTCCCTGACGGAGACTAATACGCTCAGCACCCGTGTCGAGGACATCACGGCGCGCTACGCCGAAGCGGTGCGCAAACAGGCCAAGGGGCGTCCATGTGCATTTCTCGGCTGGTCCTGGGGCGGCCTGCTTGCTTACGAAGCCGCCCAGCAACTTGGCAATGACATCGATCTTCGCATGATCGGCATGGTGGACGTATGCGACATGGACGAGGAGTTCACCGTCGGAATCATGCCGCGTTTCGAAAGCGGCGTCAGGGACCGAACCCACGAACGGGTCCGGCGCTGGCTTGCCACGACACCGATGCGCGAAGACTGGCTGAGACTGTTCGCAGCGATGGACAAGGAAGTCTACGAACAATTCCTCCACCACATCGTGAAACATAACGTCACGCTGCCGTCGGATGGTCCCGACATCGGCTCGGAGGAACACACGTTCTGGATTTTGATCGATAACGCGATGATTTTCCGGAATTATCAGTTGAAGCCCGCAGACTTCCGCATTCACGCCTTTGCGGCCGAGGATTCCCTCACTCGAGCGCTCAACGTCATCGACTGGCGCCGCTATTCACCCAACGCGACAGCCTCCGAGATCGTCAATGGCACGAACCATTTGACGATCATCGGCAAGACGCCGTTCCACCAGCGCTTTGCCCGCCGGCTCGACCATGCCTTCGAGACGACTGTCCCCGCAGGCATGGCCAAATAATTTCCTTTCTCGACATCATCCTGGAGCTGCATCATGACATCTCACGTGCTCGACCTCGCCGGGGCCGGAATTGGTCCGTTCAACCTCAGCCTTGCCGCCCAGCTGGACTCCATTCCGGCTCTGTCGGTTCGCTTCTTTGAAAGACGACCCACCTTCGCCTGGCATCCCGGCATGATGCTCCCGGGCGCGGAAATGCAGACGTCCATTCTCAAGGACCTGGTAACTGCGACCAATCCGACAAGTCCGTGGAGCTTCCTTTCCTATCTGGTTACACACAAACGCTTTTATCAGTTTCTAAACGCCGAGTATGAGGCCGTTCCCCGCAAGGAATTTGCCGATTACCTCGGATGGGTGGCGCGTGGGCTGACGTCGCTTAGCTTCGGGACCAGCGTGCGCGAAGTGCATGCGGCCGACGGCCTGTTTTCCATCGCCACGGACGATGGGCGTGCTCGTGCCCGTAATCTTTCTGTCGGCATCGGCAAGGCGCCGTCACGGCCCGCATGGGCCGAGAGATTGCCGAAATCGATCGCCTTTCACAGCAGTGAAGCCGCGACGCGTCTCGGCGACGTCAAAGCACCCCGTGTTGCCGTGATTGGCGGCGGTCAGAGCGGAGCGGAAATCGTCGATGCCCTGCTGGACCTGAATGCGGTGTCCTCGGTCCACTGGATAAGCCGACGGCCCAACTTCGAACCGTTGGATGCAACACCCTTCACCAATGAGCTCTTCACACCAGGCTATATGGAAAAATTCCATGGTCTTCCCGAAGACTTGAGGCTGATCCACACGCGCCGGCAAGTGCTCGCCAGCGACGGCGTCTCTTCCTCAACACTGAAGAAGCTCTATCGCCGTCTTTATGAAAGGAAGCTCGACAAGCCGGGAAAACCCGAACATGGGATATCGTTGCGGCCGTATCGCGATGTCGTCGAGGCCACACGCAATGGGTCCGAGATCGAGCTGACCATGCGCAACGGTTTTGACAATAGCATCGAGACGATCGAAGTCGACATGATCGTGCTCGCCACGGGCTATCGCTTCGTCCTCCCCGATTTCCTGCAATCTCTCGAATCACGGATCGCCCTCAACTCCATCGGCGAACCGGTTCTGGAGAACGATTTCTCCCTTGTATGGGACGGCCCAAGCGAAAACCGGATTTACGTGTTGAACGCCGGACGCCATAGTCACGGCATCGCAGAACCGCAGCTCAGCCTTGCCGCTTGGCGAAGCGCCGTCATCGCCAACTCGGTGCTCGGCCAACCGTTTTTCGACCTCGGGCAACTCGACCCGATCGTTCAATGGGAGACACAGGGACAACCGGCAGCCCTCTCCTCACATCTGGGCCAGGAGGCAGCGGAATAGCCCGTGGTTTCGCCACACATGGAAGACATCGCGCAGGTCGAGCTTTACCGCTTGCATCTGCGCGGTGGATGCCCAACGCCGGATGCAACGATCTTGAGCGATGCCGAAAAAGCGAGCGGCTGCTTCCGCTCGTCCGACAAGGAGTTCGTCGCCAGAGTTCATTGCCGTTGCATCGTCGGCGGGCTGGTCGGATGCTTGCCATAATCAAATGGCGACCACTCCCCCATGGCAGCCCGCTCTTGCCGGATTGTCGCGAGATCGACTTCGACCGTTCCATACCAACGACACGATCGCACTTGCTGTCAATCGCCGACGTCGTGTCGGCATGGAAGTCCCTCACCCGGGGATTTCTCGCCGATCGCCAAGCTCAAAACTACAACCTTAAATATGCAAAAATTGCTATCTGGTATCAGGCATTCGTTCATTTCAGCGAATGGCTGCGTCCCGGAGATCACCCCTTTGTTGGGATCCCGCAACTTTCGAGGGGATGGTCGAACCGGTCTGGGATCACCGCGACGCGCTGACCCAGAAAATCGATATGTGCTAAAAACGTCATGATGAATCAATCTATTAACACAAATGGAAAAGGGAGTTCGTGCTTCGGAGTTTTTATGTTGACTCTGATTGTCATGTTTTCTACGTTGCGCCAAAAAAGAGGGGCAGATCGAAATGCAACCTTGGATTTCAGCGAGAGCCCGACATGATCGTCAATCCTTCGCCGCCGACATCGAATGAATGCCTCCATACAATTCTTCTCGCCTACCCGAAACTTCTGGCTGCGGCGCGGCGAATTACCGGCTGCATGACGCTGGCCGAGGACGTCGTCCAGGAAGTGCTGCTCCAACTGGTCTCCAAGCCGCTCAAGCACGATATTGCCGCGCCGACGCCCTATGTGATGCGCATGGTCCGCAACCTCGCGACGGATCATATGCGCCGGCTGCGATACGAAAGAGGCTTGTTCGTCGATGAGCAGGTCGGCGGCAACACCTCGGCCTACGGAAGCCCGGAGGAACATCTGCACGAAGCCGAAGCCTACAGAGCCTTCAGATGCACGGTCGAGGCGATGCCAGCCAGGACCCGAAAATTTTACGAGGAACACTATTTCGACGATGTCCCTCAAAACATCATAGCGAAAGAGGCCGGCGTGTCATGCGCCCTCGTGTGCGGACTGCTCAGGGACGCCCACTCGCGTTGCCTTGCAGCCATAGCGCTGGGCGCCGATCAGACGCGGAACTCGAACCACAGCCATGGACGCCAACGCCCAACGCGAACGCGGGAGATGCGAACCTGACAAGGGGCGGAGTCGACGATGGGAGCCGGACCTAAGCCGGCAAGTGAAGGATTGTGAATGCAAGACGCGATAGAGATCACCAAGGATAAAGGCGATATCTGCCAGGATATCATGTCTGAACTCGAGGAGTGGTTCACGGAGCCTGAAGTCATAGAAGCATGCGCCGAGGCCGTGGAAACATTACCCATGTTCGGTTGCGTTGACGCAGGCAAAATCGCCGGCTTTGTGGCAATGAGGCCCCACCTGCCGTCTGCCATGGAAATTCTGGTCATTGCCACCCGGCGCGATTACCACCGCAGCGGGGTCGGACGGCGACTGGTCGCGGCAGCGGAGCGTTTCGCCCGTTCTTCCGGCTGCAGGATCCTGACAGTCAAGACGCTGGCGCCCCGTGGAAGGGACGAACCTCAGTATGAGGCAACGCGCGCCTTTTACGACAGAAACGGTTTCATCCGCGCGGAGGTCTTTCCGACGCTCTGGCATGAAGACCACCCATGCCTCTTCTTCGTCAAGCCGCTTGAGACAGCCGATTGAATCGATTGGCCGTGCGTATTCCATCGCGAGGCAGCAAACGCGCAATAGCCAAGGCGACGACTTGCCACGACGACCTGGACATAATATGAGAATTATCGTCATATTTTAGGCCAACAGCGCCGCTGAAGCCGCGGCTTCTATTGGTCATTCGAGCATCCGGAGAGACCATGTCCAACCCGTCATCGTGCAGAACGCAGGCCCTGCCTGCATCCGTCACGATCGCCGACGCCACTTTTGTTGATCTCTCACGCGCGGATGCAGGCAGGCCTTTTCGTATCTTTCTCTACCGCCCCTCCAAAACGCCGCCGCCCGAAGGGTGGCCCGTCCTTTACCTAACGGACGGCAATGCCTGTTTTGCAACGGCGGTCGATGCCCTGAAGGTGCAATCCTCCTATCCGAACGGGACGAATGTCGATGACGGCGTCGTCGTCGCGATCGGCTATCCCTCGGACCAGCCTTATGATCCCCTGCGCCGCTCCTGGGATTTGAGCCCGCCGCCTGGCCGGGTCTACCCGCCTTTCTTTGCCGACGGCCCGGATGTGAAGACGGGTGGTGGCGAGCTTTTTTTGACCTTCATCGAAGACCACGTGAAGCCCTGGATTGAAGAACAGGTTCCCATCGACCGGTCGCGGCAAACTTTGTTTGGCCATTCGTTTGGCGGTCTCTTCACGCTTTACGCCCTGTTTTCGCAACCGAGCGCCTTCAGCCGGTGGGTCGCAGCAAGCCCGGCCATATTCTGGGAGGACGCGGCTATCCTCACACAGGAAAACATGTTCACGCAGAGGCAAGCGCCACTCGCCCATACTGAACTGCATCTTTCCGCCGGTCAGTATGAGGGAAAATCGCTTGCGCCGTTTCACAAGGGTGCGGCCGACGAGGCAAAAAGACAAGAACGCAGCAGGGAAACCCGGACGGTGGAATATGCGTACGAAATGGCGCAGCGATTGGACGCATCGAACATTCTGGGAGGCGGAGCCGTCTTCGAGGAATATGCAGGCGAAAATCACATGTCGGCGCTTCCAATCGCCCTGAACAGGGCGGTGCAGATTGCCTTTCGTAGAATGCCGTGACCCCCTCTGCGGGGCGCCGTTGTAAGCTCCGTAACAGCGGGTATCGGTGCTGCGAGCGACGACAAGCAGCAGGCTGCAATAGACTCAAGTAAACGCACGTGGATGACGTCATCCCACCCTGTATCCCGAACCTGAATTGTGTCATGAAGTATAAGCTTCTCAAGTCCCAATTTGGCATTCCATGACTATGAAAAAGATCGGTTTCCTTTCGTTTGGACACTGGACGCCTTCGCCCCAGTCGCAGACGCGGACAGCGTCCGACGCACTTCTGCAGTCGATCGACCTGGCTGTCGCTGCCGAGGCGCTCGGCGCCGACGGGGCGTATTTCCGCGTACATCATTTTGCCCGCCAGCTTGGATCGCCGTTCCCACTGCTGGCGGCCGTCGGCGCAAAGACAAGCCGCATCGAGATCGGCACTGCGGTCATCGATATGCGATACGAGAATCCGCTCTATATGGCTGAGGACGCTGGCGCGGCCGACATTATCGCCGGCGGTCGCCTGCAACTCGGCATCAGCCGCGGTTCCCCGGAACAGGTGATCGATGGCTGGCGTCACTTTGGTTACCAGCCGCCCGAGGGCGGGACGGAAGCGGATATGGCCCGGCGCCACGCGGAGGTGCTGCTGGATGTCTTGCGCGGCGAAGGATTTGCCCAGCCCAACCCGCGGCCCATGTTTCCCAATCCTCCGGGACTGCTGCGCATCGAGCCCCACTCGGAGGGCTTGCGTGACCGGATCTGGTGGGGCGCAAGTTCGAACGCGACCGCGACCTGGGCCGCCAAGCTGGGAATGAACCTGCAAAGTTCCACGCTCAAGGATGATGAAAGCGGGCTTCCGTTCCACGTCCAGCAGGCCGATCAGATTCGGGTCTTTCGCCAAGTGTGGAAAGCAGCCGGTCACGCGCGCGAGCCGCGCGTCTCCGTCAGTCGCAGTATCTTTGCACTGGTCGACGATCGCGATCGTGCCTATTTCGGACACGGGAGCCAGGATAAGGACAAGATCGGCTTCATCGATGAGAAGACCCGGGCGATCTTCGGACGCAGCTACGCCGCCCCGCCGGACATCCTCATCAAACAGCTGACCAACGACGAGGCCATTGCGGAGGCCGACACACTCCTTTTGACTGTCCCCAATCAGCTTGGCGTGGACTACAACGCCCATGTCATCGAGGCGATCATGACACACATCGCACCCGCGCTGGGTTGGCGGTGACGCGGGTACCCTAAGCAAGATGCGTTTCTGTTTCTGAGGCGCCCGGGTGAAGACTCTGAAACCGCCCTCAGCCGCTTATCTTGATGCCCAGACCGACCTTCACCCTGTCCATCGCCACAAACGTCCGAAAGCGTTTGACGTTGCTGTTGCCGAAGAACAGGCGCCGGGTCAGTGCCTCGTAATCGCTCATGGTCGGCACGACAATCACCAGGATGAAATCGGCTTCCCCGGTCACGTAGTAGCATTGCTGGATTTCCGGCGCGGCCGCAAATTCTCTCTTGGCGCTTTCTATTTGCTCGGCCGTCTCGCTGATCACCTCGATCTCCACAAAGATCGTGATGGACTGCCCCACCGCCACGGGGTCGACGACGGCGACGTTTGCCTGAATGACACCGGCTTCCGTCATTCGCTTGATCCGCCGCTGGACCGCTGGAGCGGAGAGGTTGACCGCCTCACCGATCGTCCGCTGAGGCGTAGTGTTGTCCTTCTGTAGAATAAAAAGAATCTTCCGGTCGAAGGCATCCAATTGCGGGGGCTGAACGGGCTTGCTCAAACACGACCTCCAATGAAACAAACTTGCAAATAGATAGTCAATTATCAGCGCACATTTCGCCCCGCCTGCAATAACTTTTCAGCAGCAAAATGAAGGAAGCGAAATATGTTTCTACTGAACGCCAATACCGATTTTCACAAGCCACTCGATCAGAGAGACGCCGAAACGCTCGGTTTGGCAGCAGCCAAAAAGGTCGAGCGCCACCTCACGTTTCGGGACAATCATGCAGAAACGCCTCTCGCCGCACTACCCGGACTGGCAGCGGAGATCGGCGTCGCCGCAATCCACATCAAGGACGAGGGCCATCGCTTTGGACTGGGAAGTTTCAAGGCGCTCGGCGGAGCCTATGCGGTGATCCGGCTTGTTCTTGAAGAAGCAAGCAAGCAACTTGGCCGAGTGGTCGATGTTTCAGAACTTCAATCGCCGGAGGTCCTCGCGATCACGCGTGCCATGACGTTTGCCTGTGCGACTGACGGGAATCACGGCCGGTCGGTCGCGCAGGGCGCGCAGCTCGTGGGCGCGCGGGCGGCGATTTTCGTCCATTCCGGCGTAAGCGAGGAGCGCGTGGCAGCGATCGCCCGGTTCGGAGCCGAGATCATCCGCGTCGATGGCACATATGACGATTCCGTTCGGGAGGCAGCCCGCGTCTCTGAGGAGAGGGACTGGATCATTGTCTCCGACACGTCCTGGCCCGGTTACGAACGCATTCCCGGCCTCGTGATGCAGGGCTACACCGCACTTGTTCGGGAAGCCTTGAGGAAAATGCCGGAACCGCCGACACATGTGTTCATCCAGTCTGGCGTGGGTGGGATTGCCGCTGCTGTGGCCGGTCACCTGGCGATTGCATTTGGCGACAAACGCCCCGTCTTCACCGTCGTTGATCCCGCCCGTGCGGCCTGCATTTTTGAGACGGCGCGCGCGGGACGGCCGATAACGATCCCCCATGGCGAGCCGACGGTCATGGCCATGCTCGAATGCTACGAACCCTCACTGGTTGCCTGGCGTGTTCTCTCCCGCGTCGCCGACGCCTTCATCACCGTTGATGAAGAGGATGCGATCTCGGTCATGAAACGGCTTGCCAATCCGGTCGGTGGCGACCCGGCCATCGTCGCAGGCGAAAGCGGCGGCGTCGGGCTGGCTGGGCTGACGAAGGCGGTCTCCGATCCCGCGATCAAGGCCGCTCTTCGCATTGATGAACGCTCGCGCATCTTTCTTGTAAACACGGAGGGAGCAACCGATCCGGGGAAATACGAAGAGATCGTCGGGCTGGCACCCGCCGCGGTCGCAGCAAAGAACGAGATGGGAGCCGAAGCGTGAGCAACCCTTCTGTAGATGCAGCACGTCTTCTCGGACGCATACGCGCACTGGGAACGATTGGACGCGATGAGGAAGGGCGGCTGGTTCGTCTCGCAGCCTCCGATGCGGAGAAACTCGGTCGGGACCAGCTCGTCTCCTGGCTCAGGGATACAGGACTCGAGGTGGCCGTTGACCGCATCGGCAATGTTTTCGGCATCTGGATGCCGGAAGGCGTGGGCGACAAGCAACCGCTGATGCTCGGCTCGCACATTGATACCGTCATCAACGCCGGTATCTACGACGGGTGCTATGGGGTACTCTCCGGTCTTGAGGTGATAGAAATACTGAAGGCCGAGGGGTTTGCTCCGTCGCGCCCCGTGGCTGTTGCCGCCTTCACCAATGAGGAAGGAGTCCGATATGCGCCGGACATGATGGGATCGTTGGTTTACGCGGGCGGTCTCGATCCGGACGCGGCACTTGCTACCGTCGGCACGGACGGCACGGTTCTGGGTGATGAACTCCAGCGCATCGGCTATGCAGGCGCAGAGGAGCCGGGCTTCCTCAAGCCATATGCCTATATCGAATTACATATCGAACAAGGTCCGGTTCTCGAGCGCGAGGGCATTCCCGTCGGCGCCGTGCAGAATCTTCAGGGCATTTCCTGGCAGAAAGTGACCATCGATGGCGATGCCAATCACGCGGGCACCACGCCGATCTCGATGCGCCGCGACGCCGGCCTCGCCGCGGCTCGTGTCATCACTTTCCTGCGCGACCGAGCAACGGCTTCGAACACCCCGACGGTCGCCACGGTCGGCTGTATCAGCTTCGAGCCCAATGCCATCAATGTCATCCCCTCGCGAGCCAGTTTGACCGTCGATCTGCGTGACCCGGACGAAGACCGTCTCAAGCAAGAGGAAGCAGCACTTGCCGTGTTTCTCGATAAGTTGGCCGCTGAAGAGCAGGTCGGCATATCCGTTGAGCGGCTGGCCCGGTTCGAGCCGGTGACGTTCGATCATCGGATCGTGGAACTGGTTGAAAAGGCGGCACATGATCGCAGCCTGGCATGCAAGCGGATGACTTCGGGAGCGGGCCACGACGCGCAAATGATCGCCCGGATCGCACCGACAGCCATGATCTTTGTCCCGAGCAGCGGTGGCATCAGTCATAACCCCAGGGAACATACAGCTGACGAAGACCTGGTTGCTGGAGCCAACATCCTTCTGGACGTCGTTCGCCAGCTTGCGTGGAAGGAGGGCTGACATGACCATCGACAAGAATACACTTCATATGGAAATGACCGCCTGGCGGCGCGATCTGCATGCCCATCCCGAATTCGGCTTCGAAGAAAAAAGAACATCTGCTTTCGTGGCAACGAAATTGCGGGAGTTCGGGCTCGATGAAGTCATCGAAGGCGTCGGGGGAACAGGTGTCGTCGGAACATTGAGGCGCGGGAGCGGCAATCGATCCATCGCGCTGCGGGCCGACATGGATGCGCTTAAGATCACCGAACAGGGAGACCGAACCTACCGATCGCAAAATTCGGGCGTCATGCATGCTTGCGGCCATGACGGACATACGGCGATGCTGCTCGGTGCTGCAAAGACACTGGCCGAAGAAGACGGATTTGACGGCACTGTCCGGTTCATTTTCCAGCCTGCCGAGGAATGGGGCAAAGGTGCACTGGCCATGCTCGACAACGGCCTCATGCAGCGATTTCCGTTCGAGGAAATCTACGGCCTGCACAATATGCCCGGTCTGGCGGTCGGCTGTTTCGAGACCCGCACCGGCCCTCTCATGTCGGCGGAAGACAATTTCGAGATCGTCCTCAAAGGCGTCGGCGGGCACGCGGCACGTCCCCATTGGGGCAACGAGGTCCTCGTCGCCGCCTGCGCCCTCGTCACCAATCTGCAGACGATCGTGTCGCGACGCCTCAGCCCCGCCGACATCAGCGTCGTCTCTGTCACCGAACTCATCACCGACGGTACGCGCAACGCTTTGCCCGGCCTTGCCCGCGTCCTGGGCGACGCCCGCAGCTTCCGGCCTGACGTCAGTGCATCGATAGAAAAGCAGATGCGGATCATCGCCGAGGGCACCGCCCTGGCGCACAACGTTTCCGCTGAGGTCACCTATACCCGGGAATTCGTGCCGCTGATGAATGATGCCGCTCTTGTTAACGAAGCTTTTGCCGCGGCGCGAAGCGTTCTCAAGCCCAAGGACGTTGCAGTAGCAGGCGAACCCATGACCGGTTCGGAGGACTTCGCCCGTTTCCTCGATCATGTGCCCGGCTGCTTTGTTTTTCTCGGCAACGGCAAGGAGTCAGCGCCGTTGCACAATCCCAATTACGATTTCAACGATGAGGGACTGTTACATGGCGCCAATTTCCATACGGCGATCGTTCGGCGGCGATTGCCGAAAGCGTAGTCCCGGAAGGATTTCAATGGTGGATCCGTGCAGAAGAAACGTCTGGCCGCGTACGGCACCTTTCGCCCTATCCGGTGGGGCGAACCGGCACGCATATCAGTCGCCAGTTCCTACGACATCGACGCAGTGCCAGTGTGCTTTTTCTAGTCCTCGCGGCGAAAAAGTTCCGGCGGCATCGCGCGCATGAATTCTTGTGCGCGGTGCAGATGGTCGCGTATGGCGGCATCAGCCGCCTCCGCATCCCGGGCGCGAATTGCAGTGGCGATCATCCTGTGCTCATGCAGTGACGTGCCAATGACATGCGAGGTCAGCGACGAACTGATCTGCGCCATGATCAACGACAGATGCATTTGCTGATTGAGCTTGACGAGCTGACCGTTCCCGGCTGCTGCAATGACCGCGGCGTGAAAGCGTTGGTTTTCCAGTAAATAGTCGGCCGTCGAGTGACGCGGTTCGATACTCCAGATGGGCGCGATTGCCTCCTCGAATGCGGTCCGGACACGAGGGTCCTTCATATTGACGGAAGCCAGCCGGGCCGCGAGCGCCTCGAGCTCCGTACGGATCTCGAACAGTTCAAGCGCTTCCACGATCGACAGCCGGCGCACCATGGCGCCGCGATTTGGGACGATCTCGATCAATCCTTCGGCGGACAGACGGCGGAAAGCCTCGCGCACCGGACCGCGACTGACCCCCAGATCACTCGTGAGCTCCGCCTCGATCAAGCGCTGGCCCGGTGCAAAACGCCCGTTCAGGATCGCGGCACTCAGATAGTCCGCGACAGACACTTCCTTCCGCCCATGAGGCTCGGCCTTCAATTCTCTCGTTGCTCTCACTCCCGCCCTCCTTGGCTGACAAAAGCTGCCCACAAAACAGCGATTGACACCGCCTTCTTTTGTAAACAATATTGTCCTACAAAAAAAGAAAAATGTGCGGGAGGAGACGTCATGCTGATTGGCAGGGCGGGACCGGCAACGACGTCGATCAGCACCGCTGATGCGGCAAGTGTCACCGTGCGCGGCAAGGACCTGTGCGCGAATCTCATGGGCCGGCTTACCTTTACCGCCTATTTCCATCTGCTGCTGACCGGCCGCGAACCCACCGACATTCAGTGCTATTTCCTCGACCTGCTGCTGGTGGCGATCGCCGAGCACGGGCTTGTGCCGACGAACCAGGCCGCTCGCATGACCTATGCCGCCGATCCGTCCTCCCTGCAGGGCGCGGTCGCCGCCGGCATTCTCGGCTGCGGCACGGTCGTGCTTGGCACCTCGGAACTCTGCGGTACGTTTCTGAGCCAAGCCGAGAAAAGGATAAGAGAGCACGGGCTCGACCGCGCCGAAGCCATGAAGACGATTGTCGGTGATATCCGCAACGAAGGCGGCAAAGTGCCCGGCTTCGGCCATCCGATCCACAAGCCGACCGATCCGCGCTGTGAACGCATTCTTGCATTGGCAGATGCCAAGGGCGTTTCCGGCACCTATGTCCGGCTCGCACATGAAACGGCAAACGCAGTCCAGGCGGCTTGGGGCAAGCCGCTGCCGATGAACGTATCGATGGCCATTGCCGCGGTGCTGCTTGATCTCGATTTTCCGATGACGATGATCAAGGCAATCCCCATCCTTGCCCGCACTGGAGGGTTGCTCGCCCACCTCGCCGAGGAACAGGAGCGCCCGATCGGCTTTCTCATGGCAGCGCATGCGGAAGAGGCGATCGCCTACGAGCCGGGAGCCGAAGGATGATGCACAATCCGGCTGTTGAATCATTGCCCTGGGAACGGCAAGTTGACGCGGATGACAAGCTCTATCGCGCCCAGATCGCCTATCTCTTGGAAAATTCGTACTTCTACCGGGAGAAATTGAGAGAAGCCGGTTTCACGGAAGCCGCAGGCGTCGGAGGCCTCGCCGAAATCGCAAATCTCCCCATGACCGAGAAGGACGAACTGCGCGCCAGCCGCACTACAGGCAATCCGGTGGGGGCACATCTCGCCTCACCTATGAGGGAGGTGGTTCGCATCTATTCGACCAGCGGCACCACCGGTGCCCCAAGCTATATCCCCCTCACTCGTCCCGACCTCGCAAACTGGATCGAGACTTCCTGCCGGTCATACGCCGCCTCCGGGATCGCCACAGGCCAGAAAATCGTATCGACCTACAATGCCGGACCGTTCGTTGCAGCGGTAACGCTTGACGCCTTCAATGCGCTCGACCTATGCCAGATACCAGTGGGCGCCGGCAACACCGAGCGCCTGATGGCCGCGGTCCAATTGCTGAAACCCGAAATCCTCGCGCTCACGCCTTCCTACGCTCTGCACCTTGCCGAATGGGCGGAGACACGCGGCATCGATATCGCAAACTCAAGCGTCAGGAGCATTCTCGTCGCCGGCGAACCGGGCGGCGGTGAACCCGCACTGCGGGGCCGGCTTGAGACAGCCTGGGGTGCAGCCGTGACCGAAGCCATGGGTATTGGCGACATTTCTGTTTCCCTTTGGGGCGAATGCGAAGAACAGGCAGGTATGCACTTCTCCGGCCGCGGCTTCGTGCATTTCGAACTGATCGATCCGGAAACCGGTGTGCCCGTGGTCATCGAGGATGGCGCCGAAGGCGAGCTCGTCTACACCCATCTTCAGCATCGGGCAGCTCCCCTGCTGCGGTTTCGCAGCCGCGATCACGTCCGTCTGCATGTCGGCACGTGCGCCTGCGGCCGCACCGCGCCGAGGGTTCGTTGCATCGGCCGCACCGACGACATGCTGATCGTCCGCGGCGTTAACATATTCCCGACGGCGATCCGCGAAGCTGTCAACGAGTTCCAGCCGGCCGTCAGCGGCGTCATCTCGATTCGGCCGAAGGCGCATGGCGTCAAACAGGCGCCGCCGCTGCCGGTGACCGTCGAACTTGCCGAGGGCGCTGGCGCAACGGCAGAGTTGTCGGAGCAGATCAAGCGGCGCATCCGCGACCTTCTGATCGTATCGACCGAGATCGAGCTGGTGCCGTGGGGCACGTTGCCGCGCAGCGATTACAAGTCCAAACTGGTCGACTGGTCGCAAGCCGCGACATGAGGAGGAGACGATGAGGAAACTGCAGACACAGGGCGTGCACCACATAACGATCGTCGGCGCAGACCGTCAAACGTCGATCGATTTCTGGGAGGGTATCCTAGGCATGCCCTTTGTCTTTGAGCAGCCCAATCTCGACAAAGCCACCGAGAGCCATCTCTATTTCGATCCAGGCGATGGCCGGCTGATCACGATCTTCACGGACGAGAGCCGGAAGCCCGATCCGAAACGCACCGCGACGGATATCGGCTGTGTCCACCATCTCGCCTTTGCCGTTTCGCAGGCCACTTTCCGGCAGGCGGTCGAGCGCCTTAACGAGCGCGGCATCAAGCATTCGGGTCCGAAGGATCGCGGTTTCATGGATTCGATCTATTTCGAGGACCCGCTCGGCCTCTTGATCGAACTGGCGTCTTACCGTTTCGAACCGCCGTTCGGCTACAGTCACGGCGACGTCATGCTCGAGGCCCACAGGATCAGAGTGGCTCGCGGCGACTACAACATCGCCGAAATCCACCTTGCCGATGCGATCGAGACCCTGACCGCGCGCAATCGCGGCAGTCTGTCTTCGGACCGCGGTCCGAAGAACCCATATCCCCGCAGCTGAAAGACCGAAGCGCGCTCCAACCGCAAGCAGTCAATGGAGGAAACGATGAAGCTTTATATGCATCCCGTGTCGCAAACCAGCCGGCCGATCCGCCTGCTCATCGCCGAAAAGGGCCTGAATGTCGAAGAAGAAGTCGTCGACTTGATGACGGGCGCCCATCACCAGGAGCCATTCATTTCAGTCAATCCGAGCCGGCAGGTTCCGGTCTTCGAGGACGGCGACCTCAGGATGACCGAGTGCTCGGCAATCCTGAAATACCTCGCCGACAAATACGAGATGCCGGAATACCCGAAAGATCTGAAAAAGCGTGCGCGCGTCAACGAGATCATGGACTGGTTCAATACCGGCTTCTATCGCGACTGGGCCTACAATATGGTCTATCCGCAAATCTTTCCGCATCACAAGAGGCCAAGCGAGGATGGCCAGAAGGTCGCTGTCGAATGGGGACGCGACAAGGCCGGCTTCTGGCTGCAGGTGCTCAACGACCACTATCTCGGCAAAGGCAACGCGTTCCTGGCCGGCGACGACATCACCATCGCCGACTATCTCGGCGCAGGTTTTGTCGCATGCGGCGAACTCATCCGCTATGACCTCTCGCGCTTCCCCAATGTCCAGGCCTGGCTGGCGCGAATGAAGGCACTGCCGCATTGGGACGAAATCAGCAGCGTGATCACCGGGTTTGGCAGTTCTATGAAAGATCAGGACTTCGTCGCCTGATTATCTGAACGTTGCTGGTTCGGCGAACTGGCGAAACTGCACTCCAAGGCATGCCAGATTTCTGAGCCGCTGTGAATCGAGTTTCATATGGTGTTTCAGGGAAGCGCAGCCAGCCAGGCACGCTTCCCGCGCACATCAACGAAACCAATGCGACTCACGCTGTTAGACCGGCAATTTTCGCGAGATCCTCACGGGCACCCGGTCCTGCCGCAAGCACGGGCGCGCCCCTTGTGAGACGCTCGCCGTCAGTCGGGAACGGGTGGTACCATCCGCCCGCTTCCTTGACGAGGCAATAGCCGGCAAGGCAATCCCAGGCATGCATGAAAGGCTCGTAGTAGCCCACCAACCGGCCCGCAGCGACATAGGCGAGCATCAACGCACCGGATCCGTTGCGAATGAAGTTGCCGCCGGCTTCCAGCAGGTTCTCGACTAATTTACCGACGACGGCAGGAGCGACGTAGTTGTTGGCGCCGATGCCGGTTACTGCATTCCTGATCGTGCGGCTCGGATCGAGGCTGAGCGGCTTGCCGTTCAAGGTGGCGCCGTTTCCTTTGGCGGCGGCATAAAGTTCGTCGTGGCAGGGCGAAAAGATGACCCCGACAACCGGCTCACCATCGTGCAGCACGGCGATCGAGACACACCAGTTCGGCATGCCGTTGACGAAAGGACTGGTGCCGTCGATCGGATCAACGACCCAGGTATAGCCGGAAGGCCCCTCGACAAGGCCATATTCCTCACCGAGGAAGCCGTCCGCCGCATGAACGTCCGCGACACGGGCGCGGATCAGATTCTCCACTTCGCGATCTGCGATGGAGACCACGTCCTGCGGGTCACGCTTTGTTTCCACGACGAGCGTGTCGCGCGTGTTGAAATAGCCGAGCGCAACGGCACCAGCTTCCTTGGCTATAGCGCGCGCCAGCGCGAAACGCGCGTCGATCCCGGATGTCTGCGATGTCATGTAATTGGTCCTTCTATAAGCCGGTACGGATCAGCCGTTGATAATGGCGATGCCACGTCCCTTGAAGCCGACGGCAACTTCGGTTGCCGGCGTCAAGGGGCGCTCTACCGCCGGATCGACGACGAACAGTTTACCGTTGCTCGTTTCTACTTCGTATTCGACGTGCGCGCCAAGGTAGGCCGAATGAAGAATTTGGCCTGGAAAAGCAGCACCGGTCGCCGGTTCGAGCGTGATGGCGTTGGGGCGGACGGCAAGTTTAGCGGGGCCCAGCCTTGCATTGCGACTTGGAACGCGATGTTCAAAGGCGCCGATGCGGATTGTCGCATCCTGGCCTCCCACGGTGATGACATCACACGGCACCACATTTGCCTCGCCCATGAAATCCGCGATGAAGGCTGATGCCGGCGCCTCATAGAGGTCGCGCGGGCTGCCCTGCTGTGCAATGTCGCCGTCCTTCATGATGACGATGCGATCCGAAACAGCGAGCGCCTCCTCCTGATCGTGGGTGACATAAACAGCCGTGAAGCCGAGGCGCTGCTGCAGTTCGCGGATTTCGGTACGAACCTGACGGCGCAGGCGCGCATCCAGATTGGACAGCGGCTCGTCCAACAGTAGCACCTGCGGCTCCAGCACGAGAGCCCGGGCAACCGCCACGCGCTGCTGCTGACCGCCGGAAAGCTCGGCCGGAAGCCTGCCGCCCATCCCGGCAAGGCCGACGAGCTTCAAACTCTCTTCCGCCCGCTCGCGCGCGTCCTTCTTCCTCATCCCGGAGGATTCGAGCCCGTAGGCTACGTTGTCGAGCGAGTTCATATGCGGAAACAGCGCGTAGGACTGGAAAACCATCGATACGTCGCGCTCGTTGGCCGGCAGCATGGTGACATCCTTGCCGCCGATCAGGATCCTGCCCGATGTCGGATGCTCGAGCCCGGCAAGCATGCGCAGCGTCGTGGTTTTCCCGCAGCCGGAGGGGCCAAGGAGCGTGACGAGCTGCCCCGGCTCGATGGTAAAGGAAAGGTCGTGGATTGCGGTGAAGTTTCCGAACTGCTTGCGGATGTTCTTAAAGACGACGGAACCAGAGGTAGTCATGCGGTTTTCTCCTGACCGATAGCGGTAGTGGGGGCGGCAGCGGCAATGCCGGAGACGCGGTTTTCACGTCGCAGCCGGCGTTCGCCGACAAGAAGCTGGAAGCCCGCGATAATGGCGATCATGACGACGATCAGCATCGAGGAATAGGCGATCGCCACGCCGTATTCGCCGTTTTCGACTAGGCCGACGATATAGGCGGTCGCCATATTATACTCGGCGCTGACGAGGAAGATGACCGCGCTGATCGAGGTGATGGCGCGCACGAAGGAGTAGACGAGCGCTGCGGTGATGGCCGGCCGCAGGAGTGGCAGGATGACCTTGCGGATTGTACGGAAACTCGTTGCCCCGAGCGTCAGCGAAGCCTCGTCCAGACTCTTGTCGAGTTGGCTCATCGCCGCCACGCCGCCACGCACGCCGACCGGCATGTTGCGGAAAACGAAACAGGCGATCAGGATCAGCGCGCTGCCGGTCATTTCGAGCGGCGGCAGGTTAAAGGCCATGATGTAGCTGATGCCGATAACGGTACCGGGAATGGCAAAGCTCATCATCAGCGCAAATTCGAAGACATTGCGCCCAGCGAATTTCTGGCGGACGATCAGGTAGGCCGTCAGCAGGCCAACTGCGGCCGTTAGCGGTGCTGAGATCAACGCAATTTCCATTGTCGTCCAGAACGAGTTCCAGGCAACCCCGGTCCAGGCGATCGTGCCATTGGCGAATTCGAGCGAGAAGGCCCGGACGTAGTGGTCGAGCGTCAACGAGTTGTCCAGGCCCCAGGTTTTCACGAAACCGCCGAACACGATCATCCCGTAAATGACGAGCGTGAACATCATCCACGGAATGACCATGGCATGCACGCCGATCGAAAGCGGGCGCGGCAGGGAAATGTGGATGCCGCTGTCGCCCTTGCCGGTCACCGTCGCGAAGTTTTTGCCCGAGAGCCAGAAGCGTTGGGCAAGGAAGGCTGTCAGAGTGAAACACAGAAGAATGATGGCAAGCACGGCAGCACGGGAGGGATCGTTCTGCGAGCCAACGACGGCAAAGAAGATTTCGGTCGATAGAACCCCATGGCTGCCGCCGAGAACCAGCGGATTGCCAAAATCCGCCATGCTTTCAATGAAGCCGATCAGGAAGGCATTGGCGAGGCCGGGTTTCATCAATGGCAACGAGACCCGCCAGAACGTGCGCCAGCGGTCGGCGCGCAGCGTTTGCGACGCCTCTTCCATCGACGGGCTGACGCCCTCGACCACGCCGATGAGAACGAGAAAGGAGATCGGCGTGAAGGACAGGACCTGCGCGATCCAGATTCCGGTGAGCCCATAGAGCCAACGTCCCGGCTCGATGCCGAACAGGCTCGACAGCGACTGGGTGACGACGCCGGCGCGGCCGAATAGCAGCGTCAGCGCAAGACCGATGACGAAGGGCGGCGTGATGATCGGCAGCACGGTGAGAAGCCGAAGGCCCTTCTTGAAGGGAAAGCGGGTGCGGGTCGCCACGAGTGCGAAGGCGAGCCCCATGATGGTCGAGCCGCCGGCAGTCATGATCGCGAGCCACAGCGTGCGCCAGGCAACCCCGCAGCGCTCGCCGCCCGCCACGCAGCCTAGGCTCCAGATAGAAGGATCCTGAATATTGCGGATAAAGCCGTCCGGATTGAAAGAACCGTCGAAATCCTGAAGGGCGCCGATCAGCATGCTGCCGACCGGATAAAAGACGAAGATCGCCACCAGAAAGACCAGCATCGCTATGGAAGCGACAATGAAAGCGTCACCCTTCATCACACCGCGTTCGGCAAGCCCAAAGGAAAAGATCAGCACAAAGGCGACGCAAGCAAGCACGGCACCCGCACCCATCGAGGGCTGACCGTCGACAAGCGTACCGAACATCGTCTCGCTGATAGCCCACGTCCAGCCGGAAAAGCCGACCGCAAGACCCTGCAGCGACAGGAAAAACACGCCCAAAGCACCGGACCAGGCGAGCAATGCTCCCCGTCGCATGGGATCGGACACGAAGCGCGCGCCGGCGCAGACAGCCATCAGCAATGCGGCGCTGGAAAGCCACCAGCGGCCACCGATGATGTGCAGAATGCCGGGGGCGACAGCCGGATCTGCCGGGAAATCGGCCAGCCAACCGAAGGAGAGAAATCCTACTTCGATCCGATACCAGGGGATGAGGACGAAAGCGGCAAGGCCCATCCCCAACGCAATGTCCAGTCTGCGGTTACGATTGTCCATGACGATCCCCGCGCCTTTCAAAGAAATGAATTGTGGAATGACAGGCAGCCGGAAACCGCACCCCGGATGTGGAGCGCTACGGATGCGGTTTCCGGGCCGCGGAAGCCTCGGGCGGATGACAGTTCATCCGCACCGGGCCTTTAGTTGGCGTTCGCGCTGATCTCGCGATCCCAGCGCTCGAGCAATGCCTTGCGCGTGACGGGATCGCCGTAGGTCTTGAAATCGTAGTCAATCAGTTTGATTTCCTCGAAGCGCGGTGCTTCCTTCGGAACTTCCGCCGTTTTGTTGGAAGGGAGCTGGAAGGACTTGGCATCCTTCATGCGCGACTGTACCTCGGGCTGCAGCGCCCAATCGTACCAGGCCTTCGCGTTGTCGAGGTTCTTGGCGCCCTTGACGATCGACATGGAGCCGATCTCGTAGCCCGTGCCTTCACACGGCGCGACCGACTTGATGGGAAATCCTTCGGCGGTCTGTGCCGCGGCATCGTGCATGAAGACGATGCCGATCGCGGTTTCGCCGCGCGCTGCGGCCTTCACCGGTGCTGAACCGGATTTGGTATATTGGGAGACGTTCGCGTTGAGCTTCTTCAGGTAGTCGAAGGCTTGGTCCTCGCCCATGATCTGGACGAGGGAGGCGAGTGCCGTATAGGCGGTGCCCGACGAGTTCGGGTTGGCGATCTGGATTTCGCCCTTGTACTCCGGCGCGAGCAGGTCGGCCCAGCACTTCGGCTCCTTGAAGCCTTTCGCCGTGAAGATATCGGTGTTGTAACCCCAGCCAAGTGCCCCGGCATAGACACCCACCGTGCGGTAACCGGAGCTCTCCGCCTGTTTCTTGGCCCAATCCTGCAACTGGTCGAGCAACGCAGATTTGTATTCGAGCGTCAGGCCCTCGGACGCGGCTTGAAGATGCGGGTCGCCGGTCCCTCCCCACCACAGATCCGTCTTCGGGTTGCGCGCCTCGGCGCGGATCTTGGCATAGGTCTCGCCCGACGACAGGCGCACCATGCTGACATTGATGTCGTGCACCTTCTCGAAGTCGGCCTTCATCTGCTCACAGATGACGACGTCAGCCGCGCAGATGAGGTTGAGATCACCGGCCGCCTGGGCGGCATGGCCGGCAAGTGCCGTGCCTGCGGTCAGAATGGCGGCATATAGATATTTCAGTGTCATTTTCATCCTCCTGGTTTCGATGGGTTCATGTTCTGGAAGAGCTGTTTACAAGTCGTTGCCAGCATAGCGCACCCCGGCGCCGCCGCCGGAGCAGCGGGTCGGTGTGGGCGTATCCTTCGGCTTTTAGCGTTTCCGTCAGGCGTGAGGCTTATCGGATCATTGGGTCGCCAGAATTTCGCTGTCGAAGCGTTTCAACAGCCGTCTTCGCTCCTGTGGCGATCCATAGGTGGCGAAGTCATAATCCACCATTTTGATCATCGAGATGTCCGGTGCGGCGAGCGGAAGGCGCGCCTTGGCATTCGAAGGGACCTGGTTCTGTCCCGCCGCGGCACCTGTTGCTTGTCCCTCGGGACTGAGGGCGAAATCGACGAAGGCGCGCGCCTCACCGGGATTGCGGGCACCCTTGACAATGCTGACGGCGCCGATCTCGTATCCCGTGCCCTCGCAGGGCGCGACGATGACCAGCGGGAAGCCCGCCTCCTTCTGAGTGACCGCATCATGCATGAACGAAATACCGATCAGCGTCTCGCCTCGCGCGGCCGCCTTGACCGGCGCCGCACCCGTCGTCGTATATTCGGAAACGTTGCGATTGAGCTCCCCGAGATAGCGGAACGCCTCGTCCTCGCCGAACAACTGCACGAGCGTGGCAAGGGCTGTATAGGCTGTACCGGAGGAGTTTGGGTTGGCGACCTTGATCTCTTGGCGATAGGCATCCTTGGTCAGATCTTTCCAGCACGCCGGCGCCGGCTTGTTCTCCTGCCGCAGCAGGTCTGCATTGTAGGCGAAGCCAAGCGCACCGGCATAGATTCCCGCTGAATAGCCGCCCGACAAGTCGAAGAAGTTTTGCGCCCACGGCAGCACGTCTGCTTCACGCGCCGATTCGTAGGCTTCAAGCAGGCCCTCGGACGCGGCCTGCAAATGGGTATCGCCCGTGCCACCCCACCAAACATCAACGAGAGGGTGGGCCTTTTGTGCGCGAACCTCGTCAAGGATCTCGCCGGTGCTCTTTCGGACCATGCTGACAGCTATGCCGGATCTGGTCTCGAAGGCAGACTCCATGGCCGCGCACCATGCCTCGTCCGTCCCGCAAAGAACGTTCAGCGATCCGGCCGTTAGTCCGATGCTTGCGCCGCAAAGCCAGAAGGCTATGCCAGCGCCTATAGCGGTCGTGGCTCTCACCCGTTTCCTCCCATGCCCGGAACTCCTCCGTTCCGATCTCCGCCACAAGCATCGCAGATACCGCGGAGGGCGCAATGAGAGAATGGTTACCGATCTTTCACCCAGTTCCGCAAAGCGTTGCAGTCGTTACATTTGCTTCAATTGTTACAATCTTCATAACCAGCAATGCTTTGAAGATTGCCGTGCACCCGCCTATGATGGCGGCGGGAGGACGACGCATTGCATACGGAGAACGTGAAAATTCTGATCGTCGAGGACGATCCGGACATGGCCGAGCTGATATCGGATCTTGTCGAAGCCGAGGGCTGGTCGCCGACAACGGCAAAATCGGCAGAGGAGGCCTCAGTGATCCTGTCGCGCGAGACCTTCCATCTGGTTCTCGTCGATCACAATCTGCCGGGAACGTCCGGCCGCGCCTTTGCGCAGCGACTGCGCGCTCAAACCAGCATCGGGATCGTCATGGTTACAGCCGCCGGCAGTGCGGCGGAGCGGGTGCTGGGCCTGGAGACCGCCGCCGACGACTATGTCGTCAAGCCTTTCGAGCCGATCGAGCTGACGGCGCGGATCAAGGCCGTCCTCCGCCGCACCATCCCCTCGTTCAAGGCCGAGAAGGAAAGCGAGCGGGAACATGAGGCAGCCGCGCTGCAGCTTGGCGACTGGGTTGTCGACTTGAAAAGGCGCCGGGCGATCTGCACGGCCGAACCGGCGAGAACCCTCACGACCGCCGAGTTTGCGCTGCTCGAAATTCTGGCCGAGACGCCGAACGCGCCGGTGAGCCGCTCCCATATCCTCGACCGGCTCGGGGCCGAAAGCGATCGATATGTCGATCGCAATGTCGACGTGCTGGTGCTGCGCCTGCGCCGCAAGATCGAGCGCAATCCCGATCTCCCACGGCACATCCAGACGCGGAGGGGCAAGGGCTACGTCCTTCACACGGACGAAATCGAAATCGCACCGTGATCAGTCGTTCGTTTCTTTCCTCGATCGCCTTCCGGCTACCCTTCGCCATCGTCTTTATTTGCGCCCTGGTTTTCGGCCTTTCGGCAATCGCCGTCCTCGGCTTGCAAAGGGCAAGGGACGAAATGGCGACCTATGGTCTCCAGGCTTTTTCCAGCCTTGCAAAGGCCTCCCTTGTGTCGCGTCAGGTCTCGGACCTTGTATCCAGCGCACCATTCCTGATGAATGCCACCTCGCCCTACCGCGTGTCGAGCGAGAGCCGGGCCGTGGTCGAGCAGGTCGACAATCTGCTGAAAACCATCGCGGGCCAGACGAGCACCTTCGTACTCTCCGGATCGGGCAATCAGCAAATTGTCACGCTGTTGGCGACCATCCGCAAGCAAACGGTTGCCTTGGCGAGCGATGCCGATGCCGCCCAGCGCTCCAAGGCGGAGGCTGCTGCGGCACTGGGGGAGATCGCCACGGGGCAAAGCGACGCCGATGCCGAGGTGCGAGGCCGATTGAATGCCATCGTCCAATCCGCATCCACCTCCGACAGCCTGTTGCAGCTTGGCGAATTGCGCCGCCGCTATGTGGCCGAAACGACGCCGGAAACCGGGAGGCTTCCGCCCGATGAGCGTCTGTCTGCAGAAACGGTGCGCCCATATGAACGCGTTTTCCAGGCGCAAACGCGCTACCTGCAGGAAATGTTTGCCATCCGCGCCTCCGTCGCTCGCCTGCATTCTGTATCGCGCGATCTTTCCCATGCGACCGAGACGCAAAGCGAGGCCGTGACCCGCAGGCTGAACGACGACCTGATCTCCACATCGGACACACTCAGTCGTCTTCTCGGCATTGTCGCCATCGCATCCCTGCTGGTGCTGGTCATGGCGACCTTTTCCATTCGCTCGGTGATGCGTGTCTCTCGGGGAATCGTCGCGCTTTCCAACGGTATGAATGCATTGGCCGAGGGGCACAAGGACGTTCGCGCGCCCGATTACAACGGCAATGAAACCGAATTGGTGCGGCTGCTGGAGGCCTTTGCCGCCTTCAAGCGCAGCGTCGATCGCGTCTCCCGGCTTCGCCAAACGGCGGAGGCAGCGGCGCGCACCATTCGCTCGACGTTTCGCAGTATCAACGAGGGCATTGCCCTCTTTGATCCGGCCGGCCGGCCGATTACCATGAACCGGCGCGTTATCGAACTGGTCGGCCGTTCCGGCTCATCGCGCAAGCTGCCGTTGCACAAGTTTATCGAGCGGATCGGAGAAATTGACACGTCGCTGGTACCATGCGGCTCGCAGCCCGGGCGCCTCAGCGAAACCGTTGTCATACGCCACCGGCCGTCAAGCGAAGCTGTCACCGAAATATCCTTGTCGCGCCAGCCCGATGGGGGCGTGGTGCTTCTGGCACGCGACGTCACACAAGCGGATCGGCAGGAGGCCGAGGCAGCCAAGGCGCAACGTCTTGATGGCATCATGCGCATGACCCACCAGGTCAGCCACGAAGTCGGCAACATGATTGGCATCATCACCGGAAGCCTGGGCCTGCTTGAGCGGGAAGCCGGGTTCAACGACCGGCAGATGCGCCATATCGCTCGGATCCGCAAGGCGGCTGACCGCGGACGGTCGCTGGCTGCCAGCATGCTCTCGATCGGCAGCCAGCAACCGATCCATCCGAGCCCGATCGATGTCAGCACGATCCTGCGAAGCATGGCGGATGTGCTGGAGATCGCCGTCGGACCGAAATGCCACCTGTCCCTGCAACTGCAAGCGCATCTGCCGACAGTCTTGATCGATCCCGCCCTGTTTGAGCAATCCATCTTGAACCTCTGCCTGAACAGCGCTGCGGCCATGCCCAAAGGGGGCACAATCACATTGCGGTGCGGCAGCGATGACGGGAACCTGGTCGTATCGGTCATGGACAGTGGCATCGGCATGTCTCCCGACGCCCTCGACAAGGCGTTCGAGCCCTATTTCACGACGAGGAGCGAGGAGGGTGGTGCCGGTCTGGGCTTGGCCATGGTCTATGGCTTTCTGCGACAAAGTGGTGGTGACGCAAAAATTCACTCTGTCCCCGGCAAGGGGACAACGATCGACCTGGTTTTTCCTATCAGACAGAAGTGATCCCGCTAAGCAGCCCAATCTTCTGACGTTCCACGTCTCAATTTATCAAAGTGACGGTACGAGACGCACGGAGGTCACGACCATCAACAGGTTGAAAAAGTTCAATCCGAATGGCGATGTAGTTTTGCTCGTTTGACCCAGGTGTCGAGCCCGGTCATTTCCCTCTCCGTATTTCGCGCCAGATAATCCAAACCTCAGTTTGCTTAAACCCGTTCCTCGGATTGCACTGCAGTATCTCGTCTTGCCGTGGGAAATCGATGCTCCTGCGAATTTTCGTATCAACGTCGCCCCTGCGGGCGAGCATACAGTCGTGTACGAGGCTTCTCGAAAAGCCTTGGCTGAAAAACCCGTCCGGATCACCGCCACGAAACGAACGCTGTCAGAAGAGCCGATCGTTGGCGTAAACTCATCCCCGACACGCGCAAGAAGCGGCAGTGAATCCGAACAAGTGCTCTGCCGTTTGACGTCGTCATGAGCCTATGCGAGCACTCCAATTTACTGTTTAAATTGGACGCACATAGCCTTTAAACTGGACGACGAATAAGTTAAGATTGGACGCATGAATGCTACACATCGTCCGAAAACGCTCATCCACCGTAAGGCCCGTCCCATCGTAGAGGCCGCACTGGCCGACACACGAGTGGTGCTCATTGCTGGACCGAGGCAAGCCGGGAAAACTACGCTCGCACGACAATTTTCAGGTCCAGAGCGACCTTACATCACGCTCGACGACGCTGGTGCACTCAATGCCGCCAAATCCGATCCAGTCGGTTTCGTTCGTGGTCTAAACCGGGCAGTTATCGACGAAGTCCAGCGTGCCCCGGAGTTGATGTTGGCAATAAAGGAAAGCGTCGACTGGGATGATGCTCCGGGCCGTTTCCTGTTAACGGGGTCTGCAAATCTCGCCACGGTCCCAAACATTGCAGATTCCCTGGCAGGACGGATGGCGGTGATACCGCTGTTGCCGTTCGCTCAATCAGAAATCCGCGCCACTCCGGGTCGGTTGCTGGATAGGCTCTTCGCAGGCGAGGAACCCTCAATTGATGAAGACGCAGTATATGGGGATGATCTTTTGGAAACGGTCGTGCGGGGCGGCTATCCGGAGGTCTTGCGCAGGGCGATGCCTGCCAGACGAATTGCCTGGCTTGAGGACTATGTAGCACTCATCCTTGATCGCGACGTGCGCGATATTGCCAACATCGATCAGTTGGATAGGCTGCCGCGACTCCTGGATATCCTTGCGGAACATGCGGGGCAACTGGTGAATCACAGCAGTTTTGGTGCGGCTCTAGGCCTGTCCAGTGTTACCGCACAGAAGTATGTTTCGATCCTTGAGCGACTGTTTCTGGTCAGGACGCTGGTCTCATGGTCAAGCAACCGGCTGACCCGCCTGATAAAGACGCCCAAACTGCACTTTCTCGACACGGGACTGCTCGCGACCTTGCGTGAGGACGAGGTCGATGCCTTGCGCGACGACAAAACTCGGTTTGGCCCCTTGCTTGAGAGCTTCGTGGTGTCCGAATTAATGAAGCTGGCGTCCTGGTCCGAGCGTCGTCTTTCCTTTTCCCACTACCGAACCAAGGATCAGAATGAAGTCGACGTCGTGATCGAGGACCGGCGAGGTCGGATAGTTGGCATAGAGGTCAAGGCTTCGGCGACGGTCAAGACGGACGACTTTAGGGGCTTGCGTCAATTGCAGGAGGCAGTAGGTGACCGTTTCGTGCGTGGACTGGTCTTGCATGATCACGACCGTGTGACACCGTTCGGTGAAAAATTGCAAGCCGCGCCGCTGTCCGTGCTGTGGACGATGTGAATCGCATAGCGAGACAACGTGACCGCAGATACCAATGTGTTGCTATGAGCATATGTTGCCGATGATGCCAAGCAGGCAAAGCGCGCAGTCGATCTTCTTGCCAACGCGGAAATCGTTGCGGTGAGCCTGCAATCGTTATGTGAATTTGTCTGGGTCTCGTCCTGCCAGTACCAGACTGCACGGGAAGATATTTCAGCTGCGATCCGCGCCCTGCTTAACACTGAGAATGTAGTGGTCAAATCGACCAGCCGTCGACGCGGGCCTGGCCGTTCCGGACGCTGGCGGTGATTTCGCCGATGGAATTATTCCCTATGACAGCCGTTGGCTTGGTGGCGAGACTTTCGTTTCATTCGACAAGAAAGCAATAAAGCTCCTCTCCGCGTTAGGGCAGTCCTGCCGTCTCCTGAAGGGCCCTGAGGGAGGGCGGAGACGTATTGGGGAGCCGGCAATTCAACCGTTGGGTTCAAGGATGAAGTACGACTTGCGATAGATAATAATGGCTTATCAATTACAAGGAGCGGCCCGTAAACCGCACCTACTCCCAGATCGACATGGATGAGCGCAAGATCGCCCGTTGGCGAATGGCGCGCATCGAAGAATCCATCCTGTCGACGGCTCCAAAGCCAGCGTTTCTTGCCGGCGATCGCGATGACAACCTTATCAAGGTGCCATTCAACCAGCGCTCAAGCCGATGGTGAAAATCGAATAGGCAGATCACCGACCCAACATTTCTGCCCGCGGAATACTAGAAAGGCGTCACTGACATCTCGCGAAATCGGGACCGACCGAGCACCCGGCGATGACAATCATCGGCCGCCGGGGGGTCGCGGACGGCGCAGCACGTATGAAACCGCTCACGCCACGCTCCAGAATCTATTTGAGAAATGGGAGGCACGACCGGAACTTCCGCCGCGTCGGGGAATTTCTGACATGCCTATTTGCCAGGGAGGAGTTCCATGTCCCAAAACCCCAGCTTCTTTTCCAGATTTTCCGGGAGCGTTGCAGAATTGACCGGCAAGCCGGCAACGTTTGTCATTGCCGTCGCCGGTATCGTCGTCTGGGCCGCAACCGGTCCCTTTTTCGGCTTTTCAGAGACGTGGCAACTTGTTGTCAACACGGGAACGACGATCATCACCTTTCTGATGGTCTTCGTGCTCCAGAATTCGCAGAACCGGGACGGCAGAGCGGTTCAGGCAAAACTCGACGAATTGATCCTTACCAGCGACGCGGAAAACCGCTTCATGGGCATCGAACATCTCGATGAGACGGAACTGAAGCGGTTGACGCTGCTGCTGAGAGAAGCGGCCGACAGCGAGCCGGATCACGCGCTTGCCGGGAAAGTCGATCACATCATCCGGGATCGGCGCACCAAGCTGAAAACGAGGATACAACCAGCACAAGGGCGACCATTGGACGGCTGAGACTGTCCGCGCCCGGAATTTTTGGCAGATCGTCTTTTCCAACCTCCCAAGTGAACTCCAGCGCATTATATACGTTCCTATGGGAGGAGAAAAATCATGAGCCGAGCATTTACCCGGGAGGTCGACGACGCCCCTCCCCCGCCTATTCTGGAGCGAGCGATCAGTTCGGCCCGCAATCTCGTCACGCCGAACGGAGCGCGCCAAATCGAGCAGGCGATGGAAACGCTGGACCGTCAGATCGAGGCATCTGGTGATAGCGATGCACTGGCCACGCTCAGGCGTGAACTTCGATACTGGCATGCGCGTCATGCCAGAATGGAAATCGTCGAACCACCGGAAGCTCCCACCACCGTCACATTTGGAACCCATGTTGCGATCAAACGCGGCGGTGAAGCCAAACACCTCCACATCGTCGGCGAGGATGAGGCCGATCCGGCGGTTGGGACGATCGCCTGGACGTCGCCTCTGGCGCGGGCGCTGGAAGGCGCGCACCCTGGTGATGTCGTCGAGTTCGAAGCGGGCGGACGCGCGGAAGAAATCCTCGTCCTGTCGGTAAAAGGTGCTGCGGAATAGGACCCGAAGGATACGACATGCGCGTCGAAGCCATTCTGTTCGAGGCAAGCAACTGGGTGCCGAACAATCCCGAATTACCCGTTTTGCTTTACCATCAGGCCATTGCAGACGAGGCCGATCTCGCTACGGCATTCGAAAAGCGCTTTGCTGAAAACGGTTGGGAGGATTGCTGGCGCAACGGCGTTTTTTCCTACCAGCATTACCACACCGGCGCCCATGAGGTGCTCGGCATCGCACGCGGCGAGGCCCGGCTGTTGATCGGTGGGACCTGTGGTCGCCAAATCGACGTATCGGCAGGCGACTGCATCGTCCTGCCTGCGGGAACGGGACATTGCCGGATCAGCGCCGGTCCGGACTTTCTGGTCGTCGGCGCTTACCCGCCGAACCAGACGGCGGATATCAAGACGGAGGCAGCCGGCCCGACGGATTTGCAGACCATCCGCGCGGTACCTTTGCCCCTGGCTGACCCGATCGAAGGCAATCCGGGTATTCTGACCGAAGTATGGCACATCGACGGATGAACGGATCGCGCCCGCCAACGGCCGCCACGCACATTGCATAGGGATGCTTGCTCTTCCGGTTAGATGTGACCCTATCGGCCACCCGAGCAGCGGCATCCGCAGACAAAAATTGCACGCTTTTGTTGATCTCCTCCGCGAAACGCGCCAAGACCGTGGCGCCGAACAATCGAGGACATGATTTGGAGACCACGCTCTATCTGCCGATCAAGTGCTTCCTTGAGTCCGCCGGCTACAGCGTCAAGGGCGAAATCGCCGGCTGCGACGTCGTGGGGCTTAGCGTCGACGAACCGCCGGTCGTCGTCATTTGTGAACTGAAGCTCAGCTTCAACCTCGAACTCATCCTGCAGGCTGTCGACAGGGCATCGGCAAGCGACGAAGTGTGGATTGCAGCCCGAGTGTCGGCCAGGGGAAAGGGCCGTGAGAGCGACCGCCGCTACCGCGACCTCTGCCGCCGACTGGGCTTCGGCATGCTTGGCGTCGCCGATAATGGCACAGTCGATGTCATCGTCAGCCCGATTGCGCTGATGCCGCGCAAGAATCTTCGCAAACGCTCGCGCCTCGTGGACGAGCACAAGCGCCGGAAGGGCGATCCTGCCGTCGGGGGAAGTACCAGAGCGCCGATTATGACCGCCTATCGCCAGCAAGCGCTTGCCTGCGCGGCTGCCCTGCGCGATGGGCCGCTGCGCCCAAGGGACCTGAAGTCCGTTGTGCCGACGGCAGCCAACATTTTGCGGGGCAATGTCTATGGATGGTTCGAGCGTCTCGACCGCGGCATTTACGGACTGACCGCATCGGGTGGCGACGCGCTGCTGCGCTGGTCAATCTTGCCGACTGAAGGGAATGTCGAGGCTGTGGCAGAACCGGTTGCCGTCGAAGGGCGTGAGCACGTCCTCGAGATCTCTGGAGACGCGGGCTAAGCCGATCGGATCGTGCAATTCAATCGCGTTCAGGTGCCTGCCATCCCTCAGCAAGGACGCGCTCGAGCACGTCGGAGACGATATCGGCTTTCCCGCGACAGGCAGGGCGGGCGGCTTGATCTTCAGGTCATTCAAGTCCCAAACTCTTGCTCCCTTAGATCGCGTTGCCTGTAGATCTCGACACCGGGGCTTGGTCGAGTTTTGGAACCTCGCCCTGCAACAACAGAATTGCGACAATGCCTTTCGTCGACTGACCTCAGCCGATCATTCCCGATCGAAGGCGGTGATGATGGGGCACGGGCCGCTTGAGGTGGAACCGCAGGCATGGGCGAGCCGGCGCAATGAGTCGCGCGCCGCCTGCAGTTCGGCGATTTTGGCGTCAAGGGCCGCGATGCGCTCGGCGGCAAGGGTGCGGGCGCGTTGCCGGTCTTCACCGGCATCCAGTTGCAGCAATTCACCGATCTCCTCGAGCGTGAAACCGGCCGATTGGGCTGAGCGAATGAAGCGGAGGCGGCGGATCTCCTCTTCCCCATAACGCCGAACACCGCCGACGAGACCCGCACCACCTGTCCGTTTCGGTGTATCGATCAGCCCCCGCCGCTGGTAGTAGCGGACCGTCTCGACGCCGACGCCGCCTTCGCGGGCGAGCCCCGCAATTGTCATGTTTCCCATCGCTTGACTCCGTACCATGGTACGGACCTTATACTCCCGGCAATCGATCAAACCAAACGAAACGAAAGATTGCATCATGCTTGACCGCGTACCCAGACAGGCCACGCTCTACCGGATGGTCATGGACAAACACACTTGCCCTTATGGCCTGAAGGCTAAGGATCTCCTGGAGCGCGAAGGCTATACAGTGGACGACCGGTGGCTGACCACGCGGGAGGAGACTGACGCATTCAAGGCCGAACACAATGTCAAGACCACGCCGCAGACCTTCATCAATGGCGCCCGCGTCGGCGGCTATGACGATCTGCGCCGCCATTTTGGCAAGGCTGTCCGTGACCCGAAGGCCGTTACCTATCGCCCCGTCATCGCCGTTTTTGCCGTTACGGCCCTTATGGCGCTCGCCGCAAGCTATGCCGCCTATGGCAACGTCTTCACGGTGCGTGCGGCCGAGTGGTTCATCGCGTTCACCATGGCGGTGCTCGCCCTATTGAAGCTGCAGAACGTCGAGGGTTTCTCGACGATGTTCCTCAACTACGACCTGCTGGCCAAGCGCTGGGTCCGCTACAGCTATATCTATCCCTTTGCGGAACTCGGGGCGGGCATTCTGATGGTTACCGGCGCGCTCAACTGGATTTCGATTCCCGTCGCGCTGTTCATCGGCACGATCGGCGCCATCTCGGTGTTCAAGGCGGTCTATATCGACAAGCGGGAACTCAAATGCGCCTGCGTCGGCGGCGACAGCAACGTGCCGCTCGGCTTTGTCTCCCTGACGGAGAACCTGATGATGGTGGGTATGGCGATCTGGATGCTGGCGGCAATCCTGTCCGGCAATGGCGCCGAACACGTCATGCCGGCAATCGGCGCGACTTAAATTAGTGCCGGGTGGAGACGCGGCCCATTCTCGACAGCAGGATAACAGGCAGTATGCCAATGGCGACGATGGCGAGAGCGGCGATGGATGCCTCTTCATAGGTCCCCCTCGCCGCCTCGCCGTAGAGATGTGTCGCGAAGGTCTCGACGTTCAATGGGCGCAGCAGCAGGGTTGCGGGAAGCTCCTTGACACAGTCCACGAAGACCAACAGCCCGGCGGCGGTGATCGCAGCCTTGGATAGCGGTAGATGGACATATCGGAACGTGCCCACTTTCGACTGGCCCAGGGTGCGGGCGGCATGATCAAACGAGATGGGGATACGTGAAAGTCCTGCCTCTATGCCGCCAGCCGAAATGGCAAGAAATCGCACCGTATAGGCATAGAGCAGCGCCGCACTCGATCCCATGGCCAGCAACCCGGTTGAGATGCCGAACCAGGCGGTCGCAGTGCGATCGACGAACCGATCAAACGTTCCCAGCACGATCAGGATGCCGATCGCGACGACCGTGCCGGGGGCGGCATAGCCGAGCGTCGAAAGCCGGTGGAACCAGGTTGTCGTGGGGCCGGGACGCAGGCGGCCGGCATAGGCAACGAGCAGGCCGAAAACAACCGTCATGACGGTCGCAGATGCTGCCAGGCCGATGGTATTGGCGGCCTCAAAGAGGAACCGCGACGAAAACCCGGCAAATTCCACCCTTTTCCAGGCTTCGACGACGAGATAGGCCGACGGCGCGGCAAAACCGACAAGGATCGGCAGAAGCCCTGTGATGAACAGCAGCAAACCCGTCGCCGAAGAAACACGGCGGGGTTCGAAGGCGCGATTGCGCTGCGCGCTTGCCGCGTAGCGCTGCTTTCCTCTGGCCCATCTTTCCCACGCCACCAGGGCCACGACCATCGCAAGCAATGCCAGGGCAATCTGTGCAGCCCCCGGCAGATCGGACCGGGTGACCCAGGTGGTGTAGATTGAGACAGTCAGCGTCCTGACACCGAGAAACTCGGAAGCGCCGATATCGTTGAGCGTTTCCATCAGCGCGAGACTGACGCCGACGGCAACCGCAGGCCGCGCCAGCGGCAGGGCGACGCGCCAGAAGATCGCACGCCGGGAAACGCCGAGCGTTCTTGCAGCCTCGATCAGATTGGCGGACTGCGTCAGGAACATCGCCCGCACGGGAATGTAGACGTAAGGATAGAGGACAAAACCAAGAAGCACGATGCAGCCGGTCATCGAGCGCAGATCCGGCAGGCGAAACTCCCTCGGGCTGGAATAACCGAGCAGCCACCGCACCGCCCCCTGCACCGGCCCTATCGGATGCAGGATGTCGAGATAGGCATAGGCGATGATATAGGTTGGCACCGCAAGCGGAAGAAGCAGCGCCCATTCGAGCACCCGGCGGCCCGGAAAGGTATAGGCCGTGACCAGCCAGGCCGTCGTCGTTCCGATAAGGGCAGCGATCAGACCGACGCCGGACAAAAGGATGATCGTATCCATCAGCGCGACAGGCAGGACAGTCGAGACAAGATGCGACCACAGTCCCGTGGATCCCTGCACCGCCTGCAGCAACAGCGCCAGGAACGGCAGCATGACGAAACAGGCGACAACCCCCGTGCAGACCAGCCACCTCGATCCGGTGGAGCGCCGGTGCCGGCTTCGTGCGGCGCTGGTCATCAAGGGCAATCCATTTCATCGGCGACCGAGAAGGCGCCCGCACGTACCGCGGGCGCCTTCTTGTTTTTAGTTGTCGAAGCCGACCTTGTCGACCAGTTCGCTTGCCTGCTTACGATGGCTGACGATTTCCGTCAAAGGTTTCGGATCGATCTTCAGTTCACCGAAGGATGCGATGATCGGGTCTGTCGCGGCACCCGGTTTCACCGGATATTCGAAATTCGCTTCCGCATAGATCTTCTGGGCTTCGTCGGACACGAGGTACTCCAAGAGCTTTACGGCTTCAGCCTTGTTTGGCGCATGTTTTGCGACCGCAGCGCCACTGACGTTGACCTGCGTTCCGCCGTCCTTGAAGGTCGGCAGGATGACCTTGATGGCGTTGCCCCAGGCCGCCTGCTCCTCGCCGCCTTTGCCCGAGCGCATCAGGCCGACATAATAGGAATTGGCAATGGCGATATCGCAAATCCCGCCGGCGATATCCTTGGCGCCGTCGCGGTCGCCGCCGGCTGCCTTGCGGGCCAGGTTGTCCTTGACGCCGGAGAGCCATGTCTCCGTCGCTTCAGCGCCGTGATGGGCGATGTAATCGGCAAAGAGCGCGGTGTTATACGGATGCTGGCCGGAGCGAATGCAGATCTTGCCCTTCCATTTCGGATCGGCCAGATCCTCGTAGTTGAGGGCTGCGAGATCGAGGTCCTTCTGCGCATAGACGACGCGGGCACGCATGGAGAGTGCGAACCAGTTGTTTTTCGCATCGCGCAACTGCTCCGGGATAGACTGCGTCAAAACAGCGGACTCGACCGGTTGGGTGACGCCCTTTTCGACGAGATCGACGAGATTGCCGGCATCCACGGTCATCAGGATATCGGCCGGCGAGCTTTCGCCTTCGGCCGCGACGCGCTCGACGAGCCCATCCTTGAGAAAGACCGTGTTGACCTTGGTGCCAGTGGCAGCCGTGAAGGCATCCAAGAGCGGCTGGACCAGACCCGGCTCACGCGTGGTGTAGATATTGAGTTCCGCCGCCGACACAGCGCTCGCGCCGAGCAGCAAGCTCGCCGAAAGCAGTGCGGATTTCGCGATGATCGACATGGTCATTTATCCTCCAGATGAACTGCGCCGTGCTGTCGAGCATTAATGGAGGCGCAAGGTCAAGTTTAGCAAGAGCAGTTTACCGTAAAGGCTCCTCGGCCCTCAGGCTGCGGCAAATGCCAGGCAACTCTCCGGCGAGACGACCAGGCCGACAAGGTCCGTCCCGGCTTCCAGACGCTCCATCGTTTTCACCAGCAGCGGCTGCTCCAGGCCGTCCACCTTGACGGCAAGCTGCTCCACATCGCCAAGGAAAACGCGGCTCTGCACTTGTCCGCGCAATTGCCCATCCGCGCTCGACACCGAAATTCCTTGCGGGCGGATATAGAGCGTGGCGGGGCAGCCTTCGCCGAGATCCAGCCTGTGGGCAAACCGGCCGATCGCCGTTTCGACATAGCCCTCACGGTAGACGCCCGGAACCTTGTTGAAGGCGCAGAAAAACTCGGCGGCATAAGGATTCACGGGCCGGTCGTGCAGGTCGTAGCCCGATCCGGTCTGGACGATCCGGCCGGCCCGCATCAGGACAACGCGGTCGCCTGCCGAAAGGGCTTCTTCCGGATCATGTGTGACCATGATGACCGTCGTCCCGATACTTCGCAGAAGCGAAAGCGTTTCATCACGAACCCGATCGCGCAGGCCGCGATCCAGGTTGGAAAACGGCTCGTCCATCAGCAGGATATCCGGCCGGGGCGCGAGCGCGCGGGCGAGCGCGGCGCGCTGCTGTTCGCCACCCGACAGCATATGCGGATATCGGGCCTTCAGATGCTCTATGCCGATATGCCCGAGAATTTCGTTGACCCTCTGCACCGCAGTATTTCTCGGGCGACCCCTGAGGCCGAACAGGATGTTCTGCTCGACGGTCAGATGTGGGAACAGAGCGTAGTCCTGGAAAACGAAACCGATCCTGCGGTCCTCCGGCTCCACGAAGATCGATGGCCCCGAAACTTCGTCGCCGTCCAGCAGAATGCAGCCCGCATCGATTGTATCGACACCGGCGATCATTCTCAGCAATGTCGATTTTCCGCAGCCGGAACGGCCAACGAGACAGATGATCTCGCCGGAGCCGATCGTCAGCGATACGTCGTCCAGAGCGGCGGTCTTTCCAAACCTGCGGCTTACATTGCGAAGTTCGAGCGCCGGATCTTCTGCTGCCGGAATCACATTCTTCTCCGTCTTTCGGTCCCACGCGCCAAAAGTCATCGTTGCTGCGAAAACACCTATGCGCCCGCCGATAACTTGACAATAGCATTCATGCATTTCATAGGGAGCAAATCCGACTTCCCTTAATCTTTCCATACTGATTGCTTACATGGCACCGCTCTTTACGTCCGCGCTGGCAAATTGGGGCGATTCGCCGGCACTGCTTTTCCCAGACCGCGAGCCCATCACCTATCGGGAGCTGGCCGACCGCGTCAGCCGGAAATCCGCAACATTCGGTCCCGGGAAAATGCTGATTGCGGTGGAAGCGTCGCATTCCGAGCACGCCATCATCGGCTATCTCGCAGCGCTTCAGGCGGGCCACGCGGCCGTCATGGTCCCGCCGGCGGATAACGGGCAAAGCGCGATCATCGACGAGGCTTTTGCGCCCGACATCCACTTGCGCCAGAGAAGCGGGCGCTGGGAGATGTCCCGCCGCGGCCGCGGCGAGGCCGGCCTTGCGCCCCATTCCGATCTGGCACTTCTGCTCATGACATCCGGGAGCACGGGGAGAGCCAAGGCGGTAAGGCTGTCAACCCAGAACCTTGACGCAAATGCGGCGTCGATTGCACAATATCTCGGGCTGACGCCAGCCGACCGCAGCTGCATGGTGTTGCCCCTGCATTACTGCTACGGGCTTTCGGTGCTGCACTCGCACCTTTCCGTCGGCGCGAGCCTGTATTTCCCGAAAATTCCGATTTCGGATCCGCAGTTCTGCGAACGGCTGGAACGTGCCGGATGCACGAATTTTTCAGGGGTGCCTTACTCCTACGAGCTTCTGGAGAGCTTCGATTTTCGCAACAAGCGGCCCGCCTGCCTGCGGTTCATGACGGTTGCCGGCGGTCGCCTCTCGCCCGATATCATCCGCCGCTACAACCGCCTGATGCGCGATGACGGCGGAGAATTTTTCGCGATGTACGGCCAGACGGAAGCCACGGCGCGGCTGGCCTATGTGCCGCCGGATCAGCTTGAGGGCAACGAGGATCGGATCGGCGTCGCAATCCCCGGCGGTGCACTGACACTGGAAGACGAAAAGGGACAGCCGATCCTGTCGCCGCGGCAGCCCGGGGAACTCGTTTTTCGCGGCCCGAATGTCATGATGGGCTATGCGAGTTCGCGCGGCGAACTGGCCCTCGGCCACGATCTCGAGTGCCTGAAAACGGGGGATCTCGCCGAGCTGGACGAACAGGGGCTTTTTCGCATCTGCGGGCGTCTGAAGCGGATGTCGAAGATCGCCGGTCTCAGGATCAGTCATGATGCGATGGAACAGGCGCTCGAGAAACATGGGATTCACGCGGCGGTCATCGGCGATGACAAGGCAATCCATGCCTATTGCGCCGGTCCTGCCGATGAGCTTGAGGCAAAGCGCATTCTGGCCGCGGCAAGCGGGCTCACCTTGCTGCAGGTCGGCGCCACGCCGCGGGCGACGCTGCCCCGCCTTTCATCCGGCAAGATCGACTATGGGCGGCTGACGGCAGAATTTTCCGCAAAGAGCACGGAGAACGACGACCGGCGAGAAACCGTCCAGGATGTCTTCGCTCAGCTGTTTTACCCGGTCCGGGTCGGCCCGCGGGACAGTTTTCTGTCGTTGGGAGGAGATTCGCTGCGCTTCGTCCAGCTGTCGATCGCGTTGGAGCGCATCCTCGGTGAAGCGCCGGTGAATTGGGAAAAGCTTTCCATTTCGGACCTGGTCGACAGAGTCAAGCGGACTGAAACAGCGCCCAAACTGGAGACCAGTCTTCTCATCCGGGCGCTCGCCATCCTCTTCGTCGTCGTGCAGCACGAGACGCTCTGGCCGATTCCGGGCGGTTCCGCCGCGATGGTCCTGCTTGTCGGCTTCGGACTTGCCCGCTTTCAATGGCGGGCCGTTGCGGAGTTCGATATCATTCGCCTTCTCCGCTCTGCACTGCCAGTCGTGATCCCCTACTATCTCATCGTCGCAAGCTACGCCGTTGCCTGGGGCGAGATGCCATGGGCGTCGGTCGTGATGGGCGGGAATTTCGGCTTTGCCGATCCCGAGCGACACACCATGCTTCCCTACCTCTATTGGTTCGTTGAAGCCTATTGCCAGATGCTCTTACTGTTTGCCGGGTTCTTTGCCCTTCCACCCGTTCGAAAAATGGCCGCGTGGTCACCTTTCTCGGCGGGACTGGTGCTGCTGGGCGTCGCGCTGCTTTCCCGCCTGATCATTCCCGACCTCTGGCAGATTGGAAACCGGCAGATTTTCACATTGCCGTGGATGCTCTATCTCGCCGCGATCGGCTTTCTGGCAGGTTTCGCGGATACGACCTCCAAGCGGCTGCTGCTGATGGCGGCGGGCATGATCGTCTTCAGCTTCTTTGCGTTCTACGAAAGCGTCTGGATCGGCACCCGGGTCAAATATTTCCTGCAAATCCCTGTCCTGGCTCTTCTCTTGTTCCTGCCGCGGCTACCTGTCCCACGCGCACTGAAAGCGCTCGTCCTGCCGGTTTCTGCCGCGAGTTTTCACATCTACCTCCTCCACCGTTTCATGCCGGAACTGCTTCTCCTTCCGATTTCCGGGAAAATCCCGGCTCCGGCTTTTTCGATACTCGCCATTGTCGGGGGCGTGGCCCTGGGGGTCATCGCATGGTGGGCTCAGAAGCAGGTCTTGTCGTACCTCTCCAAACACCGCGATCTCTCCATCGGGCTGGTGGCCATTGCCCTGCGTCGGCACTGCCTCGCCGCAGTCGATTTTGCCAAGCGGATCAGCGTGCCGACCGCCGCGCCGTGTGGCGGCCGTCAAGATAGATGAGCAGCGCGAAGCCCAGCATACCGGCACAAGCACCGAGCTTCGAAGTACCGGAATAGTCGCTAAAACGGGTTCCGAGCGCAAACAGCATCGCGCTCAGCCCGCCGCTCAGGAACAGGTTGACCGAAATCAGGGAACTGCCGAGACCGGGACGATCGGCGATCAGGTCCTGGATATAGGTGATCGGAATGCTGATCAGTGCGGCAGCGGCGAAAGCGCTGAGCGGCGTCAGGGCATAGACGTGCCAGGGTGCGCAGGAAAAGCCGAGCAGCGTCAGATAGATGGCATAGAGCGCTGTGCCGGCTGCAAGCGCCGTTACTGGATGCAGGTAAAGCTGGATGCGCGCCCAGACGAAGATGAAGACGACCTCGAGAAAGGCGACGATTCCGACGATGGCGCCGATATCCGTGACCTTGCCGCCCGCGGCGCCGGTGATGATCAGCGGCTGGACCGCCGCGTTGACATGCAGCGTCGAGGTGATCAGGGAAACTGCCATCAGCCGCCCGAACACCTTGGGCGAAAGAACTTCGGCAAAGGAGGCGAGGAAGGAATGGCGGCGGTCGATCGACGGCGGCGCGTCTTTGCCCGCCGGCAGTTTGAAATAAACCAGAGCCAGATTGGCGATGCAACCGAGGCAGGCAAGCAGATAGGCGGGCATCATGCTGCCGCTGCCCGCCAGGACGAGCGCGACAAGTCCCGGAACGAGAACCCAGGCGACGGAAATCGCCGCACGAACACCGGAATTGATCGCCGCCGCATCCCGCCCGCCCCCGGCGTTTGCGACCGCCCGGACATTGGCAAACAGCAGCGAGTTCATTGCGTTGTAGACCGGCAGGATGATCAGCGTGCAGACGACGAAGCTCGCTGCCACCGGCACGGCATAAACGAGACCATAGCCGACGACGCCGAACGTCATGACGGTCATCAGCAGGATCCGATAGTTGCCGATCCTGTCAGCGAGCACACCGACCCAGAGGCTTGCAACGACGTTGACGGCGGCGGCCGTGAAAATCAGGATCGAATAGAAGCCGTCGCTCAGACCCAGCTCCGTGATGCCGATGACGGACTGATACGGCGACGTCGCCGCGCCGGTGAAGCCGAACAGGAAGATCGCGATCATGCTCAACCGGACCACCGGATGACGGAAGGCGATCAGCAACGTGGAGGTCATGATGAAGACACCGGGAGAGAGATTCATGGCCGCGCCGGAAATGGCGTGTTTCGCAGATGGAATTGCTCGAAGTGCTCAGCCTGTGGGGCTCGTGAGCCAGCGCGCCGAAAGTTTGGCCTCTGGTGTAAATTCGAAATTCCGATCGAAGGGAAAGACCGGCCTTGTCCTGCGGTTGCTCGCGAGATTGGCAATGTCCTGATTGACGACGCCATCGGTCAACGCCATCAGATTCGGATTGGCAATCGGCGCGAGTTCCGGAGACAGGTAACCTGATTTGACGACCAGGAGCTGCACGGTGCTCGGCTCCAGCCCGAGCCGCCTGAAGTCCTCGATCGTGTGATAGGGGCGCCGGCGCGCTGCGAGCACGATCTCGATACCGCCGACACGCACGACGGCCTGGCGCTCGGCCGCAGCACCAGGATCATCAAGTCGCAGCACAGTCGCGGCGATCTCAACCGGCGCGCTGGCCGGATCCAGGCTGCCGCCGATACGAAGAGCGAGTGAGGCTCCCTCGCCGACCGCAAAGCAGGATTCGACAGCGGGCCGATCGGTGATGCCGGCAATAAGCGCACCCTGCCAGTCGCGGGCAAGCAACGCACGCAGCACGTCAGCGCGGTCACCAACGCCGCCGCCGGTCGGATTGTCGGCGGAGTCCGCCAAGATCACCGGCGCGGTCTTCGCCTCCGCCGCAATCTGAAGCATCTCTTCCAACGGGCCCGTCTGCGGGCCAAAGCCAAAACTCTCCCGTGTATTCCAATATCGGAGAGCGATTTCCTCGGCCGCCTTGAACGCGCCGGCTTTGTTGACGCCGGTGACGACTGCACACGCCGTTGCCCGCGGCTCGTCCGCCCAGACGTAGCCGACCATCAGATTGGCATCGAGGATACCCGGCCTGGCATCGAAGCCGGGAAGATCGCAATAGATCGACTTCGCCGGCTCATCCTCCGTCGAGGTGCATTCGCCCGGCAGCAAGACGGGCACCTTTGCCCAGGCGACGCCCGGACGACGGCCGGTCCGCAACGTCTCAACCAACATCGACCAGGCGCGCACCATCGTCTCGCGCACATCGATATGCGGCGCGGTGCGATAGGCGGCGAAGATATCGAGCTGATCGATGATCCTCTCGCTGACATTGCCGTGCAGGTCATAACTCGCAGCGACCGGGCAATCCGGCCCGACGACCGCACGCGCGGCAGAGATCCAGTCGCCCTCGGCATCGTCCATGCCCTCGACATTGATGGCGCCGTGCATTGCGAGATAGAGACCGTCGATCGGCAAGGCCGCCTGCAACGTTGCGAGAAACTCGGCCTTGAAAATTTCGTAAGCGTCACGCGACACGGGGCCGCCCGGGACGGCGCGCGCGTGCAGCAGAGGCACATGCTCGATGCCGTCCCCTTGAAGGAAACTGAAATAGTCCGCGCCGAGCAGATCGGCGCCGCGCAATACTCGGAAATCATCGACGGTCATCAGGACGGGCGAATAGGTGCTGCATTCGGTATGGATGCCGCCGACGGCGATGCGCATGGCTTTCCTCATGGTTTGAAGCTTAAAGTTTTGGGCAAAGGTCGGCGATGGCTGCAAAGCGCAGCCAGTTCTTCCCGCTCTTCGGCGTCCACGCCGCCTCCGCAATAGCCGGAAGACGCGGAAAGACGAGGCGGTTGAAATAGCCGCGCGAGAGGAAATGCTCCGACCAGATACAGGCCTGCACGCCTTTGAGCCGATGTTTCAGCTCCTCCGGGAATTCGCCCTGGGCCTCGTAGGCATAGGTGTGGGCAGGTGGCACCCTGCCGGCCCAGCTCGCGCCCGGCTCCTGCCATGCCTCTGCCTGGACCATGTCGAGATAATAGGCCTGGCCGGGCGTCATGACGACTTCATAGCCTTCGCGGGCAAGCTCGATGCCGACCTCGGGGCTCTGCCAGGCCATGAGCAGCGTATCTGCTGCATCGACACCGCCGCCATGGGCGACCTCGTTCCAGCCGGCCAGCTTCTTGCCGCGCCTGGTGAGCATGTCCTTCACCTGTTTGAGAAAATAGGACTGCAGCCCGAATGTACCGGAAATGCCCTCGCGCTCCATCAACGTCCTTGCCAGCGGCGAGGCGAGCCACGCCCCGTCCGGCACCTCATCACCCCCGACATGGATGTAGACGGACGGGAAAAGCTCAACCATTTCGTCGAAGACCTTTTCCAGGAATTCGTAGGTGAACGGCACGGCAGGATTCAGCGCATTGTTGGCGTAGCCCTGCACGGAGTGATAGCTCTCCGGCGCTTCCTGACCGTCTGACAAATCGCGCAACGCGACAAGGGTCGCAGCATTGTGACCGGGAATGTCGATCTCCGGCACGATCTCGACGTTTAACGCTGAGGCATGGGCAATGAGCGAGCGTACCTCGTCCTGACTGTAGAAACCGCCGACGGGTTCGGCGCCGTTGCCGAGTTGGGGCAGGAGCGGCCCGTCCGGGCTTCGCAGGACACCGACGGTCGTCAGTTCCGGATAGGCCTTGATCTCCAGCCGCCACGCCTCGTCGTCGGTGAGGTGCCAATGGAAGATATTGAGCTTCAGCCAGGCGAGAATATCGATCAGGCGCGAGAGATCACCGAGCGGATAGAATTGCCGCGACACGTCGAGATGGCAGCCGCGCCAGCTGTAGCGGGGCGCATCGGAGATGGTGCCGGCAATCGGGAAGCTGAATTTCGCCGGCTCCCGGCGCGCGCCGTTCAGAAGCTGCGCCAGCGTCGTCAATCCGTATTGGCGCCCAGCATCTCCGCCAAAGGAGAGCCTGACTTCGTCTGCGGAGAAGGCAAGTTCGTAACCCTCCGGGACAAGCGCTGTGTCCTGTTTTAGCCGCAGCGCCCTGCCCTGGCCGTTCGGCGCCAGACTGAGGGGCGCATGATCCGACGGGAAAAGGCGGCGGAACAGGGCAATGACAGTCTCGACGGCCTTGAGATCGTCCAACGGACACCCCGGCGCCGGGTAGAGGCAGACAGGAAAGGCGTCGCCCGGCTCCGCGTCGATCCGGCGCGGCCACGGCTGCAGCGCAAATGGCAAATCGAGTTTGCCTTGCGGCAAAAGGGCCGGCGGCGGCTCGCTCACCCGGCCCTCGAGGAGCAGATCGGAGACGGCAACCGGCACGTGACGGCCATTTGCAAGTGTCAGATAGGCAGATTTCGCGCCATCGGTGCAATGCACCGCCTTGCGATGGAGGCCGCCGACCGTGAACGTCCAGGATGCGCCGGGTGCCAGCACGAAGCCGGATGGCGGCGCAAACTCATGATAGTTGGCATCCCGCTTGACGAAGGTGGCATTTTCGCAGGCGTTCTGGTCGATGACCCGCGTCAGTGACGTGTAGACGATCGTGAAGCTTTCGATCGTGCTTTCGGAAAGATTGAAGAGGCTGAAGGTGAAGCGGCCGTTCGGACCGCCGTCCGGTTGCCACGCGCTTTCGAGACGATAGGTCACCTTCTGCATATCTGTTCCTCTTGTTCTAGTAATGGTCCGACTGGGAAAAGGTGCGGGCAAGTTCCGCCTGCCCCGCCGTCAGGCCGCAATCGACCGGCAGGCAGACGCCGGTGATGGCGGCCGCAAGCGGGCTCGCCAGAAAGCCGACGGCGTTGGCGACATCTTCTGGAGTGGCGATCCGCTGCAGCGGATACCAGCGCCTGGCATCCTCAAAGACGTTCGGATTGGCGGCCGCGCGGTCCTCCCAGGCTTGCGTGCGAACCGTGCCCGGAGAGACGGCGTTGGCGCGGATGCCGAACTTGCCGTATTCGACCGCAATCAATTTCGTCAGATGCAGCAGGCCGGCCTTGGCGGCGCTATAGGCGGGGTGGCCGAAAACATTGGTGCCGTTGACCGAGGCGATATTGACGACGGAGCCTCTCGTTTCCTTCAACGCCTCCTCGACAGCGCGAAAACAGATGAAGGCAGCCTCCAGATTGAGCACGCTGTCCATGCGCCAGATTTCCGGCGTCGTGTCGTGCAGGCTGACCGCCCGCGCCGCGCCGGCGTTGTTGACGAGGGTTCGCACCTTGCCAAGCTCGGCCGCGCGGCTTGCCATATCAGTAACATTTGCCGGATCGGTAATGTCGCAGGCAAAGGCGACGAATTTGCCGGGGTCACCGAGACTGAGTGCCGCCGTCTCGGCCGCAGCGCCGTCGAGGTCGGGCATCAGGACGATATCATGGTCCTCGCCCAGGCGGCGGGCAATGGCCCGGCCAATATCACCTGCCCCCCCCGTTACGATAGCGATCGAAGCTGTCATGCCGGTTCCCTTCTGTACATGCGCGCGTCAATCCCCGAGAAGCTGCCGGTCATCACCATCACGATGGGCGACGAGTTGTTGCTTGATGCGCCGCAGCGTTACGGTTGCCTGCGGCTGGATATGGTAGGCGACGAGACTGGCGATGATGTCGACGAGCGCGAGATAGGCGATCCGGGTCGAGGTCGGCCGGTAGATATTGTTGCCCTCCGGCAGATCGACTGCCACGCAGATATCGGCGGCGCGGGCGACCGGACTGCCGCTCTGGGTCAAGGCAATTGTGGCAACCTTCTGCTCGCGCGCCAGTGAAAAGGATCGCACGAGCTCGGCGTTGCGGCCGGAAAACGACGAGCCGATCAGGACGTCGGTGGGCTTTGCCGCAGCGGCCATCATCAATTGCATGCTGTGGTCGGAACTGGCGGTGACGCGCAGTCCAAGGCGAAAAAGCCGGTTCTGCATTTCGCTGGCGATCATCGAGGAATTGCCGCCGGAGCCGAAGGCGTAGATCATGTCCGCTGATGCAAGCCGTTCGGTGGCCTGTTCGATCGCCGCAAGATCGAGATTGCGGTGCAGCAGGAAAAGGGCGTTCTGCGCCTTGGTGACGATATCCTGCGCCACGTCGGCGGGTTCCCGGCTTTTCGGCTCGGGCTTCAGGTAGCGCATGCCGACATAGGCTGTGCGCGCCAGCTGCACCTTGAAGTCGGAAAAGCTTTCGCAGCCAAGACGGCGGCAAAAGCGCGTGACGGTCGGCGGCGAGACGTCGGCCTTGCCGGCGAGTTCTATGATCGAGGCATTCACGGCAAATTCGAAATCGGTGAGGAGGATCTCGGCAATGCGGCCTTCGGCTTGCGAGAGCTTGGTCTTCTCTTCCTGAAGCGTAGAGAAAATATCCATTAAAGTGCACCTTTCATCAGAGCGCCGGCCGCCCTGCGGGGGGCCGCCTGAAACCGCGACAATACTGCGATCCGGCACACGATTCTCACCCTATGTCCACCTCCTTGCGATACCGCTCTCAGACTTGCGCCGTCTTTTCTCGATAGGCGATGCAGTCGATCTCGACCTTGCAATCGACCATCATCGACGCCTGCACACAGGCGCGTGCCGGCGGATGCTCGCCGAAATAGCTCTGATAGATCTTGTTGAAAGTCCAGAAATCGCGCGGATCGTCCAGCCAGACGCCGACGCGGACGACGTGTTCGGGTCCATAGCCCGCCTCGGCAAGAATCGACATCAGATTGGCGATGGTCTTGTGGGCCTGCGGGATGATGCCGCCTTCAATGATCTCGCCATTCTCCATTGCAACCTGGCCGGAAACATGGAGCCAGCCGTTCGCCTCTACCGCGCGCGCAAATGGCAGCGGCTTGCCGCCAGCCCCCGTCTGTTCGGCGCCGTAACGTTTCATGGATACTCCCTCTTCGTGCAAATTATTTTCTTGATGCGTTGACAAATGACCATAGAAAGCGGAATTTGACCAGAGAAAAACGTCATTTATGAAAAGAATTTCAATTCAGGGAGCAAACGTGCGCGATCCTTTCCGCAATCCGTTCTCACCGTCCGACACAGCCCGCCACGCGATCTGGCAAATGCTTGTGGAACGTGACATCGATGCCTTTCTCGCCGCCGACTGGTCGAAAGTGGCTGGCGATTTCGTTGAACAGGGCTTCATCGGCATCGATGGCAAACACGAGGTGAGCCCCGACAAATGGCGCCTTGCCTTCCCTTCGCTGAATGCCTATTGCAACGAATGGCTGCGGCAAGCCGAAGACTTCGCCCGACAATCCTTTGCCGAAGATCCGCGCACGGCGATCTTCACGACGACGACGCTTGAGGATATCGAGATCGAAGGCGACATGGCACTTGCCCGCAAGAAGTTCGACGGCGGCCTGAAGAAATCGGATGGCAGCGTCGATGTCCTGAAGTGGCAGACACTCTATTACTGCCGCCTGCACGAGGGGCGGTGGAAGATCTGCGGCTTCACCGGCTACCTGCCCAATCCGATGGGTGAGGCCTGAGCAGCGAGCAAGAGGCAACGGCATTGCGCATATTCACCGCCGCCCTGGCGACCGAAACAAATACCTTCTCACCGATCTGTGTCGATCGCCGCGCCTTCGAGGCCTCGCTCTACGCACCACCGGGCGAACATCCGGAAACGCCGACGCTTTGCTCGGCGCCGATCACCGTCGGTCGCCGGCTCGCCATCGAGCGGGGTTTCGAACTCATCGAGGGAACGGCCGCCTGGGCAGATCCGGCAGGCCTCGTCAATCGCCTGGCCTACGAGGGCCTGCGCGACGAAATACTCGACCAGCTGCGCGCAGCCCTTCCGGTCGATGCTGTCGTGCTCGGTCTGCATGGCGCCATGGTCGCCGATGGCTACGAGGATACCGAGGGCGATTTCCTCGCCCGGGTGCGCGATATCGTCGGACCAGATATCCTCGTTTGCGCCGAGCTCGACCCACACAGCCACCTGACGGCGAAGCGTCTGGCAGCCGCGAATTTCTTCGTCTACTTCAAGGAATTCCCGCATACCGACTTTGTCGACCGCGCCGAGGATCTTTGGCGCATCGCACTCGACACGCTTGCCGGCCGCGTCCAGCCGAGAATGTCGGTGTTCGACTGCCGCATGATCGACGTCTATCCGACCTCACGCGAGCCAATGCGTTCCTTCGTCGACAAGATCATGCGGATGGAGGCCTCAGATCCCGATATTCTGTCGATCTCCGTCGTGCACGGCTTCATGGCGGGTGACGTGCCGGAGATGGGCACGAAGCTGGTCGTGCTCACTGACAACAAGCTGGAAAAAGGCGCGGTCCTCGCGCGCGAGCTCGGACTTGAGCTGTTCGCCAAGCGTGGCACCTTCATCATGCCACAAATCGACGAGAGAGAAGCCGTGTCGCGCGCGCTTGCCGCGGCGAGCGGACCGGTGGTGATCGCCGATACCTGGGATAATCCGGGAGGCGGCACGGCCGGGGATGCGACGGTGTTGCTGGCGGAATTGCTGGCGCAGGGCGCAAAGGACACGGCAGTTGGCACGATCTGGGATCCGATGGCGGTGCAGATTTGCATGGCGGCCGGTGAAGGCGCTGAGATCCAGCTCCGCTTCGGCGCCAAATCGGCGCCGGGCACCGGCAATCCGATCGACGGCGTCGTCAAGGTTGTCCGGCTCGTGCGCAATGCCGAGATGCGTTTCGGCGAAAGCTATGCGCCCTTCGGTGATGCGGCGCATATCCAGCTCAACGGCATCGACATCATCCTGAACTCGACGCGGGCGCAAAGCTTCGACCCGAGCCTGTTTTCGGTGATGGGCATCGAGCCGACATCGAGGAAAATACTGGTGATCAAATCGACCAACCACTTCTACGCATCCTTTGCCCCGATCGCCACGGAAATCCTCTACTGCTCGGCGGGAACGCCCTATCCGAACAACCCGGCCCGCACGGCCTACCGCCGGGCGCCGCGTGACATATGGCCGATGGTGGACAATCCGCATGGGATGGACCAAGGCGCCGCTTGAGCCTGGTTTGGGGCGTCGGCGTCGAGTTTCCCCTGCACTGGGGCGCTTTCCGGTTGCTTCTGCATATATGAAGAAAGGCGTCGTTGACGCGCCCTTCTAAGCTGTTTGATCGAGCGCAATCGGGCGGCCACTCAGACCGCGCCTGCCTTTAGAAGCCCCATGTCGACGTCGGTGAGTTCGACCCGGCGCTCAAGCGCGATGCCGCCGGCATCGAAGAGGTGGCAGTCGGCAGCGTTGATGCCGACCGCAACCGTTTCCTCCGTCCGGATGGCGGCGCTGCCTGGCAGCATGGCGCAGAAGTTCTCGCCTTCGCCGTTGAGCGCGGCATAGGCAACGGTGTGGGCCCCCAGACGCTCGATCACCGACGGCGCAATTGTCATGACGAGGTCGGCGGCGCCGAACTGGATATGTTCCGGACGTATGCCGAGCGTCAGTGGCTGTCCGACGAGGCCGGCGCGGCCCTCGACAGGGATTGTCGCCGACTGACCCTGGTATTCGACCTCGACGCCGCCCGGTCCGACGGACTTGCAGACGACAGGCAGCATGTTCATCTTCGGATTGCCGATGAAGCCGGCGACGAAGGTGTTTGCCGGCTTGTGATAGAGTTCGAGGGGTGCTCCCGTCTGGGCGATCTCCCCGGCATTGAGGACGACGATCCGGTCCGCCATCGTCATCGCCTCGACCTGGTCGTGCGTGACGTAGATCATCGTGGCCTTCAGCTGCCGGTGGAGTTTCGCCAGTTCGATGCGCATGTCGGCGCGCAGTGCCGCATCAAGATTCGAAAGCGGCTCGTCGAAGAGAAAGATCTTCGGCTCGCGCACGATCGCCCGGCCGATCGCCACACGCTGGCGCTGGCCGCCCGAGAGCAATCCCGGCTTCTGCTGGAGCCTTTGGTCGAGGTGAAGGATGCGAGCGGCGTTCTCCACCTTGGCCTTGAGCTTGTCCTCCTGCATCTTTTCGACACGCAGCGGGAAGGCAATATTCTCGAACACGGTCATATGCGGATAAAGCGCGTAGGACTGGAACACCATGGCGATGCCGCGCTTGACCGGTGGCAGGTCGTTGACCCGCTTTCCGTCGATCAGGATGTCACCGGAGCTGGTCTCGTCGAGACCGGCGATCATCCGAAGCAAGGTCGACTTGCCGCAGCCGGACGGTCCGACGAAAACGACGAACTCACCATTTTTGACCTCAAGATCGATGCCTTTGAGAACTTCGAACGTACCGTAGAATTTCTGAACCGTGTTGAGATTGAGCTGTCCCAAGAATGTGTCTCCGGCCGCCGTCGAGGAGCGACCCTTTCATAGCAGAAGAGAAGTGGACCGCGAACCGGTGGGTTCACGGTCCGATGGTCTTACTTGTACTGCTCGAGGTCGCCAGCCGCCTTCTTGAGTGCGTCGGCAGGCTCGGCCTTGCCGGTTACAACCGACTGGACCATCTCGATCATCGTGTTCTGGAAGCCCTTGTAGTCGGTGAAGAGAGGCTCGGGACCGCCATAGGCAATGCCATCAATGAACGGCTTCCAATAGGGTTCCTTGGCAACGAATTCATCGACGACGGCACCAGGACGCAAGGGGGTCAGGCCAGCGCCGCCCTGAAGTTCGTACTCGTGCTGGATATCGGTCGAGGTGATGTACTTGGCGAATTCAGCCGCCTTTTCTTCGACGCCGGTCCCCTTGAAGATCGCCAGGCTGTCCGTGATCAGCAACGTGCCTTCGCCCTTGGCGGAGGGGCCGAGCGGCAACGCTGCGACGCCCCAGTTGATCTTGGTGTCCTTGAGGCGGGCGGCAGCACCCGAGCCGGCCTGGATCATGCCGACCTTGCCGTCGAGGAAGATGGCGCGGATTTCGTTCTGTTCGTAGGCGGTGGCGCCCTCGACGGAATAGGGCGTGATGTCCTTGTAGGCCTGGAGAGCGGCCAGCACTTCGGGGCTGTCGATAACGATCTTGTCGCCATCAATCACCTTGCCGTTGTTGGTGTAAACCCAGTGCATGAACTGGTGCATGGTGTTGTCGAAGGTCTTGGCCGGAAGACCATAACCGGCAGTACCGGTCTTTTCTTTGATCTGCTTGGCGAAAGCGATCTCTTCGGCCCAGGTCTTCGGCGGCGTTTCGGGATCGAGGCCGGCGGCCTTGAACAGGTCCTTGTTCCAATAGAGAGCCTTGGTCGAGAAGGCGATCGGCACGCCCCACTGGTTGTCCTCGAACGTCACAGTGTCAACGATGTTCGGATAGTAGCTCTTCTTCTCGTCGTCGGTCATCGGAACCGGAATGATCAGATCGTTCTGCGCGAACTCCTTCAGCGTGCGCGAGCCGACATAGGCCATGCCGACCGGCGTGCCGGCGGCAGCAAGCGTCGTTGCCTTGTCCTGGCATTGCTCCCATCCGACAACCTCGGGCACGATCTTCCATCCGGCGTTCTTGCCTTCCCATTCCTTGATGTACTTTTCATGGATCGGGTCGATCTTGTCGCCGCAATAGATCCAGCTGATTTCCTGGTCAGCAGCCTGTGCGGTCATGGCGCCGAGCGCGGTCGAACCGAGCAAGGTAAGGGCAAACAATCCGGTCGTGAAGTGGCCGGTCTTGAAACGAATTGTCACGTTCTTAGCTCCCATTTTTCTCTGGTGGTTTGGCTTATTGTTTCACCGCGCCGGCGGTCAGCCCGCTGACGAGATAGCGTTGAAGGAAGAAGATCACGATCATGGCCGGCGCGATACCGACGAAGCTCGCGGCCATCAACTCGTTCCAGATGACCTCCTGCCGGCCGAAATAGGCAAACAGGCCTACCGGCAGCGGCGCATACTCCGTCTTGGAATTGAAGGTCAGCGCGTAGATGAACTGCTGGGCGTAGGAGCCGATGAAGGTGGTGATTGCAACCACCGTGATGCCTGGCATGGCGATCGGCAGGATAACACGGCGCAGCGTGTAGAAATGGCTCGCGCCATCGACGAATGCAGCCTCGTCGAGTTCCTTTGGAATGCGCATCATGTAGGTGCGCAAAAGCCAGATGGCAGACGGGATCAGGAAGGCGACGCCCGGCACGATGATGGCGAAGTAGGTATTCAGCACACCGAAAGAGCGCATGAGCCGGAACAGCGGGATAAGCAGCACCGCGCCGGAAAACATGTTGACCGCGAGGAAGGCCCCGAGCAGATGGCCCGATCCCTTGAACTTGAAGCGGGCAAAGGCATAGGCCGCAGGGACAACCAGCATCAGAACAACGGCGGTCACAATGGTCGAGATAAAAAAGGAATTGAATATATAGCGGGCAAAGCCCGGAACGCTGACCCACATCGTCCGGTAGGCCTCAAAGGACCCATTTTGTGGAATGAACCGATAGGGCGATGAAAACAGCTGGCTGAGCGGCTTCAGCGAAACCAGAAACCCCTCGACGAACGGCGCCAGGATAAAGGTGAGAAAGGCGAAGATACCCGCATAGATGCCGATCAGTTCGTGCCAGCGATAGCGGTTGATCATGGCGGGCTGGGTGCTCATCGGTTGTCTCCCGAGGAAAGACGGCTGGTGACGCGGAAATAAGCCAGGCAGAAGATCGACAGGAAGATGCAGATCAGTACCGCGCGGGCGGCGCCTTCCCCGTATTTTTTCGATCCGATCGCCGTGTGGTAAGTATCGATGATCATCGTCGTGGTCTCGCCGCTCGGTCCGCCACGGGTCAGGATCCAGATAATGTCGAATGAATTAAAGGTCGCGATGAGCGACAGCATCGACATCGTAATCAGCGAAGGGACCAGCAGCGGCAGGGTAATACGGCGGAACCGGTAGAAACGTCCCGCGCCGTCTGTCCAGGCGGCCTCATAGAGATCCTGCGGGATCGACTGCATGGCCGCCAGCATGTAGAGCGTCACCAGAGGCACACCGATCCAGACGTCGGTGATGACCGTTGCCCAGAATGCCGTCGAACCCTGTGCGAGAAAGGCGACCGGACCATCTGCAAAGCCGAAACGCTGCAACAAGCCGGAAATCATGCCGAACTGGCCGTTATACATCCAGCCCCACATGAAGATGCCGATCGCCATGGGGACGATCCACGGTGGCATGGTCAGGATGCGAAACAGCGCGCGGCCGGGAACGGCGGAGTTGAGCATCGAGGCACCGAAGACGCCGATGATCATCTTGATCGACACCGAGAAGAAGGTCCACACGAAGGTACGGATGATGACCTCGGCAAAGGTGGAGTTGAAAATCTTCTCGTAGTTGATCCAGCCGACCCAGTTGGTCGTTTTCTTCAACGAGGCATCGGTAAAGGACAGAATGAAGGTGTCGACCAGCGGATAGGCGACGATCACTGTCACATAGAGGACGGCCGGCAGCAGGAGGATCCAGGCGAAGATGACGGTGCTGCGCTGAACGCTCATCCTCTCCTCCTCAAGCCGCGCGAACGTGGAGCGCTTCGTCGAAGCGATCCCAGATGGGCCTGAGATCGACGACGCTGCGCTTGCGGCGCGCCTCGTCCATCGACAGCGCCAGAATACCTGCTTCCAGCGCATCGATCGTCGAAACGGGCAGCACCCGGCCGTCGCGGACATGGCCAATGATGTCGGCCGCCATCTGCTCGTCGGCGCCGTAATGCTGCGACAGTTCGGTCGCGGCATATTTGTTTTCGATGACCTTTTTGCCTGTCAGCATCTCGTGGACGTCGAAATAACCACGGATGAAATCGCCCTCGGCCATGCCGCGCGAGCCCATGATGCAGAAGCGGCGGAACTGGTCAGGGACGTTGAGGTTGGTGTGGAAGTTCATGCCGACCCCGTTGGCGTATTCGACGATCGCGACCTGGTAGTCGATGATGTCGCCATCGCTGTCGAAAACCTTGTCGGAGCCCATCCAGCCGCTCGGCTTGCGATGGAAGAGTTCGAGATCGTTAATGCCCTCACGGGCCGGATCGTTGGCAGGGATGAAGCTCTTGCGCCCGCCGAAACTGGCGACCCGCTCCGGCCGTGCGCCGATGATGCCGTTGTAGAGATCGAGGTCGTGGCAACATTTTTCCAGCATGAAGCTGCCGGAATAGCGCTCGTAGCGGCGCCAGTCGCGCATGAAGAACGCGCCGTGATAGGGCTCGATGTGCTCGGCCGCCTCGATCGAGACGACGTGACCGAGGGTTCCGGCAGCCTGGACGGCGCGCAGGTCGCGGTACATCGGCGCATAGCGCAACACGAGACCGACCATCAGCCGTTCATGCCCGTACCTCGCCATCAGACGGGCGAGTTCCAGGCTTTCCTCGACGGTCGTAACGATCGGTTTTTCGCTGAAGACCTTGAGGCCGGACTGCAGTCCGATGCGAATGTGGTCGAGATGCATGTGGTTCGGCGAACCGATCATCAGAAGATCGAGCGTTTCGTTGGCAATCAGCTCTTCGGGCGTTGCGTAGGCGGTGCCGGCAGATATGCCTTTTTCCTCAAGACCGGACAGGCCGGCTGGGTTCGGATCGACATAACCGGCGATCTCGAAGCTTTCATCCATAGCCTTGAAGACATAGCCCAGATAGCCGAGGCGGAATCCGAGCCCGATGATGCCCACTTTCATTCTTCTGGTATTCCCCGTTTATTGTCGTAATTTATTTTCTCAGAGTGAGACAGATTTTCATCATCGTCAACTGAAATCCGCCGAAACTATTATTTTATGAAATTCATTTTCATCTGGGTTGATGCGGTATCAGATTGGTCCGCTTCTGGACTGCATGCGACGTGTGGTTGAAACAAGGATGAAAGATGCCCGGCGAGCAGGTTTCCGGCCGTTTTGGGAAACGCACAAAAGCGGTGACGGCTGAAAGACAGCCGACCCGCCAGTGCCATTGATATCGCCGCGTGTTTTGGGGTGAGGGATTATTTTCCCTGAAACTTCGGGTCCCGCTTCTCGATGAACGCCGCCATGCCTTCCTTCTGATCAGCGGTTGCAAAAAGCGAGTGAAACAGGCGCCGCTCGAAAAGGAGGCCTTCGCGGAGACCGCCCTCAAGCGCGCGATCGACGGCTTCGCGCGCGGCCATGGTCGCTGCCTTGCCGTAGCCGGCAATGGTGCGGGCGGCAGCCAGCGTGTCATCCATCAGCTTGTCAGCCGGAATGACACGCGCGACGAGGCCGCAGCGTTCGGCCTCGACCGCGTCCATCATCCGTCCGGTGAGGATCATGTCCATTGCCTTCGATTTGCCGACGAGTTTCGTCAACCGCTGGGAGCCGCCCATTCCGGGCATCACGCCGAGCTTGATTTCGGGCTGGCCGAACATTGCCGTGTCGGCGGCGAAAATGATGTCGCACATCATCGCCAGCTCGCAGCCGCCGCCGAGCGCGTAGCCCGACACGGCGGCGATCTTCGGCGTCCGGAAGGAGGCGAAGCGATCCCAGGCGGCGAAGAAGTCATCGCCGAACATGTCGGAGAAGGATTTGTCGGCCATTTCCTTGATGTCGGCGCCAGCCGCAAATGCCTTGTCAGAGCCCCTGAGCACGAAACAGCCGACGCCCGGGTCGCGGTCAAGTGGCCCGAGTTCGGCTGCCAGCGCGTGCATGATCTCGGAATTCAGCGCATTGCGGGCAGCTGGCCGGTTCAACGTGATGATGACGACCCGGTCCTGTTGTTCGATGACGATCGGTTTTTCCACTGGCTTGCTCCTCAGTTTACGCGATCCGGAAGTAACAGCTCACGCTATATCGCCGCCCGACTTTTCCCGCAGCAGATTGATGATGCCGGAGAAATCCTTGTCGGCATTGCCGAGATCGTTGAACAGTTGATAGAGTTCGGCAGCCTTGGCACCCAGCGGGGTCATCGCACCACTCGCCACGGCTGCCTCTTGAGACAATTTCAGGTCCTTCAGCATGAGTGCTCCGGCGAAGCCCGGCTGATAGCCGTTGTTGGCCGGCGAGGTCGGAACGGGACCGGGCACCGGGCAATAGGTGGTGAGCGACCAGCACTGCCCCGAGGAGACCGATGCCACGTTAAAGAGTGCCTGATGGGTGAGGCCGAGCTTCTCGCCGAGCACGAAGGCCTCACCAACGGCGATCATGCTGATGCCGAGGATCATGTTGTTGCAGATCTTTGCCGCCTGGCCCGCCGTCGGGCCGCCGCAGTGGATGATGCGCTTGCCCATTGCCGCGAATATGGGCTGTCCCTTGGCGAAGACGTCATCATCGCCGCCGATCATGAAGGTCAGCGTGCCCGCCGCCGCCCCGCCGGTGCCGCCGGAAACGGGTGCATCGAGAGAAGGACAATTTTCCGCAGCAGCCATGGCATGCGCCTTACGGGCACTGTCGATATCGACGGTCGAGCAGTCGATGAGCAGCGTGCCGGAGGGCACGGAGACCACCAGTTCCTCCCAGACAGACAGCACGTGTTTTCCGGCTGGCAGCATGGTGATAACCGTATCGACGGCATCCACTGTTTCGGCGAGGGACGCACACGGGATCACGCCGGTTTGCCGCGCCTGCTCCAGCAATGCTTGCGACAGGTCGAAGCCCCTGACCGTGTATCCGGCCTTGACCAGATTGGCCGCCATCGGGCCACCCATGTGGCCGAGGCCGATAAAGCCGATGGATGTCATGCGCGGGGTCCTCCCTCATTCGTGTCCGAAAAAAGCGGATGGGCAGATGGTTGAAAGTAGGCAGCGACCTGCGCTTCGGTGACGTCACCAAGACCGGCGGGATGCCATTGCGGATTGCGGTCCTTGTCGATGACGGCCGCGCGCACGCCTTCGTAGAAATCGTGGCTGCGCAGCACCGTCGCGGTCGCGGCGAATTCTCTTTCGAGACAGGATTCCAGGCGCGCCGTTTGCCGTCCGAGCCTCAGCAGGCGAAGCGTGACCTTGAGGCTGAGCGGCGATTTTGCCGCAAGGACGGCAAGGACTTTTTCACCGAACGGGCTGCCATCTCGACGCAGGGCTTCGATGATCTCCTCCATCGCATCGAAGGCGAACAGGCGATCGATTGCCTGCCGATGCGGTTCGAGTGCGCCAGCAGGTGGTGCGGCCGAAAAATCCTGGATGCGCGCGGATATCTCCTCACTCGCGGCTCCCGCTGGAAGACCCGCCAAAGCCTCCGCAAGGGCCGGCAGGCGATCCGACGGGACAAACCGATCTGCAAGGCCAACCAGAATGACATCGGCGGCGCCGAGCGGCTCGCCAGCAAGCGCAACATAAGTCCCGAGTTCGTTGTTCTGGCGCGTCAAGAACCAGGAGGCGCCGATATCGGGGAAAAAGCCGATGCCGGTTTCCGGCATCGCAAAACGGGTTCGCTCCGTGACGATGCGGTGGCTGCCATAGACGGAGATGCCGACACCGCCACCCATGACGATCCCATCCATAAAGGCGATATAGGGTCTGGAATAGCGGCCGATCCGGGCGTTGAGGCGGTATTCCTCACGCCAGAAGGTCGCCGGCAGGTCCGATCCGGCCTTTCCGGCGTCATAGATGGCGCGGATATCGCCGCCGGCGCAAAGGCCACGCTCCCCCTCGCCTGTAACAAGAACAGCTGAAATGGCCGGATCGTGCTCGAACCGGTCAAGGGCAGCTTCGATGTCGCGGACCATCTCAAGCGTCAGGCTGTTCAGCGCCCTGGGCCGATTGAACCGGATGCGACCAAGCGCGCCATCGCGATCGACCAGTGTTTGCGGCGCAGCGCCGAGAGAAACGGGCTCAGATGTGGAGGGCATGGCCAAGGGCTTTCAATGCGGCTTCCTGGAAGCCTTCGCTGCGTGTCGGATGTGCATGGATCGTTGCGGCGATGTCTTCCAGGCGCGCGCCCATTTCGATTGCCAGCGCAAAGGTGCTCGACAGCTCCGACACGCCGGCACCCACCGCCTGCACGCCGAGAACAAGATTGGTGTCTGCGCGTGCCACGACCCGCACGAACCCGTCCTCGGACAGCATTGTCATCGCCCGGCCGTTGGCGGTAAAGGGGAACAGCCCCACCCGGATTTCAAAACCTTGCGCCCTCGCCTCATCCGGCGAAAAACCGGCGGTGACGATTTCAGGATCGGTAAAGCAGACTGCCGGGATGCAGCGCTTGTCCCATGTTCGCTTCTTTCCCGCCACGATTTCGGCAACCATTTCGCCCTGCGCCATGGCGCGGTGGGCCAGCATCGGCTCGCCGGTGATATCGCCAATGGCATGGACGCCGCGCATCGATGTCCGGCAGCGTTCATCGACGCGCAGGAATTTTCCGGCGCGGTCGAGGTCGAGCTCTTCCAACCCCCAGCCTTCGGTGCGCGGCTTGCGTCCGACGGTCACGAGGATTTTGTCGGCAGCAAGCCGCTCCTCGCCCTCAGCGGTTTCGATCAGCAGCGTATCACCGGAAAGCCCGTTGGCCTTAGCGCCGGTCACGACCCGGACACCCAGTTCGCCCAGCCGCTTGACAACGGGCTTCACCAGTTCGGCATCATATTGCGGCAGGAGTTGCTGAGTTGCTTCGACCACCGTCACTGCAGAGCCCATCTTGGCGAAGGCGGTCCCAAGTTCCAACCCGATATAGCCGCCGCCCACGACGACGAGGCTCTGTGGCACGGTTTTCAACGACAACGCTTCGGTTGAGGATATGACCGATCCTTTGAAGGGCAGCGACGGCAGTTCCACCGGCTCGGAGCCAGTCGCGATCACCACCGTCTCGGCGCGGATGACCTGCGTTCCCGTTTCCGTCTCGACCTCGACCGTCTTGCCGTCGCGGAAGGTTGCCCGTCCGTGGACGATCTTGACCTTAGCCTTGCGCAACAGGCCGAGTACACCGCTGTTCAGCCGGCCAACGATGCCGTCTTTCCACGCGATCGTTTTGGCCAGATCGAGCTTTGGAGCCTCGACGCTGATGCCGAGCGGGCTTTTGGCCGCGGCCATATGGCTGACCTTCTCGAATTCCTCGGCCGCATGGATGAGCGCCTTGGAAGGGATGCAGCCGATATTGAGACAAGTGCCGCCAGCCTTGACGGCTTCGACGATGACGGTATCGACCCCAAGCTGCCCGGCGCGGATGGCGCAGATATAGCCACCGGGACCGGCGCCGATGACGAGAAGTTTGCAGACGATCTCTTTCATGGCATCAGCTTTCAATGAAAATCAGCGCGGGGGTTTCGAGCAGCACCTTGAGCCGCTGGACGAAGGTCGCAGCGTCCCAGCCGTCGACGACCCGGTGATCGAAGCTCGACGACAGGTTCATCATCTTGCGTGGGATGAACTGGCTGCCGTCCCACACGGGACGCGTCATGATCTTGTTGACGCCGACGATCGCCACTTCCGGGTGGTTGATAATCGGTGTCGTCGCAATGCCGCCCATGGCCCCGAGCGAGGTTATAGTGATCGTCGAGCCGGAAAGCTCTTCACGCAGGGCCGAGCCTGTTCTTGCCGCTTCCGCCAGCCGCACCAGTTCGGTGGCGCAATTCCAGATGTTGCGCGCTTCGGCATGACGCACGACCGGGACGGTAAGTCCCGCAGGCGTCTGGGTCGCGATGCCGATGTGGACGGCGCCGTGGCGGGTGATGATGCCGGCATCGTCATCGAAGGTGGCGTTCACGCCTGGTTGGTCCGCGACCGTCTTCACCAGTGCACGCATCAGAAACGGCAGGATCGTCAGCTTCGTCTGGTCCGGTTTGCGGCTGGCATTCATGGTCGTCCGCAGATCTTCGAGATCAGTGACGTCGATCTCCTCCACATAGGTGATGTGGGGAATGCGCGAGGTGGCGAGCACCATCTTTTCGGAGATGCGGCGGCGAAGGCCGGTGACCTTGATCTCCTCGACCGCCGTTTTCACGGCAAGACCGGCCGGCGTGACGGACGGCTGCGCGCCACGCGCAAGAAACTGGTCGAGGTCGTCGTGTGTGATGCGCCCGGCAGGCCCGGTACCCGGGACCTGACGCAGATCGATGCCGCTCTCCTGCGCCCGAAGGCGGACGGCCGGCGAGGCAAGCGGCTTGTCGGCCGGCGGCTGCACGGCCGCGCGGGGAGCTGGTGCGGGCTCAACCGATTTCTTCACCTCGACCGGCGGCGGGCTTTCCACCTTTGCGACGGGAGGTTGCTCGTCGATAGTGTCAATGGTCACCGTTTCCGGCGTCGGAGCGGCCGTGACCTCGCCCCCTTCGCCTGCCACCTCGATGCGCAGCAGCGGCGCCTTGACCGCAACGGTATCGCCAATCTCTGCTCCAAGCCACAGAACCGTGCCTGTCACCGGCGAGGGGATCTCGACCGTTGCCTTGTCGGTCATGACGGCGGCCAGCACCATGTCCTCGCGAACGGGATCGCCCGGTTTCACATGCCATTCGACGAGCTCGGCCTCGGCCACGCCTTCGCCGACATCCGGCATCTTGATGATGAATTCACCCATGGTCACGCCTCCATGACTTCGGCGAGCGCGCGTCCGACGCGGGCGGGTCCGGGGAAATAGTCCCATTCCTGCGCATGCGGATAAGGCGTGTCCCATCCGGTTACGCGAACCACCGGTGCCTCCAGATGGTAGAAGCAATGCTCCTGCACCAGCGCCACCACCTCAGCGCCATAGCCAGACGTCAGGGTCGCCTCGTGCACCATGACGCAGCGGCCGGTCTTGGCGACGGACTGCACGATGGTGTCGAGATCGAGTGGCAACAGGCTGCGCAGGTCGATCACCTCCGCATCGATGCCCATTTCGTCGGCTGCTGCCAGCGCAACGTGGACCATGGTGCCATAGGCGATGACGGTGACGGCGGATCCTGGCCGGCGGATTTCGGCCTTGCCGATGGGGATGCTGTAGTGGCCTTCGGGGACCTCGCCAAGATCATGCTTCGACCAGGGCGTGACCGGCTTTTCATGATGGCCATCGAAGGGGCCGTTGTAGAGCCGCTTCGGTTCGAGGAACATCACCGGGTCGGGGTCCTCGATCGCCGCGATCAGCAGCCCCTTGGCATCGTAGGGATTGGACGGAACGACGACCTTGAGGCCGCAGACATGGGTAAACAACGCCTCGGGACTCTGGCTGTGCGTCTGGCCGCCGAAAATGCCGCCGCCGGTCGGCATGCGCAGGACGATCGGGCAGGTGAAATCGCCGTTGGAGCGGTAGCGGATGCGGGCGGCTTCCTGGGTGATCTGATCGTAGGCCGGATACATGTAGTCGGCGAACTGGATCTCCACACAGGGTTTCAAGCCATAGGCAGCCATGCCGATCGCCGTACCGACGATGCCGCTTTCGCTGATCGGCGCATCGAAACAGCGGGTCTTGCCGTATTTTGCCTGCAGCCCTTGCGTACAGCGGAAGACGCCGCCGAAATAGCCAACGTCCTCACCGAAGACGACCACGTCGTCGTCGCGCTCCATCGAGACGTCCATGGCGCTGCGCACGGCCTCGATCATTGTCATTCTGGCCATGTCAGTATCCTGCCTTCTGCCGCTGGCGGCGAATATGTGCGGGCATCTCGGCATAGACCCCCTCGAAGATGTCGCGCACCGAGGGCTTGCCGCCGGCATGCAGCGTACCATGCGCCTCCGCCTGCTTCTGTGCCTGGATCACCTCGTCGAGGATCTCGGCTTCCGCCTGTACGTGCCGTTCCTCAGACCAGACACCCCTGACGATCAGATGCTTCTTGAGGCGCAGAACCGGATCGCCGAGCGGCCAGGCTTCGGATTCCGTCTTCGGGCGATAGGCGCTCGGATCGTCTGAGGTCGAATGCGCGCCGACGCGATAGGTGACGTATTCGATCAGCGTCGGCCCGAGATTGCGCCGGGCGCGCTCGGCCGCCCAGCTGGAAACGGCGTAGACGGCGAGATAATCGTTGCCATCGACACGAAGGGCCGGGATGCCAAAACCCAGACCACGCGCCGCAAAAGTGCCGGAGCCGCCTCGGGCAATGCCCTGGAAGGTCGAGATCGCCCACTGATTGTTGACGATGTTGAGGATGACCGGTGCCTTGTAGGTGGAGGCAAAGACGAGCGCAGAATGAAAGTCCGATTCCGCCGTCGAGCCGTCACCGATCCAGGCGGCGGCGATCCTGGTATCGTTCTTGATGGCCGAAGCCATGGCCCATCCGACCGCCTGGACATATTGGGTGGCGAGATTGCCGGAGATGGTGAAGAAACCATGCTCCTTCGAGGAATACATGATCGGCAACTGCCGGCCGCGCAGCGGATCGCTCTCGTTCGAGTAGATCTGGTTCATCATCTCGACCATCGGGTAGTCATCGGCAATGAGCAGCCCCGCCTGGCGATAGGTCGGGAAGTTCATGTCGCCCTTGCGCAGCGCCTTGCGGAACGCACAGCTGACCGCCTCCTCGCCGAGATGCTGCATATAGAAAGAGGTCTTGCCCTGCCGCTGCGCCATCAGCATGCGAGCATCGAAGGCGCGCAGCTTCATCATGTTGCGCAGGCCGGTCAGCAGCTCCTCGTCCGACAGCAAGCCGGCCCAGGGACCAACCGCTTCGCCGTCACGGTTGAGGACGCGAATGATCGAATAGGCGAGATCGCGGATTTCTTCCGATGCGACGTCGACTTCCGGGCGCGGCACAACGCCGGCCTTGGCGATCTTGACGTTGGAAAAATCCGGTTGCCCCCCGGGCCGGACGGCCGGCTCCGGAACATGCAGGCTCAATTGCGGGAACTCGGTCATGCCCTCGTTCTTCCTCCTTTTTGCCCCCCGCTCTCCTGCTCTCTCCCGGAAAACGAGGGCCCCTCACTTCACAGATTACGCGCAATCACGATGCGCTGCACGTCGCTTGTTCCCTCATAAATCTGGCAGATGCGGACATCGCGATAGATGCGTTCGACCGGATAATCGGACATATATCCGTAGCCGCCATGGATCTGGATCGCATCCGAGCAGACCTTTTCCGCCATTTCCGACGCAAAGAGTTTGGCCATCGAGGCTTCGGTCAGGCAAGGTTCCCCGCTTTCCTTGAGTTGCGCGGCATGCAGCACCATTTGCCGTGCAACCTCGATCTGCGTTGCCATGTCGGCAAGGCGGAAGGCGACCGCCTGATGTTCGATGATGGGCTTGCCGAAGGCGATGCGTTCGCGGGCATAGTCGCGCGCCGCCTCGAAAGCGGCGCGCGCCATGCCGACCGATTGCGACGCAATGCCGATGCGGCCGCCTTCGAGATTGGCGAGCGCAATCCTGTAGCCTTCACCTTCTTGCCCGAGCCGCAAATCCGCGGGGATACGCATGTCGGTAAAGGCGATCTGACAGGTATCGGAGGAATGCAGGCCGAGCTTGTGCTCCACGCGCACGACCTCGTAGCCGGGCGTATCGGTCGGCACGATGAAGGCGGTGATGCCCTTCTTGCCGGCATCGGGATCGGTGACGGCGAACACGATGATGACCTGTCCGTTCTTGCCCGATGTGGTGAACTGCTTGGCGCCGTCAAGCACATAGTGATCGCCGTCGCGGCGAGCGCGGGTGCGCAGGTTGGAAGCATCCGACCCCGCCTGCGGCTCCGTCAGTGCAAAGCCGCCGATCCATTCGCCGGATGCGAGCTTGGGCAGGAAGCGCTGCTTTTGTTCCTCCGTGCCGAATTTGAGGATGGGCACGCAGCCGACGGAACTGTGGACGCTCATGATCGTCGAGCAAGGGCCATCGCCAGCGGCGATCTCCTCGATCGCGACCGCATAGGCGACCGTTCCCGTCTCCGAGCCGCCATAGGCCTCAGGCACAAGCATGCCGAGGAAGCCGAGTTCGCCCATCTCCTTCAATTCGTCTTTCGGAAAGGCATGCGAGACGTCGCGCTCGGCGGCGCCCGGCATCAGGCGTTCGCGGGCGAAGTCGCGGGCCATGTCGCGAATCTGGATTTGCTGTTCAGTCAGGATCATCTATCGGCCTCCTCCCAGCCCCGATCAATGCCGCTCGACGGCGATCGCTGTCGCCTCGCCGCCGCCGATGCAGAGCGAGGCCATGCCGCGTTTCAGCCCGTATCGCTCAAGCGCGGCCAGCAGCGTGACGATGACGCGCGCGCCGGACGCGCCGATCGGATGACCAAGTGCGCAGGCACCGCCATGCACATTGACCTTGTCATGCGGCAGGTCGAGATCGCGCATCGCGGCCATCGCAACGACAGCGAAGGCCTCGTTGATCTCGAACAGGTCGACGTCCCTGAGGTTCCAGCCTGTCCGCTCGGAGAGCTTGTTCAGGGCACCGATCGGGGCAGTCGCGAAGAGATTGGGCGCCTGCGCGTGGGTCGCATGACCGGCGATGGTTGCAAGCGGCGTGAGGCCCCTGCGATCGGCTTCGGAGCGATGCATCAGCACCAGGGCGGCCGCGCCATCGGAAATCGACGAGGAATTGGCGGCCGTCACCGTTCCGTTTTCACGGAAGGCAGGCTTGAGCGTCGGGATTTTTTCGAACCGCGCCTTGCCGGGCTGCTCATCGCGGCTGACGACCTGTTCCGTTCTTCCGCTCTTCACCGTGACCGGCGTGATTTCGGCGTCGAAAAGTCCCTCCTCGACAGCCTTTTGCGCGCGCGTCAGCGATGTCACGGCAAAATCGTCCTGCGCGGGCCTTGTGAACTGATAGGCCTCGGCGCAATCCTCCGCGAACGTCCCCATCAGCCTTCCCTTTTCATAGGCGTCCTCCAGCCCGTCGAGAAACATGTGATCGGTGACGCGGCCATGGCCGAGCCGGTAACCGCCACGGGCACGATCGAGCAGATAGGGCGCATTGCTCATGCTTTCCATGCCGCCGGCAACAGCAATATTTGCGCTGCCGGCCGCGATCAGATCGTGCGCCAGCATCACCGCCTTCATGCCGGAGCCGCACATCTTGTTGACGGTGCTTGCGCCTGTCGCGAAGGGCAGGCCCGCGCCGATCGCTGCCTGTCGCGCCGGCGCCTGTCCCTGGCCGGCCGGCAGGACGCAGCCGAAAACCACTTCCTCCACCGCCTCGGCGGAAACGTCGCTGCGCTCCAAGGCGGCGCGAATGGCCGCGGCCCCGAGTTGGGGAGCGGTTGCATCCTTCAGTTCGCCCTGAAACCCTCCCATTGCGGTGCGGGCGGAACCGACGATGACGATCGGATCAAGCATTGCCATGTCCACCTCCCGGAGCGCGCCTCAACGCGGCCCCATTCGCAAGGCGCCATCCAGACGGATCACCTCGCCGTTCAGCATTGTATTCTCGCAGATGTGTCGCACCAGCGCAGCAAATTCAGAGGGATGGCCGAGCCGCGGTGGAAAGGGCACACCCTTGCCCAGGGCATCCTGGACGTCCTGCGGCATGCCCGCCATCATCGGCGTTTCGAAGATGCCAGGTGCGATCGAAACGACGCGGATGCCGTGGCGTGCCAGTTCGCGGGCGATGGGCAGGGTCATGCCGACGATCCCACCCTTCGACGCCGCGTAGGCGGCCTGACCGACCTGTCCGTCGAAGGCTGCAATCGAGGCCGTGTTGACGATGACGCCCCGCTCGCCTTCGCGGTCCGGTTCCTCGTTCTGGATGACCGACGCCGCAAGACGGATCATGTTGAAGGTGCCGACGAGATTGATCCCGATGGCTCTGCTGAAATTATCCAGGCGGTGGGGGCCGTCGCGACCCAGCACTTTTTCGCCGGGCGCGACGCCTGCGCAGTTTACGAGACCATGCAGATGGCCGAATGCCTCAAGCGCTGCGTTGACCGCGGCCAGACCGTCCGCTTCGCTGGTGACGTCGGTGCGCACGAAACGCGCGCTCGTTGCACCCCGTTCGGCGCTGATCCGCTCACCGGCCTCAAGGTTGACATCGGCAATGATGACGCGGGCTTCAGCCTCGACCAGCATGCGGGCGACAGCTGCGCCCAAGCCGGAGCCGCCACCTGTCACCACAAAGACCTTTCCGGGCATCAGCATGATCGTCCGCTCCCGTTTCGAACAGGTGCTGATTTTTGATCCATCATACAGCCCTCCCCTGCCGCGTTTGATCCATGGCGCCCCTTTTTGACAGCACCATCTTGCGGGACTCTACGCTGACACGGTATTGCAATCGATGACAGAACTGTCCTTCATTTTTCGGCCAGTTTTGCCATACGGGAGGAGAAGCAATGGCAGATGCGGACCGGCGGATGATCTCGCCCTCTTTCGTGGAAGAGGCGCTGGATTGCCTGCGGCGACAGGGCAAGCCGACGGCGCCGCTGCTGGCGTCGCTCGGCCTGCCGCCAGTGATCGAAAGGCCGATTTCCGCCGAAACCTATGGCGCTCTTTGGCTGGCGGTCGCAGCCGCGGTCGATGACGAATTCTTCGGCATGGGCGGACGGCCGATGCGCAGCGGCAGCTTCACACTGCTTTGCCATTGCGTGCTGCATGCAAAGACCCTGGAACAGGCGTTACGGCGCGCCTTGCGGTTTCTCGGCGTTGTGCTCGAAGATCCGAGCGGCGAACTCGTCATCCGCGACGGGCTGGCGGAGATCGTGCTGACCGACAAAGGCGAGGCCCGCTCGGCTTTCGCGTACCGGACCTACTGGATTCTGCTGCATGGCATCACCTGCTGGCTGGTCGGGCGCCGCATCCCGATCCGCAGGGTGGACTTCCGCTGTGCTGAGCCGCAACAGGGCGCGGACTACCGCCTGTTCTTCGGAGCTCCCGTTCAGTTTTCACAACCCGTCAGCCGCCTCGCCTTCGACCGCGCCGTGCTGAAACTGCCGATCGGTCGGACCGAGCAGGCCCTGAAACAATTCCTGCGCGGTGCACCCGCCAATATTCTCGTGCGTTATCGCTATGACGCCGGCCTCGCAGCCGGCGTGCGTAAACGGCTACGGCAAGCGACGCCTTCCGGCTGGAACGGCTTCAGCGAACTTGCCGCGCAGATGAAGATGTCGCCATCGACGCTTCGCCATCGCCTGCAAAGCGAAGGGCAAAGTTATGCCGGCATCAAGGACGAGATCCGTCGCGATCTTGCGATCGAAATGCTGCTGCATGGCGACAGCAGCGTTGGAGAGATTGCCGCCCAAGTCGGCTTCTCTGAGCCCAGCGCCTTCCACCGCGCCTTCCGCAAATGGACGTCGAAGAGCCCCGCGGCTTTCCGGCGCGAGACGGGTTCGGTTGTTGCCCTCTCCGAACGTTAAGCCCTCGTCGGAGCGTTTCATCAACCGGACCTCCTTTAAATCCCGATCACGCAGGCGCCACCCGTCAGTCCCGCGCCCGCCGCAGTCAACAACAGCTTTTCGCCCGGGGCAAATGGTGTGGCCTGATGGGCAAGCGAAAGGGAAAGCGGGATCGTTGCGGCCGAGGAGTTTCCATAGTCCATGATCGTGCGAACGGTCTTTTCCGGTTCTATGCGGAGGTGGCTGCAAACCGCATCGAAAATGCGCGCGTTGGCCTGGTGCGGAACGAAGCGGCTGATATCGGCCGCGCAAAGCCCTGCCTGTTCGAGCGCGCGTTCGCCACAATGACCCATCATCCCGACAGCCTGCGTAAACATCTCCCGGCCGTCACGCATCGTCATCAGGCATTCGCTCGCTGCGACGTCCGCCGCAAAGGGCCGGTTACTTCCGCCAGCCGGAATCGAAATCAGGTCGTAGCGGCTTCCGTCGGAGGCAAGGTCGACGCCGAGTAGCCCCGTGTCAGCCGCCTGAGACGGCATCAGCACGACGGCGCCAGCTGCATCGGCAAACAGCACCGCGCTTGCCCGTTCGGCGGGGTTGATCCGGCGGCTCAATATATTGGCCGCAACGACCAGGACCGGACGGCCCTGCGCGCGGACAAAGCCGTCGGCGAGCGTCAGCGCATAGAGAAAGCCGGAACAGGCACCGGCGAGATCGATCGCGCCGGAATTGGCAAGGCCGAGCTGATGGGCAAGAAGCGGCGCGGAAGGCGGCAACAGATGATCTGGTGTTGAGGTAGCAAGAAGCGTGAGTGCGATATCGCCTGGGGCAATGCCGGCATTTTCGAGTGCCGCTGCGCCGGCCTTCGCCGCGAGACCGGACAGCGTATCGCCAGGCTCGGCCCAATGCCGCGCCCTGATGCCGGTCCGACGCTCGATCCAGCCCGGCTCCAGGCCGAGCCGTACCTCGATCTCGGCGTTTTCGACGCGCCGATGAGGAACGCAATGACCGAAACCGGCAAGCCGGGACGAGCGCGCGCCCATCAGAGCCGGCCCGCCGCGAAACACGCCACCGCTTCGTCGATCGCGTCATAGGCCCGGTCGAGCTCGGCAGCGGTGACACAATAGGGTGGCATCAGGTAGATCACGTTTCCCAGCGGCCGGATCAACAGTTTTCGCTCGCGAAAAAACGCCCTGAGCCGCGGACCGACGTCCGACAGATAGCCGCCTGCCGGGACGCGCAGATCGAGAGCCGTGATCGTGCCCGCCTGCCGGATGTTGGTGAAGCGTAGATCCTCCTGGAAACGGGCAAGCCGCTCCTGTTGCATGCCCTCTAGCGAACCGATGCGCTCGCGCACCGGCTCGTCCTTCCACACGGCAAGATTGGCGACTGCGGCCGCGCAGGCGATCGGATTGGCGGTGTATGAACTCGAATGGAAAAACGTCCGGCGACGGTCCGTGGAGAGATGCGCATCGAATATTTCGGCCGTGCAGAGCGTCGCGGCAAGAGGCAGGGCGCCGCCGGTCAGGCCCTTGGACGTGCAGAGGATATCGGGCATCACACCGGCCTGCTCGCAGGCAAACAGGCTGCCCGCGCGCCCCCAGCCGGTCATCACCTCGTCGGCGATCGTCAGAACATCGTGTCGTTCGGCGATCCGTTTCAGTTCGCTGATGATCGTGGCCGGATAGACGCGCATGCCGCCCGCCCCCAGGACGAGCGGCTCGATCAGCAACGCCGCCACCTCGCCCGTCGCGCAGAAACGCTCGAAAGCATCGAACGTCGCCTGCTCCTGGCCGGTCACCGGAAACGGCAACCGGTCGACGCCGAACAGCAATGGCTCATAGGCCGCGTTGAAGACGCCGCGTTCGCCTGCCGACATCGTGCCGATCGTATCGCCGTGATAGCCGTCCTCCATGACGCAGATCCGGCTGCGCGGCGCACCGGAATTGTGGAAGAAGCCGAGCGCCATTTTCAGCGCGACTTCAACGGAGGTCGAGCCGCTGTCGGAATAGAACACATGCTTGAGGCCAGCAGGGGCGATCTCGACCAGGCCTCGCGCCAGTGTTTCGGCGGGCTCGTGGGTGTATTCGGCGAAAATGATCTGGTCGTAGGTCTCGCATGCCGCCTGGATCGCTTGCATGATCACCGGATGGCGGTGGCCATGGGTGATGACCCACCAGGAAGAAATCGCATCGAGGATGCGCGAGCCGTCCTCATCGATCAGGCAGGCGCCGTCCGTTTGCACGATGCGCTTCATCGACGGTTCGAGCGCGTGCTGGGTAAAGGGATGCCAGACGGGTGAGGTCATACCGTCCTCTCCTGGAAGGAAAAAAGAGGGAAATGGTCGTGAAAGGCGTGCTGCAAACGCTCCGGTGTCAGCGGGTCAAGCGGCGGCAGACGACCGAGAACCCGCACTTGCCCCATCGCGGCGATGATCCGTTGCGTTTCGGCTTCCTCCTCGCCGATGAACGCCACGCCGAAAATGGGGATCGACCTATTGCGCAGCGCTTCGAGCGACAGCAGCGTGTGATTGATCGTGCCGAGCCCCGTGCGGGCACAGAGGATCACGGGGATGCGCCAGCGCGCAAAGACATCGGCGAAGACGTGGTTTTCCGTCAACGGCACCAAAAGACCTCCGGCCCCTTCGATGACGAGCGGTGCGTCGGTGAAAGGCGGCGTCAGGGTCTCGGGCGCGATCTCGACGTTGTCGAGCCGCGCGGCGAGATGCGGCGACGCGGGGGTGTTGAGCCGATAGGCTTCCGGCAGAATGCGTTCCGGCGGCAGGCAGCCCAACCGGCTGACGGTCTGGCTGTCCGTTTCTTCCCCGAGTCCCGACTGCACGGGCTTCCAATAAAAGCCGCCAAGCGCTGCAGTCAGCGCGGCAGAAAACACTGTCTTGCCGATGCCGGTATCCGTGCCGGTCACAACGAAGCGCGTCACGGCGTCTCCTCAGCCATGATGGCCGCCAGTCGCATGAACATGCGGCTGATGACGCTCTCATCGACGTTGAGCGTGATCGCGATCCTCAGCCGCGCCGTGCCTTCAGGAACGGTCGGCGGGCGAATGGCCCGGATATCGAAGCCTTCGGAGCGCATGCGCGCGGCGATCCGCACCGCCCGGCCATTGTCGCCGATGATCACGGGCAGGATTTGCGAGCCGCTGCCCGCCATCCCGAGCTTTTCGGTAAGTTCCCTGTTGGCAAAATCGCGCAATGCGTCGAAATCGGCGCGCCGCTTTGGCTCATCCACGAGCATGCGCAGTGCTTCCCGCACGGCAGCTGCCATCAGCGGCGATGGCGCGGTCGAATAGATGAAGCCCCGCGCCCGATTGACCAGATAGTCGCACAGCGCCGCGTTTGCACCGAGCAGAGCGCCGGAAACGCCGAGCGCCTTGCCGCAGGTGTGCAGGACGATCACATTCCTCCGGTTCTCCAGCTCGGCGGCGAGACCACGACCGCCGGCGCCGAAGACGCCCGTCGCATGCGCCTCGTCGATCACCAGAAAGCCGGCATGGCGTTCGGCAAGGGCTGCAAGTGCTGCGAGCGGTGCGCGGTCGCCGTCCATCGAATAGAGGCTTTCGACCGCGATCCACGGATGGCCGGTGCCGCCGTCCTGCCGCCAGCGGACGATTGCCTCTTCGAACGCCGCGACATCGTTGTGCGCTGCCGGCACCGCCTGTGCCCGGCTCGCCTGCATCCCCTCGTGCGCACTGGCATGCACCAGCGCGTCATGCACAATCAGATCGCCGCGCTGCGGCAGGGTTGAAAAGAGCGCGGCATTGGCGGCAAAGCCGGTGCTGAAATACAGGACACGCTCGGTTCCGAAAAAGGCTGCGGCCTCTTCCTCCAGCGCCTCATGTTCCGGATGGTTGCCGCGCAACAGCCGCGAGCCGCCGGCACCGACGGGTACTCCACGCTGAAGCGCTGCCGTGATCGCCGTTGCCAGCCGCGTCGAACCGGCAAAGCCGAGATAATCGTTCGAGCTGAAATCGGCGCCGTCCCGCGCCATCAGGGTCCGAAGCCGCTCCCGGCGATCCAGCCCCGCCAGCGTCGCTTCATAGCGCGCGAGCCGCGTCGGCGTCATTCAGCGGGCTCCAGCTCCATCGGCTTCAGACCAAGGCGGCGGAACAGCGCCGTGTCGTGATCCTCGCCCGGGTTCTCGGTGGTGAGCAGCGTATCGCCGGCAAAGATCGAATTGGCGCCGGCGAAGAAACAGAGCGCCTGCATTTCGTCGCTCATCTGGGTGCGTCCGGCCGACAGGCGAACGTGCGTGCGCGGCATCAGGATGCGCGCGAGCGCGATCGTCCTGACGAATTCGATCGGATCGACCGGATCCGCGTCGGCCAGCTTTGAGCCGGGGATCGGGATCAGCATGTTGATCGGCACGCTTTCCGGCGCAGGCTGGAGATTGGCGAGCGTCACCAGCATGGAGATGCGGTCGCCGGTCGTTTCGCCCATGCCAAGGATGCCACCGGCGCAGACCTTCATGCCCGCTTCGCGCACATTCGACAGCGTCTCCAGCCTGTCGGCAAAGGTGCGGGTTGTAATGATCTGCGAGTAGAACTCTTCCGACGTGTCGATGTTGTGATTGTAGTAGTCGAGGCCTGCCTTGGACAAAGCGCCGGCCTGGGCAGGCGAGAGCATTCCGAGTGTCATGCAGGTCTCCATGCCGAGCCCCTTGACGCCGGCGACCATGGCAAGCAACGTGTCCATGTCGCGGTCCTTAGGGCTGCGCCAGGCAGCACCCATGCAGTAGCGGGTCGCACCTTCCGCCTTCGCCTTGCGCGCTTCGGCGAGGACCTTTTCGACCATCATCAGCTTGGAGGCCTTGAGGCCCGTCGGCGAATGGGCCGACTGGCTGCAATAGCCGCAATCCTCGGCACAGCCGCCGGTCTTGATCGACAAGAGCCGGCTCATCTGTACGGCATTGGGATCGAAATTGGCGCGATGAACGGTCTGGGCGCGAAACAGCAGATCATTGAACGGCAAATTATAGATAATTTTCGCCGCCGCGAGAGACGTGGATTCGTCTCGTGTACTCATCGGCGCTTCCGTGCGGTTTTCGGCTGTATTTTCGTGCAACATTCTCGATCGGCTCCCTTCGATGCGACTGTCTGCAAATCTCAGTATAGATAAGACGTGATATTATCTATAATTTATTGCCACGCAATCAGGCGCAAGCGCCTTTTCGTTGAGCCGAGATAAACCTGCAATCAAAAAGAGAGTTTCAGGAGCAGCGCGAGACTCGGGCGCCGGATCATTCCGGCAAAAAACCGACAGACGGTGGGCCCGGCGATCAGCCGACGATCGCAAAGGCCTCGCGCGTCGTTCCGGAGGCGTTCCGGACGGGTTTTTGGCCAATCCATTGAACGTGGCGCTCAAGGACGGCAGCGGCATTTTCGATGTTGCCCTGGCGCAGGAACGTCAGGATCGCGCGATGGTCATGATCGGTGCGCACTTCCCATTCCGAGCGCCAGCTCGCAAACAGAAAACGCGCGCTGGCGGCGTGCAGATCATTGATCGCGGCCAACAGGCGCGGCATGCCGCACGGTGCGAGAATCAGGCTGTGAAAGCGCCGGTTGGCCTCTTCCCAGGACCGAACGTCGCGGGAGTTGTCACCGGCGACCGTTGCTTCCTCGGCCTGATCGAGGATCGACGGCGTCAGGTGTGGTGCGGCGTGCCGAAGCGCCAAGACTTCCAGCGCCGCCCGCATCTGCGCCACCTCGCGGACTTCCTTGAGATCGAAGGACGCGACCCGCACACCGCGGCGCGGCTCGCTGACCGCCAAGCCCTGCGCCTCCAGCCTGCGAAAGGCTTCGCGCACGGGCACATGGCTCGTTCCGAACTCCTCGGCGATATGATCCTGGCGCAGTTTCGTGCCCGGATCGAGTTCCCCGGTCACGATTCTGTCGGCAAGGATGCGACTGATACGGCTGGCGATGGTGTCTTCGTGGGTCGAGGTCATTTTTTATAGATAATTTGCCGCAGCCGCGCTGTCGAGACGAAGACTGAAATCATTGAAAATCTTTACAGCTTGCCGTGCACGCGCAAAGGACCAGCCTATCGCCGCCTCACGCCCCGTCGCGCCAGTCTCGTCGATAGCCCTTGACGGGCCGTCCTGAACCATGCCTTACTTGCCGCATTCACCAGGGGGGTCCCGACAAGGGGCTGAGATACTGCTGGCGTGACAGGCGGCCTTGCCGCCCTCAAGAGCGCAGTGACCCGTTGAACCTGATCCAGTTCATACTGGCGTAGGGACGGTGCAAGCGCTGTTGCGACTCGAATTCCATCTGTGGACTCGCGTCAGCGTCTTTTCATCATTCCGGCTTTGATGACTGGGTCTCCAACCTTAAAATTTGGAGCCTCAAACCATGAATATTGCCGCAAAAAACCTCACTCCGACCGTCACGACCGGGCCGCTGCCGGCATCGCGAAAGATCCATGTTACGGGGGAACTGCATCCGGATGTCCGCGTGCCGATGCGCGAGATCGCCCTTCATCCGACATCCGGCGAGCCGCCCGTCACCGTCTATGACAGCTCCGGCCCCTACACCGACCCGGCGCAGACCGTCTCGATCGACGCCGGGCTGCCGCGGCTGCGCGCCGCCTGGGTGACTGCCCGCGGCGACGTCGAGGCGTATGAGGGCCGACATGTCAAACCGGAAGACAACGGCTTTGCCACGGGCGAGCGGCTGACGCCGGAATTTCCGATCCGCAACCTGCCGCTGAAGGCCAAGGACGGCAGGGCTGTCACCCAGCTTGCCTACGCGCGGGCCGGGATCATCACGCCGGAGATGGAATATATCGCCATCCGCGAAAACCTCGGCCGCAAGGCGCCAAAGGAAGCGCTCGTCCGCGACGGGGAGAGTTTCGGCGCGCACCTTCCCGATCATGTCACGCCGGAATTCGTCCGGGCCGAGGTCGCGGCCGGCCGGGCGATCATTCCCGCCAACATCAATCACCCCGAAGCCGAGCCGATGATCATCGGCCGCAATTTCCTTGTGAAGATCAACGCCAATATCGGCAATTCGGCCGTCACCTCCTCGATGGCCGAGGAAGTCGAGAAGATGGTCTGGGCAACCCGCTGGGGCGCCGACACCGTCATGGACCTCTCGACCGGCCGCAACATCCACAATATCCGCGAATGGATCATCCGCAATTCGCCCGTCCCGATCGGCACCGTGCCGCTTTACCAGGCACTGGAAAAGGTCAACGGCATTGCCGAGGATCTCACCTGGGAGGTCTTCCGCGACACCCTCATCGAGCAGGCTGAGCAGGGTGTCGACTATTTCACCATCCATGCCGGCGTGCGGCTGCACTACATTCCACTTACCGTCAACCGCGTCACCGGCATTGTCTCGCGCGGCGGTTCGATCATGGCCAAGTGGTGTCTGCATCATCACAAGGAAAGCTTCCTCTACGAGCATTTCGAGGAAATCTGCGATATCTGCCGCGCCTATGACGTCTCCTTCTCGCTCGGCGATGGCCTGCGCCCGGGCTCGATCGCCGACGCCAACGACGCCGCGCAATTCGCAGAACTCGAGACGCTCGGCGAGTTGACGCAGATCGCCTGGGCGAAAGACTGCCAGGTGATGATCGAAGGCCCCGGCCATGTGCCGATGCACAAGATCAAGGAAAACATGGACAAGCAGCTGAAAGTCTGCGGCGAGGCGCCCTTCTATACGCTTGGGCCGCTGACGACCGACATTGCGCCAGGCTACGACCACATCACCTCGGGCATCGGTGCTGCCATGATCGGGTGGTTCGGCACGGCGATGCTCTGCTACGTCACGCCGAAGGAGCATCTGGGATTGCCCGACCGCAATGACGTCAAGGTTGGTGTCATCACCTACAAGATCGCAGCGCACGCGGCCGACCTCGCCAAGGGGCATCCCGCAGCGCAGGTTCGCGACGATGCGCTGTCGCGCGCCCGCTTCGAGTTCCGCTGGGAGGATCAGTTCAACCTTTCGCTCGATCCGGAGACGGCCCGCTCCTTCCACGACGAAACCCTGCCGAAGGAGGCGCACAAGGTGGCGCATTTCTGCTCGATGTGCGGGCCGAAGTTCTGCTCCATGCGGATATCGCATGACATTCGCGCCGAGGCCCAGAAAGAAGGCCTCGAGGCCATGGCCGCGAAGTTCCAGGCCGGCGGCGACCTCTATATGCCGCTTGGCGCGGATGGAAACGTCGCGCCTTCAGGAGAGTGATCATGCGCGTCCTGATCAAGGGGGCCGGCGTTGCCGGCCTCACGCTTGCCCATGAGTTGACGGCGAGAGGCGCCGCCGTCGAGGTCGCGGAGACCGCACAGCACGTTGGCGGCGGCGCCTCCTGGTTTGCCGGCGGCATGCTGGCGCCCTGGTGCGAAAGCGAAAGTGCACCCGCCCCCGTGCTGGCGCTCGGACGCGAGGCTGCCGATTGGTGGGACGCAGTCCTGCCCGGCCACGTCATCCGCAACGGCACGCTGGTCGTCGCGCCGACGCGCGACACCGGCGAGCTTGCCCGCTTCGCGGCCCGCACGTCCGGGTGCGACTGGCTGGACGCGGATCAAATCGCAGCGCTGGAACCCGATCTCGCCGGGCGGTTCCGCAAGGCACTGCTTTTCCGGGACGAGGCGCATCTCGATCCGCGTCGTGCAATAACGGCCCTGCACGCCACGCTGCAGGCGAGCGGCGTACGCTTTTATCTCGGCGCCGTGCCAGATTTTCCGGAGGCCGGGTTCGATCATGTCGTCGATTGCACAGGGGCACATGCAATCGGCCAGGCGGCGGATCTGCGCGGCGTTCGCGGCGAGATGCTCATGCTGGAAACGCCCGATGTGAGCCTGTCGCGCCCGGTCCGGCTGCTGCATCCGCGCATTCCGCTCTACGTCGTGCCGCGCGGCGATAGCCGTTTCATGATCGGCGCGACCATGATCGAGAGCGACGATGCGGGACCGGTCAGCGCCCGCTCGCTGATGGAGCTTCTGAACGCCGCCTATGCCCTTCACCCCGCTTTCGGTGAAGCCCGCGTCTTCGAAACCGGCGCCGGCGTGCGCCCCGCATACCCCGACAATCTGCCCCGCCTCGCGTTCGATGGCGACACCATCCGCCTCAACGGTTTCTACCGCCACGGCTTCCTGCTCGCCCCCTCAATGGCGAAGAGCGCTGCAATTCGCATCGTCGGTCGCATGCAAGCGGATAACGGACAACAGTCTTTGGTTCACCCAAGGTCGCTTCACCCGTCCGGACACAAAATCATTCCACTTCAAAGCGGAGCAGGCCGATGAAACTGACAATCAACGGCGAAGACCATCACACGGATATCTCGGTCCTTTCGGACCTTCTCGCCTCGCTTGAATACGAGGGCGAGTGGCTGGCGACAGCCGTCAACGGCGAACTGGTCCATCGCGAGGATCGCTCGGGTTTTACCCTTTGCGACCGCGACCGCATCGAAATTCTCTCTCCCATGCAGGGAGGCTGACGATGCTTGAGCTTTATGGACACGCCGTTGCCTCTCGCCTGCTGCTCGGAACGGCGCGCTACCCCTCACCGGCCATTCTCGCCGAGGCGGTGCGTGCATCGAAGACCGACATCGTCACTGTGTCGCTTCGCCGCGAAATGGCGGGCAGCCGCGCGGGCGGCGCCTTCTTCGAGCTGATCCGAACGCTCAGCGTCAAGGTTTTGCCCAACACCGCGGGATGCCACACTGTCGCAGAAGCGGTGCTGACGGCAAAGATGGCCCGCGAGGTCTTCGCCACGGACTGGATCAAGCTCGAGGTGATCGGCAACCACGACACGCTGCAGCCGGACGTGTTTGCGCTGGTCGAGGCAGCCCGCATCCTGAGCGGCGAAGGGTTCAAGGTCTTCCCCTATACGACCGACGACCTCGTGGTGGCAGAACGCCTCATGGAGGCGGGATGCCGGGTGCTGATGCCCTGGTGCGCGCCGATCGGCTCGGCCATGGGGCCGGTCAATCTGCCGGCCCTGCGCAGCATGCGGGCGCATTTTCCGGATGTCCCGCTGATCGTCGATGCCGGTATAGGCCGGCCATCCCATGCAGCCATCGTCATGGAACTCGGTTACGACGCGGTTCTGCTGAACACCGCCGTTGCCAGTGCTGCCAATCCCGCGGCGATGGCTGCGGCGTTCACCGGCGCCATCGAAGCTGGTCGTATTGCGTTCCAGGCTGGCATGCTGGAACCGCGCGACATGGCGGTGCCCTCGACGCCGGTCATCGGCAAGGCGGTGTTTTCATGAAACTCGATCCCTTCTATCTGATCGTCGACAGCGCCGACTGGATTGATCGTCTTGTGCCGCTCGGCGTGAAGCTCGTGCAGTTGCGCAGGAAGGATTGCGCCGGGACGGAACTGCGAGAGCACATCCGCCGCGCGAAAACGATCTGCGCAGCGCATGGCTGCCAGCTCATCATCAACGACTATTGGCGGATGGCGATCGACGAAGGTTGCGATTTCGTCCATCTCGGCCAGGAGGATCTGGCAACCGCCGATCTCGCCGCCATCCGCAGCGCGGGTCTGAAGCTCGGTCTCTCGACCCATGACGAGATGGAGCTGGAGACGGCGCTGGCAGCAGCGCCGGACTATGTGGCGCTCGGTCCCGTCTGGCCGACGATCCTCAAGGCGATGACATGGGCACCACAGGGCCTCGACAGGCTGCGCGACTGGAAGGCGCGTATCGGCAACCTGCCGCTCGTCGCCATCGGCGGGATCAACGCCGATCGTATCGATAGCGTCTTTGCCCATGGCGCCGACAGTGCCGCCGTCGTCACCGACATCACGCTCAACGCGGATCCGCAAGCGCGCACACGGGAGTGGATTGAGCGTACGGCGCAATTTCGATGAAGAGGAAGCCGCATGTGCTTGTCGTCGCCGGCTCGGATTCCTCGGGCGGCGCCGGCATCGTCCGTGACATCGAGACGCTGGCCGCGTTTGGGGTGAAGGCCTCGGTGGCGGTGACCTCGGTCACCGTCCAGACCCATCACGGCGTTGAGCATGTCGATGCCGTTCCGGCAGAGCGTGTCGCCCAGCAGATGCGTGCTGCGCTTACAGCCAATCAGGTCGATGCGATCAAGATCGGTATGCTGGCAACAGCTGCGACGATCACCGCCGTTGCTTTGGTTCTCACGGACCATCCGGATGTTCCCGTGGTGCTCGATCCGGTTCTTGCATCCACATCGGGCGGCATGCTGCTTGCCCCGAACGCGAAAGCCTCGCTGCATCGGCTGTTTCGCCAATGCGCGCTCATTACGCCAAACCTGCCGGAGCTTTCGCTTCTCACGGCTCCGGTGACACACGAACCAACGGAGGCGGAGGCGATCGTTCGTGCACGAGAGCTGATTGCCGCGGGCGTAGAAGCGGTGCTTGTCAAGGGAGGCCATGGCGATGGCCTAGAATCCGTCGATATACTTGTTCAGGAAGGCCACGATATCCAGTGCTTCAAGGCCCCTCGCCTTGCCGTCTCGATGCGCGGAACCGGCTGCATGCTGGCGAGCGCGATTGCTGCACGGTTGGCCTTTGGCGACAATCTGGTTACTGCGGTCAGCGACGCGAAGGCCTTTGTTCATGACAGGCTGGGCGAGTGGAACGACTGATTCGGGATGGCGACACCAGAGTGGCCGCTGCCGCCCGCAAATGGTCGTAGGCGACCTATCCGACCTTATCAATCTCGCCTACATTGCGAACCGCCGCCGGGTTGAGGGCACCGCGTGCCTGAGAGATTGGTGCTGTGGCAATTTGGGTTGGAGGTTGAGCATGCAAGACGGTCACGACACGAGCCAACTCGAGATGGTCGTACTGATGACGCCCGACATGGCGAATTTCAGCGGCAAGGTCCATGGCGGGGCGCTCCTCAATCTCTTGGACCGCGTCGCTTACTCCTGTGCGTCGCGATACTCGCAGGAATATGCCGTGACGTTGTCTGTCGATCAGGTCGTCTTTCGCCAGCCGATCCATGTCGGTGAACTCGTCACCTTTCGCGCTTCGATCAACTATGCCGGACGGACCTCGATGGAAGTCGGCGTAAGGGTCGAGGCGGAGAATATCCGGACCGGCGAGCGACGGCACACCAATTCCTGCTACTTCACGATGGTCGCCGTGGATGCGGAGGGGCGCCCGACCACTGTGCCGATCTATACGCCGGCCGATGAAATACGCGAACGCCGCCTGCGTGCGGCAGAGACACGGCGCAGCCTGCGGCGCGAATTCGAGGAACGTTTTCGCGCTGCCGGCTCGACCCATGATGCGTAGGCGGCGCTAACGGGGCGCGCAAAGAAAACCGCATGGCTGCATGTCGCGCACCCATGCGGTAATCATGTGGTGTCGCCCAATGTGCGTTGGCGAGCGCTCAGTTGATGGCAGTGAGGGTTACAGAGGTACCGCCGGCAGCGAGGTTCAGGCCAATCTGCCCCGTGACGCTGACCGTCTGGAGGTGAATCGAACCCGACGTGCCACCGACCAGAATATTGGCGCCGACGCCGGCGCCGACCGTCGCCTCGGCGCTCGCCCCCTGATAGAGGCCGCTCAGGGAGCCTTGATGATAGCCGGCCGTTGGCGCAAAGACCGCCCAGACCAGCTTGCTGCGGGTCGTGAAGCCGAGATCGACGCCCATCTTCCTCACCGCACCGGTATAGTGGTCCGTACGCTCCTCGCCGATAGCCGAGTGGAAGACGCAGTCGATGTCCTTGGCGGACCCCAGAACGTAACCGGCGCCGCCGCCGACGTCGCACTGGAGATAACCGACCTTGACGCCGCCGCGGACGTCCGATTCCTGGTACGTCGGGACCGGGTCGTTGGCCCTTAGATCGGCCGCTCTGGCGGCGGTACCGCCGGTTGCGCCTATTGACACGGCGAAAAACATCATCGCGACAGATTTATTCATCGTTTTTTCCTTCTTAACCCCACTCGATGCGGTAGCCGAGCAGTACTCGGTTCATGGCATAACGCATCGTGTCGGGAGAGTGTTCCCATCCGCGGTTTGACGCAGCCGGCGTCGAGGTGTGAATGGCTACACGTTAACAGACCATTCACATTTCAACTGCCAATAGGACTTTTCGAAGGCACGATACCGCAGCGCGACCAGACGCCGGCCGCTCTGCCGGCGCATCAATCACAAGGCCCGTTTCAGGGCATCGCCAAGCACGGAGACGATCTCGCCGATCTGCTCCTTCTCGATGATCAGGGGCGGTGAGAAGGCGATGATGTCGCCGGTAACCCTGATTAGCAGGCCCTTCTGGAAGCAATCGACGAAGACGTCATAGGCGCGCACACCGACCGCCCCGTCGCGGGATGCAAGCTCGATACCGGCAATCAGGCCAATCGTGCGGATATCGATAATATGCGGCAGGCCCTTCAGGGAGTGCATGGCGTCGTGCCATGCTGTTTCGAGTTCGGCAGCGCGCGTGAAAAGCCCCTCGTCCCGGTAGATATCCAGCGTGGCAAGGCCCGCGGCGCATGCTGCCGGATGACCGGAATAGGTATAGCCATGGAAAAGCTCGATCTGACTTTCAGGTCCATGCATCAGCGCGTCATGCACGGCGCGGCTGGTGAAGACAGCGCCCATCGGGATCGCGCCGTTGGTCAGGCCCTTCGCGGTTGTGACGAGATCCGGACGGACACCGAAATAGTCCGTCGCGAAGCCGGCGCCAAGGCGGCCGAAGCCGGTAATGACCTCGTCGAAGATCAGGAGAATGCCGTGACGGTCGCAGATTGCCCGCAGCCGGTCGAGGTAGCCTTTCGGCGGCACGAGCACACCGGTCGAGCCTGCCACGGGCTCGACGATGCAGGCCGCGATCGTTTCCGCACCATGTAGGGCAACCAGGCGCTCGAGATCATCGGCAAGCTCCGCTCCGTGCTCCGGCTGGCCCTTCACATAGGCGTTGCGGGCAAGATCATGGGTGTGACGCAGATGGTCGGAGCCGGCGAGTTGCGGGAAGACGCGGCGATTGTTGACCAGGCCGCCGACCGAAATGCCACCGAAGCCGACGCCGTGATATCCGCGCTCGCGCCCGATCAGGCGGGTTCGCGTGCCCTGACCGATGGCACGCTGATAGGCGATGGCAATCTTCAGTGCCGTATCCACCGATTCCGAACCCGAGCCCGTGAAGAAAACCCGGTCGAGCCGATTGCCCGGCCCGCCTGGCGCGATTTCCGCCAACCGCTCGGCAAAATCGAACGCGATCGGATGGCCCATCTGGAAGGACGGTGCGTAGTCGAGGGTCGTCAACTGACGCTCGACCGCCGCCGCGATCTGGCGGCGTCCGTGGCCGGCGTTGACACACCATAGCCCCGCGGTGCCATCGAGGATCTTACGGCCGTCGGTTGCTGTGTAGTGCATCCCTTCAGCCGATTCGAGAAGACGCGGTGCCGCCTTGAATTGCCGGTTGGCGGTAAATGGCATCCAGTAGCTGTCAAGAACCGGGGCATTTGGTTTGGTGTGTGCGTCCATCGAAAATCTCCCTTGCGATGGGCCATTGCCGCCATGATTTTCTCGATCGAACAAGTCCTTTTCTGCATTTCTTCAAGCCATTGAATTTATTGCTTTGATATATCTGAATTTGCGATATTTAAAACAACCGAAACGGATTTCCGTAATCGGTTGAGATAGGCGACTGGATCAGGCACCGGCGGATGACGCAATCTCTTCCTACGCGACCTCGCCAAATGTGCGAAGCCAGAGCCGATAGAGTCCGGTCAAGCTCTTCGAGCAACGGCCGTCCACCAAACGCTTGCTGGTCGCGTAACGCTCATATTGTATGTAATATTATCATTAGCTAATATTACAAGCGCCGATCAGAGCCTACGTTCTTTTGATCGGCTGGAGGTTTTGTCGATCCCCCGCATGAAGCCTCTACATGGGCGCGACCATCACTCGTGACGCGACCCGAGACCCGAGCGGTGCTGTCTCGCAAACCGCTCGGGTCTTGCCCATTTCCGCTAACGCCTCTGCCGACCGCCCGCGTGGCGCGCTTCTCGCCCATCAGCAATTCTACCAATAGACGCAGTTGCTATATTCTTGCACAACAACACTAGGTTCGGAGCTAGAGCTTCGAACAGGATAAGCGCATCCTAGCGGCCGGCGCGCGCGGAAACGTTCCGACCGCTCTGCCCTTTGCTACCGAAGGCCAGACCGGCACGCCGGCGGACGCGACCTAACGCCCGGCGCTGCGCACCGGCGTCTCCATGTACTTCGGATGGACGAGCTTCAAGGGCATTCCTACCTCGTCTGGTCAAGCCAAATCTCACAAGCGCCGACATGACATCGCCGCCCGACAAGCTCATGCTCAAGAATCCACGTTTGGCACAAGGGAGGTCATGATGACATCAAGAAAGTTACTGCAATCTGTCGCTCTCAGTATCGGGATGCTGTTTGCCGGCGCAAGCGTTGTAGCCTACGCAGGCGATTACTGCCCGCCTGAGACCACCGCCAAGGGAAACAACGGCTGGGGTCAGGAGAAGAACAAAGGTACCACCGACGGCACCAACAATGGCAGTGATGACGGCGCCACGGCCGACACGAAAACGGCCAGCACTGAACGGTAGTTTCGACGCAATCGCTCGGCGGCGCCTTTCAGTTGCCGCCGAGTTCAACGGATGACGGGTTCACCGTGATAGCGGCGCATTGACGGCTTCGATACCCCGAATCCGACTTCCATCATCAGGCGGGGGGTCTGTCTTGCCAATGTCCCCATATGAAAGCCAAACGGGTCCTCGACAAAACCCGTACCAGCGTTCCCGGTCAAGGTGACGGCGCTGTCTTCCCCATAGAAGCCCAACACTTCATCCGCCGGGTGACCCACGAGCAACGTCAATTGGTGCTTCATGCGCCGGCGGTTGTGGCTGCCCCGCACATAGACGTGCGGGCCCGCATCGGCATCGACGTTGGAGAGATAGAAGAAGAATTTCAGCATCCGCCAGTCATCAAGATCGAAATGGAACTTGAACGAGGCGCGGCTGAGATCGGCTTCGGAGGCCGACTTCGTCGGAAAGCTCCACCATGTCCGCGTCGTGATCAACTTGGCTTCACCACCGAGATAATGCCTGGCCACGTCGAGAAGCAACGGGTCCTGCTGCACTGCCAAAGCGGCGTCACAGTGCAACACCCGCTCGAAATGGTGGCCGCTCAGGATCGTGCGGCCGAAGCGCCGCTCAGCGTCTGCGTGTTCACCGGCCAGAAATTCCAGCTTGCGCTCGAAGTTGCCGAAACACGGTGTTTCGCGTCCAAACCGAGCGATTTCCTCCTGGATCGGCGCCGGCAGTGTGAGACCGGCGAAAATACCGGTTCGCCTGAGTTCCGCCGCGATCGCGTCCGCCCGAAGGTCCCCGAACATCGAAGGCCCAGCACTGGCGGTGAAGCGCACGGGCCTGGCAGTCAGCCAATGCGCCTTGCGAAACGGCATCGTTCGCGCCAGCAGGAACATCGGAAGCCAGGCGGGGTTCTCCCGCAGGTCAGTGAAATAGGTGGGAATGCGCGCCGCCATGCGACGGAAGGCACCGCCGGTGCGAGCGATGGTTTCCAGGTCAATCGGCTTGGATGTACGTGCGTCAAGCATGAGAAAGCACCCCATTGTCCGCGGATACACGGTTACGTGCCACTACTTGTGCTGCAATGCAGCAAAATTAAGTTCGAACGGGTGAGGCGCATCGAGAAAGTAACGCCTTTCCGAAACTCGTCGATTGTCCTGTGCTGGCGGCGATCAGGACCGATCCGGTGATCAAAGGGGTGAAGCGACAGGTTAGAATGCCAAGCGAGAGCGCCCGTCCGATGGATGATCCACTTCCACTGGTGGATGGAATGGGCACCTTTGCCCTATCCGTGATGATGTTCTCTTTTCATTTGCCCACATATTAGCATTAGCTCATTTACAATGCCGATCCAAGTACCGCCGCTTTGGATCGGCAGGAGGTTTCACCTATTCCCGAGGCCAAGCCTCCAAGGTCGCTGCCACCAAGTGGAAAAAGACGACTAGAGGCGCGGATTATCCTCGCAACTAATTCGGGCCTCATGCGCAGCGTGTTGGCCAAGGAGTGCATAATGGCCGCTTACCTCATCGCCGATGTCGACGTGTTTGATGCCGAAGCCTTCGAAGAGTACAAATGGGACGTGTCGGCGACCGAGTAACATTATGGTGGTCGCTACCTCGGGCGCGGCGGCGCGGCCAAGGTACTCGAAGGCGACTGGGAGCCGCACCGCCTGGTCATCGTCGAGTTTCCAGACATGGCAGCGTTGATGGGGTGGCACAATTCGACAGAGTACAGTCGGCTTAAAGCCATTCGCGAGCGATGCGCCCGGACGAGGATCATCGCGCTTGAAGGCGTTGCCTTGTGAAATGTTCGCGCGCCCTCACTGGTTGAGGGCGTGACGAAATGTGGCGAGTGGCGGCGAAATGGATACCCGCCCGTTTTGCGCACACGCATACCACTGTTGAGGAGTAAGTGAGCGCGCATGACGTTCTACGCGTGGACAATCAAGTATCGCGGTCGTGAGGAGATCAAGCACGTTACAACACTCGCGGAACTGTTCGACGTCCTCCGCATCCTCAAACTCCCCGGTCTCGCGCCACCCGGCTTCGTTTTGCCGGATGGCGATATCGCCGACCATGGACATTACACCCACAACGAAGGCGGCAGCGATGAATGGAGCCTCATATGGACCAAGATCGATGAGACGCCTATCGCAGATTAACTCTTCGCAGCTGATCGGCTCGCAGTTCGCGCTGCCCAGACTACAGGATGTGCTCGCCAGGAATTAGGCTGCGACTACTTCCCGGATCGCTCGCGCAAAGACGGGCAAAGAGCGCTCCACCATGGCGTCGTTTGCGGTTAAACTGATCCGCAGACGTCCAGGCAATTGGGCGACGCTGCCGGGCAGCACCCAGACACCTTCAGTTGCGAGACGTGCCGCGAAGGCCGTGTCGTCCGGTATTGGGGAACGTGGAATGAGATAGAACGTACCTTCAGGCACCGGCAGGTCGTATCCCGCTGCCCTCAAGCCTTCGACCATGCGATCGCGGCGGCGCGCGAGGGCTGCGATATTTATGCTGAGCTTCTCGAGATCGGGCAGTGCCCGCTGCAGAGTACGGCCGGCGAAAGCCCAACCGTGCGAAACCTGCGCCATGTCGACAGCCTCGCGCAGCCTTATGCGATCGGCCTCGGGCATGTCCGCCCCGAGTGCGAGCCAGCCGAGGCGCTCGCCGGGCGTGAGTAAGGTCTTTCCAAAGGAATAGGCGATCAGCGTGTGCGGGTAGCTCTCGGCCGGACTGATATGCGCATGGCCGTCGAATACCAGTCGCGCATAGGGCTCGTCAGCAAGGAGATAAATCACCTTACCAAATCTTTCGGACGCGGCCACGAGCTTGTCGGCGAGCGCGTCGAGTTGAGCGCGGGGAAAGATGCGATCGGTCGGGTTGTGGGGCGTGTTGACCACCACCACCCGGGTGCGCGGGGTGATCGCTGCCTCGATCCTTTCGAGATCGAGGTCATAAGTTCCCGGTGTTAGGTCGACGGCGACGGGTGTCCCTGCCGCGCCGCGAATCTGGGCACCATAGGCGAACCAGCCGGGACGCGGATAGATGACTTCCTCTCCCACCTCGAGCACGGCGAGCAGCGCGGCCGCTATCGCGCCGAACCCTCCCGCGGTGATCGCTATGTCGTCTGGCGTGTAGTTCCGGCTACGCGCCTGGCTAAGTGAACGGGCCACCGTTTCGCGCGCCAGCGTTTCGTACTTTTTATAGCCGAACCAGTGAACATCCTGCGGCTCAACATGGCGGATCAATGCATCGACAAATCCGCGCAGCGGCATTTCCTGCGGATTGCCGAACATGAAATCGCAGGCATCGGGGCCTAGGCCGTCGCCCTCCAGGACGTTTCGCGCAAAATCCATGACCGTGCGCATTTCCTCGGTGACGGCGAGCATCCGGCTGGACACGGTGGCGATTGGCACGACACACTCCCCCCTGCTCTAGGTGGCGCACGTTCCCCTCGATGAAACCGCCCTCGTCTGAAATTACCATTTTTGGCGGCATGCGCGTAGCATAAAGTTCTTGCGCATTTTCCGATGCGCAATCTGTGCTAACTCTGCTGGCCACGATGGCGTCGGCACGGAGATCAAGGCAGTCATTCAACGCTCCGAGGGTGCGCTCTTCCATAGACGCGCTTTTCAGGTGCGCCCGTTCGACCACGGGGCGCCCCACTCGGCTGCGGCCAATAGCTTTCAACGCGATGGTCCGCGCATGTCTCGCTGCCGGGGTCCATGTCGTCGGGCTCACCGGTCATTTCCGGGTCTTCTCTTCAGCTCCCTGAGCTGCGCCCTTAAAGCGGCTGGCATCGTCGTCTTTCCGGGATCCGAAGCGAACCTCGGACGAAGGAGTCCATTTGCTGTGCATGTTCCCACCAGGAACTCCCCTGACAATCATCGAAAAGCATATTGGCGCCTGCTAGATCGACAACCATGGAGGCGGACAACTACGGGATCCCTCAGAAGTGAACTCGTTAGTTGATCCTTGGCATGGCGGGGACGCGATGGGCAGCGTCAAGACGCCCCCGACGTTCCCGGCGACATCGCCGCTCCCCATATTCATCATATTCCAGCCGGGCGGAACTCCGCCCGGAAGCACCAGCGTGATGAGCTTGTCCTGCATCTCGTCGAGAGTCGTGACCCGGAGATCCTGTGGCGCAGCGTACAGACTTACTTCGTCGTCGGACACCCTGACCTGTTGTCTCTTGTTCACGATGAGGCTGACGTATTCTGGTGGGTGGGGATGATGTGGTTCTCGACCATTTCAGGGCGACGAATTCATGTTGTTCTCTTTCAACGGACAACTCTCACGGCGGGAGACGCACCACGGCGGCTCGCAAGATCGATAGCGCGAAGCACCGGCTGGGGACGATCAAGCTTAAAGCGGGTGATTAGCCGAGCGAGGGTGGCGGCTTCCTCGGCCAACCGGTTGGTCGCGGCGGTCGATTCCTCGACCATCGCCGCGTTCTGCTGAGTCACCTGGTCCATCTCGTTGACGGCCGTGCTGACCTCCGAGAGGCCGGTCGACTGTTCCTTGGCGGCGGTGGCGATCGAATGCACATACTCGTTGATCTTGACAACATGCCCCTGGATCAAGGTGAGCGCGTCGCCGGTTGCCGTCACCAGCTTGACGCCGGCATTGACCTCCTCGCCAGAGCGCCGGATCAGTGCCTTGATGTCCTTGGCGGCCACAGCCGACCGCTGGGCGAGTTCACGCACTTCCTGGGCGACGACGGCAAAACCCTTGCCGGCATCACCGGCGCGGGCGGCTTCAACGCCGGCGTTCAACGCCAGCAGGTTGGTCTGGAAAGCGATCTCGTCGATGACGTTGATGATCTGGCTGATCTCGCCGGAGGCCTGCTCGATCCGCCCCATCGCTGAGACCGCATCCTTGACGACGGCGCTCGACTGTTCGGTGCTGCGGCGCGCCTCGTTGACCATGTGGCTGGCCTCCGTCGCCCGCTCGGTTGAATTCCTGACGGCGACCGTGATTTCCTCCAGCGCCGATGAGGTTTCCTCGAGCGAGGCGGCCTGCCGCTCGGTGCGTTTTGACAGGTCGTTGGAGGCCGTTCGCAGCTCGCCCGCGCCGCCGTTGATCGTGTCGGTTGCGGCGCGCACCTCACCCAGCACCGAGCGCAGGCTCGCCATCGTTGCGTTGACGTTACCCTGCAGTTCACCGAAGGCGCCCTGGAGCTCGCCGCGCATGCTTTCCGTCAGGTCACCTTCGGCCAGGGCCGCCACCACTCGTCGGGTCTCGGCGATTCCGTTGTCCACCGAGGACACGAGTTCATTGACGCTCGTCCCAAACCGGTTGAGATCGGCGTTGGCGTAGTCCTTGGTGATGCGCTGCGTGAAGTCACCGGCAACCGCGGCCGCTACCACCACGCCGATGCTCGACTGCAGGTCAGCGCTTTTCGCCTGCAGCGCCGCCTCCTGCGCATTCATTTCGCGTACCTTGATGCCGTTCTCTTTGAACACCTCGACGGCCCGCGCCATCTCGCCGATCTCGTCGCGGCGCGCACCAAACGGAACATTTGTGTCGAGATTGCCGTTCGCAAGAACGCTCATGCTTTCGGTCAGCCTGCCGATCGGCCGGGCGACGCCTCTCGCTCCGAAGAGGGTCGACGCAGCGAGCGTGACGACAACCAAGGCACCGACCCCGAGGTTCAGCATCTGCGCCAGGTTCTGGGCGGCCTCCATATCACCGCCTGCCTGGTTGGCGCGCCCCTTCGCGACCTCAACGCCTTCGTCCAGCGTTTTCGTCATTTTTCCTGCGGTTTCCAGCAGCGATGACCGCAGCTGCTCTTCCTGGGCGCCAACACTTCTATCGTCCGCCGCGCCCAGCTTGGTATCAATCACTTTCGCAAGTTCGCGGGCTGTGGCGAAATAGCCCTCGGCCAACGCCTTGATCGCTTGGACCCGGTCGCGGTTGACCTGAATTGTCAGCGCCGACATCGCGCTATCAAGATATTTGATCAACGATTGATGGCGTTCCTTCAGGTAGGCAACCGCCTTCGCCGCATCGTCTTTGGTGCGCGCCAGGCGCAGTTCCTGCACGCCGATCTGCATTCCCCGCACGGACGCCTTTGCGTCCACGAGATCGCGGGAAATGATCAATTGCAGTTGTTCCATGTTGGAGCTGTCGCTGATCATTCGGTTCGTCTGCCATCCGGTAACGAGCATGGCGACCACCATGAAAATGCCAAGACCGGACATGAATGCGAGTTTTGCACTGATGCGAGAAAAAATGGATGGTATCGTCATGGCGGCTTCCTCCGGGGCCAGGTACAGAAGTCAGTCATGGCTTCTGGTGTCCGGGATTCTTGAAAACTGTCCGGCGCGAGTCATTCCGCCAGAATGTCACGATGTGCCCTCCGAGCTTATCGCCCGTGGTCAGTCTGTTACCGAACCGCGGCTGGTCGGTATGAAAAAAGCGCTGATGGGCTGTGGCCGGCCGGAGGCCGGCCACGAGTAATGCAGATGCCGAAACGCACTGCTAGGCAAGAAATCTGTCGATGTATCTATGGATTTAGTGGGAGAAGATGTCTGTGTAAGTCCAGAAAAATTCGTAATATAATATTGCAGCGAAAAGTTATTGCACGCTTATGTTTGTACTAAGAATGATGCGCAACCTAGGTTGAGAAATCGTTAATGCCGCAAATATTGATTTCACAAACTTGTTGCCGTTTCTCAGGTTTCGATTCGAACATATAGTTCTTTGACAGCATACTTTTAAGCATCGACAGCCGTCATCACGTTTCGAAATGGAAGATCTGCGCAGAAAACCTCGACCACATTGGCAAGACACGCCGATGTGCATGGCGATCGACCCCATTTCTTCCGGGACTGTGCATCCACTCCTATCGCCGCCCAATCCGCTATTACATGAAATCCTTGCCAACCCTATCGCCTGATCCAGCTTTGTCAGCCGACGTTCCTGCCTCATGCCTAACTTGAAGACGGCCCTTCATCCCTTTGGGTAAATAGTTGTCGCCCTCAGTTTATGAGATATTTGCAGTCGACGCCGAGTTCAATCGCGATGCGCTTGCCTCTCAGCGCGGACGCCTTTCATCACGACGAAGGCACACACACGTTCCGTATTGGTGTTAAGTCCGACATTTTGCTTACGAGGCGCGATCATGAAGACCTACGCGGCATTGCTCATCGGAGTCGCCCTGGTGGTGTGCACCCCACATGTTCGATACGTCAATTTGCCTGGATATGCCTACAAGACCGATCCGACTTGCAGGCGTACGCAGCCGATCTCCAAATTTGACAGGCGTTGCGATTATCCGAGCCTTGGGTTTCCGAACTTCGTGCCGCCGACAATTGGGGTCGTCGGAGTTTAAGCTGCGGCGAACTCGAGACCAGCGCATTTCCAGCTCATTGCCCTGTCCTCATAAACTGCTCTGCTCCGGGGGTTCGGACTCGAACGCCGAACCCGCCGTGCGATATGAGAACATCTCCTGGGCAAAGGCGCATGTCGCGACACCGACCTTCTAAACGAAGAGCCGATCTGCGGGGCCGCACTGCGGTCACCGTCTGCGGGGAGGAGAAGAGATATTCATAAACTGAGGGCGGACAACTATTCACTCAAAGGGATGAGAGGCTGTCTTCAAGTTAGGCATGAGGCAGGAATTTCGTTTGGCAAAGCTCGAGCAAGCGAACGGGTCGCAAGGATTTCTGCGGCACTTGACGATCGAAGTTGATCATCGAATTATTTTAAAGGCTTACAGGCGTTTAATGCGAAAGTGATGTAGAATACCACGTTACCGATCTGCAGACCTTGGTCGTCGCAAGATCCGCTGCTCGCTGGAGGTCCGAACCCTCGAACCCCCGGACCCGTCGAGATGGCCGCCGGAAGGACGATGCCTATTATTTCGAGAACTGTGGGCCGCACCGTAGGACCGGTCGCATGCGAGGTGGCGACCGTACGTCACGGACATTCGAAAATTTCCTGCGACCATGCTTTCTAGTGGCCGTTCACGAGCGCCAGTATCAGTTGGTGAATATTACCGCCATCAGTGAGCTCCATACGGTCGAAATCCCGGCTTTGCTGTCGCTGTGCTCTGGAGAGCGCGCCAAGGCGTGTGGTCATTTCGGTCTTGATGTTGCGGCAATCGGGATCGGCGGGAACGGTGAGCCCGACGGTTGCGGCTTCGATCTTCTTCACCATGTCTTTTATGTGATCCCCATGCACCAGCTCGTGCTTTTGGATCCCCGCGCTGAATATCTCCCATTTCTTCTTGGTGTAGGCCGGCAACTGCTCGGACGGCTTTGGCAAAGTATAGGTGATTATGAGCTTCGGTCGCGCCGAAACGAGCACGCAGGCGTCGCCCTGAACTTCGTATTTCCTGGTCCAGGTCAACTTGAAATTGGTGTGTGCGATGGCGCGCCCTAAGCCGCCGACCTTCGGCCCCTTCTCCCCGATCGAGGCATAGAGTTCGGCACCGCTTTTGCCGGAAATGGCATAGGGCTGGACTTTTTCGACCGCCTGCCACTCCGCACGCGTGTCCACCGGCAGGAATGCGAGACAGGCGGCGAGCAGGCAAAGTCGGACATCTATCTTCACGCAAATCCCCGCAAAACCGGTACTTCGTCGGGCTCATGACTAAAGGAGACGAAGACCGCGTTCAATCGTCCTTGTGCCAATTGTTGGTTGTCAGCTGGAGATTGGCTCGGCCTATCGCGTTTCAACCGTCAGATGGATCAACTCGTGCACCGGCGCCAGACGCGACCGCACGGTTTCGCTGCTAACCGCGCCCGTGACGCTGACAATGGCTGCGTGCGCCCCGGGGCCTACCCGCCAGATATGCAGATCGGTAATCCGGACGTCACCCTTGCGTTCGACATGCGCGCGCACTTCGGCTTCGAGATGCATGTCGGTCGTATCGAGCAAAACCGCCGCCGTTTGCCGGATCAGCGACCACGACCAGGTGGCGATGACGAGGGCTCCGACGATTCCAATCACCGGATCCAACCACACCCAGCCGAGGTAGCGCCCGCTGAGCAACGCGGCAATTGCCAGGACCGAGGTCAAGGCGTCGGCGATGACATGCACAAACGCTGCGCGCATATTGTTGTCATGATGGTGCGCCCCATGGTCGTGGCCATGGTGATGATCGTGACCGGCATGCTGATGGACATGCGTGTTCCCACCGCTCAGCAGCAGAGCGCTGGCGATATTGACCAGCAAGCCAATAACCGCAACCAAGGTTGCTTCAGTGAAGGCAACCGGGCGTGGCTCCATGAGCCGAACCACAGATTCGGCTGCGATGCCGAACGCGATCATGCCCAGGATCAAAGCGGAAGCAAAGCCCGCCAGGTCACCCACCTTGCCGGTTCCAAAGCTGAACCGCCGGTCGCGGGCGTGCCGCCTGGCAAAGGCATAAGCCCATGCCGCGATGGCGAGAGCCCCCGCATGCGTCGCCATATGAAAACCATCCGCCAGGAGCGCCATGGAATTGAAGATTGAGCCGGCAATGATCTCGCCGACCATCATTGCCGACGTGAGCACGACGACCCAAAGGGTCCGCCTGGCATTGGTGTCATGAGAAACGCCCAGGTAGCTATGCTCATGGGTAAGAGGGTCGCTGTCACCGTGTCCGGTCATTGCTTGCCTTTCCTATTTGGCGTAGCGACGGATCACAGCAGCGAGTTCGTCCGCGCCTTTCGCGCGCGCCACCTCGTCGAGATCGGGATGGGCCACGTGTTCCCGCAAATGATCCTCGATGATCTCGTCCATCAGGCCGTTGATTGCACCGCGGGCGGCGGCAACCTGCTGGAGGACAACCGCACAACCCGTCTCCGCCTCCAGCGCCCGCTCGATCGCCGCAACCTGCCCGGCGATACGCCGGACCCTGGCGATGAGTTGCTCCTTGTTGGTTTTTGTATGGGACATACTATACTCCTATAGGGTATATTTCGGTATTCGGCAAGGCGGCCCCTTTGCGCGGGCGTAGTGGCGCATGCCTCCCAAAAACCAGGAGCCTTGTACATGTAGCACCACCTCATTGCGCTTGAAATGTAACGGCTGTTACACCAGAAATGTGGAGTGAACACGCTCTCCTGGCTTCTCCTCACCTACGAAGCACCGCCTGAACCAGCCGCCAAACGCATCGCCTTGTGGCGCCGGCTGAAGGGACTGGGCGCCGTCTATCTGCAGAACGGCGTCTGCCTGTTGCCAAAATGCGAAAACCACGTTCGAAGACTGAAAATGCTGGAGAACGACATTGGCGAAATGGGGGGAGAGGCCGTCATACCTGGAGACGGTCGCGCTTGATCGGGCGCAGCAGGAAAAGGTCGTTGCCCGCTTCAAGGCTGACCGCGACGAGCAATACCGCGAGTTCCTCGGACGCTGCGCGGATTTCGAAGCGGAGATCGCCAAGGAGGTCGCCATCAACAAGTTCACCTATGCCGAGCTCGAAGAGGAAGACATAGACCTCAGGAAACTTCAGGGCTGGCTGGAGAAGATCCGCAAGCTCGATTTCTACGGCGCGCCTCTCGCTGAGGAAGCGGCAGCCCGGCTACGGGGCTGCGAGGTACTGCTCGATGGCCATGCCCGCCGGGTCTTTGACGCTCAAGACGAAAACAGCTGACACGGATAAGCGGAGGCCAAGAGTGACAAGCAACATCTTGGAACCGGGTGACGGCAGAAGGTCGATCCCGGCGGGAATCTGGGTGCTCGGCTTCGTGTCGATGCTGATGGATATGTCCTCAGAGATGATCCACGCCCTGCTTCCGGTCTATATGGTTTCAGTGCTCGGAACCTCGGCGCTTACCGTGGGCATTATCGAAGGCATCGCGGAAGCGACCGCTTCGATCACCAAGGTGTTTTCCGGAGCGCTCAGCGACTGGATCGGCAAGCGCAAGTTCCTCGCTGTCCTCGGCTATGGCCTTGCCGCCGTCACCAAGCCGATCTTTCCACTCGCCCCAACGGTGGGTTGGCTGGTTGCCGCGCGCTTCATCGATCGGGTGGGCAAGGGCATTCGCGGCGCGCCGCGCGATGCGTTGGTGGCCGACATCGCTCCACCGCATTTGCGTGGCGCAAGTTTCGGCCTGCGCCAATCGCTCGACACGATCGGAGCCTTTCTCGGGCCGCTTCTCGCCATCGGCCTGATGTGGCTGACGGCGGATCACTTCCAGGCAGTGTTCTGGGTCGCTGTCATTCCGGCGTTACTGGCCGTTGCGCTCTTGGTCGTCGCGGTGAAGGAGCCGAAGCGACCAGAAGGATTGCGCCGCGTCCGCATGCCGTTGCATCGCGACGAACTCGTCGGCCTCGGCCCGGGCTATTGGTGGGTTGTCGTCGTCGCCACCGTGTTTACCCTTGCCCGCTTCAGCGAGGCGTTCCTGCTACTGCGGGCTCAGTCGGACGGTCTACAGTTGATGCTTACTCCGGCAGTCCTCGTCGTGATGAACATCGCCTACGCGCTGTCGGCCTATCCCGCGGGAGCCTTGTCAGACCGCGTAAACCGGGTGGCCATGCTGGCAATCGGCCTTCTCATGCTTGTGGCGGCGGACGTGCTGCTTGCATTCGTGCCCGGCCTCCCCGGCCTGATCATCGGCGTCGTGTTGTGGGGGCTGCACATGGGGTTCACCCAGGGCCTGTTTGCAACTCTGATTGCCGACGCCGCGCCAGCCGAGCTTCGCGGTACCGGCTTCGGCATGTTCAACCTCGTCACCGGCCTGGCTTTGCTGCTCGCCAGCGTCATCGCCGGCGTACTGTGGGACATGGCAGGGCCACAGGGCACATTCCTGGTTGGAGCCGCCTTTGCTCTTTTCGCGCTGATCGGGCTGGCGCTTCTTGGCCGCAGGCTAAGTGGCGCTCCCGGATAGCGCCCCAACTCAGGCCTTCAAATAGCTTATGACGGCGTCGGCGATCAGCGCCTTATGCCGCTGCGCCGTTTCGGGTTCCGACAGATCACGACGGAAGATGGTTCCGAAGGTGTAGCGGTTCGACACCCGGAAGAAGCAGAAGGCGCTGATCAGCATATGGATGTCGATCGGGTCCGCATTGCGGCGGAACACGCCCTGTGCAACGCCGCGATCAAGAATCGCCGCGATTGTCTCAATCACCGAAACGTTGAGATCGCGGATCGCTTCGGAACGTAGCATATGTGCGGCGTGATGGATGTTTTCAATGCTGACAAGGCGCACGAAATCGGGATTGGTCTCGTCATGATCGAACGTGGTGGATACCAGCGTTCTCAGGGCTTCCTCCGGCTCCAGGCTCGATAGTTTCAGATCCTCTTCGAGCGTGCGGATTTTCCGGTACGAGCGCTCGAGAACGGCAAGATAGAGCCCCTCCTTGCTGTCGAAATAATAGTAGATCATCCGTTTGGAGGTTCGGGTCTTCTCGGCAATAGCATCTACGCGTGCGCCGGCGAGGCCATGGGTGGCAAACTCCTCGGTGGCGACAATCAGGATATCTTCCTTCGTTCGCTGTGGATCGTTTTTGCGTCCGTTTTCTCGCGCCGCCATTCCGAGCTGTTCCCTCCCCCGCTACAGTCCTGATTTTCAACGCGAAAGACAAAAAGACCAACGCGTTGCACGAGGGCTCCGTTCCGCGTGCTGACGACAGTCTTATTGGGCTTGGCGGTGTCTTTCAAGAGATCGCACTTGACATCCGAACTAGTTAGTACATTTTAGAGGAATGGGACGAAAGCTTGGAGGAGTGATCGTCGCATCCGCCTTGCAGCAAGCCTGTCCTGACCGATGACGGCCATGAAGATCGCAAGACGGCAACCGCTTGGGAGGAGCGAATGGTCCGGATAATCGAATTCTGTTTTCTGGTGGTGAAGGTCGCGATGGCGCTGCTGCTTGCCGGCATGGTCGTGCTCGTCTTCGGCAACGTCGTCCTGCGCTATGCCTTGAACACCGGCATCACCTATTCCGAAGAACTGTCGCGTATCTTCTTTGTCTGGCTGACCTTCCTTGGCGCCGTCGTCGCCATGCGCGAGCATGCCCATCTCGGCGTCGATTCCCTGCTTCGGCGGCTGCCTCCCCTTGGCGCGAAAGCCGCAGTCCTTGCGGGCCACGCGCTGATGCTGTGGGCGACGTGGCTGATGATCAGTGGAAGCTGGGCGCAGGCAGTGATCAACCTGCATGTCGCAGCCCCCGCCACCGGTATCTCGATGGGTGTCTTCTACGGTGCCGGGCTTGCCTTCGGCATTCCCGCGTTCCTGATCATCCTTTGGGACGCCTTTGCGGTCGCCACCGGGCGGATCGACGTAACGACCGCCTTGTTGGTGCGCGACAGCGAAGACCAACTCGCTCTCGACGACCATGTCGCTCCGGCGCTGGTCCAGCCTGTTGTGAAACCCTGAGGAGCGCGCCATGACTGTCACGATTTTTCTCGGCGCCCTGCTTGGCCCCATGGCGCTCGGCGTGCCGATTGCTTTCGCACTGATCATCAGCGGCGTTGCGCTAATGATGTATCTCGGCCTGTTCGACGCGCAGATCGTCGCGCAGAACGTCCTGAACGGCGCAGACAGCTTTCCGCTGATGGCAGTGCCGTTCTTCCTTCTGGCCGGTGAAGTCATGAACACGGGTGGCCTGTCGCGCCGCATCGTCGAGCTCGCCATGGCCATGGTCGGCCATATCCGCGGCGGCCTGGGTTTCGTGGCAATCTTCGCAGCCTGTATTCTTTCGAGCCTGTCCGGCTCGGCGGTGGCGGATGCGGCCGCACTCGGCGCGCTGCTGTTCCCGATGATGCTGAAGTCCGGTCACGATCCGGCCCGCACCGGCGGCCTCCTTGCATCGGCGTCCATTATCGGCCCGATCATCCCGCCCTCCATCGGCTTCATCCTCTATGGCGTGGTCGGCGGCGTTTCGATTACCAAGCTGTTCCTCGCCGGCATTTTTCCCGGGCTGATGATTGCCGCAGCGCTCTGCGCCACCTGGATGATCGTGGCTCGCAAGGAGCAGTTCGCTCTGCCCGCAAAGCAAAGCGGTGCGGTGCGGCTGAAGGCATTCCTCGACAGCATCTGGGCGCTCATGCTGCCGCTGATCATCATTGTCGGGCTGAAGTTCGGCGTCTTCACCCCGACGGAAGCCGGCGTCGTCGCAGCGGTCTACTCTCTCTTCGTGTCGATGGTGATCTACCGCGAGCTGCCGCCCGCCAAGCTGTTCCACGTCTTTGTGGCGGCGGCGAAGATTACCGCGGTTGTGATGTTCCTGGTCGCCTGCGCTGCCGTTTCCGCCTGGCTGATCACGGTCGCGGACGTTCCCGGCGACCTGGCAAGGCTCGTCGAACCGCTGATGGACAATCAGACGCTCCTGCTGCTTGCGATCATGGGCCTGGTCGTCCTCGTCGGCACCGCGATGGACATGACGCCGACCATTCTCATAATGACGCCGGTGCTGATGCCGATCATCAAGCAGGCGGGCATCGATCCGGTCTATTTCGGCGTCATTTTCATCATCAACAACGCAATCGGCCTGATCACGCCGCCGGTCGGCACGGTCCTGAACGTGATCTGCGGCGTATCCAAACTGAACATGGAAGAGCTGATGAAGGGCGTGATGCCTTTCCTGATCGCCGAACTGATCGTGCTTCTGCTGCTCGTCCTGTTCCCGCAACTGGTGACCGTCCCGGTCTCCTGGTTCGGACACTAAAGCGTGCAAATTCAACCGGCCGATGGGAGAACCCGGCCAAATCTGGGAGGAAGACATGTTGAATAGACTGATGAAACTGGCCCTTGGCCTTGCCGTACCCTTCGCATTGCTGACCGCCGGTCCGGCACTTGCCGAAATCCGCGAGCACCAGCTCAAATTCGCAGCCGCCAACAACAAGGGCCACCCGCAGGTAACCGGAATGGAGAAATTTGCCGAACTGGTCTCGGCAAAGAGTGGCGGCAAGATCGAGGTCAAGCTCTTCCCCGGCGGCGTGCTGGGCGGCGACGTGCAGACCGTTTCGGCGCTCCAGGGCGGCGTGATCGAGATGACGGTGCTGAACGCCGGCATTCTCGCGGGCAATGTAAAAGAGTTCGGCGCTGTCGATCTGCCCTTCCTCTTCAACAATGGCGAGGAAGCCGACAAGGTGATGGACGGCGCTTTCGGCACCGGCCTGATGGAGCGCCTGCCCGCCACCGGCCTGGTTGGCCTTGCCTATTGGGAGCTCGGCTTCCGCAATCTCACCAACAACCGCCATCCGGTCACCAAGCTTGAGGATATCAAGGGCCTGAAGATCCGCACGATCCAGTCGCCGATCCCGATCGAGCTGTTCAACACCCTTGGCGCCAATGCGGTGCCACTGCCCTATACCGAGCTCTACACCGCGCTCGAAACCGGCACGGTGGATGGCCAGGAAAACCCTGCAGCCAACATCCTCAATGCCAAGTTCTACGAAGTGCAGAAGTACATGACGGTGACCCGTCACCAGTACAACCCGCAGATCGTCCTGATCAGCAAGAAGTTCTGGGACGGCCTCAACGACGAGGAGAAGGCGGTCTTCCAGTCGGCCGCCACAGAGGCCCGCGACTACCAGCGCAAGGTCTCGCGCGAACTCGACGCGAAGGCGATCACGGAGATCAAGGCGACCGGGATGGAAGTCAGCGAACTCTCCGCTGAAGAGACACAGAAGCTGCGTGAAGCGGTCAAGCCGGTGATCGACAAGTTCAGCACCGAAATCGGTGCCGATACAGTCGCTGCCCTGTTCAAGGAACTTCAAACCCTGCGTGGGCAGTAAGCCTGTCGCCGGCCCGCGTAGACCGCGGGCCGGCCTTCCCCGATCAATGGAACCAGTTGCGATGACCGAGACACTCCTCAAACCGTTGAAGGCCGGATTGATCGGCGCCGGCATCCAGGCGTCGCTCACCCCTGCAATGCATATGCGCGAAGGCGCAGCACAGGGCTTGTCCTATGAATATGAGCTGATCGACCTCAACCAGCGCGGCGCAACGCCGGCGGATCTGCCGCAGCTCTTGCGGGACGCGGAACTCAAGGGCCTTGCCGGACTGAACATCACCCATCCGTGCAAGCAACTGGTCATACCGTTTCTCGATGAGCTTTCAAACGAGGCCCGCGATCTTGGCGCAGTCAACACGGTCGTCTTGAAGGGCGGCCGCCGCTACGGCCACAACACCGACTGGTGGGGTTTCGCCGAGAGCTTTCGCCGCGGTCTGCCCGATGCGGACCTGTCGTCTGCCCTACAGCTCGGCGCCGGCGGAGCCGGTGTGGCGACCGCCTACGCAATCCTCTCGCTCGGCCTCACGTCGCTCCTGGTTTTCGACCAGGACATGGATCGCGCAGATGCCCTGGCCACGAGCCTGTCCGCCCTTTTCCCCGATGCTGACATCCGGGCTGAAGCTGATCTGTCCTTGGCAATGAGAAAGGCGGCCGGACTGATCCACGCGACGCCGACAGGCATGGCGAGATATCCCGGCTTGCCCCTTCCGGCGGCACTGCTCGAACCCCGCCACTGGGTTGCAGAGATCGTCTACTTCCCTTTGGAGACCGAGCTTCTCGCGGAGGCCCGACGGCGTGGCTGCAAAACGCTCGATGGCGGCGGCATGGCCGTTTTCCAGGCTGTCGGCGCCTTCCGGTTGTTTACCGGACGCGAGCCGGATGCTGCCCGCATGCTCACCCATTTCAAGGCACTCACAGCCTGATCACAAAAGCGTCAAGGAGCACAGGATGAAGACCTCGATCGCCACCGTCTCGCTGAGCGGTGATCTCAAGGACAAGCTGGACGCCATCGCGAAGGCCGGCTTCGACGGTGTCGAGATCTTCGAGAACGATTTCCTGGTGTTCGACGAGAGCCCCCGGCAGGTCGGCCGGATGGTGCGCGACTACGGGCTGGAGATCACCCTGTTCCAGCCGTTCCGCGATTTCGAGGGCATGCCCGAGCCGCTGCGCAGCCGCACCTTCGATCGCGCCGAGCGCAAGTTCGACCTGATGCAGGAAATGGGCACCGACCTGGTGCTCGTCTGCTCGAATGTCTCGTCGGCCGCAATTGGCGGGCTCGACCGTGCGGCGGCGGATTTTCATGAACTCGGCGAACGGGCCGCCAAACGCGGCCTCAAGGTCGGCTATGAGGCGTTGGCCTGGGGTCGCCACATCAACGACCATCGCGATGCCTGGGAGATCGTCCGCCGCGCAGATCACCCGAATGTCGGTCTGATCCTCGACAGCTTCCACACGCTGTCGCGCAAGGTCGACGTCAACTCGATCCGCTCGATCCCGAAGGAAAAGATCTTCATCATCCAGCTCGCCGACGCGCCGCTGATCGACATGGACCTCTTGTACTGGAGCCGGCATTTCCGCAACATGCCGGGCGAAGGCGACCTTCCCGTGCTCGATTTCATGAAGGCGGTCGCCGCCACCGGTTATGACGGCTATCTTTCGCTGGAAATCTTCAACGACCAGTTCCGCGGCGGCAATGCCAGCGCCATCGCCGTCGACGGGCGCCGATCACTGGTCTATCTCGGCGACCAGGTGCGACGGGCGGTACCGGAAAGTGTCCTTGCAGTGCCGGAGATGCCGGGGCGAGTTACCGTTGAGGGCGTCGCCTTCATCGAATTCGCCATCGATGAGGCCGAAGCGCCCCAGCTCGAAGGGCTGATCGCGGCACTCGGATTCCGCAAGGCAGCGAAGCACAAGACCAAGAGCGTCACGGTCTTCCGCCAGGGTGGCATCAATCTTGTCGTCAACACGGAAAGCCGCGGCTTTGCCGCCTCCTCCTACCTCGTGCATGGCACGTCCGCTTATGCCATGGGCCTATTCGTCGACGACGCGCAAGCGGCGCGACGTCGCGCGGTGGCGCTTGGCGCCGAACCGTTCGAACAGCCGCTGGACCCCGACGAAATCGAAATGCCGGCGGTACGGGGCGTCGGCGGCGGCATCGTCTATTTCCTCGACCGCAAAAGTGCGCTTGCCCGGATATGGGATATCGAGTTCGAGCCGGTTGCCGGCACATCCACGGTCACACCCGCCGGCCTGGAAGCAATCGATCACGTCGCCCAGACCATGCAGTATGACGAACTGCTGACATGGCTGCTCTTCTACACATCCTTGCTGGAGGCCCACAAGACGCCGGTCGTCGACATCATCGACCCATCCGGTATCGTGCGCAGTCAGGTCGTGGAAAATGTCGCAGGGTCGCTACGCATCACCATGAACGGCGCCGAGAACCGCAACACGCTCGCCGGCCGCTTCATCGCCGAGACTTTTGGCTCCGGCATCCAGCATCTGGCTTTCAGGACGAACGATATCTTTGCAACGGCGGCCGCGCTATCTGCAAACGGCTTTGTCTCCTTGGCGATCTCGCCGAATTACTACGACGATCTCGAAGCACGCTTCGGGCTCGATCCGCAGATGAGCGAGAGGCTGAGGTCACACAACATTCTCTACGACCGGGACGAGCACGGCGAGTATTTCCAGCTCTATAGCCCGACCTTCACGGAAGGCTTCTTCTTCGAGATTGTCGAGCGCAGAGGGTATCGCGGTTACGGCGCGGCAAACGCGATCTTCCGCATCGCGGCACTGCGCAAACATCTAAGACCCGCGGGAATGCCACGCACCTGACCCATTCCTCGGGTGTCCTGTTGCCCGTTGCGAAGACAACCCCGCCGAAAATCGACGGGTTTGTCGTTATCTGAAGAAGGGTACAACCCCGCCCTTGCCCTTACCGCGTCCGGCAGCGAGCCGCGACTACCTCTCGACCAAGCTGGACGACCCAACCTTTCCGGATCCGATCCACGCCACGCTCGAGGTCGAAGGCGATAACGGCTACAAATTCATCTGGTCCCGCCCCCCGGGACTAAAATCCCGCCCAATTGGCCCGCCACACAGGCGGGCCAAATCGCTGAAAGAGACAGCTTTCACAACAATGCTGAAAATGCTGTATTTGCGTCTGTAGAAAGTCGCGTCGGCACAGACATCCAGGGAATAAGCATGCCTCGTAACGTTCGGTCCTATTCGACAAGCGATCTTTCCCGGAAATCCGGCGATATCATTGCCGAGGCGTTGCGCCATCCGGTCACGATCACGCAACGCAACAAACCGCGCCTCGTGCTTCTCAACATCGACGACTACGAGCGGCTGATGCGGCAATCCGACGCCTGTTCAGTCGGCACGCTCGAAACGATGCCGCGCGAACTGTTCGACGAATTCGAGCCCGCGGTCGACGCCTATGCGAGGACCGATGAGGCCGGCCGATGAGCGGCTATGGCGACATCCAGAGCGCGACTGTCATCCGTTATCCCTAATTTTGAGCGAGGGAGGCAGACAAGGGTGAGACTGAGGGCCGTATTGATCGCCCGGTTGCCGTTGGCGTGAGGCGTCCCCGAGGAACTGCCACAGCGCCAGAATGGGGTATCCACCCCAAAAATGGTACTCTAAAACCAAGAGACAGCGAATCGCCGTGAGCCGCCTCTTCGTCAACCTTTTCCGCCCGACGAGAGAGCCAAAGGTAGCTTCGACTTCGATCTTCATCTGCGAAGGAAAACGTCAAACGCCGCGCTTGTTGCCCCAGAGAAGCACGTGCAGCTGGGGCAGCACCCGCGCCTCGAACCAGCGGTCTTCCGTCACCTTGTCAACCAGCCAGAGCATCCGGTCCATGATGCCATCGACATCGACCTTTGCATCGTCGTCATCGGGCGGCGGCGGCGTGTGGTTGCCGGGCTGAAGGTAGACCGGAAGATCGGGATGGCGCGCGGCAGCCATGCGGGCGTAGCGGTAGTCTTGATCGTCGAAGACGACGACTTTCAGTGCAATCTGCGGCTTTTCCGCCGCCATTCGCAAACAGGCGTCGAATGCGTCCCAATCCGTTTCCATGCCGCTTGAGGGCGGTTTCGGGCTCAACACTAGAACGTCAAGATCAGCGAACCAATCCTTCGCAATGCTCCCTTGCGTCTCCAGCGCGAAGCGATAGCCCTCGCGGTGTCCGCGCTTGATGAGCGGACCGAGCGGCTGGATCGCCGGGTTGCCGCCTGACAGCGATACCGTCAGCGGCCTGTTGCCGGTAAGCCGGGTCACCTCCTGCCAAATCTCGTCGGTCGACATCGGGCGCCATTGATCGCGATAGTCACTGTCGACCGCATGCAGCGTGTCGCACCACGAACAGCGGTAATCGCAGCCGCCGGTGCGGACAAAGACGGTTGGCTGGCCGATCAGGACGCCCTCCCCCTGGATCGTCGGTCCGAAGATTTCGCTGACGCGGATGTGCGTCTCACGGCCGACGGTCATGGTCGGTATTCCGCCCAGGTTTTAGGCGTTTCGCTGACGCGAACGGCCGAGGTTTCCGGCAGGCGCTGCTTGCACCAGTCAAAGAAATGCTTTGCCAGCCATTCCGACGTCACACGGTCGTGGCCGAGAACGTCATTCAGATGCCGATGGTCGAAACGCTCATCGATATAGTGCTTTAGCGGCGCGAGTTCATGATAATCCCTGACAAAACCGTTTTCATCGAGTTCATCAGACGAAAGCTCTACCTCGACGATATAGTTGTGTCCGTGCAGCCGGGCGCATTGGTGATTGGCCGGCAGATGGGTCAGCTGATGCGAGGCGGAGAAGTGAAATTCCTTGGTGATGCGGAACATCATTTCACCTCTTCGGCACGGAAGCCCGAAGTGGCGGCCAGCCAGAAATCGGGATCCTCGTACTCAGTCGGATCGTCGACCCCCGCGAGATGAAAAGCCTCTCGCCGTTCGACGCAGGTTCCACAACGGCCGCAATGGCGCGTACCACCCTTGTAGCATGACCAGGTGTCAGCAAACGGCGTGCCGTTCTTTGCACCATCCGTGACGATGTCCGCCTTGGAGATGGTGACGTAGGGCGCATAGAGCGTGACGCTTGCGTAGCCGTCGAGCGCCTGGTTCTGCATCGCCTGAAACGCGTCGATGAAGCCCGGCCGGCAGTCGGGATAGATGAAATGATCGCCGCCATGCACGGCGACGGCAACGGCATCGGCCTTCTGCGCGGCGGCCAGGCCGAAAGCGATGGCGAGCATGATCGCGTTCCGGTTCGGAACGACGGTGGCTTTCATCGTCTCCTCGGCATAGTGCCCGTCCGGGACATCGACATCGTCGGTCAGCGCCGAACCGGTGAGATGGCTGCCGATATTCCGGATGTCGATGATCTGATGCGCGACCCCCAACCGTTTGGCGCAGGTGGCGGCGAAATCCAGTTCCTTGCGATGCCGCTGTCCATAGTCGAAGGAGAGAAGGCCAACAAGCCGATGTTCCGCGGCGACCTTATGGGCAAGCGAAATGGAGTCCAATCCGCCGGAGCAGATGACGATGGTTTTCATAACATAGGATCCCTTGTTTTGACCGGGTGGGCTGCGACCGGATTTCGGGCGACTTCTAGCGCAAACCCGCCGCGTTGTGAAGGGTCGCGCCTGCTGCGCCTGTCTGGGTCGAACTCGACAAGGCCTTTGATTTCGAGTCAATCACGCCGCTCGGCAGTTTCAGTCCCGCCTTCCTCAAAAAGATCGCGCACACCGTCAAGAATGCCGCTACAGCTCGAAGGCTCGTCGGTGTCACGCGTAGCTGATTGTTTGCTGAACCGCCTCACGACGAACGCGGCATCACTCAGAAAACCAATGTCCTCGTTATCGAGGTACATGCAACCGGCTCTTGAAAACACTCGTCATTCGGCAACAGGATTCTTCAGGCTGCCGAATGGCGCCCAAGGTTACCCCATCTCCATCGTGTCCGAGGAGCATTGGGTGAGGCACCTCTAACACGGCCAAAGGCTAATGATGGAATAGGCTGCCTATCGCTCTCGCGATCCGGTCTGCCGCCGAACAAGCCTATCTACTGGGCAAGTTTACTGATAGCAGCATGGCAACCGTACCGGAGTGACACCATGACCTTAGACGAAAAATACCAGATCATCGTCAACGCCTTCCATAATGCCCGATGGGGCGTTTCACCGACCGCCACACGCGGCGCGGTGGAAAGTCATTCAAAAAAGCATGGACTCGAAGGGGCGGAATACACCGAGGCTCTCAACGGCGCGATGGCAGCTGGGCTTGTTGCTCAAATGGCGGACTCGGCGCTGACGATCCGTAACGCTGGCCGTGTCATGCTGCCTAAGCGATAACTGTCGCGTCTGCCCTGCAACGGGAGACGCGAGCCAGAAAGGCTGAAGTGGACAACCCCTACCCCCGGTTTTCCGACAAAAGCCCTTGTGGCGAAGCTTCGCCAGCCGAGGCTCGCCGAGAGACGCTCGGGCCATCGTTCACGCTGGAATACCTCCCGCGACAAAGACGAAGGCACGCGGCAAGCAGAGCGACATCGACGGTGTCACCAACGCCCTTCCAGCCGTCGCTTTCTTTCGTGAGCCTGCCTTCATTCGGCAGGGCCGCAGCCTTGAGAAGGCAAGCGCCATATCACGCGCCTGATCCGAGGTGCTCCCGGGCCATGAATGCGGCAGGCGTCAAGATCCGCTCCCGCCTCGCATGACAGCTTCGTTCCGTCCGGCAGGAGAATATCCGTCACGGTCAACTCGTTGCGGGTCAGCGTGCCCGTCTTGTCGGCTGCGATCATGGTACATGACCCAAGCGATTCGACTGCCTGCATTTGCCGCACGATGACATTCGATTTCGCCATGCGGCGCATGCTGATGGCCGGTGCTATGGAGATCGCAACGGCGGGCCTTCCGGGATCGCGCTGACGGCCATCATGAAAAGGTCATGCAAGGCCCTCCCCCGTGCAGGCCCCACGAAGCGTTTGCCGCGTCCCGACTAAGAACGGTAATATCTGCCAACCGGTGCTGAAAATTAGTGTTTGCGGAAGGCCCGGTATGTGCACGAGGCACCGATGCCACTCCATTTCCGTCGTTACGCCATCGTGAGCTGGCTATCAGATCATAGGCGATCGCTCTTGGTCGCGGTTGCCCTGATCGGGCTGGTTGGCGGATTCGCACTTCAATTCATGGACATGCCCTCTTCATCGCTACTCGTGTGGGGAAGCGCGACAGTTCCCATATTGGCTTTACTGCTTTCGACCGCCGGCAACTCCCTTTTTCGCGGCGATTTCGGCCTGGACCTGATTGCCGCTCTCTCCATGACTGTGGCTCTGGCGTTCGGCGAAACGCTGGCCGCAAACGTCGTTGCACTTATGTATGCCAGCGGACAAATGCTCGAAGCGTTTGCATCCGGCCGCGCGGCGAAAGAGATGACCGCATTGCTCGAACGGGTCCCGAAAAGGGCGATACGTTACAGTGGTGACCGACTGGAGGAGGTGCCCATCTCCTCACTGGTTCCTGGTGACCGACTTCTGGTTCGACAGGGTGAGGTTATACCTGTCGATGGTTCGATCGTGAGGGGATCCGCCCTGCTGGATCAGTCGGCCCTGACCGGTGAGTCCCTCCCCGTCGAGCGCGGGCCGCGGGATGAAGTCCTGAGCGGCAGTACCTCGCTCGGTCGCGCCTTTGACATGCAGGTCCTCCGTCCGGCGGCCGAGAGCACCTATGCAGGCATCGTGCGGCTGGTGGAGGCCGCGCAGAAAAGCAAGGCGCCGATGGCGCGCTTGGCTGATCGCTATGCCGTCGTCTTTCTCCTTCTGACGGTTGGGTTGTCCGTCGCAGCATGGCTTCTGTCCGGCGAGCCTCGCCGCGCACTGGCGGTCCTTGTTGTCGCCACCCCCTGCCCCTTGATCCTTGCCGTACCGATTGCGCTCGTTTCCGGTCTCTCCCGCTCCGCGAAAATCGGGGTATTGATAAAGGGAGGCGATATTCTTGAGGCGCTCAGCCGCGTGCGTGTGGCTGTGCTCGACAAGACCGGCACGTTGACCTTGGGTTCTGCGGAAATCGTGGAAATCCGTGCGGCTGCCTGGATCTCGGCCGCGGAACTTCTTCGGCTCGCAGCATCGCTGGACCAGGCTTCAAACCATGTGATGGCGGCAGCGCTCGTCGCCGCTGCCGGCAAGCGCGGACTGCTGCTCTCGGCGCCCGCCAATGTTAGAGAAGAAGCTGGGGCAGGACTGGAAGGCCTCGTCGATGGGAGAAAGGTCGTCATTGGAGGAAGTGGTTACGTTGCCGCCAACAGCAACGAAGGCGATCCGAGATCGTTCCGCTCGGATGGAAACCCGGGCCAGATGGTTGTGGCGATCGCAATTGACGGCATCGTTGCCGGAATAATCGTCATGGCCGATCAGGTCAGAACGGACGCTTCCACAGCCGTTGCCCGCTTCCGGGAGGCAGGGATTACAAAAATCATTCTTGCAACGGGAGATCGTCTCGACGTTGCGTCCGTCATCAGCGACGGTTTGGGAATGGATCAGGTTCTCGCAGACCTTACGCCGGAGCAGAAAGTGAAGGCCGTTCTCGCCGCTCGTCGATCCGGTCCTGTGATGATGGTCGGTGATGGGGTGAATGACGCCCCAGCCCTGGCATCTGCGGATGTCGGCGTGGCCATGGGCGCACGCGGTGCGGCAGCCTCCTCGGAGGCTGCCGGCGTGGTCCTGCTCATCGACAAGCTTACACCTCTCGCACAGGCGATCGCGATTTCGCACCGGACGCTTGCAATCGCGCGGCAAAGTGTGATTGCCGGTCTCGGCCTGTCGTTGGCCGCAATGTCTCTGGCGGCTTTCGGTTACCTGCCGCCGGTCCAGGGCGCGCTCCTGCAAGAGATCATCGATCTCGCCGTCATCCTCAATGCAATGCGGGCGCTACGGTGAGTAGGCCGCAAATCGCCTGTCGCGCGCCATCGGTCAAATGACGACCAGCCGATCTTCGACCGCTGTGACGCCTGGCACGGACCAGGCAGCACGTTCTGCCGTGGTGCGTTCCCGCCATGTATTGACCCTGCCGTTCAACGTCACCTTCCCCCCGGAAACATCGACGTTGATGCCGTCTGCCTCAATCTCCGCATTTCGCGTGAGCGCGGTTTCGATGGAATTTTTGATGCTGGCAATGTCGACGCGCGGGCGGATTGTCAACATATTGTGGACACCCGAAACGCCGGAGAGTTTGCACACAGCGTTTTCGGCTGCAGCGCTTTGGAAGTGCCAGTCGACCTGACCCGATAGCGTCACGCATCCCTTTTGAACTTTAATATGAATTTTTCCGTCCGGAAGGGCCGCGTCCCACGCGATTATCTTCGCGGCGCGCCCGGCGATCTCGTCGTCGGCCGTCTTCTTGTCTTCGGGAAATCTGACTTCGATATCCTGCGCGATGGCACGCACTCCCTTGATGCGTTGTACCACACGTTCAGCCGTCGTCTTCTCCGCGTAGCTACCGACATGCCCGGTAAGCGTCACAACACCGTTGTCGACGGCGACACCGATGTGCTCGGCCTCGAGGCTTGGCTCGAATGAAAGCTCATCCAGAATATCCTGACGCAGTTCCATGTCGTTCATGGCAATTCTCCCTTTTGGTGCCGTAGGCTCGCTCCTTAAGCGCGCGATGTTCTGCTATTCTCAGGAGACCGATGCCGAATGTCTTTGCGCCGGATCAAAATGAAGTGATGTTTTTCGTGCCAATATTGCCATAGCGAAACCTGGTGCCGAAAAGGAGCCAAATGCCATGATGGTCAAGGAAATGACGCGCTCGGAATGCGTCGCCCTGATTTCAGCCAGCCGCCTGGGACGGTTGGCCTGCTCCAGAAATGACCGGCCTTATGTTATCCCCATTTATTACGCCCTTGACGGCAATTGCCTTTACAGTTTCTCCATGCAGGACAGAAAGTCGACTGGATGCGCGAAAATCCCCACGTCTGCGTCGAGGTCGATGAGTTCTCGCGCGGTTCCGCCTGGAGAAGCGTCGTCATTTACGGGAAATATCAAGAGTTTCCGGACACCGATCAATGGCACGACCAGCGGCTTCATGCCTGGTCAATTCTTGAACGGTACATAAATTGGTGGGAACCAGGAGCATCGAAGCCGACACCGCAACCGATCGCAAGCGCTTCCCTTCACCTGTTTTACGGAATTGATGTCGTCGAGGTCACCGGAAGAATGGCGGTGAACGGGGGCAATTAGCCCGCAGAGTGATGATCTCTTGCAGCCCATAAAGACAAGTGCCGACCCGGTCGCACAACCGGGTCGGCACCTGGCAAACCGGCATCAGTGGATCATCAAAACGGAAACGCTCGATTCCTCGACGATCGCCTTCGTGACCCCGCCGAAGATGCGTTCCCTCAGACGAGAATGACTATAGCCCCCCATCACGATCAGATCGGCCGAAACATCAAGCGCATGCTGATTGAGGATTTCGTCAATGGGACGGCCGCCGCTCGCCAACCGGTCGACAGTGACCTCGATCCCATGCCGCGCAAGATAGGCGGCGACATCGGCACCGGGTTCCTCTCCGTTTCTCGCGGAAGATGCCCGAGGGTCAACCAGGGTCACATGAACCGAGTCAGCGCCTTTCATGACGTCGATTGCTTCGCGCGCTGCCCTGGCTGCTTCCAGACGGGAGTCCCAGGCAAGTATGATCGTCCGGGGGGAAAGCGTTGGCTTGCCGCGCTTTGGAACGAGAAGAACGGGCCGCGCGGACTTGAAAAGGCAGCCGTCGATGGCACGTGCCCGCAGTTCCGGGTCCAGTTTAAGGCCGGGTCCAAGGAGTGTGATGTCGGCATAGGAGGCCCGCTGAGCGATTTCCTCGTCGGACCATGCAATCTCCGTGTACATCGTGTCGACATCGAATGAGATGCCGGCTTGGGCAAGCAAGCCCTTGGCATCTTCCGCTCGTTCGTCAAGCTTCGCAATTTCGCGGTTGCGCTCTTCGAGCCAGTCAATCGATACGGCGGCAGCATATTCACCAATCGGTGGCGATGCGGCCAACGCGACGACCAAGCCGGAGAGATGTGCGCCGGCGGAAGCGCATAGCTCGGCCGATGCCCGCAGGTCACTGTCGGACTGATTGATCCCGGTCACGCTGAGAATGGTCTTGTAGCTCATCGGATGTCTCCTTCGAAGATCGTTGAACTGTGAGCTCGCAGCTTAGGCCTTCCCGCGGCGTCCACATTGATCTCCGTCAAGGATCCCCGAGCCGCTGATCGCTGTCGAACGGCAGCTTCCGTTGCCGCGTGCCGGTGAAATCCGTATCAGCATCGAAGGCTGCGCCGTCTGTCGCACGGATCTTCACTTGATCGATTGCGATCTGCCTCAATCAAAGCTACCGCTCATTCCAGGTCACGAGATCGTCGGCATCGTCGATGCGGTGGGCGACCATGTTGACACAGCTAAAATCGGCCGCCGCGTCGGTGTGCCTGGCTCGGTCATACCTGCCGAACATGTTCCCTTGCCGATCGAACGCGAACCCTTTGTTCGGCGATCGAACAGATCAGATCACTGACGGCGCTTGCGTCGATCCACCAGCCGCAGGCCCTACCCCTGGCGGAAGCTGTGAAACAGTTGCGCCAGCTTTCCCAGACGTCGCCACAAGAGACGCGAAACCGTAAGACGGATCGACGCGCATCTTATGAAGGAAACGAACGGTTGCTCTCTGACATCGACGGCGAGTGGTCTACCAATCGTGGACCTTGACCAGAGCCTGTCGAAGTTCTTCGATTGGGTTACTCGTTGCCATCTTCTTTCCTTCGAGTTCCTTCGGAATTCGCCATCCCGGATCAATTCCCTCCATGTTTGGCAGTTCGTGCGCGATGCCCTTGTGGCAATCGATGCAAGTTGCTTGACCTGAAAGAAGATATCGAGTGTGGATTTCCGCCGCCCGCTGCGTCTGTTTCTGGAAGTCCATAGCAATGGAGGAATGACAATTCCGGCACTCCAGACTGTCGTTGGCCTCCATCCGTGCCCATTCGTGCTGTGCAAGTTCAAGGCGTTTTTCGAGGAATTTCGACCGCGTGCTGATCGTGCCGAAGATCTTTCCCCACACCTCTTTCGATGCCTGCATCTTGCGGGCGATCTTATCCGTCCATTGATGCGGCACGTGACAGTCCGGGCAGGTCGCCCGCACGCCGGAGCGATTTGAAAAATGGATCGTTCGCGTAAGCTCCTGATAAACGTTGTCGCGCATCTCATGACATGAAGTGCAGAATTTTTCGGTGTTGGTGAGTTCGAGCGCCGTGTTGAACGCGCCCCAGAACAAGACGCCGCCGATGAAGCCGCCCAGCGTAAGAAAGCCAAGGCCGAGCGTCCCGGCTGGAGTGATCATGATCCGCCAAGCCCAAAGAATGGCTTTCCTTATCCATGCGATCATCGCGTCACTCGCTTCCCGCCGGCTTGAAACCCAGTTCGCTCATGTCCTTGAAGGTGCTGTGTACCAAAGGTTGGGTATCCGCTTGTGGAACGTGACAGGCTGTGCAGAAATATCGCCGCGGCGAAACGTCCGCGATCATCTGGCCGTCACGGGTCATATAATGAGTCACACTGATCATCGGCGCGCCGGAATCCTGCGTGAACTCGCGCTTGTGGCAAGAGAGGCATCGGTTCGCGTTGACCGAAAGTTCATATCCCTCGATGGAGTGAGGGATTATCGGTGGCTGGTCGGGGTATGCGCGCATCTTGCGCTGGTCGTCGACAACCCATTTCGGCAACATAGCAGCAGCACCCGTTTCCATGGCAGGCGTCGGGCCTTCGAGCTGCGGAACCTTTTGCGTCACTACCTGACCAATTGCGGTGGTCGCGACAAATATCACTACGCAAGCAGCGACTGCCACCCATTCAGGCCGCCTCAAATGGCGACGGGGAGAATCTTGACCGCGCATTTCTTGTAATCCGTTTGTTTGGAGATGGGATCGGTTGCGTCGAGGGTGACCTTGTTGATCAATTGGCTGGCATCAAACCAGGGGACGAAGATGACGCCGGAAGGCATACGGTTGCGGCCGCGGGTTTCGACGCGCGAACGGATCTCGCCGCGCCGCGAGACGATACGGACTTCTGCGCCCTGGTTGAGGCCGCGCTTGCGGGCGTCGTCGGCGTTCATGAAGCAGCGCGCGCCGGGGAACGCCCTGTAGAGTTCGGGCACTCGCATGGTCATCGATCCGGAATGCCAGTGTTCGAGCACTCGCCCTGTCACCAGCCAGAAATCGAACTCCTCGTCGGGTGATTCCGCCGGCGGCTCGTAGGGCACTGCCAGGATGACCGCCTTGCCGTCTGGTTGGCCGTAGAACTTCACCCCTTCGCCGGGTTTCACATAGGGGTCGTATCCCTCACGATATCGCCACCTCGTCTCCTGCCCGTTTACGACGGGCCAGCGCAGCCCGCGCACTTCGTGGTAGAGGTCATACGGCGCGAGATCGTGACCGTGTCCGCGTCCGAACGAGGCGTACTCCTCGAACAGGCCTTTCTGGACATAGAAGCCGAAGGCCTGGGCCTCGTTATTATCGTATTCGGCATTGATTTCGCTGAGAGGAAAACGGTCGACCTCGCCATTTCGAAACAGCACGTCGAAAAGTGTCTTGCCACGATATGTCGGATTGGCGTCGAGTATCTCGGGCGGCCAAACCTCGTCAGTGGTGAAACGCTTCGAGAACTCCATCATCTGCCAGAGATCAGAACGCGCGTCGCCGGATGCCTGCACAAGCTGATGCCAGACATGTGTCCTACGCTCAGCGTTGCCGTAGGCGCCTTCCTTTTCGACCCACATGGCCGCCGGAAGGATGAGGTCGGCGCTCATCGCGGTGATTGTCGGGTAGGCGTCGGAAACGACGATGAAGTTTTGCGGGTTGCGATAGCCCTGATAGGTCTCGTTGCTGGTGTTGGGCGCGGCCTGGACGTTGTTGTTGACCTGTACCCAGTAGAAATTGAGCTTGCCATCCTTGAGCATGCGATCCTGCTGGACGGCGTGATAGCCGGGTTTCTCGGGAATAATGCCGTGCGGGATGCGCCAGATTTCCTCCGCATGCTTGCGATGCTCCGGATTGGTAACGACCATGTCGGCCGGCAGACGGTGGGCGAAGGTTCCGACCTCGCGAGCCGTGCCACAAGCCGAAGGCTGACCTGTCAGCGAAAACGGACTGTTACCCGGCTCGGAAATCTTCCCAGTCAGCAGATGTAGGTTGTAGACCATCTGATTGGCCCAGACGCCACGGACATGCTGGTTGAAGCCCATGGTCCAGAGCGACATGACCTTGCGGCCGGGATCGGCGTAGAGCTCCGCCAATTGCTCCAGGAACTCCGGATCGACGCCAGTCATCTCGGCCGTCTTTTCCAGGGTGTATTCCGCGACGAAGTCTTTAAAGGCCTCGAAATCAATCGGTTCCGTCTTGCCGGGATCGGCCGAATTGGCAGCCTTCACCTCCACCGGATTGTCCGGGCGTAGGCCGTAGCCGATGTCAGTCGCGCCGCGGGCGAATTTGGTGTGTTGTTGGACAAACGCCTCGTTCACGCGTCCGGTCTGAATGATGTGGTTGGCGATGTAGTTGAGGATCGCGAGATCGGTGCCTGGCTTGAAGACGATCGGGACGTCGGCCAAGTCCATACTGCGATGGGTGAACGTCGACAGAACCGCAACGCGAACATGGGGCTGGCCAAGGCGGCGATCGGCGACGCGCGTCCATAGGATCGGATGCATCTCCGCCATGTTGGATCCCCAGAGCACGAAGGCATCCGCGTTCTCAAAATCGTCATAGCACCCCATCGGCTCGTCCATGCCGAAGGTGCGCATGAAAGCGACGGCGGCCGATGCCATGCAATGACGGGCGTTCGGATCGAGGTTGTTTGAGCGGAAGCCTGCCCGCATCAATTTCGTCGCAGCATAGCCCTCGAAGATGGTCCACTGGCCAGATCCGAACATGCCAACGGCGGTCGGCCCCTTCTCCTTCAGCACCCTCTTGCACTGTTCGGCCATCACATCGAAGGCCTCGTCCCATCTCACGGGCGTAAACTCGCCGTCCTTGTCATAGACGCCGTTGCGCTTTCGCAAGAGCGGTGTCTTCAACCTGTCTTCGCCGTACATGATCTTGGAAAGAAAGTAGCCCTTGATGCAGTTCAGGCCGCGGTTTACCTCGGCCTGCATGTCGCCGTGCGTCGCGACGACCTGGCCTTGCTTGACACCAACCATTACGCCGCAGCCGGTTCCACAAAATCGGCAGGGCGCTTTGGACCATTTGATCTCCAGCGCACTGACGCCGCCTGGCACAGGCTGCGCGACGGCTGGAAGCGCTATGCCCGCCGCGGCGGCGGCGATGCCGGCAGCGTGGGCTTTCAGGATGTCACGCCGCGTCAATTCTCCCGTCATGGCTTTCCATCTCCTCCGTCTCGACATGTTCAAAGACCATGTTTGCCGCGATCACCCCATCCAATATCGAGATCCTCGACAGAGCTTCTCCAAGCATGCCTGTGGATGTTCCCTCGATGATGACAACGATCTTGCCATCGGAATGCCCCCGGATTTCGACGTTCTCCATCCGTGCCAGCGCTGAGAGGACTTCCGCGGCGCGCGCCGGTATTGTAACGATCACCGCGCTAGAGATATGATGGGACGTTGCTGGCTCAGGCATTCTCTGCCTCCGCGGCGCGCAACCGATGGGTGATTGCTCCGACAGGACAGACCCGCAAGCACGCGCCGCAACCGCTGCACATTTCTTCGTTCAACTCCGGAACAAATGGGCTGCCGACATGCGCGCGGAAGCGGATGGCTTCCTCAGGACAGCTTTCGCCGCAGGACTGGCAAGCGACACCCCTTTTGGCTAGGCAAACATCAGTGATAACGGCCACATGGTGAAAGCGCACGGGGCCATCCAGCCGGAACACGGGCTCAGGGCAGGCGGCTCTGCACTCTCCGCAGAACGTGCATTCGCTCAGTGCAAAATCGATGGAAGGCAAACCGTCGATCAGACGAATTATGCCTCTGGGACATTGCTCGGCGCATAGTCCGCAACCTGTACACGCTTCGAGGCCTTCGGCGGATGAGGCGGGTGGGGAGATGCCGAAAGCCTTGGCGACCGAGCGACCGGCGAGTACCTGACGGCGGGAGAGAAGTTCCGAACGCATGGCAACCCTCAATGTGCAGGCGGTCCGGGTGGGCCGAATACGATCTGAAAGATCCAGACAATAAAGCCGTAGCCGCCAACGACGCCTACAGCGAGCAACGGCCAGATCCCGAACGCCAGCACGGCGAAAATGAGCGCTTCCGTTCGTCGTCGCAAACGCAGATCTGTGTCGCCTGTGCGCTGTTCAAGGGACTCCGACATGCTTCTCCCCACAATCCACGGTAACATGAGACATCAGAAATAAAAAGCGAAGACGCCGAAAAACGACAGCGCTCAAGGAGCTGCGCAACAGCGGGGGTTGCGAAAGAACGTGCCAAGCGTTTTACGGTTCGCCTCCGGGATTCGTATCGATCAGGACACGTTCGGCGGCCCCGTCAAGATCGTCGTACTGCCCCGTGCGCAGGGCCCATAGAAAGGCGCCCAGACCGAGAGCTCCCAGAAACAGGGCGATTGGAAGTAGGTAGACCAACGTTGCCATTACAGTACGCTCTCCCTGGTTCCTGAAGAAGACTTGACAGAAGCCGGCCAGAAAATCGAAAGACCTCTCTTCTTGGCGCGAAGCCGCAGCGCGTTGCCAATGACGATAAGCGAGGAGCCGGACATGGCTATGGCCGCAATCAGCGGCGTGACAAAGCCGAGAATGGCGATCGGAACTGCGATCAGATTGTAGATGACGGCGAGCGCGAAATTCTGCCTTATCAACCGGTCAGCGTTGCGAGCGATCTGCACCGACAACGGCACTGCCATCAGGCTGTCACGTAGAAAGACGAAATCGGCCGCGTTGCGACCGATGTCGGCCCCTGTCGCGGGCGCCATGGAGACATGCGCCGAAGAAAGTGCTGGCGCATCGTTCAAGCCGTCTCCAACCATCAGGACCCTCTTTCCGGTGGTACGGAGCTGCGCGAGACGATCGACTTTCCCGCTGGGCAGGACGGACGCGTTGAACATGCCGATGGACAACAGCCCAGCGACCTGCGCAACCGCCGGCGCCTTGTCGCCAGAGAGAATCTCCAGCGACAGGCCAGTCCCGGCCAGTTCACGAACGGCAGCCTTTGCATCGTCGCGGAGGCTATCGTTAAAATCGAACGAGGCGCGCAAGGCACCATCGATGCTAAATGCGGTTCCGGCCTGTAAGTCCGGGATGTCCCCACCTTCCAAGGCCCAGGACATCCGCCCGAGCCTGCAGCACCGGCCATCAAGAGTTGCCTCGATACCAAGACCCGGATGCTCGACGACATTCTCGTACGGCACCCGCTGGCGCGACCGCACGGAGAAAGCCGTATCGATTGCGACGGAAGCTGGATGACGGGAAAAAGCGGCGAGGCTTGCGGCCATCGCCAGGTCGTGTTCATCCGAAAATTTTACATCCCGCAACCCCTGTCGCCCCATGGTGAGCGTCCCAGTTTTGTCGAAAACGACCGTATCGATCTCGGCCAGCCGCTCCATGGCTGAACCGTCCTTCACCATGATGCCGTTTTCGAACAGTCGGCGGGCGGCGACCACCTGAACGATCGGCACTGCAAGGCCGAGTGCACAGGGGCATGTTATGATCAGCACGGCAGTCGCGACCGTGATCGACAGGTGCCAGTCTCCGGTGGCGGCCATCCAGCCGAGAAAGCTTAGGAGTGCAGTGACATGCACGACAGGGGAATAGAGCGCCGAGACCCGGTCGGCGATGCGCCGGTAAGCACCCTTTCCCTGCTCGGCAGCCTCCATCAACCGCACCATCTCGGCGAGAAATGAATCCTTGGCTGCGGCGGTGACCTCGATGGTCAGCGGACCTGTGAGGTTTTGCACGCCTGCCAAAACGGCGCTGCCGGGCTCGATGCCCTGCGAGCCGCTCTCTCCCGTCACCAGCGAGCAATCGAGGTCTGAACGTCCCTCAACAACGATCGCGTTTACCGGGATGCGCTCGCCGGCTGCAATGAACAGCCGCATGCCGGGCTCAATCTCCGTCAGGGCTGCGTAATTGCGCCGGCCATCCGGCGCAATTACGATGGCCCCGCGTGGAGACAGGCGAACGAGCCCGCTGACCGCGGCTCGCGCACGATCGCGCATGAGATGATCGAGCGTCCGGCCTATGAGGAGGAAAAACAGCAGCGAAACCGAGGCGTCGAAATAGGCATGATGTCCGTGGGTGATCGTCTCGTAGAGGCTCATCGAATAGGCAAGCGTAACACCGAGCGAAATCGGCACATCCATGTTCATGCGCCCGTGCCGAAGCGCATTCCACGCAGAACGGAAATAGATCCTTCCGGCAAAGGCCATGACGGGAACCGCGATCAGAGCTGACAGCCAATGAAACAGATCGCGCGTCGGGCCATCGGCTCCGGCCCAGACAGAGACCGACAGAAGCATGATATTGCCCGTCGCAAAGCCGGCGACAGCGACGGCCGTGATCAGTTCGGAGAGAGTTCCGTCCTTCTCGGCGCCAAGCTCATCGGCAAGGTGGGCGGGATAGCCGAGGCGAGCAAGCGTCGGGACGATGTCAGGAACAGCACTGCCACGCCAGTTCACCGAGACCCTCTTCGTCGAAAGATTGACGCGAGCGCTTTCTATATTCGCAAGCCGGGACAGACCGGTCTCGATGGCCTGGATGCAAGCGGCGCAATGGACGGAGGGCACAGCCAAATCAATCTGACTCAGCCCGTTGCCAAGCTGACGGCGCGACAGCAATATCTCGTCATCGGAAGGACCCGCGCTTTTTGCCCGTTCCATGTCAAGCATCATGTCGATGGCAGGCGCGCAGCAGCTCATTGGATCACTCCGCCGCTGATGGTAACGCGCCTGACCTCAGCATAGGGCCGTCCCAGACCGATGTCGCTTTCGATGGTCACGATCCAGACACCGTCGCGCAGGACGTGCCGTCCGGAAAAAGTCTTGCCGTCCGGCGACGCAAGGTCAATCGACCAGTCGGCCGCTTCATAAACGGGATGGCTGAAAGAAGCGCGGGCGGATGCGATCTTCATCGCCTTGCCTTGCGCATCCACAAGCGCGTAGGTGATCTCGTCCTGGCTGGCCGTCAGCGTACCCTTGTAACCAAGCGCCAGTTGCTCACGGCTTTCCTTGAGCCTGCGGTTGAAGTCCTGGCCGGCGACGTAGGAGTTTTTGACCACGAGGCCGGACCATGAAGACCGCGCGAGGCTTGCCATGGCGACGTTGACCGCGATGATGATGGCGAAGAAGGCAATCATGATGCACAGCATGTGCATTCCAGTGAACTTCCACGGTACGTCGTTCCTGATTTTCATTGCGCTGTCTCCGGTGCATTGAAGGTTGCCGTGTAGTCCGCACGTTCGCCGCCAGCATTGTCTTCGATGACGAACTTGAATTCCTGAAAGGGCGCGGCCGCCTGCCCTGCGGCTTGCCGGACGAATACCTTGATCGTCTTCAACCGGTCGGGCTCAAGTTCAATATCGAATGCCCCTCCTTCCGGCTTGCCACTCCCCAGCACCGACATCGACGCTGCGGGGAAAGCTCCCTTTAAGGAGAGCCGTACGCTGCGCTGCCGGGGCACCATGTTCAGAAGTTTCAGCGTGTAACCGTTTCGGATGGAGCCGTCGGACAGCACGACAAACTGGGGATTCCGGTCGTGTAGAACGTTCAGTTCCAGCCGGTTACGGGTGAGCAGCGCATAGACCATGAACAGACCTATTGCGCTCCAGACACCCAGATAGATCAGGGTTCGCGGCCGGAATAACTTGCGCAGGCTGATGTTTGCCACCTTGTTGGAAAGCCGGCCGTCCGGATTGCGCACCAGAGCCGGATTGACCGGGTGGGTGCTTCCAGCGGTGGCAAGCGCCATATTGGCGTTATAGTCGTTCAGGGTCGTGTAGGAGATCAGCCCGCGTTCCTTGCCCAGTTTGTCCATCACGCCGTCGCAAGCGTCGATGCACAGGGCGCAGGTGATGCACTCGAGCTGCTGCCCATCACGAATATCGATACCCATCGGGCACACGGCAACGCAGGCGTTGCAATCAACGCAGTCGCCGACGCTTTCGCCGGCCAACGCCATCCTTTTGGCGTGGCGCGATCGCGGCTCGCCCCGCCAATCATTATAAGTGACTGTTAGCGACGTTTCATCGAGCATGGCTGCCTGAATGCGCGGCCAGGGGCACATGTAGGTGCAGACCTGCTCCCGCATCAGCCCCCCGAAGGTATAGGTGGTCGCGGTCAGGATGGCGACGGTCACGTAGGCGGAGGCAACCGCCGCGCCGGCGACGAAATCGGCGACGAGTTTCGGCGCGTCGGCGAAATAGAAGATCCACGCGCCGCCGGTCGCGACTGCGATGCAGAGCCAGATGGTATGCTTGATTACGCGGGTCGCAATCTTGCGGAACGACCAGGGTGCGGCATCAAGTTTGATCCGCGCGTTGCGATCCCCCTCGATCGCACGCTCCACAACGAGGAATAGATCAACCCAGACGGTTTGCGGACAGGTGTAACCACACCAGGCGCGTCCGACCGTCGAGGTGACGAGAAACAGCCCGATCCCGGCCATGACCAAAAGACCAGCCACGAAGAAAAACTCCTGCGGCCATATCTCGATGAAGAAGAAGTAGAAGCGGCGGTTCACCAGATCGATCAGCACAGCCTGATCCGGCGCGAACGGACCGCGGTCCCACCGCAGCCACGGCGTCAAATAGTAAATGCCGAGCGTGATCGCCATGACGATCCATTTGAATCGGCGAAAGTCACCCGAGGCCCGCTTCGGAAATATCTTACGGCGCGGCGCATAGAGGGGCTGGCGGGTCCTGGCTGAATTGACGGCGTCCGCTTCCAGCCGAATGATTTCGCTTTGATCCTGCATCTGGGCACCAGTTTTCAAATAGGTTTTGCGTCATCGACACGCACCGCGCAGACCCATGCATCAATTGACGTGCCCACCATGCGGAAACGCTGTCCGACGCGCCTTGATCGAAATCAAAGCGCGTCGGACATGTTCGTCACTCGCTGCCCCCGAGCGAGTGGACGAATACGGCGAGCTCCTTGACGGACGTTTCACCGAGGCGGTCGCCCCAGGCCGGCATGACGCCCATCTTCGGAGACTTCACTTGCGCAGCGATCGCGGCCTCGCCGGAGCCATTCAACCAAATGGCGTCGGTCAGATCGGGTGCTCCGAGCTCGCGATTGCCCTTGGCATTTGCGCCATGGCAAGCGGCGCAGTTCTCCGCGAAGATGACCGCACCGGGTTCAATATTGCTTTGCTCGGCAGCCGGGCCGGAGAGGCTGGCGACGTAGGTGCTGACTTGTTGGATTTGTTTCCGGTCAAGGACATCCGCGAAGGCGGGCATCACGGACTCGCGCGTTTGGCCGTCACCGGCAAAGCGGATGCCATGGTTGATCGTCTGCTGGATCGTATCCGCCTTGCCACCCCATAGCCAGTCATCGTCGTTGAGGTTCGGATATCCAGACGAGCCTTGGGCACCCGATCCGTGGCATTGGACGCAGTTCACCTTGAACGCCGCGCCTCCGGCCGAGACTGCGATCGCGCGCAGTGTCTCATCGGCGAGGATGTCGTTGATCGTCTTGCCCTTGATCATCTCCACATAGCTGCCCTTGACGGCGTCCGCAGCGGCAATGTCCTGGACAACCTCGGCGCGGCTCGAATAACCGAACAGACCTTTGGTCGAGGAGGTAAGAAGTGGCCATGCCGGATAGGCGATGGTATAGGCGAGTCCCCAGAAAATTGTCGCATAGAACGTCCATACCCACCACCGCGGCATTGGATTGTTCAGTTCGCGTATTCCATCCCACTCATGTCCGGTGGTCGAAACGCCGGAAATCTTGTCGATATGTTTGTCGCTCATGTCAGTCATCCTTCAGGGGGATGCGGGCAGCTTCGTCGCTCAGCACCTTGCTGCCGGGACGGAAGGCGAAGATCGAGGCGCCGATGAAAAACAGCAGCATTGCGAGAAGCCCCCAGCTGTCCGCAAATGTCCGCATGATGTGATAGTCCATTGCGGCCCCCTTAGCGGTCACCACCGGTTTCAACGTAGGTTTTGAAATCGACGAGCGTGCCCAGCATCTGGAGGTAGGCGATCAGGGCGTCCATCTCGGTAAGCTGCTGCGGGTCGCCGTCGAAATCGCCGACCTTGGCTTTCGGGTACCGGGCTTCGAGCCCGGACGTATCGGCGTTCGGATCGGCCTGTGTCCTGACGTCCGCGCCGGCATTGTCGATCATCTCCTGCGTGTAGGGCACGGCGACGGCCGAATTGGCCTTGAGATGCGAGGCCATATCCCTGACATCGAGCGGCTTCGTCTTCAAAAACGCGTAGCTTGGCATGATCGATTCCGGCACCACGGCACGCGGCTCGATCAGGTGCTGGGCATGCCACTCGTTGGAATACCGGTCGCCGACGCGCGCGAGGTCCGGCCCGGTTCGCTTGGAACCCCACTGGAACGGGTGATCGTACATGGATTCCGCCGCCAGGCTGTAATGGCCGTAGCGTTCCACTTCGTCGCGGAAGGGCCGGATCATCTGGCTATGGCAGACATAGCAGCCCTCGCGGATGTAGATGTTGCGGCCGGCAAGCTCCAGCGGCGAATAGGGCCGCATGCCTTCGGCTTTCTCGATCGTGTTCTGGAGGTAGAACAGCGGAGCAATCTCGACGATACCGCCGATCGTCACGACCAGAAGCGAGCCGACGAGAAGCAGGGTTGCGTTGCGTTCGATAATCGCGTGTTTGTCCAACAATGACATGGAAGTCCCCTATTCTGCAGGCTGCATGGCGGGAAGCGCGCCGCCGATGGGCTCTTCGCAGCGTTGATAACCGAGGATCGTCATGGCGACGTTCCATGCCATGATCAGCGCTCCCGTCAGGTAAAGCCCGCCGCCGAGTGCCCGGATCTGGTAGTAGGGATGCAGCGCTGCAACGCTTTCGACGAAGGAGTAGACGAGGAAACCCTGCTCATCATGCTCGCGCCACATCAATCCCTGCTGGATGCCTGCCACCCACATCACCGCCGCGTAGATGACGATGCCGAGCGTTGCACACCAGAAGTGCCAGCTCACCATCCGCATCGAATAGAGTCTTTCGCGGTTCCACAGCTTCGGCACCATGTAGTAAAGTGCCGCAAAGGCGATCAGGCCGTTCCAGCCGAGCGCGCCGGAATGGACGTGGCCGATGGTCCAGTCTGTGTAGTGAGACAGGGAGTTGACCGTCTTGATCGACATCATCGGCCCTTCGAAGGTCGACATGCCGTAGAAGGCTATTGCCGCGACCATCATGCGGATGATCGGGTCGGTACGCAGCTTGTCCCATGCTCCCGACAGCGTCATCAGGCCGTTGATCATTCCGCCCCAGGACGGCATCCACAGCATGATCGAGAACACCATGCCGAGCGTCTGCGCCCAGTCCGGCAGCGCGGTAAAGTGCAGATGGTGCGGTCCCGCCCAGATATAGAGGAAGATCAGCGCCCAGAAATGGATGATGGACAGGCGATAGGAATAGACCGGTCGGTTGGCCTGCTTGGGCACGAAATAATACATCATGCCGAGGAAGCCGGCCGTCAGGAAGAAGCCGACTGCGTTGTGACCATACCACCACTGCGTCAACGCATCCTGTACGCCCGAGAAGGCGGAGTAGCTTTTGGTGCCGAGTAGCGACACCGGCATCGACAGGTTGTTGACGACGTGCAGCATCGCGACGGTGACGATGAAGGAAAGGTAGAACCAGTTCGCCACATAGATGTGTGGCTCTTCACGCTTCAGAATGGTGCCGAGAAAAACCACCAGATAGGCAACCCAGACAATCGTCAGCCAGAGGTCGACATACCATTCCGGCTCCGCATATTCACGACCCTCCGTTATCCCGAGCAGATAGCCGGTCGCTGCCATGACGATGAACAGTTGGTAGCCCCAGAAAACGAACCAGACGAGATCGCCGCCAAACAGCCGCGCCCTTGTGGTCCGCTGCACGACATAGAAAGAGGTTGCCAGCAGCGCGTTGCCGCAGAAGGCGAAAATTACCCCCGAAGTGTGCAGCGGCCGCATCCGGCCGAAATTGAACCATGGCTCGATGTTGAGCTCCGGATAGGCGAGTTGCAACGCAACGATAACGCCGACCAGCAGACCAACGACGGCCCAGAACATGGTGGCGACGACGCCATAGCGAATCGGCTCATCCATGTAGACGGACGGGTTGATGACCGGAGCCGGTTCGAAGGTCGTGCGGCGCAAAAGCACGACCACCGATATCAGCAATACGAAAAACAGAACCCACATATGACTGGCAAAGGCCGCGTCATATGCAAATCCGGCAGCGAGCAGCACCAGGAATGTGGCGACGCCCAGCCCGATGATGGCGGAACCGTGCTTCATTGAATTTTCCCCAAAGGCATGTCTGGGGTCACATGTCTCGCATCGGAGAGGAGAATGCTTTGATCTATGTCAAGGCTGGTGCCGCGGATGTCGGCCAATGCTTCTCAGGTACCAAAGCGGGAGAGGCAAAAGGCCGATGAGAGGCAGGCGATATAGTCCTTGGTTGCGGCAATACCGCGGACCTTTCCAGCCGCTTCGAAACGACGGGGGAATGCTCGCGCCCCTCCAGGAGATGCTCTTGATGCACGAGCGAAAACTTACCTTGTGCGGCACGCTGGAGGACATTGCCGATTCTCTGCCAGAGCGGGTCGAAAGGCTTACTTGCTTGACGGTCGCCAGTACGCTCCTGCCGCTCCTGCGCCATGCTCACCATCTGGAAGAAACGATCATTTTCCCGGCATACGATGCCTTGCCTGACGCCACCAAAACGGCTGGATCCACGAAGCGCTTGCGGATCGAGCATGTCGAGGATGAGTGCTTTGCAGACGAGCTGACCGAAATTCTGTTCAAGATCGGGCACGAGGGTGTAGTTGCGAATGCCGAAATGTTCGGTTTCATGCTGCGCGGCTTTTTCGAAGGCATGCGCCGGCATATTGCTTTCGAGAGCGAGCATATCGCGCCGATCATTTTTGGGGCGTTTGCTAGAGCCCCGCGCGAAATCTGAGACGCTCGATATTTTCGACGGTTACACGCCGATTGTTCTCGATCTGGATCACTTTGTCCGCTTTGAGCTTTGTCAACTGCCGGCTGACGGTTTCAATCGTCAGACCGAGGAAATCTGCGATTTCAGCCCGTGTCAGAGGCAAATCAAAGACGGCCGAACCTGAGCGCGGGTCGAGCTCCGGATCGATATAGGTGGCGATCAACATAAGGAAGCTCGCGACTTTCTCCCCGGCAGTCTTGCGGCCGAGCGTCACCATCCAGTCGCGCGCCTCATCCAGTTCCCGCAACGTCTGCTCGAGTAATCGGTGTTCGAGACCGGGCGACCTCTTCAGCATGCCCTCTATCGTGGCGCGCGGGAACGAACAAAGCGACACGTCGGTCGCGGCCTGGGCTGTAAGCGCGCTCTCCTCTCTGAAGGGACGGCCAAGAAAATCGGGGGCGAACTGCAGGCCGACAATCTGTTCACGTCCATCCGAGAGCGTTTTCGTCAGCTTGACGACGCCGGAAAGGATGTTGGAATAACCATCCACCGCTTCCATATCGCCGATCAATTCTGCGCCGCTCGTCACACGATGCTTTGACGAGGTTTTGGCAAGAGCGACCAGTTGGTCCGGTTCAAGCGCACCGCAAACGCCCCGATGCCTTGCCTCACAGGCCTGACAGAGGACTGGAATGCCTGCGCTGTGTACATCAAGCCGTTCGATCATCAAATCACCATGTGGACCCTGATTGGGATTTGCGCGCAGCGAAAACGAAATACAATCGGCTAAAGTGTCGCTGCAGTTTGATTGAAATCAAGGCCTCCTCCTCTGTTTTCATCAAAATCACGGGAAACAGGACAGCGACGCGATGACAGTTTTCCCACCGGACATTGCACTTGAAAATGTGCCTCGATACACCAGCTATCCGACCGCACCGCATTTTCATTCAGGCGTCAACGACCGTCAATTCGACTCTTGGCTGAGGGCGATAAAACCCGATCAAAACGTCAGCCTCTATGTCCATATACCCTATTGCGATCAGTTGTGCTGGTTTTGCGCATGCACGACCAAACACACCCAGCGCTATGATGTGGTGGCGTCGTTCCTGAAATACCTGCGAATGGAAATCGAAACCGTCGGGCGCATTGTCAAAGGCAAGGCGAAGATAGGCGCTGTTCATTTCGGCGGCGGCTCCCCGACCATGCTCAAGCCTGACGATCTCATCGCCTTGAAGGCCACCCTTGTTGGCGCCTTTGACATTCAGCCGGATGCGGACATCAGCGTTGAGATTGATCCGCGGGATATGGACGGTGCCCGCTTCCAGGCACTGGCGACGATAGGTATGACGCGTGCAAGCCTCGGCATACAGGATTTCGACGCAACAGTTCAAAGGGCGATCAATCGCCAACAAAGCTTCGAGGTGACCAAAGCAGTGATCGAGGGTGTCCGTGTCCACGGGGCAACGTCGGTGAATGTCGATCTGCTCTACGGCCTACCCTTTCAGACGATTGCCAGTGTCTGTTCGACCATCGCACAGACGCTTGACCTTGGCCCCGACCGTATCGCGCTGTTTGGCTACGCACATGTTCCGCGTCTGAAAAAGCATCAGACGATGATCAAGGACGAATGGCTGCCTGACGTCAGCGCGCGGCTTGAGCAGTCTTCGGCGGCGCGCGAGATGATCCTGTCAGCAGGGTATGAGGAAATCGGTCTGGATCATTTTGCCCTCGCCGGGGACCCGCTCTCGCGTGTCTCATCGACGGGCAAGCTACGCCGCAATTTTCAGGGTTACACCGATGATCCATGCACGACGCTGATTGGGCTTGGACCATCGGCGATCAGCCAGTTTCCGCAAGGTTACGTCCAGAACACGCCTGTGACGGCCGCCTACCAGCGGGCGATACCCGAAATCGGGTTGGCATCGGCGCGAGGGGTCATTCTCAGCGATGACGACAGGATCAGGGGCTGGATCATCGAACGGTTGATGTGCGATTTCGGCTTTTCACTCCGGGACCTTCTTCGAAACTTTGGGAACGCAGCGGACGCCATCGCCACCGAGGCCGAGATCATGGCCTCGGCGCATGTCAACGGGCTGTTCGAATGGCGCGACGAAGGCTTCCGCATAACGCCGTTGGGAAAACCCCTCGTGCGAACGATTGCGGCAGGTTTCGACACGTATTTGGCTACGGGCAAGGCACAACATTCCTCGGCAATTTGACAGCTAGACAATTACGTATAAGACCGTGCACCAAACAGCGTTCCGCGCAAGACCAGCTCATTGTCGTCGACGGCAGGCCCGGCGTATCCAGTTGGTCCCTCGGTGACATCCTCTACTGGGGCCACAACCGAAGACGAGGTCAGCGGCGTCAAGATCGCCACGTTCCCGACAATACCCTGACCAGGCGGCATGGCAGGAACGATCGTTTTCCAAACGAACCTCAGTCTTGCCGGCGCAGGACTGGCGCGCCAACCGCAAGAATTAACGCTCATTCCACAAAAGCGCCCCATCAGGGGGATCAAAAACCAGGTCGAAGCCATTTTCCTGATGCAGCGGGTGGCCGAAATGGGGATCCAATGGCCAGTTTCGCCCCATCTTTTTCTGGTACGCTTAGAATAAGCGCCCAGGGTGACGCCGTACTTTAGACGCAAGACCATGCTGGAGACCTCGCTGATGCCACAACAAAAAAACACCAAGATCAATGGAGGGGCCAAAACCGCAGACGAGCAGCCGTTTCGCGATCAATTGCGGATGATGCAGCGGGCATTTATCGCCTCGCCGGTGCGCAATGTGATTGCATGGCTGGCGATCGGTATAGCCGTCCTCATCGTGGCGACGGCGTTCGGTCAAATTCTGCTCAACAGGTGGTACAAGCCGTTCTACGACACTCTGGAGCGGCGCGATCTCTCCGCCTTCCTGCTGCAACTGATCGTCTTTGCCGAGATCGCCGGCGGGCTTCTGATCCTCAACGTCTTGCAAACCTGGCTCAACCAGTGGATCAGGATCAAACTGAGAGAGGGCCTCACGCTCGACCTGATCAACGAGTGGATGAAGCCGGCGCGCGCATTCCGTCTCGCCAACGCCGGTTCCATCGGCATCAATCCAGACCAGCGGGTACACGAGGATGCCCGTCATCTAGCCGACCTGACGGCGGGCCTTTCGATTGGCCTGTTTCAGTCGTGCGTTCTCCTCGCCAGCTTCGTCGGTGTGCTCTGGTCGCTTTCGGCCGGCTTCATTTTTCATATCGCCGACTACAACATCAATATTCCGGGCTACATGGTCTGGGCCGCGTTTCTCTATGCCGGCACGGCGGCGACTTTGAGCTGGTTCGTCGGACGGCCGCTCGTCAAGCTCAATGGCGAGCATTATGCCCGGGAAGCCGTCCTGCGCTTCTCCCTGATGCGCGTCAACGAACATATAGAGGCGGTCTCGCTTTCGGCAGGCGAGGCGAATGAAAAGCGCCGGCTCCAGCGCGACCTTTCATCGGTTCTGGAAATCAGCCACAACCTCATGCTTGCGCTGACCCGCCTCACCTGGGTTACATCGGGCTATGGCTGGGTTACCGTCATCGCGCCGATCGTCATCGCGGCTCCGGTCTATTTCGCGGGCGATCTCAGCTTCGGTGGCCTGATGATGGCCGTTGGGGCGTTCAACCAGGTGCATGTATCGCTACGGTGGTTCGTCGACAATATCGACACGATCGCCGATTGGCGGGCGACCTTGCTCAGGGTCGCCGCTTTCCGCTCCGCGATATTGATGACCGACGAACGTCACGAGAACGACAAACGCATCGAATTTACCAAGGCAGACAACCGGTTGGTGATCGATCACCTCGAGATCGCAGTGCCTTCCGGATGCATCAAACTGACAGAGCCGCATGTGGAAATCCGTCCGGGCGATCGGGTTCTTGTCACCGGCGCCCCGGACGTGGAAAAGGCGCCGTTTTTCCGTTCCATCGCGGGCCTGTGGCCTTGGGGAGACGGGCGTATCTCGCTTCCGGAAGGAGATGACATAGCCTTCGTGCCCCGAACGCCCTATTTCCCGCCTGGCACATTGGAGGAGGTTCTCACCTATCCGAGAAGCCCGGGCAGTTTCCGCAAAACGGAACTCGCGGTCGTTCTTTCCAAGGTTGGCCTCGACAAGTTGAGCGACCGCCTCGACCAGGACATGCGGACAAAATTGAAACTCAACGAGATGGAACTGCGGCTTCTTGCCATTGCGCGGCTCGGCCTGCACAAGCCGCGCTGGGTCATCATAGACGAGGCGCTCGATACGCTGGAAACCGGTGCGTATCACACGGTCGTGACCTTCTTGGAACAACAGCTTGGCAATGCGGCTGTCGTGAATATCGGCCGGGCCGAGCCCGGCAATCGCTACTTCACACGCGCGCTGCAACTCCAAAGCGATCCGGCGGGCCGGTCGTTGCGGCTTCTCCAGCCGAAAAGTCTGCGCGCCCATGATCCTCAGATGGGGTGATCGAGCCAGGGGGGAAGTTGATTTGCCGCGATGGCTGAGAAAAGGCGCTGGGTGACACATTGACGAGAGCCCCTCGCCGCAGTGTGTCACATCTCAAAAATTGCTCGACGTCCCCATATCCTGGCCTGATCCGGGCGTTTCCGAATCCTCAAGCGAGGTGCCGAGTTCGTGGATCGCCCAGGTTATACGAATCGCTGAGCTTTCAATAAGTTTGGCGAATACAGCCGCGGCGGTTGCCGAAGCCGCGGGTGTTGCGGGTCTGGACGCCGTTCACCGCGACCGGCCCGTTGAAATACGGTGTAATTCAAAAATCAGTTCATTGTGTCCTTCCTGCGATTGTATGTATCAAATTTTCTGATATGGATCATGTAATTCGCCTAATTTAGGGTCGCCATGAGCAGAAACTTCCTCGTCATCGAGCCTGAAGAAGGACTTGCAGTTCTTAAGGGCCTCGCCTCGTCCGTCCGCGTCCAGATGCTCAAGCTGTTGCATGAAAAGGGCCCGATGAATGTCAACGACATCGCCAGCATCCTGTCGTTACCGCAATCAACGGTCTCCACCAACGTCCAGGTGCTGGAAGATTGCGGATTGATCAGCACTGAAAACCAAAAGGCCAGGAAGGGCAGCCAGAAGATCTGCTACCCCGCCGCCGAGGAAGTGCTGGTCGTCTTCAAGAGCGAGTATCGCGAGATGCGCAAGGACACGATCGAGGTGTCCATGCCAATCGGCCTCTACACTGGTTTCGAGGTAACTGCGCCCTGCGGCCTCTGTTCTCCGGAGGGCATTATCGGTCTCCTCGATGTGCCCAACGCCTTTCTCGACCCAGACAGGATGAAGGCCGGTTTGCTGTGGTTCACCCGTGGCTTCGTCGAGTATCAGTTTCCCAACAACGCCAAGCTTTCCAACTTGGAGATCCAGGAAATCGAGGTCGTCATGGAGCTGAGTTCGGAAGTCCCCGGCACCAGCGCCGACTGGCCGTCCGACATCACCCTGTCGATCAACGGCAAGGATGTCGGCGTCTGGATGTCACCGGGCGATTTCGGCGACAAGCGGGGCGTCTTTACCCCTGCCTGGTGGAAACTCAAGGGCTCGCAATACGGCAAGCTGAAGAACTGGCGCATCGCCAGGGACGGCACATATGTCGATGGCGTCAGGATATCCGATGTGACGATCGCCGAACTCGATCTCGTCAACCACCATTCAGTTCGGCTGCGCATCGGCGTCCACGAGAACGCGGCCCATCCTGGCGGCATCAATATTTTCGGCAAGGGTTTTGGCAACTATGATCAGGACATCGTGTTGCGGTTGAAGACAGCCTGATATCCGACTTTTTGATATTAAAAATAAATCAGCAAACACAGCGCTCTAGGTGAACAGCGCAGGCTTCAATGGCTAATTTATCATACTTTTTCCGCATGACGGCTTGACCTCGCGTCGATTCCTGCCATTTAATATCAGCCAAGATGATTTAAATCATCAATCTTGATATGAATTGGGAGGTTTACAATGAAGGCTGCCGTTACGGCACATCCGCGCTATGTCGTGTCGGAAATCGACCCGCGGCTCTATGGATCCTTTATCGAGCATCTTGGACGCGCAGTTTACACCGGCATCTACGAGCCCGGTCACCCGACGGCGGACGCCAACGGTATGCGCCAGGACGTCATCGACCTGGTCAAGGAACTCAACGTTCCGATCGTCCGCTATCCCGGCGGCAACTTCGTCTCGGCCTACAACTGGGAAGACGGCGTCGGCCCGAAGGAAGAACGTCCGGTGCGCCTCGATCTGGCTTGGCACACATCGGAAAGCAACGAAGTCGGCCTGCACGAATTTGCCGACTGGTGCGCGTCGGCCAACACCGAGATGATGCTTGCCGTCAACCTCGGCTCGCGCGGCCTCGACGAAGCCCGCAACTTCCTTGAATACACCAATCATCCCGGCGGCAGCGAGTGGAGCGACAAGCGCATCGCCAACGGCCGCAAGGAACCCTACAACGTCAAGCTCTGGTGCCTCGGCAACGAGATGGACGGCCCCTGGCAGATCGGCCATAAAACCGCCGACGAATATGGCCGCCTCGCCCATGAGACCGCCAAAGCCATGCGCGCCTTCGACAAGTCGCTCGAGCTCGTCATTTGCGGTTCGTCGAACGCCAAGATGCCGACCTATCCCGAATGGGAAGCGACCGTTCTCGACCATACCTACAACGAGGTCGATTATATCTCGCTGCACATGTATTTCGACAACGAGGCCAACGACACGCCGAACTATCTCGCCATGAGCGAGAAGCTGGACGCTTATATCGTCTCGGTCGCAGGCGTCATCGACTACATCAAGGCCAAGAAGCGCTCCAACAAGCGTGTCTATATCTCGTTTGACGAATGGAACGTCTGGTACCATTCCAAGGAGCAGGACAAGAAGATCCTCGGCGGCAATGACGGTTGGCCCTTTGCCCCGCCGCTGCTCGAAGACATCTACAATTTCGAGGACGTGCTGCAGGTCGGCCTGATCCTCAACACCTTCATCCGTCGTGCCGATGTCGTCAAGATCGCCTGCCTCGCGCAGCTGGTCAATGTCATCGCCCCGATCATGACCGTTCCGAACGGCCCGGCATGGCGCCAGACGACCTTCTATCCCTATTTCTATGCCTCGATCTACGGCCGCGGCAATGCGCTGGACCTCAAGGTCGAAAGCCCGACTTACAACTCTACCGTTGCCGGCGACGTTGCCTATGTCGATGTCACCGGAGTGCATGATACAGAAACCGGCCACGTGACCTTCTTTGCGATCAACCGGCATCCGAATGACGCAATTGAAACGGTCATCGACCTGACCGGCTTCGGCGCGGCCGATATCGTCGACCATCAGGTGATGACGCATTCGGACCTCAAAGCCGTCAATTCGTCCGAAAATCCTTTCAAAATCGCTCCCAGAAAGGGTGCGGGCGCCAAGATGACTGACGGCAAGCTCAGCCTGTCGCTGCCGGCCTATTCCTATCAGATGATCCGCCTGAAGCTCTGATTTCAGGCGAACCATCGAGACGGTGTATGCGCTGAGGAGGAGCGTCGACGTGACCGCAAATATCGAAATCAGGAATGTGAGCAAGCAGTTCGGTGCCATGACGGTGCTGGATGACCTGTCGCTCTCCATCAAGGCGCGCGAATTCGTCGTGTTCCTTGGACCGTCGGGTTGTGGGAAATCGACCCTTCTGCGCATGATTGCCGGACTTGAGACCGTTGATGGTGGCGAGATCGCCATCAACGGCGAGCGCATCGACCACCTGCCGCCCGGCAAGCGCGGCATTGCCATGGTGTTCCAGTCCTATGCGCTCTATCCGCACATGACGGTGCGCGACAACATGGCCTTTGGCCTCGACAATATCGGCGTCGCGCGCGACGTGGTCGATGCGCGCATTGCCGAGGCGGCTCGTATCCTCGAAATGCCGCACCTGCTCGAGCGCAAGCCCGGACAGCTCTCCGGCGGCCAGCGCCAACGCGTCGCCATCGGTCGCGCCATCGTCAAGGAGCCGAAGGCCTTTCTGTTCGACGAGCCGCTCTCCAATCTCGATGCCGCGCTGCGCACCCGCACGCGCATAGAACTCGCCCAGCTTCACCAGCGCCTGCAATCGACGATGATCTTCGTCACCCACGATCAGGTGGAGGCGATGACCCTCGCCGACCGTATCGTCGTTATGAACAATCGCAGGATCGAGCAGATCGGTTCGCCGATGGAGATCTATGAACGTCCAGCGACCAAATTTGTTGCAGGGTTCGTCGGCGCACCAGCGATGAATTTCGTCGATGTGGCGATCGATAGATCCGGCGAAGTCATTACCGTGACGTTTGCCAACAGCACGGTGATCGCCACCGATATCGCTTCAAACCAGGTCGTCGACGGCGCCCATACATTTGGCGTCCGCTCTGAAGATGTGCGCATCGCGCCAACCGGCCAGGGCAATGTCAACGGCAAGGTCGATGTGCTTGAGCGCCTTGGCGAACGCACGCTCGTCTATACCCGCCTCAGCGATGGCCAGATCGTCGTTGCCTCCGACGCCGGCAACAGCCGCGTTGCCGTCGGCGACACGGTCGGCCTCGCCTTCGATGGCCGCAAATCGCATCTCTTCAATGAAACCGGGCGCGCCTGGCATGCGAGGAGGGCCTGATATGGCTGACCAGCTGACGATCCGAGAGACCGCAGCGCCGGCCGCCGGCGTCAGGGTCCCAAGCGTCAACATCTACGCGCCGCAGTGGCGAAACTTTGTTTTCGTTGCACCGTTCCTGTTCTTCTTCACGACGCTGCTCATCTTCCCGCTTTTCTGGGGCATGTGGCTGAGCGTCCACAAGGCGGACACCTTCTCGACCGGCAGGTTTGTCGGCCTCGACAACTATGTCAGGCTCTTTCACGACAAGGTTTTCCTGCAGTCGGTATGGAACACCTTCTACTTCGTGCTGCTGACGGTGCCGACGCTGGCGCTGATCGGCCTGTTTCTCGCGCTTTGCCTCAACCGCCGCACGCGGACCGCCGCCGTGCTGCGGACCCTGTTTTTCTCCTCCTCGGTCCTTTCGGTCACCATCGTCACGCTGATCTGGCGGATCGTCTACATCCCGAATGTCGGCCTGCTGTCGACAATCTATGGATGGTTCGGCGCAACCGCACCGGCATTCATCTCCGATCCCAGTCTGGCGATGATCGGCATTGCCATCGCCACGATCTGGTGGTGCATCGGCCTGCCGATGATGCTGTTTCTCTCGGCCCTGCAGCAGATCCCGCAGGATATCTACGAGGCTGCGGCGCTCGACAACGCCAACCGCTGGCAGACGCTGCGGTCGATCACCCTGCCCTCGATCAAACGCACCTTCATCCTGGTGATCATCATCCAGATCGTGCTGCAATTCCAACTGTTCGGCCAGGCCTGGCTGATGACGCGTGGCGGCCCGAACAATCTCACCAAGCCGATCGTGCTCTACATCTATGAAACCGCGTTTCGTCGCTGGGACCTCGGCATGGGTGCCGCGGCCTCGGAAATCCTCTTCGTCCTCATCCTTATTGCGGCCATGGCCCAATACCTCGTGACGCGCAACAAGGGAGACCAGGCATGAGCGCTTCAGCCACTTCCATCAAGGGACGGGCATTCGGGGACCGTGTGCTGCTTGCCCTTGTCATCCTGCTGTCGATCATCATGATCGCGCCGGTGCTTTGGGTGATCGGCCTGTCGCTCAAGGAAAACGCCGAGCTGATGGCCAATCCGAATTCGGTGTTCCATGCGCCCTATACGTTGAAGAACTACATCAATACCATCGGCACATCGTCGGTGTTCCGCTGGGTGCTCAACAGCATTATCGTCTCAGGCGGGCTGACACTCGGTACATTGATCCTGTCGTCGCTCGCCGGCTACGGCTTTGCGCGGCTGAACTTCCCTGGTCGCAACATCCTTTTCGTCATCGTGCTCTTCGGCCTGGCAGTCCCGGAGCAGGCCGTGCTGGTCGCCCGCCATCAGATCTTCAGCATGCTGAAATTCCACAACACCTATCACGGCCTCATTCTCCCCGGCCTGTCGGCTTCGTTCGGCGTTTTCCTGATGACCCAGTATTTCAGGGCCATCCCGAAGGAGCTGGACGAAGCCGCCATGCTGGACAATGCCAGCCGCTTCAGGATTTTCTGGAAGGTGCTTCTGCCGCTCACCGTGCCGGCCCAGGCAACCCTTGGCATCTTCACCTTCCTCGGCGCATGGAACGATTACTTCTGGCCGCTAATCTCGGCAACCAAGAAGGACATGTTCACGCTGACGGTCGGCATGGCTTCGACACAGACAAATTTCGCCCAGTCGGAGGGCATCGGCTTCCTGATGGCGCAGGCTGTGTTCGCGGGCGCGCCGATCCTGATCATCTACCTCTTTTTCCAGAAATACATCGTCACAGCCGTCTCTGGTGCTGCGGTGCGATAGCGAAAGGTGGCTGTCGGTCGAGAGGAGTGACCGCAGCAACGAAGAATGACGCCAATCCGGGGTGGACTGGCGGAAACTCAGTAGGAGGAACTGATATGAGAATGAAAACAACACTGCTTGCCGCAGTCTCTGCGAGCGTAATGATGCTCGCAAGCCCAGGCTTTGCAGCAACGGAACTGACCGTACAGCGCTTTTTCGGTGCCTGTGACGCCGATTTCGGCACCAACACCGATGTGGCCAAGGCCGTTGGCGAATGCGGGATCATCACCTCCATGATCAACAAGTTCAATGCCGACAATCCCGACGTGCATGTGTCCGTCACCACCGTGGAGTGGCCTGGCTATGATCAGTTGACCGCCCAGTTCGCGTCGGGCGACGCGCCTGATATCGTCACCATCCATGAATCCGTGCTGTCGGACTACCAGTCCAAGGGCCTGCTCCTGCCGCTCGACGACGTGCTGAACTCGGTCGGCGTCACGCCCGACAGCTTCACGGATGCAGCTCGCAACGGCGTCACCAGGGATGACGGCAAGATCTACGGCCTGCCGATCGATACATGGAGCCTGCTGTTCCACATCAATATGGACCTTTTCAAGAAAGCCGAACTCGTCAATGCAGACGGCACCCCGAAACTGCCGACGAGCGTGGACGAGCTTCTGGCCGAAGCCAAGCAGTTCAAGGAAAAGACAGGCAAGCCATATTTCGTCCAGCCGACCGCGAACGAGACCGCCAATTTGGCCTGGAATCTCTATAGCTATCTCTTCCAGCAGAACTCCGATTTCCTAGCTGATCCGACGCATGTGAAGCTGAACACGCCGGAAGCCAAGACCGTGGTGAATATGTTCCGGACGCTCTATGCGGATGGCAATATCACTCCGAACCTCGACTACGGAACAGGCATCAACGCGTTTCTGGCCGGTGATGGGGGCGTGCATCTGAACGGCACCTGGGTCATTGGCGACTATACCGCTGCCTCCGAAAAGTCTGGCACGGCGCTGAATGCAGGCGGCTATGCCGTCTACCCGTTCCCGCAACTTTTTGCGGGCGATAAGGCGCAATATGCTGACGGTCACACCTGGGCCGTCTCGCAGAAGGATCGCACCCCCGAACAGCTTGCCGCGATCGGAAAGTTCCTGAAGTTCTTCGCCGACAATGATTTCGAATGGTCGCGCACCGGCCATCTGCCTGCCTACAAGGCGGTCCTCGCGTCTGACGCCTTCAAGGCACTGCCGCACCGCGATACACTGGCGCCGCTTGCGGCACTGGGTCGTCCTCTGCCGTCCGCCGTGCAGCGCCGGTTCGCAATCCAGGACATCGTCGGCGAGGAAATGAACGCTGCCGAGACCGGTCAAAAGGACACGGACGCAGCCCTTACCGATGCCGAAACCCGGATCAACGAGTTGCTTGCCAATCTCTAGGCTCCCTGACGCGGCGGCTTCTGGACGCCGCCGCGCATTCGAGCGCCCGTGCCAGTTTGCGCGGGCGCTCCTTTTGTACTGGAATTTCCAATGCGTCGTTTGAGCCCGAAGATTGGAACAGAGCTGCGACGATTTTCGCTCCCGCTTACTTTTCAGTGAAAATTGGATCCTGGGTAAACTGGCCGCCCTGATAGAGCGCCAGCGGCGCCGACGCTGCGGGGCGCGGCACTTTTGTCCCAGCTCGGCACGAAAGCGTTCGGCATTGTCGCGGGGCCGCCAACCGAGATAGGCGGCGTGCGCATTGTCCCACCAGCGGCTGTCATTATCGGAGACGCCCCAGATGATGGGGCAGCCGAGCATCGGCGCGCGAAAGACGCAGCCGATCAAGGCTTCGAAATCGTCATGGGACATCCAGGTTGACAGCATGCGGTGGTCGGCCTTTCCATACAGCTGCCGATGCGCACGAGCGCCGTCTCCTGACCGAACTTTTCGAAATACATGCGGGCCAGCGCCTCGCCGAAGCACTTCGATACGCCATAGAGGCCGTCAGGTCGCATGGGAGCGGTGGCATCGATGTGCTCGTCCTGCCGACAGAAGCCGACTGTATGGTTGGAACTGGCAAAGAGAATGCGTGGATGGCCATGGGCGCGGGCCGCTTCGTAAAGATTACAGAGACCGAGGAGGTTGGCATTCATGATCTTCGAGAACGTGTCTTCTACCGAGATGCCGCCGAGGTGAAGGATGCCCTGATCAAGTATCGCGCAAGGGCATGAAAATGAGTTGCCTGTCGCTAGGCGCGGGTACCGGCTGGACCCGTCGACTCGCGAAGGATCAGTTCAACCGGCCAGAGTTCCTGGATCTCCGTCGGCGACCTTCCTGAGAGCAGTTGCAGGACCAGTTCCGCCGACCGTTTGCCGGCGGCGCGCATGGACGAGCGCGTCGTGGAGAGCGACGGAGCCATATTGTCGGCATTGAGGTAGGGGAAGACGTCGTCATGAGCGATGACCGAAATATCCTTGCCGACGATGAGGCCAAGCGATCGGGCAGCACGATAGACGCCGAGCGCCGTCATCATCGAGCCCGCGACGAGGGCTGTCGGACGCGGCGATTGTTCAAGGAAGGACCGCGCGAACCGAAAGCCAACCTCGTCGGTGAAACTCCCGTGGGCAACCAGGCTCGGATCGAACTGCAGGCCGCGTTCGACGAGCGCGTCGTGATACCCCTTGTCACGATGCATGGAAAACGTGACACCCGGGCGGCCGTTGATCATGGCGATCCTCGTGTGTCCAAGATCGAGCAGATACGCGGTGGCGCGCTTGATCGCACCTTCGTTGTCGATGTCAAGCCACGCATAGGGGACGTCGATTTCCGACCGACCGTGAACGAGAAACGGCATTCCGAGTTTATGAAGCAACGCGATGCGCTCGTCATTGGGTCTCGGCGCATTGACGATAAAGGCGTCGACGCGCCTGCTTTCCACCAACCGGCTAAAGAGTTGCATCTCCTCCTTGGCGTCGTGTTCGGCAATCGGGCTGACGAGAATATCGATGTCCTCTCCGCCCAGGCGCTCGCCCATTCCGCTCAGAAATTCGGCGAAATTAACTTCGCGACCCCGCTCCATAAGGATGCCAATGGCACCCACGCGCCCTGTTACGAGGCGCACGGCGTTGATGTTGGGCCGGTACCCCAGGCGTATCGCCGCGTCGGCAACACGCTTGCGGGTGCTTTCACGAACTTCCGGATATCCGCTCAGGGCTCGGCTTACCGTGGTCGGGGAGAGGTCGAGATACTTGGCAAATTCTTTGAGTTTCATATGGTCCGACGCGGTTTTGCATGCTGATTATTAGCTATAGCTCCACGACCGTACTGCCAGCAATCCATCTCGCAGTGGAGATCGCGTCCTCCAGCCCAGATTAAATTAAATCGTTTTCAAAAAGTGTATCTTGAGGCAAGCCATCGCATCGTACCGGAAGACAAGATTGGGCGTAGCCACGTATCGTCTATTTATTTGATAATAATCACTGTTTCATTCACGGCGCGTCAGCTGGTGGCGCAGTCATGTGTTGTGGGCTTGACTCGATTTCCCGTTTCTGACAGTTTTCCCCAACCAAAGCGCTTTCGATTTTGCTGATCCTGTTTCAGCGCGCGTTTGGAGGCCTGGGAGGAGCCGATGACCGTGAAGCTACTTGCAACTGCTGTAATTCTGGGTGCGATCACGGGGGGTAACGCGTTTGCCGCCGAACTCTCGATGGCTGCAAACTCGACTGGCAAGAGCGCCGAATTCCTGCGCGCGCGCCTTGCCGAGTTCGAGGCAAAAACGGGCAACAAGGTCAATCTGGTGACGATGCCATCGTCGAGCAGTGAACAGTTCGGGCAGTATCGCCTGTGGCTCGCCGCCGGAAACACGGATGTCGATGTCTACCAGACCGACGTGATCTGGGCTCCTCAGCTCGCCGATCAGTTTGTTGATCTGACAGAAGCCACGAAGGATGTGACGGCTGAGTTTTTCCCGTCGATCATCCAATCGCAGACGGTCAACGGCAAGCTTGTCGCCCTGCCGATGTTCACCGACGCGCCAGCCATGTACTACCGCAAGGATCTCCTCGAAAAATACGGCAAGCAGCCACCCAAGACCTGGGACGAGCTGGAGGCGACGGCAAAGGAAATCCAGGAAAAGGAACGCGCCGCCGGGCAGACGGATTTCTGGGGCTTCGTATTCCAGGCAAATGCCTATGAGGGCCTGACCTGCAATGCGCTGGAATGGATCAAGTCCTCCGGCGGCGGACAGATCGTCGAGCCGGATGGAACGATTTCCGTCAACAACGACAAGGCGGCCGCTGCCATCGACCGTGCCAGGGGGTGGATCGGAACGATCACGCCAGAAGGCGTGCTCGCCTACCAGGAGGAAGAGGCCCGCGGCGTCTGGCAAACCGGCAAAGCGGCCTTCATGCGCAACTGGCCCTATGCCTACGCGCTCGGCAATGGCGACGACAGCGCGATCAAGGGCAAGTTCGACGTTATGCCGCTTCCCGTAGCGGCCGAAGGCGACCACCCGTCGTCGGCTCTCGGCGGCTGGAACGCAGCCGTCTCGAAATATTCGGACGAGCAGGAAGCGGCAATCGCGCTGGTAAAGTTCCTTGCATCGAGCGAGGTGCAGAAAAAACGCGCGGTTGAGCTTTCCTACCTGCCGACGCTGTCGGCTCTCTATGACGACGCGGATATCGCTGCCAGCCAGCCCTTCATGGCGAGCTGGAAGCCGATCTTCCAGAATGCCGTTCCGCGTCCGTCGGCAGTGACAAAGGTCAAATATAACGAAGTCTCGTCGGATTTCTGGGGCGCGGTGCACAACACGCTTTCCGGTAACGGTTCGGCTGCCGAAAACCTCGAACTGCTTGAAGTCGAGCTGACGGAGCTCAAGGGCGACGCCTGGTAATCGCATTCAGCCGTGGGCAGCCGTCGGTGGTGGCTGCTGTCCACACGTTTGATGCTTCCGGCCCGGCCGGAGGACAACCCGTGAGCAATCGTCATGACCGAGCTTTCGCTTGAATCCGCTTCGGCCGTTCCAGAGGCCCGAAGCGTGATCGGATCCGACCTGAGCGCGCAGCGCGTTCGTTCGGCCTGGATATTCCTGGCACCCACCCTGTTCGTCCTCGCCGTTGTCGCGGGCTGGCCGCTTCTAAGAACCATCTATTTCAGCTTCACCAATGCGTCGCTGACCAACTTGTCCGGTGCGGAGTTTGTGGGTCTCAAGAACTATCTCTCGTGGATCACGCTGAAGAGTGGCCGGGTCGTCTATAGCGGCCTGCTCGCCGATCCGGCCTGGTGGGGTGCCGTTTGGAATACGCTGAAGTTTACACTGATCTCCGTCAGCGTCGAAACCGCGCTCGGGCTGATCGTGGCGCTGGTCCTGAATGCGCAATTCCCCGGGCGCGGCCTTGTGCGCGCCGCCATTCTTATCCCCTGGGCCATTCCCACGATCGTTTCGGCCAAGATGTGGGCCTGGATGCTGAATGATCAATTCGGCATCTTGAACGATATTTTCATGGGGCTCGGTCTAGTCAGCCAGAAGATCGCCTGGACGGCAAGTCCGGATACGGCAATGATCGCGGTGCTGGTCGTTGACGTCTGGAAGACCACGCCGTTCATGGCGCTGCTCATCCTTGCCGGGCTGCAGATGGTCCCCGGTGATATCTACGAGGCAGCCCGTATCGACGGGGTCCATCCAGTGCGGGTCTTCTGCCGGTTGACGCTGCCGCTCATCCGTCCGGCGCTGATGGTTGCCATCATCTTCCGCATGCTGGATTCCTTGCGCATCTTCGATCTCATCTACGTACTGACGCCGAACAATGCACAGACGCGCACCATGTCGGTGCTTGCCCGCGAAAACCTCTTCGAGTTCGACAAGTTTGCCTATGGAGCAGCGGCTTCGACCATGCTGTTCCTGATCATCGCGACGATCACGGTTCTCTATATGTGGTTGGGGCGTGTCAATCTGGAAGGAGAGCGGTGATGGTCGCCACACTTGCAAAGCGCACGGCGTTCTATGCGCTTGTCACGGCCATCATCGTCATCGCGGTGTTCCCCTTCTACTATGCGATCCTGACAAGTTTCAAATCCGGTACGGCGCTGTTTCGCGTGGACTACTGGCCAACATCGCTTTCACTCGCAAACTACACCGGGGTCCTGTCGGGTGGCAGCTTCCTTCGAAATCTCGGCAATTCGCTGCTGGTCGCCGGACTGGTGGTGGCTGTGTCGCTGCTGCTTGCCGTCACGGCATCGTATGCCTTGGCGCGGGTACCCTTTCGCGGCCGGGGCCTCCTGCTCTTGACCATCCTTGCGGTTTCGATGTTTCCACATATCGCTGTGCTCGCCGGGTTGTTCGAGCTTATCCGCTGGATCGGCATCTTCAACACGCCGTTTGCGCTCATCTTCTCCTACATGATCTTCACCTTGCCGTTTACGGTGTGGGTCCTGAGCACCTTCATGCGGGATTTGCCGATCGAGATCGAGGAAGCGGCCATTGTCGATGGCGCCTCGCCCTGGGTGATCATCACGCGGGTCTTCATGCCACTGATGTGGCCGGCGCTGGTTACCACAGGATTGCTCGCCTTCATCGCCGCCTGGAACGAGTTCCTTTTCGCCCTGACGTTCACATCATCGGACACCCAGCGCACGGTCCCCGTGGCCATCGCCCTGCTTTCGGGCGGCAGCCAGTTTGAAATTCCCTGGGGCAGCATCATGGCGGCTTCCGTGATCGTAACCGTTCCCCTCGTGATCCTCGTGCTGATCTTTCAGCGGCGGATCATATCCGGCCTCACCGCCGGCGGCGTCAAAGGATAGGAGAATAAAATGGCAGAGATTCAACTGCGGGACATCCGCAAGTCCTTCGGCGCCTACGAGGTCATCAAGGGTGTCAGCATGGACATCCGGGCGGGCGAATTCATGGTGTTTGTCGGGCCTTCCGGCTGCGGCAAGTCCACCCTGCTCCGGCTCGTCGCGGGGCTGGAGGAGATCACCTCGGGCACGCTTTCATTCGATGGGCAGGTCGTCAATCAGCTTGCTCCGCCCAAGCGCGGCATTGCCATGGTGTTCCAGTCCTATGCGCTTTATCCGCACATGACGGTTTTCGAGAACATGTCGTTCGGCATGCAACTGGCCGGCCGGGACAAGGCACAATGCAAGCAACGGGTGGAAGCAGCCGCCGAAATGCTGCAGCTCACGCCCTATCTGCAGCGGCTGCCGCGGCAGCTTTCGGGCGGTCAGCGCCAGCGCGTGGCGATCGGCCGGGCGATCGTGCGCGACCCGAAGGTCTTCCTGTTCGACGAACCTCTGTCGAATCTCGATGCGGCATTACGCGTCGCAACGCGCCTGGAGATCGCCAAGCTTCACCGCAGCATGCACAAGACGACGATGATCTACGTTACCCACGATCAGGTGGAGGCCATGACGCTCGCGGATCGCATCTGCGTGCTGCGGGACGGCCTGGTCGAGCAGGTCGGCACGCCCCTGGAGCTCTACGAGAGCCCGAACTCGCTCTTCGTCGCCGGCTTCATCGGCTCGCCGAAAATGAACTTTCTCTCGGGTGAATTCTCGCGACCCTATGACGCTCACACGATCGGCATTCGCGCCGAGCATATCGAGATCACGCCGCATGGGGGGCACTGGGCCGGCACGGTCGTCCATTCCGAAATCCTCGGCTCCGACAGCTACGTCTATCTCGATGTCGGATCGGTGGAACCGCTGATCGTTCGGGAAAACGGCGTCTCGGGACATCAACCCGGCCAAAGACTGCAAATCACGCCGATGGAAGGTCGCGTGCATCGTTTCGATGCGACGGGCCGGGCAATAGTGGCGTCAACAATGCGCGGCGCCGCTTAGACGCCTCAGATTTCTGTCGGGCGCGGGCAGAAGCGGCAACTGCCCGCAGCTTATCTTCTTATTGTCCATGCATTCTTTGCGGAACGGAGCTCACTCGACGATCGTTCGTTGCGCCTCGATGCGCGCCGTCCGCCAGGACGACCAGAGGAAGGCGGCAACGAAGATCGCAGTCATCAGCAACACGATGGTCGGGGCCGGCGCGCTGTCGATGAAGAACGAGAGGTAAACGCCAAAGAAGGACGCCGCGATCGCGACCAGGACGGCGACGATGAGCATGGCACCCATCGTGCGGGTGATCAGGAAGGCGATGGCGCCCGGCGCGATCAGCATGGCGATGGCGAGGATCAGGCCGACGGCCTTCAGGGCTCCGACGATCGTGAGCGACAGGAGGGCAAGCAGCCCGTAGTGCAGCCAGTTGACTGGCAGGCCGACGGCCTTTGCCTGCGCGGGATCGAAGGCATGCAGCAGGAAGTCACGCCACTTGACGCCAAGGATGCCGGCGGCCACGAGCGCGATCATGCCGGTCTCGATGATATCGCGCCAGCCGATACCGAGCATGTCGCCGAACAGGATGTGGTCGAGGTGCACGTCGCTCTGGATCTTGGTATAGAGCACCAGCCCGAAGCCGAACATGCCGGAGAAGACCACGCCCATCACCGTATCCTGCTTGATACGGCTGTTTTCCTTGAGGTAGCCGGTCAAGAGCGCGCAGGACATGCCGGCGGCAAAGGCCCCGAGGGCGAGCGGCAGTCCAACGATGTAGGAGATGACGATACCGGGGAAGACGGCGTGCGAGATGGCGTCACCCATCAGCGACCAGCCCTTCAGCACGAGGAAGCAGGAGAGCAGCGCCGTCGGGATCGCCACGAGCACGGAGATCAGAAGCGCGTTGCGCATGAATTCGAATTCGAAGACGGCAAACAGCGTGTCGAGCGATATCATCGGGCGACCTCCAGCGCTTCGGCACTGCGCCTGCGGGCGGCAAGCAGGCCATGCTTCGGGGCAAAGAGGAAGGCCAGAAGGAAGATCAGCGTCTGCAGCACGATGATGATGCCGCCAGTGGCGCCGTCGAGGAAATAGCTGAAATAAGCGCCGAAAAAGCTTGTCAGCGCACCGATCGCCACGCTGATCATGATCAGCTTGGGAAAGCGGTCGGTGAGCAGATAGGCGGTTGCACCGGGGGTCACCACCATGGCGATGACGAGGAACGCGCCGACGGTCTGGAGCGCCGCGACAGTGCAGGCCGAAAGCAGGGTGAAGAACAGCACCTTCAAAAAGGACGTCGGAATCCCGATCGAGCGCGCGTGGCTCTCATCGAAGAAGGTGACCATCAGGTCCTTCCACTTGGCGGTGAGGATAACAAGTGAGACGATGCCGATGAGCGCAAGCTGCAGCGTGTCGGCAGGTGTAATGGCGAGAATATTGCCAAGCACGATCGTCTGGATATTCACCGAGGTTGGCGAGAGCGACACCATGAACAGGCCGAGACCGAAGAAGGAGGTGAAAATCAGCCCGATAATGGTGTCTTCCTTCAGCCTGGTGCGCTGGTTGAGAAAGAGCATGGCCCCCGCTGCGAGCCCGCCGGAAAAGAAGGCGCCGAGCGAAAACGGCAGACCCAGCATGTAAGCGCCGGCAACGCCCGGAACGATGGCGTGCGAGAGCGCGTCGCCGATCAGCGACCAGCCCTTCAGCATCAAATAGGACGACAGAAAGGCGCAGACCGCACCAACCAGCGCGCTCACCCACATGGCATTCACCATATAGCCGTAGGTGAAGGGTTCCCAAAGCGAAGCCATCATTTACCGTTCGCCTCCGGGTCGGTCTCGGGCTTCGCCGGCTGCGACACCATTTGACCCTTTGCTCCGTACATGACCAGCGGCCGTTCATCGTCGGTGATGACGGAAAGCTGGCGCGGATCGGCATCGTCGTGCAGGCTTTCGCCACCCAGGACGAAATGACGAAGGACGCCACCGAAGGCGAGCTCGAGATTCTCGCGCGTGAACGTGGTGTCGGTCAGGCCGTAAGCGAGCACAGTATTCTTCAGAAGCACAGTACGATCGCAGAATTCCGGCACGCTGCCGAGGTTGTGGGTGGAGACCAGCATGACCCTGCCTTCGTCGCGCAAACCGATCAACAGGCGAATAATCGCGTCCTCGGTCTTCACGTCGACGCCGGTGAAGGGCTCATCAAGCAGGATGACGCGGCCGTCCTGCGCCAGCGCGCGGGCAAGGAAGACGCGTTTCTTCTGCCCACCCGAAAGCTCGCCGATCTGGCGCTTGCGGAAGTCGCTCATGCCGACGCGGGCAAGTGCGGCTTCAACGGCCTCATGATCGGCTCTCTTGGGGATCCGCAGCATGTTCATGTGGCCATAGCGGCCCATCATCACCACGTCCTCGACAAGGACCGGGAAGTTCCAGTCGACCTCTTCGGCCTGGGGCACGTAGGCGACGAGGTTTTTCCTCAGTGCTTCCGGCACCGAAAGGCCGAGAACGGAAATCTCTCCACGCGCCAGCCGGGCAAACCCCATGATCGCCTTGAACAGGGTCGACTTGCCGCTGCCATTGACGCCAACCAATGCTGTGATGGTTCCGGTCGGGATGTCGAACGAGGCATCGCGCAATGCGCGATGGCCGTTGCGATAGGTGACAGTGACACCTGAGGCACGGATGCCGCTACCCGCTTCACCCGACGCCGCCACTTCGTCTTGTCGCGCCTTGACCTGAAGGTTCATTGCGAAAGGCCTTTTGCGATGGTTTCGGACGTCACGCGCAACAGGTCGACATAGGTCGGAACCGGACCGTCCGCTTCGCTGAGCGAATCAACATACAGCACGCCGCCATATTTTGCCCCCGTCTCGCGCGCGACCTGCTGGGCAGGGTCCGGGGAAATCGTGCTTTCAGAAAAGACGACGGGGATATTGTTGGCGCGAACCGCATCAATCACCTTGCGGACCTGCTGCGGCGTGCCTTGCTGGTCGGCGTTGATCGGCCAGAGATAAAGTTCCTTCAGGCCGAAGTCGCGCGTCAGGTAGCTGAAGGCCCCTTCGCTCGAGACCAGCCAGCGCTTTGCCTCGGGTATCTTGGCAATCTCAGCCCGGATGGGCTCGATCGTCGCTTGGATCCTCTTCTTGTAGGCTTCGGCATTGGCCTTGTAGGTCTCGGCATTGGCCGGGTCATATTTCACAAAGGCGTTGCGGATATTGTCGACATAGATCAGCGCGGCCGAAGGCGACATCCAGGCATGCGGGTTTGGTTTACCGCTATAGGGTCCTTCGGCGATCCCCATCGGCTCGACGCCCTCGGACACGACGGCTCCGGGGATATCGTCGAAGTTCTGGAAGAACTTCTCGAACCAGAGTTCCAGGTTGAGGCCGTTCCACAAGATCAGCTTGGCATCATGTGCCTTCAGGATATCGCGTGGCGTCGGCTGATAATTGTGGATTTCGGCACCGGGCTTGGTGATCGATTCGACGATTGCAGCGTCACCCGCAACGTTCTTTGCCATGTCTGCAATCACCGTGAAGGTGGTGACGGCCTTGAATTTCTCCTGCGCCCAAACAGCGCCGGGAACGAGCGCGAAAGCTGCCAGTGCCGCTGCCAGGATCGCGCGCCTCGTCTGATCGATCATTCCATACTCCCTGATGTTGCTGTGAGAGAACTAGGCGAATGGTCTGCATAAGTCAATGCAAATGAGAACCATTCGCAACTAGCTATTTTCAAACCCGCTACCCTTGGCTAGTGTTGAACCCATGAAACAGAACAAGAATCGGGTCGAGGAACTGGAGGGAGTCCTGCGCGACGGCGGCGTGCGGGTAACGCGCCAGCGCGCCGCAATCCTGAAGATTCTCGCCGTTGCCGAAGACCACCCGGATGCCAGCGAACTGCACCGTCGGGCAAAAGAAATCGATGCAACCGTCTCGCTTTCGACGGTCTACAGGACGCTGTCGGCGCTCGAACAACAGGGCGTCGTGCAACGCCACGCCTTCGAAAGCGCCACCGCCCGCTTCGAAACCGCGGATGCCCCACACCACGATCACCTGATCGACATCGATACCGGTGCGGTTATCGAATTCCGCTCCGACAAGATCGAGCAATTGCAGGCGGAGATCGCGGCAGAACTCGGCTACGACCTCGTGCGTCACCGGCTGGAACTCTATTGCCGCAAGCGCAAGCACTGACGGATAACGCCCTTGAAGCTCTGCAAACACGCCGAACAAAGCGGCTGCCAAGGTCCGCTTCATTTCCTATAGCGCCGGCAATAAGACGAGAAGATCGGCGACAGCCTCATGCCCAAGTCGGAAAGCCGACATGTGAGACAGTCGAACCTTTGCTCCTACAGATGAACGACGGCCAAGGAGATGTCATGGAACAACCTTTTCGCCAGCGATGATCGCTGCATAAGGCGGATCCAGTGTAAATTTTTGCCTCGTTAAAAATTGTCATTTGAAAGAGTTGCTCAAGACACCTCGCGACTGCGCAGTGGCGAGAATCCGGTCCCATCATCTCTTGACGGCCTCCTCACTGGAAATTTATTTTATTGTTAAACATGCCGTTCACGCGATATAATACTTTATCTAAACTTCAGACTGGGAGGTCTGACATGCCAAACGCTTTGATGGAAGGAAAGAAGGTACAGGACTGGGCCAATCTGGTCTTGGCGGCATGCGTGTTCGTCTCGCCGTGGGTCATCGGCTTTGCGGCCGAAGCCACGCCGAGCTGGAACGCATGGATCGTCGGGCTTCTGCTCGGCGGGCTGGCGGTCGCGGCAATTTCGGCATTCGCCGAATGGGAAGAATGGGTCAATCTGGTACTCGGTCTCTGGCTGGCCGCATCCCCTTGGTTGCTCGGCTTTGCGGCCAACATGAATGTGATGTGGACGAATGTCCTGCTTGGGTTGCTCGTTGCGGTCGTATCGCTTTGGGCAGTCTGGGATCATCATCATCCCCACGCTCACGCCTGAGCCTGAACGCGGGACATGACTGCAAAAGCCCGCCGCACGGGCGCGGCGGGCGGGGACTGCGATGGCCTCCAACCCGGAGGACGAGGCTCCAGTCTCGGGCCACGACAAAAATGGACCACCCGCTCGACGGGTTTAGAGAAATCAACGCGTTCGCGCCGAAGGCAACCTTTCATTAACGCAATTCCATTAGCTGCCCGTGCCCCGGCATCTTGTCGGATATGCACACTAATCGAGTTGTGAATGCCATGCCCCGCCTCCCCGCCTCTCCTTCCGTTTTTCGTCAGAAAATTTCATCCTTTTGCGATCTGCGTCTCGCCTGCACGCTAGCGAGCCACGACCACGAAAATCTCCGGAGCTACATGCTTGGCTTCGTCACGCGGCGAGAAAAGCCGCCGCAGAACGCCGGCAAGCTCGACTGGAAGGAAATTGCAATGGCCTGCGATCTCAACGGAGAAAGCTTGCGCGTCGCAAAACAGGTCGCGCAGCACGGCTTCGATGCGATTATCCGTTGGCTCGAGGAGACGGAAACCGTTCCGTTGAGAGAGCATCCGCGGCACATCCCGACAAACCGATAAAGGCAAGACTCTGGCCGGCTTGGTAAGCTGCCTCTGCCGCCCAACTGACCGTCCTCTTGCATCGACATGCCAGCCGCCATTCAGCGTTCATCCGTTTCACATTCGGTGCAATCTCGAATATGCATTGGGATGAGATCGGGTTAGATTCACTGATTGAACCAGGGAGCGCTGCGAGACACCATGAGCGAAACGCGACGCAAGCTGACGACCATCTTTTCCGCCGACGTGCAGGATTATTCGCGCTTGATGGGCGCGGACGAGGAAGGCACATTGGCGATGCTGAAGCGGTATCGCGATGCGATGTCGCGCCTGATCGGCTCGCACGGCGGACGGGTAATCAATACCTGGGGCGACGGGTTGATCGCCGAGTTTCCCAGCGTCGTCGAGGCAGTGCGGGCGGCCGTGGACGTTCAAAACGAGCTGGCCGGCATGAACGCTGCGCGACCGGCGGACGGGCGCATGCTGTTTCGCATCGGCATCAACCTTGGAGATGTGATTGTCGACGGAGACGATATCTATGGGGATGGAGTCAACGTGGCCGCGCGACTACAGGCGTCGGCTGCCGCCGGCGGGATTGTGATCTCGAATACCGTCTACGACCAAGTCCGCAACAAGGTGGCTGTCGGGTTCGAGTTCCTTGGGCCATTGGCGGTGAAAAATATCGAAGATGCTGTGCCGAGTTATGCCGTGCGCATCGGCGATGACGCGGCCGCAGTATCGCCCCCGGCTGCAGCAATAATACAGCATCCGGCGGCCGCCCAGACGAAACCCCGCCAGCCAGCCGGCGCGAGAGCACGCAGGATACCTGCTCTACTCGCCGTGGCCGCTGTGGCTGTGGTTGCCATCAACTTGCTGACCTGGGACGGCGTCTTGTGGGCTCCCTGGCCGCTTCTTGCCTTTGCCTTCCTGGCGGCGATGATCTGGGTTCGGGCCCAGAACCGCATCGATAAGCGCATTGCCGGCTTTGCTGTTGTCGTGCTCGGCATAATCGCGATCAATCTCTTGTCGTGGCAGGGAACATTCTGGGCGGTTTGGCCCCTTCTCGCCATGGCGGTCGTCGGTGGCTTTCGATGGCTGACACGTGGTTGATACAATTGCCATGCAGAGACAGTGTCAGCATCGCAACACGTTTGGCGATCGTGCGGCTATGCTGTCGAACTGAACTTCACAGTCGCCTTTGCCATCCATCTCGTGCCAAGGATGGCTGGAGACCGGCATCCATGATCTTTCGGATTGGTCCAGAGCAGGGAAGAAGCAATGCGGAAAATTGGTATCGGCATCGTTGGCTGCGGCAATATCTCGGATGCATATCTCACGGCTTCCCCCGGCTTTCCGGTTCTCGACATCATCAGCGTCGCAGACATCAATCCTTCTGCGGCGGAAGCCAAAGCCGCGGCCTTTGGCCTGAGCGCCTTGCCGTTGGAGGCGTTGCTTGCGGATCCGAGGATCGAGATCGTCCTGAACCTCACGACGCCCCAGAACCACGTACAAGTGGGGCTGCAGGCCGTGGCACACGGCAAGCATGTCTATTCCGAGAAGCCGCTCGCGACCACGCTCACCGATGCGGAACGCCTGGTCTCGGCCGCCAGGGAGAAAAACGTGAGGGTCGGCTGCGCGCCGGACACCTTCCTGGGCGGGTCCCACCAGACCGCGAGACGGCTGATTGACGGCGGCGTCATTGGAGCGGTTGTGGCCGGCTCCGCCTTCATGCAGGTTCCCGGCCACGAGCTCTGGCATCCCAATCCCGACTTCTACTACAAGCCGGGTGGCGGTCCGCTGATGGACATGGGACCGTATTATCTAACCTGCCTCGTCAACCTTCTCGGACCGGTGAAGTCCGTTGTCGGGCAGGCGAAATCTGCATACGATTCCCGCTCGATCGGCTCCGGCCCACGGGAGGGCCAGAGGATCGAGGTTGAGGTGGCGACACACGTCTCCGGGTTGCTGGAGTTCGAAAGCGGGGCCGCCATATCGCTGACCACCAGCTTTGACGTCTGGAAACATGATCACAATCATATCGAGCTCTACGGCACCACCGGCTCGATGATCGTGCCCGACCCAAACAGGTTCGAAGGCGAAGTGAAGACGGCCCATCGCAAGGAAGACTGGACTGTCGCCCAGCAGATCCATCCCTATGGCGACGGCAATTACCGCATTCTCGGCCTAGCCGACATGGCGGAAGCCATTGTTTCGAACCGGCAACATCGCGCCAACCAGGACATCTCGCTGCACGTCCTTGAGATCATGGAATCGATCCTGCATTCCGCGAGCGCTGGGCGCCGCATCGAACTGACGTACAGCTGCGCACGCCCTGAGCCCATGCGCACGGACCTGCCATTTGGCATTCTGGAATAGGAGCGCATCATGCACAAGAAGGCCCTGATCTTCTGGGGCGGCTGGGAAGGCCATACTCCAGAGCGAAGCGCGAATGTCGTCAAGGACATCCTGTCGGACAACGGCTTTGAGGTTCGGATCGAACAAGGCACCTCGGTGCTCACCGATCCAGCCATCGACGGCCTCGACCTCATCGTACCGGTGGTGACGATGTCGACGATCGAGAAGCCGGAGCTCGACAATCTGACACGTGCCGTGCGAAACGGCACAGGACTCGCCGGCTTTCATGGCACCATGTGCGACAGTTTCCGAAATGAACCGGAGTACCAGTTCATGACGGGCGGACAATGGGTCGCGCACCCGGGCAATATCATCGACTACCGGATCGACATCGCCGAGCCGCTGGATCCCATCGTCGAGGGTATCGGCAGCTTCCCATACCGGTCCGAGCAATATTACATGCACGTCGATCCCGAAAACGAAGTGCTGGCAACGACGACCTTTACCGGCGAGCATCTCGACTTCATCAAGGGCGTCGTCATGCCGGTCGTCTGGAAGCGCCGGTATGGCGCGGGCCGGGTCTTTTACAGCGCACTCGGACACACGGCCGATGAGTTCGAGGTGCCGCAGATGCGGAGGATCTTCGAACGTGGGGCTCTTTGGGCTGCACGCACGCCGCGCTGAACCGCATCCGGCGCCATCAACAGAATTAGCTCGACGCCTGCCGGCAGCCGAACAGACTTCAGGGTGTCAAGGTCCTCCGCAGGGTCGCTGGCTTACCGAATCGGTGCACATGATCCCCGCTCGACGATGGTGCAGCCAAGTTCCACGCGGCGTGCGGGCAGTTGCTCGCCGAGGGTCCGCAGGCAGTATTCCATTTCATCGAGCGCCATGCGGCCGATTTGAGCGAGCGGCGCATGGACCGTGGAAAGCGGCGGGTCCATCATCTGGCCGCGCAGGATATCGTCGAAACCAAGCACCGAGACATCCTGCGGAACCCGGAAACCCTTCTCCTTCAAGGCCTGGATGACGCCGATGGCGATGTTATCGGCAAGGCAGAACATGGCGGTGAGGTCGCCGAGACCACCATTCTCCTCCAGCCAGCGCCGCATGCTGTGCGCCGCCTCCTCCGGCTCGAAACTGTCGATCATGATGATAGAGCCACGCGCGCCGATCGCCTCATGATCGCGGATCGCCTCGCTGTAACCGTCCTGGCGCTGACGGATCGTGTATCGCCCCGGCCAGCCGACCAGGGCGATATTGCGGTGGCCGAGATCGAGCAGATGTTGCACCCCGAGGCGCGCGCCATAGCGGTTGCCGATGCCAACGGATCCGACCCGCATCGTCGGATCCTGTCCCGCCAAAAGCAATGCCGGTCGATCGAGTCGGGACACGGCTTCGAGCAGCTCCGGATTCTCGTCGAAATAGACGATAATCCCGTCAGACTGCATCTCCCTGATCCGGCTCAACACCGGGCCAGGACTAAGTCGTTTTCCCTCGGTCACCAGTGGCTTGATCTGGACGCCGCGTGCCGCACATTCCTTTCGCAGGCTTTCCAGGATGGTCCAGGAAACATAGTTCGTGTCGTTCTGCGGCAGCATGTCGGCCGACGCCACGAGCATGACCGACTTCAGCGTCGGCTGCATGGCCCGGCGGATGCGCGAATCGAGATATCCGCTTTCGCGCGCGATCGTCATCACGCGCTCGCGCACGCCTTCGGAAATCTTCGCGGTCCCGTTCAGCACATGGCTGACCGTGCTGACCGAGACGCCGCTCTGTTCCGCTATCTTCTTGATGCTCACGAGGTCATTTCACTCCGCTGCTGGCCACACCTTCGGTGATATATTTCTGCAGGAAGAGGAATACCACGGTTACCGGCAGCAAGGTAACGACCGTCATTGCCAGAATGTAGTGCCATTGCACGTTGAACTGGCCCTGCAGGGAGTTGAGCCCGATCTGCAGCGTGTAGTTGTCGGGGCTCGACAGAACGATCAGCGGCCAGAGGAAATCGTTCCAGCGCCAGATCACCGAGAAGATGGCAAGAACCGCCAGCGCCGGGGCGCAGAGCGGCAGCACGATGCGCCAGTAGATGCGGAATTCGGAGGCTGCGTCCACCCGGGCAGCCTCGATCAAATCGTCGGGAATGGTCAACATATATTGGCGCAGCAGGAAGACGCCGGTCGGCGTCGAAACGGTCGACAGGATCACACCCCAGAGATTGTCCGCGAGATTGAGCCCGACAATCACCATGAAGGCGGGCACCATGATCACTGAAAGCGGGATCATCATGGTCGACAGAATGAGTGCGAACACGGCGCTGCGGCCGGCGAACCGGTATTTCGACAGCGCAAAGGCGGTCAGAGAATTCAAGAACAGCGTCAAAGCCGTGGCAACCACCGTGACGAACACGGTGTTCCAGAGATAACGGAGGAAATTGAACTGCTTCAGCGGCTCGGTATAGTTCGACCACTGAAGATGGAACTCCTTGAGCTGGCTGAGCTCCGACACCGGAACGCGGAATGTTTCCGCCGGCTTGGCCGGATCCACCACCGTCGCGGACAAACCGATGCGGCGAACCAGCGCCACCGTCTGCTCACTGCCGTCGGGCGCCTTGCGTACCCAGACCGACAAGGGCTTTGCCTGGCCCTCGACGGTGATTGTCTGCGCTGCGCGCGGAACGAGCGCCGGCGGGAAGGAATTGATCTCGGCTTCCGTTTTCAGGGAGGAGATGACGGCCCAGGTGACCGGAATGGCAACGACCAGTGTGCCCAGAATGGCCCAGCCCCAGGCGAGCCAATCTGTCAGATCCATCCGACCTCTTTGCCGGGTGCGGGTGAGAAAGGCAATCATGTCAGACCTCCGCTTTCTTGGCGAGCCAGAGCTGCGACAGAGTGAGGATGAGCAGCCCGATGCCCATCAGGACGGAAGCAGCCGAGGCCAGGCCATAGAGGCGCAGGTCCGGCGAAAAGGCCGTCTGATAGATGAACTGGACGATGAACGTGTTCGCCGTGCCGGGTCCGCCGCCGTTGGTCAGCACCCAGGCTTCATCGAAAACCTGTACGGAGCGGATGAGAAGCAACACCGTGACGACGAGCAGGTTGGGCATCAAAAGCGGCAAGGTCAGGCACCAGAATTGCCGCCACTGCGACGTTCCATCGATCTGGGCAGCTTCATAGATATCGCGCGGAATCGCCTGCAAACCGGCAAGGATGATCAGCATGTAGAAGCCCATATGGAACCAGATGGAGACATAGACGACCCACGCACGCGACCAGCCGACTTCCAGCAGGAAGATGATCCGCGTGTCGAACCACTCGGTCAGAAAGCCGTTAAGCAGGCCCTCTCGCGCCAGGAACCATTGCCAGACCAAACCGACGACCACGGGAGACAGAAGCACCGGATAGAAGAAGACGGCCCGGAAAAAACCACGACCCCATGTCAGCCGATTGAGCACGAGCGCCGTCATCAGGGCAAAGAACAACGTGCCGAGCGTATTGAGCAGGGTATACCACCAGGTATTGTGAACGGCGGTCCAGAACAGATTGTAGCGGCAGGTGGACGGCTCCAGATAGTTGCCGCAATCGAGCAGCGCCTTGAAATTCTCAAGGCCGACGTAAGGCCGGTCCCAAATCAAGAGATTGGTACCGCCGGTAAAGGCATAGGCGATGGCAAGGCCGACCGGCACGAAGACGAAGATCGTAAAGAGCACCATGTTCGGCAGGATGAAGATATACGGCATGCGCGCGACGCCGATGAGACGCTGCAGCGCAGCCATCGGCGCCTCCACGACGCGCATCACCGCGTCAAGCCCATCGCCAACACGTTCGCCGCGGGCAACGCCGCGAGGCGCTACACTTGCGGGCGCGCTCATGTCCGTGCCTCCTTCAGCGACCGGCCGCTCGCTGCCGAAAACAGATGGGCGAAGGCAGGATCGAAGGTGAAGGCAAGGCTTGTCCCCATCTCCGCCTCGAAATGTCCCGGCACATGGACGATCGTCAGGTCTTCGCTCTGGCTGGTCCGGCCGTAGACGAAGGTTTCGTGCCCCATGCTCTCGACCTGTTCCACGGTCATCGTTCCGCCGCCCGCTCCCGGTTCGGCGGCGCCGAGCCTCAGGTGGGACGGCCGCAGGCCGATGACGATGTCGCCCTCCGCCTCAATGCCGGCAATGGCGTGCGGCAGGGTGAAGCGACCGAGGTGAGCGCTCTCCACGGTGACGCTGCTGCCGTCGGCCGAGATGACCTTGCCGGGATAGATGTTCATCCGTGGCGAGCCGATGAAGCCGGCCACAAACAGGTTGGCGGGCCGTTCGAAGAGGTCGAGCGGCCGACCGATCTGCTCGACCTTGCCCTTGTTGAGGACGACGATCTTCTGCGCCATGGTCATGGCCTCGACCTGATCGTGGGTCACGTAGATCATCGTCGTCTTCAGTTGCTTGTGCAGCTTGGTGATTTCCGACCGGGTCTGGACCCTGAGCTTTGCGTCGAGATTGGAGAGCGGCTCGTCGAACAGGAAGACGCGCGGCTGACGCACGATCGCCCGGCCGATCGCGACACGCTGACGCTGGCCGCCGGAAAGTGCCTTCGGCCGTCTGTCGAGATAGCCGTCGATCGCCAGCATCCGAGCGGCGGCCTCGACCCGGCGATTGATCTCTGCCCTGTCCATACGCAGGTTTTCGAGCCCGAAGGACAGGTTCTTGCGCACGCTCATATGCGGATAGAGGGCATAGGACTGGAACACCATGGCGATCTGGCGCTCCGCCGGCGAGAGGTCGTTCACGCGCTGGTCATCGAAGCTCATCTGCCCGGCCGATATGGGCTCGAGCCCGGAAATCATCCGCAGAAGCGTTGACTTGCCACAACCCGACGGCCCGACAAGAGCGACGAATTCGCCGGAGTCCACGTCAATATCGATACCGTGGATGACTTCCAGCGTCCCGTAGGATTTGCGGAGATCCTTCATGGATATTGCGGTCATTTGCTCTTCCTCCCAATTTCCCTGCTGGATGCGCCACTTGCGGGCAAGGGCGCGTCCTTTCCGTCAGCGTGCGTGCCGTCTCGATTCCATCAGGAACAGCCCGCCCAGCGCCTGGCCGTAAGGTGTCGGCAGATTTTTGATCCGACGATAAAAATCGAGGTCCTCGCCCATTGGCGTCCCGTCGGAAACATCCATCAAAAGGCCGGTCTCGTCGATCCGCGACAGGATGGCGCCGAGCGATCGCTCTGCGGTCACCCTGAAGCTCTCATCGATCAGACCCTCCCGAATACCTGCAAGAATACCGTAACCGATACCTGCCGTGGCGGAAGCTTCGACCGGACTGGTGGTATCGTCGAGCAGCGTGTGGAACATGCCCTGGTCGTTCTGGAGAGCCTGAAGCGTCGCCACCTGCGTCCGGTAGACTTCCTTCAAATAACGGGCGATGGCGCCTTCCGGCGGGGCGAGGCGGAAGAGTTCGGGGATAGCGATGGTGATCCATGCATTGCCCCTGGCCCACAATGCGCGCGCATAGTTGTGCCGGCCGAGAAAGGTCCACCCGTGGAAAAAGAGGCCGCTCGGCGGATCACCCAGAAACCGGATATGGCAGAGGAACTGGTAGTGCGCATCCTCGATCCAGTCGGGCCGCTCACAGAGCCGGCCCGCCGTCGTCATGAACAGCACCGCCATGAACAAAGTATCGTCCCAGAGCTGGCCCTCGTTGTCGCGCTCCTTGACGAGGTGCTGGTAGCCGCCCTCCTCTGTGCGGGGCATCTCGTCAAAGATCCACTGCGCCCAGTCTCTGACGATCAGCTTCCAGTCTTCCCGCTGGAACTTTTCCGCCAGCAGCGAAAACACCAGCATGGGGGACGTGGAGTTCACCTGGCGGCGCGGCAGGCCGCGGGCGAGCTGGTTTTCGTACCAGCGGATCAGCCTGCCGAAGGCGGCCTGATCGTCACGCTCCTCTGCGTCGCGAAAATAGCCGTAGAGCCCGACACCGACCTCCCAGTCCCACTCGTCGAAGACGATTTCGCCTGTATCGGCATTGGCAGCATCGCCGATGCCCTTCAAGCGGCGAAAGCCGCGGGAAATCTGCGAAATGGCTGATGTGATGTCCGCGGCCGGGATCATACGGAAAGCTCCTTCATGACAGTCCAGGGATGAAGCGCACCGCCATCGACGCCGATTTGCGGCACGATGGACAGCGGTTCGAAAGGCATGGGTATTTCGGCACGCCGCAATTCTCCCTCGAACGGGAGCATCAGCGTGCCGTCGGGATGATCGAGCGTCAGGCTCACCGCATCCGCGTCGAAACGCGGGGCAAGGGCAAGGCAGCTGTCCCGGAATGCCGAGAAGTCGCCATGCACTTCCGCGCTGCCGGCCACCATCAGCCAGGCCGCCTTCTCCGCATGCATGCGCCATTCCATGCCGGCAAACAGGCCTTGCTGGAGAGCCACAAGCGCAGAGGACCCGTAGATGCCGACATAGCCGTCCGCGACGCGCGCAAAAATCCAGTTCGCCTCGACGACGACCTCGTCGCAAAGCTCCACCGGCACGAACACATGGGTAAAGCGAATGGGGTGGGGATGGCGCGTCAGGTCGAACAGCATCAACGCCACGTTGTCGTACTGGGCGACGCGCGGATTGATGCCGTTGCCGGCCCAGTAGGACGGGCGGCTGCCGCCCCAGACCTTGAGGTCGCCGGGGTGATTGACCCAGAAACGCGCCAGCATGTGGCCGGAAAGCTGGATATCGGCCATGTGCTGCTGGTGGCCGAGCTCGCCGGTCTTGTACTCCGCAACGCTGGACAGTTGGGCGTCCGCGCATTTCCAGAGCGAGAGCTTGGCATTCATGTTCAGCCCTTGGGTATAGCGGGCAGCCAGCCGCTTGCCCTTGGGCGGAGACGCAAAGCTGGTGGCGAGCGGCGGCGGCTCATAGCTCGACAGGGCGAGAAGAGCGGCCGCGCGATCATGACCGGCATACCAATCGCCACCGAACGCGATCGCCGCGACGGAGGCGAGCTCGGTTGCCGACCCGGCAAACAGTTCCTTCTCGTAGATCCGGCCCTGCGATCCCGATGGCACGCTTTCCAGTGTATGCAGCGCGGTCATGACGAAGATCTGGTCCAGAAGAGCACGCGTTCGGTCCTTCAGACGCGCATCATCGGTGTTTTCGAACAGCGTGAACAGGCCGAGGAAGTCGATCGGGTAATAGGCGGCAGAGTTCCATTCCGCCAGGCCATGCTCATCGACCGCATCGAACCAGCGGTGCAGACGCTTCTCAGCCTGGGCCCGATGCTCCAAGCCGGCTTTGCCGCTGTTCGGAAAGATCTCGTCCGGGAACAGGTCGCCAGCCAGATATTGGGCGATGTGGAAGCAGAGGACATGGTTCTCGCTCCAATACCACATTACGTCATTGCCGGGTTCATCCAGCCAATAGCGGAAATTGAGGATGACACCGCGCATCCTCCCCCAAAGATCGTCCGGCAGTTGCGTCCCCGCGTGCTTGCGGTAAATCCACAAAAGCGGCAGCAGCCAGAAATCGGCGCAATCATGGCGCTCGATGACTGACGGCAACGCGCGCTCGATCAGCCGCAAGGCCTGTTCGGGTTCTTTGCCGAGCGCCATGAGCACGAGGGCGCGCGATGGCTCGTTCTTGCCACCGGCGGACATGACATCAAGGGCCGCCCGCTTACGGTCGGCAATATGGTTCTGGCTGAGCGAGAGCGGCGGCGGCAGGATGGAGGTGCCGAGCCCGCGCTCGATCCGCACGCCGCCGACCTGAACGACAAATGTCAGGGAGATGCATCCGGCCCTGAGGCCGGCAATATCGAACAGCTCCGCCGTCGGACTATCCTTGGAAATCGTAAACCGGATCGGTTGCGCCGACTTGCCTACTCCGTCCGGCAGCACATTCATCGTCACCGTTTCGGACGGGTGCCAGTCGGGTCCGAGTTCGATCTCCACCGAGCGATCGGGCAGATAGTCGGCAATCACCCGCACCGTGCCCTTGTCATAGAACAAGCGGTCGGTGCGCAGGCCGTTCAGCGTCGCCTCCACCTCGCGCATCGAATGACTGTCGATCTCAGCCTGAATACCCGCGGCAACACCGTTTCCTTCAACCAGCGTCAGCTTGAAGAAGCAGCTGGTGTCGCGCTCGTGCAAATCTTCCAGGAATACGGTCAGAACGCATTCGCCCTTCGGCAGATCGGCGAAAAATGCGGCGGAATGGCCGATGTTGCGGTCATAGGGTTCGTGCGCCAGAACCTTCGTTTCATCAAGCCAGACATGCATCCCACCGCAGGTTTCAGCAGCAAGGCGCACCGTCTGCGCCCTATCCGCCGTGATGATGCAGCGCATCCAGCGGCGGATGAGAAGCGGACGAAAGCAGAACGTGGAAAAGTCGACGCGGGGATCTTCACCACCGAGATAGAGGTTCGAAAAATCAACGATCGCCGGCCGCCTGATGTCGCGCGTCAGCAGCCGCGCCCGCAACGCCTCGCGACACGGCAGGTCGCCGGTTGCAACCCATCCATTGATGAAGCGGTAGTCGATCGCATCCGGCATCGGGCGGGCCGTTCCGGGAAAATATTCAACCTCGGCCTCGCTGACATGCCAGCGGTTTATCGCCTGCCCCGGCAAGAGGGGCCAGAGCGTTACAGCAGGCCTGCGTCCGGCTTGCTCCGTCCCTTTCAACGATAATGAAATATTTTTCATTACTCCTCGCGATCTCCTCACTGCGCATTTCATTTTTGTTGACTTATATGCAGAAATAGCCCTTAAATCGGATCTAGGCAATGAAAATCAATGATCATGCTTATGAAAATTATTTCATTGCGGTTGGAAAGTATCCACAACGGGAGGAACGCATGACCTTGAAAACCCTGAAAATTACCGCTCTCGCGCTCGCCCTGAGCGCGGCCGCGCTGCCGGCATTCGCCGAGACGATCACCTTCGCCTTTACCGACGACGATCCGAATTATGTCGCCATGATGGAGAAGCTGGTCGATCAATTCGAGGCGGAGAACAAGGACATCACCGTCGATTTCGTCACCGCCGGTTATGCGCAGATGATGGAACAGCTGCCGCTTCAGTTGTCGGTCGGCAAAGGGCCGGACGTGGCCAAGATCACGGCCAACGATCTCCTTCGCTACACGGCCGACCTGCGGCCCTACATGAAGGATCCGGATGGTTTTGCGAAGCTTCACGGAAAGTCGCTGGATCTCATCCGCACGCCGGGCAGTGCGCCTGACAAGATCGGCGGCTACGTTGCTTCGCAGACGCTCAACCAGCCCTTCGTCAACGTGACCCTGTTCGAGCAGGCCGGCGTGCCGCTGCCGGCAAAGGGCGCGACGCTCACGGAAATTGTCGATGCATCCATCAAGGTCGCCAAGGCCACGGGCGTCGAGATTCCCTTCACGATGGACCGCTCCGGCCATCGCTTCGCCGGACCGGCCTTTTCCTATGGCGCCCATTTCCTGAAGGACGGGCAGCTCATATTCCCCGATGACGGCGCCAAGCGCTATATCGCCGATCTCTACAAATGGACCCAGTCGGGGGCGTTTCCCAAGGAAATGTGGGGAGCTGCCGGCGGAACGCGTTACAAGAACATGGGCGACGAGTTCGCCAGCGGGAACGTCGTGACCTATCTCGCCGGAAACTGGATGATCAACCCGTTCGTCACGAAGATCGGCGACTCCTTCGACTGGACGGCGATCGACCCGCCCTGCGGTGATGCCGGTTGCGTGCCGATGCCGGGTGCGACGTTCATCGTCGCCTTCCAGCACACCAAGGCGCCCGAAGCCGCGGCGAAACTGATCGAGTTCCTCGGATCGGAAAAGGTCCAGCGCGATATCGCCGAGCAGTTCCTGATCCTCACAGGCGCCCAGATCGACAATCCGCAATACAAGACCGACAGCGCCAATGCGAAATCCTCGATGGAAGCTTTCGCCCGCAATGTCGGCAATGTCCCGGAAGAAGCGCGCACCATCGAAAAGACGCAGGGCGCCAGCGCGGTCTATGGTTCCATCGTTCAGCGCATGAGCCAGTTGATCGTCGGCGAACTGTCGCTCGAGGACACCTACGCTCAATTGGCCGCCGATGCCAAAGGGGCGAATGTCGAAATCGCCAAATTTGCCGCTGCTGCCAAATAGTGTCGGCGCCTGCGATCGGCGCCGTTGTCAGGTCTCGGCGCCGATTTCAAGCAGCAGAGCGCCACGCACCCGGGCGGATGCGTGGCGCTCTGCCTGAATGACAACATCAAGGAAACAGACCCATGGACATTCGCGACACGATTCACCCCGAGCACGCCAAAACGCTCGATACGGAAGGCCTGCGCGCCCATTTCCACATCTCGGGTCTTTTTGCCCCAGACGCCATGAACATGACCTATACGCACTACGACCGCGTGATCGTGTTCGGTGTCTGCCCGGTCTCAGGAGCGGTGGAGGCGCCGAACGACGTGTCCGGCGTGACCGGCACCGATTTTCTGCTCCAGCGCCGCGAACTGGGGGTCATCAATATCGGTGGCCCGGGCAAGGTCGACGTCGACGGCGAAACCTACAGGCTCGGACCGCAGGAAGGCCTCTATATCGGCGCCGGCGCCCGGAACATCGCCTTTTCGAGTGACGATGCGGCACATCCCGCCAAGTTCTACGGCAATTGCGCGCCCGCGCACACGCACTATCCCAACAAGCACGTGACGATCGAGGAAGCCTCGCCGGTGACGCTCGGCGCGCGCGAAACCAACAACGAGCGCACGATCTACCGCTATCTCCACCCCAAGGTCATGCCCACCTGCCAGCTCCTGATGGGCCTCACCAAGCTTGCGCCCGGCAGCAACTGGAACACCATGCCGCCCCATCTGCACGACCGGCGGATGGAGGTTTACGTCTATTTCGACATGGCGCCGGAAGCGGTGGTTTTTCATATGATGGGAAAGCCGCAGGAAACCCGCCACATCGTCATGCGCAATGAGGAAGCGGTCATTTCGCCGCCCTGGTCGATCCATTCCGGCTGCGGAACCGGCAACTATACGTTCATCTGGGCGATGTCCGGCGAGAACCAGGTTTTCGAGGACATGGACATGGTGCGGCCGCAGGACCTGAGGTAATCGATGTTTGATCTGACAGGACAGGTGGCGCTCGTCACCGGCGCCCGTACGGGCCTTGGCCAGGCCGCGGCAATTGCTCTTGCCCGGGCCGGAGCCGATATCGCAGCAATCGGATCGCGGGCGATGCCGGAAACGGGCGAAAAGATTACGGCGCTGGGACGGCGATTTTTCGCGGTGAAGCAGGATCTCGGAACGCCTTTCGAAGCCTCGGAGCTAATTGCCGCCGTGAAAGGGGCCCTCGGCCGGATCGACATTCTCGTCAACAATGCCGGTATTATCCGGCGCAACGATCTTGCCGACTATTCGCTCGAAGACTGGGACGCCGTCAACGCGGTCAACCTGCGCGCCGTCTTTCAACTGTCGCAGGCAGCGGCGGCCGAAATGGTGCGCGCGGCACGCGGCGGCCGCATCATCAACATCGCGTCGATGCTTTCCTATCAGGGCGGCATCCGCGTCGTCGCCTACACCGCCGCCAAGCACGGGATCGTTGGCCTGACAAAAGCCATGGCAAACGAGCTTGCCACTCATGGCATCACGGTCAACGCAATCGCGCCGGGATACATGGCAACCGACAACACGACAGCGCTTAGACAGGATGCCAACCGCTCCCGCGATATTCTGGCGCGTATCCCGATGGGCCGATGGGGCACACCGGACGATCTTGCAACCGCCATTCTTTTCCTGGCTTCGCCGGCTTCGGGATACGTCACCGCAACGACAATTCCCGTCGATGGTGGCTGGCTGTCACGCTGAGGGCGCGATCGCTGGCGATGACTGATTTTGCCGAAGCCGCTTCTGACGCGCGACGATATACCGTCCTGACGATAGCCATTCGAATAACCGGCGCTGAGCCGGCATCCGCTCCGGTTTTTCGACGCCCCGCAACCTGAATGACAGCACCTATGCCGTGGTATGGCTCGCCCTATCCCTCGACCCCAATTGAGCGCAAACGCGTCTCAACGTAGCGTCGTTGATGCCGCGTGTAAGGCGGCGGTTGGAAGGAGACAAACATGAGCCTGTTGAGCCTAGAGAATGCCTCACTCCCCGGTAGGCTGGCACCCCAAGAGCTGGTTCCGTCGCGCT
>UCMT01000052.1 GCA_900473795.1 Hyphomicrobiales bacterium | reverse complement strand
GGGGACCGGAGCCGGCAGCGGGTGTTCAGGAAAAATCATCATGGAGAGGATGTAGAGCGGCGGTCTCGGCTGTCACAAGCTATCGCCGAGATGTCTACCTTCCGATCGAAAGTTGAAAAACCGTGCCGTCCCACCGGCAAGCGAGGTCGCGTTTTCAGCTACAGACGGTATCGCCCGATCCTTCGTGTGAAGGCACGAGTCATCATTGGGGAATCACGGTGGTTCACTCTTCGGACGGGCGTGTCACCAGTTCGCCGACGATGACCTCTCTCAGTCCCTGTCGCAGGGTTGTGACGTTTAAGGCGCCATTCAAGTGTTCGAATTCCCGCTGCGCTTCCTGCCAAAGCGGGGCTGCTCTGTCGTGCAGGCGCTTGCCTTCATCGGTCAGCTCCACAAGACGAAAGCGACCGTCTGTCGGCGACGGCTTTATTGCCACGAAGCCATCCCGTCCCAGGAAGCCTACCATTTTTCCCATCGCAGTCCGCTCAATATCGAGTCGTTCGGCTAGAGCGTTGACCGCCGCGCTCTCAGCCTCACGGAGAGCCGACAGCGTCAGGAATTGCGTAATGCGCAGCCCGACGGGCTCAAGATAGCTATCGTAGAACCGAGAAATCTGTCGGCTCGCCTTTCTCACCGCAAAGCAGTTGCATTGATCTATTCTGAGCGGTTGGTCTGCTGACAACATCGCATTTCCTTTCGATTTGAAGTTCAAAGCATCTGCGCTCACAATGACTTGTCGGTAGACCAGCGCACTCGCCATTTCCAGCGTTTAGATCAAGCCCGGCGGCGGAGTGATATAGCCGGGCACCGCGGCAGCGAGCGTGCTCTTCAGCAGCGCCGTTCCCTGGTCGGCCATGATCTCGCTCTCGCCAGCGGCGAGCGCGTCATAGGTCTTGCGCACCACATCCTCCGGGCTGGATTTCGGTACGTCGATGCCATTGGTCAGATCGGTATCCACGAATCCGACGTGCAGACCGAGTACCTCGATGCCGCGGTCGCGAAGGTGAAAACGAAGCTGATTGGTGTAGCTCCACGCCGCGGCCTTTGATGCTGCATAGGGTGCGAGATAGGGTCGCGGCAGCCACACGATGTCGGACAGGACATTGATGATGCCAGCATGCGGCTTGGACGACAGGGTCTGCTCAAAGGCCTGCGTGACGCGAGCCAGACCATAATAGTTGATATCGAACAGCCGTTTGTAGCCACACCGTTTCGACTGTTCTTCGAAATCACTTGCGAGAGGCCCGTCAATCAAGGCGGCGGTACCCGCGTTATTTATCAGGAGCGTTGTATCCGCTGTGAGTTCGGCAGCTGCGGCAATCGATGCCCGATCAGTGACATCGATTGTGACGGGTATGAGGCCGGGCTCCCCGAAGTCGCTCGCGCTGCGCATGCCTGCGTAAATTTTCGCGGCTCCGCGGTTCCGTGCCTCGCGTGCGAAGGCCAGGCCTAGGCCACGATTAGCGCCGGTGATGAAGACGGTAGCGTTGGTGACATCCATGACACAATACCTCTCTAAAACCGCGGGCAGGGCACTAAATTCTCCGCTGCCCGCGAAGGCAGGGTTTAAGGGAAAGGATCTTCCGGCAAGCCGTCGGACAGCGCCTCGCGAAAGTTGGCGGTGAGAGACAATACAGCACCAAGCCGGCTCATCCGCACGCTGACGCGGGGTACCGAACCATCGGGGTTGTGGTGGACGACTACGACGGCGTTCAGCTACTCCCCGCTTGGCTCACCCAAAGGCGGAGCGATTGTTGGCGATGAATTGCTGGACTGAGATTGCCGGCGTTCCGGTGATCTTCTCGACGGCATCGTTGGTGCCGGCGAAGATGCCATCACGATAGTTCTGGGCTACTTCAACGAGGTGCTGCACCAGGAAAGGCGGGAACTTGTAAAGATTTTCCATCTTGTTCTTGAATATTTCGACCGAGGTCGGCGCATATTCGATCTTGGCACCGAGCACGTCGCTGACGGCTGTCGCGATCTCGGTGTGGTTCATCTCGATCGGCCCGTGGAGGGGATAAATCTTGCCTTCATGCCCCAGCGGATTAGCCAGGAGATGTGCGATCACCCGCCCTTGATCATCAGTCGCGATGGGTGCGTGACGGCCGTTGGCAAAGGGAAATTCGATCTTTTTCGTGGCCCATATCTCCTTTGCAAAATGCGGATAGACGAGCCAATCGGCAAAGAAGGTCGGACGAAGATGTGTTGTTGGGACAACGGACGAACGCCATGGCACTGCCCACGGCCTTGAAATCGGTCGCACCGAGAGTTGGGTGAACTATGCACTAAATAGTTGATATCGCTGTTGAATATGGCGGTGACGCTTCCGCTAAATAGGCGGTGCGTCTCAAATGCCATGTTCGCGATCGAGAACGAGACGCTTTCAGCCAGCCTGTCGTCCGATCCGCTGGCACCTCTTGCGAATAAGGAACAGGAGGTTTGCCCCAAAGTCCCGATGAAAAGAGCGATAGCGCTCTGTCTGCTTCAATGCCTCTTCGAGCTTTGAGGCAACCGTGTGCGAGAGCTCCTGTACTCGTCTTGAGACGACAGCGGGGCTCAGGCCAACAGTCGATGCGAATTGCCGCCAGTCATTGCCGTGAAGTTCGTTGGCATTCCGCTTTGTTACGATCTGCTGAGGAAGGGACTGGTCAACCTGCTTGTAGACTCCCGCGCACATCAGGTCGTAAAGCGGCGCGAGTTTGGCCGTTCCGGCAGCACCGACGAGAACGGAATAATTCTTGGCATGCGAGTCGGAGTTGCAGATCAGGATGTTGAAAATGACGGCGTCCAGCAGCTTCAGTCTTTCGGCAGGGGACACGTACCGCGCCAGCGCCTCAAACATCTGCACAAGCGTTGCGCCGCCTCGCTGACCAAGGCCGGTACGCTCATATTTTTCGGACGGGAACAGGCCGAGCAACTGGCAGAAATCTTCCTGATGGATACGTCGGATCGTTCCTCGAGCGTCGGCGATGCGATCATAGCGCTTGACGAGCAGGTAGTCTCGCTTGCCGGCTCTACCGGTCGTCACCTCGGCTGCCTCCAGTTCGCAGAGCTTGGCGAGGGTCATGCAGAAGGCTTCATTCTGAACACTGCCGGTCAGGCGTCTGATGTCGGGTTTCAGAATATGCGTGGATGGCGTGCCATCGACGGGAATGGCGATGTTACCATCTTCAGCAAGGTAGACAGGCAGTTTATCCTGCACTCCGGCGAGCGACATCGATACGCCCTGCTCTCCGACCAAGAAGGGTCGCTCGGGCAGTTCATTTAAAATCCGCTCAAGCGCTGCCTCGTCCGGCACGACGCGGAAATTATTTCCGTCTCGGCGTGGTTCCCCGATCGAAAAGGCTCCGGCGGTATCGCGGCCAAGGCGCGTGAGAAGACCGACAATGTCCTGTGGGGAGACCTTCAACTGCTGACCGATCTCGGAGAGGTGCGTTTCCGGAAGTAGATTGGCAAGCCAGGGCATGACCTGCTCAGCACCGTACGTGCCGGACCGCAAAGGCATTGTCAGCGAGATTGGGAATGCCGAGGCGCGTTGCTCCCAGCTTGGTTCATAGGCGAGCGAAACCCCATCGCGGTCGATGAGATTGGCAACGGGCCAGGTCTCGTAGAAGATCGTGGTCATTCGACGCCTGCTCAGGAGAAACGGGGCAGATAGCCGAGATCGTCGTCGGCTTCAGGAGGAGGGGTCGGTGTCGTGGATTTTAGGTCTCCGAGATCGATGCCAACCGTTCGTGCGGCGATAAGCGATTTTTCTAGATGGCAACTGGGCTTGCCGTTCTCCAGATCAACGATAAAGCGTTCACCGGTCCCGCAACGCTCCGCGAGCTGGGTTTGCGTCCATCCTCGCTGTTTCCTGTGTTCTCGGACAAGTGCGCCAAACTCCGCAGCCGAACGAATCATGACACGCTCTCCCTGTGTGGGGCTTACCGTACAGGAAGAATTGTTAGGAATCTATGAAAACTTACCGATAAGGAAGAAAAGGCCTCCGATGTAGGAAATCCTTCCGATCAGTAAGGCGCAAATACTGGACTTGATCCCCGGCATATATGCCTCGCTTTACTCCGCCGCTCCAGGGGGAACATTTCCGACTTCCGTGCCAGAAGTCGCATTCGGCGAAAGCGTCGCGGCTTTCCGTGCCCTCCAATTGCTGTCTCGGCGATTTGCCTCGTTGCTGGCGATCTGAAACGCCACCGCAGGGCGGCGCTTCGATCATAACCAAGTGCGGTCATTTCGCGCTGTTGGGAAAGGCCGGCAGCTTGTTGATATCAGATGCGTCATGCTGGACGATCAGGACTGCTTTTAGCGACGTCGCGATGCCCGTCAGCCTTTCCATAGATGCCAACGAGTCTGCCCGGTCGAAATTGAAGGTCGGCACGCCGCGATTGGCGAACTGTTCCTCGAAATGGACAACATCACCGGAAAGTAGCACCGGCCCGGTCTTTTCCAAGCGTACGAGGAGGCTGGTCTCGCCGGGTGTGTGACCAGGGGTGGAAAGGATCACCACCGATCCATCGCCAAAGACATCGCGGTCGCCCAAGATCGGATCAACTTTGGAGGTCCCATCGAGCCAGGGCTTGATGAAGCTGGGGTCGACGGCAAAGGGCAGGGGATTTGCTTTGAACTGGGCGAGATCCGCAGCCCCAATCATCAGCGTTGCCGCGGGGAAGCTGGCGGCTTGTCCCACATGGTCAAAGTGATTGTGACTGATGCCGAGCCGGCCGATCTGCTCCGGCTTCACACCGATCCTGGCAAGTTGCGTTGGCAAATCTTCCGTGAGCGCCGGCGCGAAAACGGCGGAGGCGTCGGCCTTGGTCCCAATCAAAGCTGCCGGAAGCCCGGCATCCCAAAGCATATAGTCTTTGTCATGACGGATGAGGTAGCAGCTGTCGGTCAGCGTCCGCTTCTCTCCGGAATACTCAAAGGTATCGGAAAAGACGCCGAGATTGCGCACGTCGATGGTGCCGCAATCCAAGCGCCAGAGCTCTACTTCAGCAGCATTCGCCGTGGCCCCCGAAATCATCAGGGCGGCGCCGGCGAGAAGGCTTGCTGTCATCGTTTTCATTTCTGGTCTCCTTCGGTGTGGAAGCCAGCTTGTGCCTGACTTTGAAGCGGGACCTGGCACCGGTATGATCGTCTTTGAGCCCGAAACGCTCACGTGGGTGTTTTTTATCTCGCGATCCTCGCTTATCTTCTGGCCATGAACATTCATTACAAGAGCGATGGCACCGATCTGAGATTGACGCTGCTCGAGCGACTGCGGCCGATGATGGCGCCGAGCGGTACCGCCGGGCGCTATCAGCACGGAAACCGGTTATTTTCCTACTGTTCCTTCGATCGGGAACGTTTGAAAGCGATCGAGCTGCCCAATCCGATTATCGGGATCATCCTGCGCGGGGAGAAGGAAGTATGGCTGGGCGACACGACCCAGGTCTTCGAAGCGGGCACGGTATTTGTCTTGCCTGGCCGGGTGCGGATGGATGTCGTCAACATCCCGGCAGAGCGTGCCCCCTATGAAGCCCTTTTGCTGGAAGTACCGTCGCTGCCCCCGGGAATAGCTCCCCTGATAGACCGCCCGCGATTGGGGAGCGGCGGCTTGGAATTCCGCATTCCGCTCAACTCCGATCTGGTCGACGCACTCGTCCATGCCGCAACTTCGATTGCCAGCGATACGATGGGTGAGGCGGTGAAAACGTTGCGGCTTACTGAAGTGCTGACGCTGATGCAGCCGCTCGCTGCGGCGCGGCCGCTGTTTCAGACAAGCCTGCCGGAGGACGTTGCATGGCTGATCCGCGCAGCCCCCTCGGAAGCATGGACGGTGGAGCGCATCGCCGAACGTCTCGGCCTGGGCGCCTCCACGCTGCGCCGTCGGCTCACGTCGGAAGGCCAATCGTTCCGCCAGATTCTACGCGCTGAACGACTGAAGGCCGGTCAAAGCGCGCTCGCATCGGGTGCATCAAGTCTGGTTGCAGCGCAGGCGGCCGGCTACAATTCCCGCTCGCACTTTGCCCGCCGGTATCGCGAGCGTTATGGCAGATCACCTGCGGGACGTGGTTCTGACTGACGCAAGCCGGAACGATTGCTGAGACCGGTGAGGTGTTGCGTATCGCGCAGTCCGATGCGGGATGAGGTGCAGCAAAAGGCGGCAAGGATGATAGGCACCCCGGCTACCCCACAACAAAATCGTAGCGACCGAATTTTCCATCACTCGTCTCCCTGACATCGAGCACCAAGGCTGAGTTGAATATCCTGTCACGCTCGTTGTCCGGCTCACCGGGAAAATAGAGCTGCGTCGTCAGTACGTTTCCGCCGGGCCGTTGAATTTTTAGGTGGAAGTGGCGGGTGCGACCAGAATACAGCCCTGGCACGATCGTCTCGAACCACCATTTGCCTTGAGCATCGGTGAATTGATGTCCGCGGAGTTTGTACCCACTATTGTCATAGATGCCGCTCTCATTGGCATGCCATAACTCGATCAGCGCTTTTGCCACCGGCTGACAGCTCTGGGTCAACACGTAACCAGCAAGCGTCATTCTTTCACCGCCCGGTGAATCGCTCGCAAAATGCTGTTTTTCAGGGCTTTCCGGCGTAAAATACGGGCCTTCGGTCTGCGCTGGCGTCAGACCGTCGTCATCATCGCAAGTTGCTGTGAGCGGCAACTGCCTAGGAGCGCCGCCTGCATGGCCAAGTGTCGGCAGTACAATCGGCGTGGCAACGAAGCCGATAAGGAAATGTCGCCGGGTTGGCATGGCGCTGTATCTCCTCAATGGAACCACGATCCTTGCGGTTCCATTGGGCAGAAGTAGGGCGCGACGCCGGCACAATTTGGTGCCAAGGGTGAACGCTGCCCGCGCCTATCGGCGTCGTCCACCAGATACTTGGTACCCGCGGGCTTCTCCGAGGTTTTTCAAGCCGCGCGAACGTCGGCTGTTATTGGAATCTCGATGTCAACTTCAAGGGTAGTGACGGTCTCGCCACGTTCCATTTTTACGATCACCCTCTCGTCGTCTATCTCGACATGCTTTGCAATCACGGCGAGGATCTCCTCTCTGAGAATCGCCACCAGGTCCGGTTGACCGACCGAAGCCCGCTCGTGAGCCAAAAGAACCTGCAAGCGTTCTCGCGCCGTCGGGGCGGAACTTTGCTTGCGGAAGAAACGAAAAATGCTCATGCTGCCCTCCGTCCAAAAATTTTGCCCAAGAGGCCGCGCTTTTCACCCGGGATGGTCATCGGCACGGTCTCGCCCGCAAGCCGACGGGCCGCATCGAGATAGGCGAGCGCCGGAGCGGAGCGGCTATCGGCCAGCGTGACCGGTGCACCGATATTCGATGCCCTGAGCACGTCCATGCTTTCGGGAACGATGCCGAGCAACGGGATCGACAGGATCTCGAGGACATCGTCGACCTTCAACATGTCGCCCCGCTCGGCACGGACGGCGTCATAGCGGGTGAGTAGCAGGTGCTTCTCGATCCGCTCACCGCGTTCGGCCTTCTCTGTCTTGGCGTCGAGGAGTCCAATTATGCGGTCAGAATCGCGCACCGAGGAGACTTCCGGGTTGGTGACGACGACAGCGACGTCGGCATGGCGCATGGCCAGTGTCGCGCCGCGTTCGATTCCGGCGGGGCTGTCGCAGATGACCCAATCGAAGTGCTTCTTCAGATCGTTCATTACGCGTTCAACGCCCTCCGGCGTCAAGCTGTCCTTGTCGCGGGTTTGCGATGCGGGTAGCAGGAAGAGCGTATCGAGACGTTTGTCCCGGATCAGGGCCTGGGGAAGTTTCGCGTCGCCTTGGATCACGTTGACCAAGTCGTAGACGACCCGGCGCTCGGCCCCCATCACGAGATCCAGATTGCGGAGGCCGACGTCGAAATCGACAACGACGGTCTTCTCGTTGCGCTGGGCCAACGCTGCCCCTAGAGCTGCGCTCGAGGTCGTTTTTCCGACGCCGCCCTTGCCCGATGTAACCACAACTACTTTCGCCATATTCCCGCTCCTGTTGCTGGCCGGCAGCCGGCTCAGTTTAGTCTCTCCGCCATGATCGAATCGCCGTCGAGCCAGAGCTGCACCGCCTGCCCGCGAAGATCAGGCGCCATGTCATCGGCGGTCTTGTACACTCCATCGATCGCCAGAAGTTCCGCTTCAAGCCTCCGGCAGAAGATCCGCGCTTCGGGGTTACCGACGGAGCCGGCCAGCGCTCGTCCTCTGAGTGCGCCGTAGATGTGTACGGATCCACCCGCGATAATCTCCGCGCCGGACGCGACTGAGCCGAGGACTGTCACGTCGCCTTCGGGAAAGATCACGGATTGCCCGGAACGCACGGGCTCCCTGACGATCATCGACGCCGGAGCCCTGACGATCTGTGCTTCCGGGCGAACGACGATCGTCGTATCAGTCGCAGCGCCGGGCTTGTCCGCCGGAACCTCGATATCCGGGGCCGGTCGCCCGCCCCTCATCGCGGGCGGCATGCCAGGTTCGAAGTGAGACGGCCGGCCGCCCTCGATGCCCATGACCCTTACATTGCGTTTTGCGAGCGCGCTGAGCAGGTCCTTGAGTTGCGGCCGGTCGATGTCCAGTTCGGCAATGTCGAGCACGATGGGTCGTTCCAGGAAGAACCCCGCCGAACGTCCGGCGAGATCGTCAAGCCGACCGAGCCATTCGTCGAGAGGGTTTTCCGGAGAAAGCATTAGAGCCAAAAATGACCGGCCCTTGATTCGAATGGAACGAGCTTCTGTTAACACTTCGGTAAACTTCGTTAATTTTTCGTTCTCGATATCTAGGCGATTCACGGTTAACAAAAAGTTAACGAAGCGGTCCTCCAGCCGAGATGCATCAGTTGCAGGCGCTCAAGCTGCCGATGATCAGTCGTGGCAACTCAAACGCTATGGGACCGTCCTAACCTGCAAGAATCGTCGCCGTGGAGTTCAACAATTGTTCGCGGACGGGTCCCAGCTGATCTGGTCTCGCCCCAACCGGGATTGAGATCCTCGAGGCTCCGCCCATCGGGCGGGGCCTCTTCTGCTGCGACTTTTCCGCCGTTTTCCTCATTGGATGAAAATGGATGGAAGAAGGAGCCCGTTGTGTCATTCCCCATTCGGATGGAAACGGATGGGGTAATGGATGACGGCGCTTGATCTCGCGAAATTGCATATTACGCCTGAGATCTTATCGTTGATCGCCCGCGGCCGCTTGCCGCGACGCAGAACGTATAGGTCGACGGTTTCGTCTGCAACATGCCCCGCCAAAGCTCATCACCGCATAGGCAACCCGGCCGCTCCGGCGGTCGCCTATTGTGGGCTGGACGCTTGGTTCGAGGGTGAAGAGGTAGAGTTTCGCCGCTTTGCCGGAATGTTTCGCAGGCTCAGGAACTAGCACACCCCAGCCGTCCTCCGACGGGCGACTGGATCATTTTTTCTGCAAGTACAGGCGTCGTAGCCGCCGGCAAACAGCCGGCCGGCCCTCATGCCGATCACTGCCGGAATGTCGCGGACATGCGAAACGCGCAGAGACCGGGTAGCAGCAATCGCCGCCTCGGCACATATCACCGCGTCTTCGGCTGCGTTGTGATGCTTGAAGGTCAGGCCCAGATGGCTGGCGAGGATGTTGAGCTTGTGCGAGCCGAGATGTGGCCAGACCTTTTGCGCCATCTTCACCGAGCAGAGATAGGACAGTTCCGGATAGCCCTGCCGGTAGAGATCGAGACAGGAGCGCCAGACGCTGAAATCGAAGGCTGCATTGTGGGCTACCATGGTCGCGCCGCGAAAATCGTCGGCGAACTCGTCCATCACCTCCGGGAATTCGCTGGCATCCTCCACATGCTCCGGCCGGATACCATGAATAGCAACGTTGAAGGAGGAAAAGCGCATGTCCTTCGGGCGGATCAGTCGCTCTTCGACCCGCACAACCTCGCCATCCTCGATCCACGCCAGACCAACGGAACAGGCGCTGCCACGCTGCTCGTTGGCTGTTTCGAAATCAATAGCGATGGTCTTCAAGGCGGCGTCCCGATTGGTCTTGCCCAGCTTCTAGCGTTGAGCGAATGATTCGGCAAAGACAAGCTCTGAAGCTGTTGCATGTCATCGCAATCTGCCCGAATGCGCTTGATCACTCGATCGAGACAATGCCCTGAAAAATCCTGGCTTTTTAGGGCGCAGGAACGGCGAAATGGTTGGGGGACACAGAATATGATTCCGTGACATGTCACGCGCGTGCGGTCAAATATAGGGCTGATGCCTTACACAAGGAATCGGCAATGAGCAGGTCGAACTATCGAGATATCGCCATCCATGCAGTCGTGGGAACCGCAACAGTCGAGCGGGGGGTGAACGGTCGCGGCGGCGTTCGTCCGAATTGGCCGCGAAGGTGATTGTTGCCGCACGCACGTTGAACTACCCGCGCACCCTTCCTGACGCTCATCGCGGTTTGCTGCGCATCGAAGTGCTGATGGTTCGCCCTGACACGACATTTTATCGACGCCTCTCCAAGGCGTTTGCGCGGATCGCAGCGACTCTCGATCCTCTCGTGGTCGTCCACCGAAGCTTCGCAGAAGAGAGAAATCCGCAGGAGATTGCAGAGCACATTGCGTCGACAGATGTGCCGCGCGCGGGTCTCATACTTGCTGTTCCCAGCAGTCCCCTGATCACTGCAGCGGTGAAAGCGGTCGTGGGGAAAGGCCTGCGGTCGTCCACGTCGTAACCCGAGCAAGCATCAGGCGGCCTGACTGGGCTGCCACCTGCGCCACGTCACGACCCTCGTGCTCCGTCGAGCGGCCCGGCTCAGGGCGAAGGGTTCTTCCCCTCGCGCGATTGGCGACAGTCGCAGCGGCGCACCGACCTGTTCGTGCACGGGCGGGAAAGTGTCTGGAGGAATGCTTCCGTCATGGATACGCGGTTGAACCGTCCGGTTTCGTGGTGATTTTGCGCTCCCAGTGGATGTAATCTTCCCTGGCCAACGCTTTCTCGTCGATTTCGATGCCCCAACCGGGGCGATCTGGACGAAGCTGCATGTGACCGTCCACCGGAAGATAGGGGTCGAGCGCCCAAGGAGCGTGCAGATGCGGCTTGTACTCGAGAATTTTGAAATTAGGCTGCGCGGCGCAGAAATGGATATTAACCGCTGTTGCAAGCGGCCCCATCGGATTGTGGGGTGCAACGGTTACGTAATGCGCTTCGGCGATCGCCGCGATCCGTCGCATTTCGGTCACTCCACCGACCACGCAGATATCCGGCTGAATGATATCCGCACCGCGCGCGGTCAGGAGCGCCAGGAATTCAAAGCGATTGTAGAGAGACTCTCCCGTTGCAAGGGGCACCGTCACCTTCGATTTGAGTTCGGTCCACGCGGGAATGTGTTCCGGCCGGATCGGCTCTTCATAGAAAAGCGGGTCATAGGGCGCGATTGCGGCTGCCAGCTGCACAGCCTGATACGGCTCGTAAATCTTCGCATGAGCATCGAAGGCGAACTCGAAATGCGACGGCGTGATTTCGCGGATTTTGCCAAAATAGTCGCCGGTTTCCTTGACCAATTCGCCCCACCGGCTGTTGTGAAGATCGCGTCTGTAGGGGCTGAGCTTGAACGCGGTGTATCCAAAATCCTCGTTCAGCTGAAGCGTCTGGTCCAGGGCAGCCTCCGGATCGGGCGCCGTGTAGACGCCGCAGTAGACTTTTACGCGGTCGCGGACGTTGCCTCCCAAGAGCATATAGACCGGCAGGCCGGCAGCCTTTCCGGCAATATCCCACAATGCGTGGTCGATCGCCGAAATCGCGGCCAGTCCCAAGGCGCCTGGCGGAAAGCGGGACTGCTGATTGAGCTTGAGGATCAGGTATTCGACGCGACGCGGATCTTCGCCTTCGATCTGGCGAAACAGGTAGTCGAGCAAGGGCGGGAGCGCCCAGTCCGGGCCGTGATTATAGGCCTCCCCCCATCCCGAGATGCCTTCGTTGGTCTCGATCTTGACCAGAAGACGGGGGCGGTCGTCCACGCGCTGCATGAACGTTTTCAGAGCAGTAATGTGCATTTCCATTCTCCGGTCAGGCCGCGCGCGTTTCGCCGTCGATGCGATCGACGATTTCCCTCAGGCTCTTCCGTTCCCGCTCGTCCAAGGCCTCCACGCCCGGCAATCTTACCGGACCGACGTCGCTTCCGAGCATCCCGAGAGCTTCCTTGACAACGGTGACGTTGGCGCCATTGAGGTATTTGGTCCGCATCGCCTCGAATCCGGCGATCCCGTCGATCAATTCCCGGGCCTGAGCATAGTTGCCGGTTTCCAGAGCGCGGTGGATTGCATGGGAGCGTTCGGGGAAGACATTCACCAGTCCGGAGGTGAACCCGCGGGCGCCCATGGCGTAGAATGCCGGTGCCCAACCCTCCGCGAGCCCGCAGACCCAGATCGCCGGCGCATCCTTTGTCGAACGGATCACTTCGGCAAGCAGCATCAAATTCCCCGACGCAAACTTGATTCCGGCTATGTTCGGATGAAGTGCCAGTTTTCGGAAATCGGCGACGGAAAACGTGTCGCTCCGGACATAGGCGATCACCGGCACGCTGCAGCTATCGGCCAGCTCCAGGAAATACTTCGCCTGATAGGCCGGACCGGCAAAAGGATCCATCGGATGATGCCCCATGATGGCGTCCACGCCCTCGGCGATCGCGTCGTGCGCCAACGCCTTTGCTTCGGTCAGGGACCTGCCGACGGCAGCGCTGACCAGCGTCTTGCCGGCCGCCGCCTTGATCGTCGTGCGATGGACCAGGCGGACTTCATCGAGCGACAGAGTGAAGAATTCCCCGGTATTGCCGGCCGCCATCAGATTGTGGACCCGCGCTGCCGTCAGTTTCTCAATCAGCGCTTTCAGCTTGGCAGCATCGACACTTCCGTCGGCGGCGTAGGGTGTCACGGGCACACCGGATATGCCTGTCAGGGCTTGTCGAATTCTCGCAACACCTTCGCTCACGTCAAATTTCCTCTTTGTTTTTGAAAACGATCTTCAGATATTTCTCCCCGGACCGGACGACATGATCGCGCATGACGCGCTCGGATCTATCGGTATCTCCAGCAATGATGGCAGCCGCGATTGCAGAATGTTCGTTGAGCGCAATCTCGCGTTCGGCAGGATCAGAGTGGATGATGCGCCGGATGCTGGCGTCGTAGAACCGCTGCCGCTCGATCATCCGCGCCAGATATTGGCACTGGGACGCTGTGTGGATCTGTTCGTGGAAGGTCTCGTTCAACGCGATCAGATCGTCAGCGGCACCATCCTTTGTCGCCTTCACCATGAGATTGATAGTGGCCTGAATGTCGACCGCCGCGGGCTTCGTCAGCCGTTTTGCAGCCAAGTGGGCAATCATCGATTCAAGCGCTGCGCGCGCCAGGATCATTTCCTCGGCCCAGTTCGCGTTGAAGCGGATGAGCACGCCCCGGCGCGGCAAAGTCTCGACCAGCCCCTCGGCCTCAAGCTGGCGCAACGCTTCTTTGATCGGCGTCGTGCTCACACCGAGTTGCTCGGCGAGTTGTCGCTCGTTCACGCGCTCGTTGACGCCAAATCGACCCGACAAGATCGCGCTTCGAAGCGTGCGGTGGACGTGATCGCGGAGCGTCGTCAAGAAGCGCGGATCGAGCTTTTCGATCCGCTCGTTGTGCGGCGGCGCGCCGGCCTCTTCCTTCATTTGCAATTCCCCCGTTGACGTCCGTTACATTCTGTGAGATCTGATATACCAGATTTCAGATCGATGTCGATACGAAATTTTTGGTTTGTCGGGCCGGTGAGGGGTCCCTCGGGAGGAGTTTCCATGGAAATGCTAAGGCGCCATTTTTTGATGACGACGGCGATGGCCGCTGCAATTCTGGCCGCGCCTATCGCCGCCACAGCGGCAACGCCGGAAGACCAGCTCGTCATCGCATTGACGATGTCGTCGATGCGCGGGCTTGATCCGAACGAGATCAACCAGCTTGAAGCGGCCGAAGTGGTCGCCAATCTCTACGAGCGTCTTGTCGTTCTTCCCGCCGACAATATCACGCAGCCGGCACCCGGACTTGCAGAAAGCTGGACGGTTTCTGACGATGGCAAGACGTTCACATTCAAGATCCGGTCGGGCGTCAAATTTCATTCGGGCAATGCACTGACTGCAAAGGATGTCGAATGGTCGTTGCGCCGCCTGGTCAAGCTTGGTCTGGCGCCGTCCGTCGACCTGCGTCAGTGGGGGTTCAAGGAAGACAATGTCGACAGCCTGATCAAGGCGACGGATGACGTGACACTTGTGCTTCAGACACCGGAAGTGTGGAGCCCGAACCTCATCCTTTTTTCGCTAGCAAGTTTTTCGACATCGATTCTCGACAGTGCTCTCCTGGCGCAGCACGAGAAGAATGCCGACATGGGCCGCGAATTCCTGCAGACCAACGACGCGGGCTCCGGTCCCTATTCGTTGCGCACCTGGCGCTCCAATGACCTTCTCATTGCCGAAGCCTTTAAGGACTATTGGCAGGGTGAGCCGAAGATGCGGCGCGTCATTCTTCGCCATCTGCCGGAATCGGCGGCGCAGCGATTGCAGCTTGAAGCCGGCGATGTCGATGTTGCCACGCGGCTGTCGTCAACCGACCTTAACGCTCTCGATGAGGGCGGCAAAGTCACGATCCAGAAGACGCCCGGATTTGGGTTTTACTATCTTGCACTGAACCAGAAAGATGAAATTCTTTCGAACCCGAAAGTCCGCGAAGCTTTTCGCCATCTCATCGATTATGACGGTCTGGCCGGCACTGTCATGAAATATTACGGCGTCAAGCAGCAGACGATCGTTCCGGCGGGCCTTCCCGGATCCATCGACGAAAATCCCTACAAACTGGATATCGAAAAAGCCAAGCAGTTGCTGGCAGAGGCTGGATATCCGGACGGCTTTTCCAAGGTCTATTATGCAACCCCGGTGACGCCGGAATACGAAGTTGCTCAATCGCTGCAGGCCAATGCCGCCAAGGCGGGCATCAAGCTCGATCTCCAAGGTGGCGATCACATCGGCAAGTTTCGCAGCCGCGACTTCGAGATATTCTCCGCGCGTTCCGGCGAGCGTCTGCCGGATCCCCATGCGGTCCTTCAATCCTATGCGACGAATGCCAACAATGCGGACGAAGCCAAGCTAACGGGTTTGAATGCCTGGCGCACAGCGTGGGATGTGCCCAAGGACATACAGGAGATGGTTGTGGCCGCGGCACATGAGACCGATCAGTCGAAACGCACGGAACTCTACACCAAGATCAACACGGCTTATCTGGCGTCATCGCCGGCACTCGTAACGTCGTTTCGCAGAACGGATGCCAAGGCGGTGCGCAAGGAGGTCAAGGGCTATGTTGGACATTCTACCTGGTTGACCCGCTGGGATACCGTGTCCAAGGACGAATGATCTTGCTCGATCAAGGAAAACGGACATGAGCATCGCGCAGACACATGACACGCGCTCTTCAGCCGGCTCTGCCGTTCTGTCGGGCGTGCAAAAGCTGGCAAAGTCCTTTGCCGTCATCCTGACGACATTGCTGGGTCTCCTGATCCTTACGTTCGTCATCGGCCGCATGGTGCCGGCCGATCCGGTCATCGCTGTCATTGGCGACCAGGCAGACCAGGCGACCTACGATCGGGTCTACGAGCAGATGGGTCTCGACAGACCGCTCTACGAGCAGTTCGCGACTTATCTCGGCAATGTCGCGCGACTGGATTTCGGGCAATCGAACGTCACCAAGAATGCCGTCTCAAGCGATCTTGCCCGGGTCTTTCCGGCAACACTCGAGCTGGCGACGCTTGCGACGATCATCGGGGCCGTGTTCGGCATACCTCTCGGGATCATCTCGGCTGTCCGCAAAGGCACATGGGTTGATCATATCGCACGGATTGTTGGGCTGCTCGGCCATTCGACGCCGATATTCTGGCTGGGAACAATCGTCATTCTCATCTTCTACGCCAAGTTCGGGCTCATACCCGGAAGCGGCCGCATCGATGTCTTCAATGAGGGGCTTGTCGAGGGGCCGACCCACTCCCTGCTGATCGATGCGGTCATTGCGGGCGAATGGGGTGTGTTCTTCGACGTCTTGCATCATGTCCTGGCACCGGCGCTGATCCTTGGCTATGCGGCCATGGCCTATCTCAGCCGGATGAGCCGCAGCTTCATGCTCGAGCAGCTTCGCCAGGAATATATCCTGACCGCAAAGGCAAAGGGGCTTGGCCAGCGCGCCATCATCTGGCGACATGCCTTTCGTAATATTCGCGTCCAGCTGTTGACGATCGTGGCGCTCGCCTATTGCGGGTTGCTCGACGGCACGGTGCTGATCGAGACGGTGTTCGCCTGGCCGGGGCTTGGCCAGTACCTTACGTCGGCCCTGTTCTTCGCAGACATGAATGCGGTTCTCGGAAGCGTGCTTCTGATCGGCATCATATCGATTGCGATCAATCTGCTCTCGGACATCGTCTATCGCTTCCTCGACCCACGCACCCGGTAAAACCATGACAACACGATATTTCGCCGACCTGCACGACTGACTGATCAGCGAGGATTTTTCGTCGACGCGGCAGGCTCGCCTGCATAAGGCCTACGTGCTGTGGCTCAGTCTGGTCGGCAATCCCCTTGCCTTGGGCGGATTGATCGTCGTGGCGGTCCTTGTCGTTATTTCTGCGCTGGCGCCGCTGCTTTCGACCCACGATCCGATTGCCCAAGATCTGGCTTTTGCATTGAAGCCCCCATCCTTGGCCAACTGGTTTGGCACGGATGAATTCGGCCGCGATGTGTATTCGAGGCTCGTCTACGGTGCACGCACGACCCTCTATATCAGCATTCTCGTCACCGTCATCGTGGCGCCGATCGGATTCGTCATCGGTGCGACGGCCGGTTATCTCGGCGGCTGGGTCGATACCATTCTGATGCGCATCACCGACATCTTTCTATCGTTCCCGAGCCTCGTTCTGGCGCTGGCTTTCTCCGCAGCCCTCGGTCCAGGCATCGAAAACGCGGTGATCGCCATCGCCTTGACGGTATGGCCGCCGATCGCCCGGTTGGCGCGCGCTGAAACGCTGACCTTCCGCCACGCCGATTTCGTGGTTGCCGCCGAGCTGCAGGGGGCGGGCATGGGCCGCGTCCTGTTGCACCACATCGTCCCGCTCTGCGCGCCGTCCATCATCATCCGCCTGACCTTGAATATGTCGAGCATCATCCTGACGGCGGCGGGCTTGGGCTTCCTCGGCCTCGGAGCGCAGCCGCCAATGCCCGAATGGGGCGCCATGGCTGCCTCGGGGCGGCAATATCTGCTAGACGCCTGGTGGCTGACCACCGTTCCCGGCGTTGCCATCCTCGTCGTGAGCCTGGCGTTCAATCTGCTTGGCGATGGCCTGCGCGACATCATGGATCCGAGAAATGCTTGATAACCAGAACATCCTGTCCATCGAAAACATGTCCGTGCAGTTTCCGGCCCTGTCGGGTTCGGTCAAGGCCGTCAGAAACGTCTCATTCAGGGTTGGCCGGGAAAAAGTCGGGATCATCGGTGAATCCGGCTCTGGAAAAAGTACGACCGGGCGAGCGATCATGCAGCTTCAGCCTCCTGGCGCCGTTGTCACGGCCGACAAGATGCAGTTCGAAGATATCGATCTCCTGGGCGCGAGCGAACAACAGATGCGAAACATTCGCGGCAGCCGTATATCGATGATTCTGCAGGATCCGAAATACTCGCTCAATCCCGTCATGACGGTCGGCGAGCAGATCGCGGAAACAGTCATACTGCACGAGCGCGTCTCCCGGCGTGAGGCGCGTGCGCGAACCGTCGCCATGCTGGAAAGAGTGAATATCCGCAATCCGGAACGCGTCTACGCGCTCTATCCGCACGAAGTGTCGGGCGGCATGGGACAACGGATCATGATCTCAATGATGCTGATTTCATCGCCGTCGCTGATCATTGCCGACGAGCCGACATCCGCCCTGGATGTGACGGTGCGCCAGCAGGTTCTCAGCATCCTCGATGACTTGGTCACCGAGCGCAATATCGGCCTGATCTTCATCTCGCACGATCTCAATCTGGTGCGGAGCTTCTGCGATCGGGTGATCATCATGTATGCGGGGCGGATAGTCGAAACCATCGACGCGGAAAATCTCGAACATGCGACCCATCCCTATACCCGCGGTCTGCTGAACGCACTTCCAAGCCTGGAACACCCGCGCGACAGGCTCGAAGTCCTCAAACGCGATCCACTCTGGCTGGAGACCTGAGATGACGATGATCAAGGTAGAAAATCTCGCTGTATCCTATGGCCATGGGCATAATGCGCTGAAGGTCCTGCGGGATGTCTCGTTCGAGGTCGCGAAAGGCGAGACATTTGGCCTCGTCGGAGAAAGCGGGTGCGGCAAGTCCACCGTTCTGGGAGCGCTGGCCGGAAGAATCAAGAACTGGAGTGGCTCGATCGTCATCGATGGCGAGGGCGCCGATCCGAAACGGACGAAAAGCCAGCTCGCCAAGCAGCAAATGGTGTTTCAGGATCCGTTCGGGTCGATCCACCCTCGCCACACGATTGGGCGAACATTGCTTGAGCCTCTGGAAATTCAGGGAATGGACCGGCGGCATGAACGAATAGAGGAAGTGTTGCGCGATGTGGGCCTGTCGCACAATTTCCGCTATCGTTTTCCGCATCAGCTGTCCGGTGGACAGCGCCAGAGGGTGGCAATCGCCCGTGCATTGATCCTGAAGCCACGGATTCTGCTCCTGGACGAACCGACATCGGCCCTGGATGTGTCTATCCAGGCTGAAATTCTCAATCTCCTCAAAGACCTCCGCGAGCGCGAGAATCTGACCTATGTCCTCGTCAGTCACGACATGGCGGTCATCGCGCATCTTTGTGATCGTATCGCTGTGATGCATGATGGAATTTTCGTAGAGGTCACAACGAGGTCAAGTCTGTTTCGAGGCGACGTTGCTCATCCCTACACGAGAAACCTACTTGATGGCAGCAGAGGATATGTTGCCACCAAACCTCCGCGCGAAGTAGCTGTTGGCTGAACCGCACGGCCCGAGGGGCGGGCCAACAGCAGCGGGGATTGGCGAAGTCGCGTCGTAGCGTCGGGTGATTGTCAGGCTACCGCTTCCAACCGCCCGTCGTGTTTCTTGAGCGGACGCCAAATGCTGCGCACCTCCTGCAGCAATTGAAAAATTGTCGAATGGTTTAGTGCGGCGGTGGGGCAGGCCGTCAATCCATGGCTGGTGGCGATGGGTACGATGTCCTGCCTATTGACCAACTTCGATCAAAACAACCCAATAGGCGTTTGCAATTTCCATCTTGGACGATCCATCTGCGCGCACAGCACAAATAGAGAACTGATGTTGCAGAAAAAGCGTCGAGATATGCATCGAGTCTCGCACCCAGAGAGCGCCAAGCAGTTCAAGGTCGCCGCACCATTCCCGACGCTTTCAGAACGGCTTCACAGAGATCGTCGTCGCAGCGCGGCGCGGCGGCCACTCCACCAGGTTAGCTTGGAGTCGGCTTTGCGGATCATGGGCTGGTCTGGAACGTGAAAACCGACGCCAGACCCTCATCCTGAGGGATTGCACGAATGCCTGCCTTCTTCCCCAAAGACGTCGACAGGTGATTACCGTTGCCTGTTTGTCCGCGTTGCCAGCACGTTTCGGATCGAGAAGCTCGAATGAATTCGCAGTACGCCCGGAAGGGTCGATAGGATTTCCTTGTGAATCCGCTCGAACTCCGCAGCGTTGGCCACCTCGACGCGCAGAAGGTAGTCCGAGCCGCCCGTCATCAGAAAACACTCGCGGATTTCGGGATGCTTGCGCACAGCAGCCTCGAAGCGGTCGAGACGGTCTTCTGTCTGCCGTTCAAGCGTGATGTTGATGATCACAGCGATGGCCTTCTCGGCATTCGACGCGTCCACCAGCGCGGTGTAGCCGCGAATCACGCCGCTTTGCTCCATCAGTTTGATCCGCCTGAGGCAGGCCGACGGGGACAGGCCGACTTCGACCGCCAGACGCGCGTTGCTCATGCGCGCATCGAGGCGCAGGAGCCTTAGAATGTTGCGGTCAATTGCATCCAGGGACGTCATCGCTGATTATTCCAAATCTTCGTCGTTTCTTTCAAAAATCATGGTTTCAAGCAATAATCAATCACTGTTTCGTCGGCAATTTCACGATCCTTTCAATAGGTTCGCGTCGACTGGAGACGCAATTGGAGAGCGCGATTTTGGATCATCAGCTCCGCCCCGCCACGGAAGGTGCCTCAGGATATCTCACCATCAACCTTGGCGCCCTTGCCCGGAACTACGAGAAGCTGTCGGCGGAAGTTGCGCCGGCGCGTGCGGCCGCCGTGGTCAAGGCCGATGCGTATGGACTCGGTGTTGAACACGTCAGCGAGGCGCTCTATGGCTATGGTTGCCGACATTTCTTTGTCGCCCAATTTTTCGAGGCGTTGCGACTCCGGCCGCTTCTCTCCGGCGACGCGCAGGTCTTTGTGCTGAACGGTCTGCAGCCCGGCAATGAGTGTGCCTGCGCCGAAGCGGGCATCATTCCCGTAATAAATTCGCTGGAACACTTGCACCAATGGGCCGGCGAAGCTGAGCGCCTGAAGCGCCGTCTGCCGGCTGTGCTGCAGTTCGATACCGGCATGTCGCGCCTTGGCGTACCGCCGGAAGAACGAACGGCCATTGCCACCCTTCTGAAAACCTCCGGTATGATCGAGATCCTGTTCATCATGAGCCATCTTGCCTCGGCCGATGATGCCGACAGCGAGCAGAATGGCGACCAGCTTGCTGAGATGAACCGCGTTGCGGAAGAGTTTTCCGAGTTCGACGTCTGCTTTGCCAATTCGGGCGGTATTTTCCTGGGCGATGCCTATCACGGTACTCTCGCCCGTCCCGGAATCGCGCTCTATGGCGGCGCGCCGACGGTTGGCCAGCCGAACCCGATGGAGCCGGTCGTGCATCTCGATGTCGCTGTAGTGCAGGTGCGGACCGTGCCGGCTGACGTCCGCGTTGGCTACAGCGGCACCCATGTCACCCAGGGCGTAACCCGCCTCGCGACCATTGCCGCTGGTTACGCTGACGGCCTGCTGCGCAGCCTCAGCGGCAAGGGCGCCGTGTATTGCGACGGCATCCGCCTGCCGATCGTCGGCCGCGTCTCCATGGACAGCATAACCGTCGATATCACCGCCTTGCCGGAAGGCCGGCTGACACTCGGCAGCCTCGTGGAAGTCCTCGGTCCCCACCAGACGCTCGAGGACGTCGCCCGCGACGCACGAACCATTTCGTACGAAATCCTGACCGGTCTCGGCAATCGCTATCAGCGGCGATACCGGTAAACCTGTCTTTCCAGTGAGGGCATTATGAAAGTTATCGTTCTTGGCGCCGGCATCATCGGGGTGACGTCGGCCTATCAGCTTGCCAAGTCCGGACACGAGGTGACCGTTGTTGATCGCCAGCCTGGTCCGGCGCTGGAGACCAGCTTTGCCAATGCCGGCGAAGTCTCGTTCGGCTATTGCTCGCCCTGGGCCGCTCCCGGCATTCCCATGAAGGCGATGAAGTGGCTCTTCATGCAGCACGCGCCGTTGATCCTGCGCCCGAAGGTCGATACCGCCATGCTGTCCTGGCTGGCTAAGATGCTCTCCAACTGCACATCAAAACGCTACGCCATCAACAAGAGCCGAATGCTGCGGCTTGCGGACTACAGCCGCGTTTCGCTCGCCGCGCTGCGCGCCGAAACCGGCATCGCCTATGACGAACGCATGCGGGGCACGCTGCAACTGTTCCGCACACAGCAGCAACTTGACGCGTCGGGCAAGGACGTCAAGGCGCTTGCCGCCGACGGCATTCCCTACGAAGTGCTCGACCGCGACGGCTGCATCCGCGTCGAGCCGGCGCTTAAACATGTGCGCGACAAGATCGTCGGCGGCCTTTTGACGCCAAAGGACGAAACCGGCGATTGCTTCAAATTCGCCAATGGGCTGGCGAAGAAGGCAGAAGGGTTTGGCGTACGCTTCTCCTGGGGCACGGAAATCAATGGTCTGGATATCGAAAGCGGCCGGGTGCGTGGCGTCGTGACCAACCGCGAGAAGCTGCGTGCCGATGCCGTCGTCGTCGCGCTCGGCAGCTATTCTCCACTGCTCCTGAAGCGCTACGACCTCAAGCTGCCGGTCTATCCCGTCAAAGGCTATTCCCTGACCATTCCGATCACCGATGCCTTGCGTGCTCCGGAATCGACGGTGATGGACGAGACCTACAAGATCGCCATCACGCGGCTCGGGGACCGTATCCGCGTCGGCGGTATGGCGGAAATTTCCGGCTATACCAACGATCTCGGCCAAGCTCGCCGCCGCGCGCTGGAACATTCGGTCATGGATCTCTTCCCCGGCGGTGATGTCAGCAAGGCTACATTTTGGTCGGGCCTGCGACCGATGACGCCGGATGGAACACCGGTGATCGGACCGACCAAGATCGCCGGCCTCTTCCTCAACGCCGGCCACGGCACGCTCGGCTGGACGATGAGCTCCGGCTCGGCGCGGGTGATTGCCGATCTCGTCACCGGCCGCAGGCCGGATATCGACGCCACCGACCTGGCAATAGCGCGTTATGCCTGAATGGCTTTATTCAACCACCTTGCAGAGAGGCAAAACATGATCCAGGAAATCCATACGAATGACGCGCCCGGCGCTGTCGGACCCTTCTCGCAGGCGATCAAGGTCGGCAACCTGCTGTTCGTCTCGGGCCAGTTGCCGATTGATCCGGCGACCGGGGAGTTCAACTCGGACGATGCGATCGCCCAGGCCGACCAGTGCCTCAAGAACCTCGCCGCCATCGCGGCCGCCGCTGGCACCAGCCTCAGGAACACGGTCAAGACGACCGTTCTGCTAACCGATCTCAGCCATTTCGCCGAAATCAACAAGGTCTATACAGGCTTCTTCAGCAAGCCCTTTCCTGCACGCGCGTGCTATGAGGTCAAAGCCCTCCCGAAGGGCGCAAAGGTCGAGATAGAGGCGGTCATCGCGCTCGATTGAGGCGACAACCGCTTCAGTCCGGCCACCCCAGAAACGAAACCCCGCTTTGGCGGGGTTTTTCGTCTGCGAGAAATCCACTAAGGAGATCTACCTGCGAGCACACCCGTAAATCCCGGCCCTGACGATCCGGGGTCACTTCCGCCCATGCCGCCGATCGGAGAGCCCGACCGACCTGTCGAGGAACCCGATCCGGATCGCCGTCCCGACGAAGAGCCACCGCCGAATCCGGATGAGGACCCGACCCGCCCCAGCGTCTCGAACTTTTTCGAAAACGCTCCTTCGGCGGGATCCGCAGCGACTGCGCACGATGCAGTGTGATGAAACGATCGCCATTTAAAGCGGCGATCGCCGATGCGTGGCCGCGAGAGTTTTTTGACCCCTGATGGCTCTGCCGGTAGCGTTTCCTGTGGTATGGAATTTGGGACATCGACGAGGACCAATATGAACGACAACAACATCATCAAATTTCGCAAGCGTAAGCTACAGAAGCAGCCGAGGACGGTCACCCCAGGGATGAAAAAGGCGTTGATTTGGCTCGCTATCACCGCGGCGCTGGTCACGGTCTGGTCCTACTACCAATTCATTGCCACCCCACGCCCAATGTGAGAGTTGCCGACGGCTATTCGAGTCGTCTCGCACAGCCCAGAACGATTGCCGTCAGCACGATAAAGGGAATCTTGCGCGCCGCAGAGCGTCACGAGGATGCGCGTCGTGATCTCCAATATGCCGCCAAGGACCTCCATATAGCGTCGCAGCGATGACGCACGCTGATCTTGGCGACAGCCCGGCTGGTTCATCTGTAGGGGCGTCAATATTCAATGAGGAAGCGCCCTTGGCGCCAGACCAGATCAAAAAAAAGCCCGGCACCAGGTGCCGGGCAGTAAGCAGGGTTTTGGCAATCCCTGCGGGGAAACGAATGATTTGGCTCCATTGTTGTGCCGCCATGCGGTCTTCGGGAGCCGCCATGCGGCACCATTGGGAACAACTATCGGGCAAAGGAACCGGCCAACAAGCCCTCACCGGCGCGCCGCTTGAATTGCCGGATCGAGGTGTTCATCCAGATGAACGAAACCGCGACGATCGCGAAGAGCAGCATGAAGCTGCTTGACCAGAGACCAGTAGCGTCTTTCAGGAACCCGAACGCGATCGGCAGGATGAAGCCGCCGAGGCCTCCCATCATGCCCACCACGCCGCCGACGGCGCCGACATGAGCGGGATAATAGGCGGGAATGTGCTTGTAGACGGCCGCTTTGCCTAGGCTCATGCAGAAGCCGAGCACGAAGATCACGCCGACGAAGGCGACCGGAGTGACGACGATCGGCATTCCAGCCACGCCGGCGGGCACGGAAAGAATGAGCGTTGCGACTGCCGATACGGCGAACATGGCATACATGATCTTGCGCGCGCCAATCTTATCGGAAAGCACGCCGCCATAGGCGCGGAAGATGCTGCCGGGGATCGAATAGGCCGCCGCGATCATGCCCGCCGTTTCGATGCGGAAATCGTAGGCGCCGACTAGGTAACGCGGCAGCCAAAGGGCGAGTGCCACGAATCCGCCGAAAGCGAAGAAGTAGTAGAGCGCGAAACGCCAAACCTGGATGTTTTTGAGCGGCTCGAACTCCGTGAAAAAGCTCTTTTGCGACCCGCCGCAATTGCGGCGAACGCTGAACTGCGGGTCGTCTTCGGTCGAGAACCAGAAGACAAGTGCGGTCAGCAAGAGCACGCCAGCCCAGACTTCAGCGACCACCTGCCAGCCGAAGGGAACCAGAAGTAGCGGTGCGAGGAACTTGGTCACCGCCGCCCCGACATTGCCGGCGCCGAAGACGCCAAGCGCGGTGCCTTGTTTTTCCGGCGGGAAGAAGGGCGACACATAGGCGACACCGACGGCAAAGGAGCCACCGGCCAAGCCGACGCCAAGCCCTGCGACCAGCATCTGAGGATAGGTGGTCGCATGAGCGAGCAGGAAGGTGGCGAGTGCTGCGGCCAGCATGGTGAGGGTGTAGACGAGCCGGCCGCCATAGCGGTTGGTCCAGATACCGAGAACGATGCGGATCAGCGAGCCGGTGAGGATCGGCATGCCGATCAAGAGGCCAAATTGCACTTCGCTGAGGCCAAGCTCGTCTTTGATGCGCACGCCGATGATCGAAAAAATCGTCCACACGGCAAAGCAGATCGTGAAGGCCCCTGTGGAGACCCACAGGGCACGAGCCTGTTCCTTTGAAGATGTCTTGTGACTCTGGCGAACAAGGGACATTGCTTCTCCCGGCGCGTCGCACTGCGCCATTAGTCGTTGATGCTGGAAATGCCACGAACAACGCGCGCTCATCAGCGATCAGCGCTTCCAAGTTCAGCAACTTTGCTTCTGACGCGCGACATTGGGCGTCACCGGCGGTGTCTGCTCGGGCTTACCACAATGCAAGCAAACGACGTGCCAGATGACGAAAACTTCCTCTCGATGTAGATTCAGATACTTAGACAGGTCGCACTAGCCGGGGCCTTGGTATGGTGGCCAAATAATAGCCTATTTCGGCGGCATCGCTTAAATATTGAGCAAGTTCGAATACCCGACACCAAGGCCGGGGTTGGCTGATGGCGAGCAAGTTGCGCTCACTGTTATCTCAAAGGTGACGCGCAAAAAAATTGCCAGCCGACATCAACTCTGCGGTTCAGATCGGGTAAAACTGCCGGGGCGATGTACGGAAGGATTTTCAGTCGACCTATCCGACTGACCAGCCAGCCTATTGCTCTAAAGCCAGGCAGGCAAAGGCAGGCGCAAGCTGAATTGGGATGAATTCGTTGCTCACGGCAAGGTCTGATTGTAGTCCTGCTGCCCGACCTCGCCGACAAGCTCCTTACACGATCAGTTCAGCCGCCAAGCGCGACGATCCAAGCTTCCCAGCACCGATGTACGCCACTCTTATGGAGGTTGAAGGCGAGGACGGCTTCTCTCGTTGATCTGTTGCCGACCTAACCGGGACTGATGGCAACAAGCGCCCCGCCAAAAAAGGCGGGGCTGCTCTTCCAAATCCAACGGATCACTTGTTCAACGCGTCCTTCAATGCCTTGGCAGGCGTAAAGGCCAGCTTCTTTGCAGCGGCCACTTTGATCGTGGCGCCGGTCGCCGGATTGCGCGCGTCGCGCTCCGGCGTGTGCTTGAGCTTGAATTTGCCGAAGCCAGGGATAGATGTCTCGGCGCCTGAAGAGGCGGCCGTGGTGATCGCCGCAAACACGGCCTCTACGATAGCCTTGCTTTGAACTTTGGTCAGGCCGTGATCGCCTGCGACCTTATCCGCGATTTCATTCGTCGTTGTCATTGATGTTTTCCCCTCATGTTGACTCCAAATCCTTGTCATCACCGGGGATCGTTGTCATCTGCGCAATACTTTAAACCGCAATCAAAGGCGATGATTTCCACAGAGAGCGGCGGGTCGATGCCTTTCTTCCGTCTTTCGCGGAGAACATCGAGGAAGAAGGTGAGGGCCTGCTTTTTTCATTCTCGAAGAAATGCATGCGCTCCTATCCCGCGTTCCCATCCTGCCCCAGTTTCGAACCAGGGATATATTGCGTAATAGTGTTAGCTCGATCGATAGCACATAGAAGCGCGCCCTGTTCGCGGTGGGGTCGATGCGTTGGACATGGAGACGATAGCGATACCGGTGCATGAGCCTGGAGGCGCCCAAACCGGACTCGCCGCCCAACGCCTCACGTGAATCGATTGCGACCAATCGATTCACACTGTTGATGAATGACCGTAACCGAAATGCCATGTTCGCAGGCTCCGACGCTGCCCTTGCAAGGTTGCGGCCAAGCCCTCACAGATGAGGTTGGTCGTGCCCGGCGCGATTTCCTTCATCGGCTGCGTTAGCATCATAAGCTTGCGTCGCTTCAAAGGCTCAGCCTCTCTGGCATCGTAGGACTGCGCTCTTCTGCACTGTCAATGCCTACGCTCGGACGGCAGGAGGGCGAGGTCGGCCCAAACCGAACGGGAGATTTCCTCCATGGTCGGGTCTTCGGTGTCATAGTCCTCCAGCAGCGTCAGAAACCCGCCATGAGGAAAAGGTCCTCGGGTTTCCGGGCGCCACACTCGCATTCCTCGCAATGAGCGTAGAGCGTCAGAGAGGTCAGGTCCTTTTGAAGATAGAGGCGACCCTGATGGTCGCATAGCGGGCAGGTTCCGACAGAATGGAGGTGTTTCGTCAGCAATCGCCACTTCCCCCGTCGCCGCCGCCATCACCCCCGCTGGCATGTGGGGAATGGCCGTCGCCGTCGACGTACTCGCCGCCGACATAGGAAGCTGCGCCGCCGGCTAAAATCCTGCGGAGACGTTCCCGGCGCGGCCAAATAAACATGAGCAGAGCGAGCAAAGTGAGAAGGAAGGCTGCGACGACCACCGTTTGAAATAGCATTTACCCTCCCATCAATGATCTTCACAGCATCTTGTACAACGAAAAACGATCGCGAGAGCGTCACGTAGCTGCTCGTTGCTGGCTCTCTTTTCTAAAGCCGCACGTAATAGAATCATTGTCTCTTTCCTCTATCCGGCGTCAACGGGACATAGGCACCGCTGCGTCTGTCCAGCCAATCGAGGTCGGATTTGCCGACGGTGCGAAGGTAGGCTGCGGCCTCGAGAAACAGCGGATGGTGCACATCCCGCCTTGTCAGATGACGATAGCCTTTCCCTTCGGTCCGCGTCATCATTGCCACTTTTTCGGGCTCGTCGCTGTATGCGCGCGCCAGAAAAGTCACCACCCCGTCTGTGAATTCAAACACATCGTACTCGTAATGGTAATCACAAAACCCCTCAGCGTCAGGCTCGGATGCATCGATGTGATGCGACACCTCCACCGTCATCGGCCAAGCTGTGCCGCGTCGCCCCAACAGGGCCCTGGTGCGCCACAGGGCCACGCGGGCTCGGTAGAATAACTGTTCAATCCGCAACAAATTCACAAGCCAGCAAGGTCTTCCCCGGCAGGCCATCACCTTCACGCGCCACGATCGAAACCTTACCCGGGCCGGCTAGACCCGGAGCGGGCTGTCGTTCTTCCGAGAGCTGTCGGGCGTATCCCTTGCTGGAAGTGCCCAGTATGTCTGATGTTTCTGGCTTCAGGTCGTATTTCGCTGCCAGCTCATCTGCGTGGAGCCCCTCGATCAATATGCCGACGGCGGAGTTGGCGAAAAACACTTCGTTGCTTTGAAGCCCGTCCTGGCCGATCTGTTGCGGGATCTTGTAAATTGCGGCACCAAGTGACGACGTCTCCGGCTTTGCCAGCTCTTCAGCGGCGTCGTAGATCGAGGATGCCGATGTCAAGGAATAGGGTGGATTGCAAAGCGCGGCGTCATAAAAGATGCGATTGGATGGGGCTGCCATGGCAGCACCGACTTGCAACAGTGCGACTGCCACACACGCAGCCAAAGGTCCGCGACGACGTTTGAGTATGAACAACATTGATGAAATCCGTTTAACTGATAGTTGTGGGATCGAACTATACACGTCCTCCACAAAATGACGAGCATCGATTCCGGCCTTTGACAAGGTCACGCGTGACCACCGACCTCTACTGTCAGGCAAACGCGCAGGCGTCGCGGCGGGTTTTGAACGCCTCTTGCCGACAACCGATCCGATCCATCAGTTGGCGCATTCGTCAAAGCCCTGAAAGAGCAAGCCTGAAAGCCCACGCCGTCTGCCGCGTCAACCGGGTCTTACTGACGTCAGAGTGTTCACTAGGCTGGAGATCCGCGGCGTGAGATCACGATGATCCTCCCGCCCTTGGGCCACTTCCCATCAGTCGCATTTCCAAGATTGCGAAAACCCCTTCTGGTAAATCAGCGGGCTGACGCCATAAGATTGAAGGCCCCGAAACCGCGGATTCTCGGAGCTGCTCCTGCCTGTCGACTGAGCGATCTCGCCAAGCGACGCACTGATGATTTCGAGCAACACGCGCGCGCTTCGAGGCACTCCTTCAAAATCCACATCAATGCCGGCAATCTCGTCGCAAGTCCCGTAACTGATTGGTCATGCCGTATCGGGATCGGGTTTTTGGATCGATCCCATCTAGGCGAGCATAATGATTTTAGGGCAACTGAGAGCCCGTCGCGGCGACGTAAAGTGAGTAGATCGAGCAGGTAGCCGCGATGAACAGACGGTTGCGTCTCGGCCCGCCGAAGGTGAGGTTCGCGACGATCTGCGGTACGCGGATCTTGCCGATCAGTTTGCCCGTTGGGTCGAAGCAATGCACGCCATCGCCGGCGCTCGACCAGAGGTTCCCGTCCATGTCTGTGCGGATGCCGTCCGGAATGCCGTTGTTGATGAGGCAGAACACGCGGCTGTTCGCGAGCCGTCTGCCATCGACCACGTCAAAAGCGCGGATGTGACGCGGCAGGCTTGCGTCATGGCTTGCTGCCGAATCCGCCACGTAGAGGATTTCCTCGTCTGGTGAGAAGGCGAGGCCGTTCGGTTGGATGAAATCCGTGACGACCGAAGCAAGCTCGCCGGTTGTCGGATCGAGCCGGTAGACGTTGCGGGTCGGTTGCTCCGGCTCGGCGCGATAGCCTTCGTAGTCCGACATGATGCCGTAAGTGGGATCGGTGAACCAGATCGTGCCGTCGGACTTCACCACCACGTCGTTCGGCGAATTGAGCCGCGCGTCCTCGAAACGGTCGACGAGCACGGTGATCGAGCCATCGACCTCGGTGCGCGTGACGCGGCGCGTACCATGCTCGCAGGAGATGAGCCGTCCCTGCCTGTCGCGCGTATGGCCGTTGGTGAAGTTGGACGGTTGCCGATAGACGGAGACACCGCTCTCGGGCGTCCATCGCAACATGCGCTGGTTGGGAATGTCGCTCCACAGGAGCTGGTTCGCGTCGCTGAACCAGACGGGGCCTTCTGCCCAGCGGCAGCCGGAGTAGAGCTCGTCGAGACCGGCACTCGGCACGATCATCTGCCGGAAGCGCGGGTCGTGAATTTCGTAGATGTCGGCCATGGCGGTCTTTCCGGTTATCGCATGCCGGCTCGGCGACCGCCGGCGAGCATGATGACGCTGATGATGATGAGACCGGTCATGATGAGGCGGATGCCCGCGCCGAGTCCGTAGGTGTTGAGCATGGAAACGACCAGAAACATGAAGAGCGAAGCGCCCCAGATGCCCGGCACGTTGGAATCGCCGCCGGCGACCGCCGTGCCGCCGATCACGACGACGGCGATCGACATCAGAAGATATTCCGAGCCCATGTTGAGCGCCGCGCCGCCGGAGAAGCAGGCGAGCAGATAGCCTGCGACCGATGCAAGCACGGCGCAGAAGAGGTAGGTGACGAAGCGCACGCCGTCGACCGGTATGCCGGCCATGCGCGCGGCCGGCATGCTCTGACCGATCGCCGAGATCCAGCGCCCGTAGATCGTCTTCTCGAGCAAGAACCAGGCGAGGATCGAGAGGAGGAGCGCGACGATCGCCACATTCGGCGCGCCGAGCGTGTTCGACGTGGCGAAGTCCGCAAGCACGCTCGGAGGCTTGATGCGCAATCCCCGGTTCGTCCAAATCGCGGCGGACTGCACGATGAAACTCATGGAAAGCGTCGCGATGATCGGCGGAATTCGCAGCGCCTTGATGAGCGAATAGTTGCACAGGCCGACGACGAGGCCGATGACGATGGTGGCAAGGAGGCCCGGCAGTATCATGCCGTTTTCGACATTCATCAGCTTCAGCGCCACCGTGCCGGCAAACGTCATGGTGGCGGGAACCGAGAGATCGATGTTGCCAGGCCCCAGCGTGATGACGAACATCTGGCCGAGGCCGACGATGACGGAGAAGGCGGCGAAAGTGAGCGCGGCCTGGGACACGCCGATTGTGCTGGCGCCGAGCGTCACCATGATCGTCAGAAACCAGACGATAAAGGAGGCAAGCCATGACCAGATCCAGGGTTTTCCGAAAAGGCGCAGGAGGGGGGTCATCGGCCTTTCTCCTGCTTCTCGAGGCGGTTCAGCATCAGGCGAAACGCGAGCACGATGATCAGGATCGCGCCCTGAGCCCCGATCTGCCAGTCCGCCGAGATGCGCAGGAAGGACAGGAACGAGCCGGCGAGCGTCAGCGTCAGCGCGCCTATGACAGCACCGATAGGGGAGACGCGGCCGCCGATGAATTCGCCGCCGCCGAGGATCACACCGGCGATCGATAGCAGCGTGTAGCGCAGCGCGATGTTGGCATCGGCTGAGGTGGTCAGACCGACGAGGGCGATGCCAGCTAGCACCGCGAAGAAGCCAGCAAGGCCATAAGCAGCGCCGCGCGCCGCGACAATTGACCATCCGGCGCGCTCGACTGAGCGCGGGTTGCCTCCGATGCCTCGGATCAGCACGCCGAGCGAGGACCGCATGACGACAAGATGGGCGACGGCGGCGATGATGATGCTGGCGACGATGGCCATTGGCGCCAGCGGTGGCTTGACGGTCATCAGCCAGCGCACCCAGTCCGGCGACTGCCCGCCCGGTGCCGGCAGCAGCAGTACGGCAAGGCCGCCCCAGACGAAGCTCATGCCGAGGGTCACGACGATGGACGGCAGGTTGCGCAAATGGATCACAACGCCGAGCCCGGCATAGGTTGCGATCGCGCCGACGAGGATCAGTACGCCGGTCACGGGGGTATCCCGTAGAAAGGTAGCAGTTACGCAGGCGATGAAGCTAACGAAGGTGCCCATCGAGAGATCGAGGTCGTTCACGGCCATCACGATCATCTGGGCGATCGTCGCAAGCGCAATGGGCACAGCCAGGTTGAACAGCAGGTTGAGCCCGACATAGCTCATGGCGCGCGGCTGCAGCCAGAAGACGGCTGCGAGCAGCAAGGTCAGCGACAGGGCGGGAATGGCAAGACGCATGGCGTCGGACGAGAGCCGGAACGTCATGCGGGGACCCCCGAGAAGGAGGCGGCGATGATGTTTGTTTCGTTGACGGCGTCGGCAGCGAGTTCGTCCATGATGCGGCCTTCGCGGAAGACGTAGACGCGGTCGCAGAGGCGCACCTCGTCCATCTCCGTCGAGTACCAGACGAAGGTGCGGCCGCGCGCGGCTTCCTCGCGGATGATCTTGTAGACCTCCTGCTTGGTTCCGACGTCGACGCCGCGCATCGGGTCGTCCATCAATACGATCCGTGCGCGCGTCGCAAGCGCGCGGGCGAAGAGAACCTTCTGCTGGTTGCCCCCGGAAAGCGACAGGATTCGGTTGTCCAAATCGGGCGTGCGGATCTCGATCCGCCGCTTCCAGTCGGCGCCTTTCGTCTCCTCTTCTTGTGCGAGGATCAGGCCGCGCCGGGACAGGTCGCCGAGCGAGGCGATGGAGAAGTTTCGCAGGATGCTCCACAGTTCGAAGACGCCGTTAAGACGGCGGTCGCCCGCAACGAAGGTGACAAGCGGATCGCGCTCGGGCCGCCAGTTACTTGACTGGGCGGCATGCAAGGCGAGCAGCAGCTCGGTCTGCCCGTGGCCCGCCAAACCCGCCAATCCGATGATCTCACCCTCGTGCGCCGTGAAGGAAAGGCCCGCCGCCTGATGGGACAGGATGAGCGGAGCGGTAGGCTGTTCGCGCGACGAACGCTGCCCGGTCTCCTCCTTCGCAACGGTGCCCATGGCTTCCACGAGGCCGTGGTGGTCAAAGCCATGCGCCGGACGTTCGGCGACGACGCGTCCGTCCTTCATGACGACGATGCGGTCGGAGGTTTCGAGGATCTCATGCAGGATATGCGAGATAAAGATGACGGACCCGCCTGCGGCGACGAAACGACGGACATGGTCGAGCATCTGGCGCGCAAGGCTTGCATCGAGCGACGAGGTCGGTTCGTCGAGGATCACCAGCCGCGGCGCAATGCCGGCGTCGGAAAAAGCCATGGCGATCTCGACCATCTGCCGCTCAGCAATTGAAAGGTCGCCGACGGCCCGACTGCTGCCGATGTTATGGCCGGGAAAGACCGTGTCGAGGCTCTGCTCGATGATTTTTTCGGCGCGCGTCCGCCAACCGAAGCCACCGAGGTCGCGATGCATGATGCGCGTGTTCTCGACGATGGACAGGTTGGGGCAGAGCGAGAGCTCCTGGAAGACGCAGCGCACACCGCGGACCCGGGCGGCGTTGATGCCGTAGCGCTCAAGCCGCTCACCATCGCTCGCGACGCTTCCTACCTGTGGTGTGAGGCCGCCGTTGATCACGCTGACGATCGTAGACTTGCCGGCTCCATTGTGTCCGACGAGCCCCACGCATTCACCCGGCATGACGCGGAGCGTGACGCCGTCGAGTGCCTTGACCGCGCCGAAACTCACCTTGGCGCCATCAACCGCGATCACCGCCTTCTGAATGCCATTCATACTGCCCGCCACATCTGCTCGCAAAGAATGCCGCGCGCATTCGCGGTCGCGCGGCTTTCGCCGGAAAATTTACTTGGCCGACTCTATGACCTTGATTGCGTCTTCCTGCGTGTATTCCACGTTGGCAACGCCACCGGCCTGGGTATTGGCGAGGTTCGTTTCGAGATTGTCCTGGTCGATGCGCAGGAAAGGCACGACAAGGTCCTTCTTGACCTCTTTGCCGTCAAGGATCTGCTGGGCCACCCAGAAGGCGAGCGTGGAGACGCCCGGCGCGATGGACACGGACATGGTCTCGTAGCCCTTCGCGTCCTTCTGCTCCTTCCACCACTTCAGTTCGTCTTCGCGGTTGCCCATGACAATGATCGGCATCTTCCGGTCGGTCGCAGCAATTGCCTGTGCGGCACCATAACCGTCGCCGCCTTGCGTCACCACGCCGACGATGTCGGGCAGGCTGGGCAGGATGCCCGCAACAGCCTTCTGCGCCACGTCCTGCGCCCAGTCTCCATGTACGGAGCCGACAATCTTGAACTGCGGGAACTGTTTGGCGCCCTCGTGGATGCCCGCCGAGATCTCGTCGTCGACGAAGACACCGGCAAGGCCCCGGATCTCAAGCAGGTTGCCGCCATCCGGGAGTTTCTTCGACAGGTACTCCACCTGGCTGCGGCCCATTTCTTTGAAGTCGACGGCGATGCGCCAGGCGCAGGGTTCGGTCACGATGCCGTCGAAGGAAACGACGGTGATGCCGGCATCGCAGGCTTCCTTGACCGCGCCGTTTAGCGCCGTCGGCGAGGCGGCGTTCAGTACGATCGCGTCGTAACCCTGCAGAATCATGTTCTGGATCTGCGCGGCCTGTTCCGTCGCCTGGTTCTCGGCGGTAGTGAAAGCGTCGGCTGCGGCAACGACGCCGGCTTTCACGCCTTCGCCGGTCACCTTTTCCCAGCTCGTCAACATGGCCTGGCGCCAGGAGTTCCCCGCGTAGTTGTTGGAAAGGGCGATCTTTTTGGTCGACGTGTCAGCAAAGGCGGAAACGGGCATCGCGGCGCAAGCGATAGCGGCTGATGCCAGAAGCATCTTACGGATTGTCATGTCTCTCTCCCTCATGATCGCGCTGGTCGGCGGATCGCTTCACTCCTGCCTGCCCAAAATGGGTCTGAGTGAAAATTGTTCTTGCACTGAGCTTCCTCCCCTCAGTAAAGGCAGGATGCGGGAGATTGAGCGGCCTGTACAGGGGCGAGGCGGCAAGTCGTTTGCGGGTTTTGCAAAACAAGCTGCGGGTTTATGCAAGACGACGCTGCTTCAGCGGCGTTTACTGCGAAGCGATCGCGGCGGGTTGAGGAGCCTGCCGTCTTGAGGAGGAACCGAAAATGCTGCATCTCGCACCCGCAGCCATGTTCGACCACTATCTCGGCATTTCCCGGCTGCTCGCGGGCCAGCTCGATTTCCGCTCGGCCATCCGTTCGGTCGCGGCCGAGGTCGCTCATATAATTCCGCACGACCATCTCGATGTCTGTGTACTCCTTGAGGGTGGCAACTACCACACGGCCTACGAGACGGGCATCGAGACCGCTTGGGGCGACCTTGCCGGCGCGCCCGTAGTCAACAGCCCCATCCGCTCGCTGCTCCGGGGCGAGGTGGATTTTCTCCTTGCAGACGACGCCATGTCGGACCCGCGTTTCCACTTCGAGGGCGCCTTCAAACGGCCGATCGTCGAACAATCGCTGCGCAGCCGCCTGCATGTGCCGATGAAGGTGCAGGGTACGATCATCGCGGCGCTCTCCTGTTCGTCGCAAACAGCGGGCGTTTATACGATGGACGATATCGAACGCGCCCGCATCATCGCCGACCTGCTGACGCCCTATTTCTTCGCTCTGCAGGCGGCCGAGCAGGCGCAACGCTCAGCCATTGTGGAGGCAGAAGCCCGCGCCCGCGAGGAGGGGTTGCGGCAAGGCGCGCTGAAGCTTACCGAAGCACTGGAGCAGGAACGCCAGCGGATCGGCATGGATCTGCACGACCAGACGCTTGCAGACCTGACGCGGCTCGCCCGCCGGATCGATCGGCTGTCGCGCAACGTCGAGGTGCCGCCAGAGGCGCTAGAGCCCATCTCCCGTTCCCTGCAGCATTGCATGCAGGACCTGAGGCAGATCATCGAGCAGGCAAAACCTTCGGTGCTCCAGCTCTTCGGCCTCGCCCAAGCGATCGAACATCATCTGGACCGATCGACCCGCGACACCGGATCGGGCATCGAATGGAGCCTCGTCGACGAGACGAACGGCGCTCTGGAGCGACTGGAACCGACCGTCAGCGTCGCGCTTTTCCGTATCGCGCAGGAGGCGATCAATAATGCGGTGCGACATGCTGCCCCACTGGCCGTGATGGTGCGGCTCGAGACCGGCGACGACCGGCTGTCGATCGAAATCTCCGACGACGGGACCGGGCTCGCCAAGACGCGTGGACGGATCGGCGGAGGCATCGACAACATGAAGACCCGTGCGCGGCTCATCTCGGCGCGCTTCACGACCGTGCCCGGCTACAACAATTGCGGGACTGTGGTGCGCGTCGTGCTGCCGCTCGTGCCGCAGGACCCGGCGAGCGGGCCGAATTGAGGAGATAGGCGAGATGAAGGTTCTGATCGTCGAGGACGACCCGCTGCACCGGTCCTATCTGCACGAGGCGGTCCACGCGGCCCTCCCGGAATGCGACACGGTGATCGAGGCGGAGAATGGAACCGTCGGCGAGAAGCTCGCCCGCGACCACAAGTCGGCGCACATCGTCATGGACCTGCAGATGGCGAGCCGCAACGGCATCGAGGCGGCGCGCACGATTTGGAAGGAGCGGCCGGAGACCCGCATCCTGTTCTGGTCGAATTATTCGGACGAGGCCTATGTGCGCGGCGTCTCCCGCATCGTGCCGGACGGCGCCGCCTATGGCTATGTGCTGAAATCTGCCTCCGACGAGCGGCTGAAGCTTGCGCTACGCTCGATCTTCATCGAGAGCCAATGCGTCATCGACCGCGAGGTGAGGGGCTTGCAGCAGAAGAGCCTCGGCCAGACGAACGGCTTCACCGATTCCGAATATGAGATCCTCGTTGATATCGCGCTTGGCCTCACGGACCGGGCCATCGCCAAACGCCGGGGTCTCTCGCTGCGCAGCGTGCAGAACCGCTTGCAGCAGCTATACGACAAGCTCGACGTGTACCAGACGGCCGGCGACGACCACGAGGATGGCCGCTTCAATCTCCGCGCCCGCGCCGTCACAGTCGCTTTCCTGCGCAAACTCCTGAATTACAGCGCTCTGGAGCGGGCTGAGGCAGAGCTGCAAGAGTGGCTTGATGGAAAGTAGTGTCCGGAGCTGTTTCGATCGCGGCTCGCCGACGCTGCAACATGCCAATTGGCGGCGACGATCCCTCGAGGCGTAGATCGCAGGGCGGCAGACGAACATCCCACCATTGGCCTCCATCTCTTCGACAAGGCGAATGGCGCCGCCGCGGCCCATAAGGATCGGCTCCAGCCGCCGCCTGCGTTCGCGGTGCGGCAGCCGTCGGATCGGGGCGCTGCTGGGTGCCCCCGGTTTGCAGTCTTCGACGACTGATCAGTCCCTTCAACGTAATCCATCGGATGTCGTGGCAAAAGATCGATATCCGCGCGGACGGAGCCTCAACAAGCGGGCGAAGACGAGCCCACCTCAGGAAGAATGGTGCGAAGGTGATTGATAAGTGTACGTCCCCCGGAAACGAAATTACATTCAACTTTCGTCATGCAGCTTGAGAAAGTCTGAGACAGTCGCAAGGCAAAGGGCTTTTTCCTCGACATGCGGCATATGGCTGGAGTCTTCGAACACCACCCAGCGGCAATCGGGAACATTGTCCGCGTATGGGCGAACGACCTCCGGGGTTGCTTCGTCATGACGCCCGGAGATCAACAGAGTCGGCGCTGAGATCTGTGACAGGCGATCCTCGATGGTCCAGTCCTTCATCGTGCCGATGACATGGAATTCGGTCGGGCCGTTCATGTTGCGGTAGACGGTGTTGTCCACATCCATAATCGCAAAGGTGCGAGCCACTTCGGGCGGCCAGGGCACGACGCGGCAGACATGGCGGGCGTAGAACACCCGAGAGGCGGCGAGATAGTCCGGGTCGGTCAGGGTACCGGCTTCCTCGTGCTTCAGCAGTGTATCCTGCACCACCTGCGGCAGGTCGCGGCGCAGGCGGTTGGCCTCGGCCACCCACGTGTGCATATTGGCCGGCGAATTGGCAATCACGAGTGCCTTCAGACCTTCCGGCTGGCGCACGGCGTGTTCCGCGCCGAGCATGCCGCCCCAGGACTGCCCGAGGAAGGCATAGCGGCTGGCAATACCGAGGTGGCTCAAAAGCGCGTCGAGTTCCTCGAGAAACAGCGACACCGTCCAAAAGTCCGGGCCTTTCTCCGGAAGTCGCGTGGAGTTGCCATTGCCGAGCTGGTCGTAATGGATGACGGGGCGGCCATCGAGGGCTGCGATATCCTTGAAGGAATCGACATAATCATGCGTGCAGCCGGGGCCACCATGGGCGACCACCAGCGGCAGCAGGGGAGAACCGATCGATCCGCTGACGCGATACCATGTACGGTTTTCGCGAAATGGCATGAAACCTTCCTCAACAGCCACCGTCGCCACGTTCTTCTCCATCCATTCGCTCAAGATGGGGAAACCATAATGCGGGTGCGCCGGGATCGGCAGCTATCATAAGTAATAGGATGTGTCGTCGAGCAGGCGATAGTGGGTGGCGCGCACCACGGCTTGGGTCCGGTTCTTGGCGCCGAGTTTCTTCGCCGCTGCATTGAGGTGCATGACCACGGTTGGTACCGAACGATCGATGATCCGCGAGATCTCTTTGGCGGAGAGGCCTTCGGCCGAGTAGCGCAGGCATTCCCGCTCGCGTTCGGTCAACCGCATCTTCGTCGATGCCCGTGTGTCCCGGTCAAAAACCGGATAGGCGGTTTCATGGAAAACATGGGCGAGCAGGCCAAAATCGGCAAGCACATGGCCGGCATCCCGTTCGAAATCGCGCTTGTCGCCGAGACGCAGGCCCGTCACGGTGGCATAGGCGCCGCGCGGCATGTGCACGGGTACTGTCACGCCGCACGACATGTCGCGCTCGCGCAGATAATGCGCCACCGGGGCCGTCTCCTCGTTCATGAAGCGATTGATCAGCGTGCCGGCATTCCTGTCGTAGTTCCAGAAGAAGGGCGTCGTCGTGCGCAGCGCAAGTTGCTGGACGGGATCGATGCGGAAATAGCCGCGTTCGCACCAGTATTCGTGCATGTCGTTGGAAATGTTGCGGAGCTTCAACAGCGACGGGATCATCAAGTCGCCGGCCAAATCATAGGGCACCGGCGTATAGTCGTAGATCAGCGCATCAAATCCCAGCCGTTTCATTGCTTCAAACACCTGATCGATGCGGCCCTCAAGTGTGGCTTCTGCCGAGAAACGCTGTCTGATCTCACCGATATCGTCAAGCATAGCTGAACTCCAAGTCATACATGCGATTGAACCTGCCGGCAGCGATCCTATCACTTCTTATAGCTGGCGCAGAACCGATATTCCGCTAAAAATTAGCCATGCTCAAAAGATGGGCAAGCGATTTTTTCGGAGACCGGAATGTGGCGGGAGATCAAGCCCGACGAGCGCTTTGAGGTCGAGGTTGATGGCTTCAAGGTCGTCGCATATTCCTTCGGAACCGGCGACGAGGTGGTGTTCTGCCTGAACGGCGGACCGGGGCTACCATGCGACTACTTGCGCGAGGCGCATTCCTGCCTCGTCGACGAGGGGTACCGCATCGTCGCCTTCGATCAACTCGGCACTGGCGCATCAGACCGTCCGGCGGATAGTGGCCTTTGGACGATCGGCCGTTATGTCGAGGAAGCCGAGACGGTGCGCAAGGCACTGAACCTTGGCAAGGTGCATATGCTCGGCCATTCCTGGGGTGGCTGGCTTGCCATCGACTATGCGCTGACCTATCCGGAGAACCTGAAAACGCTGATCCTCGAAGATACGGTCGCCGACATACCGCATCTGGTTCAGGAACTCGAGCGCCTGCGCGCGGCCCTGGGGTCCGAAACGATTGCCATGATGCAGAAGCACGAGGCGCAGGGGACGATCGATCATCCGGAATATCTGGCAGCGATCACCATCCTCAACTACCGGCACGTCTGCCGCCTCTCTATCTGGCCGGCCCCGGTCAAGCGGTCGCTGGACGACTGGAACATGGGTCCCTACGGCACCATGCAGGGACCAAACGAGTTTCTCTACACCGGCAACCTGAAGGACTGGAATCGCGTCCCGGACCTGCCGAAAATTACGGTCCCGGTTCTGATTACTTGTGGCGAACACGACGAACTAACGCCGGCCTGCGCGCTTCGCATGAAGCTCGGTCTGCCGAATGCGGAGTTGACGGTGTTTGCCAACGCGAGCCACATGCCGTTCTACGAGAATCCGCAGGCCTACTATCCGGCCTTACTTGATTTCCTGTCACGACGCGGGGCGGCATCATGATGACACAAAAGCCGATGGCGGCTGAGATCCGGTGGCAGAAAGGTGTGCACGCGCATGCACCGATATAGGTTCGTCCTGTTCCGGCCAGTGCAGTTCCTGCCGGTGCTTTTTGGGATCAGCATCATAACCTTCATTCTGGTGCGCCTCATTCCCGGCGATCCGGCTCGCGTACTGCTAGGCACCCGCTCTACGCCGACGGCAATTGCCCGCATCCGAGCGCAATACGGCCTCGACGAGCCGCTGTGGCTGCAATATTTCTATTTTCTCGAAAATCTCGGCAAAGGGGAAATGGGCAAGTCGATTCTGTACAAGATCGACGTGTTGAAGCTGATCGCCACCCGTATTGAGCCGACCCTGTCCCTGGTCCTCACGAGCGTTCTCCTGTCTATCCTGATCGCAGTGCCGATGTCTGCGATCGCAGCGCGCAACAACGGCCGTCTTGCGGATCATGCGGTGCGGATCGTCTCCACATTTGGGATCGGTTTTCCGCCCTTCTGGCTGGCGCTAATGCTAATCATCCTGTTTTCGGTCCGGCTCGGCATCTTTCCGGTGTCGGGTTATGGCGAAACAATCGGCGACAAGCTGGCGCATCTCGCTCTGCCTAGCCTGACCATCGCGCTGTCGCTCTCGGCGGTGCTGACACGAAGCCTGAGGGCGGCGATGATCGTCGCGTTGAAATCCGATCTTGCGACTGCGGCACGAGCGCGCGGCATGCCGGAAAACATCGTCTTCTGGCGGCATGTCCTGCCAAACTCGCTGGTGCCGACAGTCAATCTGCTGGCCGTCAATACCGGCTGGCTCATCGGCGGCACCGTCGTCGTCGAAACGGTCTTTGCCCTTCCTGGGATGGGGCAACTGTTGGTGCGGGCCATCTTCTCGCGCGATTACATGGTGGTGCAGGGTGTCGCCATGGTTTTTGCCTGCGCCACGGTTCTCGTCAATTTCTTCGCCGACATCGTCACGGTCAGCCTGGATCCGAGGGTCCGGCTATGACCTCAGCTGCTACGGCCACCCGCGTCAACGTGCCCTGGAGCCGTTTCCTCGGCCGGCATATGACGTGGACGATCGGCGCTGGAATACTCGGACTATTCCTGGCTGTCGCCCTCGCCGCGCCGTTGATCGCACCCTATGACCCGATCTATCAGGACGCAGCCGTCCGTCTCGCCATGCCGTCGCTTGACCATCCCTTTGGCACCGACAATTTTGGCCGGGATATTCTCTCGCGCGTCATCTGGGGCACCCGCGTCGACCTGCAGATCGCCGTCATCGGCGTCATCTTTCCATTTCTCATCGGTACCTTCATCGGTACTGTTGCGGGCTTCTTCGGCGGCTTTGTCGATACGGTCTTCATGCGGCTGGTCGACATAGTCCTCGCTTTTCCCTTTCTTGTGCTGATGCTGTCGATCATCGCCATCCTCGGACCGGGACTGTCGAGCTTCTATATCGCCATGGCCCTGGTCGGCTGGGTCTCCTATGCGCGGTTGATCCGAGCGCAGATGCTGGTGTTGAAAAGCAGCGACTATGCGGTGGCCGCCGTCAGCCTTGGTTTTGGCCGCGCTCGCATCATGTTCCGCCACCTCCTGCCGAATGCGGTTGCCGGCTCCATTGTCTTTTCCATGTCGGATGCAGTGCTTGTGCTGCTCAATGGCGCGGCGATCAGCTATCTCGGCCTTGGCGTTCAGCCGCCGCTCGCCGAATGGGGTGTGATGGTGGCCGAGGGCCAGAGCTTCATCACCACGGCCTGGTGGATCACGCTGTTCCCGGGCCTGTCCATCGTCGTACTGGCCTTCGGCTTTAGCCTCCTGGGCGATGGTCTTGGCGAATGGCTGGGAGTGAACGAATGACCGGCCCGGTTCTTTCCGTCCGCGACCTGACGGCAAGAGTTTCGATCGACGGCGAAACCCGTACGCTTATCGATGCCGTCTCCTTCGACCTCTGCAGGGGTGAAATCCTCGGATTGGTCGGCGAAAGCGGCTCTGGCAAGAGCATGATCTGCCGCGCGCTTGTCAAACTTTTGCCTTCCCCCGCGATCGCCATCACCGGCGGCTCTGTTCTGCTCGGGGGCAGGGACCTGTTGGCGCTCGATGAAGATGTGATGCGCGCAGTGCGCGGGGTGGAGATCGGCATGATCTTCCAAAACCCGACCAGCCATCTGGATCCTGTCATGCGTATTGGCGACCAGATCGCCGAAGGTATCCGCTATCATCAGGGCTTTGGCCGCGACCAGGCACGGCTTGCTGCGGTCGATATCCTCGGCCAGGTCGGGTTTCCTCATCCCGAGAGGCAATTTGACAGTTATCCGCACGAGCTCTCCGGCGGCATGCGCCAGCGTGCCATGATCGCTATAGCTCTGTCCTGCAATCCGAAAATCCTGATCGCCGACGAGCCGACCACGGCGCTCGACGTCACCATCCAGGCGCAGATCCTGCGTCTGCTGTTGGACCTGCGCGACAAACGCGGTCTGTCAATCATCCTGATCACTCATGATCTCGGCATCGTCGCCCAGACCTGCGACAGCATCGCCGTGCTGCGCAACGGCCAGCTTCTGGAAAAGGGTCCCAAGCGCCGCGTTCTTGCCGAGCCGCAGCATGCCTATACGGCCAGCCTTTTGAAAAGCCATCCGTCGATGCCGGAGGAGGGCGGCGTGATGGCGGTCACGCAGGTTGCGCCGCAAATGACCGCACGACCCCTACTGGAAATCGACGATCTGGTGGTGCGTTTTCCGACGCCGGGTCTGGGTCTTTTCAAGAAAGGCAAAATGAACATCTCCGCCGTCAATGGTGTCAGCTTGCGGATCATGCCGGGCGAGACCGTCGGCATCGTTGGCGAAAGCGGTTCCGGCAAGAGTACGCTGGCCCGCGCCATTCTCGGGCTCACGCCGCTGACGTCTGGCCACATTAGCTTTGAGGGATCTGATCTTGCCCAGCAGAGACGTCTGACACTGGCAAAACTGCGGACCGAGGCGGCCATGGTGTTTCAGGATCCCTACAACGCCCTCAACCCGCGCCTGACCATCGGCGACATGCTTGCCGAAGTTCTGGCGGTGCAAGGCAACACGTCACAGGTGGGCATTTCGAATAGGATCGGCGAATTGCTCGATCTTGTCGAACTGGACCGCTCATTCGCGACCCGCCTTCCACGCAGCATGAGCGGCGGGCAGTGCCAGCGCGCCGGTATCGCGCGAGCGCTCGCCGTCAATCCGAAGCTGATCATCGCCGATGAATGCGTCGCTGCCCTCGATGTCACCATCCAGTCGCAGATCATCGAGCTGTTTCGCGATCTCAAGGTGCGGATGAACCTGACGTTGCTCTTCATCGCCCATGATCTCGCCATCGTCCGCAATCTCTGCGACCGGGTCGTCGTTATGCATCGCGGCGAAATCGTCGAGGAAGGTCGCTGCAACGTTGTGTTTGCCAACCCGCGCCACGCCTATACGGCGGCGCTGATTAGCGCCATTCCCGACATCGACCCGGACAAGCCATTGCCACAAGGAGATTTGCCGCCGCGCAGCGAGTCGAAGACGCCGCGGGCCCTTCGATTCCGATCACTCATCAGCACGCAATAGCAACAAAGGGAACAGTGACCATGAACAGCAGATGGAAGAGTTTAAGCATAGCCACGGTGCTTGCCGTGGTCACATTCGGAGCAAGCATCGCCGAAGCCGCGGGGGTGCTCACCATCGGCCGCCGCGAGGACTCGACCACGTTCGACCCGATCAAGTCGGCGCAGAACGTCGATAACTGGGTTTTCTCCAATGTCTTCGACGTGCTGATCCGCGTCGATAAGACCGGTACCAAGCTGGAGCCCGGCTTGGCCGAAAGCTGGACGGTGTCCGATGACGGCCTGACCTATACGTTCAAGATCCGCGACGCGAAATTCTCCGACGGTTCAAAGATCACCGCCGCAGACGCCGCCTTCAGCCTGCTGCGCATTCGCGACAACGAAGGCTCGCTGTGGAGCGACAGCTACAAGATCGTCGAAACGGCGGAAGCCGCCGACGACCGCACGCTCGTTGTCAAGCAGAAGACGGCATCCGCCCCGTTCCTGTCGACATTGGCGCTGCCGAACGTTTCAGTGCTGTCGAAGAAGGCCCTGGAAGTTGAAGGCGAGGAAGCTTTCGCCGAAAAACCGACCGCATCATCCGGAGCCTTCACCGTCAAGGAATGGCGTCGCGGTGACCGCGTCATCCTCGAAAAGAACCCGAATTTCTGGCAGGCGGACCGCGTGAAGCTCGAGGGTGTCGAGTGGATCTCCGTGCCCGACGACAATACCCGCATGCTGAATGTTCAGGCGGGTGAGCTGGACACGGCGATCTTCGTGCCGTTCTCGCGCGTGGAGGAGCTGAAGAAGGATCCGAACCTTGATGTTCACATCGACACATCAACCCGCGAGGATCATCTTCTGATCAACCATGAGCACGGTGCGCTCGCCAAGAAGGAAGTCCGCCAGGCGCTCGACATGGCGATCGACAAGAAGGCGATCGTCGACACCGTGACTTTCGGGCTTGGCGAGGTCGCATACTCCTATATCCCGAAGGGCTCTCTCTACCACTATGACGGCAACTATCAGTACCCCTATGACCCGGAAAAGGCCAAGGCGATGCTGGCGGAGGCCGGAGCGTCGGATTTGTCGCTCAACTACATCGTCAATGCCGGGAACGAGGTCGACGAGCAGATCGCTGTTCTCCTGCAGCAGCAGCTTCAGAAGGCTGGCGTCACGGTCAACCTGCAGAAGGTCGATCCGAGCCAGAGCTGGGATATGCTGGTCGCCGGCGACTACGATATCTCCGTGATGTACTGGACCAACGACATTCTGGACCCCGACCAAAAGACGACCTTCGTGCTCGGTCACGACACCAACATGAACTATATGACCCGCTACAAGAATGACAAAGTTAAGGACTTGGTGGCTGCCGCCCGCCTGGAACTCGATCCGGCCAAGCGCGAGGCGATGTATGTGGATATCCAGAAGATGGCCAAGGACGACGTCCACTGGATCGATCTCTACTACAGCCCCTACATCAACGTTTCGCGCAAAAATATCGCGAACTTCGACCAGAACCCGCTCGGGCGGTTTTTCCTCGAGGACACCGTCAAGAACTGAGTTGCACGGACCTCTTCGGAACAAGCCGTCCGCTGCGGTGGGTGGATGGCTTGCCCCGGAAGGGCCGATTTGTGCGTTCGGGGTGCTCCCTTAAGTTGAAGCGAGTCCCGCTGGCCAGACATATGATTTCTGAGCCTGTCAGCCCGAAAAATTGCAGGGTCCGCGGTTGTAATTGTTTCAAGGTGAGCAATTGAGAAGCCGACCTTTATTGCGCCAAAGCAGTCGACGTCTTGACATCCCCGCGTCGAGCGGCTCTTCGGGAAACATGCGGCCGCACTCGCCGCAGACCTACAATGAGTTCGTGATCTACATCTTCATTTCAAGAGAAGCCCGAATACCAGGAGATCATGACCTTCAAGGATTGCCCCAAGGACAATCGAGGTAAAACGGCAAAACCGCACGTCGAGCGCCAAACGCGGATTGCAAGTGCGTTCATTCTTTTTGACTCATACGTAATATTGATGTCAATTTCATTTGTAAGGTGATACTTTTATTCGTTAATCTGTTAATTCTTCTTCTAAAAGGCGATACAATCCCCGATCTTCATCGGGCCATTGCAATAACAGTGCTTTATAGCATTGCACGTATACATTGACTCTATTGTGCAGTGCATATAGGGTGACTATCGTTGTAAGGCGTCAAAAGAGGAGCAGCCTGATGTTCAATTTCGAAGATGCAAATAAGACAAGCAAAGAAACGCTGGATGCGGTGTTGAAGAGCTATTCAGCGTGGACAAAGGCTTTTCAAGCGATCGCCACGGAAGCCGCCGACTATTCCAAGAAGGCTTTTGGAGACAGCGTTGCTCACGTTGAGAAAATCAGCACCGTCAAGAGCGTCGAAGCTGCTTTCGAACTGCAGACCAAATACGTGAAGTCGGCTTACGAAGGTTATGTCGCCGAAGCCACGAAGCTCGGCGAAATGTATGCCGATCTCGCCAAGGATGTTTACAAGCCACTCCAAGCACCGGTCGCCAAGGCGACGGCTGCCGTCAGGTCAGCCGTCGCGTAAGGTTTTCGGCCAAAAATCAAATTCTGAAAAAACCGGCCGCGCGTTCCGCGGCCGGTTTTTTGTTGTCTGCTGGTGGTGTCCATGCCGCAGCATTGAATGTACATTAGAGCCGGCCAATTTGCGAAAAATCGTGAAAGAATTGGTGTCTCTCTATGTTCGCGACAATGATGTGAGCGCGCTGGCGCAGCAAGTCCAACAGGACATCAAGGTGCCGGACAAGACCGAAGCGGTGCGGATTGCACTGCGAAACGAAGTCAAACGCGCCAGGCAGGCGATACCATTGAAAGAGCGGATCAAACAGATTCAGAATGACATTCGCGCAATGGGTTCGGAGATCCCAGCTACGACATGAAGAAATTCATCGATGAGCAAGGGCGGCATCTGATGGTCTTGGGGGCGTTCTTCCGCGAGGGGACGCGTAGGCACCGCAAAAGCGGCGGACCGCCCCTTGCATTTCGGCGTCAAGGTCCGCCAAGAACCTGATGATCTCAGCACCACACGGTGGAATTCGCTCAAGGGAGACTGATATGATAATCACGGCTATAGGCGAATTACGCGAATTTGAGCGCTATTGGCGCAAAACATTGGAAAACACGGGGAGCGGATTTCTTGGCACACCGGGCAGGCAGCGCTGATCTTCCCTTGCACGGCGGGCGAGTGCCTAAGTGGCTCGGCGACCGGATGACCCGTCTTGGCGCCGTCATTACCGAAGCGATTGTTCAGCACTACGGGCGCGACGAGTTTCTACGGAGACTGGCAAGCCCGTTCTGGTTTCAGTCCTTTGGCTCCGTCATGGGGATGGACTGGCACTCTTCCGGCATCACCACGAGTGTGATCGGCGCCTTGAAGCGTGGTTTGACACCTCTATCCGGCGAACTTGGAATTCATGTTTGTGGGGGCCGTGGGGCGCAATCGCGGAAAACGCCGGATGAGCTGGCCGTCATCGGCGACCGGGTTGGCATTGATGGTTTGTCACTTGCAACCACAAGCCGGCTCGTTGCAAAGGTCGACAGTGCAGCCGTTCAGGATGGCTATGATCTCTATCTGCATGGTTTTATCGTCACCGACGATGGCAAATGGGTCGTGGTGCAACAAGGAATGAACGATGACCGCCGGCAGGCTCGGAGGTATCACTGGTTGTCCGAAGGGCTGACCAGCTTCATCGATTCTCCTCATGCTGCGATCGAGGGCAGGGATCAGGGACAGATCGTCAATCTTGCCGACCACCGTGCCAACCTGTCTCGGAAAGGACAATTGGATCTGCTTGCGTCTTTAGGGCCGGATGGGATCGTTCGGGAAGTTTGCGCGCTTGAGGCGGAGTGTGCGACGTGGAATTCTCCGGCGATCGATACACAACCGATGTTGCCGCACCTTATCATGCCTGCACATCACGATGTTCGCCAGAAAGATGTGAACATGCGCCGCCTGCACGGCAATCTGGCGGCGGCTGCCGATCGTGGGCCGGTTGATTTCGAGAGCCTTTTGTTAACCCCGGGTGTCGGTGCAAGGACGGTGAAGGCCTTGGCCATGGTTGCGGAAGTCATTCATGGCGCGCCTTATCGTTTTTCTGATCCCGCGCGTTTTTCCTTGGCGCACGGCGGGAAGGATCGTCATCCGTTTCCTGTGCCATTGAAGGTCTATGACGAGACGATCAATGTCATGAAGTCGGCAGTGAGAAAGGGCCGCCTAGGGCGCGACGAGGAGTTGCAGGCGCTCAAGCGGCTCGACGATCAGTCGCGGGAACTCGAACGCTATGTGACCGGTCCCGACCTGAAAGAAATCGTCGCCGGGGAGTTCAACAATTCCTCGCGATTTGGCGGCCGCAGTGTGTTTGGGTGGGAGCCGTCACCCGTCGAAGCTGAAGAATCAACGAAGATTGCTTGGAAAGACTGAGTCTGCCCGCAATTGCTTCACGGCGTTTTGCCTTCGATCAAAGGGGGCAGTATCGACGCGCAAGGAAGCGGCCGTATTCCGCGCCGAAGTAACACCCATCAGCGGGAGCGGATGATGATCGAGGGACCCCCCATCAAAAATAGCCTAGGGTCCGCGGCGAATTTCCCTCACTCCGGAACAATTGGGCGCGACCTTTGGTTCTCTCTCTGCAGCGCTTGCTGGAATTGTGGAAGGATCATCCATTGAGCGGCTCACGAATAGGTGGGCGTTCAGCTAGCAGCCAAGGGCGGCAAGATCGTCTGCGTGAAGTAACTTGCGGTAACATCCGAGAGCCCGGGCTCGCCGGGGCTCTTCTCCCGCGGACAACCAACCAGGCTGCGCGCCCGACGCTTCGTCGTTATGGAAGTGTTCCGCAGCCCCATTGCGCCGACGGTTCAGGATGTTGGCCTCCACCTGGGCAAAGGCGAAGTCCAATGAAGACATCATGGATCCGTGTCGCGACCCTGGCCTTGACGGCTCTGACCCACCCTGCCCTGGCCGACGAAGCTGGATTCCTGCGGTCGCTGCGTGGTCGGTGGTCAGGCACGGGCACGATCACAATGAGGATCGGGTCCTCCCCGTTGAATGTATCGTGCGATTTCGAAACCAAGGCCGCCGGCACCTCGCTCGCGATGAGGGGCTCGTGCCGTGGCCTCGTGGTTGTGCGCCGAACAGTGTCCGCAGACATTCAAGCGAGTGGCCCAAGATATAGCGGGACTTATCTTGGGCCATCAGGAGTGACGTCGACGCTGTCGGGGACGCGCACACGGAATTCAATCGACCTTGCGGTACGCTGGGGCCGTGAAACCAACGGCGACCGCTCCGCCAAGATGACGATCGAAAAGGTCGGCGGCAATCGCCTCAGACTGCGTACCACCGACAAGGATCTCAATACGGGAACGGACGTGGTGACGAGCGACATTCGATTGACCAGAAACCATTAAGAGCACGCAAACGCCGGCTGCTCTACGGAATTCCTTCCTGAAGCAAGCGCCACATTGCGCGTGCCGTTCCGCGCCGGGACATTTGCATCCGACATCGCTGCCAACTCGATGTGCAGTTCAAACGGTCCATGGTTCTGATCCCACCAGGACGTCCACGGTAGGAAGTTCCCAAAAGTGATGGACGCGCGTTCGAATACCTTGATGTGGCCAAAGTTGACGATACTGCAAGCGTCGCTTGGTCTTTGCTAAAATAGCCACCCGACACGGGTTACAAACCTGATCGCCAGGCCTACATACATTCACGTCCTTACCTTGATCGATCCGTGCCGAATGCTGCTCTCACTGCGAAACGTCAGCAAATCATACACCACCGCCGAGGGACGTCTCGAAATCCTGAAGGGCATCGATTTCGATCTCGACGCCGGGGAGAGTGTCGCGCTGACCGGAGAGTCAGGAAGCGGCAAGAGCACGCTGCTGCACCTTGCGGGCGGTCTTGACCATCCCGATACCGGGCAGATCCTTTCAGCCGGCCGAGATATTGCCGCACTGGATGATCGCGGAAGGGCGGAGTACCGGCGTGAGGCGGTCGGGCTGGTGTTCCAACAGTTCAATCTGATTCCGTCGCTCGACGTCGCAGCCAACATTTCCTTTCATGCTAAGCTCGCCGGACGGCACGACCGGGAGTGGGAGAGGGAGCTTGTGGGGCGGCTGGGGATTGAGGCGCTTCTTTCTCGATACCCCGAGCAGCTGTCCGGAGGCCAACAGCAGAGGGTGGCGATCGGCAGGACACTGGCCGCCCGCCCGCCACTGGTTCTCGCCGACGAACCGACCGGAAATCTCGACGAATCGACCGGAGATGCCGTGATCGGCATCATGCTGTCGCTGACCAAGAGTGCCGGCGCCGCGCTGCTAATGGTGACGCATTCTTCAAGATTGGCGCAGAGGCTCGACCGCAAGGTTCATCTCAGCGGCGGAAAGATCGTCTGATGCTCTGGACCGCCGCTACGGCCCTCCTCGCACATTGGCGTCATCGCCCCCTGCAGCTCGCCACCCTTGTCCTCGGGCTTTCTCTGGCGACCGCGCTGTGGTCGGGGGTCCAGGCGATCAACGCCGAGGCCCGGGCGAGCTACGCGCGGGCCGCCTCGGTGCTTGATCAGAAGGAGTTGACGCAACTCGTGCCACGCCGCGGCGATTCCATCCCGCAAAGTACCTACGTCCAATTGAGGCGAGCAGGCTGGAATGTTTCCCCTGTCATCGAGGGTGACCATCGCGTTGGAAACACGCGCGTGCGGCTGATCGGCATCGATCCGCTGACAATGCCGGCGAAAGCAGGCGGCTTCGAAACCGGACGCACGAGCGATCTCACCGCCTTCATGTCGCAGCCCGGCGTCCTCATCGTCTCGCAGGGGACGGCTCTGAAGCTCAAGGGTCACACCCAGATGCAGCTCCGGATTTCGCCCGATATGCCGGACGGAGCCGCATTCACCGATATAGGCATCGCCGAAAGCACTCTTAAAAGGCGCGGTCAACTGAGCCGGCTCCTCGTTGCGTTGGAACAACGCCCGGATCTGCCTTCGCTCGGCACGCTCGCCCCCGAGATCGCAATGAAGGAGCCGGGAGACCGACCCGATGTCGCGCAGCTCACCGATAGTTTTCACCTCAACCTGACCGCTTTCGGGTTTCTCGCCTTTGTTGTCGGGCTTTTCATCGTCTACGCGACGGTCGGTCTTGCCTTCGAGCAGCGCCGAGCGACCTTTCGGACCTTGCGCTCGCTGGGGCTCCCTCTGTCTTCGCTGACCCTGCTGCTGGTGACGGAGCTTCTGGTGCTGGCGTTCGTTGCCGGGGTCGTGGGCGTGGGAATCGGATATATCGTCGCCTCCCTGTTGCTGCCGGGCGTGGCGGCAACTCTGCAGGGCCTCTACGGAGCAAGCGTGCCGCCCGCGCTGTCCATCCGCCTCTCATGGTGGGCAACCGGTCTGGCAATGGCGATTGCCGGAACGATCCTCTCATCGGCTGAGAGCCTCTGGCGGGTCCGCAGTATGCCATTGCTGACCGCGGCGCAGCCGCGCGCCTGGGTGCGTGCGACGGCAGTCGGAATCCGGCTGCAGCTTGCGGCTGGCCTGCTCTTGCTGATGATGTCAGGCGCTTTGGCCACGTTCGGGCACGGGCTGATGGTTGGGTTCGCTGTTCTTGGATGTCTGCTGCTGGGAGCAGCCCTGATGCTTCCCGGAGTGCTGTCCGCTTGTCTTGCAGTCCTGCAGAAGCGCTCGTCGCGGGCACTCGTTACCTGGTTTTGGGCCGATACACGCCAGCAACTGCCGGGGTTGAGCCTGGCGCTGATGGCGCTCCTGCTCGCTCTGGCAGCCAATGTCGGCGTCGGCACGATGGTGTCCAGCTTCCGCCTGACCTTCATCGGGTGGCTCGACCAGCGGCTCGCGGCAGAGCTTTATGTCACGGCGCGCGACGAACGCGAGGCATCCAGGTTGCGGGCATGGCTGCCGGCCCGTTCGACATCGGTGGTTCCCATCTGGAGCGTGGAAGGCGAGGTGCTTGGGGACAGACTGGAGATCTTTGGCGCGGCGGCAGACGATCCCACTTACCGAGATAACTGGCCACTCCTGTCCGGTACTGTCGATGTGTGGGATCGTATAGCGGCGGGGCAGGGTGCACTTATCAACGAGCAGTTCTGGCGCCGGAAGGGTCTTGGTATCGGAAATCGTCTCGTCTTGCCCGGCGGATGGGAGGTGCCGATCGTCGGGGTCTATTCCGACTACGGCAATCCGAAAGGGCAGGTTATCGTGGGAATAGACGCGTTGGCCGCGCACTACCCCGATGTTTCGAAACTGCGATACGGCGTGCGTGTTCCCCCGGCGGATGCCCCGGAGTTGAAGGAGCGCCTGACATCTGAATTTGGCTTGGCGGCCGAAAACGTCATTGACCAAACTTCCTTGAAACGGCAATCCCGCGCTGTCTTCGATCGGACATTTGTGGTGACCGGTGCGCTCAATGCCTTCACACTCGGTGTTGCGGGCTTTGCGATGTTCTCCAGCCTGCTGACGCTTTCGGGCGTTCGGCTGCCTCAGCTTGCGCCAGTCTGGGCTATGGGGATCAGGCGGCGCGACCTCGCCCTACTCGAAGTGTTGCGCACTTTGGCGCTCTGGCTCGCCACCTTTATTGCCGCCCTGCCTGTCGGCCTTGCGCTGGCCTGGGTGCTGCTGTCAATTGTCAATGTCGAAGCTTTCGGCTGGCGTCTCCCGATGCGGATTTTCCCGATGGATTGGCTGATCCTCGGAATGGTGGCGCTAGCTGCGGCGATCGTGTCCATCTTCGTACCGCTCAGACGTCTGGCGACGATCGCACCATCGGATCTGCTGAGGGTGTTTGCCAATGAACGTTAGATATATCGTGGCGAGCCTGCTGACCGCAACCTTGGTTCTCGTCCTTTCGAAAGCCGCTATCCCGCAAGGGTTTGCCGGGCTCGGCTCAACTGCGGACGGTTTCGCAATCCCCCATCCAGGCGGTCGGCTCGAGTTTCCCGCCGATCACGGTCCCCATCCCGATTTCCGGATCGAATGGTGGTACGTCACGGCGAACCTTCGGGCAGAGGACGGGACGGCGTTGGGCGTTCAGTGGACACTCTTTCGTTCCGCGCTTGCGCCAAAGACAAAGAGCGGATGGTCAGACCCGCAGATCTGGATAGGCCATGCCGCGATTACCACGAAAGAGAAGCATGTCGTGGCCGAACGGCTTGCTCGTGGAGGCGTCGGTCAGGCAGGTGTCGGGGCCGAGCCGTTTTTCGCCTGGATTGACGACTGGGAAATGAAGGGCCTATCAAATTCGGGAGCCGATCAGCTCGACAAAGTCAGCCTGCACGCGACCGGGAAGGATTTCAGCTACACGCTCGAACTCTCGGCCAACGGTCCTCTCGTGCTGCAGGGAGACCAGGGCTATTCGGTGAAATCGGCGGCGGGGCAGGCGAGTTACTATTATTCGCAACCCTTTTACGAAGTCTCCGGGTCTGTCGATATCGACGCGAAGACTGTTCGCGTCCGCGGGAAGGCATGGCTTGATCGGGAATGGTCCTCGCAGCCCCTAGCCAAGGACCAGATCGGATGGGAATGGTTTTCTCTCCATCTGAACTCCGGCGAGAAGGTAATGGCGTTTCGGCTCAGCGACGCTCGCAGCGGCTACACATCCGCGAACTGGATTTCCCAGCAGGGTAAACCCACTCCCTTGCCAGCCGGATCGCTGGAGATCATACCAGTCCGCATTGCGCGTGTGGGGGACAAGGACATTCCAGTGGCCTGGCGCATCCGGATTCCGGCGCGCGGGTTCGACGTCACAACTAGGCCTTTGAATGACCAGGCATGGATGGCAACCACGACCCCATACTGGGAGGGACCAGTGACATTCGAAGGAAGTGCAGAGGGGCAGGGCTATCTGGAAATGACGGGGTACTGACCTCGTTATCAAATGGCTTATAGAATTAGCGCGCCCCGCAGCATTTTCTGTATTGCTTACCCGAGCCACAAGGGCAGGGATCACTGCTTCTTCGTTGCAATCGGGCGATTAACGGAAGCATTATTGCATGTGGAATCAGCGCAGCGGCAAGTGCGACCAGCTTGGCTGAGAGGCTTGGCACGACGAGGCGACGACGGGACTTGAAGCCCTTCCACGCCCGTTCGGCCACATATTCCGACTTCAGCTTGGGCAATACTCTAAACAGCGGTGCCTTATTGGCGCCGGACCTTTCGAGGAATTCTGTGGCGACAGGGCCGGGAGCAACACATGTGACTGTCACACCAGTGCCGCGCAATTCCTGATGTAGTGCCTCCGAAAAAGATCGTACGAAGCTTTTGCTGGCGTAGTAGACGGCCATATTGGGCCCAGGTGTGAAGCTGGCTACAGAGGCAAGATTGAGCACGCCACCATGGCCGCGGGCAACCATTCCTGGGAGGAAGTGGAGTGTCAGGTCACTAAGGGCACGGATGTTGAGGTCGATGATACCAAGCTGATCCTTCAGCGGAAGTGCCGTGGCTGCTCCACGTAAACCATACCCGGCGCTGTTGACCAATACATCGCAGACCAAGCCGTTAGTGGTGAGAAAATCCTGCAGGCGCGCGGTCGCATCGCCTGCCACAATATCGAGCTCCAACGCGAATGCCTCGCCTCCCCTTTGGCGCACCTCTGCAGCGGCTGCCCACAGCGCTTCATGCGAACGTGCGACGAGCACGACTGGAGTGCCCTCCGCAGCAGCAATTTTGGCGACTTCCGTGCCAATGCCCCGGGACGCGCCAACCACAACAACGGCCATGCGAACATTGCCGTGCGACGTCATAACGTTGCGCCCGGGAGCGTTGCCTCGGAGAAGGCGCCACTTTGAGCAAGGTTCGTGAGTTCACCCGCAACCTCATTGTTTAAGATCTGTTCGAAGCGCTCCAACGCCCGCGCGACATTCGCGCCATCCATCACTCTATGATCATAGTGGATGCGAACGTTTACCGACCCGTCTTCGCAGATCGGGCCGTAATTGAGAAGGGTTGTCAAAGGCGTCAGGGGGTTGAGCGATTCTGCCCCGAGGCCGGAATAAACCGACAACTGGAAGGTGCCGAAATAGTGTGCGCGCTTCTGCGCAATATTCAAGCCGAGCCACATGAGAAGCCATCGGATTGGCCCCGGCGCATGAGCGATTTTCAACGCGCGCCGGAACTCCTTGATCTCTACTATTGGACGGGTTCGGGTCGCGTGAATCAAAGCCTCCAGTTCTGTGACGGATGAGCGTTCTGGACACTTGATCGTACTTAGTAGCACGACTCGCTCTCCGTCATACTCGCGTTCGTGGGCAACGGACGCTACGCTGACTGGGTATTCATAGAGCTGGGGTCTGGGGAACTTGACGTAAGCGCGCCGAAGCTCTGGCATCTCTCGGGCAAGGAGCGCGTATCCCTTTAAGAAAAGTACCGTCCAGGATGGTTTGCTTTGCCCTGTCATTCGCGCCCTTTGAAGAGGGCGAAGGTTCATCTGGCGCTGCACCGTGACACGGGGGATCCCGATCGAGAATCGCATCAGATCTCCGACGAGGCGCCGTGGTGCGGAAAGCTTGAGGGCTCGTCCTCGCATCATGTCCACCTCTAATACAAATAAGGGATAATTCGCTTGGTTCTGCCCATATAGTCGCGATACCGTGAGCCGAAAATCTCCAACATCATACGCTCCTCCTTGTCCGCTCGAGCAAAAAAAAGCACTACAAAGCCGACAATGCCTGCCGGTCCGGCGATCCAATTTGAAAGCAAGAACGCCTGTCCAAGTCCCATGAGCAGGAATGAAGTATACATGGGGTGGCGGATGAGGGCGTATGGTCCCTCACACACCAGTTCGTGGCGGTCACGGATCTCCAGCGTGACGGACCAGTTCCGACCAAGTTCCTTGTGGGTTCGCCGAAAGATCCACATTGCAAGAGCAAACATCAATGCGCCGACAAAGATGGCCCAGGAGCGGGCCGGATAGTCGGCAGCCCTCGGGATACCAGTCACGACATAAAATGCTGGCAAAATGGCGAGGCCGAAAAGGGCTGACGCAAGCGCAAGCCTGTCCAGACCAGAACGGCGGTGACTGACGATCCGCACGCGCTTTGCGCGACGTTCGAAAGGATACCGAATTGCATACCAGACGACGATGCCAATCATCCAGACGATCTCGCCAGCCGCAGCTACGGACACGTTCAATTTGGGTCACCGGCCTTTCTGTGATCTGCCATCAACGTGGCGCACAAGGAGTCAGCGGGCCGCACTCACCCCACGTTCATCTCTCGAAGTTTCGTAATGAATTGTTGGGGCCTGAGCCAGATACTGGGGGCTTTATACCCCATGGAGCGTGCAATGTCCGCGACAAAAGCGTTGCAATTGTAGACCGACGCCTGCCAGAACCGGGATTTTGCCTTCAGCTGCCGTATGTGGGCAACGGTTTTTTTGTACTGGGCTTCGGTCAACATAACGCGCCAGCTTGCCGACCGGTACTCCTCTTCCAAGTCACCATCGCTTGCTCCAGTCTCGGCCGGCACCGGCAAAAAATGGCCCAGGACATAGGGCGTCGTACTAGCCGTAGCAGGGGCGAGGCCTGCGACCTCCGGATCAATCATCTCCCCAGCCGCACCTGCGCGTCCGAAGATCACATAGGAATGGCCATAGCTGAGGGCGTAGCGAGAGCGGAATTCGATGAAATACCAGCTTTCTTTGTTTTCAAAGGCGGGGCGAGCATCCGAAACAAAACGCGGTTCAGGTTGCTTGTCTTGCGTCTGGCAGGCTGCGGCCGATAATGCCAGCATGACTGCGATCGCTATTCGTCGTGTTGTGAGCGCTATTGCCACGCTCTGTCTCCCGAACCCTTTACGCAGCAGGCTTTCTCCGATCTGAGTGGCAGGGCCGCACGCGACCCTGTCCGTTCAGCCGATTGCATGGTGGGGGAGGGCAAGAAGCCCTTCCCCATGGATCAGAGTTGCGGTCACTTATAGACCGGCGCCGGTTCCACTGTATCGACGGCCGGCGGCGGGGATTTCCCCTTGCCTTTGCCAATTGCTCCGCATGCACTCAAACTGGCAACGGAAAACAAGGCTACAATCACGATCAGAATTCTGCTCATCAAGTACTCCTCTCCTCAACACGGATTCAGATTATCGAAGGCAACGCTTACAGTAATACGGACGAATTACACCGGCGCCTAGTGCAAAAAGAACACAGCTAGCGTCGGGTTGCCCTCACCGAGCTGTCTGACGACAACTAGGACACGTTGCATCGCTTTCAATACTGAATCTGCAGACGCACACATTATCAGATCACCGATACCGTCGTTCCCAAAGGGGTACGCTCATAAAGATCCATGATGTCTTCATTTGTCAGACGAATGCATCCACTCGATACCGCCTGGCCTATCGTCCACGGCTCGTTCGTTCCGTGCAGCCGGAACATCGTGTCCTGCCCGCCGCGGTAGAGGTAAAGTGCGGAGGCACCAAGCGGATTGTGCGGACCGCCGGTCACGCCGGAGGCATATTGTTGCAAATGAGGTTTGCGCCTTATCATATTGGCGGTGGGTGTCCACGAGGGCCAAACGGCCTTGCGTCCAATGGTGGCCTTACCCTTCAGTGTGCGCCCCTCCTCTCCGACGCCAATGCCGTAGCGCATGGCCCAGCCGCCTTGCTCAACGGCATAAAGATAGCGTTGCGATGTATCGACAACGATTGTTCCGGGCGGCTCGTTTCCCTGATAGCGCACATGCCGGCGACGGTAGCGACGATCAGGCGCCGCTGCGAACGCCATCGAAATAGGCTCCCCTAGCCGCCTTATTGCTGAGGTACATCCCGAAGCCATCAAAGCGAGACCGCCGAGCACGAACGCCCGGCGTGCGATATCATCACTGTCCATTTTTACCTGCTCAGCAGTCGCTCATCGATCTCGTCTTTAACATTCCAGCGCCAATGAACCAAGTCTCACGCTTCGTTGGGACGTTGCATTGGGCAGCTTCGAGGGCACACTGTTTAAACGCCCACGGCCGCGTACAGGCACGCGGCTACCGATCCGAGAGACTACTGAGGTTCTCCAAGAGATGAGGAGGCCCGCTCGCTGTCTGATGAAACTTCTTGCACCGACCATCCGCGTCTGCTCGACTGGATCAAAACAAACAAGAAGGGTGGACATGATGAAACTTGGCTTCGACGGGAAAGTAGCACTTGTAACCGGCGCAGGTTCGGGCATAGGCGCGGCTGTATCGAGACAACTCGCAGAAGAAGGGGCCGAAGTTGTCGTTGCCGATCTCAATGCAGACGCTGCGCAGACTGTTGCCGCCGAGATACGCTCGCTCGGGGGCCAGGCTCACCACCTTGCAGTCGATGTCAGCGACCCTGAGGCCGTGGAAAGGCTCGTCGAATTTGTTATCGACAGATGCGGCGCGCTGCATTTGGCGGTCAACAATGCGGGCACCGATGGCGTTAGAAAAGCGACGGCGGACTATCCGCTTGACGAGTGGCACAGATTGCTAAATGTCAATCTCAGCGGCGTTTTCTACTGCATGAAGTATGAAATCGCCGCGATGGTGCAAAATAGCGGAGGCGCTATCGTCAACATGTCCTCCATCCTTGGTTGTGTTGGATTGCCAACAGCATCGGCCTACACCGCCGCCAAACATGGCGTTGTCGGACTCACGAAGGTAGCGGCAATTGAGTACGCCAGAATGGGCGTTCGCATCAATGCTGTGGGTCCTGGCTGGATCGAAACGCCACTTCTATTGGACCATTCAGACACAGCGAGCACCCGTCGCATGGTCGCCCTTCAGCCGATGGCTAGACGTGGCACGCCGCAAGAGGTCGCCGCTCTTGTTTGCTTCCTCTTGTCGGACCAAGCTAGTTTCATCTCTGGAAGCTACCATCTTGTAGATGGAGCCTATACCGCCCACTAGGGTGGGAGCTTTCGCGAGAGATCGCACTGTCGGCAACGCTTGATAGCTCGAACTTGGCGACGCGGGACAAAAAATGGCCTCCTCCAGGGGAAGGAAGAGGCCAATAGATTTTCCTCACAGCGCCCGATCCGACTGCCAAGCGACCGGGCGCCGCGAATTGTTCCTCAATGAGCGATCGCTAACAATTAAGTTTATTAATGGGTTCGAGATCGAAACAAGTGCATCCGCGCCAACTTTCGATGCTATTGCCATTGTGATCTCTTCGACCTCGCGATGATGGCACGCGCGCTCGCGGACACGTCTTTTTCGATCATGACTTCCGCTTTTTTTCTTTCTCGCGCTGTGGGATATCCTCCTGCTCCATCTCTTCGAGGAGTTCATTGATAGGTTCAAATTCCATCTCGGGCGGCGTTGTTGCGTCGAGTGACCGCTTCAGCCGCTGATTGGGACGTTGCCTTAGAGCCTGCTTGAGCTCTTTTCGACTAAGAAGTACATCCGTCTCTCCCGGCTTTCCGGCGGGGTGGCTGAATTTCATGCCTTCTTCTGCAGGCATATCGAGCGCTTGTTTCGTATTCATGATCCCAACGGCCACACGTTTACCGCGGACCTTTACCGTCGCTTCGACCATCTTCTTTTTCATCGGTCGCACTCCTTGCATAAGCAAACGTCCGCGGAGTCCGATCGTTCCGCGAAAAATCTACGGCCGCGGGAAATCCCCTGCAGCGCGCAATCAAATCCACTCGGTTCTCACGGCGATCCGGCCGCTGATGACCTAATCACCGAGGCTCTCTGGCAGTAAGCAGCGACCACAGTCCCCTGCTGCGGGCTGGAGGTTTGTTCGTAGGAGGAGGGTTCGAGTTTCGCCGCTTCGCTCGAATGTTCAACAGGCTCAGCGACGGGGACCGATTGCAACCCTCAAAAATGGCCCCCGAAAGGCGGTGCTAAGCGCCAGAAGATAGGCTTGACGCTTCCAGAACACCAACGAATTGGGTGATGTTCTGGTGGCGGGAATTGAAGCAGACTGCTCAACTTGGGGTCTGGACACTTTGGAGGGAAGGGCCGTGCCAAATCACGAACCAAAAGTCGGCGCTAACCGGCCTCGGCGCCGTTTCCTCGGCCTGGCAGGGGCAATGAGCGCGGCAGTAGCAATGTTTCCGTTATTGGCTCAGGCCAAGGGAAAGATGTGGTGGAAAAACGAGAGCAAGTCTGGGAAGTCTCGTGGCGGGTCTGGAGGCAACCCAATGTGCTTTATGCGAGGTACGTCTCTTAAGACCCCGACAGGCGAAATCTGTATTGAGGATCTTCACGCCGGCGATCTCGTCGAAACGGTGCGTGGTGAAACCAGGGCGATCAAATGGATCGGCCACCGTGTCTACCACCCTAGCGGCCAGTCGTGGAACAGCGTGATACCAATCCGCGTTGCACGGCACGCCCTCGATGATCGCACGCCCCATCGGGACCTCTATCTCTCTCCCGGCCACGCACTCTTGATTGACGGCGTTCTCATCAGAGCGAAAGATCTGGTCAACGGCATTTCGATCACACCCGTTGTGCCAGCAGACCGCGATGCGATCGAGTATTTTCATATCGTGCTCGACACCCACGATGTGATCCTGGCGGAAGGCGCTCCCGCCGAAACCTTTCTGCTCCAGACGCGCAACCACGAGGATTTCACCAACTTCGCCGAATTCGCGCGCCTCTATCCCTTTGCTTCGCATACGGACATGACGCCTTGCGCGCCAATCGCTAGCCTTGTCTCCGGCCGGGAGCACCTTAAGGCGCTGCTACCGCCTCCGGTACGTCGCGCGCTTCAGATTCGAGAACCCGTTCGTGACATCTTCGAGCGGATTGCGACACGGGCAGGGCAACTGGTTGGCTGAACTGTTGGTAGGGAACTTTTCATGGAATTGTATGTTCAAAGTGTTGTTAACGGGAGTCCTATCCATGCCCTGGAAGACATTCTATCTTGCATTCGGGTTCGCGATCGCCGTCGGCTTCGTCGTCATGCTGACCACCACCAGCCACGCGGACGCAATGCTGGTAAAGACAGGTCGCCTGAACGTCACGCCCGCCACTAGTGGCTTTAATATGGAAAGATTCGCCGGTTGAGCGGCACACAAATCTGCGAATCCAATGCGACCAACGCGTAGTCGGACCGGGGCATGCAAGCAGGTGTGCTGACATGAACAAAACCAAAATGGCACGCCCTCATCCTCGATCCGAATCCCGTCAGGAGCCGCACGTAAGCAGGCAAGGCAAGCTCACCTCCAATTTAAAAGTTGCAGCGCTAGAAACTCGGCGGCGTACATGCACTGACAACTTCGCAGACTGACGATCCGACACAGCGGAAGCGATGCGGCCGGCGGCTTTCAAAATAGTAAGCGTCTCCTGGGCCGAGAATGCGTCGTTCATCGTCGACGGTAACTTCAAGGCGTCCACGCAGAACGATGCCTCCCTCTTCTCCCTCGTGAACAAGCGGAACCTTACCGGTGTCTGCGCCCGGCTGATAGCACTCCGCCAAAATCTGCAGACTGCGTCCGAAGAGATTTTCGCCAACCTGGCGATAGGAGATCTTGCCCTTTCCGATCTCGACCAACTCCTCGGCCGCATAAAATGCTTTCTTTGGCTTTCCCGGCTCGAAGGCGAAGAACTCCGCGAGGCCGATCGGAATGCCGTCCAATATCCGCTTCAGTGCGCCCACTGAGGGGTTGGATGAATTGGATTCGATCAGCGAAATCGTCGAATTGGTGACGCCCGCGCGTTTGGCCAGCTCGCGTTGAGAGAGATTATGCTGGATCCTCACGAACCTCAGCCGGCTACCGATATCTACAGACACAGACGCTTCCATTTCGGTTGTTTAGAATACCACAACATAATCACAGCATCGCAATAAAAATCAATATGTTAAGAAGAAAAAGAAAAGGACTTGTTCGGTACGCAAAAATGCAAATCATCAGGCGATCTCGAAGGAGCCCGCCCATGACGTGGATCACAAACCACATTCCCCCGTACTTGGAAATTCCTGGATGCCGTTCTTCGCAACTGGTCAGTTCAGGGCCAGCCCGTCTTTGTTGGCAGCTGTTTCGATGGCACGGCCCGGCAAGGAAGGCCGACAATGCGTAAAGGCTCCCGGTCTCGAGGACGAGTGAGCTTCTTCTGCCGCCTCTTGCGAAGACATGGCTCGCTCCAAGCCATTGTTGCTCGAAGCTTTTGAAAATTGTTCAGATTCTTTTTTTGAAGGAAGTAACCACGCATGGCCACCAATATCTCCGACGATGCACCTGCTCCAACCCGATTGTTCGGCATATTCTGCTTTGCCGCCTATCTTCTGTCGGTCCCCTACGGCACGACCTTCCTTCTGTCGTTGCTCATGTCTCATCATGGCGGAAATGAGGGGACTGCGGGAACGGTCATTTCCGTCATGATGATCAGCACCATCTTGTCAGTTGTTCTGTCCGGCCACCTTACTGATTGGTTGGGGTTTGCGAAATCCATTGGCGTAGCAAGTCTTTTTCTTGCACTTTCGTGTGGGGGATTCGCAGTGGCGCCAGGCATGGGAACGGCGATGCTTATATGCGGCCTGATGCTCGGAATCGGTTGAGGGATATTTTATACATTGGGCCCGATCATAGTCGCCAGACTAGTCGAGCCGGCTCACCGGATAAAATTTTTCGCTCTCCTCTCCGGGAGCATGATGAGCGGCATCGGAACCGGCCCTCTGGTGGCGCGCGCCGTGTCGTCCTTGGGCCTTCCCGTAGAGACGGCGTTCGGCATCGCAGCCATAGCGGCGCTCGTGGGCGGCTTGTTTTTCTTCATCCTAGATGGTCCGCTTCGTCGTAGCTACACAGGCGCAGCTCCGGTTTGCCGGATTGACCGTGCCGCAGCAGGCGAGGTTCTTCGTTCCAAAGCGATTTTTCCTATCATCATGGTGGGATTGGGCGGCTGCATCTTTGGCGGGTTGTCAAGCTTCCAGACCAGCTTTGCCGCAGCGCATAAGCTCGATTATTCGTTGTTCTTTTTGGGCTTCATGAGCGCGGCGATTACCTGCCGCCTGCTCGTGGCCGGTTTCGTCGTAAAACGCGACCCTTTGATTTCATCCAGCGTGCTCACGGGTCTGATTGTCGTTTCGATTTTGATGTTCATAGAACTTGTCGACTCAGGCCCGACCTACCTGCTCGCTGCCATCATTCTGGGCGTCGGATATGGCCTTACCTATTCAGTCATTAACGGTCTGGCGGCAAATCAGGCGCCAGCAGGCCAAACTCCCCAAGCCTTGCTGCTTTTCAGCCTTTCCTATTTTATTGGCGTGTTCGGCTATCCGTTTATTGCGGGCAAGGTCATTGTTTACCTGGGTTTATCTGCTCTGCTGAAGACGACTTTGGTTATTGCCATTCTCAATTGGGGCATCACACTCGGGCGGTTGGCGCTCCCATTCCGAAAGCGTAGCTACGTAGGATAGGAGATTGAGAACCGCGTTTTTCTAGTCCGCACTGTCGAGGGTCCGTCTCCCGAGTGCTCGGCGGGGTTCGGAAAAGCCCGGATCTCATGCCGCTCGCTGGCTCGCGCGCTGCGCAGAAATGGACGGATACTGCCTCTTCACACTTGCCCGCGACGACCGGAAAACTTCGTAGAACAAGATCGCGTCGGCGACCGATGGGTCAAGATTGGCGGTTCGTTTATTGTCAGTGTATACATTGTTTTGACAAACGTGTGGGGCAAATCGCCCCGCACGCCGGAAGAGTATACCGCGCCTGATCGGAGTGCGAAATTGAGCGTTGCCTTCACCAAGGAAGAGAGTTCCGAAACTGCTTCGGAAACCCTCTTGCCTGACCGTCCTATTTCACCTCATCCGAATCTTGTTACGGAAGCGGGATTGAAGGCTCTGGAGTTGCAATTGCAACAAGCTCGCGAAGCCTACGATGCGACGAGCATGATCGACGACGTAAACGAACGGCGGCGGCAAGCAGCTAATCCGTTGCGTGATACGCGCTATTTTGCGGTAAGAGTTCGCACGGCGCAGGTTGTCCCCGATCCAACTTCCATTGATACCGTTGCTTTTGGAAGTACAGTGACCTTCAGCCGTAGCGATGGGCGCGTGCAGACATATCGTATCGTGGGAGAGGATGAAGCGGATCCCAAGGCCGGATCGATTTCCTTCGTGTCCCCGGTGGCAAAGTTTCTGATAGGCAAATCTGTTGGAGATATCGTGGGCGTAGGCGGTCAAGAGGTCGAGATCATTGCCATCTCATAGTTAAATCATAGCCAGTAGGGTCCAACCCGATTGTTGGCGGGCGGGTCATGCCGACTTTCCAGAAGGTAACCCGCGCAGAATAAGGGTTGGCGATAGGCGTATCAGCGTCCCGGTTGTGCACTGGTTCAATAAGCGGGCGGCGCTGTCGAGTCTCTTTCGACGAGAGCCGGTCTCAGCGCGATCGGTCCCACAATCGGTCCCCTTCCAAGAAGCGCGCGGATGGCGATTTCCGCAATCTCCTCGATCGGCTGACGAACCGTTGTCAAACGGGGTAGAACAAGAGACGCCAGCGGAATGTCGTCAAACCCGACGATGGATAGGTCCTCCGGCACACGGATGCCCAGGTCCCGTGAAGCGCGCAGGAGGCCGATAGCCTGCTGATCGTTCGCGGTAGCGATTGCCGTCGGGCGCCGGCCCACGTTTCCCTGCAGGAGCTTTCGTCCAATCGCCTCTCCAGACTTGTAGTCAAAATTTCCTTCGAGAACTGTCAGTTGGACCAGATCCTGCTCCCGGTCGGAGGACGCCTCCTCGATTCGGCCCCGAAAGCCGTTCAGACGCTGTATAGATACGTCTGTTGTAGAGGGACCACTGATGTAGCCGATCCTGCGATGACCGAGCTCCAGAAGGTGGCTTGCCGCTAAACGACCACCCTCGAAATTGTCGACCGCTACCAGCGAATGCCCGGTCAATGGGCGGTCTATTGTAACGCTCACCAGGCCATCGGGCAAAATTCCTCCAACCAGGCTGCCGCTGACCGGCGCGATGACAATCCCGGCAGGCACGCGGCCGAGCAGGCTCTGAACCTGCTTGCACTCGGCTTTTGGATCATCATGGGTGTTCGCCAACAAGACAGAGTACCCCGCAGCCGAGGCGAGGGTTTCCAAATGCTTGGCCAGTTCCGCGAAAAAAGGATTCGTGATGTCAGGGATGATGAGACCGATAATATCCGACTTGTTCAGTCTCAGGCTCCTGCCAAGGCTGCTCGGTCTGTATCCCAGCCTTTCGATAACCTCTTCCACCCGTTGTCGGATCCCCGGATTTACAGTTTCATTTCTGGCCAGCACGCGAGACACGGTTCCAACAGAAACCCTAGCCTCTCTCGCTACATCCTTGACAGTCGGATTCAACATGATCTCCAAACGCTCACTTCCGGCGGTGTTAGCACAATTCTGCGTCGAAGGCGTTATTTTATGGCAATGAAACGTTTCATATTGACCGGACGGGTTTTTCCGAATACCTCATACTCACGTTCTCATACACGCTATGAAACGTTTCATTGACGGCTGGAGGGCCGTTGGATCAAAGGAGGAGTGGTCATGAAATTCTTTACAGCTGCGTCTATTATTGCGCTCTCTGTTGCAGCCGCACTGCCGACAGCCGCGTCCGCGGCCGACAAGCCGGTGGTCGGTCTTGTGATGAAGTCGCTTGCCAATGACTTCTTCAAGAACATGCTGGAAGGCGCCGAAGCTCACGAAAAGAAGCGCGGTGACTACGAGCTCAAGGCCATCGGCATGCAGAATGAAACGGATTTTGAAAGCCAGCTGAACGGCGTGGAGAATTTCATCACTCAAGGCGTTGACGCTATCGTCATTGCGCCGGCCGACTCCCGCGCGATGGTCGCCCCGCTCAAGAAAGCAATGGATGCCGGAATCACCGTCGTCAACTTCGACGTCTCGCTCGATGAGCAGGCGAAGAAGGATGCGGGCATCGATCTCGCCTTCGTTGGTCCGGACAATCGGGGTGGCGCCAAGATGGTCGGCGAAGCCCTCGCCAAGTCACTCGGCGCTGGAGGCAAGGTCGTCATCCTTGAAGGTAATCCTGGGGCTGACAACGCCGCCCAGCGCAAGCTTGGTTTCGAGGATGCGATCGCCGAAGGCAAGCTTGATCTGCTCGATTCCAGGACCGCGCATTGGGAAACGGAAGAAGCCAATTCCGTCTTTTCGACCATGCTGACCGCCCATCCCGACATCCAGGGTGTTTTGGCCGCCAACGACTCGATGGCCATCGGCGTCATCAAGGCGCTGGACGCTGCCGGTCGTTCCGACATCAAGGTTGTCGGCTTCGACAATGTGCCGGCTGTCGCACCGCTTGTGAAGGATGGCAAGCTGCTGGCGACGGTAGACCAGTTCGGCTCGCAGATGGCGGCTGACGCGATCGACAAGGCACTCGAAGTCGTGGCCGGCGGACCTAAGCTCGAAGGCTGGGTCAAGACCAACATCGAACTCGTTACCAAAGACAACGTGAAGTAGCCCCGACAACTCGCGCCGCACCGGTCGTCTCCGGTGCGGCTCTCTTTTCGAGGGGGTTCTCATGACATATACGGATTCCGGCGTGGCGCACCAGACGGGCGCATCGCGTCTACCCATTCTTGACCTGCATGACGTCCGCAAACGTTTCGGCGGCACAGTTGCGCTGAATGGCGTGACATTGTCCGTTGCGCCCGGCGAGGTACACGGGCTCATCGGCGAGAACGGTGCTGGCAAGTCCACCCTGATCAAGGTCCTCTGCGGCATCGTGAAACCCGATTCAGGTGCAATCAGTCTGGCGGGTGAAGCCTATGAGCCCCATACACCCCGCGATGCGAAGGCGCGGGGACTTCAGGTCGTGCATCAGGAATTCAACCTGCTTCCCTTCCTTTCCGTTGCGGAAAACATCTTCATCGAGCACCTGCCGCGCAATTTGTTTGGCGTGGTCAAGCGCAACGACATGAATGCACGCGCCCGCGGCGCCCTCGATGCCATTGGCCTGAAGGATATCGACGTCCGTTGGCCGGTGGAGCGTCTCGGCATCGCGCACCGCCAGTTGGTTGAAGTCGCCCGTGCGCTGATGACCGAGAGCCGTGTCCTCATTCTCGACGAGCCGACCGCGACGCTGACGTCCCGCGAGACGGATCGGCTTTTTGCCATCATCAACGATCTGCGCAGCCGCGGCGTCTCCGTGATCTTCGTCTCGCATCATCTGGATGAGATCTTCCGGATCTGTGACCGCGTCACAGTTCTGCGCAACGGCGAGACTGTCTTTTCTCGCCGGATCGGCGAGACCAGCCATGACGAACTCGTGCGGGGTATGGTGGGGCAGCAGTTGCAGAAGGAAATGGCAAGTGAGGCGATATCCAGCGCAGGGCAGGACATCACACTCTCGCTCGTTAATTTCCGCCATGCTCAATCGCCCCATGCGGACGGTATATCGCTTGATCTGCACAAGGGCGAAATTCTGGGAATCGCAGGCCTAGTGGGCTCGGGCCGGACGGAATTGCTTCGCGCCATCTTCGCGGCCGAGCAGCCGCTCTCGGGAACGCTTCTGAGAGATGGCAAGCCGGCCACGTTTCGCTCGCCCCGCGAAGCGATCCAGGCCGGTATCGGCTTCGTGACCGAAGACCGCAAGGAAGAAGGCCTGATTCTGACGATGCCGATAGCTGCCAACGTCACGCTTGCGTCTCTGTCCAGCATCTCACGGGTCGGCCTGCTCGACCGCAAGATGGAAAATACCATGACGCAACAGTTCGGCGCGGATCTGAAGCTCAAATATGGCGGTCCCTCGAGGCATGCAGCCACGCTTTCTGGCGGCAATCAGCAGAAGGTGGTTCTGGCCAAGTGGCTGGCGCGCAATCCACAGGTCCTGCTGCTCGACGAGCCGACCCGGGGTGTCGATGTCGGGGCCAAGGCGGAAATCTATGCGCTGATCCGCAGGCTCGCCGAAAAGGGCCTGGCTTTGCTGGTCGTCTCTTCCGAGCTGCCGGAACTGATGACACTTTGCGACCGGATCATGGTGATGTCGCAGCACCGCATCGTCGGCGAAGTGCCGCGCGCAGGTTTCTCCGAGGAAAAGATTTTGACCTATGCCTACCAGGGCGAACGAAGACAGACGGGGCACTGACGATGCAAGCACTTGATAAAACAACGCTGAACGGCACCACAGAGGCTCCGGTGTCGGGCATGTCGATGAAATTGATGCTGCGCGATGCCGGCATAGGGATCGCGCTGCTGCTGCTGATCGTATTCTTCTCGTTGAGCACCGAGCATTTTCTGACGCCCAACAATATCTCCAACATCCTGACCCAGATCACGATCAACCTCATCCTTGCCATTGGCATGACGTTTGTCATCCTGATCGGCGGCATCGATCTGTCGGTCGGATCCATGCTTGCCTTTTGTGCGGTTGTGGCGGGTACGGTGTTGACCATCCCCGACCTTTCGGTGTTCCAGGCCGTTTGTCTTGCAACGCTTGCGGCTATTGGCACGGGCGTGGTCTGCGGCTTCCTCAATGGCTGGATCAGCGCGTTTTGGGGCCTGCCGTCCTTTATCGTCACGCTCGGCATGCTCAACATCGCGCGTGGAGCCGCCCTGCAGGTGACCGATGCGCGTACGATCTATTCGTTCCCACCAAGCTTCAATGCCTTTGGTTCGCAAATGGTGGTCGGGGTGCCGGTGGTATTTCTCATTGCGCTGGTTCTGGTTGCGGTCGCGTGGTTCGTGCTGTCCAAGACAGTCTTCGGCCGCTTGCTTTACGGGATCGGCAACAACGAGGAAGCCGTGCGCCTCGCGGGCCATTCTCTGATGTTCTACAAAGTGGCGGCCTTCACAATCGCTGGCGCGCTGGTCGGGATCGCGGCCATGGTCTACATGGCGCGGCTCAACATCGCGAGCCCGATCATCGGCATCGGCTTCGAGCTCAATGCGATTGCCGCCGTTATCATCGGCGGCACCAGTCTCAATGGCGGACGTGGCACCGTGGTCGGCACCCTGCTTGGCGCCTGCATCATCGGCGTTCTGGCGAATGGTCTCATCCTCTTCGGATTGAGCGACTTCATGCGCCAGATGATCACCGGGGTCGTCATCATCCTGGCGGTCATCATCGACAAGTACCGCGAACGGATCACGGCGTCCTGAAGGCCGCCGTTTCCCCACACAAGGAGCCGCGATGCTTAAGAATATCGATCCCGTCTTGAACGCCGACGTGTTGCATGCCTTGCGCTCGATGGGCCACGGCGACACGGTGGTGATCTCTGACACCAACTTTCCCTCGACATCAATCGCTCGACAAACCTCACTAGGCACACTCCTCAGCATCGACAACGTACCTGCGGCGCGTGCCGTGCGAGCCATCCTTTCGGTCATGCCGCTCGACACGCCACTTCAAAATTCTGCCGGGCGGATGGAAGAGATGGGTCGTCCGGGCGAAATCCCTGCGGTGCAAACAGAGGTTCAGGCCGAAATCGACGCGGTGGAGGAAAAGCCGTCGCCAATGTATGGCATCGAACGCTTCGCTTTCTACGATCTTGCAAAGAAGGCGTACTGCGTGATCACCACGGGTGAAGTGCGCTTCTATGGCTGCTTCCTATTCACCAAAGGCGTTGTCCCGCCTGTTTCGCCATAATCGGAAGTGTTGCCTGACGAAGGTTTCGATACCTGGAATCTTCGTTGCCGACACGGCCTGTCTTGCCCGCCATATGCCGGTCGTCGGGGAAACGATCGCCGTTAACGGCTTCGCGATCGGGGCGGGAGGAAAAAAGGGAGCCAATCAGACGGTTGCGGCGCGAGCAGGCGCGAAGGTCTCGTTCATCTCCAAGATCTTTCGCCGATAGCGTCGGTGATATGGCGTTGAGGGCCTTTCGAGAGGCTGGCGTCACGGCGGAGCTAACCGTTCTGGATGACGTCGCGACCGGTGCGGCGCTCATGTAGTCAACGATCAGACGGGCGAGAACGCAATTATCGTCTATCCGGGTGCAGCGGGGGGACCCTGTCAGTCGATGTCGAGGCCTCCGCGGCGCACCATCACCGCATCCACTCCACAGGCGATCGGCGGATCGATGGAACGAAAACCCGCTGTGGACGTTGGGTTATGTTGGAGTCCCATTGCGACCGGCGCATCGTGCAAGTAGTGCGATGGAGATGGTCAGGTACTTCGAGGAGACCTGCATGGATACGACCACACTTCTCATCATAGTTCTCGTTCTTCTCCTGCTCGGCGGCGGTTGGTACGGCCGAGGACGCTGGTATTGAGCAGGGCCTGTACACACACCTGGTGGCGGAGCGTTTAGTTACTGGCTAACCGCGGCCATTCGTTAGAAATCCGGCCGACGACGCTTCGTGCCTGTCAGCCTTGCAGAGGTCTGCGTCGACCAGTGTCGGTCAGCGGGCAAATTTTTCCGGCACGCCCAAGAACCGCACCTGAAGGTCGTATTCAGGTGCGGTTTGCTAGCCGCATGGACGGAGTAGCGGGACCTACTCGGCCGCAACCGCTGCGGCCAATGGCAGGCTTTCGGCTAGGGGAGGGGCCGGTTCGCTCCGCCCTTCGAGGTCGTCCAACAGCGCTTTCCAAAGGGAGATACACAGCCCGACCATGACGACGAGGAAGGGCGCTGCCGCGATGATTGATGCTGTCTGCAGGCCTTCCAGGCCTCCCATCACCAGCAGCACGCAGGCCGACGCTCCTGCAAGGACGCCCCACAAGACGACAACGCTGCGTGCGGGCTCAAGCGTGCCGCGAGACGACAGCATGCCCATCACGATCGAGGCGGCATCCGCTCCCGAGATGAAGAAGATGGCGACAAGGAAGATCGCGACGAACGAGGTGACCGCTGTTCCTGGATATTGTTCGAGCAGGGCAAACAGTGAGATAGCGGCACCCTTATTGTTGACCGCCTCGACAAGGCCGCCGATCCCCATCAGTTCGGAATGCAGCGCCGTGCCACCCATGATGGTGAACCAGAGAAAGGTTACGCCGCTTGGGATGAGCAGAACGCCGATGACGAATTCGCGGATGGTGCGGCCGCGCGAGATGCGAGCGATGAACACGCCGACGAAAGGCGCCCAGGACACCCACCAGGCCCAGTAGAAGATCGTCCAGCTGCCCAGCCATTTACCGTCGCTAAAGGCGGCGGTGCGGAACGACATGGTGACGAGATCGGCCAGGTAGTCGCCAAGCGCTTCGGTGAACGTGTTGAGGATGAAGATGGTCGGCCCGACGATAGCCAGGAAGAGCAGCAACGCGGCGGCGACCACCATGTTCATGTTGCTCAGGAACTGAACGCCTTTGCCTACACCGGACACCGCCGAAAGTATAAACAGCACCGACAGCACCACGATGATCGCAAGCGCAATGCTTGTTCCCTCGCCGGTTCCCCAGAGAAAATTCAAGCCGCTGTTGATCTGCTGTGCGCCAAGTCCGAGCGATGTCGCCGTGCCGAACAGCGTGGCGATAACGGCGAGAATATCGATCGTCTTACCGATCGGCCCGTTAACCGCGCTGCCGAGCAAGGGGGTGAATGCACTCGAGATCAGGATTGGCAAGCCTTTGCGGTAGGTGAAGTAAGCGATCGCCAGTCCGACAATCGCATAGATCGCCCAAGGGTGCAGCGCCCAATGGAAATAGGAATATTTCATCGCGACCAGCGCAGCTTCCTTGGTTTGCGCGGCCGCCAGCCCGTGAGGCGGTGCACCAAAATGGAAAACTGGCTCGGCAACGCCCCAGAACATCAGACCGATGCCCATGCCGACGCTGAACATCATGCATACCCACGAAACCGTCCGGAATTCCGGAAGTTCGTCATCGGCGCCAAGCCTGATCCTGCCGAAACGGCTGATCGCCAGGAACCCGGCAAAGACCAGGAACAACGCGGTCGAGACAACAAAGCCCCATCCGAAACCGTTGATGATCGCCGAAAGAGTAGCTTGGGTGACCGAGGCGAGGCTATCTGGGGCCACCGCTCCCCATGAGATGAACCCGGCCGTTATCGCTATGGCCGGCCAGAACACCGCCGGATCTATGCTTCGCAGTCTATCTGCAGTCGACATGCTATATCCTTCCAGATTTTATGTGGTGACGTTCCCTTTGAATGTCGGCTACCGCGACAGGGCCGACCTCTCGAGAGGTCAGGTGGCGGACTGATAAATGCTGTTGAGGTAACGACGCCGGACGCGCCTTTGTGACTGTGCGGCTCTACGGCCGCTTTCCTTGGGTGACTAACAGATCACTCGGTTGCACTCGTGTCAGTTGCGACCATGGCTTGTCCAAAACCGAATTCTTTTAGGCGAAATTTCCGGATTATTCACGGAAGAAGCGATGATGAACAAGGCCGGCCAGAAGACCGCGGATCGATCTGACCAGGTCGGAATTGTTGCATTTTCGGTCTTCCCTATTAAATTCTTGGGCTGCGTGGGGGCCTGTTCCTCAACGCGGAAGTTGCCCCAGGGACCATGTCCGCACAACACTCGCTAAGGCAGAAATGGCTGCCGGATGGGCAGTCCGCGCTCAGCCCCGGCGGGTGGTTGCTGGGAGGGGTGGGTAGGGCGCGGCCTACCCAAAGGTGTGTTCTCAATCCGCATCCATGAAATCTCCATATTCGGCGGCTTTAGCAGTCACGCCAGCACGAACTCGACTTCTCGCGGGCACCGCCGAGTCCCAAGGACACGGGGGGCGGCCATTCAGGCCGCCTTGTTCATGACGGACAACACCTCCGCTACCGTCTCGCCGAACGAAGACGGCGTCGGCACAATTGTAACCCCGGCTCTTTTCAGGAGCTCGACCTTCTCCTGCGCCGATTCCCCAAAGGCAGAGATGATTGCACCCGCATGGCCCATGCGACGGCCCTTCGGGGCTGAAAGGCCTGCGATGTAGGCGATCAACGGCTTCTTCATGTGATCGCGCGCCCAGAGTGCGGCCTCCGCCTCCTGCGGGCCGCCGATCTCGCCGATCATCAACACCGCGTCCGTGTTCGGATCTTGCTCGAACAACTCCAGCATGTCCTTGAAGGACGAACCGTTGACCGGGTCGCCGCCGATTCCGACCGACGTCGACACGCCAATGCCGAGCGCCTTCATCTGGCTTGCAGCCTCGTAGCCAAGCGTGCCCGAACGGCCGACGATGCCGATGCGGCCAGGCAGGTAAATCGAGCCCGGCATGATGCCCATCAACGCCTCGCCGGGCGTGATCATGCCGGCGCAGTTCGGCCCGATCAGGGTCATGCGATCCTCGAAGCGGTAGCGCCGCATGTATCGCTTGACCCTGATCATGTCCTGGGAGGGAATGCCGTCGGTGATGCAGACGCAGAGCCGAATGCCGGCATCCGCCGCTTCCATGATGGAGTCGGCCGCAAAGGGCGGCGGCACGAAGACGATCGAGGCGTCCGCGCCGGTTTCCTGCGCAGCGCCCTTCACCGTGTTGAAGACCGGCATGCCGAGATGAGTATGGCCGCCCTTGCCGGGGGTGACGCCGCCGACAACGTTGGTGCCATAGCGCTTCATGTCCTCGGCGTGGAAACTGCCGATCTTGCCGGTGAAGCCCTGAACGATGACGCGGGTGTTCTTGTCGAGTAGAATGGACATATCCGGAGCCTCCCTCAAGCAGCCTTGTTTGCGCTGAAAGCGCGCCACGCCTCGACGGCCTTGTCGGCGGCCTCGGCCAGCGTTTCCGCAACGATGATGTCTTCGCCGGACTCCGCCAGGATGCGCCGGCCCTCGTCCATGTTGGTGCCGGAGAGGCGCACGACGAGCGGTACCGGTACGCCAACCTCACGCAGTGCCTTGATCACGCCCTCGGCCACCCAGTCGCAGCGGTTGATGCCCGCAAAGATGTTGACCAGGATCGTCTCGACTTGCCTGTCCCGCAACACGGCGCGGAAGCTCTTTGCGACGCGCTCGGGGGAAGCGCCGCCGCCAATGTCGAGGAAGTTCGCGGGCTCGCCGCCGGCGATCTTGATCATGTCCATGGTCGCCATGGCGAGGCCGGCACCGTTGATGATGCAGCCGATATTGCCTTCGAGGCCGACATAAGAGAGGCCGCGGTCGGAGGCGTAGGTCTCGCGCTGGTCTTCCTGGCTCTTGTCGCGCATCTCGGCGATATGCGGACGGCGGAAGAGGGCGTTCTCGTCGAAGCTCATCTTGGCGTCGAGCGCCACCAGGTCGCCGCGGCGGGTGACGACCAGCGGATTGATCTCCAGCATTGCAGCGTCATAGTCGACGAAGGCGCGGTAGCAGCCGAGCAGCGTCTGCGTGGCGCGACCAATCAGGGCATTGTCGATGCCCAGTCCGAACACGATCTCGCGGGCCTGAAAGTCCTGCATGCCAACGCCGGGATCGACGGTGGCGCGAATGATGGAGTCGGGCTCGGCCTCCGCGATCTCCTCGATCTCCATGCCGCCCGAGGACGAGGCGACGATCATGATACGCTCGGATTTGCGATCGAGCACAAAGCCGAGATAGATCTCGCGTTCGATGTCCATCGCCTCTTCGATATAGAGGCGGCTGACCAGCTTGCCCTGCGGCCCGGTCTGGTGCGTCACCAGCTTGGCGCCCAGCATGGCATCGGCAGCCGCGACGATCTCATGGTCGGACGAGCAGAGCTTGATGCCGCCCGCCTTGCCGCGCGCGCCGGAATGGATTTGCGCCTTGACCACCCAGCGGTCGCCGCCGATCTCGCTTGCGCGATAGGCTGCCTGCTCGGGACTATAGGCCAGGCCGCCACGCGGAATGTGGATCTGGTAGCGGGAGAGAAGTTCCTTGGCCTGGTATTCGTGGATATCCATGTCTTCCTCCTTCTACCGGCTGCCGGCCGTGATTGCGTCATGTGTGGCAAGCACATTGCGCGCCATGCGCTCAGACGCGGCGTCGATCATCTTGCCGTCGAGCGAGGCAGCACCCTTGCCCTGGCTTTCAGCAACCTTCAGCGCGTCGATGATGCGGCGCGCGCGCTCGACCTCCTTTTCGGGCGGTGAGAAGATGTCGTTGGCAAGCGCGATCTGGCTCGGATGGATCGCCCACTTGCCCTCGATGCCGAGGGTGGCGGCACGACGGGCGGCGGCCCTGTAGCCTTCGGGATCGGAGAAGTCGCCAAACGGTCCGTCGATGGCGCGCAGGCCATAGGCACGGCAGGCGACGGTCATGCGCGACAGCCCGAAATGCCACTGGTCGCCCGGATAATCAGGGTTGAGGCCACCGATATTGACCGTGCGCGCCTTGAGGCTGGCGGCATAATCGGCAACGCCGAAATGCAGCGCCTCGAGACGACCACCGAAAGAAGCAATCTGCTCAACGTTCGCCATGCCGAGCGCCGTCTCGATCAGGGCTTCGAGGCCGACACGGGTCTCGTAGCCCTTGCCAATCTCGATCTGGTTTACAATGGCTTCGACCAAGTAGAGGTCAGCGGGAACGCCGACCTTCGGCACGAGCAGCGTGTCGATCCGGTCGCCGGCCTGCTCCATCAGGTCGACGACATCGCGGTACATGTAGTGGGTGTCCAGCCCGTTGATGCGGACCGAGATGGTCTTGCCGCGACCGCGCCAGTCGATCTGGTTCAGCGCCTGCACGATATTGGCGCGGGCACGCTCCTTGTCCGGCGGCGCCACGGCGTCCTCGATGTCGAGGAAGATGTAGTCGGCATCCGAATTGGCCGCCTTCTCGATCATCTCGGGGTTCGAGCCCGGCACGGCGAGTTCGCTGCGTTGTAGCCGGAGGCGGCGCAGATGGTTGATGGTGTGGCTCATGAATTCCTCCCTTGATCTCTTCTCAAGCAGCTTTGGCTGTCGCCGTCGCGGCGGCGGCGCGGAATTGGTTGATCGCAGCCCCCACGCCCGAGCCGGCCTCGATCTTCACGCCGCAATCGAGCAATGTGAGTTCGGCGGCTGCCAGCGCACCAAGCACCATGACTTCGTTCAGCGACCCGAGATGGCCGATGCGGAAGACCTTGCCCGCCACCTTGCTGAGCCCGCTGCCGAGCGAGGTGTTGTAGGTGCGATAGGCGTGCTTGATGACCTCGGTGCCGTCGAGGCCCTCCGGCAGGCGGATGGCCGAGACGGTGTCCGAGTACCACTTCGGTTCTGAAGCACAGAGTTTCAGCCCCCAGGCCGAAACGGCGGCGCGGACGCCGTTGGCAAGGTGATGGTGGCGGGTGAAGATGTTTTCGAGGCCTTCCTCGAAGATCAGGTCGAGCGAGGCGCGCAGACCGCGCAGAAGCTGCGTCGGCGGTGTATAGGGAAAATAACCCGCGTCGTTGGTCTTGATCATGTCCTCGAACGAGAAGTAGCAGCGCATGTGACGCCCGGTCTTTGCAGCGTCAAGCGCCTTCGCGCTGACTGACAGGAAACCGAGACCGGCAGGCAGCATGAAGCCCTTCTGGGAACCGGAGACGGCGCAATCGACGCCCCATTCGTCCTGGCGGAAATCGATCGAGCCGATCGAGGAAACGCCATCGACGAAGAGAAGGGCCGGATGGTTGCAGGCATCAAGGGCGGCGCGGACGGCGGCGACATCCGAGGTCACGCCGGTTGCGGTCTCGTTGTGCGTCACGAAGACGGCCTTGATCGTGTGCGCCTTGTCGGCAGTGAGGCGTTCGGCATAGAGCTCGACCGGCACCCCCGTGCCCCATTCCATGTCGATGCAATCAACCTCGAAGCCGAGGCGCTCGGCCATGTCGACCCAGAGATGCGAGAACTGGCCGAAGCGGCTCATCAGCACATGATCGCCGGGCGAAAGTACGTTGGTCATCGCCGCTTCCCAGGCACCGGTGCCGGAGGAAGGATAGATGAAGACGCGGCCGTTCTGGTTCTTGAACACTCGTCTGACGTCGGCGAAGAGTGGCAGCGTCAGCTCCGGATAGCGTGGGGAGCGCATGTCCTCCATCGGCAGATTCATCGCCTGGCGAACCTGTTCTGGGATGTTGGTGGGGCCTGGGATGAAGAGATGATTGTAGCCTGGCATGGTTTCCTCCGATGCACGCAGCGTCCGCGGGCGGACTGTTCCTCGGCACCAAAACTGCCTTTCTGGCCTTGTCCGCACAACACTCACCCAGACAGAAAAGAGTGCCTGACGGGCAGCTCAAACGCGGTCCCATTGGGTGGCTGTTGGGAAGAATGGGTAGGGCGCGGCCTACCCGCAGGTAGTCTCAATGCGGATTGCGCCGACGCTCTCTGGTGTAAAGCGCAACGGCCATGGCGCGATTGCGGACTTCAAGCTTGTCGTAGAGATTTTTGAGATGGTATTTCACCGTATTCTCGGAAATGCCCGTGCGGCTGGCGATCTGGGTGTTCGACCACCCATTGGAGAGCATGCCGAGCAGTTCCGTCTCGCGCGCGGTGAGTTGTTGGAAGGGCGTGTTGGAAATTTTTGAGAGCACCGTATAGGGAATGCAGATCCGGCCCTGCATCACTGCGGTGAGCGTCGCGAAGAGAATCTCCGGGTCTTCGAACTGGTAGCAGAGCCCGTTCACGCCGAGCCGAATCGTCTCATTGACCATGGAAGGGTTATTGGTATCAGCAAACAGCACGATTTTCGGATCGAAGCCCAGACGGCCGATATCCGCCAGCACATCCGGAGCCTCGGCATCTTCGAGTTGCCAGGAGAGCAGCACGCAATCAGTCTCGACCAAGGTAAGTTTCTCGCAAAGCTCGGCCGAGGTCCGCGCCGTATCTACGATGAAGAAGCGGGCATTTTCGGAAAACAATCCTCGCAGCGCGGCAATGACGAGCGGATTGCGTTCCGCGATCAGTACGCGTCCAACCGCCTCCTGCGGCACGGATGAAACCATGCTTTCACTCCCATTGACGCAAATCTCAAAGCGGAACGTAACATTTGAGTGTGCGTTCTGGTCACTGCAGAGCGACGGAAGGTATTCAAATAGCCCGTTCTGCGGTGGCTTTTTCAGCATGATTGACAGCCCGTGATAGCGGCGCCCGGTGATAGGGTCGGCCCCTCCAGGAGGGATGACTAGGTTCGAGTTTCGGGTGCCGCTCAAACAGGTCACCCTGAATGAGTTGCATCAAGACGATGTCGGCATTGATGTAGTCGGCGCGCCAATGGATCCCCGTCAGCGAGGGAGTGATTGCCCAAGTATCGGGTTCGATTTCGAGGCTGAGGACATGGCTTCGCGCCTCTTCGTAGATGCCTTCACTCAGGGAAGAGAAAGCATTGGTCGCGCTTGCGTGGCGCTGTGCACCCGATCGGGAGCAGGGTGCAACGGATATCCCGGATTCCCGCCCCCCATAAAAAAAACTGATCAGTCTGGAATCCCGATCTTGGAGCGTATGAAAGGCAGGAGAGGTTGCCGATGTCGTCGGCAATCCACCATCTCATCGTCGAGAGAAGTGTGGACCGGGGTGTGAAGGAGGGGTGATCGAGCTTGAGCGAGAGATACGGCGCCTGTTTCGCGGCAGGTCCTACACCGGCCGGCTCCGGGGCTGTCCTGGCCCGCCACGTACGGCTTGCCAGAGACCCCGGCGGGAGCGGCCTAGGTGGATGGCGACGCCGTTCTCGCCAAGGCGAAGGCCGAGAACGGCTATTGCGTCTATCACTACCCAGTCCTGACGCGTTCCGGTTAGGCCGACACATTCCGGGCGGCCGCCGTGGAGGAGCGTTCGACCAGATGGCAGGCGAGTTCCACCCGGCGCGGGGGCATCGGAAGACTGGAGAGATTATCGCGCAGCAGATCGAGCGCCACCCAACCGATTTCGCGCATCGGAATATGCATCGTCGTCAACGGCGGGTTGAGGAAAGCAGCCTGCGGAAGATCGTCCATGCCCATGACCGAGACATCACCGGGTACGGAAAACCCGGATTGCTGGACACCCATCATGGCGCCGACGGCAAGACTGTCACCGGCAGCCAGAATCGCGGTGAAATCGAGGCCTTGAGCGGCGATCCGCGCCGCAACCGCCTGAGCAGCAAGCTCCGGAAGCCAGTCTTCGACGGGAACCACAAGGTCTTCGGAAAATGCCAGGCCGCGATGCAGAAGGGCGTCCCTCCAACCTTCATAGCGCCGTTCGATTGTGCGCCGACCCGGACGCATTAGAAAGAGGATGCGCTCGTGGCCGAGATCGATCAGGTGATCGGCGGCCAGCCGCGCGCTTGAGCGATTGCAAGGCGTGACACTCGAAAGCCGCATGAACGGATCATCGCCGTTGAGAAGCACGACGGGCTTGTCGAAACCACGCGTGGCGGCCAGCATGCCCTCGTCGTCGAGGGTGAGAAAAAGCAGTCCGGCGACCTGAGGGTCGTCCAGAGCCTCCTTCAGCGCGGCCAGTTCCTCTTGTTTGTCGGCAATCGGGCGCGTGACAATTTCCAGCCCCAGCGCCTGGGCGCGTTCTTTCAACCCTTCAAGGACATAGAGCGTGAACTGGTTGCGCACATAGTCGATCATGGCGGCGCTCGACGCGGCCAGAATAACCTTCTGTCCGGCGACCGCTGCGGGGACCACATAGTTGGCGACCTTCGCCGCCTCGAGCAGGCGTTGGCGGATATCCGGCCGAACGCCCTTCTCGCCGGCAAGCGCGCGGGATGCCGTGCTCAGGGAAACCCCGCAGGCTTCTGCGATATCCTCAAGACGCACGCGCTTGCTCTTCTTTCCGCGCTTGCCCGGCGTTGGCTTCACAGTCATCTTGTTTTCTCCTTGCCGCAACTATGAGAAAAATTTTCAGATTGCGCAAGAAAAAATGACGTGCCTTTATTGCTCCCACTGAACCGACAAAGAGCGGACGGATTGGAGGGAATGCCATGGCCCCGAATGGCCGCGATATTCGCAATGGCCTTGATCGGCTTGTCGCGGGAACGACCGGCCTCAGGCACGATGGTCGCTTCCACGAGCCGAATCTCGACGGAACCGCCGGGGACTACATCAGCTTCGACAGCTGGGAATGGCCGCAGGGCGTGGGCCTTTACGGCCTGGTCAAGCTCTGGCTTTTCACTGGTCGCGATGACCTGCGCCATTTGCTGGAAGCATGGTACGAGGCCCGCATCGCGGCGGGGCTGCCACAACTCAACGTCAACACCACGGCGCCCATGCTCGGCCTGTCGGTGCTCTGGGCCAGAACCCGCGATTCCCGCTGGCAGCCGGTCCTCGACGACTGGGCAAATCGCGTGATGTCTGACCTCGGCCGCACGCCGGAAGGCGGCTTCGAGCATCACGTCTCCGACAAGGTCAACCATAACGAACTCTGGGACGACACGCTCTACATGGTCGCCCTTTTTCTGGCCTCCTATGGTCAGGCAAGCGGCCGGCGCGAGCTGGTGGACGAAGCCTCGCGACAGTTCCTCGTGCACACCCGTTATCTCGCCGACACGCATACCGGCCTGTGGTTTCATGGCTGGACCTTCGACGGCCGGCACAATTTCGCGCGGGCCCGCTGGGCACGCGGCAATGCCTGGATTACTGCAGGCCTGCTCGACCTGTTCGATCTCGCCGACGTCGCCAGGCCGGTGAAGCATTTTCTCCAGGGCGTTCTCGTGGCGCAGGTGGATGCCCTTCTTGCGCTTCAGGCACCATCTGGCGCATGGCGCACCCTGCTCGACGACCCCACCTCCTACGAGGAGATTTCCGCCACTGCCGGCATCGGCTACGGCCTGCTGAAGGGCTATCGCCTCGGCCTGGGCACACCCGCCTGGCAGGCGGCCGGGCTGAAGGCTCTTGAAGCGGTGATGGCCAATATCGACGAGACCGGCACGGTACTCAACGTCTCCTACGGCACCCGCATGGGCCACGATCTCCAATTCTACAAGGACATTCCCATTCAACCGACGGGCTACGGACAGGCTTTGGCCATCCTGTGCCTTTCCGAAGGTCTGGAGCACGTCGGGACAGAAGGAAAAACAGCATGACGATGAAGATTTTGTACGGCACCGGGCCGGAAGATATCAAAGGCTACGACACGGAAAAGCTGCGCAGCGCCTTCCTGATGACCGACCTGTTCATGCCCGACACCGTCAATTTCACCTATACGCATGTCGATCGTCTGCTTCTCGGCGGCGCGATGCCGGTTTCCACGAGCGTGACCTTCGGCTCCGGTGCCGAAATCGGCACGCCGTATCTTCTGTCTGCGCGTGAAATGGGCATCGCCAATCTTGGCGGCACAGGCACAGTGACGGTCGACGGCCGGTCATTCACGCTGGAGAATCGTGACGTGCTCTATCTCGGCCGCGGTGCGCGCGAAATTACCATGGCGAGCCTCTCTGGAAAGACACCTGCCCGGTTCTACATGAACTCGGTGCCGGCCGGTGCGGACAACCCTCACCGGCTGATCAAAAAGGCGGAATCGAAGCCGCTCGATCTGGGCGACGGCCGCCGGTCAAACAAGCGGCGGCTCGCCATGTATATCCACCCGGAAGTGGCACCGTCCTGCCTGCTGCTAATGGGCATCACCGACCTTGCCGAGGGCAGCGTCTGGAACACCATGCCGCCGCACCTGCACGAGCGCCGCATGGAGGCCTATTGCTATTTCGACATGGCGGCGGAGGATCGGATTGTCCACCTGATGGGGCGCCCCGAAGAGACGCGCCATCTGATCGTCGCCAATGGCGATGCGGTGCTCTCACCCGCCTGGTCGATCCATATGGGCGCTGGCACGGGTCCCTACGCCTTCGTCTGGGGCATGACCGGCGAAAACCAGGAATATAACGATGTGGCCCCGGTGGCCCTGGCAGAGTTGAAATGACGACCATGAGATCCCTTCTGAACCGTGAGCTGAACCCAGGCGAAGCCGTCCGTTACTGGCAACTCGGGGAGTTCTCCGAGGAACGCTTCGATGTCCCCGATGCCCCGATGAAGGGCGAGATGGATCCATTCTTCTTCCTGACCAAGCACAAGAATTTCATTCCGCACGAATATCCCTGCCGCACGATCTTCGCCGAGCGTTATCGCGGCAAGCGGCCGAATGTGCGCGGCGCCTTCGAGCCCGCGCGCTGGTGGCTGCCCTTCGGCTCGCCTCGACTTGATATGTCCGGCTTCTGGTTCCGCCCGACACGGCTTGCCACCTGGGCCCGCACGTTCATCGCAGCCGACAAAGCGGGCGTGGCAAAGGTTCGTCTCGGCACTTGCGGCGGTGCGGTTCTCTGGCTGAACGGCACCGAGATCGGCTGGATGGCGCCCTATAGTCGCAATCTGGAGGCAAAGGCCGAATTCGACCTGCCGCTGACGGCCGGGCTGAACGAGATTACCATCTTTTTCGATGATCTGGCCGAGCGCGATGCGCGCTATTTCTTCCAACTTGACTACCTCGAGGGACCTGCCGCCCAGGTGGCCGTGCCCGTGCCGATCGAAGGCAAGGTCGCCGGGACGATCGAGGCGGCGCTCGAGGGAATGCATTTCGACCGAACGGCCTATTTCGAAGACGATATCAAACTTCTGTTTGCCAAGCCCTTGCCGGTTGACGTCGAAGTGAACGTGGCGATCGAGGGCGACTTCATGTCGACCGAGCGCTTCGACTACGACTTCGTTCTCAAGGCGGGCGATGTCCGCCTGGTCATTGGCCCGTCAGAAGATGCGCCCGCCGATTTCCGCCATTTCCGCATCACGCTGCGGGCCGGCGGCTTTATCGCCTCGCGGTCGCTTGGCGTCGAGATCTGTCATGCCCGCCGACAGGGAAGCGCGCCGGCAGCCCTTTCAGAGCGGATCGCAGAAACGCTGGACGAAATCTCGGCCTTTTCCGAACGTGACACGGTGCGCGCCTTTGCCCGGCTCGCAAGCGGCCGCGGCGGCACCGATACGGATGCCATGATCGAGGAAATCCTGCCGTCGATCGAAGACTGCCACGACTGCGCCGACTTCTCGCTTGTGCCCCTCATCTGGTCGCGCACTGTCTGGGGCAAGGATATCGGGGACGGCACACGCAACCGCATCGATCAGGCGATCCTTGATTTCCGCTACTGGATGGATGAGCCCGGCAACGATGTGCAGTGGTATTTCTCCGAAAACCATGCGCTCCTGTTCCATACCTCGGCCTATCTCGCCGGGCATCTCCTGGCCGCCAAGACCTTCACCCGGTCAGGCCGCACGGGTGCAGAGCAAAGCGACGTCGGTGCGACGCGCGTTCGCGCCTGGCTGGATCACTTCGAGGCCTGGGAAATGGCGGAGTTCAATTCCGCGCCCTATTTCCCGATCGACCTCAAGGGCCTGACCGCGCTCGCCGCCCTTTCCCCCGATGCCGACATCGCCGATCGTGCCAAGAAGGGCATCGTTCGCCTGTGCGAAGTGATTGCCCGCTCCGCTCACCACGGCATGGTGACGGCAGCGCAGGGGCGGTCATACGAACACACGCTTTGCGCCGGTCGCTCGCTCGAGCTTTCCGGCGTGTCGCGCCTGCTCTGGGGCGCGGGCTGGTATGGCCGTCGCGTTCATGCCTTGCCGCAGCTTGCCGTGTGCCTGCGCGACCACGGCCTTATGGTGCCGGAACATTTGGTCACCGTCGCCTGCCATCAGGGCGATGAACACCAGGAATGGCGGTTTGCCCAGGGTGAAAACAGGTTTGCGGCGCTCTATCACTACAAGAGCCGCGCCTTCGCCATCGGCTCCGCCGCCCACTACCGCTGGAACGAATGGGGTTACCAGGAGACGGTGCTGCATCTGCGGCTCGGCGAGCGGCCGGAAGCCGCGGTCTGGATCAACCATCCCGGCGAGACGATTCAGTTCGGGTACGGCCGGCCCTCTTTCTGGGGCGGCTGCGGCACCCTCCCTCGCGCCCACCAGTATCGCGGGCTGGCCGTGCTCGATTTTTCCACTTTCGACGAACAGCCGGACTTCACCCACGCCTGGTTCCCCGTTACCGAATTCGACGAGAGCCACATCTTGGGCAATGTTGCCCTGGCACGCAGCCGGCGCGGCGCGGTGATGCTGCGTGGCGGCACGGACTTCGTCTTCGTCAAGGACGGCCCATCGGCCAATACGGAACTGCGCCAATATGGCCGCAAGACACGCTGGATCGTGCGGGTCTGCGAGGCCTCCGGCCTTGCCGAGGTGGAAGCCCGGTTCGGCGCACTTGCAGTTCAGGAAAAGGACGATGGCTCGCTCGTTGTCGAGGACCCGCAATATGGCACCGTAACATTCCGCCCGGATGGCTCGGCGGAAGCGGAGGGTCGCACGATTTCGCCAGATGAATTCACGGTTGCCGGCGAGGTCACCATGCTGGCCGCCAATTAAGAGCGAAGCGCCGGTGGGAGAAGCCGGCGTGATGTTGACCTGCGAGCAGGAGGGCTCGTGTACAAGAGGAGGAAGACAATGAGAAAGACCGGAACTATGCTGGCGGCGCTGGCCGTCGGATTTTTGACATCGACGGCAGCACTCGCCGGCGATGTCCGCATCATGTGGTATTCTGACGGCGTCGAGGGTGACGTCCTTAAGGACCTGCTCGACCGGTTCATGAAGGAAAATCCGGACGTCAACGTCGTGCTCGACAACGTGTCCTATAGCGTCGTGCGCGAGCAGTTGCCCGTGCAGCTCGAGGCTGGCAACGGCCCGGACATCGCGCGCGTCACCAATCTGAAGGCGCAAAGCCAGCACTGGCTCGACCTTCGCCCGCTGGTCGGTGATCCCGCCTATTGGGACGAGAACTTCGGTGCACAGGCCGACTGGATGCGTCCTGATGGCTCGAACCAGATATCCGGTTTCATGACGCAGATTACGATTGCTGGCGGTTTCGCCAACAAGACCTTGTTCGATCAGGCCGGCGTTGCGATGCCCGGCAAGGATGCGACATGGGACGATTGGGCAAAGGCCGCAAAGCAGGTGGCCGAGAGCCAGCAGGTTCCCTTCCCGATGGCCCTTGACCGCTCGGGACACCGCTTGAGCGGGCCCAACCTCTCCTATGGCGCCAACTATATCGGCCCCGACGGCAAACCAGCGCCGCTGGACGAGGGGAGCAAAAGCTTTCTCGGCAAGTTCATCGGCTGGATCGCTGACGGAACCATGAGCAAGGACGTCTGGGTATCGGCTGCTGGGTCAACCTACCGGGCAGCTGCCGACGACTTCATCAACGGCCAGCTCGTCTACTACTATTCCGGCTCGTGGCAGGTCCCGAACTTCTCCACCAAGATCGGCTCGAATTTCGATTGGGTTGCCACCGGCAGTCCCTGCGGACCAGTGAACTGCACGGGCATGACCGGCGGTGCTGGCCTGGTTGCCGTCAAGTACACGAAGAATCCCAAGGACGTCGCCAAGGTCATGGACTATCTTGCCCGCGAGGACATCGTGAAGGAGTTCTCCGAGCGGACATTATTCCTGCCGGCGCATAAGGGCGTATTGGCGAAGGGCCTCGACTTCAAGACCGACGACGCCCAGGCGAAGGCGGCCTTGAACGAATTCGTCACAGCGGGCACCTCGCTGTCCGATCTCGCGCGCAAGCTGCCCGGCTGGCACTGGGCCGATACTTTCTATGGGGCTCTCGTCACGCGCGTGAGCCAGGCGGCGGCAGGCGAGATGTCGCTTGACGAAGCGATTACCCGCATTGACGCGGACATCGCCGCGAAGGTGAAGGATTCCAGCCTCTAGGCCTGGCGCCCAACGACGCGCATAAGAACCAAACCAAGGGCGCGCCATCCGCTTGAGGCGATGTGCCCTTGGTCACAGGACCTCCTGCCGGCGGTTCCCGCCGCCTTGGGAACGCGCGACGCGCGCTCGCCGGCAGGAGACCCTGTTCCGCTATAAGATTCTGGACGTGATATCGGCTGTAGCAACGACGTTGCGAACCGCTATCCGCGTGGTGAGGAAGCCAGACGATGAAGGCAGATAGTCCCAAGCGAACCGGATCCGGCATTGGCGAGACCGTCCTTCTGCCCGTGCGCCTTGCCATGGGGCTGATCGATGCACCGCTGCGCTGGCTGCAGAGGGTCGCCGGGATCGGCGGCATGGCGGCCTTTTTCCTCATGCCCAACATGCTGATATTCGGCATCTTCGTACTTCTGCCCTTCTTCATCAACTTCGCCTATTCGATGACCGGCGGCACGGCCCTTTTCCTGCCGGATCGCAGCTTCGTCGGCGGCGACCAATATGCCCGACTGTTCGACTGTTCGAATTACCTCGATGCGAACAGCTGCACCGAAGATACGTTCTGGACTGCAGTCGGCAACACCGGCTGGTTCGTCATCCTGCAGGTTACGCTGATGATCATCGTCTCGCTGATCACGGCATTGATCCTCAATCGCAATCTGATGGCGCGCAGTTTCTGGCGGGCCGTGTTCTTCTTCCCGGTGCTGCTGTCGCCGGTCGTCGTCGGCCTCATCTGGAAGTGGATCCTGCAGCGCCAAGGCCTCCTCAACTTCGGTCTCTATGGTTTTGGCTTCGAGCCCTTTACCTGGCTGAACGATCGCAACTGGGCCTTTGCCGCCACCGTCGGTGTGTCGATCTGGGCGCATATGGGGTTCTATACGCTGATCCTGCTGGCTGGCCTGCAAGCGATCCCGAAGGACCTCTACGAAGCAGCCGAAATGGACGGGACGCGGCCGACGCGGGCGTTCCTGCGCATCACCCTGCCGCTGCTTGCGCCCAATCTGCTCGTCGTGGTCGTCCTCGTCCTCATCAAGGCAGTACAGATCTTCGATGAAGTCTACGTGCTGACGGGAGGCGGACCGGGCACAAGCACGCTCTACATCACCCAGTACATCTACGAGACCGGCTTTGCCACGCAGTTGCGCAATCCGGGGCTTGCCGCCGCCGCCTCGATCCTCATGGGCGTGGTGCTCGTCGTGCTGACGCTGCTTCAGCTGAGCCTAAGCCGGTCCAGCGAAAAGAAGGGAGCCCGCAAATGAGCCGGGTCGCGGAATTTCTCCTCCGTCGCAAGGGCGGCAAGGGTTGGCATTGGACGGATATCGTCACCTGGATCTGGCTCCTCGGCGGCCTGTTCGTCATGTTCGGCCCGGCCGTCTGGCTCGTCGGCTCGTCCTTCAAGTCACCGGCCGCGCTCGCGGAATTCCCGCCGAGCATACTCCCCTACGTCACCCAGAAGGTCACGGTCGAAGGCTATGACAAGCCGCTCGATCTCTACGAGGCAACGCTCCCTGATGGCCGCAAGGCGACCCTTGCCGAGGTCCGGCGTATCGGCATCGTCAGCCAGATGGTCGATCCGCAAAAACCCGGCGAGATCATCAAGGTCAACATCGGTCAGCGCACGCCCGTCCGCCAGATGTCCTTTGCCATGCAGAACTATAGTGAGCCTTTCACCCATTTCGATTTCGTCCGCTACCTTTGGAACTCAGTCTTCGTGACGGTGACGGCGACGCTGATCACGCTTGTCGTCAATTCGATGGCCGCCTTTGCGCTCAGTAAATACGAATTCCGCGGGCGCACATTCGCAATGCTGCTGATCCTCGCGACCCTGATGGTGCCCCTGTCGGTCATCATGGTGCCGCTCTATTCGATCGTCTCGGCGCTGGGCCTGTTCAACAATCTCTGGGGCGTCATCCTGCCGACAGTGGCGACGCCGACCGGCGTGTTCATCCTGCGCCAATACATGCTCACCATTCCCGACGAACTGATCGACGCGGCGCGCATGGACAAGGCTTCGGAATGGCAGATCTACTGGCGCATCATCCTGCCGCTGACGGCACCGGCGCTTGCGGTGCTTGCCATCTTCTCTGTCGTCTGGCGCTGGAATGATTTCCTCTGGCCGCTGATCGTCTTGTCGCGCAAGGAGCTTTACACGCTGCAGGTGGGGCTGAGTATCTATTCCGGCGAGCTGAACGTGCAGTGGCACTTCATCCTGGCAATGACGGTCGTGACGATGATCCCCGTCGTTCTTGTCTTCATCTTCCTGCAGCGCTTCATCACCACCGGCATCGCCGGCACCGGACTGAAATAGAGGAGGCCGTCATGGGTCATATCAAGCTCACCAACGTGACGAAATCCTTCGGGGCGATCGACGTGCTTCACGGCATCAACCTGGAGATCAAGGACGGCGAATTCGTCGTCTTCGTCGGTCCCTCCGGCTGCGGCAAGTCGACACTGCTTCGCATGATCGCTGGGCTGGAAAAGCCGACCGGCGGCGAACTCGCGATCGACGGGAAGGTGGTCAACGCGATCCCGGCCGCCGACCGCGGACTTGCCATGGTGTTCCAGTCCTATGCGCTCTATCCGCATATGAGCGTGCGCCAGAACCTCGCCTTCGGTCTGGAGAACACCAAGATGCCAAAGGCCGAGATCACGCAGCGCATCGCGGAAGCGGCGCGTATGCTGGAGATCGAAGCCTATCTCGACCGGCGACCGGGCCAGCTCTCGGGCGGCCAGCGCCAGCGTGTCGCGATCGGCCGTGCCATCGTGCGCCGGCCCGTCGCCTTCCTGCTCGATGAGCCGCTCTCCAACCTCGACGCCGAGCTGCGCGGTTCTACCCGCGCCGAGCTCGCCGCCCTTCATGCCCGCCTTTCCGCCACCATGATCTATGTGACGCACGACCAGGTCGAGGCGATGACGCTGGCAGACCGGATCGTCGTGCTGCGCGCCGGGCGTATCGAGCAGATCGGCACGCCGCTCGAACTCTACAATTCGCCTGCAAACCGCTTCGTTGCCGGCTTCATCGGTTCACCGCACATGAATTTCCTCGAGGGAACGGTCGAATCCGTGCAGTCCGGAAAAGCCGTTGCAGCCCTGGCCGGCGGTCACCGGATCGAGCTTCCGGTCAACGGCGCCAAGGTCGGCCACGGTGCGCGGGTGACGATCGGCGTGCGTCCACAGCATATTGCGGTCAACAGCGACGGGTCCGGGATAGTGGCAAAGATAAAGCTCGTTGAAGCGCTCGGATCCGAAACCGTGATTCACGCCGACGTCGCGGGCCAGAAGGTTCTGGTGGTCGCGCCCGGCCAGCATCGTCTGGCGCCGGGGACCGAGATGGGCCTGTCGCTCTCGGCCGCACCACTCCATCTGTTCAACGATAAGGGCCTGCGTCTTGACCATACTGTTTGATCTTTCCGGAAAAGTCGCGCTGGTCACCGGCGCACGGACAGGCCTCGGTCGGGGCATGGCATTGGCACTCGCCGACGCCGGAGCCGACATCGTCGCGCTCGGCTCCTCGCCCATGCCGGAAACAGCCGACCGCGTCCGGCGGGCCGGCCGCCGCTTTCTGGCTCTGGAGGTCGACCTCTCGAAAAGGTTCGACGCGAAGGCCGTGATCGCCGAAGCCGCCGGAGCCTTTGGCGGCATCGACATTCTCGTCAACAATGCGGGCATCATCCGCCGCGCCGACCTGCTCGAATACTCCGAAACGGACTGGGACGATGTCATCGACGTCAATCTCAAGGCGGCCTTTCTGCTGTCGCAGGCTGTCGCTCGCCACATGGTCGAAACGAAACGGAAGGGGCGCATCGTCAACATAGCGTCCATGCTGACCTTCCAGGGCGGCATCCGCGTGCCTGCCTATTCGGCATCCAAGCACGGCATTGCCGGGCTGACGAAAGCAATGGCCAACGAACTGGCACCACACGGCATCACGGTCAACGCTATCGCCCCCGGCTACATGGCAACCGACAATACCGAGGCGCTGCGCAACGATCCCGATCGTAATTCCCAGATTTCCGCGCGCATTCCGATGGGTCGTTGGGGCACCCCTGATGATCTTGCCACGTCGGTCCTGTTTTTCGCGGCGTCGGCCTCTGGCTATGTGACGGGAACGATTCTGCCCGTCGATGGCGGCTGGCTGGTTCGATAATGTTCGCAAACGCCCCGGTCCTGCGCAGGCCGGGAAGCCCTCAAGGGGCATGGTCTCGATGGCGATGTCGGGAAAACGCAAAAGCGCCTCCTTGACGGTTGCCAGTGCCTCTTCCTTTCGGCTTGGAACCGCACGGCTTGCAGCGCGCGCCACCCAAGCGTATTTCCTGTCGTGGCCGGTATCCATCGACGGCGTACGGTCGCAGCGGGACGAGGCGCAGGCTTTTGAATGTCGGGCCGCTGACATGTGATACGATCAGCACCGGTCCCACTGACCATTCAATGGCCGCGACCCTCGATCCGGGCGAGCACGCCGTCCAACGCGGCCGTGAGCGCGTCCCTTCCGCCGTTCTTTTCGAAGTTCGCAAGAACCTGTTCGTTAAGGCCGCCTTTCGTGGCAAACTCTCTGCTGAGAGAACCGAACGACACCACACCGGGCTTATTCGCCGTCTGCGCCAGGCTTGCGAAGAGCGGAGCAACATAAGCGAGCGCCTTTGCATTTTCGAGGCCGCTCTTCTCCAACCAGGTCGTGGTAAACTGCATCACGCCAAAGTACGTGGACATCATCGCACTTGCCGCGGCCAGAAGGTCATATTCCTTTCTGGATTCGCATTGAACCGCCGTGCCAAGCGTATCAAACAACGCGGCGACGCCTTTGTCGGGCGGGTAAAGCGCGGTCACACCCTGGCGCTCGGCGACGAATGGCAGCGGTATCGCCTGTACGAGTTGTACGCTGCCGCTGGTCCATTCCAGCAACGTTTCTCGGTCGGTCGCGGCAATGACGCTGATCACCAACTGCCCTTCCTTGAACGAGAGTTGGCGAATAACGCCCTCGGCGATTTGCGGGCGTACGGCCAGGAACACAATGTCGCTCGCGTCAACGACACCTTGATTGTCGTTGGCAATCCTCACGGACGCGAAGTCACGGGTGAGTTTGGCGGCCACGTCGGCGCTGCGCGGGGAAACGTAAATCTCGGAAGCATACGCCGGCGCTGCGAGAAGGCCGCGGACCATCGCTTCGCTGATTGCGCCGGTTCCGATGAATCCAATGCTGTTGACGCTCATGGGACTACTCGGCCGCCCGCAGGGGCCCGAGCGTGACGTCGGTCGTGTAGTTCTCCCGCATGAAGTTGATGAAGTTGTCCTGAAACTGGCGGGTATGAGCATGCGCGAGCTCATCGGCCAGGTCCACGTTCTTGTCCTTGATGGCTTCGAGCATGAGTTGGTGCTCGTCGGTCAGCAGATAGCCTTCATGCGTCCGCTCCAGGTACTCGAAATGCAAGTGCAGCATCCGCTGCCCCTGCGACAACAGCTTCTCGTAGAAGGATGCCAGGTATTGGTTTTTTCCTGCCTGTGCAATTGCCATGTGGAACTCCTTGTTGGCTTCCGACATCGCGAGGTGATTGCCCGTTTTGACCGCCGCTTCGAAGGCCTTCTGGCGCTTGGCGATGTTCTTCAGGTCAGCATCGGTCCGGAGTGCCGCCGCAAGGCGTGTGTTCATGCGCTGCGCAATGTCGAGCGCCTCCACGTATTTGGGAAACGTTGCGACTTCAATTGGCGCAACGATCGTACTGCGGTTTGACAACGTCACGACGAGTTCGTCCGCGCCCAGCCTGATGAGCGCCTCGCGCACCGGCGATCGAGACATGTCGAACCGTTCGGCGAGGGTCATTTCGTCGAGAAGCTGACCGGGGGGAAGGATAAGCGCGAGGATCTCGTTTCTCAGCGTGTCATAAACGTTCTTCCATCCGGTTCCCCGCGTTCTCTTCACTTCCAGTTCGTCAGGCACTGAGGTCCCCTTTTGTCGTCGTTGCAGCATTGGGCCAGAAAAGCCGCGTGCCGGCAATGTAATTTTTTTGCTTGACATTGTCGACACGGTGTTGACATGATCTCACCAGTCGACACGTAGCCGACACGAGAACAAAAAGAACGGCTGAAGCCGACGAGTGGAACCGCGCACTTCGCGCACAGCAAAGAGGAATGCCGATGCTTTCGAAGATGATCACGTCCGCGCTGCGGGCGCTGCCTGCGCTTGCCCTCATGGGAGCTCTTTCGACAACCGCTGCCCATGCTCAGACCGCCGAAGGATATTGGCAGGGCGTGCAGAAGGCCGGCGTCCTGCGCTGCGGCGCCGCCGTAGCTCCGCCATACGTCATGCGCGATCCAGCGACCGGGGCATATTCCGGCTTCTTCGCGGATCTCTGCAAGGAGTTCGCCGATGTCTTGAAGGTGAAGCCTGAGTTCGTCGACACGACGTGGGACAACATCGTCGCCGGGCTTCAGGCCGGCAAGTGGGATCTGTCGCTAGCCCTTAACCGCACGCCGGCACGCGCCATGGCAGTGCAGTTCTCTGTTCCTGCCATGGAGTACCAGATCTCGCTCGCCTACAACAAGGAGAACCCGAAGATTCCGGCTGGCGCCGTTTCGGTCGCCGATATCGACAAGAAGGACGTTACTCTGGCCGTAATGTCAGGCACGGCGCAGGACAAGGCGATTTCCGCAGCAATCAAGAACGCATCCATTCTTCGTTTGCCCGGCAACGACGAGACGCGGCTTGCGGTTGTCTCGCGCCGCGCCGACATTCTGGTCGATGCCTCCGATACCAACCAGCTCTTCACGCAATCGAACCCGGATTGGGCCGTGGCAATGAATCCGACGCCAGCACTTGCCAAGCAGGGCGTGGCCTTCGGCCTGCCGCATCAGCTTTCAGCCGCGGATGTCGAGGTTGTCGATATCTTTCTGGAAGAGAAGGTTGCAACTGGTCACGTGGAGGAGCTGATCCGCAAGGCCGTGGACGAAGTGCTCAAAGCGTCGAACTAACGATGTTGAACGGGGCTGGAGTGGCAACGCTCCGGCCTCCCTTGGAACTTCGAACGTTGAGGACAGACCGAATGTCGAATACTGCGCCCCTCGTAAAAATGCGGAATCTGCACAAGAGTTATGGCCCCCACGTCCAGGTATTGAAGGGCCTCGACATCGAAATGAAACCGGGGGAGCGGGTTGTCGTCATCGGCCCTAGCGGTGGTGGCAAGAGCACGCTTCTCAGAGTGATGATGGGCCTCGAAAAGATCGACAGCGGATCGGTTACGTTCGCCGGTAAACCTTATATCTCATCCGAAAGCGCCGACACGAAAACCGTCATCGACACCGACGTTCGACGCTCGATCGGCATGGTATTCCAACACTATACCCTCTTTCCGCATTTGAGTGTCCTGCAGAATCTGATCCTGGCTCCATGCAAGGTGCGGGGGGAGAAGAAGGCGAGCGCCATGCAACGCGGGCAAGCTCTTCTGGAGCGATTTGGCCTTGGTGCCAAGGCAGATGCCTATCCCGCCCAACTTTCCGGCGGGCAGAAACAGCGCGTCGCGATCGCTCGGGCGCTGATGCTGGATCCGAAGCTGATGCTTTTTGATGAGGTGACGTCCGCACTCGATCCGGAATTGGTCGGCGAAGTGGAACAGGTTATCCTGCAGCTTGCGAACCAGAACATGCCGATGATGATCGTTACCCACGATATGTGGTTTGCAAAAAACATCGCTTCGCGGGTGATCTTCTGTGCCGGCGGCGTCGTCGTCGAGGACGGCCCGCCCGAGCAGGTTCTCGGATCTCCGAAGGAAGAGAGAACCCGCGATTTCATCGATCGCGTCTTTCACATCAAACACTAGGAGGCGGCCGTGAACTATACGTTCGACTTCCAGTCGATCACTTTTGGTCCGCTGTGGGAGGGGTTGATCGTCACCCTCGAACTGACGACCGCTGCAAACATCATCGGAATTGTCGGAGGGTTCCTGCTTGCGCTCTTGATCATGAGCCCGGTTGCGGTCGTCCGCATGCCGTTCATGCTGTTCGTCGAGTTCTTCCGCTGTACGCCAGCGATCGTCCAGATCGTCTGGTTCTTCTACTGCGTGCCGATGTTGTTCAATGTGTTCCTGGGCTCGATGACGATGGGTATTCTCGCGCTTGGGTTCAATCTCATGGCTTTCAACGCCGAAGCGTATCGGGCAGCAATCCAGGCCGTGCCACGCGAACAGATTGACGCCGGGATCGCACTTGGTCTCAATCCTCTGCAGCGTATTCTCTATATCGTATTGCCGACGGCGTTTCGTGCGTCGATACCGGTGCTTTTGACCAATGGCATCGTCATCTTCCAACAGAGCGCGCTGGTTGCCATCGTTGCGGTGCAAGACCTCATGTACCAGGGCAAGACGTTGGCGACAGAGACCTATCGCCCGATCGAGACCTTCACGGTGGTCGCGCTTATCTACTTTGCCGTTTCGTTCCCCGTTACCCAGATCGTCGGCTATCTCGAACGCCGTCGCCAGCTGTTGATGAGTTGAGGAGAGACACCATGGCGCTCGATTTCTCGATCATACTTCGCTTCCAGGACGCGTTGGTTCTCGGTCTCTGGATGACCATAAAGCTGACGCTCATCTGCATCGTTCTCGGTTGCACTTTGGGCTTTGTCGTCGGTCTTGCCCGTACCTCCCGCAACGTTCTGGTGCGTGCGGTCTCCAGTATCTACGTCGAATTCTTCCGCGGTACGCCTGTGCTGATCCAGCTGTTCTGGATTTTCTTCTGCCTTCCGCTCATCCTGGGCGTCGAGCTTTCCAATCTCGCGTCAGGTGTGATCGCGTTGACCCTCTATATGGGAGCCATCACGAGCGAGACATTCCGCGCTTCTTTGAAGTCGGTGGGGCCTGAACAGCGCGATGCTTGCGTCGCTCTTGGACTTCCCAACCGCGTCCAGATCACCAACGTCATCCTTCCGCAGGCCGTACTTCGCGCCATCCCGACACTTTTGTCGAACTGCGTCAGTCTTTTCAAGGAGAGCGCCCTGGTTTCCGCCGTTGGAATGGCAGACCTGATGTTCGTCGGACAGAACATTTCCAACAACACGGCGCGCCCCGTCGAGGTGCTTACCGTTGTCGCTCTCATCTACTTTGCCATCGCGTTTCCGTTGACGCGCGCCGTTACGCTCGTCGAAGGCCGCATTCTCAAAAAACTTGCCATCTAGATCTTGGACAGGAGACCTCCCATGAAACTCTCAGGCGTCATGCCCGCTCTCGTTACCCCCTTCGACGCCAACAACCGGGTCGATTTCAAAGCCTTCGAGAAGCATCTGACCGCGCTTCGTGCCGCTGGGGTCACCGGCTGGGTACCGATGGGTTCGACCGGGGAATACTTCTCGATGTCGAACGAGGAGCGCGAGGAGGTGCTGAAGTTCGTCAAGGATTTCGCCAATGAAGGGGAAGCGCTGATCGCCGGCACCAATGCGCCCGCCACGCGCGAGGTGATCGAGAACACGCTGCGGGCAAAAGAAATCGGCTACGACACCGTGCTGCTCGCTACGCCCTTCTATACCCGGCCGACGCAGGAGGAGCTGCTCGCCCACTATCGTGCCGTGCTCGATGCAACGGACGTCAATCTGGTGATGTACAACTACCCCCCGAAGGACGGCATCGAGATTTCGTTCGAGCTGATGGATGCGCTCGCGGACGATCCGCGCGTCATCGGCATCAAGGAAAGCTCGGGCGTGCTTCAGCGCGCCGTCGATATCCATGCCCGCTATAATGGCCGTATCGACCTGATTTCCGGCTCGGACGACATTGCGCTCGACTTCATGTTCTGGGGAGCAGATGCGTGGATCTGCGGCCCGGCCAACTGCATGGCTGCCGCCTGCGTCGATCTCGACCGCACCTTCCGCTCCGGCGATCTCGCCAAGGCACGCGAGAAGATGACGGTGCTCTACCGCGCGATGAACATCCTCGAAAGCGGCAAGTTCGTGCAGAAGATCAAGTATGGCTGCGAGCTTCAGGGGACGCCGGTTGGCAATTGCCGCGCACCGCTTGGTGAACTCACCGAGCAGGAAAAGGCAGATTTCCGCGCGGCCATCGCGCCGATCCTCAACTGACGAGACCGAGCCGGCGGCTTTTGCCTCCGGCTCCCTTCCGAGGATAAACCCTGTGTCATCCATCGCCGTCGTCGGTGCCGGCATCATCGGCACCACCATCGCCTATGCCCTTCAGCGGCGCGGTCTTTCCGTGACGCTTGTCGACCGCGATGCGCCCGGCAAAGGCGCCTCGTACGGCAACATGGCGAGCATTGCCGTAACGGAGTTTATGCCGGCATCGCGTCCCGGCGTCTGGGCTCAGATGCCGAAATGGCTTCTCGATCCGGAAGGACCGGTACGCATCCGCCCCGCCTATATGCCAAAGCTGATCCCTTGGTTCCTGCGCTTCCTTGCCGCCAGCCGCCCCTCGAAACTGCGCGAGCTGGAAACGGCGGGTGCGGCCCTTTGCGGTCGCGTCTACGAAGATCTCGACGCGCTGCTGCATGAAACGGGTCTCACCCCTATGCTGAGCGCCGAAGGCTGTCTCAGCCTTTATACGGACGAAGCGGAATTCAGGGCGGACCGGGAACATATCGAGATTCTCGAGCGCTTCGGGTTCCGCCACGAAATTCTTGGTGGCAATGCCATCCGCGACCTCGAACCGGCGCTGACGACGAAGATCGCCAAAGCCGTGCTATTTCCCGACAACCGCTCCGTTTCCGATCCTTATCGCCTGGTCACGGCGCTTGCGGAAAAGTTCCAGGCACTCGGGGGGACGATCAATGCCGGCGAGGTCGTCGGCTTCGAACAGGGGGACGGCGGTGTCGACGCCTTGCGGCTTGCCGATGGCCGACGACTGGCAACGGATCGCGTGGTGCTGGCAGCTGGCGCCTTCACCGGCCGGCTGTCGCGCCTGCTCGGAGAGCCGATCCCACTCGAAACGGAGCGCGGCTATCACACGCAGATCATGGCGCCGGGCATTTCCATGCGCCATTCGATCATCTGGCCGGCACGCGCTTTCATGGTGACGCCAACGGCCGGCGGCATCCGCGTTGGCGGGACGGTGGAAATGGCCGGTCTCGACGCTCCCCCGGACTATCGCCGGGCCAAGGTGCTTGTGAAGCGTGCGAAGGAGGCGTTTCCGGAACTGGAAGTCGAGCGGGCCAGCGAGTGGATGGGACATCGCCCCGCATTGCCGGACACGGTCCCGGTCATGGGTGCGTCGGCCAAGCGGCGCAACGTCTGGTATGCGACCGGCCACGGGCATCTGGGGCTGACCTATGCGGCGACGACCGGCCGACTGATGGCTGATCTCATCACCGGCGTCGCGCCGCCAGTGGATATGAAACCCTATCGCGTCGACCGGTTCTGAAAACCGTGGCGGCGCAACGAACGAAGGGAATGACGATGCGAAACGAACTTTATATCGACGGAAAATGGGTGGCGCCGGTCAAAGGCGGCACATGCGAGGTGATTAATCCGGCGACAGAGGAAGTGATGCAGACGATCGCCTCCGCCACCGCAGAAGACGTTGACATTGCAGTGAAAGCTGCCCGCCGCGCCTTCGATAAGGACGGCTGGCCGAAGCTTTCGGGTGCGCAGCGCGCGAAATATCTTCGCGCCATCGCAGATGGCATCCGGTCCCGTCAGGCGGAAATTGCCCGTCTCGAAGTCATCGACAACGGAAAACCCTTCCCGGAAGCCGATTGGGACGTCGCCGATGCCGCTGGTTGTTTCGATTACTACGCGGGTCTTGCCGAACTGATGGACACCAATCCCGAAGAGACGATCGCGCTTGCCGACGGCCGGTTCACGTCGAAGGCTGTCAAGGAGCCGATCGGGGTTGCTGGCGCCATCATCCCCTGGAACTACCCGCTGCTGATGGCATCCTGGAAGGTTGCGCCGGCGTTGGCCGCCGGCTGCACCATCGTGTTGAAACCTGCCGAGCTGACATCGCTGACGGCGCTGGAATTGGCTGCGATCGCGGACGAAGCCGGTCTGCCTCCCGGCGTCCTCAACATTCTGACGGGTTCCGGTTCGGTCGCGGGTCAGGCAATCATCGATCACAAAGGCGTCGACAAACTGGCTTTCACCGGCTCGGGGCCAGTCGGCTCGAAAATCATGGCTGCGGCGGCCCGCGACATCAAACGCGTCAGCCTCGAGCTGGGCGGTAAATCGCCATTCGTCGTTTTCGACGATGCCGACATCGAGAGAGCCGTCGAATGGATCATGTTCGGTATTTTCTGGAACCAGGGCCAGGTCTGCTCCGCCACGTCGCGCGTGCTGGTGCAGGACGGCATCTACGAGCGCCTGCTCGCGCGTCTCGTCGAGGAGACAGACAAGATCAAGATTGGCAACGGTCTCGAGGAGGGCGTGCTGCTTGGTCCGCTTGTCTCGAAACGTCAGCATGACCAGGTGGTCGCGGCCATCGCAGCCGCGAAGGATGCAGGCGCGACGATCGCTTGCGGCGGCGAACGCCCTGAAGGATTCGACAAGGGCTATTACCTCCAACCGACCATCCTCACAGGTGTACCGCTTGATAGCGCGGCGTGGACCGAGGAAATCTTTGGTCCCGTCGTCTGCGTGCATCCATTCGAGACCGAGGAGGACGCGATCGCGCTTGCCAACGATTCCCGCTTCGGGCTTGCGGCCGCCGTTATGTCGAAGGACGACATCCGCGCCGAGCGCGTGGCTGCGGCCTTCCGAGCCGGCATCGTCTGGATCAACTGCTCTCAGCCGACCTTCACCGAGGCACCCTGGGGTGGCTACAAGGAGTCCGGTATCGGCCGTGAGCTCGGCCGTTGGGGCCTCGAAAACTACCTCGAAACCAAGCAAATCACCAAATATGCAAGCGAAGACCCCTGGGGCTGGTACATCAAGTAGGGTTTGCAGCCATGCGCTTTGAAAGGTCCCTCGAACTTCTGCTCGTTCACTGCCAAGGTGAACTCGGCCATGTTCTGGTCAATGGAGCGCCGGACATCCCCGGCGCTACTATGCTCGACAAGATGAACCACCTCAACAGCGTAGACGACAGCCTACGCCGCTTCGTAACCTTCGAGCCGCGTGCCAATGTCGCCATGTCGGTGAACCTTTTGGTCAACCCGACGCGGCCCGATGCGGATGCCGGGTTCATCGTGCTTCAGGCCGACCGCGCCCATCCGATGTCCGGCAGCAACTGCATTTGCGTCGTTACGGCACTTCTCGAAAGCGGCCGCGTGTTGATGCAGGAACCGGAGACGATTGTACGGCTCGATACACCGGCGGGGCTTATCGTGGCACGGGCGCTTTGCGAGAACGGTCGCTGCCTTTCGGTCAGCCTCGACAACGTGCCGAGCTTTGCAGAGTTGCTCGACTATGAGATCGACACACCTTCGTGGGGGCGGATCAAGGTCGATATCGCCTTCGGTGGCGTCTACTATGCGCTGGTAAATGTGGGTCAGATTGGCCTCGCCATCCAGGCGTCCAATGCTCGTGCACTCGCGGAGGCGGGTATCGAACTCAAGCGGTTTCTCGCCGAACAGGTAACGGTTGAGCACCCGACGCTCGCCGGCGTCAACGAGATCGCCTATGTCATGTTCCGAGACAAGGAACCGGATGGGGCGGTGCGCACCTGTACGACGCTTCAGCCGGGTCGCGTCGACCGCTCGCCTTGCGGCACGGGCAGTTCTGCCAATTTGGCGACGCTTTATGCGCGCGGTGCCGTGGCGGTGGGAGACAACCTTATCTCACGCTCTATCATCGGCGGCGAGTTCCGCGCCGAGGCCATTGGTGAGACGGAAATCGGCGGTCGCAAAGCCGTTTTGCCGCGCATAACCGGGCGCGGCTATGTCTTTGGCCGTACAGAGTTGCGGATTTCCGACGACGATCCTTTCGTGTCGGGTTTCGCGCTTTCCGACACTTGGGGGCCGCAGGTCGGCCTGTTGGCGTGAGGGTGAGCTGATGTCCCAATCCCTACGAGGTCAGACTGTCCTTGTTACCGGCGCGTCAGGCGGCATCGGAGCGGCCATCGTCGAAAGGCTTGCTGCCGAGGGCGCCCGGCCCCTTATCCACTATGGCCACGACAAGGCCCGTGCAGAAAGGCTATTGCAACAGATTGGCGGTGACGCCCTGATCGTGCAGGGCGATCTCTCCAGCGCAGACGGTGCGTTTGCGTTGTGGCGTGCGGCGGAACAAGCCGCGGGACGTATCCATGGCCTCGTCAACAATGCCGGCGTCCGCACGGAGATTTCCGTCGAGGCATCAATTGACGACTGGAGGGCGGCTTGGCAGCGAGAATTCCAGGTCAACGTCTTTGCCGCGGCTGATCTCTGCAAGGAGGCGATTCGCCACTTCAAGGCCCATGGCGGGGGGCGTATCGTCAATATGGCAAGCCGTGCGGGCCAGCGCGGCTATACGGCTGATGCCATGCCTTATGGTGCGACCAAGGCGGCGCTCGTCAATCTCACCAAATCCATTGCCCGCAGCTTCGGTAGTGACGGCGTGACTGCAGTCAGTATAGCGCCCGGCTGGGTGCGAACCGACATGGCCGAGCGTTTTGTCGAGCAGCATGGCAAGCAAGCCGCGGTTGCAGACATTCCCATTGGCCAAATGGCGGAGCCCGAAGAGGTGGCGGAGTTGGTGGCCTTCGTTCTGCGCCCGTCACAAGCGTCACTCAATGGCGCGACGCTCGATGTCAACGGCGGCAGCTATATCCGGTAACCTATATAGGGAGCATCATCCATGAACCGTTTCGTAGGCAAAGTTGCAGTTGTAACGGGGGCAGGCGGCGGCATAGGCTCGGCTATTTCGAGCCGTCTGGCCGAAGAGGGGGCGCTTGTTGTTGTCTCCGACGTCAATATCGCCGCCGCCGAGGAGGTCGTTCGCACCATTGCCGAACAGGGGAGCACGGCAGTCGCGATTCAGGCTGACATCGCGAAGAAGGATGCGTGTTTCGAACTCATTCGACAAGCGTTCGCATGGCAAGGACGGCTCGATATCCTCATCAACAATGCTGGCATCAACCGCCGGGGCAATCTTTTGTCGATTTCCGATGAAGACTGGGATCTGAGCTTCACGGTCAATCTCGACGCGATGTTTCATCTCTGCCGGGCCGCACTTCCGCATATGATCGCGGCTGGGGGTGGCGCGATCGTCAACACGGCGTCGCAGTGGGGGCTCTATCCCGCGCCAAACCACATCGCCTACAACACGACCAAAGCCGCAGTGGCGGCGTTCACGCAAAATCTTGCCCGCGACTATGCGCCCGACAAGGTGCGTGTCAACGCCGTTTGTCCCGGCGAAATCCATACGCCAATGCTGGAGGCTGGTGTAAGACGCTCGGGCCGCGTCATTGCTGATCTGGACAGACTGGTTCCCTTCGGCCGCATCGGCAGGCCGGAGGAAGTGGCCGCGCTCGTTGCGTTTCTCGCGTCGGACGAAGCGGCCTTCATGTGCGGTTCCCTGGTTGAAATCACCGGTGCTCAAGCGGTTTCCTAATCTGAGCATGATCGTGCTTCGGCTGGCGCCAATTTGCTCGACCGGTCACATCCCCGTCACCCGCTTTGGGCCTGCGATCGGCCGGCAAAGGACCCGAGGGGGATCGCGCTCGCCGGTCCGAGGTGGCGGACGCGCCTCAATTCTCTGGCACGGTAAAAACCGAGCAGGGGTGGGCGATACCGCGCAATCGGTGCTTGCCCAGGGGGACCAAAGCGGTCGTTGTCTCTGCCGCCACCGCGCCCGAGATGAGCACGGTGTGACCAAGGGGTTTGCATAGCCCTTCGAGCCGGCTGACCAGGTTGACGGCAGGTCCGATGGCGGTAAAGTCCAGCCGGTCGGCAGCGCCGACATTGCCCCATAATATCTCTCCGAAATGGAGCGCAACACCAAAGGGTAGTGGGGGCAACCTCTGCGCCTGCCGCACCGCGTCGAGATGGGCCATGCCGGCACGAGCGGCGGCGATCGCACGCAATGCCGCCTCGCAGGCCTCGCCCGGCTTGCCGGCGACGGGGAAAATCGCCAGCACGCCGTCGCCGATGAACTTCAACACCTCGCCCCCGAAGGCGTGCACCGCTCCGGTAACCCGGTCGAACCAGGCGTCGAGGGCAGCAATCACCGCCGCGGGCTCTGTCGCCTCCGACAGCGCGGTGAAGTCGCGCAGATCAGCACAGAGCAGCGCAGCGCGGATGGTCTCCCCCGTGCCACGAGAGAGCGCGCCTGCCTGTACCCGGGCGGCACTCCGCCGGCCGAGATAAGCCTCGAGCAGTGCGCTCAGCGCCCCCCGCGCGGCTAAGGCGGCCAGGGGCGCTGCGGCGAAGCGCGCTGTCTGGCGCAGCCGATCGGACTCTGTGGGGCAAAATGGCCGGGCCCCCGCCCAGCCCAGCACCGGACCGTTCGATGCCGACGCGACTGGTTCCGCGTGCACCGATCCAAGCCCGGCCAGCCAGTCGCTCCCGGCTCGATCGAGCGGACCGCCGACGAACGCCAGCGCCTCAATCACCGCCCCGGTTTCCGCCCGCCATAGCCATGTGCGGCGGGCGATGATCGGATGGGGCATTGCGAGCGTCAGGGCTCCACCGGTAAGCGGCAGGCCATCGGCCAGTAACCGGGCGCCCAAGTCGGCCAGGAACGATTGAGGGTCAGGCGAGGCGGCTGCCTCGTCAATCAACCAGACAAGAGGAGCGGGCAAATCCATGCTGCGATCATGCCATGGCAGCCACGGGCTGTCATCCGCGCTGGTGGTGGCGCTTCTGCCTACGACAGGACAGGGTTTCCTTAAAGCCGTCGGCAAGGGCAAGCCCCACCGACTTCGGTTGATGTGGTGCAATCTGTCAGGCCGCAACATCTGCGAGCCGCCGGTTGAGCTTATCTATCGCTCAAGGGCGCCGATTTCGAACAGGTGTTACACCCGACCAGCCCACGGGTCTGGACCCGGTTTGCGCCCGGCGGCAACCTCGGCCAGCCGGTCGAGGTAGTGGGCCCAGCCTTCCGCGTGGCCGGCGCATTGCTCGGCATTGGGCAGGCCGGAATGAGTGAGGCGCAGAAGGGTTCCATCCGGCTGTTCGATCAGGTCGATCTCGACCAGGCTCGATTCAGGCGGGACCACCTCGCTGCCGTCCCAGCCGAAGCTGTATGCCAGGCGGTGCACCGGCACCACCTCGCGAAAGGAGCCACGAGCGAAGCGAGCGCCGGTGACATTGACGAGATAGATCCCCCCGGGCTGCGGTTCGACCTGCGCCTCTGTTCCCATCCAGCGCAGGATGTTCTCTGGATCGGTCATGAGCGCGAACACCGCGGCGGGCGGCGCTGGGATGCGCATCTCGCGGCGAACGACGTTGGGGTCTTGCATCGGTCTCTCCCATGGTTGCTTGGCGAGTTCACCTTGGTCGGCGGATGGATCGTTGGGACCTGTGCTGTCGCGGACCTCATGCGACGGTATGTAGGCGAACGCTCGCCCTCAACAAGGGTGCTGCTCGCGCCAACGGGGCTGTGTGACGCCAGGTTTGGATGGATGATGCGCTCGGCGCCGGAAGGCACGTTAGCGATGACAGCACGGCCATTGCGCACTGCCAAAGCCTCATGACCCAAGGTGAAACGTAAAGGAATGTGCGAAAGGGCGATAGCCGCGAAGCGTTAGGGTTACTGCAAACACGCACACTCTCCCATTTCAATGCGTATAGCAAAAGTCGAGTTCTGCCCTCAAATACAATCAGAGGGGGCAGCGCGGCGTGGAAGAGTTGGCTGACGATTTGACGCGTCCGGGGGATGGGCAAGGCGCTATCGCTAGTGTCCACTTCACCACGACCGGCATTGACTCTCCCTTCGACGCCTGGCGTTCCCTCCTGGACACCCTGTTCGACAGTCTTCCTCCCAAAATGCCTCCATCGAGCGCGTTTCAAGCGAATCTCCTAGTCCATCATTTCGGCACTTTCCTGCTGTGCCGGAGCGTTGCGGTGGGCGGCCGATATCGGCGCACCGAGGCGCGCCTCGCCTGGAACGATCTCGACCACATCGTTGTCTCGTGCCTCTTGCGCGGAGCCATCGCAGTCGCTGGTCCCGCCACCCGACGGCTACGGCCGGGTGACGTGGCGGTGCTCGATCTATCCGCACCGATGGCTTTTGCAATGACTGCCGCAGAGGGTGTGCACCTCATCGTGCCGCGTACGTTGCTGCCAGCCTCGACGGCGCCGGTGCATCCGGTGACCGGTCGCATCCTTGCGCAGGATACCGCCATGGCAATCTTTGTTCGGGGAATCATCGGGGCCCTTGCCGAAGCGGCGCTACGTTTGAGCCCAGGCGAAATGATGGCCCTTGGAGCGTCGGTGCCCGAATTGCTCGCCTCGTGCTTGGGACCTGCGTCCGCTGTGACTTCAACGGGGGCCAAGGGCGATCTCGGACGACGTCTGCGTCGCCACATCGAGGAGAACCTGCATCACAGTGACCTGACCCCTTCGCGTCTGACGCATGACCTTCACGTTTCGCGCAGCCAGCTCTACAGGCAGTTCGAGACAAGCGGCGGTGTTGAAGCCTACATCCGCCGCCGCCGTCTTCGGCGCTGCCTGCTCACCCTATGCGATTCCCGCCATGCCGATCGACGGATCGGCGACATCGCCTATGAGATGGGATTTGCCGACGAGGCCCACTTCAGCCGGCTGTTCCGACGTGCCTTCGGACTGTCCCCGAGGGGGGCCCGCTCTGCCGCCCGGCAAGATGGACCTGATCTGGGTGGCCTGTTCCGCCTGTCCACCGGTGGCGCTTCCTTCGGGGACTGGCTTGCCACGCTCGGGACCAGTTGAGGTTGCGCGTGCGGTTGTTGGGACGGTCGTCCAACTTTTCGGAATGCTCGTCCAGGGACAACCTGAAGAAAAGCCCGTACCGTCAGCACAAATAAAGCGGGAATTCGAGAGGCAGACGCTGCCTTAAAGCCCCAGCCCACCGAAAGGAAACATGGTGATGTCGACCAAGACAAGTTCCGATCCTGCGACGACCAGCGCGCCACCGGCTGCTGCAATCCCTTTCGAGCTCACTGCCACGAATGCGTCGACCGTCCCGGGAGCTCAGTATTTCAGCGTCTTTCCGCCGGCATTGAAAAACCCTCAGCCAAAATCGCAAACCCTCACCGCGCTGGTGTCGGATGCGACAAATCAGGGGGATACGGCAACATTGACGTGGAACGGTGGAAGCGGCGCGCTGGCCTTGTTTGCACTTGCGGAGGGCGCAAGCCCCGCGGCGGCCGAAAGGACACCGGTCGCGCTGGGGGATACGGTGGCGGTGGCCCTGGTCGACGGTGCATTTACTGTTACCGCCACCGCCGGCGGCCCTGCCAATGCCATCGAGGTGACATTCGCCCCCGGTGTGCCGGCAGGCGGTCAGATCGGGCTGGTCGTCGGGCCTGCTCCGATCCTTGTCCCGATCCCGGCGGGCCTGTCGTCGTTGACCCTTGAACCCGACCTGTCGCCGACCGTCACGGTGGTCTTCGGCACCGCCTTCCAGTTTCCTCAACCCGATGAATCGGACGTGAGCAAGCCAGCCACCATCACCTTCGAACAGGATGAAACGGCGAGTGCGAGTGCCCCGGCCAGCGCGCAGATCAAGGTCGGATTGGACAATCAGATCGTCGAAGTCGACTGACCGCTCAACGAGCTTGCCCGGCACCGCCTTCCCAGGCCGGGCATTCCCCTCGCCGCTCTGAATCCTCCCACCGGGCGGCGAGGGCGGGCCGGCACCGCTTCAGCCCCGGAGGCGGTGCCGGCCACCACCCCAGCAGTTCCGGGCACGATCCCCAACGAAAGGCAAAGCAATGACGACCTACTCTCTGACATGCCTCAACAACTCACAGCTGCACGGCAGCTTCGCCGTGTTCCAGAAGGCTCCGCCGATGACGGTTCCGGGAAACGTGTTTTCGCTGGCCTGGTTTGCCCGCCCCGCCGCTCCCGGAAGCCGTGTCACCTTCACCTGGAACCTCGACTATAGCTTCGTCTGGTCGGAGACGGGGCTGCTTCAGCCCGGCATCAACTTCTCGGCTACACAGGTGATCCCGGCCGATCCGAACGGCCAGAACCTGGTCCAGCTCACGGAGGACAGCGTCGGCGCGACGACCTTCGCCAATCCGAGCGTCACCGGCGCCCTGGGCTCGTTGACCATCCAGCAGCTATCCAACGTCGTGCCAAGCCGAACCTCCGTCGGCATCGGCATGGCCGGCTCGGGCACCTTCGCCGTCCAGGCGGCTCCGAACATGACGGCAGTCTTCACCCCGCATCCCAATTACTGGGTGATGTTCGGCAATTTCGAGACAGGTGACGTCATCGACATCGAGGATGTGACCGGCGCCGTCGAGGCCACCTATGGCGGCGCACTGACGTCGCGGACCGCGGCACTCGGTCTCAATAACCTGATCACGGTTTCCTGACGTCATCAGACGGCGGCTGGTTCAGCCGCCGTCCCCTTGTTCCACCACCACAGGAGACAGCAATGCCGGAGTACAGACTTACCTGCGTCAACAACTCAAATCTGCATGGCAGTTTCGCGCTCTATCAGGTTCCGCCTCAGACGCCGGCGCCGTCGGGGGTGACCAGCCTGGCCTGGCTCGCCCGACCGGCGGCGCCGGGCACCCAGGTGCGCTTCTCCTGGTCGACGGAGCTCGGCTTCATCTGGGGCGAACGCGGTACCTTTGCAGGGCGGACGGCCTTCACCGCCTACCAGTATGTCGCCGCCGACCCCGATCGCGAAAACCTCATCGACTTCACCGCAGACAGCTTCGGAGCGCCGACATTCCAGAATCTGCGCACTGGCGGTTCGCGGGGCGCGCTGACCATCCGCCAGCTCAGCGCCAACTTCGATTTTCCGATTCACCTGGGCATCGCAGTTGGCAGATCGCCGATCTACACCGTTGGTTTCAATGCCAATGTCTTGAGTGCATTCATTCCGCATCGCCATCGGTGCTGGGTTGTTTTCGGCAGTTATAGCGCCGGCGAGACGATCGACGTGGAAGCGCTGACCAACACCCAGGTCGTCGATTTCAGTACAACCTCGCCCTCACAGCGCGTCGAGCTGACAGCGGAGAACATCCTGCGTCAGGTCACGGCGCCGCAGACCGACCCGCCCTTCGGCTGACCGCCGGAGGCGATCTGAGCCCCTTAACCACTCCATAGAACACGCGGACGGCGCGATTTTTTGCCCACCGCCACACCAGGTCCGGCGACATGCGCCTCCGGTCAGCGCTCCTCGCATGCCGCGGGAAGCGTTCCATCCCTATCGTGAAAGGAAAGTCATTATGGAAGAAGACGTCACACATCCTCCTGCACTGGTCGCGCAGGAAACCGGCGCGTGGTGCTTCGCCGCCGCCGAGGTCATGGTTCGCGCCTACCGCAATCTTCCGGCATTGTCGCAATATGCCATTGCCCGCCGCAACACGCTGTCGCTTGCGGCACTCGATCCCAGCGTCCAGGAGCGATGGGATTTGGCGCAAGCCCTCGACGCCTCGGTCGATCCTCCGCAGCAGGAAAATGGCGGGGCCAACCTGGCCAGCGAAGTGGTGCAAATGGTCCGAACGCAATGGAATGCGTTCGACACGGCGACGACGGGCGGTCGATTCATACCGAATCTCACCGCAGACCTCGTGCGCGGTGAGATCGATAACGATCGGATCTTCGTCATCGGCACGGCCATCCACTACTACATCGTCTATGGATATTCCGACGATGGAAACACCATGAAGCTCCGCGATCCCTGGCCAGCCGGCAAGGGCGGGCTTACGACCACGATGACGTTGCAACACTTCCTGGCTCTCGACGGGCACGTCGCGATCTTCTTCTAGGCGGTGGCGATATCGGCACCTCGATCGCTCGGGGCCTTGCGACAATCCCTGAGCGATGCGACCGCGAAAGCAATTTCAGGCGCAGCCGGACTTGGCCTAGCCGGTGGCGGGCCACGCAACAAGGCATAACCTGAACGCCGGCGGCGGCCCGCCTCCTTAACCACCCCACAGACACGGCGGACGGCGCGATTTCGCCCAACCGCCACTCCAGCTCCGGCGGCACGCGCCTCCGGTCAGCGCTCCTCCCATGCCGCGGGAAGCGTTCACCTCCCCCATAGCGAAAAGGAAAGTCATCATGCAGTTTCCCAAACTACGCTCCCGCATCCTTGCGGCAATGCTCGCCGTGTTTGCTACGTTCGGCCCAATAGGCCCAGCCCACGCTTATTCCGTCTATCGCGGTGTTGACGCCGATCCGAAAACGGGAATCGTGATCTGGAGCAAGGACAATTTCGGAGTGAGCGGAAAGCCGATCGCGACGCTATCGTTCTTCCACTACCCAAGCGACGAGGAGGCAGCCAAGAAGGCGAAGACAGGTAGGGGATTGCCTGCGCAATGCCTCGTCAAGGTGGACCTCGGCAGCATCGACCCCCACGGGGGCGACGAGGCGCTGGTTGGCAACCCGGGTGTCCAGTTCGTGGTTGTTGACACCGATCAGCCCAAACCCTTTCCCTGGACGATCGTTTTCGACAACAATCCGCCGGGCCATTGGAGCATCGCAAAGGCCGAGATGACTTATTCGGACTCCAACAATGCGGCAAGCAGAGTGGCTGCTGCCGGCTTCAAGGCTCTTGCGACCACGGGCGGAACCGGGGTTACCGTCATCAACGGCACTCTCGATTATTGCCGCGCCGCCCAATAGACGGTTCCTCGACAAAGCCATAAACTTCACAAACGTAGAACCTCCACCGCCGGCCTTCCCTGTCCGGCGGCTTTTCGCGGGAGAATTCGACATGGCGGTGCTTCATCACGCCTTTCGCTGTGCTGTTACGCCAGCCTTCGAGCGGGAGATCTCGGACCTGCTGGCGGCCTGGGAGGCCGGCGACCGGGAAAGACTTTCGGCCATGGCGTTTGCCCGTTATGCGGCGCTGGCGGAGCGCGAAGACCTCCATGCCGCCTTTCATCTCGGGCCCGACGGCGCTGCGCCGTCCTGGCTGCAGCCGCAATTCATCAGTCCGGGGCTGGCCGCTCTGGTGGTACTCGCCGAGAGCTTCGTCCCTCTGCCGACATTGAGCGCCAGCAGCGACACCAACCATTATCGGCTCGCCACTCAACTGCCAGCACTTGGCTGGTCCGGCGACGACATCGAACGTCTTGTCTTCGGGCAGCCGGTCGAAGCTTTGCTGCAAGGTTATTCCGCTTCTGCCGCTCAACCGGAACAAGGAGGGTTCCGCCATACCGGGGGCTGGACGCCCGGACGGACGGCGCCAACGCTGAGCGCGAGTCTTGACCGGCTTGCCCTCGGCCCACCTTCGCAAGCCGACAAAGCGGTGTTGTCAGCATGGAGCGAGCTCAACGACAGCAATGCGCTGGACGATGCGCGCGCGATGCTGGCCTCACTCAGCGACAACGACTGGCTGGTGATGGCCATCACCCATTGAGGATGCTGCGTGGCACTCACGAGCCGTAGCCCCGTGGCAAGGGGCGCGATCGTTTCGCCCGAGCATTGTCGCGCGTGTGCCAGTCTGGCCGGTTACCATCTCCGTCAATCATAAATGCCGTGAGAAAGTTGCCCTTTCAATGGTATACCCATTGACGCCAAAATGACCTTGTATACTATATCTAGTGTTCGAGGTTCTTTTGATTCCCTTTTGGGGGTCAGAAGCTAAGACGGGAATACGGTGCGCGAGGCCGACAGGCCGAACAATGCCGGAGCTGCCCCCGCAACTGTAAGCGGCGAGCATCTGTCCACTGTAAAACCACTGAAGCATGACGTTTCGGGAAGGTGAGGACGGATGCGACGACCCGCGAGCCAGGAGACCTGCCTCGTAACGAAAAGTCCACGGGCGGGGTGTCCGGAAGGTCGCGTGAAGGCAAGTTCGCCCTTTCATGTTTCCTGCCAAAATTCCGTCGAACGCTTCGGGGTGAAGGCATGCGCGATAGTATTTTACATGGTCCTGCGTTGAAGCGAAGGCGTTCGTCCACGAACGCCTGACCCCTGACATTTCCCATTTTCAACCCATTGTTCGAGCTTCGACAAGCGAAGTCCGAAACCTTTTCTGCGGCCAGAATTCAAGACCCAACGAGGATATCATGACCATCACCGTCTATAGCAAACCCGCCTGCGTGCAATGCAACGCTACCACCAGAGCGCTCGATCGCCAGGGCCTGGATTACCGGGTCGTCGATATCTCCGTTGACGATGATGCCTATGCGACCGTTCAGGGGCTCGGCTATCGCCAGGTTCCCGTCGTTGTTGCTGGTGACGCTCATTGGGCGGGCTTTCGTCCGGACATGATCAGCACGCTGTCGTGAGTTCCAGACGATGGGTCTGATCGTCTACTTCTCCAGTCGTTCGGAAAACACCCATCGCTTCGTTGGCAAACTCGGCAATCGGTCGGTGCGAATTGCCGTCAGCCCCAAGGATGGCGAGCGCGAGATCCGCGAACCTTACGTGCTGATCGTGCCGACCTATTCGGGTGCAGGCGGCAGAGGAGCCGTTGCCAAACAGGTGATCCGCTTTCTCAACGATGCGGCAAACCGATCGAACATCCGCGGGGTAATTGCCGCGGGCAACAGCAATTTCGGGGCGACCTTCGGGATCGCCGGCGACATCATCTCCGTCAAATGCCAAGTCCCGTACCTCTACCGGTTCGAACTCATGGGCACTGAGGACGATGTCGAAAACGTCAGGCAAAATCCGGCAATCCTTTCGGCATTGTCCCCAAATGCCGACGAGCACCATGACTTCTTCCCCGGCTCAGGCTCTTCCTATGTGATCGGCAAGGCGATCGCGACAGAAGACGAGGACTGGGATTTTTGAGAGGCGGAAGGATCCACCTCGCTTTCGGCCCCAACCTCACGAGCATGCCGCCCCATCTATCGAGAGCGTACCCCGTGCGATGGCGGGCAGCATCCTCAGGAGCCTTCCGAGGAGATGCAGGCGACGCAGGCACGCCCCGCATCATTGGCGCGCGCGTGTACAGGGATAGGTCTGACACCCGGGTGAAGGCCGCAAGGGGAGGTTTCGCCGCGGCGAGACGGCGGGTTGTCAGCGCGAGGCGAAGCCACATTCTTGCTCTACCGCGACAACCTCAAATCGATACGAGTGCCCGCCACATCCTAGATACGTCAATGCAGACCGAATTCTGCAAGCAGCTCCTGCCGGAACTTGACGAAGCGGCTTTCGCTCCGATTGCGAGGGCGAAGCAGATCAATGCGAATATCCCGAATGCGGCCACCCTTTTCCTTCGGCAGGACCAGGACTCGGCCGGCCAGGTAAACAGCCTCCTCCAGATCGTGCGTCACGAGGATCATCGTGACGTTTTCTTCCCGCCAGATCCGCGCCAGCTCTTCTTGCATGGTGATCTTGGTCATTGCGTCAAGTGCCCCGAAAGGCTCGTCCAGCAGCAGAATTTCCGGTTGGACCGCCAGCGCGCGGGCAATGCCGACGCGTTGCGCCATCCCACCCGACAATTGCGCCGGCAGGGCCTCGCTGAACTCAGCCAAGCCAACGAGCTGAATGTATCGTTTCGCCAGCCTGCGTGCCTCGATTTTCGGCATGCCCCGCATTTCGAGTGGGAATGCGACATTGCCAAGGACGCTGAGCCAGGGCAGGAGTCTCGGTTCCTGGAAAATGACCGCCCGCTCTGTTCCAACCCCGTCGATCGGTTGGCCGTCGATCAGAACGCCGCCGCTGTCGGCCTCCTCGAGACCGGCGAGAATACGCAGCAAGGTCGTCTTGCCTGAACCGCTGGCGCCGACAATCGCAAGGCTCTCGCCACTCCCGATATCAAGATTGAGACTTCTCAGAACGCTGAGATTGCGCCCGTTGATCGAGAACGACTTGGAGAGGTCGCGTATGGTGACCTCTCCGCGCTGTGCAGGTTGTACGTCTCTCATCGCAGCCTCAGTTTCCAGCGCTCGCCAGCTTGGCGGGATCGAAAAGGATGTCGTCCGCCTTGAGCTGGCCTTCCTTCAAGGCGCCCTCGCGCACGAGCACGTCAATCCAGAACTGAAGGTCACGCTTGACAGGTAGACCGCCTTCGCGCACGCCATACCCCGCGAAATATTGCGCAATCTCGGCGTTTTCACCCCTCGATGCCAAAACCTTCGCGATGACCTTCTTGGTTTCTTCGGGATGTTCCCGTGCATAGTCCAAAGCCTTTGCGGACTTTTCGACGAAGAGTTTGGCCGCATCCGGGTGCTCGTTGATCCAGTCGCGACGCAGGACGGTAAAACCACCGGCAATATCGCCAAGCACGTCAGTATCCCCGAAGACCTTCCTGATCCCGCCCGTCTTGCGAGCCACACCCTCGAACGTCGTCTGCCAGTAGCCAAAGGCGGAAATATCAACCTGGCCGGAGCGCAAAACCTGTTCAAGCTGGGGCCCGGGAACAACCACCAGTTTGGCCGCATTTTGCGGCAAGCCGACCGAATGCAGGGCCTCACGCACCGTATAGTCGAGGTGTGCTCCCAGCGTGTTGACGGCAATCGTCTTTCCGGCGAGGTCCTTGATCGACTTGATGGGGCTGTCGTCCAGGACGTAGAAAATGCTCTGCACTTCCTTGTTGATGCCGTTGCTTGGATAGGCGGCGACAAAATCGTTGCCGCTGGCAATCGAGTTGAGCACTGCGGCCGTCGCCGCGCCGCCGATTTCGACAACTGGATAATTGACCAAGGTCTTGGTCTTGCCGGGCGGATGCGTTTTGTCGGTTGGTCCGAGAACGGGATTGTCTGATACGCCCTCTTTTTCGCGCCTGCCAATTAAGGCTATATAATCTATGTATTAGTGAGAACGAATATTCTAAAAGGAAACGGCCACGCGAATGGAATTTGCAGGGAATCCAGTCTGGACGGTGGTTCTTTCATCCTCGGAGGGAATGACGGTCCGGGCCACGGTCAACTGACCGTCCCGCGCTCGCGTCAGATTTCGAGAACGCCTGCCGGAGCCGCCGATCACATCGGCCACCGCCCTAGAAAAACCGGCACATGGTTGCGATGCGGGGAATTGCCGTAGCGGGAAGTATCGTCCATATAGTCCGTCATTCGCCTCCAAGAGGCATTTATGGGCCAGAGGCTAAATGATCTCGTCTTCACAAAACGTCACCGTCGAACAGGCCGGCACGCAGAAGTTCCTCGTCCTTCTGCTCGGCTCCATCGGAGTGGTTTACGGTGACATCGGCACCAGCCCGCTTTATGCCTTCCGCGAGGCGCTGCGACCTTTCGCCCATGACGGCGTGACACAGGACGAAGTCATTGGCTTGATCTCGCTGATGGTCTGGACGCTCACGATCATCGTTACCTTCAAGTACGTGCTTTTTCTGTTGCGCGCCGACAATGATGGCGAGGGCGGGACGCTGTCGCTGCTGGCGCTGCTGATGAAGAAGACCGGCCGATATATGCCGGTGCTCTTCTTCGCCGGTCTCATCGGAGCGGCGCTCTTCATCGGCGATGCCATGATAACGCCGGCCCTTTCGGTCATGTCCGCCGTCGAAGGGCTGAAGCTCGTCACGCCTGCTCTGGATAGCTACGTGCTGCCGATCTCGGCTGTGATCATGGTCTTGCTGTTTGCGGTACAGTCGCGTGGCACGGCGGCCGTTTCCAACTTCTTTGGGCCGATCACCGTGGTTTGGTTTCTCGCGATGGCTTGGGGCGGCCTTCTGCATATTGGTGACGATTTCACTATTCTTCAGGCCCTCAACCCTGTGAACGCGGTTTGGTTTATCACCCATGCGGGCTTCGTCGGGCTCATTGTGCTTGGTGCGGTTTTCCTCACCGTGACTGGCGCCGAGGCACTCTACGCGGATCTCGGTCATTTCGGCAGGAAGCCGATTCAGGTCGCCTGGTTCATCCTCGTTTTCCCCTCTTTGGTCCTGAACTATCTCGGTCAAGGCGCATTTGTGCTGGCGCATCCGGAAGCCGCCACGAACCCGTTCTATCTGATGTATCCGGACTGGGCGCTTCTTCCGATCGTTCTGCTTGCCACTGCCGCCACCATCATCGCAAGCCAGGCTGTGATCACCGGCGCTTTCTCACTGGCCCGTCAGGCCGTGCATCTCGGGTTTCTTCCACGTTTGCTGGTTGCGTTCACATCGGAGACCAACACCGGGCAGATTTATGTGCCGGCGGTGAACACCCTGTTGTTCGTTGGCGTGCTGGTCCTGATCTTCACGTTCGGCGATTCGGAATCGCTTGCGACGGCCTACGGGATCTCGGTCACAGGCGCGATGGTCGTTACGACGCTGATGGCGTTCCAGTTCCTCCGTTCCGTTTGGGGATGGTCAGCAATCATGTCCGGGGTGACGCTTGTGCCGTTGCTCTTGCTGGAAACCGTATTCCTTGGTGCCAACCTTCTTAAAATCCACGATGGCGGCTGGGTGCCGATCCTGTTGGCGATCGCCATCATGCTGATCATGTGGACCTGGACGCGGGGGTCACAGCTTTTGCGCGAGAAGACGGCGCGACACGATATTCCGCTCGATGCTTTCATTCGCTCGATTGAAAAGGAGTCGGAGCATGCACCCGTGCGGGTGCCTGGAACCGCCGTTTTCCTGACCAGCGTCGGGGACAAGACCCCGGCCGTCCTTTTGCACAACATCAAGCACAACCATGTGCTCCATGAGAAGAACGTTATCCTGACGGTCAAGACCGCGGAACAGCCATATGTGCCGGAGGCCAACCGCGTCGCAATTACAAAGCTGTCGGAGCGTTTCGTGCGGATTGAAATCTACTTCGGCTTCATGGATGAACCCAACGTCTCCAAGGCGCTTGCGCTGTGCAAGAAAGCCGGACTCAAATTCGAAATCATGCAGACATCGTTTTATCTCGGCCGGCGGACTCTGGTCAGCAAGCCCAATTCGGGATTGCCGGGCTGGCAAGACAAGCTTTACATCGCGCTTTCCGGATTGGGGATCGACCCTCCGGCGTATTTCAGCCTTCCCGCCAACCGTGTCGTCGAGATCGGTGAACAGGTCGCTATCTGAGTTCACGAAGTCAGCCAGCAACTGCCACCGGTGACAGCCTCGGCCCATTGGCGGCTCTCAGCCGGCTCGCTCTCCAAGACTGACCCAACCGCCGCAGGCAATGCGGCTGCTCTGTGATCGGTCACGTCTTGCGTACCCTGATATGCAGGAAAATTGGGGCGACGCGGGTATCGGCGACTACCGGCTCGGCGAGGGCTACCTCTTGGGAAGCCATCGGCTCGCCAAATGCCTCGATCATCAACCCTGCCTCGACAATCATAGACACCCAGCTCGTCAGCGTCCGATGGAAACGCGGCACCGAAAACGGCGTTAGCCTTGCCCGCTCCTCGGCGGGAATCTCGGAAAAAAGCCAGCGCTCGATACGTCCGTCGGTCTCATCAAAATAATCTGCGACCTGAACCGCGACGGCCTCGCCATTCTGGTCGCGTATATTCCTGCGTGTTGGCGGCACGAAACACGGATGCAGGACCGAAAACTGTAGGAAGCCGCCGGGCTTGAGGATGCGGTGGATACCCATGAGCACCTGACGCTGGTCGGCCATGTCCATCATCGACATGAAGGCTGTTACGAAGTCGAAACTGGCTTCTGGGACGTCGATGCTCTGGCCGTCGCCGAGCACGTAGTCTATGCCCAGCGGGTCCTGCGCCTCGGTCTCGCGAGCATAGCGGATGAAGGTGGGCGCGATATCCAGCCCTGTCATGCGGGCGCCGAGGCGCGCGACCGCGCGGGTGTTGGTGCCCTCGCCGCAGCCGAGGTCTAGCCCTGTAAGTCCAGCGACCGAGGGCAGCAGCTCCAGAAAGGCCGGGGTGTTCAGCGCGTCGCGATATTTATCGTAACCTGCCCGGCTATAGATCGTCCAGATTTCTGCATTGCTCTCCCAATGGGCGGCGACATCGCTCGCGTCCATGTTCAACCTCCGTGCTCTATCCGAATGGGCGGCGAGCTATAAACGCAAGGGGTGACAAAGGGAAGGTGGAGAACCAAAACCCTCCCGGTGGCTGCTTCTGGGGCATCTGGGGACATCGGCGAATGTTACAATCTGGCGCGAAGCGGACGCGGTTTGGCGGCAACGCGCGTCCCCAAGCGGCGTCTCACTTGGATGACCCGCCGTACCCTGGTTCAACGAGCAGGCCGAGCCTCGCGGCCAACCCGGTGTTGCGGGTCGCTCATCGCTAGCGCCAAGACACTTCCAACGATGTCGACCACGATATCTGGTGACAAAGGTCGTCCGTCTGGATCGAATGCGAGTCCAATGACGGCGCACCGGCCGGCCGCTCCTACGACTGGCCAAAAGTCAAAACGCGAGTCCAGGGATGGATATGTCCCGGCGCGCGCGACAGCTCCCATCGCCAACGCCGAGCGCGCCGCCTCAAATTCCGCCTCCCCAGGCTCGACGCCGCCCACACTGTCGACGGAAACCACCTCGTTCTCGGCGACGACCATCACGACAACGGGAACGTGGAACAGTGCGGCAAGAGCGAGGGAGGTGATGGAGACAATCGTCGCCGGATTGTCGGCAGTCAGGATGTCGCGGCTGTACTCTCGCAGCAGAGTCGCCTGCTTTCTCAGGCGCGCTGCCTCAGTCGCCCTCCGCCGCGACGTGTAGGCAATGCTGCTCACGACAAGTCCGACGAGAAAAAGCAGCCCGATCGCCCATATGTTTGCTGCGTCGTTGACGGCGAGTGTATAGCGAGGCTCAATCAGGAAGAAATTGTAGGCGAGGGCACCAAGTAACGCCGCGCAAAGGGAGGCCCCCAAGCCGAAGAAAATGCCCGCGACAATCACCGGCACGACAAAGACGAGGGAGAGGTTGGGGATCGTTACACCGCTGTCGATACCAACTGCCACGACCGTTGCGACGATCGTCATTGCAAACGAAGCAAGGTAACCCACCAGAGCCGAAGCCTTCAATGGTGGAGAGCCCAAAAGCGGATCTGCATCCGGGCTTGGCCCGATGTCATGTCGCAGCTTTGATTCAGCGGCTGTCATGAGTTTTACTCCTACCCGACACACCAACGAACCCTTCGCGTTGTGGCCGGTAGCCGTTTCGAATGACAGGATGATACGGCTGCTCCGCATTTAAAATCCATTCGGCAAAAAACGGAAAGAGATAAAGATTTCTATATGCGGGCAAAGACTGAGTGAGAGGTCCCGGGCCAAGGCCCTCAAATCCTGGTGAGGAATGGAGCGGCAGAGCTTGCCATCGTCTGTGAAGCGCCCCGACTACGCGTTCCGCCATGGATGCCCATCGGGCGCCCTCGAAGGGAAAGAGAACCGAGAAGGTTGCTGGCTTTCGCTGGGGCCGCTTCCTTGCCCGATGCAGGTGGGTCTTTACTGTCTCGGGCCTGATGTTCAAAGCAGTGCGAAAGTCATCCAGAAGGCTATCGACTGGCTTTCGAGGAGATGGGCCTCGGTCCGGGCCAGTTCGGCTTCCGGGTGGTTCATGGATAGCGACGATGGCAACGGGAAGACCGCGCCGCCCCTCGGCTTGGTGTCCATGTCGACTATCGCGTCCGGTGGTATTCACACGGCGGGGGACGCGTCCCAGCGTGAGTGCAATTCTGGTCAAACACCGTCGACAGAAGCGCGCTTCGCCGCGGAACATGGCGAGGTTTTTAAGGGCATGAACATAGGTGGCCTGCACGACATCTTCATCTTCTGTGAGGGCCGAGCAGTTGTTGCATTTTGCAAGGAAATTGTCATGGTGCTAATCAACGCATGATTGAATACTCGCCATTCGAGGGAGCAAGGGATGACAAAAGCCACGCCGCACCAAATCGATATTCACGTCGGCAATCGTCTGAGGTCGCGCCGTCTTGTGTTGGGACTGAGCCAGGAAAAGCTCGGGGATCACCTGGGCATCACTTTCCAGCAGATCCAGAAGTATGAAAAGGGTACTAACCGGATCAGCGCGAGCAAATTACAGGCTGCAGCGGGAGTTCTAGGCGTTCCGGTCACCTACTTCTTCCAGGATCAGCAGGTGCCGGCGGCGGATCTGCAAGAAGTTGACGAGATTGGCACATTCCTGTTGTCCCGCGATGGAGTGACGCTTAACCGGGCCTTCACGTCGATCAAAAGCAAGAAGGTTCGCCAGACCATCATCACACTGACCAAGGCGCTGGCGGAGGTCGATGATCCCGGCGTTCATATTGACGACGCGGAGCCCCATTCACCTTCCCTTCGGTGAGCGGCGTGTTTCTGCAGACCTTTGGTAGCTTGCGCCTACTCGATGCTGCGGGGCGGGAGTGCAAATATCCTCGCAAAGGACTGTTGCTTGTTGCCTATCTGGCTACGAGCGCATTCCCTGAAATCAGCCGCGAGGAGGCGGCCGAATTCCTGTGGGGCCACGACGACCGTGCAAATGCATTCACGAATCTGAGGAAGTTGATTTCGCGTCTGCGGGTTGCCCATGGGTCGTTGCTGACATTTTCGCCGACACACGTTTCCCTCAATCGTGACCTTTTCGTCTGTGACGCAGATGTGTTGGGCGTGATGCACCCAACAGAAACGCCGTTGTCATCTCTCGTCGATTTGATCAATCGCACGTTTCTTGCCGATATCCACGAGACCGAAGGGGTGTCTGGGCGCTGGTTGAAGGAACAACGCCGGAAACAACTCGAACTGATGCGTGCTCGGCTTCTTGAAACGTCTGCCCAGGCATCGACCGCTACGGAGCTCGCAGCGGCACGACAAGCAGCGTTCTACATCCTGGAGCGCTTTCCAGACGATCAGCTGGTGCGAGACACCCTTTCGATGACCCCCAAAGTGACCGCTGTCGCTCGCATGGTCGGTAGGGAAAGCACGCCGGTCGGCGCGACACAGATAGCAGCTGGCGGTATCGAAAGCGCTTTCCAATCGCCGAAGTTGCCGCGTGTTGCGCTCCTGCCGCCCACTGGAGTTCATACATCGGGTCTGGATCTTCCCACAGCGAGCGCATTGATTGACGATGTGGCGATAGGCCTTTGTGCCTTGCGTGGCTTATCAATCGTCGCGCCCTATACAGCGGAACGTATCCGGGCAAGCGATGAGAAGCTTTTGCTCCTCGAAAAGCACCAGATTTCCTACGTGGTCGATACCAAGTTGACGGGCGACGGTCTCTTCGTTCAAATCATTTTTGTCCCCTCGGACAACGTGATCTATGCTGATCGCTTCGAAATCGCGCGTGGGCTTTTGTCATCGCATCGGAAGGCGATGGCGGAGATTGTCACAGATCGAATTCTCGCCGAGTTGAAGCGCAATGAGCGCGCCCTCAGTGACTACGAACACCATCCTGGCGCCTATCAGAGATATCTTCTCGGCGTCCAACAAATGAGCCGACTTACGCTTCCATCGGTGCGCGGCGCCCGAAAGACATTCCGCGAGGCGCTGCAGCAGAATGCCAACTTCTCTCATGCGTATAGCGGCCTTGCCAAAACCTATTCCATCGAATGGGTTCTCACTGCCCGGGGCGATCCGGAGTTGCTGCGGAAAGCAGAGGAAAGCGCTCGTTTTGCAATCACACGCAATCCTGAAATCGCCTACGGCTACAAAGAGCTTGGCATGGCGAAGCTTTACTTGGGAGAGCTTGATGAAAGCCTCGATGCGCTCGCCCGCGCCGAAGAGTTGAGCCCTCATTACGCGGATGCGATCTATAGCTTCGCCGACTCGCTTATTCATGCATCGCGCCCAAAAGATGGCTTGGAAAAAATTGAGAAGGCCATCGCACTGAACCCGCTTGGGCCCGATGAATATTTTTGGTGCGCCGCGGGCGCGAGTTATTTCGTCGGTGCATTCGACAAGGCGATCTCGCGGATCCAGAGCATGTCCAATCAGGCGTCAGCTTACCGACTGTTGGCTGCAAGCTGCGCAATGCTTGGCGACAGCAAACGTGCACATCATTATCGCCGCAAGGACAGAATGGCTAATCCTCAATTTGATTTACAAAAATGGCTCGCTGTCGTGCCGATCAGGGAACCATGGCAGAAAGAGATGTATCGGGAAGGCCTGGTGAAAGCCGGATACTGAAACTTCAACAAAGGAGAAAATGGAATGTCAAAGGTGGTAATTATCGGATTTCCGGGGGATCCGACACTTTATGTGGCTGACATTGATGCTGGAACAGTCACGCCGATCGGCAATGTGACGGGCTCTCTTGCCGCGGCCAGCCAGCTTCGCGGCTCTGGTGGTGTCGTGGTCAAGAATGTCGACTTCGCAGTTGCCGTCGCCTCCGCGGCATCGGTATCGGCCGGTCTTTTCGATACCTGATGTTGGGCAAGGCGGGATGGCCGGACAGGGCATATAGTGCGGCGGAAACCTACTTTCGTGTCGCTGGCTGCCTTGCTGATTTCGGCATCACGCGCGTTGCTCGCCATACAGGTCTGGATCGCATAGGCATCCCGGTTTGGTGTGCCTATGCGCCCAACGCAAAATCCATCGTCGTCGCCCAGGGAAAGGGTCTTACTGACGATGAGGCGAGGACGTCCGCGGTCATGGAGGCGTTGGAACGGACCGTAGCCTCCGCTCCGCACTGTGACATCGTTCGTGCGTCAGCCCACACGCTCAGAACTGCCGGGAAGCGGTTCGATAGACTCCCGAGCCTGATTGCGACCGGCAAGGTAGCGGCTGAGGACGAGGAGGATATCCCTTTGGTCGCCGGCCGCGACCTGATTTCGGGTGAAGAAATCTACGTACCATTCGAGGCTGTCGTGCTCGACCGAACGTTGGGCCGTTGCAGATATTGGCAATCGTCCGATGGTTTGGCTTCGGGAAACACTTTGGACGAGGCCACGTTCCAGGGGTTGAACGAGCGCATTGAGCGGGACGCGTACGTACTTTGGCAGGTATCCAGTTTCGAGACGCGGCTAGCGTCCTGCATTGATCCGGCCTCTCTCGGATGCGCGGATATTGCGTTATTGCTTGCTCGTATCGAAGCTGCCGGCCTAATGCTGCGGGTATTCGATATCACCAGCGATATTGGCGTTCCTTCCTTCACAGCGCTTATTGCTCCGGTTGAGGTGCTCTCGGCTCGGCGGTCGCGTTTTGTGGATGTGAATTATGGGGCGGGAACACATCCATCGGTTCACAAGGCGGTTTCGCGCGCGATTACTGAAGCGGTACAATCTCGAATGACATTCATTAGCGGCGGCAGGGACGATATCTATCCCCCGGTTTACCGCCAATCCCTGGCCGAGGAAACGCTCACTCTATTGCGAGCACATCCAAGGGCTGTTTATCCGCAAGACTTCAAATGCTCCCAGATCGACCGCCTGAGCGCAACTGTCGATGTTTTACGGCGTATGGGGTTGGGGCCGATCCTTGCTGTGACGCTCAGTGATCCCGCCTGGCCGTTCGCCGTGGTCAAAGTGCTTGCGCCACGGTTAGAGAATCCCGAAGGCGCCCGTAGACAGCGCTTTGGCGCTCGTGCCCTGTCCAAAGGATCTTTTGGATGAAAATACTTTATGCCGGCCCGACATTGCCCGATGCGCGCGAACGAGCTGGAGATATCATTGTTCGTGGCCCGGCTGTCCAGGGAGACGTCTTCCAGGCCGTGGAGGAGGGGGCCGCCGTCATCGGCATCATCGATGGAGGGTTCGAGTATACCGCTCCGGTCTGGCACAAGGAAATCCTCTATGCTCTCAGCGCTGGCGTAACGGTTCTCGGGGCGGCCAGCATGGGGGCGTTGAGAGCGGCGGAATGCCACCTGTTCGGTATGATCGGCGTGGGCAGGATTTTCCAGGAATACAGAGATGGAAGCCGCGTGGACGACTCGGATGTGGCTCAGGTCCACGGCCCAGTCGAACTCGGTTGGCTTCCACTCAGCGAGCCCTTGGTAAACGTCTGTGCCACGCTTGATGCCTTGGTTGACAGGAAGCTTCTCAGTTCCGGAGAAGGCGACCACCTGAGCGCGGTTGCCCGATCAATCTTTTTCAAGGATCGCACATGGCGCTCCCTCCTTGAGAATGCAGAACATATCGACGAGAATAGGAGGTTTCCGATTGCCGCTGCGCTTCAGCGTCTGGCGGTCAATCAGAAGCGCGCCGATGCGATAGAGCTTCTAGCCGTTATGTCACGGCTTGCTGACATTCGATCGATACCCGAACTGGAATGGCAATTCCAGCGAACAACCCTTTGGAATGAAATGGTGAAACAACATTCCGTGGCGCGCGTGACCGGCAATCTATCTTGAAGTGTGTCACGCCTGTGTCACGCGAAGTTTCCATTCGCTCTGTCTAGGATCAGCGCAACATCATCGTTGCGGAGCCAAATAATGACAACACACCAGGCCACCATTCCGCTCTCTGAGCTGAAGATATCGGCGGAGAGCGAGATTGAAGAATTCCACGCCATAACCCGACTTGTCGTTTTCGCGAGAGAAAGTGCCATGCTTCTGAATGCGGAGCAAACGGTCTATTGTCTCGATCTGGCACTTGAGCAGATCGCTAAGGAATTGCGTCATCGGGCCGATAGTTCGTCGGATGTAGCGTCCTATTTTACGGATGGCGTCAAACGACACTAATTTCAATCTCGAGCAAGACATAGATGGAAAGCCGGGCGTCGTTTGCCGACTGCGTCCGGCTCGAGGATACCAAGCTCGTGTACAGCGAGAATCAGATGGGCCGCCGAAGCCAGCTATGCAGTGCGTGTGCGCCCGAAGGCGCGCAACAACAGGTTCACCGAGACGGCGACCTTGTCGATATCGGGAATGTCCTGCGAATAGCGCCCGGTATAGAGCTTGACAATCATCTTGTTCCGCTCCGCCCCGTTTATGTCGAAATGGAGATGAAGGTAGTAACGCCGCATGTCGCCTGAGCGGCTGATGTCCCCGCGCCGCTGCGTTGCCTGCCTAAGCTCCGCCTGCATCGGCTCGAATCCGTCGAGGTTCAACCGCACACGCGTGGATTGAAACCGTGTTTCCGTTGGAACCGCGACGACTGCCTTTTCAAGGGAGAGGCTGACAAGGCGGCCGGGGGAACCATCGACATTCGCGGCCTCGTCGAGTTTGAACGCTTGAAAGAGGCGCCGCGGCTTTTCGAAACAGATCAGCGAGGCGATGACGAGCACGGTGATGTTGATCCCGGCCCAGAGCGCCGCGATCGGCGAAAACGCTCCCTGTATTCGTGCCGTTTCAGGAACGATGTTGATGACCAGGCCGAGTGCGGTGACGACGATGAAGCCCGCGATCCAACTGAAGGTGTAGGCATCGAAGACGTTCTCCTCGTTGCCGCTGCCCTTGGGCGTCACTTTGAACGGCTTGCCAAACGGCCGCACGAGGCTGGAGATCACTGTTGGCAGCATGCGGAACGCCGCGAAAGTACCTATGGCACTGGAGACCACTGGCAGATAGCGGGTCGGCGTGATCCAGAGCATCAAAAGGAAATAGGCGGCTAAAAGCGGCACCTGGTGGGAGACATAATCGGCAACCTCGGTGAAATAGAGCGGCAGCGCGCCGAACCAGAAATAGCCGATAGGTACGACCAGTACCATGACGCGGACCAGATATTGCACCAGCCAGGACATCGGCAGGAACATGATCCGCTGGAAGAGGGAAAGCCCGGGTCCCCGCAGGGGACCGTTGTGCAGATAGAGCGTCTGGATGCCCCCTTGGCACCAACGTTCGCGCTGGACGAAATAGCCGGTTAGGTTTTCGGCCGCCAGACCCATCGACAGCCGCTCGTTCAAGTAGCGGGTTTTATAGCCTTTGTTGAGCATCGAAAGCGTTGTCAGTAGATCTTCCGTGATTGACTCGGTCGGGAACCCGCCGATGGCGTCGACCGCCTTGCGGCGGGCGATCGAGCAGGAGCCGCAGCAGAAGCTCACGTCCCAGCCATCGCGACTCGGCGCAATCTCGTCGAAGAACAGGCGCTGCTCGTCCGGCCATATGTTCTCGAGGCCGAGATTGGATTGCACCGGATCAACGTTGAAGAAATGCTGCGGCGTCTGAACGATGCCGATCGCCTCGTCCGAAAAGAACGGCAACGTTCGCCTGAGGAAATGACGATAAGGCACGAAGTCCGCGTCGAAGATGGCGACGAAATCGCCGGAACTGACGCGCAAGCCATTGTTCATATTGCCCGCTTTTGCATGGGCGTTGTCGCTGCGGGTCACATGGATCGCACCGTGTCGTTCGCAGTAGGCCCTGAGCCAGTCGCGACGGCCGTCATCGAGCACATAAATCTTCAGCTTGTCCTTCGGGTAGTCGAGCGCCAGCGTTCCGACGATCGTTCGCTCAAGCACGTCGAGTGGTTCGTTGTAGGTCGGGATGAAGACGTCGACCGTGGGCAATTGGCTTTGCTGCCGCTGAAAGAACGCCCGCGCGAGCCGGTCTGCCTCGGCGCTGCGGTCGACGTACAGGCTCATCAGGATGAGAAAGAGGACGACCTCCGAGAAGCCCAGAAGTTCGACGATGAAGATGAACCAAACCCAATAGAAGTTGGCGCCGTCATTTGGATAGGGAAGAACCGTTTCCGTCAGCCGCCAGAGCATGTAGCGCGCTGCCACTGCCGCAACGAAGGCGCAGGTGACCGCCCGCGTCCACGTTCGACGTCGCGACCAATTGAACGGCCCGATAAGAAAGAATGCAATGACCCCAAAGATCGGCGCCAGGGCTAGAAGAGACTGAACCATAGGCTTTCAATCCATTGTGACAGTCGGACCGCGCGTTTGGAGATACGTACCTGGGCCGTTCGACCGACCTGGCAGAAATTGGCGAAGTCGGTATTGAGTGCCGAAGCGGAAAGCAGGATACGGATTCTGGCATTTCGCTCGTCGGTTTCCGGCTCGTTGGCGGCCAGCAGATCCTTCTCGACGACAGCGGAACTGCCCTTGACCGATTGCACTTTTCCCTTGAAGACCTCGGCGCGCCCGAAGAGCCGTACCTCCGCCTCGCGACCGGGATAGATCTCGTCGTAGTCGACCTCGGGAACGAGAATATCGACGAACAAATCACGGCAATCGAGCACGCGCATCATCTCGTTGTTCAAGATGACGTTGGAACCGCCAACGATATTCCTGCTCCAGACCACACCTTCAAACGGCGAGAGAATCGCGGCCGATTCGAGGCTGCGAACGCGGCGCTCCTCCTCGGCCATCTGTTGCTCGCTCTCGCCCGCCCGCATCTTGTTCTCGGCTATCCGCGTGTTGAGGTCGTTGATGCGAAGGATCACCTCGTCTTGTCGCTGGCGGGAGTAGGGCACGTCGTTTTGACCATCGCCGCCGACGAATATGCCCTGGCGCACGGCGTCCAATCGCTGCTGCAGCAATTCAACCGTCAGGTTGTTCACCTCGACCTCGCCGCCCGTCGCGGCGCCGGCGGCCTGCGCCGACTCGACCATCTTACGGGTGAAAATGCCTCTCGACTCCAAATCCTGCCTGCGGCCGAGATCCACCTTTGCGACCAGATCCTGGGCGCGTGCTACTTCGACACGCTTGCGCAGGATCTCCAATTCCCGTTCCAGGCTGGCAATGGTCGCGCGCTGGAAGACCTCGAGCCGTTCGGCAAGCTGATTGCGCAGTTGGGAGAGTTCCTCGCGCTCCCGCTCGAGTGCGGCAACACGTTCGACGGCGGTACGGTGTTCTGAACGCAGGGACGCAAGGATTGCCCGGTTGACGCGCTCGTTGCGAATGGTCGCAAGTGACTGCCCCTCGCTCATCGGCGTTCCAATCCGCAGCGGCGAGCTCGCAACCTCGCCGTCGATCGGCGCGTTAATGACTGCAAGGCGTGCATTGACTGTGCCATCCAGGCTGGTGAAGCCCGTCACCCCGGGCAACAGGGTGACGACAACAAGCACCAGGAGCAAAATGCCGACCGCGATCCGTGTGATGCGATGGTTCAGGATCCTCATCTCAAGCATCCGTTCTCACGCTGAGCAGGGTTCGCGATCGCGATTTCGCCTTTGCTGCGCGGTATCAGCATTCATCAGTATTTGACCTTGAACAACCCTAAAATTTGTGGGTTTTAGTAGGTGAAACACAAAATACCTGTGTCGACACAGGTTCGAGCACTAAATTCCTGATGCTGTAAGAAGAGTTGGGAGAAGAACGGAAATATAATTAGTTACTAATAAAGTAAATGCGACAGGAAGGCTTGTCGATTTGTCAGATATCGACCGGAAAGCGTGTGACCTCGCTCCGCTTTTGGGCGAACGCTGAATTTCCTTCGCGCGTGAACCTTCGGCCAGGTGAACATGTCGCTACTGGCGCGTCTCCGTTCAATCTAGAGGTAACAAGACTAGTCTGCTTGTCAACTATAGCAGGCATTGCTTACCGGACTATGAAACGACATCACATCTGGACCACACTCCCTCTGCGAGTGTTACCACCGCACGGTGATAATGCGATCAGACAGGACGTTTTAGTCGTTCGGTTATAGTATTTGCGAAATTCGCGGGTTTTGAAGTCATCTCACCGACCGGATGGATGCCATCGGCTTTGCTGTAAAACTTCAAGGTGTTACCGTCATTTACTGGGGCAGCGACCATCGCGAGATGCTGATGTGTTAAAGGATCGCATTGCCTGGGCGACCTCTCAGTGCGCCTCAACAATGTCGTCCGGCTTCCACGACTGGTCGAAGAATTCCTTCTTGGGACCGTAGAACCGCAGGAGAGTAAACCAACCCTTCTCCGGTATGGTCTTGATCCAGTTCTTCTCCTTGCCTGCAGGCACAGTCGGACCGAAATACACGTCGATGGAACCATCGGCATTGGCTTTGGGGCCGGTATACTGGCTTACGCTGGGAAATGGTTCACCGTTGCGAAGCTCGGACCGGCTCCGGGAATCGTAGACAACGACCGACCAGAAATTCACGACCGGAATGTTCGCAGGTAGATGGAGGCGATAGGTCTTGTCGCCGTCCAGATAGTTCCCCTGGCTGTCACGCATCGTCCAGAGGTACTGCGAGCCCTGTCCGACAACCTTGTCCACCATAGCGGGCGACATACCCACGGCGATATAGGCAAATGCTGCGCGGCGGTCCGTATTGACATAACCTTGCGCATCCCAGCTCGCGTTGCCGCCGATGAACGCCCACTCCCATTTCCGGTCGAGGTAAGTAAGCCGTGCCGGATCGGTGGAGGCGAAACTGTTGGTACGCGCCAATGCCGCCCCCAGCCGCGCGGCCTCGGCAAGTGCAGCCTTCTTGTCCGCGTCGGGGGTAAAGGGCTTGCCCTTCTCAATGCCAATAGAGGCGAGTTGGAAACGCTCAGCGGTGTTGATGATGTCGGAGGGCTCGCGCTCGATTAGTACCGCCAGATCGTTGAAATACTGAAAGTCTTCCGCCATGAGCGTATCGATCTCATTACCCGACCCGTTCACAAAGGCCATTTGTGGTGGCTTGTCTGCCTGCGAGAGCGGATAGATGCGTGTTTTCTTCATCAAGGCGACAGCAGGACCCGGTTTGCCATCCACTAGGAAGCCGCGCATTCCGAGAACCACACCAAACGTTTTTGCTTTACCGACGAGATAGCCACCCGGAACAGGCCCATCATAGCCGGGTGGCAGTAGCAAGAACTTGCCACCAACGCCTTTGTCGGTGCCGGTTGGTCCGATACCGGCAATTTGCTCCTGCCAGAGATCGCTGAAACCGCCGAGCATCTTTGGTGGAACTTCCACGATAACCGGACCGTCGCGTTTGAGGTCGATTGCCGCAAGCCCGTATACCGTTTCGGTATTACCGGTCAGCAGCAAGGTTTTGGCATCCATGAGCGTTTCCCAGACGACCAATTGGTTGGGCATCTTGTCACCCGCTGCTGCCGTTCCTTTCCAGGTCCGATACCAGGAAACCGCAGGCATCTGCGTCAGATACGCTTCGGTCCCGCGGCTTATCAGCAGAACATCCCTGAGTTTCGCCGCCGCGACGTCATCGGGATAGCCGTTTTTGAATTTGAAATCGCCGAAACGCGTCTTCACTGTTTCCGTACCGATCCAACCATGTTGATCGGGTGTTTGTGCCTCGACGTTTGAGGCGATAGCGACGCCAAGCATCGCTGATAGCAGGAGTATTTTCATAGCAGCCTCCCTCAGTTGACCTTTTCGATATCACTCAGCATCCATGTCCTGTCGAACACCGGCTTCTCTGGTCCGTAGAACCGGAACAGCACCTCGAACTTGCCGCTCGGGTCTGTCGGCACCCAGTTCGCTTCCTTGCCGTCTGGAGCTGTGGGGCCGAAAAAGACGTCCACCGATCCGTCGGCGTTCTTCGCCAGGCCGGGGCTGAGCGAGGATCGACTAAGCGTTTTCTGGCCGCGAATGAGGGTGTGGGTGGCTCGATCATAAGCGGTGGCCGACCAATATTGTTTGACAGGGGCATGCGCGGGGATTGTGAGGCGATAGGTGCTGGAGCCCTCGAAGGGTCGGCCGTGCTTGTCCTTGATCGTCATCAAATAGAACTGACCGATGCCGGAATGCTTGTTGCTGAAAAACGCCATCGTATAAGTGACGCCGCGTCCATCGACAGCGTAGCTGTCAGGGTCCGAATACTGGCTCTGAAGCCCCTTAATCGCATCGGGCGCTATTGGAAGAACCCACTGGCGTCCTTCGTAATAGGGCGCGAAGGTGGTTTCATATTGCCAATCCAGCCATGCATGTGCCTCTGCCGCCGACTCCCTCAAGATGGCTTGCGTTGCCGCGTCGGGTTGGAACAGTTTGCCCTTCTCAATGCCGAGCGACCTTAACTGGTCGATCATTGCCTTGTCTCGGACGAGCCAGGGTTCGCTCTGCACGAAGCGATCAAGGGATTGAAAAAAGCGCAGATCGTACGGAATTGCGGAATCGTAGACGGTGCCGAGGGCATCGAGGAAGACCGTTTTGGGGGGATTGGCAGCCTGGTTAAACGGGTAGAGCCTGATCCGCTTGCCATAGTCTACGGCCGCCTCGACATCGGCTTTGTTGCCGGTCTTTGGAATGGACCGTAGCAGCGCGTAGCCTTGGTAATTCGCAGAGGGTAGCGGGATGTAACCATCTGGCACTGCCATCTTGTTGTCCGGTGGTAGGACCAGATACTTTCCGCCCACACCCTTATCGACGCCAGCAGGCCCGACATCTTCGATGGCGGCTTGCCACGGGTCCATGATGCTGCCGTTGATGACACCATCGCCTGCCGGTGGAATCTCGATCACCACAGGCCCGTCCTTGGTGTTGAAGAATGCCATCAGGTAGATGACGTCGGGATTGGGCGTCAGCGTCTGGTTTTGCCAGTCGAACAGCCCTGACCAATAGACAATCTGATTGGGCTTGCCGCCAAGGTTCAGCATTTGCTGGTACATGAGGTCATAGTTCACCGCAGGCATTCCCCAGATGACCGCCTCGAAGGCGCGGCGCTCGATAACGCGAGCATTGAGGTCACTGGCGGAGAGGTCCTTCGCCGACGCGCATCCCATCGAAGATACAAGGGCTAGTAGGATCAACATAATTCGAGCCATGGTGCACACCCTGTCTTTCTACAATGAAAGCCTCCAGCTGCTCCCGACGGATAACTGTTCGGGACGCTGGTTTCTATGAATCGACCCGCAACCTTCGATGTTGAAGTCACGGGGCTTGTCGGGGCAACCCCAGCTACGACAGGTCCTGCCCAAAGAAGGCGGTGAGTATCAGCGTCGTCGACTTCCGCCGGAACAAGGCCACTATAGCCTCCTGCGAATTGTTCTCCTACTTCTGAGCCGCTGCTGAGAAGGCCAGCGTCAGCCAAAGATTCCACCCTTCGGCACGGTTCTTTGCGCCGAACTCGTAGTAGCCCTTCAGATTGATATAGCCGTCGGTGGTGTCGCTGGCATTGAACTTGTAGCCGACCTGCGGACCGACGCCGAAGACGCGCGACTTGAAGTCGCCCAGTGTCGCCCCGTCGCCGCTGTCACCTGTCAACTGCTGGAAAGCGTAGCGGACTAGGCCGACCTGGACGTGTTCGTTCAGGAATTGCGATGCCGCCCAGTCGATATGGCCGTCAATGCCGTTCTAGCAATCGGTGTCCGGGTTTTCGAAATTGTCAGGCCACCCACAATTGAGAATTCGCGTCCGGTCGCCGGGTCGAGGTAGGTGTAGCCTGTTCCCGCGTCGACCGCGCCATGGCCAAGGCCGAGATTGGCGAGGCGATCCGGGTCATAGGAGCCGACTGGAAGCAGCCCCATGAGGTAGGTCATATAGTTGTTGGTGCCGTCATTCCGTTTGACGGTGAACTGCGGGAGAACATCGCCGAAAGCGGTTACCGACGCGCTGCGACTCCCGGAGATCATACCGCCGCCCGGGCCGGTCAATCTTGCGTCAACTGACGCATTGTTGCGCCCCGCGATTGCAAGGACGCTCAACGATGCCTGGCCACCGAGAAAGGGTTGATCGAAGGTGTAGGTTGGCCCGAAGGCAAATAGGTCACCACGGCCGTCGATGCCGACATCGATATTGCCGCCGCGCGGAAACCGGACATCTGCCCCGGCGCTCGCTGAGGGGTGAATGTAGAGCGTAGCGAACGACCAGCCGGGCTCTCCCGGCATGGCCGCGAAACTGCCTTAAGTTCCAGGCAACCAGACGCGGATGCCGCTCTCGTCGGCCAAAGCGGGCGATGACGCTGCCAATGCCCCCGAAAACCCAACAACCAAGATGCCGACTTGGTAATAGCGTTTAGAAGATAAGCATTTGAGGCCTACCATCCCAATCCTCCACGAATCCGTTCGGTACCACCATCCGCTGATCATACACGTTTGCCGCTCTGGATCGAAAGGCGTTCTTTCCGCAAGTTTGTCCGCGCGTTCCTTGCCTTCAGGAGGGCTGAAGACCTGATCAAGCTCACGCCCGAAAACGAGAATAGGTGTATGATGAAGAAATTGTCGTGCTTAGACCGGTAAAACGACGGTCCCAACACCGCGCGTGGTGACGTCCTCGAAACGTTTAGTCTGCCGGGAACACCGTTCCCTATGAAGTTAACGGAGGAAACGCTCATGACAGATAACTCTGGCGATACTCAGGTTTCGGAATATCCCGAGGGGCCCAATCTCAGTCGGCGCAGCATCCTGGTCGCCACAACGGCGTTGGCCGCGACCGCGCTGTCACCGCTGGTCACAGGCTCCGTGTCCGCGCAGCAAACTTCTGCTCCCGCAACGAGCGGGACCAAGAAGCCAAACATCCTGATGATCATGGGAGATGATATCGGCTGGTTTAACCCAAGCATCTACCATCGCGGGATGATGGGTTACCGGACGCCCAATATCGACCGTATCGGCAACGAAGGTGCTATGTTCACCGACTGGTACGGCGAGCAGAGCTGCACGGCCGGACGTGCTGCATTCATTACCGGGCAGTCACCGATCCGGACAGGCCTTACAAAAGTCGGGCTCCCCGGTGCTGACATCGGGCTTCGGTCTGAAGACCCGACCGTCGCGGAGTTCCTTAAGGCACTTGGCTACGCGACGGGTCAGTTTGGCAAGAACCATCTCGGAGACCAGGACGAGTTCCTGCCGACCAACCATGGCTTCGATGAGTTCTTTGGAAACCTCTACCATCTCAATGCCGAAGAGGAGCCGGAAAACCCAGACTATCCGAAGAGCCCGGAATTCGGGAAGCGCTTTGGCCCGCGCGGGGTCATCAAGGCATCGGCCGACGGGAAAGTGGAAGATACCGGGCCGCTGACCAAGAAGCGCATGGAGACTGTTGATGAGGAGTTCCTGGCGGCGGCCCTCAACTTCATCGACCGCAAGCAGAACGCGGACACCCCCTGGTTCTGCTATTTCAACTCAAGCCGCATGCACGTCAACACGCATCTCAAGCCGGAGTCCGACGGCAAAACCGGGTTGGGCATCTATCCAGACGGCATGGTCGAGCACGATGGCCATGTTGGGCAGCTCTTGAAGAAACTCGACGATCTTGGCATCGCTGACAACACTATCGTCGTCTACACCAGCGATAATGGCGCAGAAGTCATGACATGGCCGGACGGTGGCAACACACCTTTCCGTGGAGAGAAAGCGACCAATTGGGAGGGCGGCTTTCGGGTTCCGACTTGCATTCGCTGGCCCGGTGTCATCAAGCCAGGGACCGTCCACAACGATGCGTTTTCGCACTACGACCTCATCCCAACCTTCTGTGCAGCGGCTGGTGAACCGGACATCGTCGCGAAATGCCTGGCGGGCTACACCGCTGGTCCGAAAACTTTCAAGGTCCATCTCGACGGCTACAACCTGATGCCGTTCCTCTCCGGCAGCGCCAACGAGACTCCCAGGCGCGATTTCCTTTACTGGAACGACGACGGCGAGCTAGTTGCCGTGCGTGTGGAGAATTGGAAGGTTGTCTTCAAGTCGCAGGATCACGAGGGCGTTGGCGTATGGCGGCAACCCTTTACTGAGCTGCGGGCACCTCTTCTCTTCAACTTGAGGTCGGACCCTTTCGAACGTGGCGACACATCCATGGAGTATGAAAAGTGGTTTTTCGACCGGGCCTTCGTCGTCGTTCCGTCGCAGGCGGTCGTTGCCAATTGGCTGGAGAGTTTTCAGGAATTTCCTATCCGGCAAAAGCCTGCGAGCTTCAATCTCGACGCGGTCATGAAAAAACTGTCTGCTCAGAGGAACTGATCTCGCAACAACCGCCTCCAGGTGCGTAGCTATAGTGGCTCCCAACGGGAGCCACTTCCTCTGGGAATGCCCCGTCAATCGATGTCGGAGGTTGGGCATGAGACGCGCATTGATTGCTAACGGGTTCGCAACCGCATTCGGTACCGCTCCCGTCGGAGCCAATCTACGGCGGGAACCCGGCTGCTGAGGCCGGGTTCTCGCCGGTTGCTGCTGGAAGGGCAAAAAATCGGCGAAAAAACCTTCAAGACCCATCTAGACGGCTACAATTTCTTGCCGTTCTTCAAGTCCGAAACCGCTGAAGCGCCCCGAAAGGAGTTCTTCTACTTCGACGAAGCAGTCAGATAGTTGGTGTTATTGGGCTCTTGTGGGCAGTGCAAGAGCCGCTTGGAGGTAGGCCATGCGACCCCTGAAAAATGCATTGATAGTCCTTCTGTGAGGCGGCCCCCAGGTGCAGGTAAAAAACGGGTAAACCTTTCCGTTCAGGCGGGCAACAAGGATCTCCCCATCGGGAGCCGAGTGGAGCCTCGGCAGACTGTCCAGGAGCGCGGCCCATGCTTCTGGCGTGTAGTAGCGGTCGACGAACCAGGCGTTCTCCCCATAGCGCGACCGGCACCAGTCGATGAAGCCGTTGCACAAGGCTCGAATGGCAGTGAAGTCGTCAGGTCTGGCTGGGCCGATCTCCGAGTTCTGTTCCACCTCTACACCCCACTCACGAATTCTGCTTTTGGCCTGGTGGCCGAAAAACCCTTGTTCATACAACGACTCAAGTACCGACATGGGCCGGAACTCAGCCTGGCGGCGGTCCCAGTATCTCCAGCCCAAACTCGCACGCCGCGACAGTCGCAATCTCGTCCAGGTTCCCGTTTCCGAGACGGCGCTCGGCAACCACCTCGAAGAAGCGTTCAAAGCCTGCGGGTACGATGACGGTCAAGAGGCGGCCGGGGATCGTACCAATGTTCTTGAAGGAGTGGACCTGATGGCGGGGTAACAATGCGATACCGCCAGGGCCGACGTCGAACACTCGTTGCCACGCCAGATTCGGAACGCGCCTGCGATCACGTAGGAAATTTCATCCTCCCGGCCATGGCGGTGCAGCGGTGCAGCCACGCCTGGCGGCACGATCTCCTCGATCACGGCCACGTCGAGCGCGCCGCCTGGATCGCGGCGGATGATCACTGTCTCGCCGAACACCTCGAGTGCGCAGTCTCCTTGGGTTCCGGGCGCACTGCTCCCCGGTTCTGCCATCCCGCTCCTCCATCGGCTTCACTCGGCACGATAGTCTTGTGCAGTAAAAGCACGCCTGCCAGTCTGGCCGTCACGTCTCCGCAGCCCGGTCAGGGCTTCAATGAAGCCGCTACCGGCTCCAGATTTATCAACGGCTTGATCCTGGCCTCGAGTCGATTTCGGCCGTCTATCAGGCTGACCGCTCATTCTTGTTTGTTGTTCACAGCTTACCTCGGAAAACCGTATTTCTCGGTGATTCTCCAAAAGCACTGATTTATGTCGATCAGGGACTTTATGCTTGCCCTAATCCGGTTGATCTCCTGATCATCAAGCTCTTCGATCTTCCCGTATTTTATCTCATCCTTGCTTTCGAAAATCCGCATCGATTGCGTTAGTCCCCGACCGCTATCCGGATCAAATGAATAGATACAGTGATTGTACTTGTTTCGAAGTTTGGCCTCCTCGGACAAGCGCCGTGTCACGTCGAGAATTTCGCTCCGGCAATCGGCCGGGGTTTTCTGCATCTTGGCCAAACGCTCCACGAGATCAATCCGCGCGCGAGGCGTGTTCAGCGTCAGAAAGATGACGATTGCCGTCTCCTTGTCCGACAGGGCGAGCCCCGCAATCATGTGAATCAGCAGGCTTTCGGTATTTGTCCAAGTATAATTCAACTGCCCCAGCAGGAGCAGGATGTCCTGGAACCTACGCATCGTCGCCCGGCACCAGATCAGCGCTCGAACAAAGGTATCCGCCCGGCGAATTGGCGGCATGCTGTACGCGAGGCGCAATATGCATCATCTAGCCTGCCTCCCCGGATGCGGTATCGCGGAAGTGTGCGGCTGCTCTCTCCCCCGTCTCAAAAACCGTAAACCAAAGAACCTCGGTTGGAAATAGATCGAATGAACTACCAGGTGGCATCCCCCCGCTCTCTCAAGAGGGTAAAGTATAGGTCAGCACTAAGAGGCAGTTGGGAACAGGGGCTACGTCTTTGGTGCACTTTTCCCGAAAATACTTGACTCAAGGGGGTAGCAGACCTGGCGCGGGGTAATCCACGACTGATGATCCGCGGTTCTGCGCATGCGCATCACGGTGGGGGATCTCATCCCCGCAACACGTAAGTATCTTCATCCCATCAGGAAAACGGGTTTTCATCTGCGGTCGCCGTGCCTGTCCGCATCCTGTCGGCGACAACGTCGCGATAGTGCGCCACCCGCAACGCCCAGCACCCGGTGGGCGTGAAGCAGCCCTCCGTAAGAGATGACTAACGCGCTTCGTTCCATCTTGGATACCACGCGTAGTGGGGGTACTAGCTCTAAAGAGCAACTTACCTTCTCCATCCAAGAGTCACAGTCTCTCTGTCGCGGCTTGCGTCTATGGGCCGTTTCGGGGTGCGTCGGCTCAGTGTAGCGAGCCTCAATCAGGCGACCCCTCTCACCAATATTCAGGGAGGAGCAGTCAATCGATTAATCACGACTTTGGAAACAGCAGCAGGCGGTCTTGCGAGGCATGCCCGCTTTTCGAGCAACGATATCTGCGCGGTCAAGACCGTATAGAAGATGAATAACGGTCAAGCTGTCGCGGATCCAGAAAAAGGACACGACAATGTCGGACAAGCTCAGGAACAACCATGATCTGAAGTTCTACGACGACGACCCGGAACAAGAACAGGAGCAGGAACAAAAGCAAGAACAGGAATCGGAAAATTACAATCTTAACGGAAACGGCAATCTCAACGGTAACGGGAACCTCAATCTCAACGGAAATGGGAACCTGAATGGCAATTTCAACACCAGCGAGAACACCAACGAAAACGTCAATACGACGACCGTTGACGTCGGTGTTACGGTGGATATTGGTCTGGATGACTACCTGCCCTCCGACGATGACTTCGCTGACATCGACGTCAGCGGCGGCAGCTCCGTCGATGGTGTATTCAACATCAAATTCGACGATATTCTCAACGACGCCCTGGATGGCGCCGGCAACGACGTCGCAAACGTCATCAACCAGGTCGCCAACCTCCAGGATAACGATCAGCTGAGCAGCGCCGAGGTCAGCAATGACGGCACGTTCGAGCTCAACAACAACGCCAGTGGCGGATCGGCTTCAGCAGCTGACGGCATCAACGGCGGCGGCTCCGGCGGCGACGGCGGTAGCGACGCAGATGCCGATGGCGGCGATGGCGCAGGCGGCGGTGATGCCACTGGCGGCGCTGGCGCTGGCGGTGACGGCGCTGGCGGTCTAGCCCTCAGTCTGGCAGCCGGAGGCATCAGTGAAGGCGGCCATGCCGACGGTGGTTCAGCCACCGGCGGAGCCGCATCAACCGGCGCTGCCGACGGCGGCAACGGTGACGGTGGCCGCGGCGGAAACGGCGGTGAAGGTCTTGGCGTCGGCCTGGGGCTCGGTCTGGGGCTCGGTGCTGGCTTGGCCTTTGCCGGTGACAGCACCAACGGCGGCAACAACACGGCTGGCGACGGCGCAGGCGGCGGAAACGGCGGAAACGCCAACGGCGGCGACGCTTCGGACGCCGGAGACGGTGGTGACGCCACGGGCGGCGCTGCCAACACCGGCATTGGCGTTGTTCTCGGTCTTATCGACCCCGTCATCGTCGACAGTGATGGCGGCGACGCCACGGGCGGTGCCGGCGGCGGCAACACCGCAGGTGCCGGCGGCGGCGCGGGCGATGGCGGCGCAGGTGGCGCAG
>UCMT01000005.1 GCA_900473795.1 Hyphomicrobiales bacterium | reverse complement strand
GAGGCCTCCCCCTATCCCGATTCTCACCCTGGCCGTCGCCGATCTTAACGATTCAGCAATTCAAATTTATTTTTGTTCATTTTGATTACCCACTTGCTAACGCCATTAATGGTTTGTTAACCATGTCGTCGTTAAGTGTTCGTTAAGAGCGATAGGCTGTCCTTGGGCTAAACATGGGGCAGTTTGCATGACGCTGGTCCCGTCGCTGCCGGTCATCAATCCGGAATGTTCCGTTTAATTTTTGAACTGGGGCAATGACCAATGACCAGCATCCTCACCAATTCTGCGGCTATGGCCGCCCTCCAGACGTTGCGTTCGATCAATACGAACATGGAAGACGTGCAGAGCCGCATTTCCTCCGGCTATCGCGTCGAGACTGCCGCGGACAATGCCGCCTACTGGTCGATCGCGACCACCATGCGTTCGGACAACGCCGCGCTGTCGACCGTTCAGGACGCGCTCGGGCTGGGCGCCGCCAAGGTCGATACCTCCTATGCCGGCATGAGCTCGGCCATCGAAGTCGTCTCCGAGATCAAGGCAAAGCTCGTCGCAGCGCGCGAGCCGGGCGTCGACAAGACCAAGATCAACAAGGAGCTCAGCGAACTCAAGAACCAGTTGGCATCGGCTGCCGAATCGGCTTCCTTCTCGGGCGAGAACTGGCTCTACAACGACACGACGACCCCGGCGGGCGTCAAATCGATTGTCGCATCGTTCAACCGGTCAACGAACGGCACCGTTTCCGTCTCGACCCTGGATTACGATACGGCCTCGTCGATCCTGATTGACACGAATGATGCGCAGCTCGGCCGCCTGACCCAGGACGTCGCCGTTGTCCAGCCATCCAGTGGGTCGACAGCCGATGCGACTTACTACCTGATCGACGCGGGCTCCGCGACGACCGCGGCCGGTAGCGAAATCACGCTTGCCACGGACACCCCCGACGACGACATCGATGGCATGATCAGCGCCGTTGATGCCATGCTCAGCAACCTGACCGATGCCGCGTCGACTCTTGGTGCCATCACCAGCCGTATCGACATGCAGGAAGACTTTGTCGCAAACCTGATGGACGTCATCGACAAGGGTGTCGGTCGCCTGGTGGATGCCGACATGAACGAAGAATCGACGAGGCTGAAGGCACTGCAGACGCAGCAGCAGCTTGGCGTGCAGGCACTGTCGATCGCCAACACCAATTCCGAAAACATCCTGCGTCTCTTCCAGCAGTAAGCGATCCCGGAGGGCCGGTGGGCATAGGCCCGGTCTTCGTTTTTCCGGTTCATCGCCGCCTCCGCCTTGCGAAGCGGCGGCGATATCTTTCCCCCCGTGCCGCCGGTCATCGGCATGGGCGGAAACGGTTGGACCGCGCTAATTGCCCAAGCGCGGTCCAACACCTCATTCCGGGTCCCGATGATAGAAGCCTATCGTCGAGACCCGCGATTACATGACCGACCTACATTTTCGCACAAGTTTGGCTGGGTAGTCTCCAACCGCAACCATCCTCATCTCGGTTGCCAGGCAATATGAATATTGTGCTGCCGTTGTATGCGGCCTGCGCCACCGGATTCTTCGGAGGGCGAGCCGGTACGGATTGAAAATGTTCGGGCCATGCGGCGTTGCCGTTCCGCGGGGCCCTGAAGGAGACATTCCGGAAGTGTCACAGTCTGTTGTTTTCAGGCCCGTTAGCCAAATGCCGTGCGCAACCAATCAGGGGGCGGGCCAAACCGTGGCCGAAACGACGACCGGAGTCACGGGAGGCAACCGATGAGCGCGTCCATTTCCCGCTATCTCAAGGATTTCAGTGCTCCCAAGGTCGATCTCAAGATGGTTCCGCCGCGATATTTCCCGGACCTCGATGAAGACTTCCCAGCCGATGGTGCTTTTGCCATGAAGCCGCAGGCCGAACCGCAGGTCGATCTCGAGGCAGAGCGTCGCGACGCCTTCGCGCAAGGGCGCCGTGAAGCCGAAGCCGAGCAGCGTTCCTTGCAGGCAACGGAAATCGCCGCGCTGAACGAGCGCCACGCCGCGGAGCTGGAGGCGCTGCGCGTGCGCTGCGACAATGAAATCGCGGCGATGATCTACGATCGCTTCTCCGACATGGCGTCCCAACTCGCGACCATGCTTTCCGACCAGACGGCGCGCGTCTTGGCGCCAGTGATGGAGGAGGTGCTGCTGCGCAAATCCGTCGATGACCTGGCGCGCATGATTGCCCACGCCGTCGGTGCCGGTGAAGGTGCGAAAATCACGGTGAAAGGGCCACTGGCTCTGTTCGAGGCGCTGAAGCGTCGTCTCAATGACGAAACACTGATCTTCCGTCACCAGGAAACCGCTGACATCGACCTTTCGGTCGAGTTCGGCGATTCGATCCTGGTGACACGAATGGCCGCCTGGGCGGATACCGTCAGGAAGGTGCTGGCATGAGCGAGAATGAAAGCCATCACCACGGCAAGAACGAAATCATCATCGTCAAGCGCCATGGCGGCAATCACGATGGCCATCATGGCGGCGCGTGGAAAATCGCCTATGCCGACTTCATGACGGCGATGATGGCGTTCTTTCTCGTCATGTGGCTGATCAATGCGGCCAACCCGCAGACCAAGGCAGCACTTGCCTCCTATTTCAACCCTGTGCAGCTGACCGATGCCAAGCCGTCCGAAAAGGGCGTCAAGCAGCCGGCCAAGGACGCCAAGGGTGAAGAAGACCAGATGAAGTCCAAGGTGAACGGCACAGAGACCAAGACCGGGGGATCGGCGAAAAGCGGCGATGATCTGACGGCGACTTCCGGCGAGGAAACACAATATTCCGACGCCGATTTCTTCGAAAACCCCTATTCCGTCATGTCCGAAATCGTCAACGAAACCGGCCGCAATGCCAATATCAGCGCCAAGGGAGACGGCGGCGCGTCAACTTCTGGTCCCGCTACCGGCGCCGAAGGCGGCGAAGCCTATCGCGACCCGTTCGATCCGGATTTCTGGACGAAGCAGGTCGAATTGCAGAACGCGGAAAAGGGCGGCGACAGCCTGGAAGCCAAGGCCGGAGATGGGCCGGCCGATGCGTCGAAGGAAGCCGCTGCAGCCGCACAGGGCCAGTCCGGCACAGCAATGAAAGATCAGGCTGCTCAGCCTGAACAGGCTACGTTGGCCAAGCCCGATGACAACGCCGCCAAGGCCCTGAAGGCCGAGATCGAGAAGGAAATCGGCGGGGCTGCCGGCAAGCTTGCCGAAGGCCTGCTGGTGACGCCGACCGAGGGCGGACTGCTTGTCACCATCAGCGAACAGGCAGATACGCCGATGTTCGGTGTCGGCTCGGCCGTGCCTGAGAAAGACATGGTGATAGCCATGGAGAAGATCGGCAAGCTCCTGTCTGCGCGCACCGGTGCTATCGCCATCCGCGGCCATACCGACGGGCGTCCTTTCAAGAAAGGCGTCTACGACAATTGGCGGCTCTCGTCCGATCGTGCCCAGAGTGCCTATTACATGCTCGTTCGCGGTGGTCTCGCCGAAGGCCGTGTCAGCCAGATCAGCGGCTTCGCGGACAAGCGTCTCCAGGTTCCGAAGGATCCACTGGCGCCGGCCAACCGGCGTATCGAAATCCTGCTGCAGACAGACCAGGGCTGACGCGATGCTGAAGGCGATCCGCACCCTCTTTCTCGGCGCCTGCGCCATCGGGGCCTTTCCGGGCCTCGCGGCGCATGCCGGCGATTTGGAGGATCTGGCGCCCTACAAGATGCTGCGGTCGCTGCAGTATATCCAGGACTCGATCGTTCTCGGCGATCATTCGGCAGCCGAGATGCAGCGTTTCATGCTCGGTGCGATCGACAAGCGTCTGCGATCTGCGGAGCCTTCCGTTTTCGATGATCCCAGAAACGTAGACGCAGCTTTCATCTATGCCATGAGCGGCGGCAATCCGGAAACGCTGTCCTATCTCGCTGACCGCGATGTCGAAGGAAATTTCGACAGCCGTATCGTCGACGCGCTGAGCCACTACCTGGCCGGCAAGGGCGGGCTGATGGTCGAGAATCTCGAGAAGGCCATTCCGGAATACCGGAATGCGCGCATCGGCCCCTATCTCTATCTGGTTCTCGGCAATGGCAGCGCGCAGCAGGATCCTGCCGCGTCGCTGAAATACTACGACTGGGCACGGTTGACAGCGCCGGGCACGAATATCGAGGAAGCCGCCTTGCGGCGGTCGATTGCGCTGGCGACCCGCGGCCACATGCCGGACAAGGGCTTTGCCTATTCGCTCTCCTATGCGCGGCGCTTCCTGACGTCTCCGTATGCCAGCCAGTTCGCCGATGTCTTCGTCGAACTGGCGGTCGCCAACTACGGTGAGCAGACCGAGGGCAAGATCCAGGAAATTCTTGGTTTCATGGATCGGCCCCGGCAGCGTGAAGTCTATCTGCGCATTGCTCGGCGCGCGGCGATCGCCGGCATGCAGGAACTGGCGACACTTGCCTCCGAACGTGCCCAAGCGCTTTCGGATGTCGCCGATGCGGGACCAAAGGCGCTGGCCAATCTCTATTCCGGGCTCGTCGGGGTTCCCTCCCAGGATATCCTTGAAGCGGTGAAAGGGATCAGTTCCATCCCTGACTCGGAACTCTCTCCGCGTGACCGCGCGTTGCGCCAGGCAGCAACGGTCATTGCACAGGAAGTGTTGCGCGTGCCCGATCCAGACAGCCTGACGCAAGCGTCCGTTCCTAATATCGCCCCTGCAATCACTGAAGGGCAGGGCGAACCGGAGACGGGCAGCGGCTTAAGCCCATTTGCAGCGGCGCTCGACGCCGCGGTGAGCGAGACGCAATCGAAGAAAACGCAGCAACAGGTGGCGGCGTCAGAAGCGAGCCCGCCTGATCCGGTTCTCGATGCGTTTCTGAGCACAGGTCGTTCGAAACTCGACGAGATCGATTCTCTCCTGAAGGGGGAAGACGAGAAATGACATTTGTGGACGAAAGCCTCCTGGGCACGGCCCCGATACGTTCAGCCAAGTCCGCCGGCAAGCAAAAGGAAGCGGACGCGACCAGTCAGCGTTCGGCTTTCGAAAATGCCTTTGCCGATGCCGGCAAGAAGAAACAGCCAACGATTTCGATCAGCGGGAAGACAACAACGGACGGCGGCACGCAGGCGACCTTCGCGGCGTCGCAGAATCTGAAGACCACTGATGCTGCGACCGACACTGTGTCCAACGGCGATGCTGCCGTGACCGATCAGGACAGTTCGCTATCCTTGCCTGGTGCAGCGGATGACAGCGAGATGAAGTCTGCGCTCGGAAGCGCCAACGCAGCCGCCTTCCGCGCAGCCGCGAAGCAGATGCTGATGCCGCAGACCGGGGAAGAGGCCGCCGTCGAACAGGAGGCTCGTCGCCAGAAGTCCAATTTGACGCCCTCCGATGGCAAGGGCAACCTTCGGGCGTCGATCGATCTTGCCAATCTTTGCACGGATGCGACAGCCGGTGCCGGCCAGATTCTCGATGAGCAGGCGGCCGAAGAGTTGAACGTGCTCTTGAAGGATCCGAAGGCGCAGCTTGCGAAACACAGCGATCCCAATGCAGCGAAATCGGATGAAGCATTGCCGTCGAATTCGCACGACACCGCCGATACAGCAACGGACACAGCGCCCGCCGATGTCAGCCATCTGCTAGCACTCCTCGGCGCCACCCAGGCGCCGACGGACGTCGGCACGACGGCGCAGGCAGATACGACGCCGGTGCTTTCCGAATTCCAGGCACTGGCCGAGAGCGCCGGCAAGGCCAAGGTTGCTTCGAAGGATACCGGGGAGGCGAAAGCGCCGGTCCGTCTGGAGGCTGACGCCAATGCCGTTCAGAGTGCCACCGAGGCAGGGTCCGATCAGATATTCCGGTTCACCCGGGCAGACGGCAAGGGTCAGACTGTCTCCATGAATGTGGCATCGGATGAAGACAAAGCAGGTGGCGGCGCGTCGCCGACAACTGCCAAGGTCGAAACCGTGACTGTCGTTGAAGCGCGCCGCTATCTCGGTTTGGCTCCCACCAGCAATGCGTCGACGATAACGAGCCAGATCGCCAGCAATCCAGAATGGGTGAACTCCCTGCAGTCGAGCACGGCGGCTTCGGCGCCGCTGACTGAGGTTTCTACCGGCAAGGTTCTCAACACGCTGAAGATCCAGATGCATCCGATCGATCTGGGCACGGTGACGGCCACGCTGCGGCTCAAGGATGACGAATTGCAGGTCGAGTTGAAGGTTGAGACCGGCGACGCCTTCCGGCAGCTCAGCGACGATCAGGATGCGATGGTGAAAGCGCTGCGTGCGCAGGGTTTCGCCGTGGATCAGGTCAGCGTTGTCTTCAATAGCTCGGACAGCTCCGGCGGCAACGATACACAGCAGCAAGCACAGCCTCAGACGGGTCAGCAAGGCCGCGAAACGGCCGGCGACGGTCCGGCCCAGGGCAGGCGCCAGAACAATGATAGCGGCAGCGAGCCGCAGGACCGCGGAAGGTGGACGAGGAATGAAGGCACGAGCGATGCGTCTTCTGGTGCTGAGCCTGGCCGGACTGGTGACGTCTATATGTAGCGCTGAGGCCAATACAGGCGTTTGCGAGAGCGAGATTACGGCTGCGGCGGCGAAGTATCAGATTCCGGCGGGCATCCTCTACTCCGTCGGTCTGACGGAAACCGGCCGCAAGGGATCGCTCCAGCCGTATGCCATGAACATCGAGGGCAAGGCCTATTTCGCCAACAGCGCCCAGGAGGTGTTGCAACGATTTGCCGAGGCTCGTGGGCAAGGAGCCAAACTGATCGACCTCGGCTGCATGCAGATCAACTACCATTTCCACGGCGAGAATTTTGCCTCGCCGAGCGAGATGCTGGACCCGAGGAAGAACGTCGAATACGCCGCCCGCTTCCTGGCCAATCTCCATGCCAGGCACGAGACCTGGACAATGGCCGTTGCCCGGTATCATGCCGGCCCCAACAACGACCCTGCGCAGAAGAAGTATGTCTGCCGCGTGATCGCCAATCTGGTCGCGACCGGCTATGGAAAGTGGACCGCAAACGCGTCGAATTTCTGCCGATAATACAACTTTAAAGAGATTCGTCGGCATCTTTTTCTGCGCTGTGCGATTGCGTCAACATTGCGGTGGAAAAATGACTGCAAACGCTTTCTTAAGGAGGCGTTAACGTTTCCACATAAAATTTAGTGGCTCATTTTGATGTACGTACTACATATAGATCAAATCGGTACAGAAATCTTAATCTACTGTTAATTTCTGCCAGTAAGTTCCCATAGTTGTTCATGAATCGCCCGATTCGTATCTCTTGTGCCATCGAGGCACCATACTGATTCGGAGGCGGACGAATGATCGTAGTGGTTGATGAGCGTGAGCTCGTGAAAGACGGATATACTTCCTTGTTTGGACGGGAGGGCGTGCCCTCCACCGGGTTCCATCCAAGCGAATTTGGCGACTGGGTTTCAACAGCGGCGGATACCGATATCGACGCCGTAGAGGCGTTTCTGATCGGCCAGGGCGAGAAGGCCATGAGCCTGCCCCGCGCCATCCGGGACCGGTCTTCGGCTCCGGTGATTGCCATCAGCGATTCTCCCTCGCTGGAGACAACGCTGGCGTTCTTCGACTGCGGCGTCGACGACGTGGTGCGCAAGCCGGTTCATCCCCGGGAAATCCTTGCACGCGCAGCGGCCATCCGCCGCCGCCTGAAGGCCTTGGCGAACTACACCGACATCGGCCCGATCCGGGTTTTCTCCGACGGCCGGGACCCGGAAGTGCATGGCGACGTTTTCCCCCTGCCGCGCCGCGAGCGCCGCATCCTCGAATATCTGGTCTCCAACCGCGGCCGACGTGTGTCCAAGACCCAGATCTTCAACGCCATTTACGGCATCTTCGATGAGGACGTCGAAGAGAACGTCGTGGAAAGCCACATCAGCAAGCTGCGCAAGAAACTGCGCAAGAAGCTCGGCTTCGATCCGATCGATTCCAAGCGTTTCCTCGGTTACTGCATCGATTGGAGCTGACGATCGCGATGTCCGCGGTCGGATGTGGCGGCATCCGATCCGGCCTCTCAAGACAGGTTCACGCAAGGCCCACTTCCTAGAGTTGCCATAACGACGAAAACGAGGATCGGACATGAGTCTTTACGGAATGATGAGAACCGGTGGTTCCGGCATGAACGCTCAGGCAAACCGCCTTGGCACGGTCGCGGAAAACATCGCGAACGCCAACACGACCGGTTACAAGCGGGCATCGACGGAATTCTCTTCCATGATCCTGCCTTCGAGCAACGGTTCTTACAATTCCGGCGGCGTTGAGACCAAGACCCGTTACAGCATCGGGACCGAAGGCGCGAAGGTCTATACCACATCCGAATCCGACCTTGCGCTCGATGGCGGCGGATTTTTCATCGTCGAAGGCGCCAACGGCGAGGAGTTCCTCACCCGTGCCGGCGCGTTCACGCAGGATGGCGACGGCAATCTCGTCAATGCGGCAGGCTACACCCTGCTCGGCTACGAATACGGCGACGGCGATGATCCGACGGTGGTCGTCAACGGTTTCGACGGCTTGAGCAAGGTCAATCTCTCCTCCGACGGCCTCGTCGCGACAGGTTCGACGGCGGGATCGATGGGAGCCAACTTGAATTCGGGCGATGTCGACGGCACCATATCGACAACCTCGCTGATCGTCTATGACAGCCAGGGCAACACCCGCATTCTCGACTTCAACTACGAAAAGACCGGCGATAACGCCTGGACTGTTGATATCGTCGATCGCGAGACGAGCACCTCGCTCGGCACGCAGGCATTGACGTTCGACTCCGCCGGCGCCCTGACGACAACGCCTGCGACGATCACGACAGCGGCTATCACGGGCCTTGCCGGTACGGGGGCCGACCTCGGTTCGCTCGAGATCGACCTCAGCGAGACCACGCAGCTCGGCTACAAGTTCAACCCGGATGGCGGCACGATCGACGGAAACGCACCGAGCAAGGTCGCCGGGTTCCAGATCGACGACGACGGCATCGTTTACGTCAAGTACGAAAACAATACGCTTGAGCCGCGATATCGCATTGCACTGGCGAATGTGCAGAGCCCCGACAATCTCGTGCCGGAGGCTGGCAACGTCTATTCCCAGGGTGTCGATTCCGGCGTCATCGTCACGGGTTTCGCAGGCTCTGGCGACTTCGGGAACATCATCTCGGGCGCACTTGAAAGCTCGAACGTCGATATTGCCGAAGAGCTCACGTCGATGATCGAATCTCAGCGCAGCTACACGGCAAACTCGAAAGTCTTCCAGACTGGCGCCGATCTGCTGGACGTTCTCGTGAACCTGAAGCGTTGATCATATAAAGGACGGACTGCGCCATGTCGCTCGCTTCCGCAATTAACACAGCCCAGACGATATTCACCAACACGGGGCAGCAAACCGCCGTCGTGTCGAAGAATATCGCCAACTCCAGCAACGGGGACTACGTTCGTCGACTGGCGATGATGGGCGTGGATTCGGAAGGGCAGTATTACGTCAAGATCCAGCGGGCGCAGGACGACGCGCTTTTCAAACAGACCATCTCGAGCATTTCCGAGTCATCGGCGCAGTCCCGTCTTCTCGACGGGCTGCAGACGATCCAGTCTGTCTTTGGCGGCGACGAGTATCCCTCGTCACCGTCCAATTATCTGGCAACGTTCCGAAGCAGCTTGCAGACCTATGCCGCGTCGCCGAGCAACATTACCATTGCGTCGTCGACGGTTGCGGATGCGAAGGACCTTGCAAATTCCATCAGCACGAGCGCTACCGCCGTACAGGAAGTTCGTGCGGATGCCGACAAGGAGATTCTCGAGCAGGTCGGGACGCTCAATGAACTTCTGTCCAAGTTCGAAACGATCAACAACCAGATCGTTGGCGCGCTGGCGACAGGCGCGGATGCAAGCGACGCGCTGGACCAGCGTGACACGGTTCTGAAGTCGATGGCCGAGATTGTCGGCATCTCGACGGTGACCCGCAGCAACATGGATACCGTCATCTATTCCGCTGACGGAACGGTGCTGTTCGAAACAATTCCGCGCAAGGTCACCTTCACGCCGACGTCAAACTATGACGCGACTGTGATGGGGAATCCGGTTCTCGTCGACGGCATTGCTATCAAGGCGGGAACCGGCGGCAACACCAGCGCCGAAGGGACGCTTGCGAGCCTCCTGCAATTGCGCGACGATCTGGCGCCCAAGGTGCAGTCGCAACTCGACGAAATGGCGCGTGGTCTTGTCACCATGTTCCAGGAAAATGGCGCTCCCGGTCTTTTTGTATGGTCGGGCACCACCGTTCCGGCGGCCGGCACGATTACTGCTGGAATAGCCTCCAGTCTGGCCGTCAATACGGCTGCCGAAGCCGATCCCACCACGTTGAGGGACGGTACCGTCAATGGTGGTACAAGCTCCAACACCACGGCAAGCTCGGGCTATACCGAGTTGCTGGACAGCTATATCGTCGCAATGGATACCGCGATGTCGTTCGACACGACCGCTGATCTCGGTGGCACCGCCACGATCATGACCTACGCGTCGTCGTCGATTGGCTGGCTGGAGCAGTTGCGCAAAAGCGCGACGACGGCGGCAGAAAACAAATCTGTCATGTTGGCGCAGACGCAACAGGCGCTCAGCAACGCGACCGGCGTCAGCCTTGACGAAGAACTCGCGCTGATGCTCGACCTCGAGCAATCCTACAAAGCATCGGCAAAGCTGCTCAGCACGGTTGATGAAATGCTGACAACACTTCTGGATACCGTGAGATAAATATGAAAACGTCCTTCGTTTCCAACCTGGCAGTTCAAAACGCCATGCGGATGACCATCCAGCAGGGGCAGTTGGAAGTTCTCAAACTCCAGCAGGAAGTCACCACCGGCAAATACGCCGACAGCGGTGTCGAGCTCGGATCGAGTACATCTCGCGCGGTAAGCCTCAAGAACGAGCTTGAGCGCCTCGAAAATCTCAAGGACACCAACGCCGTGGTGGCGCAGCGGCTCTCCGCTTCGCAGATGTCGCTCGAGACGATGCGCACGGCGGCCGAGCAGATCAATACCACGCTGATCGCCACCCTCGGCAACGATGATGCAACGAGGCTCTCGATCGCCAAGACGGACATCAACGGCGCGCTCAGCTCGTTCTCCGCCGCCGCCAACGTCCAGTTTAACGGTGAATTCCTGATGTCCGGGATCAATACCGACATCAAGCCGCTCACGGAATATACGGACACCTCGCCGGCCAAGGCTTCGTTCGATACCGCGCTATCGACCTATATGTCGACCAACGGCATCGCCACGATGGGCGACTTTACGTCGACGCAGATGACCGACTTCATCGAGAACACGCTGGAGCCGATGTATACGGGGACCCAGTGGGATACAGACTGGTCGGACGCCTCGAGCCAGAACGTCATGAGCCGCATCAGCGCCAACGAAGTGGTTGCAAGCACGACGAACGTCAACACCGATGGGGTGCGCAAATTTGCTCTCGCCGCGGTCATGACTGTCGAATTGCTGGGCGCGGACGTGTCGTCGGAGGTCCGTAGCACCATAAACTCCGCCGCACAGAACTATGTGCAGCAAAGCATAACCGGTCTCATCGAGACGAGCAGTACGCTCGGTATCTCGGAGGCTCGTCTAGAGAAGGCGAATACGTCCTTGGAGTCCCAACTCAAGCTGGTCAACACCCACATCACGGATATCGAAGGGATTGATACCTACGAGGCGTCGACGCGCATGAACACGCTGCTGACCCAAATTGAGACCTCGTACACGCTTACCTCGCGGCTTCAGCAGTTGAGTTTGATCAATTTCCTCTGACGCGGCGAGGACCAGGACAAACATGAAGGATGTCTGAATGTATCAGTTTTCATACGCCGAGATCATGGAGGACGGCGTCGCCGACTCCAAGGATCGCGAAAGGCAGGTGCTCGACCGCTCGATTGCGCTGCTTGCAGCGGCAAAACAGCAGAAAGGGTATTCGAGGGAGGCCATCGAGGCGATTTACTACACGCGGCGGGTCTGGATCCGGTTCATCGAGGATCTTCGTGCGTCGGACAATCAACTGAACGACGAATTACGCGCCAACCTTATTTCCATCGCCATCTGGATTCTGGGCGAAACGGAAAAGATTCGCAAACGCGAATCTTCCAACTTCCAGGGCATCATAGACATCACAACCATCATCAGGGATGGACTCAAATGAAAAGCACACTGCGTATCTCGCTGAAGTCGGGCGAACGGATTTTTGTTAATGGGGCGGTGTTGCGTGTCGACCGTAAGGTCGCTGTCGAATTTCTGAATGACGTGACATTCCTGCTCGAAAACCACGTTCTGCAGCCGGAAGATGCCACCACACCGCTGAAGCAGCTTTATTTCATCGCCCAGATGATCCTCATCAATCCCGAAGGTGCCGAACAGTCGACCAACATGTTCCGCAAGTCGGTCGTCATGCTTTTGAATTGCTTCAAAAACGAAGACGTGGTGTCTGAACTCAAGCGAATCGACGGCATGGTTACGCAGGGTCGGGCCTTCGACGCTCTGAAGGCGATCCGCGGCCTCTATGCCATCGAGGACCGGATCCTCAACAACCACGAAATCGCCCCTGCAACGATCGAGCAGATTCGCAAGGAGATTGCACCATGGCGGTAAGCGGCGTCACGACGACGACCAGCACGACGTCTTCGACATCCACGACGTCCTCGACCACGGATGCGGCTTCGGCCAGCCTGAACTACGACAGCTTCCTGAAGCTGCTCGTGGCGCAGATGAAAAACCAGGATCCGACCGAGCCGATGGATTCATCCGAGCAGATCGCACAGCTTGCCACCTTCTCTCAGGTCGAGCAGACGATCAAGACCAACACCAACCTCGAGAGCCTGCTGCAGCGGACCTCGCTTAGCGAAGCCAACGCGGTCATCGGCAAGACCGTGACGAGCGCCGACGGCGAGACGACTGGTGTCGTCAAGGAAGTGAAGCTATACTCGGATGGAATCATCGCCGTGCTCGATACCGGTAAGGAGCTTACCGTCGGCCCGGGTGTTACCGTGAAGTGATAGCGGATGAATGAGGCGGATGCCCTCGATATAGTACAGGCGGCGATCTGGACGGTCGTCGTCGCTTCAGGGCCCGCCGTTCTCGCCGCCATGGTGGTCGGCGTTGTCATCGCTTTTATTCAAGCGCTGACCCAGGTGCAGGAAATGACCCTGACCTTCGTGCCGAAAATCCTCGCCGTTCTGGTGACGGTTGCGCTTTCGGCTTCCTTTGTCGGTTCGCAGATTTCCCTCTTTACCGATATTGTCTTCTCACGCATTCAAAGCGGCTTCTGACGCGCTTGCGGCAAAACGGGCGACGAAAGACGTCTTAGCGCCTCTTTCCGTTATCGATGCCACCTTCGCGCAAGTTTGGCGCGTTACGCCTGTTTCCAGTATGGGCAGCTATGAATGTTGCCTGCCTCTCATGAAGAGACGGAATTTCCGATGGCAACACCTCCCGCTCTAGTCATCCCGAAGGTCGCACCGAAGGGCCGTGATATCGGCTTTGCGCTCGGCATCGTGATGATCCTGTCGATCCTCTTCCTGCCGATTCCACCCTTTCTGATCGACATCGGGCTGGCTTTCTCCATCGCATTTTCGGTCCTGATCCTGATGGTGGCGCTGTGGATTCAGCGACCGCTGGATTTCTCGTCCTTTCCTGTCATTCTCCTGATCTCCACCATGACCCGTCTGTCGCTCAACATCGCGACGACGCGCGTCATTCTTTCGCACGGGCATGAAGGACACGACGCGGCCGGTGGCGTCATTGCCGGTTTCGCGCAACTCGTCATGGGCGGCGATTTCGTCATCGGTCTGATCGTCTTCCTGATCCTGATCACCGTGAACTTCATCGTCATCACCAAGGGCGCGACGCGTATTGCGGAAGTCGGCGCCCGCTTCACGCTGGATGCCATCCCCGGCAAGCAGATGTCGATCGACGCGGATCTCTCCGCCGGCCTGATCAACGAGAAGGAAGCCCAACACCGCCGGCGTGAACTGGAAGAGGAAAGCTCCTTCTTCGGTTCGATGGACGGTGCTTCGAAATTCGTGCGCGGTGACGCGATCGCCGGATTGCTGATCACCGCCATCAACGTCTTCGGCGGTATCATCATCGGCTATGCCAGACATGACATGTCGATTGGCGAAGCCGCCGATGTCTTCGTCAAGCTCTCGGTCGGTGATGGTCTGGTGTCGCAGATTCCGGCATTGATCGTGTCGCTGGCCGCAGGTCTGCTCGTCTCGCGCGGCGGCACGGCCGGATCGACGGACCAGGCGGTCGTCAACCAACTGGGCGCTTATCCGCGGGCGCTCATGGTCGCGGCCGGCCTGATCCTGCTGCTCGCCATGATGCCGGGTCTTCCCTTCATTCCCTTCGCCGTCCTCGGCGGCGGCATGGCTTTCCTCGGCTGGATGATCCCGCGCCAGCTCGAAGCGGCCAACAAGCTCAAGCGCGCGCAGGAGCAGCAGACGGCCCAGCAGAAGACGGACAGCGAGAAAGACTCGGTCAAATCGGTTCTCAAGACCGCGGAAATCGAGCTTCTGCTCGGTAAGCAGGTCTCCACCCGTCTCCTCGGCGCCCATCAGGAACTGGCCTTCCGCGTCGGCAAGATGCGCCGCAAGTTCGCCGGTCAGTACGGACTCATCGTGCCGGAAATCAAGGTGTCGGACGACATCAGCATTCCCGACAAGGCCTATCATGTCCGTATCCACGGCACGACGATTGCGTCAAACACGGTTCGCGTCGGCGAAGTCATCGTCGTTACCGGTGGCGGGCGCAAACCGAGCATTCCCGGTGATGATATCCGCGAACCCGCATTCGGCATGCCGGCGGTGTCGATCCTCGAAACCTTCACAGAGGACCTGAAGCGCGAAGGATTCCACCCGATCGACAACGTCTCGGTGGTGCTGACGCATCTCTCCGAAGTCATCCGCAACAATTTGCCGCAGCTTTTGTCCTATAAGGACGTGAAGATCCTGATCGAGCGGCTCGATCCGGAATACCGCAAGCTGGCGGATGAAATCTGCTCCTCGCATATGTCCTATTCGGGTCTGCAGGCAGTGCTGAAGCTGCTGCTTGCCGAGCGCGTCTCGATCCGCAACCTGCATCTGATCCTGGAAGCGGTTGCCGAACTCGCCCCGCATGTACGCAAGACCGAGCAGATCGTCGAGCATGTGCGCGTGCGCATGTCGCAGCAGCTTTGCGGCGATCTCGCCGACAATGGCACGCTGCGCGTTCTGCGCCTCGGCAACAAATGGGATATGGTCTTCCATCAGGCGCTGAAGCGCGACGCCAAGGGCGAAATCGTCGAATTCGACATCGATCCGCGCCATCTGGAGGAATTCAGCGAGCAGGCGACCAAGGTTATCCGTGAACATCTTGATCGCGGCATGCCGTTCGTACTGGTAAGTTCGCCCGAATCCCGTTCTTATGTGCGCATGATCGTCGAGCGCCTGTTTGCCACTTTGCCTGTCCTTAGCCACGTCGAACTTGCCAAAGGTCTCGAGATCAAGATCATTGGCTCGATCTCATGATTTCCGATCCGGAAGGCACGGTGCTTGCGCTCTTTGCAGCATTCTGCCGGATCGGCGCCTGCATCATGGTCATGCCGGGATTTTCGACCGCTCGCGTCTCCGTGCAGATACGCCTCTTCGTCGCGGTGGCGATCTCGATGGCGGTGCTGCCGATCATGTGGAACGATATTTATCCGCAGGTCTCCGGCAAGGGGCACACCTACATCTATATTATCGCCACCGAAACGGTGGTCGGCAGCGTCATCGGCCTGATCGCGCGCTACTATGTGTTGGGCTTACAGTTCACCGGAACGGTCATTACCATGATGATCGGTTTCAACGCGCCGCCGACCGCCGACGTGCTTGAAGACACGGCCGAAAACCAGCTCACCAACCTGATCAGCTTTGCTGGCCTCATGGTCCTGTTCATGCTGGATTTCCACCACGTCATCCTGTCGAGCATCGTCGATTCCTACAAGGTAATGCCGCTCGGCGTCGGCTTTGACGCGCAGGGCGTGCTGATCACGCTGACCAATGCCCTTGAAACGACGTTCTACATCATGCTGCGGCTGGCGAGCCCTTTCCTCATCTATGGTCTCCTGTTCAACGTCGCCATCGGTATGGTCAACAAGCTGGCGCCGCAGATGCCGCTCTACTTCATCTCGCTTCCCTATCTGATCATGGGCGGCATGTTCCTTCTCTATCTCGGCATCGCCGCGATGCTGCGCCTGTTCGCCGACGGCTTCGGCCCGATAATGCAAGGGGGCTAGTCGGACGATGAAAAGCCGGTCGGAAAAATTGAAGCGTCTTGTTGCCGTACAGCGCCACCTCGAACAGATGGCGGAAAGCGAGCTGGCCGAAACTGCCAGACAGCGGCGCGACCTCGCCGAAACCATTGACGTCGTCGTCGACGCCATGGGATCGGCGAGTCCGCTGCATGCCATGTTTTCGGGGCACTATGCCTCGCAGCTCGGCCGCCTTGCGCAGAAGGACCAGATGCTCCTCGGTATCCAGCAGGTCCACGAAACCCGCGTGCTCAAGGAGCGGGCAAAGGGCGACAGGCTGGAGGAGAACATGAAGGATGCGCGCGTCCTGGAGGACCGCACCGACGACGACAATGCCATTTACGATCTCGTCGATCAGCATGTGATGGGCAGGTCACCAGCTTCCGGTAAGCTTGACCCGTCATAGTGCGGCTTCAGCATCGGCCGTTTCCGCGTCCGATCTGCTTGATTAAACTGCTGAATTTATGGAGCTATCGCCGGTGCTGACCGTAGCGCCGCGTGTTCCGTGACGAGAGGAAACCACATGGCCATTTCTCCTCCAAGCGATCTGGTGTTGGATGTCGTGCGGGCCGCCGATCCAGCCGAAGTGCAGGAGGCGCAGGCGCGGCTGAAGGCCAATCGCGCCGCCTTCCAGGCAACGAGCCTTGCTGAAAACGGAACCGGCTTTGCCAATACGGTTGCGGTCCTCAATCAGGACAGCCCGACCAACAGCCTTGGTGATATCAACAATCGCGCCGAGGCCAAGAAGATCCCGGAAAGCTATCGCAAGTTCGAGGCCATGGTGTTGCAGAACTTCGTGAAATCGATGCTGCCCACCGAGAGCGAAGAGGTTTACGGCAAGGGCACCTCCGGCGACATGTGGAAGAGCATGATGGCGGAGCAGATCGGCAACGTCATGGCGCAGGGCGACGGCGTTGGTATCGCCGAAAGCATGATCACCGACCGGATCGTCGGATCGGACGGCCCGGCTCGCGTGAATGCATCGCTCGATGGCAACGACAACAATGTCGCGCTGAGCATGGTGCAGGAATACGAGCGCAAGGCGGTCGCCAATTTCATGGGCACTGGCGATACGAACGAACAGGCCTGAGGCAATCCCGGGGATTGTCCGAACAGGCCTGACACATAACGCGCCGCGCATCATGACAAACACAGGATCTGCATGATGCCGGCGCCAACGGGAGCGAAATGATGGAAGTTGCAGCATCGGGTGACGTGCGTATCCAGAATGTTCTGGGTCGTCTCGAAATGATCCTCGACAACGAGAATAACCGGATCGGCGTCGATCCGAGCTTCGATCTGAAGGCATCCAATGCCCGCAAGAGCCGCTGCCTGTATGAGCTGACGATGTTGCATCGCAACGCCGCGCCGAGCGAGATTTCGCCGGCCTTCGTTTCGCAGACACGGCACATCAAGTCGAAGCTGCTGGCGAATTCGCAGAAGGTGAACGCTCATATGGAAGCCTGCCGGTCGGTGGTGGAAATCCTCAAGGCCGCCGTGCAGAATGCGGAGGCAGACGGCATCTACTCCGAACAGCAGTTCCGGTACTTGTAATGTTGAAACTCGTTTTCACCGGTGTCTGGGTCTGCGCGGTGACGCTGGGATCCGTCTATTTCTCGATCCAGCATGCCTCGGCGCCGGTGGAATCGGATGCGGAGGCAGACCGCCGCGCATTGCAGCAGTATGTTCCCGGCGAACTTATTACGGTACCGGTGATCACTGACGGCGCGGTGCAGGGCTATTTCCTGACGAAACTGTCGTTTGCCGTCGACAAGAACAAGATCAAGCACCTGGACGTGCCGCTCAAGGAGACGGTGACGAACGCGCTGTTTGACATTCTTGTCGGCAAGAAGTTGATCAACGTCGCCGACAGCACGAGTTTCGACCTTGCCCAATTCAAGACGGCGGTGAAAGACGGGTTGAACAAGGACATGCGCGACGAAGTGATCTTCGACGTGCTTGTCGAACAGCTGGAATATCTGTCGAAGGCGGATGTCGCCCGAATTGCCAAGGGTGCGAGCCAGCCGCAGCAGCAGCCTGTTGCGATCGTCGACAAGAACGGCGAAACCGCCCACGACGAGATTCCTGAGGCCGAAAGGCGCGCCGCAGCCGCAGCACATTGAGATCGTCCGGCGTTTCTCAGTTCTTTTCCGGGTTGCGGTACTGTTCGTTGACGAGGCCGAGTTCCATCATCAACCGGCCCCAAGCCACGTAAAAATGGTAAAGCCCCGCCCCGGGAAGCTGGGTCGATCGCCACAGGGAAATGCCGCGAACGGGCGAGGCGGCAAGCAGCGCCAGGGATTTGGCAATTGTCTTTACGCGACCGGCAGGTCCCGGCGCAGCGCGATGTTCGAGCAGCGCCGAAATCGCACCATTCCTCAGGCTTCGCGCCCTGATCCACGACACTTCCGTCCGTCGCGCCGGGATCGTCTCGGCAACCCAGGCCTCGGCCGCCCAGGCGAATGTGAAGCCGTTCTCCTTGCAGCGGCGATAGAAGTCGCTGTCACCCCCACCGATGAAATTGAACACCGGATCGAGGAACGGCTGCGGCATGGCGTCGAGGACGGGCCGCGTGATCAGCACGTTTCCGGAGGAATAGAGGATGGGGACCAAGCCGGTTGTTTCGTAGTGAGGCATGAAGACGGGGTGACGCTTCTGATCGTTGCGCGTCTGGTCCTCGAAATCGGGCAGTTGCGGTCCACCCACCAGATCTGCTCTCGTCTGTCTGTGTACCGATATGAGACTGTCGAGCCAGTCGGGCGCCGCAATCTCGTCGTCGTCGATAACGGCGATGGCATGGAGATTGGGGTAGGTGGTAAGCGCCGTTGACCAGCCGGCATTATAGGCGTGGCAATTGCCGCGCTGATGCGCGATCAACACAACGGCGTTGATCCGGTGGCCGGCAAAAAACGTTCTCGCCGCTTCTGCTCCTTCGAGACCGTCTGCGTCATTCTCCATCACCACGATCGCAAAGGGGCTGCCAGGCTCCTGTGAAATCACGGTTTTCAGGGTTTTGATCAGATGTTCGGGCCGCCGAAATGTCGGCAGGGTGACGACGAGTTCGACGCTCTCTGCCGCATCCACCGTCGTCTGGTAGAACACAGTCACATCCGGGGCAGGCGGGGTCATGGTGGGAACCTGTTGAAGGCATCGCTTTGGCAAACACTAAAGCAAATCTTCCTAAACAGATACTAAATTTCCAAATTCGCTTTTGAATGAATGATTTAAAGGTGATTTCACGCCGCGTTGCTACAGTCCGGGCAGTTGTTCTCAGGTCTCGTGTGGCAGCATGCATCTCGTTTTGGTTTCCTCTCTGGTGCCGGTGGAGAACCCTTCATCGGGGTTCGACATTGCCAACCGTATTCTTCTGGACGGCCTTTGCGCGCTCGGCCACCGGGTAAGCGTGATCGGCTATCTCCAGCCGGGGCAGGCTGCGGCCGCGGCAGCGGAGAGCGAGACATATCTTTTGGGCGAGCTCGAGGTCGCCAACGCCAAGGTTGGTGTTGCAACGAAACTTCGCTGGCTGGCAACGGCTATTCTCAATCGAACGACGCTGTCTTCGGCAAAGATGTTGAAGACCGGCGCCGAGCATATGGAGATGCTGCTGCAGGGCCTGCAGCCGTTCGACGCGATCATCCTCAATTCCGTGCAATTGCCGGGCGCATTCTCCGCCGTGTTCCAGAAGCATCCGAGGATCTATGTCGCCCATAACGTCGAGGCCGATTCCGCGCTCGAGAATGCGGCGTCGGCGTCCGGATTGCTGGAGCGGGTTTTGTTCAAACGCGAGGCCAGTCTCCTTGAACAGGTCGAGCGGCAGCTCACACAGGCCGCTTTGGCGGTCTGGACGTTCGCCGAAGCCGATCGTTTCGGTTTCGGATACGCGGTCTCGGATCGCGCCGCCGTCCTGCCATTGGTCACGCGCTGGGAATTGCCGGAAAATGGTGTTGCAAGGCTGCCGGAACACGACCTGGCGTTGATCGGGACCTGGAGTTGGAAGCCGAACCGGATCGGGCTCGATTGGTTCCTTTCCAAGGTTGTGCCGCTTCTGCCAGCCGATATGTCGATCGGCATCGCCGGGCAGATGCCGGATGCGCCCGCGGGTTCCCATCCCGGCCTGCGTTTCCTCGGCAGGGTGCCGGATGCCCGTGCCTTCGTCGAGGCTGGCGCCGTCATTCCGCTGATCAGCCGCGGCGGCACGGGTGTCCAGCTGAAAACCATCGAGACCTTCGAACTCGGCATGCCGAGCGTCGCCACGCGCGCCTCCTTGCGCGGCATTGGCGAGATGCCGGCCAATTGTTCGGTCGCCGACGATCCGGCCGAATTCGCGCGGCTGCTGACCGAGAAGGTGGCGCAGGTGCGGGCCGGCGATCGCCAGCGCCTTTCGGGCGCGACCTTCCATCGGGCGCAGAAAGCCAGGTTGCTCGCAACGCTCGAGCGGGGCCTTGCCGGTTTGGCAAAACCCATGTCGACGCCTGCGCAGCACTTCGCCGCAGAGCCACCATTCGCGATGAAAAAGAAAGCCGGCACTGCATCCCATGGTTTTGCCGTGCTCAAGGGAGGAAAATCACAATGAATGTCTCCCCGAGCCCATCGATCACTGCGTCGCAGCGGATGATACTTGACGTACCGGTCTGCGACTTCGGTTGGGCGGATGCTTTCGCCTTTACCGACGAGATCGCGTCGCTGCCGATCGGGCAGACGGTCATTTCGTTCCTCAATGCCAACAATGCCAATCTGATGATGCGCGATCCGGAATATCGGGCCGCGCTCAAGCGCCATATCGTTCTGCCTGACGGGCACGGCGTCGACATCGCCTCGTGGCTGTTCCACGGGAAGATCTTCCCGGCCAATCTGAACGGTACCGATTTCGTGCCGCCGCTGATGACCTATATGACGACGCCAAGGCGTGTGGCGATGATCGGCGCGCGTCCGGAGATCTTGAAGCGGGCGGCGGCGAATTTCCAAAAGCATTCGCCGTGGCACGAGTTCATTCCGGTCTCCGACGGCTTTTTCGACGTGGCACAATCGGACGAGGTGATGGCGAGGGTTCGCGAACTCGAGCCGGACATCCTCCTGATCGCGATGGGTAGCCCGAAGCAGGAGAAATGGATCGACCGCCATGTCGGTCCCGGCCATGCGCGGCTGGTGATCAGCGTCGGCGCGCTCTTCGATTTCATGGCGGAGGAGGTGCCGCGTGCATCGGCGACCGTCCGGCGTCTGCGGCTGGAATGGCTGCACCGGTTGATTCACGAGCCGAAGCGCTTGTGGCGCCGCTATCTCCTAGGAAATCCGCTGTTCATGTACTACGTTGTCCGCCATAAGCTGGGAAGGCGCGCGAAGGCTTTGCCTGTCAGCGGGCAGCCCGCCGAATCTCGATCGTTCTGACGGATACCATGATGCGCACCGCTGTCGTGACGGCCTCCTATGCCAATGATTTCGAACGATGCCGCCTGCTGTGCGAAAGCATGGATATGCGGCTGAAGGGCGATTGGGTTCATTACCTGCTCGTTGCCCCGTTTGACGTTGCCCTGTTTCGCCAGTTGGAAGGCTCACGCCGTCAGGTCATCAGCGAGAGTGATCTTTTGCCCTGGTGGCTGCATGCCGTATCGGATCCGATGTCGGCGGGGCGCCGCAAACTCTGGATCAGTCCCTACAGCCTTCCCTTGCGTGGCTGGCATGTGCAGCAATTGCGCCGGCTGGCACTCTGCCGTCACATCAAGGAAGAGACGATGTTCGCCGTCGATTCCGATGTGGTTTTTCTGCGGGACTTCGATCCTGCCGACCTCTGGCAGGGTGACCGGTTGACGCTTTATCGCAAGGACGGGGCGATCGGCGAACGGATGCGCTCCAACCATCTCGAATGGCTTGCCCATTCCGACAGGCTGCTCGGCATCGGCCCGTTCAGCTTGCCCGCCCACGACTATATCAACACCCTGATCGCCTGGCGCACCGATAGCTGCAGGGCACTTCTCGATCATGTCGAGGCGCTGCATGGGCGCGACTGGATCCGTACGGTCATCCGGTCACGGCAGTATTCGGAATGCATGATCTACGGCCGTTTTGTCGATGAGGTGCTGAAGGGCGAGGGCCACGCGGCATCCCCCGACGGGCTCTGCCACGTCCTCTGGTTCGACGACAGCTATGCGCGTGACATCAGTGGCCTGAGGCATTTCCTGGCGGAGATGTCGCCGCATCACATCGGTATCGGCGTGCAATCCTTTGTCGGGCACGATCTCGCCGACATCCGCAACATCGTTCTCGAACGCGCCGCTTGATCGTCCTCAAATCACCCGGTTCGCTTCGTGGCGGAGCGCGCTGTAGGTGAGCGCGAACGATGCACCATAGAGTGCCAGATACACGCCGTTGAGCAGAGGTGCCCAATAGGAGACATCGGTGCTGGCCGTGAAGACCGCGGCGAGCAGGGCGACTTTCACCACACCCGCAATCACCAGGTTGAACATCCGGCGCACGGTGCGGCCTGTCGCATAGAGCAGTTCCGAGTGATATTCGACCAGATTGCGGAACGATGGCACCAAGAGCACCGCCATCAGGTAGGGAGCCGCCTCTGCGACGTTGTTTCCAAGTCCGCGTGGAAAAATCCAGAGGTAGATGGCCATGATGGCGATTGCCATGAAGGATACGGCTGCGACCAGAGCTTCGATCGTCAGTCGCGTCCGCCAGGATGAGATCGTGCCGGGCGTACGCATGATCTTTTGCACCAGCAGCATGTTGAACGAACGCACCGGAAGCGCCGTCAGGTCCGCCAGCCGCATGATGATCGCATAGATGCCCGAAACCTGGGGCCCACCGATGGCAAGCACGGCGATCTTGTCGAATTCCGATTGGATGTAGAACAGCACTTCGGAACCTGCGACCGAGACGGAATCCGCCCAACGGCGAATGTAGAGTTCCGGCCGCCAGCGCAGCCGCACCTTGGGAAAAAACCAGATGATGGCGATCAACAGCGCGATCCCGTTGGCTGCAAGGTAAAACAGCGACCAATCTGCGAGCGACGTCCAATGCAACAGCGAAAAAGCAAGCGCCGCCGCCGTGCGCATGCCCGTGCCGATCACCACCATCAGCGCGGCGCGACCGAAGCGTCCGAGGCCGTTGAGCACGATGACGACGACTTCCAGCCCGCGCCAGCAGATGATTTCGGCAGCCATGAAAGTAAGGAAGACGCCAAGCGCCATGTCGCGTTCGAATACGGCGTAGTAAACGGCAAGGGATAAGATGACGATGAACGGCAGAGAGAGAAGGGCGCCGGCCGCAAACCCTGCACTATAGGTGCCGAGCAGCAAGGGCTTGACGGTGGCAACGCGGTAGAGCGGCGACATGAAGCCGAAGGCGAGCACCCGCGAAATCATGATGCCGGCGGCAGACGCCGTCGCGAACAGGCCGAACTCCGCGACGGAAAGCCCGTTGGCGATGCAGATGAAATAGACAAGGGACAGCACGAGCCTGCCTGCCGACCCGCCGGTCATGGAAAGATAGGCGTGGATCACGCCGCTGTGGCGCGCATAGAGGGTCTTGGCGAAATCGATCACGGGCGGGGTCCAGATGTGCTGTGCCGTTTCTAGTCGCTAAAGCTTAATGAGCAGTTTGAAGCGGAGGGTTTGCAGCAATTGCCGGGCGTTGGCGGCCGGATGTTAACGGTTTGTTTCCCATAAAAATCTAAGCTCCGTTCATAATTCGTCCTTTGCCCCGATCGCGGGCGCTTGCAGGCCTCGATGTTCGATCCGGATGACAACAAACGGACTGTGGTTCGCCGATCCCTTCTTGACGTTCCGTCAAGCGGGGCGGACACGTCGCGCCGTCCGTCACAATCCTCCGCCGCAGCGCAGCGCGCACCAGTGCATGGCGCTGCCGCGCTGCTGAGCCGGCTGAGCAGCCCGGCGGTCGAGCCGGACGCGGTACAGGTCCGCAAAGACCAGCGGCTTGCGCGCCAGGAGACCGTATACGAGCCGAAGCAAACCGGCGGCTTCCTTGCCGGCTGGTTCATGCGTGGCAGCGAAAACATGGAGCCGGCACGAGAAACAGAGACGCAGAATGCTGTTGCTGAATATTCTTCGCCGGCGGGGGCTTCCTCCTTCGAAGTGACACCCGGGGGACAGGATCGGCCGTTGATCGACCTTGCCACGATCCTGAGGTCCGTCTGGCAGCTTCGCAAGGTTGTCGTGGCATTGACGGTTGCCGGTGCGGTGGGCGGCGTGCTGCTCGCCATGTCGACCCCCAGCGTCTATGTTTCGGAGAGCAAGCTCTACATCGATCCGCGCGAAGTGCGGCTGACGGATTCGGACCTGTCCAAGGAAAGCCTGGCGACCGAGGCCATTCTGGCGCTGGTCGACAGTCAGCTCGAAGTGCTGCGATCGCGCACGGTTCTGGAGAAAGTCGCGATTGATCTGGGTCTCGACCGTGACGCGGAATTCGGCGGAAATTCCGCGAGCAAGGGCGGCCTGGCGGCTGGAATCGACGTCATCCGCGAGATTGTTTCTCCCGGCAAGGGAAAGCCGGCGCCGGCATCGGGCGTCAATCCGCGCACGCTCGAAAAATTGAGCGAAGCCGTCAGCGTATCGCGCGATCCGAAGACCTTCATCGTTACCGTCGAGGTGCAGACCCGCGATCCGGCAAAATCGGCGCTGATCGCCAACCGCCTTGTTTCGACATTCCTCGCAGAAGAGCAGGCTGCCCAGTCCGGCTTCTTCCAAAAGACCACGGCGTCGCTCGACAGCCGGTTGGCCGATCTGCGCAAGGAGTTGGATACCGCTGAAAACGCGGTCGAAAAATACAAGGCCGACCACGACATCGTCGACGCTGACGGCAAATTGATTGCCGACAAGCAGCTTCTTTCTCTCAACGATCAGGTTGCTTCCGTGCGCAACCGCATCGCCGAGGCAAGAGCCAAGGCGGACGTGGCCACGAAGACCCGGTTGAATGACGTCCTCAGCGGCGCGTTTCCGGAGGAATTGAGTTCAGTTACCCTGCAGGAGTTGCGCAAGCAGTATTCGACGGCGCGGGCGCAATTGGGTGCGCTCGACGCGAGCCTTGGGCCCCGCCATCCCCAGAGGCTGGCCGCCGTCCAGTCGCTCGAGGTTGCGCGTTCCGAAATCGGCAACGAGCTTCGCCGCATCGAGGCAACGGCGCAGACCGAGCTGCAGCGCGCGGTCCGCACCGAGAAAGATCTCGTCCAGCAATTGGCAGTTCGCAAGGCACAGCAGGTCAATTCATCCGCCGGCTTCATCGAATTGCGCGAACTGCAGCGCAAGGCGAACGCGACCAGAACCATCTACGAATCCTTCCTGAAGCGGGCCAGCGAAACCGGCGAGGAGGAAAAGCTCACCTCGAAGAATATCCGCGTCATCTCCTCCGCGGAACCGCCGCTGCAGGCCAGAGGTCCCTCACGCAAGCTGATCGCGATCGGCGGCTTGATTGCAGGGTTCATGGCAGGCGTCGGACTGGGCATCGCGCTCGGCGCCTACAGGAGCCTGAGAGACCTGTTCCAACGGTCGAACCAACCGGAGAGCGCTGTTCCGCAGCGCGACCCGCCCGGGCAGGATCATCATCATCATCATCATCATCCGGACGGCCGGGCGGGCTCGGAAAACTTTGCCGACCCATTGCCCGTGCTGGCGGAACACCGGACGCGGATGCCGTCGGTGCATCATGCGGCTGCCTCGGCGGCGGCGCTCTCAGCCGTTCCCACGCGCCGGCACACGGCGCCATCTCTCCTCAGCGACTACCTGCGTGAGCAGGATCGCGATAGCGGCACCATGGCGCAGGTTCAGGAGGATTTGCGCGCGCTGCGCTCCCGTGTCGAGCGCTATGCGAGATCGCGTACCAGCGAACAGCACTAGTCGATTTTTCCGATTTGTAAAAAAACGGATCGGTTCACGGCGAGCGGCCCATCAGCTTCATTCTGCAACAATGATAGAAAATCGCGGGCCGGTCGTGTTTCGGTAGCGCGACCGCCCGATCGGGCTTGAATTTATTCGATCTGGACAGCATAGGACGCATTGAGGCCACTCATATTTTTTTCTGAAACTAGAGTGAAACGGAACAAGCGAAAATCTGGGAGAATGCCGTGACGACCGTGATTGATGGCAAGCAAGTTGCAGCGTCGGTGATCGACGCCGTGAAAGCCGCGTCGCAGACGCTGCAGGACGAGACGGGCATCAAGACCGGTCTGGCCGTCGTTATCGTCGGTAACGACCCCGCAAGCCATGCCTATGTTTCCGCCAAGAGCAGGATGGCGAAGGAATGCGGTTTCACCTCCGTCCAGCACACGCTGCCCGAGGAAACGACGCAGGAGGAGCTTGCCGCTCTGGTTCAGACCCTGAACGCAGACGAAAGCCTGCACGGCATCCTCGTGCAGCTTCCCCTGCCGAAGCATCTGAAGTCCGAGCCGATCATCCAGTCCATCCTGCCGGAAAAGGATGTTGATGGCCTGCATGTAGTCAATGCCGGCAAGGTCGCGACCGGCGATCTCGACGGCGGTCTCGTCTCCTGCACGCCGGCCGGTGCCATGGTGTTTGTCAGGCGCACCCATGGAGAAGATCTCTCCGGTCTCAACGCCGTCGTCATTGGCCGCTCCAACCTGTTCGGCAAGCCGATGGCGCAATTGCTGCTCGCGGCCAACGCGACCGTGACCATCGCCCATTCTCGCACCAAGGACCTGCCCGCCGTCTGCCACGGCGCCGATATCCTCGTTGCTGCCGTCGGCCGCCCGCAAATGGTCAAGGCCGACTGGGTGAAGCCCGGCGCGACTGTCATCGATGTCGGCATCAACCGCATTGCCGCGCCCGAAAGGGGCGAGGGCAGGTTCCGCCTCGTCGGTGATGTCGCCTTCGCGGAATGCGCAGAAGTTGCCGAGGTCATCACGCCGGTTCCGGGCGGCGTTGGCCCGATGACCATCGCCATGCTGATGGCCAATACGGTCATTGCCGCCTACCGCAAGGCCGGCAAAAAGGCGCCGAAATTCTGACGCATCTGTCTCTGGCTCCTATGACTTCGGGGCAGGACCGGTCGACGCCCTGACGATCAGTTCCGCCCGCCAGAGCTCTTGATCCGGATAGTCTCCGGTCTTCATGATGCGGGAAATCAATCGGGCAGCGATGCGCGAGCCGGCTGCCCTGAGCGAGGAGCGCGTGGTCGTCAACGGGACGCTGAAATTTTCCGGTTTCAGCATCGGCAACACGTCGTCATGGGCGATCAGCGAGATGTCCGTGCCCAGTTGCAAGCCCACCTTGTTGATGGCTCTGACCGCGCCGAGCGCGATCACGGTACTGGAACACAGAACGGCGGTCGGCGGCTCGTCGCGCTCGAAAAACTGCTGCATCGCGCGATGGCCATATTCATCCGTCATCAGCGAATGCTGCGACAGGCTCTCGTCGAAAGGCAGGCCGTTTTCCTCCAGCGCGCGCTGCATGCCCTTCTTGCGCCGGATCGAAAAAGTCAGGTTGGCCGGGCCGTTGATCAGGGCAATCCGCCGGTGTCCGAGCTGAATCAGCAATCGCGCCGCATCGTAGAAAGCAGCCGTATTGTCGATGTCGAGGAAGGGGTAGTCGGCCGGTTGGCCGATTGCCCGCCCGTGGACGACGAAGGGGATCGACAGCGATTTCAGCATGGCGATGCGCGGATCGTTGGCGCGCACATAGGCGAGGAACAGCGCGTCGACATTGCCGCTGGCGGCCAGCCGCTTGAACGTTGCTTCCTCGTCGTCGGGCGCGCTCGGATTGATGACGAAATGAAAATCGTGCCTGACGGACTCCTCGCCGAGCCCGGCCAGGAACTCGCCGAAATGGACGTCCGAATCGATCCCCTGGGCGATCGGCATGACGAGGCCGATAGAGCCGGCCCGGCCGGTTGCCAGTCTCTGGGCGGCGCGGTTCGGCCGGTACCCTGTTTCCCGCACGGCACTCAAAACCCGCTGGCGTGTCTCGGCGTTGACTTCCGGATATCCGTTGAGCGCCCGGCTGACCGTCGTTTGCGACAGGCCTAACATTTCCGCGAGCTGTTTCAAATTCACATTCATGGTCCGCGCGTCCTCCCAAAGCGCTTTGATTTGCATTTGGTTTTTGCTTTCCATCCACAGCGCGCGGCGGATTTTGTATCACCAGCGGTAGCAGTCAACCAGAAAAATCCACTTCATTGCACTGCAAACATTCGCTGCGCTGCAGGAATTATTCGTTTTTTCGCCATTTACGGGAAAGCTCTTGACTTCCTGCCGGTCGAAATGATTTGTTAGCAAACTCAAAGCGCTTTGAATTTTGAAGCGCAATGATGTTCGCCCGGCGTCAATTGGCTGGGTCTTTCTTGGGAGGAAATGACGTGAAGACAACATTCTTGATGGGAGTAGCAGCCATCGCGCTTGTGGCGGGTGCCGCAAATGCCGCCGAGCTGAAATTCAAGCCGGGCGAAGATTCCAAGTTCAACTGGGGAAGCTACGAAGAATTCAAGAAGGGTCATGACCTCAAGGGTCAGACGCTGACGATCTTCGGCCCCTGGCGCGGCGAAGACCAGGCGCTGGTCGAGTCGGTACTGGATTATTTCCGCGACGCGACTGGTGTGGACGTGAAATACTCGTCCTCCGAAAACTACGAGCAGCAGATCGTCATCGATACGCAGGCAGGCAGCCCGCCGGACGTCGCCGTCCTGCCGCAGCCGGGCCTGATCGCCGATCTCGCTTCGAAGGGCTATCTGACGCCGCTTGGCGAAGAGACCCAGAAATGGCTTCTCGATAACTACGCTGCCGGTCAGTCCTGGGTCGATCTGTCGACCTATGCGGGCAAGGACGGCAAGAAGGAACTCTACGCATTCCCCTACAAGATCGACGTGAAGTCGCTCGTCTGGTACGTGCCGGAAAACTTCGAGGACTCGGGTTATGAAGTTCCGAAGACCATGGAAGAGCTGAAGGCGCTCACCGAGAAGATCGTTGCCGATGGTGGCACGCCGTGGTGCATCGGCCTCGGTTCCGGCGGTGCCACAGGTTGGCCGGCAACAGACTGGGTCGAAGACATGATGCTGCGCACGCAGCCGGCAGATGTCTATGACAAGTGGACCACCAACGCCATTCCGTTCACCGATCCGGCTGTCATTGGTGCGATCGATGAATTCGGCTGGTTCGCGAAGAACGACAAGAACGTCGATGGCGGTGCCGCAGCCGTCGCGTCCACCGACTTCCGCGACAGCCCGAAGGGCCTCTTCTCCTCTCCGCCGAAGTGCTACCTGCACCATCAGGCGTCGTTCATCCCGTCGTTCTTCCCGGAAGGCACGGTTGTCGGCGAGGACGCGGATTTCTTCTACATGCCGCCTTACGCAAGCAAGGCCGACCTCGGCAACCCGGTTCTCGGCGCCGGCACGCTGGCCATGATCACCAAGGACACGCCGGCGTCGCGCGCTTTCATCGAGTTCCTGAAGACCCCGATCGCGCATGAAGTCTGGATGGCGCAGTCGAGCTTCCTCACGCCGCTCAAGAGCGCCAACAAGGACACCTATGCCAACGGTCCGATGAAGAAGCAGGGCGAGATCCTGCTCAACGCGACGACCTTCCGCTTCGACGGTTCCGACCTGATGCCGGGCAAGATCGGCGCTGGCGCGTTCTGGACCGGCATGGTCGACTATGTCGGCGGCAAGTCGTCCGCTGATGTCGCAGCTGACGTCCAGAAGGCCTGGGACGCGATCAAGTAAGGTCGAAGAATGTTGGCAGGGTGACCCGCCAGCCTTCTGAACCATAAAACGGTGCCGGGATCTGTTCCGGCACCACAATCAAAAAAGACTGGAGACCCGAAACTCTGCTTCGATCCGGTATCGGGAAGAGCGGATGTCGAGAGGGGTTGAAAGGCGTCTCTGAACGGGACAGCCACGCCGGGCGTGTGTTCAATCATCGCCGGCAGCCGACCGTTCAGCCTGTCGTAGTGTCTCCAACGGTGCGGGGATCGCGCGATATGGGCGGACTGGCCGCGCTGATGGCCATGTATTGCAGGGGAGGGAAGTTGCCATGCAGCAGTTGCTTTTTGCCGTCACGACGATGGCCGCGGGGGTTCTCGCCTGCGTCGCCTATTTTTACGGGACGAACTGGATTCTTGACCGGATTTTTCCGTCGAAAGGTCTGACCGGGAAGGTTGCGTCGCGCAACCTGCGCATCACCAACACGATCCGTCCATGGCTCTTTCTCGGGCCGGCGATGGTGTCGCTGACCATTTACCTGATCTACCCGGTGATCGAATCCGTCTGGTTGAGCTTCCACGACAAATCCGGACAGGCCTTCGTAGGCGTCAGCAACTTCAACTGGATGATCAATGACGGCGAATTCCGCCAGTCGATCTACAACAATTTCCTCTGGCTGCTCGTCGTTCCGGCCGCTGCCACCTTCTTCGGCCTGATCATCGCGGCGCTGACCGATCGCATCTGGTGGGGCAATATCGCCAAGACGCTGATCTTCATGCCGATGGCGATCTCCTTCGTCGGTGCCTCCGTCATCTGGAAATTCATCTACGACTTCCGCCCGGAAGGCTCCGAACAGATCGGTCTTCTGAATGCGCTGGTGGTTGCTTTCGGCGGTTCACCGGAAGCCTGGATGACGCTGCCCTTCTGGAACAATTTCTTCCTGATGGTGATCCTGATCTGGATCCAGACCGGTTTCGCCATGGTCATCCTGTCGGCGGCACTGCGCGGCATTCCGGAAGAGACCATCGAGGCTGCCGTCATCGACGGTGCCAATGGCCTGCAGATTTTCTTCAAGATCATGATCCCGCAGATCTGGGGCACGATCGCCGTGGTCTGGACGACGATCACCATCCTGGTGCTCAAGGTCTTCGATATCGTTCTCGCCATGACCAACGGGCAGTGGCAAAGCCAGGTCCTCGCCAACCTGATGTTCGACTGGATGTTCCGCGGTGGCGGCGACTTCGGCCGTGGCGCGGCGATTGCCGTCGTCATCATGGTGCTGGTGATCCCGATCATGGTCTGGAACATCCGCAACGCTGCCAAGGAAATGGAAGGCCGCTGAGATGATCGCTTCTGCTCGTTCTCCCCTCGTCTGGGTCGTCCATCTCTCCGTCATCCTGCTTGTCCTGCTCTGGACTCTGCCGACCGCCGGTCTGTTGATCTCGTCGCTTCGCGACAAGGACCAGCTCGCCGTCTCGGGCTGGTGGACCGCTCTTTCGACCTCGACACAGAGCCTCGTCTACCGTGCGCCCGGCGCTGACAAGCAGGTGGAGAAGGACGGCAAGTTCGTCATTTCCGGCAATTTGCTCGAAGGCCAGTCGACCGGCCAAGTCTCCGCTTTCGGCTTCAACAGCCGCGAACCGGTGGCATTCCAGCCGGGACAGACCGCGGATCTCAGCGATGGCGAAAAGCTCACCGTACAGGCTGACGGTACGTTTGAAATTGTCTCCGACAAGGCGATGGAAGGCACGCGCGGCCAGCGAATCTTCTATACGGCAGCCGTTCCGCCACGCTTCACCATCGACAACTATATTGAAGTCATGCGGGCGGAAGGCATCGGCGCTTCCTTCATCAACTCGCTGACGGTCGCCATACCCTCGACGATCATTCCGATCCTCGTCGCGGCTTTTGCGGCCTATGCGCTGGCCTGGATGAAGTTCCCCGGCCGCGCGATCCTGATCGCCGTCGTGGTCGGCCTTCTGGTCGTGCCGCTGCAGATGTCGCTGATCCCGCTTCTGAAATTGTACAACGGCGTCGGAGCCTTCCTTGGTGTCCCGGCCAAGACCTATGTCGGCATATGGCTGGCGCATATGGGCTTCGGCCTGCCACTCGCCATCTATCTCTTGCGCAACTACATGGCCGGGCTGCCGCGCGAAATCATGGAATCCGCCCGTGTGGATGGCGCCAGCGACTTCGATATCTTCGTCAAGATCATCCTGCCGCTCTCCTTCCCTGCACTTGCGTCCTTTGCCATCTTCCAGTTCCTCTGGACCTGGAACGACCTGCTGGTCGCCATGGTCTTCCTCGGCACAGGCAACGATTCGCTTGTCCTGACCGGGCGCCTGGTCAACCTGCTCGGCTCGCGCGGCGGCAACTGGGAAATCCTGACGGCGTCTGCCTTCATCACCATCATCGTACCCCTGATCGTCTTCTTCAGCCTGCAGCGCTACCTCGTGCGCGGCCTGCTGGCGGGCTCGGTCAAGGGCGGCTGATCTTCTGAAAATGGGAATTGGACTGAAATGAACATGAGCATGACCCCGGCGGGTGGTTCCACCCTGACGGCCGACCGCGACTGGTGGCGCGGCGCGGTGATCTATCAGATCTATCCGCGCTCCTACCAGGACTCCAATGGCGACGGCATTGGTGACCTGAAGGGCATCGCCGCCCGCCTGCCGCATGTCGCGTCGTTGGGCGTTGACGCGATCTGGATTTCGCCGTTCTTCACCTCGCCGATGAAGGATTTCGGCTATGACGTGTCGAACTACAACGGTGTCGATCCGATCTTCGGTCTGCTTTCCGATTTCGACGACCTGATCGCCGAGGCGCACCGCCTCGGCATCCGGGTGATGATCGATCTCGTGCTCTCGCATACGTCCGACCAGCACCCTTGGTTCGTCGAAAGTCGTTCCAGCCGTTTCAACCCGAAGGCCGACTGGTATGTCTGGTCGGATTCCAAGCCCGACGGCACGCCGCCGAACAACTGGATGTCCATCTTCGGTGGCTCGGCCTGGCAGTGGGACCCAACGCGGCTGCAATACTACATGCACAACTTCCTGACCTCGCAGCCGGACCTCAACCTGCACAATCCGGAAGTCCAGGACGCGCTACTTGCCGTCGAGCGTTTCTGGCTGGAGCGCGGCGTCGACGGCTTCCGGCTGGACACGATCAACTTCTATTTCCACGACAAGCGGCTGCGCGACAATCCGGCGCTGGCGCCGGAACGCCGCAACGCCAACACGGCGCCGGCAGTCAATCCGTATAACTATCAGGAACATCTCTACGACAAGAACCAGCCGGAAAACCTGGAGTTCCTGAAGCGCTTCCGCGCCGTCATGGACGAGTACCCGGCGATCGCCGCCGTCGGCGAAGTCGGAGACAGTCAGATCGGTCTTGAGATCGCCGGCCAGTACACGTCCGGCAACGACAAGATGCATATGTGCTACGCCTTCGAATTCCTGGCGCCCGATCCGCTGACGCCGGCAGGTGTTGCGCAGGTACTGCATGATTTTGCCAAGGCGGCGCCGGAAGGTTGGGCCTGCTGGGCGTTTTCAAACCATGATGTTGTCCGCCATGTCAGCCGCTGGAGCCTCGGCATCAGCGATCACGAAGCGCATGCGAAGTTTCTTGCCAGCCTGTTGATGACCTTGCGCGGCTCCGTCTGCATCTACCAGGGCGAGGAACTCGGCCTGACCGAGGCAGACCTTGCTTTCGAGGACCTGCAGGATCCCTACGGCATCCAGTTCTGGCCGGATTTCAAGGGCCGCGACGGCTGCCGTACGCCAATGGTCTGGGATGGCAGCGCCGTCAATGGCGGTTTCGGCGACGGCAAACCGTGGCTGCCGGTGCCGCAGGAGCATCTCGCCCGCGCCGTCTCGGTGCAGCAGACGGATCAGCGCTCGGTGCTCAACCACTATCGGCGGTTCCTGGCATTCCGCAAACAATATCCGGCCTTCGCAAAGGGAGAGATCGCGTTCCGCCCCTATGAGGCGCCTGTGCTCGGTTTCGAGCGCAAGTTCGGCAACGAGACGATCCTGTGCCTGTTCAATGTGAGCGGCGAGGCGACAACCGTCGACCGCCCGGTCGAAAAGCTCGAAGTGCTCGAAGGCCACGGTTTCGAAACGCATCTGGGCGACGACAAGATCACGCTACCGGCCTGGAGCGGCTTTTTCGCCCGTGTCGATTAATCGGATCAAGCCGGCATCCGCGGGTGCCGATAAAATGAGAGAAGGAAGGGGAGGATGACATGTCGGGTTTGCAACTGAAGGATATCCGCAAGTCCTATGGCGCGGTGGATGTCATTCACGGCATCGATCTGGAGATCAAGCAGGGCGAGTTCGTGGTGTTCGTCGGCCCTTCGGGCTGTGGCAAGTCCACGCTCTTGCGGATGATCGCGGGGCTTGAGGAGATCTCCGGCGGCGAAATGTATATCGCCGATCGCCTGGTCAACGACGTGCCGCCCTCGCAGCGCGGCATCGCCATGGTCTTCCAGTCTTATGCGCTCTATCCGCACATGACGGTTTACGACAACATGGCCTTCGGCATGCGCATCGCCAAGGAATCGAAGGAGGAGATCGACCGGCGCGTCCGCTCGGCCGCCGATATCCTGCAGCTCACCAAATATCTCGACCGCCTGCCAAAGGCGCTTTCCGGCGGTCAGCGCCAGCGCGTGGCCATCGGCCGCGCCATCTGCCGCGATCCGAAGGTGTTCCTGTTCGACGAGCCCCTGTCGAACCTGGACGCAGCGCTTCGCGTCGCGACCCGCATCGAGATTGCCAAGCTGAATGAGGCGATGGCCGACACGACGATGATCTACGTCACCCACGACCAGGTCGAGGCGATGACACTCGCCGATCGCATCGTCGTTCTCTCGGCCGGCCACATCGAGCAGGTCGGCCCGCCGCTCGAACTCTACGAGCGCCCCGCCAATCTTTTCGTCGCCCGCTTCATCGGCTCTCCGGCGATGAATATCATCCCGGCGAAGATCGTGGCGACCGGCGCGGAAACGACGGTCGAACTGACCGGCGGCAAGCGGGATGTTCTCGACATCGCGACCGCGGCCTCCGAAAACGGCAAGACGGCAAGTTTCGGCGTCCGCCCGGAAGACCTGCGGGTTTCGACCGGTGACAGTTTCCTGTTCGAGGGTACGGTCGCGATCATCGAAGCGCTGGGTGAAGTCACTCTGCTCTATATCGAGGGACTGGTCGCAAACGAACCGATCATCGCCAAGATACCCGGCATTCTCGATATCAAGCGTGGCGACAAGGTCCGGTTCACCGCCGACAAGGCCAAGCTGCATCTGTTCGACGCAAACGGCAAAAGCTATCGCGCATAGGTTCCGCAGGACATTCAACGAATCCGTCCGGATCTCCGTTTCGGCCGGATTTTGTTGCAACCAATACGAATTCCAGCCCCGGCTCACACTCTGTTAAAATCTCCGCTGCTAATGTGTTGGAAAACACGGCAGAGGAGAGAAGTGATGCGGGGACAGGCATCCGAGAGACCGACATATCTCAGCCGCGAAGAATCCTTTATGTACGACCGGGAGGCCAACTTCCCGATGGAGGAAACGCGCAACGAGGCACGTATAGAATATACCGAAAACGGTATGCTCAACCTATCCTCGCGCCGCTGCGAATTGCTGCAGATCTCAAAAAGCAGCGCGGTCATCGGCATCGCCACGCAGTTCAAGCTGCCCCAGAACTTCTATCTCGATATTCCGGGCGCCCGCATCGGCATGATCGGCTGCATCGTCAAGCGCATCCACGCCAACAATCTCGTCGAAGCGCGTTTCCTGCGCCTGATGTCGGATCGCGACCTCAACCGCATTTTTGTCTACAGCACCCATCCCAACCACCGGAACCGGGTTCTTGACATCTATGGCTGATGATTCTCATCCCGATTGAATGTCGGGTACGGCGCGCTTGACTCTGCTCGCAAGAGGCGGATTGATAGGCATCGGACACGGCAAAGCGGGATGATCACCGATGGAACGACCCTATCGCCTATCCTGTCATTGCGGCGATATCTGCCTTGAAGTCGATGAAGAGATTTCCGAGCTGATCGAATGCAATTGTTCGACCTGCCGGCGCTCTGGCTTTCTCCACTGGAAGGTTCCCGCCAACAAGGTAACGCTGCTGAGCGAACGGCGACGCATGTCCACCTATGTCTGGCGCTGCGTCACCGAAGGCCATCATTTCTGTCCGACATGCGGCGTTGCCCTGATGCGCACCGGCTACCCCGGCGAGCGCGTGTCGATTAATGCCCGTTGCATCGAAGGTATCGACATTTTCGACTTGCAGATCGAGCGTTATGACGGCCGCAGCGACATGCATCCGGGTCCGCTGCCCTGATCAAGGTCTGGAGAGGAAAGCCCCCGGTTTGATACCGAGGGCTCCCGCTTATCAGTGGAAGAAGACGCTGGCGCCGTGTTCCGCCGCGCCGACTGCGGCCCGGAACGGTGCGAACATTTCCCGACCCATCCCGAATTCATTGTGGGAGAGATCGGCTTCGGCGGGCGCGCGGCTTGCCAGTTCGGAAGCGTCGACGAGCACTTCGATCGTGCCGTGGATGGCGTCGAGACGGATGATGTCGCCTTCGCGGATCCGGGCGATCGGTCCGCCTTCCTTGGCTTCCGGCGTCATGTGGATCGCCGAAGGAACCTTGCCGGAAGCGCCGGACATGCGACCGTCGGTAACAAGCGCTACGGTCTGGCCGCGATCCTGCAGGATGCCGAGCACGGTCGTCAGCTTGTGCAGTTCCGGCATGCCGTTGGCCTTGGGACCCTGGAAGCGGACCACGGCGACAAAATCGCCCTCCAGCTTGCCTTCCTTGAAGGCCGCCTGCAGCTCCGATTGGTCGTGGAAGATCTTGGCAGGCGCTTCGATGACATGGCGCTCCGGCTTGACGGCGGAAATCTTGATGACGGCCTTGCCGAGGTTGCCAGTCAGCATTTTCAGGCCGCCCGTCGGCTGGAACGGATGGTCGATGGTCGCCAGTACCTTCGGGTCGTGGCTCTGCGCCGGTGCCGGTTCGCGGTGAACGGCGCCGTTGGCGCCGAGCTTCACATCGATCGCATAGGCATCGAGCCCCTGACCGAAGACTGTGCGCACGTCGTCATGCAGCAGCCCCTTTTTCAGGAGCTGACTGATCAAGTAGCCCATGCCGCCGGCGGCGTGGAAGTGGTTCACGTCGGCCAGACCGTTTGGATAGACGCGGGCAAGCAGCGGGATGATGTCGGAGAGTTCCGAAATATCCTGCCATGTGAGCGCGATCCCGGCCGCGCGGGCCATGGCGACGAGGTGCATCGTATGATTGGTCGAGCCGCCGGTCGCATGCAGGCCGACGACGCCGTTGACGATCGAGCGTTCGTCGATCATCTCGCCGGCCGGGGTGAATTCGTTGCCGAGGGCGGTGATCGCCAGAGCCCGTTTCGTCGCTTCCCTGGTCAGTGCGTCGCGCAGCGGCGTACCCGGATTGATGAAGGAAGCGCCGGGCAGGTGGAAGCCCATGATCTCCATCAGCATCTGGTTGGAGTTTGCCGTGCCGTAGAAGGTGCAGGTGCCGGGGCCGTGATAGGACTTCGATTCGGCTTCGAGCAACTCGTCGCGGCCAACCTTGCCTTCGGCGAACAGTTGCCGCACGCGCGACTTCTCGTCGTTCGGCAGACCCGAGGTCATCGGCCCCGCCGGAATGAAAACGGCCGGCAGGTGGCCAAACGTCATGGCGGCTATCATCAGGCCGGGCACGATCTTGTCGCAGACGCCGAGATAGACGGTGGAATCGAACATGTTGTGCGACAGGCCGACACCCGCCGCCATGGCGATCAGGTCGCGTGAAAACAGCGAAAGCTCCATGCCGGGCTGGCCCTGGGTCACGCCGTCGCACATGGCCGGCACGCCGCCTGCCACCTGCGCGATACCGCCTGCTTCATGCGCCGCCTGGCGGATGAGGGCAGGGTAGGTCTCGAATGGCTGATGCGCCGACAGCATGTCGTTGTAGGAGGTGATGATGCCGAGATTGGGCACCGTGTCGCCCGAAAGGGCGACCTTCTCAGAGGGGGAACAGACGGCGAAGCCATGCGCAAGGTTGCCGCAGCCGAGAACCGAACGATGCACACCCTTCGCGGCGGCGTTGCGCACGCGATCGAGATAGGGCTCGCGGAAGGGTTTCGAACGTTCGACAATGCGGGCGGTGATGGCGGCGATGCGGGAATCAGCGGACATGACATATCCTGTTCCGGAGTCCTCGTGACTCCTCTAGTCAGCATGGTTGCGGTTATCCGGGTCTTGGGGCCCCGGATCCTGGCTTTATGGTGCCCAGTAAACCTGAAGCGGAGACGAGGCCCGGCGCAATATTGCCCGGATCGGCATCTCCGCCTCGTCGCCGGGCGCTTCTGCCTTGGCAAGAACCTCCTTCTTGCCGTTGCCTTCGATATGGAGCACGAGAAACCGTGCGTCCTGAAGGCTGGAGAATGTGAATGTCAGGCGCGGCTCGCCAGCGCCTTCGGCTTCCATCGTCATCACGCCGCGCGGCGTGGCGGGGTCGAGCGCCTCTGAGAGGCGCGAACCGCCGGGAAAGAAGGAAGCGGTATGGCCGTCGCCGCCCATGCCGAGGACGGCGACATCGAAGGGACAGCCGATGGCGGCCGTCTGCTTTGCTGCAGCGGCAGCCGCGTCTTCCGCGGTCGGCGCCGGATAGTAGAGCGGCTCGAGCTTGGCGGCGGCGGCGGCATCGATCAGCAAATTGTCGCGAACGAGTTTCTCGTTGGAGCGGTCGCTGTCGGGAGCAACGAAACGCTCGTCCACCAGCGTTACGATTACTTTGGACCATTCGATCGGCTTGCCGGAGAGCGCCTTGAAGAAGGCCTTCGGCGTTGAACCGCCGGAGACGGCGATGCAGGCTTGCCCGCGCGTGGCGATGGCCGCGGAGAGCACCGCGGCCACGGAGCCGGCCAGCCCTTCGGCAAGGGCGGCACTGCTATCGAAAACATGCATCGCAGCCGTCATGCCTTTGCCCTCAGATCACTTCATGCCAGGTACGGCCGTCTCGCTCGATCAGCGCGATCGCCTGGCTCGGACCCCAGGTGCCGGCTGTATAGGCCTGAACCGGCTGGCCAACGGCTTCCCAGGACTTCAGGATCGGATCGACCCACTTCCATGCAGCCTCGACCTCGTCGCGGCGCATGAACAGCGTCTGGTTGTTGCGCACGACATCGAGCAGCAGGCGCTCATAGGCATCGGCGCTGCGGGCATTGAAGGCTTCCGCGAAGGTCATGTCGAGCGAAACGTTGCGCAGACGCATGCCGCCCGGACCGGGGTCTTTGATCATCAGCGACTGCTTGACGCCTTCGTCCGGTTGCAGGCGGATGATCAGCTGGTTGGCGGCGATGCGGCCGGCTGCCTCGTCGAAGATCGAGTGCGGGATCGGTTTGAAGCTGACGACGATTTCCGACATGCGGCCCGCCATACGCTTGCCGGTGCGGATATAGAAGGGAACGCCCGCCCAGCGCCAGTTGCCGATCTCGGCCTTGATGGCGACGAAGGTCTCCGTGTTGGAGACGCCGCCTTCAAGCTCCTCGAGATAACCCTTGACCGCGCCGCCGGCGGAGGCGCCCGCCTTGTACTGGCCGCGCACCGTCAGTCTTTCGACATTGCTGGGGGTGATCGGTTTCAGCGCGCGCAGCACCTTCAGCTTTTCATCGCGCACGGCTTCCGCGTTCATCGATGGCGGCACCTCCATGGCGACAAGGCAGAGAAGCTGCAGGATATGGTTCTGCACCATGTCGCGGAGCGCACCGGCCTTGTCGTAATAGCCCGCGCGGCTCTCAAGCCCGACGGACTCAGCCACCGTGATCTGCACGTGATCGATATAGGAGGAATTCCACAGCGGTTCGTAAAGCGTGTTGGCAAAGCGCAGCGCCATGAGGTTCTGCACGGTTTCCTTGCCGAGATAATGATCGATACGGAAGATCTGCTCTTCCTTGAAGACCTTGCCGATCGTGTCGTTGAGTTCGAGCGCGGAAGCAAGGTCGCGACCGATCGGCTTTTCGACGACGATGCGCGTCGTCTTGGTGATCAGCTTGTGGTCACGAATCTTTTCCGAGATGTCGCCGAAGATGGCTGGTGCGACGGCGAGATAAAAGGCGCGGACCCGGTCCTTGCCTTCGTCCAGCAGGTGCTTCAACTGGTCCCAGCCATCATCCGATTTGGCGTCGACTGGAACGTAGAAGAGGCGGTCTGTGAAAATCTTGACCTGTGCCTCGTCATATTCGCCCTGCTTGAGATGCTCCTTGAGGGCGTCCTGGGCGAATTTCCGGTATTCCTCGTGGCTGAGCACGCTGCGCGACGCGCCGATGATGCGGGTCGGATCGCTCAGTTGGCCGTCCAGCTGACGATGATACAAGGCCGGAAGCAACTTGCGCTCGGCAAGGTCGCCGGTGCCTCCGAAAACCACATAGTCAAAGGGTTCCACAGGGATGATCTGGCTGCTCATGAGAAATCTCGATCTCGTTCAGGTCTGGGGAGCTTATAATCTAATCGATTTAAAAGCGCTAGGGTGCGATGCAATAAAATGACACGGCACGGCTTTTAGAATTTATCGCGCAAGGCATACCAGCTCAGCGCGAGGAACAAAAGCACGGAACGGAACCGCGTGCCGCCCGGGAAGGCCGGAATGTTCAGGTCCCGGAAAAGATCGAGGTCCGACCGGTTGCCGGTCACGAGGTCGGCATAGAGCTTGCCACAATAGTTTGACAGCATGACGCCATGGCCGGAATAGCCGCCGATCGAGGTGACGCCGGGCATGACTTCGCGCACGAAGGGCTGTCGCAGCAGGGTGATGCCGACCGAGCCGCCCCAGGCATGGGTTATGTCGATGCTGGCCAGCGACGGGTAGATTTCCGCGATCTGGCGGCGGATATGGTCGGTGATATCGCGCGGATTGTCGGCGGTATAGGCCTCGCGCCCGCCAAACAGCAGACGGCCATCCTTGGATTTGCGGAAATAGCGCACGACGAAGCGCGAATCGGCAACGGCCTCGCCGCCGGGCAGCACGTCCGGGAAATCGCTGAGGACTTTTGTCGCGCCGATGAAGGAGCGGATCGGCATCACATGCCGTGCCGTCACCGGCTCGAGATTGCCGATATAACCATTGCAGGCGATCAACGCCCTGTCCGCGCGGATATTGCCCCTGTCGGTTTCGATGATGATCCGGCCACTGTTGTGGCTGATTTTCAGGGCTTTGGTCTTCTCATGCAGCGAGGCGCCGGCCAACGCTGCCTGCTTCGCCAGGCCGACGAGGAGCTTCATCGGCTGGATATGCCCGGTGCCGGTGTCGCGGATACCGAAGAGGTAGCGCTTCGACCCCAGCCGGGCGACGGTTTCGTCGCGATCCATAAAGCTTTGATGTGGATAGCCGTAGCGGGACGCGGCGATCTCGACGCTGTCGCGGTAATCCTTTTCGAGGCTTTTCTTGTGAGAGACGTTGAGCTGGCCTGGAACATATTCGATGTCGATGCCATGCGTGGACGCAAAGGCGAGAAGGTGTTTCTTGGCGTCCTCGGCGAGGTCGAACAAAGCCTTCGAACGGTCGAAACCAAGCGAATCCTCAAGCTCCTCCGGCGACCAGCGTTGGCCGGTTCCGAGCTGCCCGCCATTGCGGCCGGAGGCCCCGTCGCCGAAGCGGCAGGCGTCGACCAGCGTGACGCGAACCCCCTTCAGGGCGAGATTGTAGGCGGCCTGCAGTCCGGTGAAACCGCCACCGACAATCGCGACGTCGGTTTCGACCGAACCGGACAGCGCCGGATATTCCGGCCGCTCCGGCACGCTGTCTTCATACCAGGAGATCCCCGGCGAGATCGGGCTTTGCCAAGGCATGGCCTTAACCTTTCCGCTCAGACATTGAGAAGCAGGAATTCGCGTTCCCAGGGGCTGATCACCTGCATGAAGGTTTCGAACTCGCCACGCTTCACACCGGCATAGATGGCGATGAATTCGGGGCTGAAGACGTCGGCGAAGGCCGGTTCCGATTCGAGCAGTGAAACGGCCTCGAGCAGGCCGCGCGGCAGGTCGATCGTGCCGTCATTGACCGTATCGTCCGACGGAGCAGATGGTTCCAGCGCCTCCAAAATGCCGAGATAGCCGCAGCCGAGCGAGGCGGCGAGCGCGAGGTACGGGTTGGCATCCGAGCTCGGCAGCCGGTTTTCGACGCGGCGCGCTGACGGCTCCGAATCCGGCACGCGGAAGGCCGTGGTGCGGTTGTCGTATCCCCAGGCGTTGTTGACCGGCGCCGACATATCGGGCGTGAGGCGGCGATAGGAGTTCACATAGGGCGCCATCATCGACAGTGCCTTCGGGATATATTTCTGCATGCCGCCGATGAAGGAGAAGAATTCCTTAGACGCAGAGCCATCGGCGTTGGAGAACAGGTTGCGGCCCGTGTTGATCTCGATGACCGACTGATGGATGTGCATCGCAGAACCCGCTTGACCCTGCATCGGTTTGGCCATGAAGGTGGCGTAGATGCCGTGTTTCAGCGCCGCTTCGCGGATCGTCCGCTTGAACAGGAACACCTGGTCTGCCAGTTCGATCGGGTCGCCATGGCGAAGGTTGATTTCCAGCTGCGCCGGCCCTTCCTCATGGATCAGCGTGTCGATCTCCAACCCCTGCTTTTCCGAGAAATGGTAGATGTCGTCGATCAGTTCGTCGAATTCGTTGACCCCGGCGATGGAGTATCCCTGTCCGCTGAGGATCGCGCGGCCTGAGCGCCCTGTCGGCGGTTTCAGCGGATAATCGGGGTCTTCGTTCTTGGCGACCAGATAGAATTCGATTTCCGGCGCCACCACCGGCTTCCAGCCTTTCTTGTGGTAGAGGTCCAGCACATGCTTCAGTACGTTGCGTGGCGTATAGGGTACATTCTCGCCCTTCGACCCAGCGATGTCGCAGATGACTTGCGCCGTCGGATCCGTTTCCCATGGGACGACCGACAGCGTCGAAAGGTCCGGAACCAGCTTGATGTCGCTGTCACGGGAATCATAACGGAAGTTGCCGGTCTCCTCGGGATATTCGCCGGAAATCGTATGACGATAGATCGCCGAGGGCAGGGCGAGCGACGTGTTGGACGTAAATTTCGAAGACGGCATCATCTTGCCGCGCGGAACGCCGGCGATGTCGGGCGTGATGCACTCGATATCCTCGATACCACGGATTTTCAGCCAGTCTGTGGCTTCCTTCCAGGTCTTGACGCCTCGGGCGGATTGCAATGCGGGGGGAATTTTTGAAGTCTTGCTGGCCTTTGGTGTTTGTTGGGCAATGCTTCTTCTGGCAGGCATAAATCACCGGTTTTGAGTTCGGATGGGCCATCATAGCCGGAGTTTGGCAATTGGCTAGGGTGAAAACCGGGACTTTCCATCCCGCACAAGCTGTATTTGCGAACGCCATGGAACGTCAGCGATTGACTTTCAAGCCGCCGCCCGGAAAAGGAGATCGAAACAGGACCGGATGCCTTGGCTGAACAATATGACGTGGTGATAATCGGCGCGGGCGCCGCCGGCATGATGGCGGCGATCGAAGCGGGCAAGCGTGGCCGCCGGGTGCTGGTGCTCGACCATGCCAGGGCGCCGGGTGAAAAGATCCGCATCTCGGGCGGCGGGCGCTGCAACTTCACCAATATTCATGCGAGCCCGAAGAGCTTTCTCTCCGAAAACCCGCACTTCTGCAAGTCGGCGCTGGCACGCTACACGCCGCAGGATTTCATCACGCTGGTCGAACGCCACGGCATCGCCTGGCACGAAAAGACGCTTGGCCAGCTCTTTTGCGACGAAAGCGCCAAGGACATCATCCGCATGCTGCTTTCGGAAATGAAGGAAGCCGGCGCTGTGTTGCGGTTAGGGGTGCAGGTTCAGTCCGTCGCCAAGACACTCTCCGGTTTTCGCGTGGCGACGGCGGACGGCGTGATCGATGGCTCTGCGCTGATCGTTGCCAGTGGCGGCAAATCGATCCCGAAAATGGGCGCGACGGGTTTTGCCTACAGAATTGCCGAACAGTTCGGCCTGCCTCTGGTCGAAACCCGCCCGGCGCTGGTGCCGCTGACGCTTGATCCGACGCAACTGGAAAGCCTGAGTGCGCTCGCCGGCGTTGCCGTCGACGCGGAGGCGCGCTCCGGCAAGACGGTGTTCGAGGAGGCTGTGCTGATTACCCACCGCGGTCTGAGTGGTCCGGCCGTCCTGCAGATTTCCTCCTATTGGCGCGAGGGCGGCGAGATCCGGCTCGGCCTGTTGCCGCGTGTCGATATCGCAGTGCTGCTCAAGGGCGCGCGCCGCGACAATGGCCGGCAGGCCTTGCAGACGGCGCTTGCCGAACATCTGCCGAAGCGCCTGGCACAGTTTTTCGCCGAGACCGCCGGCCTGATCAACCGGTCGCTTGCCGATCTCTCCGACAAGGTGATCGACAGTTTCTGCGCCGGCATCAAGGATTGGGCCATCACGCCCGCCGGCTCGGAGGGTTACCGCACCGCAGAAGTAACGCTCGGCGGGGTCGATACCAAGGCGCTCGATTCCCGCACGATGCAGGCACGCGAAGTGGCTGGCCTTTATTTCATTGGCGAATGTGTCGACGTCACGGGCTGGCTCGGCGGCTATAACTTCCAGTGGGCGTGGGCATCGGGTTTTTCCGCGGGCCAGGTTGCGTAACCAACTCCAAAAGGTCTCGCTGGCCTTCAGCCGTTGTTAAGATATCTGGCGGAACCTGTTTCATAAGCTGGCACAACGGGCCGCGGATGTGAAAGAGATGGCTTTTCGGAGAATGTATCAGAAAAGTGACATTTTTTCTCTTTCGTGTGCAGTTGCAACACGAAGCGGGCTGGCGGTTCGGATCATCCGGGTCTATCGTTGCTTTGGTCGAAAGGACATAATGCCATGAACCAGTATCGCAGCCGTTCCGCAGCTCGCGCAATCGCCATCGCGAAAGCCGACGAAAGCAAGACGCGAAAGGCCATGCTGATCCGCGCCGCCGTCATCGCACTCGGTGCTCTCGCTGCACTGTCGGCGCTTCCCTCGTTCTGGTCCTTCTGAAACCAAAGTTTTAAGAGCGGAGTTGCGGGTAGCTTACTCCTGCCACGCGATTGTCTGCGCCCATACCTTACCCGGTCGCCGGTCTAAGACGTGTCGCTCTTGGCGTCGGTGAAACGAAATAAGTCGTATTTATTCAAATATTAATTCTTCCCGTTGAAGAATGCGCCACAACGGAGTCTGCCGTGATCTCGCCTATGGGGAAGAGCGGGTCATGCAATGAATGCCTGGCAGGCTGGCGGCGTCGCGCCGTATGGTTTTTAAGTCAAATCATCAGCTTGTTTGGCGCACCGGGAAAGCTCGTCGAGCTTGTGGAGGGCGGATGCAGGCTGCGAGCCAAGGTGCGTCCATGTTCATCGACAAGATTCTTGCCCGCTTCAAAATCCAGACCAAGGTGCTTTTGTTCATCCTGCCCTTCGTCGTCAGCATCTGCGCCGTCGGTATCACCGGCCTCTATGCGTCGGGGCTGCTGCAAGGGCGGATGGAAATCTCCAATAGCGTCCTGCAGTCGCTGAGCGGCTTCAAGGATGTCTATGCCGGCATGAACGCCTTCCTTCAGAACACGTCGGACGAAACCCGGCAGGCGGTCGTTGCGAAGCTCGAAGCGCAGCAGAAGGTCCTCGCAGACACGCTGTCGCAGGTGGTGGACGATGAGGGTCGCCAGCAGTTGCAGCAGGCCGTGGACGGTAGCACGAAGATCAGTGATCGCGTCGGGCAGCTCTGGACGCTTTATGAGAACGAGGTGAGCCTGCGCAAATCCATCACCGCAAGCCTCGGCGAACTGCTGGGCGAGCAGATGAAGGTGCTGGAGGAAGCGACCAAGATGGAGCGTGGTGTCCGCAAGGACGAGGAGGCCGCCAAGTCGCTGCTGCGCGAAGCCGAGCGCTTGACGTCCTCCAGCGATACGCTGGTTTCCTTCAATTCGAATTTCGGCAGGGCCGCCAACGCTGAAGACAAGGTCAAGGTCGCGGCCGATTCCTATGGCGACATGACCAAGGTGCTGCGCAAGATCAGCTCCGGCCTGCCGCAAAACCAGAAGGCGGTGGCCGAAACCTTCAAGAAGACGATTGGCGAGATCAAGGCGCTCATTGACGGTGGCGACAAGAGTGACGAAACGGCGGTCGCGATCGGCAAGCTCTTGGCGCGCTTCCGCCAGACGAGCATCCAGCTCCACACCGCCGCGGGCCTGAAGATGCGCGAGGCGACGGCCACGTTCGGCAAGCTCGATGCGCCGCTCGTCAAGGCCGGTACCGTGCTGGCGGATACCCGCAAGCTCGTCAACTCGGTCTATTCGATCCGTATCGCTGCGGCGAGCTTCCTTGAAAATTCCAATCAGGAAGGGCGCGAACGTCTTACCCGCGAGTTCACTGGGATGGAGAAGGACATTCAGAGCCTTGCCGGAACCGCAGGCGATCTCGAATTCTTCTCCAAGCTCGTCAATGCCTTGAAGCCGATCATCGAGAAAATGAACGGCGACAGCGCGGCACTGGTCGACATCAGCCAGAACCGCCAGGCCGAATTTACCGCGGCCGCCGCCGAGATCGACAATATCTGGGGCCAGCTCACTGCCTTTGCCGAAGGTCAGAAGACGACGGCATCGGTCGAACGCGACAAGGCAAACCAGGTTTCCGTCTTCGCAACCGTCGTCGGCATCCTGATTGCGCTTCTGGCCGGCGGGGCGCTGGTGCTGACGCTGAAGGGTCCGATCGGCCAGATCACCGCGGCGATGCGCCGCCTTGCCGACGGCGCGCTCGACACGTCGATCGACGGCGGTGCCCGCCGCGACGAGATCGGCGACATGGCCCGCGCGCTTGGTGTCTTCAAGGAAAACGCGCTGTCGAAAGTCCGCATTGAGGCCGAGAGCGAAGAGCAGCGCGCCCATGCGGAAGCCGAGCGCCTGCGCAACGATGCCGAAAAGCAGGCGCTCGACAGCCAGATCGATTTCGCCGTCAGCCAGCTCGCAGCCGGTCTCGGCCGCCTGGCGCAGGGCGATCTCTCCCAGCAGATCGACACGCCGTTCACCGGCCGGCTCGAGCAGCTGCGCATGGACTTCAACGGCTCGCTGATCCGCCTGCAGGACACGCTCGTGCAGATCCGCAACAATGCGCTGCTGATCCAGCGCAGCGGCAACGACATGCATGCCTCTGCCGACTCGCTATCGAAGCGCACCGAGGCGCAGGCGGCCTCGCTCGAGGAAACGGCCGCCGCCGTCGACCAGATCACCGTCACGGTCCGTTCGTCGGCCGAACGGGCGCATGAGGCCAATGTCGCAGTGACGCACACGAAAAAGAGCGCCGACAGCTCGGCGGTCGTCGTCAGCAACGCGATTGCTGCCATGGGGCGCATCGAGGATGCCTCGCGCCAGATCGAGCAGATCATCGAGGTCATCGATGAAATTGCCTTCCAGACCAACCTGTTGGCGCTGAATGCCGGCATCGAGGCCGCGCGCGCCGGCGATGCGGGCAAGGGCTTCGCGGTGGTTGCCCAAGAGGTTCGCGAACTCGCCCAACGCTCGGCGGGAGCCGCCCGCGAGATCAAGGGGCTGATCAACAAGTCGACCACCGAAGTGAATTCCGGGTCGCAACTTGTCCAGGAAACCGGTGCGGTGCTGGCCTCGATCAGCCAGCAGATCGTCTCGGTCAGCAGCCATGTCGAGATGATTGCGACCGCGAGCCGCGACCAGGCGGCAGCGCTGCACGAGGTGAACGGTTCGGTCAACCAGATGGACCAGATGACCCAGCAGAACGCCAATATGGTCGAGCAGGCAACCGGTGCCAGCCGACAACTCGCCAACCAGGCCGACACGCTGATGATGCTCGTCGAACAGTTCCGCCTGGAGCCGGTAAACACCACTCGGCAGGTCGGCCGCGCCGCCTGAGCGGAGCAGAATGCGATTCTGATGCCCGGCCCTCGCGGTCGGGCATTTCAGTTCGGGGAAATGTTCGTCAGTTTCCCCGGAAAGCCCGGAATTGCGGGGTTTTCTCACCGTTTTTTAAGGCTTTCAATTTAAGAGTATTATAAATTGCTCATTCTGAAGGCCATTCGTTGCTCCGGTTTTTCAAGTCCTCAGTCGTATCCCAGCTGGTCGCCATCACGCTGGGGCTGATCTTCCTTAGCACCGCGACGATCGCCGCCGTCATGCACTACAATTTGCGTAGCTACGTGATGGGGGACGCAACCATGGACGCCCGCGACGCAAGCCGCGCGATGGCTGTGCTCTACGGCATGAAGGTGCCGGACGCGGCGATCGAGGTGAAGGATGGAATCCTGGCGAGCGTGACCGAGGACAAGATGGCCGCGCTTCCCGATCACGATCTTGTTGACCGCACCGCCCAGACGATCGGTGGTGTGGCGACGATCTTCGAGAAGCAGGGCAGCGATTACGTCCGCATTTCGACGAACGTGAAGAAGGAAAACGGCGATCGCGCCGTTGGAACGAAGCTTGCCGCCGACCATCCGGCACAGGCGTTCCTCGCCAAGGGCGAGGCCTATTACGGGCCGGCGGTACTGTTCGGACGCGACTATATCACCGGATATTTCCCGGTGAAGAACGCTGCCGGTGCCAATGTCGGCATGTTGTTCATCGGTATTCCGACGGAAGTCTATTTCAGCAAGATCAACTATCTCCAGTATCTGATCCTCGCGATTGGCACCGGCGTGATGATCGTCGTCGGCATGCTCGCCTACGCGGCGATCCGCGCATCCATCCGGCCGCTTGGCATATTGACAGGTTCGGTCGAGACCATTTCTTCGGGCAATCTCGATGTTTCCGTTCCTTATCTCGACAAGAAGAACGAGTTTGGCGGCATTGCCCGCGCACTCGCCGTCTTCCGCGAAAATGCGCTGTCGAAGCTACAGATGGAAATCGAAAGCGAAAATCGCCGCCTTGAAACGGACGAGGAGCGTTCGCGCCGTGACCTTGAAAAGCGCGAGATGGACCGCGAGATCGATTTTGCGGTGAACGCGATCGCAGCCGGCCTCGGCCGTTTGTCGCAGGGAGACCTCACGCAGCAGATCGATACACCGTTCACCGGCCGTCTCGAACAGGTGCGGACCGACTTCAACGGTTCCGTCACCCGACTGCAGGAAACGCTTTCCCATATCCGCGACAATGCCCGGGCGATCCAGCGCAATGGCGGCCGCATGCTGTCGTCGGCTGATGCGCTTTCGAAGCGCACCGAAGCGCAGGCGGCGTCTCTGGAGGAAACGGCAGCTGCCGTCGAGGAAATCACGGTCACCGTCAAGTCATCGTCCGGACGGGCGCAGGAAACCAATCGCGCCGTCGCCGAAACCAAGAAGAGTGCCGACAGTTCGGCAAGCGTCGTCGCCAACGCCATCGCCGCGATGGGCCGGATCGAGGATGCCTCGCACCAGATCGAACAGATTATTGAGGTCATCGATGACATCGCCTTCCAAACCAACCTCCTGGCGCTGAACGCCGGCATCGAGGCGGCACGGGCAGGCGATGCTGGCAAGGCTTTGCTGTCGTTGCGCAGGAAGTGCGGGAACTGGCGCAGCGCTCGGCCAATGCTGCCAAGGAGATCAAGACGCTGATCGACAAGTCGACCAGCGAAGTCAGCACCGGCTCAGCGCTGGTGCAGGAGACGGGCGCCGTGCTCGCCTCGATCAGCAAGCAGATTGTCGCCATCAGCCAGCATGTCGAAATGATCGCCACCGCCAGCAGGGACCAGTCATCCGCCCTGCAGGAGGTCAATGGATCGGTCAACCAGATGGACCAGATGACCCAGCAGAATGCCTCGATGGTCGCCGACACGACCAATGCCAGCCGCGAACTGGCGGACGAGGCGGATATGCTCATGACGCTGGTGGAACAGTTCAGCCTGGAACGGGAGAGTGTCCAGCGCCAGGTCAGTCGCGCCGCCTGAGCGGCTTTGCCCTAAAAGACGGAAAGTCCCGGCCGACACCTAAGAGGCGCCGGCCGGGTCTTTGTTTTTGGCAGCATCACTGCGACCAGCGCTGGCGAAATCTCTGGACTGCGGCCGCAAACCGGCCGGGCAGTCGGCTCTGGTTGCGCAATTCCTCGAACTCATGTCGCCTGCGGCCATCTTTCGACAACATCTCCGCCAGGAGAACTATTCCCACCATTTCGGGCATCGTGCGTTTCCTTGAGACAACAGGAAGCCGCCGCCGGATCTTGTCCCGCCTGCAGCGTTCCTCTGATTGGGATCATGCGGCCTTGGCCGCGCTCGGTTTGCGGGCTCAATCTATGCTTCAAAAATTAGTTTATAAACGCAAGAAGATGGCGTATGTCTTTCATTAATGAAAGACATTAGCTGGGACGCCTATCAGACATTTCTGGCCGTCGCCCGTCATGGCGGATTGACCGGCGCCGCGCAGGCGAGTGGCGTCAGCCCTGCGACGGTCGGCCGCCGCGTGCTCGATCTCGAACAGACAATCGGCCGGCAGCTCTTCCTGCGTAGCCAGACGGGTTATCGATTGACCGCAGACGGGCAGGCGCTGTTCGAGCAGCTGCAGGCCATGGATGCCGTGGTTCGAAGGGTGGAGAACTGGCGGCAGGAGGCGCATGGTTCGGCGGTCGTGAGACTGATGGCCGGAACCTGGGTGACCTGGCTGGTCTGTGAGAACATCCAGGCCATCTGGAGCGAACGTGACGGTTTCCGTCTCGACATGTCCGTCTCCGAACGGCGCGCGACGCTTGCGCACAGGGAAAGCGACGTGGGCGTCCGAGCGGTCATGCCGGAAGAGCCGAGCCTCACGAGCCGTCACATCGGCGAGGTCGCTTACGCCGCCTACCGCCAGCGCAACGCGCCCGATGGACTGGCCGCGGCCTGGCTCGCGGTGTCGGAGGACGATGCGATCTCGCCCTATCTGCGCTGGCCACATGAACAGGTGGCGGCATCGATCGCCGTCATCGTCAGCCGGCCACGCTCCTTGCTCGACCTGGCAAGAGCTGGCGCGGGGCAGGCTGTACTGCCCTGTTTCGTCGGCGATCTCGATCCCGGCCTCGAAAGGGCCGGCGAGGAATTGAAGCAGCTTCGCCACGGACAATGGATCGTCACCAACAGCGAGGACCGCCATCGCCGCGAGATACGCACCGTGTCGGAACGCCTATATCGGTTGGTGAAAAGTCATGCCGATCTCTTCGCCGGAAAAAGGCCGAGCCGGAGTTTTTAGCGCTCGTTTGCGATGCGGGCCGGATCACCAAAAAAGCAAAATCCCGGCAGGATAGCTCCCGCCGGGATTTTCATGCTGATGGCCATCGTTCAGCCGCGACCCTGCGTGACGATCACCGGGATCAACAGGTCGCCCCAGTTGCCTTCGCCGCCGTGATGCCGGGCGGAGCGGACGAGCTCGACGGAGACGCCGGCGTCCACCGCCTTCATGACGGCCTGGTTGAGGCGGTGCAGGTCGTTGGCGACCATGCGGATCATCGCCTGTTGTTCCGGTGTCATGGCCGACGACTGCTCTTCGGCCCGTTCTTTGACGCGTGTCTGGACTGTCATGGCATTTCTCCTCTGATGGGGTTCTTGATGGTCTGCCTTATGGCCCCTCCCCAAACCAAGCCTGGGGAGGGGAATTCTTGTTACTCGGCCGCTGGGCGGAACTGGTCGTGTTCGGTTGATTCATGCATGGCGGTGGTCGAAGACTTGCCGCCGGTGATGGCCATCGATACGGCATCGAAATAACCGGTGCCGACTTCGCGCTGGTGCTTGGTCGCCGTGTAGCCGTTGACCTCGGCGGCGAATTCCGCCTCCTGCAGCTCCGAATAGGCCGCCATCTGGCGATCCTTGTAGCCGCGGGCGAGCTCGAACATGCCGAAGTTCAGCTGATGGAAGCCGGCGAGCGTGATGAACTGGAACTTGTAGCCCATCGCACCCAGTTCGCGCTGGAACTTGGCGATCGTCGCATCGTCGAGGTTCTTCTTCCAGTTGAACGACGGCGAGCAGTTATAGGCAAGCAGCTTGCCCGGATGCACCTTGTGGACGCCTTCGGCGAATTTGCGCGCCTGCTCGAGATCCGGCTTCGAGGTTTCGCACCAGATCAGGTCGCAGTTCGGCGCATAGGCGATGGCACGGGCGATGCAGGGCTCGATACCGTTCTTGACCTGATAGAAGCCTTCGACCGTGCGGCCTGCGTCATAGTCGACGAAGGGCTGGTCGCGCTCGTCGATGTCGGAGGTCAGAAGCTTGGCCGCTTCCGCGTCCGTGCGGGCGATGACCAGCGTCGGCGTGCCCATGACGTCGGCGGCGAGCCGCGCGGCGTTGAGGTTGCGGATGTGGGCGGCCGTCGGGATCAGGACCTTGCCGCCGAGATGGCCGCACTTCTTTTCCGACGCCAACTGGTCCTCGTAGTGGACACCGGCGGCACCCGCCTCGATGAAGGCCTTCATGATCTCGAAGGCATTGAGCGGTCCGCCGAAGCCGGCTTCCGCATCGGCAACGATCGGCGCGAACCATGTATCGACGGAAAGGCCCTTGCCTTCCGAGGTCTCGATCTGGTCGGCGCGCTGCAGCGTGCGGTTGATGCGCTTGGCAAGCTCGGGCGCGGCGTTGGCGGGATAGAGCGACTGGTCGGGATACATGGCGGATGCCGTATTGGCGTCGGCGGCAACCTGCCAGCCGGAGAGGTAGATCGCCTTCAGGCCGGCGCGAACCATCTGCATGGCCTGATTGCCGGAAAGCGCACCCAGCGCATTGACGAAATCCTCCTCATGGATGAGCTGCCACAGCCGGTTCGCGCCCATTTCAGCCAGCGTATGCTTGATCTGAACGGAGCCGCGCAGACGCTTGACGTCCTCTGCGGTGTAGGGTCGCTCGATACCGTCGAAACGGCCCTGCGGTGCGCCGGGAACGAGATTGTAAAAATCAGTCATAAAGCTCTCCTGCAAATTTTCGAACGGTATTCGACTTTGGTTCAATACCCGTTCAATCGTCGAATTTGATGTAATTAGTTTTACAGTGCGCTGCACAAGGTCGCCAGAACGAAATGATTTTTGCGTCTGCGAAAAGGGTTATCATGTCTTGCGTTTTACAACGCGCTTCTGTAATTTTGTAAATTATGTAAATATTGAATTTTGGCGCGACGTTGTAAAAGGCATGACAAATGGCTGAAAACAAGATTTTCGCCGGCGCCCGCGTGCGGCGCATCCGCAACGGCCTCTCTTTGACCCAGACGGCGATGGCCGAGGCGCTCGGCATCTCGCCGTCCTATCTCAATCTGATCGAACGCAATCAGCGGCCGCTCACGGTGCAATTGCTGCTGAAACTTGCTTCTGTCTACAAGGTCGATCTGGACGAGTTGCAGGGAGAGGCGTCCGGCAGCGTGGCGCAGTTGCGCGAGATGTTCGCCGATCCGCTGCTCGCCGGCGAGTTGCCGGGGGATCAGGAGCTGATCGAGGTGGCCGAAGCGGCGCCCAATGCGGCCACCGGCATCCTCAAGCTCTATCGTGCCTATCGGGAGCAATCCTCGCGGTTGAAGGACCTGAGCGGCCTCCTGTCGGGTCAGGGCCACATGGCCGCCCTGTCCGACGCGCGCCTGCCAATGGACGAAGTGCGTGAGGTCTTTGAAAATCGTCCGCATTATTTCGCGCGGATCGACGAGGCCGCCGAAGCGTTCTACGCGCAGCTGTCGGCCGTCGATGATCCTGCCGGAGCTCTGAAGGACTGGCTGCGCAAAGAACACGGCCTGACGGTTCGCGCTTTGCCGGTGCATGTCATGCCCGATCTGCGTCGCCGTTTCGATCGGCACTCGATGCGGTTATTCCTGTCGGAACGATTGTCCCTGCAAGATCAGTTGCGGGAGGTCGCCATGGAAGCGGCGCAGATCGCCTTTCCGGAAGCAATTGCCGCCGATCTCGATCAACTGGCATTTTCGACGAGCGAGGCGCGGCGTATCGGCCGTTTCGAACTCGCGCGTTATGCCGCGCACGCGATCATGATGCCTTATGGCGCGTTTCATTCGGCGGCGCTCCGGGCGAAATACGATCTCGATGTCCTGAGCGCCCGCTTTCGGGTCTCGTTCGAGCAGGCAGCGAACCGGCTGGTGACGCTCCAGCGCCCGGGCGCTTCGGCCGTACCGTTCTTCCTGATGGAGATCGATCATGCCGGACACCGCCTGCGCAAGGCCGGTGCTCAAGGTTTTCCGCAGGCGCGGTTCGGTGGCAATTGTCCGAAGCTCAACATCCACGCGACGTTTTCTCAGGCCGGTCAGATTTTGGCGGACCGCGTGGAAATTTTTGGAGGCGGAGAGTTCCTGGTGCTTGCCCGGACGATCGATGGCCCTCGCGCAAACTTTCAGGAGCGCATTCGGCGCACGGCAATCCTGATCGGTTGCGATGCCGCTCATGCACCGGAAACCGTCTACGGCGAGGTGCCGATCGCGACCGTTGCCGGCGGCACCGCCTGCCGGCTTTGCGAGCGGCAGGGCTGTCTTGCGCGGGCCGAGCCGCCGGTGACGCGACCGCTCGGGCTTGACGAGATGGTGACCGGCTTGAGCGCCTTCGACTTTCAATAGCAGCCTCTGCTCAATCGCTGGCAGGATGATGGGCCTGCCTTAACCGGGCATTGAAAAGATTCAGATTTTTGTAGCCATTGCTAAAATTAGGAAGGGCGGGATTCCGGTGTTCGCCACCGCGTAAAAGCGCTTGTGGTTGCCCGAAAACATGCCTAACTTCCAAACGCATACGGGCTCGATCGTTTGACGCGCGGCGATGGCGCGGCTGACGGGAGCTCGATAAAAAGGGGAATTCCATGTCGCGCAAGATTACCACTGCCTTTGCTGCGCTGATCCTTATCGGATCTGCGTCGCTTGCGACCGCGCAGGAGCGCGTCGTCAACGTCTACAACTGGTCCGATTATATCGACGCCAGCATTTTGGAGGATTTCACCAAGGAAACCGGCATCAAGGTCGTCTACGACGTCTTCGATTCCAACGAGATCCTCGAGACCAAACTCCTTGCGGGGGGAACGGGCTATGATGTCGTCGTGCCGACGGCGACCTTCCTGCAGCGCCAGATCGCAGCCGGCGTGTTCCAGAAGCTCGACAAGTCGAAGCTGCCCAACCTGTACAACATGTGGGACGAGATCACCACGCGCGTCGCCACCTACGATCCGGGCAATGAATATGCCATCGACTACATGTGGGGCACGACCGGCATCGGCTACAATGTCGAGAAGGTGAAGCAAATCCTTGGCACCGACGAAAAGCCGACCTGGGATGTTCTGTTCAAGCCCGAGGTCGCCGCCAAGTTCAAGGATTGCGGCATCCATGTCCTCGATTCCCCGACCGATGTGGTGCCGAGCGTGCTTGCCTATCTCGGCCTCAACCCCGACAGCCACGCGCCGGAGGATTTGGCCAAGGCGGAAGAGCTTTTGCTGAAGGTTCGTCCCAATATCCGCAAGTTCCATTCCTCCGAATATATCAATGCGCTGGCAAACGGCGATATCTGCCTTGCGCTCGGCTATTCGGGCGACATTTTCCAGGCGCGCGACCGTGCCGCCGAGGCCAAGGCCGGCGTCACCGTGGATTACTCGATCCCGCCGACGGGCGCGCAGATGTGGTTCGACGTCATGGCCATTCCGGCTGATGCGCCGCATCTCGCTGAAGCGCATGAATTCCTGAACTACATCATGAAGCCGGAAGTCATCGCCAAGGCCAGCGATTTCGTCTTCTACGCCAATGGCAACAAGGCATCGCAGCAGTTCGTCAGCAAGGACGTGATCGAGGATACTGCGATCTATCCGCCGGCAGACGTGATGAAGAAACTTTTCACGACGACGCCCTTCGATGCCAAATCGCAGCGCGTGTTGACGCGCATGTGGACCAAAGTGGTCACCGGCCAGTAAGTCGAAAAGAATTGCCCGGACATCAAATCCGGGCAATTTTCGTATGGGGCGCGGACCAAACATGGCCGTGCTGTTTGCACATCATTCGGGGATAGATGATGAAGTCACTTGGCAGTATCCGGCGCTCCTTTGCCCCTTGGGCCGATCCCACCGCCGTGCCATTCATTGCAGTCAAGAACGTCACCAAGAAATTCGGCGATTTCGTCGCCGTCGACAATCTGTCTCTCAATATCTATCCCCGTGAGTTCTTCGCGCTGCTTGGCGCCTCCGGTTGCGGCAAGTCCACGCTGCTTCGCATGCTGGCGGGCTTCGAGCAGCCGACATCCGGCGAAATCGTGCTCGACGGGCAGAGCCTGGCCGGTATCCCGCCCTATCGGCGACCGGTGAACATGATGTTCCAGTCCTATGCCCTGTTTCCGCATATGACCGTCGAGAACAACATCGCCTTCGGCCTGAAGCAGGACGGCATGCCGAAGCCGCAGATCGCCGAACGCGTCGACCAGATGCTGAAGCTCGTCAAGCTCGACAAGTTCGCCAAGCGCAAACCGCATCAGCTGTCGGGCGGCCAGCGCCAGCGTGTGGCGCTGGCCCGGTCGCTTGCCAAACGGCCGAAGGTGCTGCTGCTCGACGAGCCGCTGGGCGCGCTCGACAAGAAGCTGCGCGAGGAAACCCAGTTCGAACTGATGGACCTGCAGCAGCAGCTCGGCCTGACCTTCGTCGTCGTCACCCACGACCAGGAAGAGGCAATGACCATGGCCGACCGCATCGCCGTCATGGCGCATGGCAAGGTCATCCAGGTGGCAACGCCGCCGGAAATCTACGAGGCACCGAACTCGCGTTTTGTCGCCGACTTTATCGGTGACGTGAATATTTTCGACGGCACGGTCTCCTCTGCCGGCCCAGGCACGGTCGAGATTGCAACGCAAACCGGGTTTACAGTGCGCGTCGCGTCAAGCGATGCACCCGCTGTCGGCGCCAAGATCGGACTTGCCATTCGTCCCGAGAAAATCCGCGTCAGCCGCGATGAGCCGGCCTGCGCGCCCCTGAATGCGGCCCAGGGCGAGATCTGGGACATCGGCTACCTGGGCGACATGACGATTTTTCATGTGCGCCTGAAGGACGGCAAGGTGATCAAGGCGTCATCGCTGAACGCGGTGCGCGCGGTCGAGGATCCGCTTGGCTACGACCAGCAGGTCTGGATTTCCTTCGATGAGAACGCCGGCGTCGTGCTGAAGGATTGAGACCATGTCAAAATTCGGATCGGCAATCTTCAACCGGCTGGTGATCATCATCCCCTATGCGTGGCTGACGATCTTCTTCCTTGCGCCCTTCTTCATCGTTCTCAGAATATCGCTGTCGGAAACCGCCATCGCGATGCCGCCTTATCTGCCCGTCTTCAATTTGGTGGATGGGGTTTCGGGCATCGTCGACAAGCTCGGCGAGTTGTCGGTCGCCAACTATGTGTTTCTTGCTGGCGATGCGCTCTACACCAATGCCTATATTTCCAGCCTGAAGATTGCCGTCATCTCGACCATTGCGACATTGCTGATCGCCTATCCCATCGCCTACGGCATGGCGAAGGCACCGAACATGGTTCGCCCGACGCTGCTGATGCTGGTGATCCTGCCGTTCTGGACGAGCTTCCTGATCCGCGTCTACGCATGGATTGCGATTTTGAAGCCGGAAGGCCTGTTGAATCAGCTGCTGCTGACACTCGGCGTCATCGACGAGCCGCTGATCATTCTCAATACCAACTGGGCAATCTATATCGGCATCGTCTATTCCTACCTCCCATTCATGGTGCTGCCGATCTATTCGTCGTTGGAGAAGATGGATCACAGCCTGACGGAAGCGGCACTGGACCTCGGCTGCACGCCGATCCGGGCCTTTTGGCGCGTGACGTTCCCGCTCTCCATGCCCGGCGTGATCGCCGGCTGCATGCTCGTCTTCATCCCGGCGGTCGGTGAGTTCGTCATCCCGGACCTGCTGGGCGGGTCGGAGACGCTGATGATCGGCAAGACGCTCTGGAACGAGTTCAACGCCAATCGTGACTGGCCTGTCTCAGCGGCGGTGGCGACGATCCTGCTTCTCATCCTCGTCGTGCCGATCATGTTCTTCCAGCATGCGCAGGCCAAGGCCGACGGCGAGGGCAAGTAATCATGGTCAAGTGGTCACGCTTCAACATCGCCTCGATCGTTTTCGGCTTCGCTTTCCTCTATTTGCCGATTGTTCTCCTTGTCATCTTCTCGTTCAACGAATCGAAACTGGTGACCGTCTGGGCGGGGTTCTCGACCAAGTGGTATGTGCAGCTCCTTCATAACCAGGCACTGCTCGATGCCGCCTGGGTGACGGTGCGGGTCGGCCTGATTTCGGCGACCGTGGCAACGGTGCTTGGCACGCTCGCCGCCCTTGCCATGACGCGCTACACGCGGTTTCGCGGCCGCATGCTGTTTTCCGGCATGATCTACGCGCCGCTCGTCATGCCCGAGGTCATCACCGGCCTGTCGATGCTGCTCTTGTTTGTCGCCATTGGCCTCGATCGCGGTTTCTGGACGCTGACGCTGGCGCACATCACCTTCACCATGTGCTTCGTCGCCGTTGTCGTACAATCCCGTTTGCTGAGCTTCGACCGGTCGATCGAGGAAGCTGCGATGGATCTCGGCGCCACCCCGGTCGCGACCTTCCTGCAGGTAACCTTGCCGGTCATCGCGCCGGCCGTCTTTTCCGGCTGGGTCCTCGCTTTCACGCTGTCGCTGGACGACTTGGTGATCTCGAACTTCACCTCCGGCCCGGGAGCCACCACGCTGCCGATGAAGATCTACAGCCAGGTGCGGTTGGGTGTGACGCCGGAAATCAATGCGGTCTGCACCATCCTGATCGGCATCGTCGCCATGGGCGTGCTCATCGCTTCCGTCGTCTCGCGGCGTCGTGAAATCCAGCGCGTCAGGGACGAGCAGGCGGCTTTCGCCCTGTGATGTCCACGAGCCGTCAGTCGCGCTCGCGCTCCCTCTCGCGTGGCGGCAGGAAGACATAGGTCAGGAGCCAGACGGGCAGCACGATCATCGAGCCGAGCAGGATGTTCGGCAGCGCCCAACCGGTCAGGCGCAGAAGATAGGTCCACACAATTTCAGGCGTCAGCCCTGCCTGCTGCAGGATTTGCTCGGAGGAGATGTTGAAGAGCGAGAGCGCGGCGCCCGTCAGAAGCGATGCCAAGGCGATCTTGAACAGGGCGGCAAGAAAACGCAGCACGGACATCTCCAGTGGGCTGATTCGGCAGCTTATTTTAGAAGACCCTGTGGCAATGTCGATGTGACGGACTATTGAAGGGCACGGATCGTCGTGAGCGGTGAGATGATCGCATTCGGCCAGGAGCCGCCGACAAAGAAGCGAACCGGCGGTACCGCGGTATCGTCGGGGCGAACGGCGCCGGCCAGTGCCAGGCTGCCGCTGCGGTAGGGAATGAACCCCGCAAACGACAGGGTTCGTCCTTCGCCGCGAATATCCGCCTTCGTCAGCTCGGCAACACCTCCGCGCAGCTTTGCAATGATGTCTGCGGTGGCAAAGGCAAAGGAACCGTCGTCGGCCTGGTTGATGTTGAAGAAACCGCCCTCTGCCGCAAGCCGTTCGAATTCCGGTCCGTTGAAGTTCGTCAGCACACCGTCGATTGCGGAATAGCGGATTTCGCCGGAGACGCTGTTCATTGTCCTCGCCGACAGCGGTTCGGTGGTTGCAAGGTCGACGCTCACCACGCCCCGCCCCAGCGGCAGCGATCCCTGTAAGCCGAGACCCGCAGCGACAGGGGCGAGATTGGCATTCTTCAGAGAAAATTGCAGCTGGCCGCCATTGGCGCCGTCTTTCGCAAGATCGATGCGTCCGCTAACAGAGCCGCCGGAATAGGTGCCGTCGCCGATATCGAGCGACGCCCGGTCGTTGTTGGCTATCACGCCGGCGGCGATATCGGTGAGTGTGATTGTGCCGTAGGTGGCTTCCTGGGCCGAAAGTCGCAGATCGAGATTGATCCGCTTGAGAAACGACATGTCCGGCGTGCCGGAGGGACCGGATGCTGGCTGCATCGGTAAGAGCAACGCGAGCAGCGACGTCAGATCGAGCCGCTCGAAGGCAAGCGTGCCATCAATCCGCGGGCTGTGCTGCTTACGCCACGCAACATCGAGAACACCCGTCGCACCGGATCCGTTCAGCGCGAGGGAGAGATTGTCCATCTTCAACATCTCGGCGGACACTGTCACGCTCGTGTCGATGGAGGTGGTTCCCGTCGATGGAGGCAGCGGCGAGACCCCGCCATACCAACTCATCAATGTAGGGAGGGAGGTCGCTGTCAGCTGCAGTTTCCCCGAGGCGAAGGCATGGGTGGAGGCGTTGCCGCTACCGTCAAAACTGAAGCTCAGCGGTGCGGCGGTGAATGAGGTCTGGATCGCGCTGGTTTGGCCCGAAAGCAGCATCATCGGCTCATCGCAGACGAAGGACCACTCGACCCTTTCGCCATTCATCAGAGCCGAAAGACCCGCACTGATCCGCGCAGCCGGCGCCGGCCATTGGATCGAGCCGGAAACGTTGGTCACCCGATGGGTGCTGGCCGTGACGCGGTCGGTCAGTTCGAGCGTGCCGTTTTCGATCTCGATGTCGCCGATCGGGGTGTTGCGGGCTGAAGATAGCGTCGTTGACGAGGCGTGGGCGATGGCGTCGGCCATCCAGCCGGCCCGTCGCCAATTGAGGTTCCCGTCTGTCCGGCGCTCTATTTTCAGCACGGGGTTGAGCAGGCGGAAGTCATAGAAGACCGGCGTACCGCGCAAGGCGGCGAGGAGGTCGAACCCGGCGGCGATGGCGTCGGCTTTCGCCAACAGTTCCGGAGAGGCTGTATCGCCGCCTTCGAAGGTCACGGTGTGCAGCGTCAAAACCGGGTGCGGCCAGAAGCTGATATCCGGATTGCCGGCGATGGCGGCGCGTGCTCCCGTCCAGGAGGAAAGCGCCCGCTCCATGTTGAGCTTGACGCTGGCCGTTGAAATGAAAAGCGGCAAGGCGACCTTGAACAGCATGACGAGCACGAGCGCGCTGACGAGCAACCAGGCAAGCGTCCGCGATAGAAGCAGCCTGCGGAGCCCTGCCTTGCTGGTGGCGATATCGACGTGTTGCTTCATTGCCGTTCGGCGCACTTTCATATGGTCTGAAAGGCGGATGGATAGGCTTTCGCCGCGGAGAAATCAAACGATTGAAAACGGGAAAATGTCGCAACTGCCACAGTCATCATTTGCGCGGTCTGTTTATCTTGCGTCGCAGCATGATATAGAGGCTGGCTTGGGTAGCGGAGGAAAGCATGCAATCAGATCGCCCCCTTTGGACACCGTCCCGCGAATTCATCGACCAGACGCCGATGAAGGCGTTCATCGCGTGGTGCGAACAGCGCTTTTCGAAGAGCTTCGCCGATTATGACGCGTTCCATGCCTGGTCGGTTAGCCAGCGCGCCGATTTCTGGACGGCGGTCTGGGACCATTGCGGCGTGATTGGCGAAAAGGGCGAGCGGGCGCTGATCCATGGCGATCGCATGCTGGAAGCCAGGTTCTTTCCCGACGCGACGCTCAATCTCGCCGAAAACCTGTTGCGGAACACGGGCAGCGGAGACGCGCTGATCTTCCGGGGCGAAGACAAGACGCAATCGCGCATGTCCTTTGATGAACTGCGGGCGCTCGTGTCGCGACTGCAGCAGGCCTTGAAGGCCGCAGGCATCGGCAAGGGTGACCGCGTTGCGGCGATGATGCCCAATATGCCCGAGACCATCGCGCTGATGCTCGCTACGGCCTCCATTGGAGCGATCTGGTCGTCCTGTTCCCCAGATTTCGGCGAACAGGGCGTGCTCGATCGCTTCGGCCAGATCGAACCCAAGCTTTTCATCGCTTGCGACGGCTACTGGTACGCCGGCAAGTTGCAGGACGTTTCCGCCAAGGTTCAGGCCGTTTCCAAGAAACTCGGCGTGCCCGTGCTGATCGTTCCCTATGCGGGCGATGCGAACGCGCTCGCGGCATCCGTCGAGAACGGCAAGACCCTCTCTGCCTTGATCGCGCCCTTCACCGAAAAGCCGCTCGAATTCGTGGCGCTGCCGTTCTCGCATCCGCTCTATATCCTTTTCTCCTCGGGCACGACCGGTGTTCCGAAATGCATTGTCCATTCGGCCGGCGGCACGCTGCTGCAGCATCTGAAGGAGCACCGCTTCCATTGCGGGCTGAAAGAAGGCGAGAAGCTGTTCTACTTCACCACCTGCGGCTGGATGATGTGGAACTGGCTGGTGTCCGGTCTGGCGCTGGGCGCCACGCTCTGCCTTTTCGACGGCTCGCCTTTCCATCCGGACGGCAACGTGCTGTTCGACTATGCCCGCGACGAGACGTTCGCCATCTTCGGCACCTCGGCGAAATATATCGATGCGGTGCGCAAGGGCGGCTTCACGCCGGCATCGACGCACGATCTCTCGTCGCTGCGGCTGATGACATCAACCGGTTCGCCGCTGTCGCCGGAAGGTTTCTCCTTCGTCTATGAAGGCATCAAGCCGGATATCCAGCTGGCCTCGATTTCCGGCGGGACGGATATCGTCTCCTGCTTCGTGCTCGGCAATCCGCTCAAATCCGTCTGGCGCGGCGAGATCCAGGGGCCGGGCCTCGGCCTTGCCATGGATGTCTGGAACGATGACGGTCAGCCCGTCCGCCAGGAAAAGGGCGAGCTCGTCTGCACCAAGGCGTTTCCCTCCATGCCGGTGATGTTCTGGAACGATCCGGAGGGTGCCAAATACAAGGCGGCCTATTTCGAACGCTTCGACAATATCTGGTGCCACGGCGATTTCGCCGAATGGACCGAGCATGGCGGCATCATCATCCACGGCCGTTCGGACGCGACGCTCAATCCGGGTGGCGTGCGCATAGGCACCGCGGAAATCTACAATCAGGTCGAGCAGATGGACGACGTCGCCGAGGCGATCTGCATCGGCCAGGATTGGGATGACGATGTTCGCGTCATCCTGTTCGTGCGCCTGGCAAAGGGCAGGGAACTGACCGAGGATCTCGTCAAAGCGATCAAGACCAAGATACGCACCGGCGCCTCTCCACGCCATGTGCCGGCAAAGATCATCGCGGTCGCCGACATCCCGCGCACGAAGTCGGGCAAGATCGTCGAGCTCGCGGTGCGCGAAGTGGTGCATGGACGGCCGGTCAAGAACAAGGAGGCGCTTGCCAATCCCGAAGCGCTTGACCTGTACGCGAACCTCCCAGAATTGCGGAACTGAGCCCGCGTGCCGTTAAGGATTTCCGGCCTGCCGAATTAACCAAAGCTTATGTCTTTGCCGCGAATGCTTAAAATTTGCGGATGATGCGGAAAGGTTTTGTTTACGAATGGCAGCGCATGGTGCTCTCAACTTGAGGTTACCCGATGTGAGGGCTAGCTCTCGGCAGCAATGCCGGCACGGACCTGATGTCACTACTTCTCGTGCACCTGTTTAGCATTCAACTTATCGAGGCAGCTTCTTGGCTGCCTCTTTTTTTAGCTGCTATTCCAAGCTTTTAGCGTGTGTCGCTAATTTGCCAGCACGCGCTGCGATGGAAAGGAAATTTCCACCAGGGTGCCTTCGTTCGGCGTCGAACTGATCGAGAACTGCGCCCGGTTCGCTTCCGCCATGGCCTTCGTCAGCGGCAGGCCGAGGCCGGTGCCGTCGCCGCGCTTGCGGACGCCGGTGGTCACCTGCCGGAAAGGCTTCATCGCCTGCTCAAGCTCGGTGCGGGTCATGCCGACGCCGGTATCGCGGATGCGCAGGATGACGCTTCCATTGGCCTCATAAGCTGTGGAGACGACGATCTGGCCCCCCGACGGCGTGAAGCGGATGGCGTTCGACAGGATGTTGAGGGCGATCTGCTTGATCGAGCGGTTGTCGGCAACCACGTTCGGTACCGAACCAGACAGCGAGGTCCGGATGATCACGCGCTGGCTGTTGGCCTGCGGCTGCACCAGCGACACGGCTTCGGAAACCGCGTCATTGATCTCGACCGCGGTGAATTCCAGATCCATCTCGCCGGCTTCGATCTTGGAGATGTCGAGCAGGTCGTTGACGATGTCGAGCACGTGGCGGCCGGAGCGGCCGATGTCATTGGCATATTCGACGTAGCGGGGATTGCCGATCGGGCCGAAATGCTCGCTCGCCATCATATCGGAAAAGCCGATGATCGCGTTCAACGGCGTGCGGATTTCATGGCTGACACGGGCGAGAAAATCGCTCTTGTGGGCATTCGCCGTCTCGGCAGCGCGTTTGGCGTTGCGCAGTTCCTCTTCCGTCCGCTTCCATTGGGTGATGTCGCGGATGACGGCGCAGAATCCGTTGGAGGAGGAGAGGCGGCCCATCGTCATGAACAGCGGGATGAAGCCACCGGATGCCTCGCGACCGATCACTTCCCGGCCGTCATTCAGCACGCTGGCAACACCGTGACCGGAAAGGCCGGAGAGATAGTCGAGCACGGCCTTCTGGCTCTCATGGGCAAACAGCATGGCAAACGGTTTGCCGCGGATTTCGCCGTCGTCATAGTTGAACAGTGCGCTTGCAGAGCGATTCAGCGAGCGGATTTCTCCCTCTGCGCCGACAACGACGACGCCGTCCGTCGCGGTTTCGAGGATCGAGTGCAGTTCTTCGGTTTCCATGCGCAAGGCCTGGATTTCCGTATTCTCTTCGGCCTCTGGTGCCATGTCTTCCGGCGGGGCCTCGGCTGCGACTGGTGCTGCCGGCGCATGCACGGCCGAGAGTGCCATCATCAGCGCACTCTTGTCTTCCCAGCGGATCGATTGCAGCCGCGCCGTCACCGGGATCAGTGTGCCGTCATTGCGGATGACCATCATCGCGCCGTCCGGCATGTCGGGGAGACCGTCGTCGTCACCGGCGAAGAGGGCATCGATCCCCCCTTCTTCCCGCAATTCGTTGAGGCCGGAATAGCCGGTGAGCTTGAGAAACTCCGAATTGACATGGAACAGGTCGTCGCCACTGTGAACCAGAAGGGCAATCGGCAGATTGTCGAGGAAGTCCGGCGTCAGGCTGCTGTTGCTGCTGGTGCGCGGCGGGACGATCGCTGCGAGGGTTTCCGGCAGGGTGGTTTCGCTGGCCGTGGTCGTCGCGTTGTCGATATCGGTAAAAGCGTTCTTGCCGGTGTCGTCAGCCTTCAACGAAGCCGTCTCTTCGACGGGTTCGGCGATCACCGGCTCATCGGCGACGGGCCTGTCGGTCACGGGCACGTCTTCATTTCCGCGCTTGCCGAAGGTTCCGCCCAACTGGCGCGCGATCTCGAGGAACGCGGCCTGTTCGCTGCGGCTCAAAGTCTCGGCGCCCGGCGGCCGGTGGCTGTCGAGCTCAATCACTTTGTCGGACGCGCGGCGCCTCGGCGTGTCGACCAGCTTCAGTGCCGGGCGTTCACCCCGGAAAGGATCTTCCGGCGGAAGCACCTCTGCAGGCTGTTCGTCTTCCAGTTCGGCCAACAGGTCTTTCTCGCCGGGATCTTCCGGTTCGGCCTCGGCGGCAAGATCGGGGATGGATAGCGATGGGCTCGCGGTTTCCATGCCGTCATCGGTGCCGTCGCCCGCGATCCCGTCGTCCACGATGGTTTCGTCCAGGATCGAGCCGTCTACCGTGCGTTCCTGGTCGCCGCGACCATCCTCTACGTTTGCGGCATCACCGCTAGCGCCATCGATTTCCGCGGGCGCGCTCTCGTCCACAAGCGGCGGCTCGCCGAATGTCAGGCCCATGGCCTGTTCGTCCTCGACCGCATCGGCCACGCGAACGATGCCGAAACCACGGAAGCCGTCGAATTCGCGGTTGCGCGAATAGGTCGGAAGGGCGGCCAGGTCGACCGGGACCTGCAGGCTTGTCCCTTCAATCGGCCACAAAATGGTCTTGCCGGACCAGGTATCGCGCCGCTTCAGCAATTCGCCGATCGTGTTGCCGGGGTCGAGATGGTACCGCGCCGCCAGCTCGGTGAACCGCTGGCCGGCGACATCGGCGGATTTCGGCCCGACTGCCGTCGCGAATTCCTCGGAAATCTCGCTGAACCGCCCGTCGGAATCGATCTTCCAGACGAAACGCACGGCCCGGCTGTTGGGCGTGAAGAGGAAGCTTGAGGCGCCGGCAGTGGGGGCCTCGTCCTGAAGGCCGTCTTCCGCGGCGTTTTCGACCGGTGCGGCAGCAACATCCTCTTCCAGAGGTGCTTCTTCCGGTGCGACCTCAACCCCATTCGGCTCATTGGAAGGCTTTGCCGAAACGTCGGCGTCCTGCTCCGCCTCATTCAGTGCTTCGTCGACGACTGCAAGGCCCGTTTGTTCGGCCTCGGCCCCAGCGGCGAGGGCTTCATCGACCTCGGGAAGGTCGTCTTGTTCCGTCGCCTGAGCGGACGAGAAGTCCGGCTGCGGCTCGTCAGCATCGGTGTCGTCTGCTTCTGCAATGGCGCGAGGTGCCGTGTCATCATCGATGGGAGGCTGTTCGGGCTCTTCGGCTGAAACCAGCGTATCCGTGAGGACCGGCTCATTTTCCGTGTCCCGCCCGGAAAGAGCATCGGCAGGCGTGTCCGTCAGCGCGTCGGTCGGTGAGACATTCTCGGCCTCAGGCGCTTCCGGCAATTCGGTGAAGATGTCGTTTTCCGCCGGGATTTCCTCGATCGTTTCGATCTCGTCGATAACATCGTCCGGCAAGCCTGCTGCCGAAAGAAGCGGGGCGGTTGCCACGGAGGATGCGGTGTCTTCGGCGGCAATGTCGACGCCGGTATCTTCGATCTCGCGGAAATCTGCGCCCGCGTCGAGATTGCCGAGAATGGTCTCGACGGCGAAAAGCAGGTGCAGGGCAGGATTTTCAGAAAGCTTGCCGATCGCCGCCGGCAGATGGCCCTTGCCGGTCGGGACCGGGCGCTTGAGCAGCCAGTCGCTGTCGCGGCCAACCGCGGTGACCAGCGCCCGGCAGGTCTGCGGCGTCATCGAAAGAGCGTCGAAACCGGGGGAGGCGGCAAGAAGCGTCCCGTCACTATCGAGCACTGCCATATGCGTATCGGGGTCGTCGAAGCCGGAGATCATCCGGGCGGCACGTTGTTCTGCTGAGAGCGGCTTGCCGGTGCGGGGAGCCGCGAAAAGAATTGCGGTCTCGCCGGGCCGCACCGTGATCATCTCCACCGAAGCGCCGACGGACACGCGCTGGAAGCCCGAGGCGACGCGCATCAGGAACGACCGTTTGTCGCCGCTGCGTTCGAGCTGCCGGGCCGCCGTTTCCAACTGGCGATAGGCAGCGTCGCTGCGGTTGGCGCCGCTGTCGATGAAGTCATAGATCGACGCGAGGCCGAACAGGAAGGCACCTTCGCCATTCGACCACAGCACCTGGTTCATGTCCGGCGAAAACAAGACAGCCGCATCGCCCCGCGCAAAATGCTCCCGCACCCGCTCGTGAACGGCGATGTCGATGAAGGGATACGATTTTGCGGGCATCGGCTGACCTGTTTAAAACCGTCACACGGACGGGATTGTTAACAGTGTATTAATAGCCGTCGGGGCGGCAGGGGTCCAGCTTGCGGGGCATTCGCCACCGGTCTTTCGCCGCGAAAGGTTAATGCTGCGCGGTTTCTTGTTGTGCGATGCACAAATATATTGCAATGCACAATGAAATCGCCTATATAGACATCATCTCAACGCGGGTGCCTCAGGAGAGGGCCAAACCAAGGAGCGCAGATCATGGCTACCAAGAAAACAGAAGATGCCTTTTCGCTGGCCGCATTCGACCCGACCAAGGTCACCGAGACCTTCCGCGATTTCGCCGAAAAGGGTGCCGCCCAGTCGAAGGAAGCCTATTCGAAGGTGAAGACCGCCGCCGAAGATGCGACGAAGACCGTTGAAGCAACGCTCGAAAGCGCCCAGTCCGGCACGGTCGAACTCGGCCTCAAGGCGATCGACGCCCTGCGCACCAATGCCGAGAACTCGCTGTCGCATCTGGAAGCGCTGCTCGGCGTCAAGTCCGTTTCCGAATTCTTCGAACTGCAGACCGCCTTCATCCGCAAGCAGGCCGAGCTTGCCGTCGAGCAGGCGAAGTCGATGCAGGAAGCCACCCGCAAGGTTGCCGAAAGCGTCGCGAAGCCTGGCAAGGACGCCGCCGAAAAGGTCATCTCCGGCTTCAAGAAGAACTGATTTCGCCAGCGCCGGTTCACCGGTACGGCCCCATCAAGAGAACCGGGTGATCCGTCACCCGGTTTTTTCACATCAAACGGCAAGTTATGTCTTGCAAAAAATACGGACTGCCCGTATTTGACCCGGAAAGCGGCGCCGGACTATGGTTCGTGTGTCTGTCTTATGTGCGGTTGTAGCTCAGTTGGTTAGAGCGCAGGTTTGTGGCACCTGAGGTCGGAGGTTCGAGACCCCCCAACCGTACCATTTTGCCCCTTCATCTCTTCAAAATTGCCTGTCGCCTCCGTGCGGGCACTTGCCGCAACAGAACCGTTCAAACGAAAATGCGGTGCTCCGCCGTCACCAGTTCCTGAAGGAAATCAGCGACGGTGCGGACGCGGACGAGATCGCGGGCGCTTTCGTGATAGGTCGTCCAGTAGGCCCGGCGGATCGTCGTCTCCGGCAGGATACGGATCAGCTCGGGATATTGCCGGGCGATGTAATTGTGCAGGATGCCGATCCCGGCGTTGGAGCGGACAGCCTCGGTCTGGCCGGTGGCGCTGGAGATTTCGAAGGAGGCGTCCCAGCTGCGCATGATCTCTCCGGTGAAATTGAGCGAGGCGGTAAAGATCAGATCTTCGACATAGCCGATGCGGCGATGGGCCTTCAGGTCCTCGACAGTATCCGGGGCGCCGTATGATGCCAGATAGTCCTGCGATGCATAAAGTCCCAGCGTGTAGTCCGTTAGCTTCGACGAGATCAGCCGCCCTTGTTCCGGTCGCTCCAGCGTGATCGCGATGTCGGCCTCGCGCTGCGACAGCGAAAAGGAGCGCGGAACCGGAACCAGCTGGATGCGCAGCTCCGGAAAGCGTGCGGTCAGTTTGCCAAGCCGCGGGGCGAGGAACGACACCCCGAAACCATCGGGCGCCCCGACGCGCACCGTGCCGGCGACGGCGGTATCGATCCGGCCGATCTGCGCCTGCGCCGCCAGCATCTCGGTTTCCATCCGCTCGGCGGCATGCAGGAAGATCTCGCCTTCCGCCGTCAGGTCGCAACCATTGGTGCGGCGGATCAGAAGCCGCGTCTTCAGCGATTCCTCCAGCGCCGTGACACGCCGGCTGAGCGTTGCATGATTGACGCCCAGCCGCTTGGAGGCTGACAGGATCTGGCCGCCGCGGGCGACCGCCAGGAACATGCGGACGTCATCCCAGTTCATTGGACGGCGTTCCTGGAGAGAGGGCTTTTCCACGTCACGATGTTGAACACCCGCTTCACTTCAATGATACCGAGAGAAAACGATCAGGCGTTCGCCTGAATCGCTCATCCATTCCGAGATCGAAAGCAAGAATCCTTCGGGGTAGTCTTCGAGATGAAGAAGATGTTCCTTGGCGATGTGAGGCTGTGCCCACTTCCAGTATTCAAAGCACTCCGATGGCGGAACCCATACGAGAAACCCACTCGTGTTGTATTCCACGATCTGTTGGACGCCTTCGCGGAAGAGCTCCTTCACATCCTTTATTTCGAGATCACGCACAAATTCCCCGATTGACTCCGGGCGGCCATGGTTCATCCTGATTTCCGCGTCCTTGCTTTTCGGGACGAAGTCGTAGTGCATCATTCTCAAGACCTCACTTGCTCTGCATCATGACTGGATCGACATCTACCAGCCTAAGCGCCTTGACCATTTCGGCCGCGCCCTCCTTGTATTTCAGGAAATGCGGTGTTCTGAGATGCGCCTCGTAGGCTTGCCGGTCGGCATAGACTTCCAGGATGTGGATCTGTTCCGGCCGCTCCCGCTCGGCCACGGCATGCAGCATGAGCACGCCCGGTTCGCTCGCGATGGATGTTTGGATCTCCTCCGCCAAGAGTGTGCGATATTCCGCAAGCCGGGTAGCGTCGATCTCCAGCTCCGCAATCCGAATGATCTTTTCACCGTGCGCGTCCAAGAGTTGCTCCCCTAATCTGATAGCGACATCAATCTACGCACAACGGTTGCTGAATATCGCGCGTTGATTTGTGCATATTGTAGTGCGACACTCCCGCCATAATCAAGATCAGGAGGATCACCCATGTACGAGATCGGTCATTTCATCGGCGGCAAGCGCGTTGCCGGCACCAGCGGCCGCACCGCCAACGTCTTCAATCCGGCAACCGGCGAAGTTCAGGCCACCGTGGCGCTGGCCAGCGACGCGGAAATGGCGGCAGCCGTTGCCAACGCCAAGGCCGCTCAGCCGAAGTGGGCAGCCACCAACCCGCAGCGCCGCGCGCGCGTCTTCATGAAGTTCGTTCAGCTCCTGAACGACAATATGAACGAACTGGCCGAGATGCTGTCGCGCGAACATGGCAAGACCATTGACGACGCCAAGGGCGACGTCATCCGCGGCCTGGAAGTCTGCGAGTTCGTCATCGGCATCCCCCATCTTGCCAAGAGCGAGTTCACCGAAGGCGCCGGCCCGAACATCGACATGTATTCGATCCGCCAGGCCGTCGGCATCGGCGCCGGCATCACGCCCTTCAACTTCCCCGCCATGATCCCGATGTGGATGTTCGCGCCGGCGATCGCCTGCGGCAACGCCTTCATCCTGAAGCCGTCCGAACGTGATCCGTCCGTGCCGATCCGCCTTGCCGAACTGATGATCGAAGCGGGTCTGCCGGCCGGCATCCTCAACGTCGTCAATGGCGACAAGGGCGCGGTCGACGCGATCCTCACGCATCCGGACATCTCCGCCGTGTCCTTCGTCGGCTCGACGCCGATCGCCCGCTACGTCTATGGCACGGCTGCGATGAACGGCAAACGCGCCCAGTGCTTCGGCGGCGCCAAGAACCACATGATCATCATGCCGGATGCCGATCTCGACCAGGCTGCCAACGCCCTGATGGGCGCCGGTTACGGTTCGGCCGGCGAGCGCTGCATGGCGATCTCGGTTGCGGTTCCGGTCGGAAAGGACACCGCCGACCGCCTGATCGAAAAGCTGACCCCGATGGTCGAGAGCCTGCGCATCGGCCCCTATACCGACGAGAAGGCCGACATGGGCCCGGTCGTCACCAAGGAAGCCCATGAGCGCATTCTCGGTCTCATCAACAAGGGTGTCGAAGAAGGCGCCAAGCTCGTCGTCGATGGCCGCGATTTCAAGCTTCAGGGCTATGAAAATGGCCATTTCATCGGCGGCTGCCTGTTCGACAACGTCACGCCGGACATGGACATCTACAAGACCGAAATCTTCGGGCCGGTTCTCTCCGTCGTTCGCGCCAAGAACTACGAGGATGCCCTCGACCTGCCGATGAAGCATGAATACGGCAATGGTGTCGCGATCTACACCCGCGACGGCGATGCGGCCCGCGATTTCGCAAGCCGTATCAATATCGGCATGGTCGGCGTCAACGTTCCGATCCCCGTTCCGCTCGCCTATCACTCGTTCGGTGGCTGGAAGTCCTCCTCCTTCGGCGACCTCAACCAGCACGGCACGGACTCGATCAAGTTCTGGACCCGCACCAAGACGGTCACGAGCCGCTGGCCGTCGGGCATCAAGGACGGTGCCGAGTTCGTCATGCCGACGATGAAGTAAGCTTCATCCCCATCCTCCATAAATTGGGCCTCCTCGTCGGAGGCCCTTTTTTGTTGTGATTGCACCAGATGGTTGACCTGTGGTGGTAGCCGTTTAAGAGTTGCGCCGATGGTCGAATATCGGGGGATAGTCGGCCGTTCCTTGATCTGCACGCAATGATTATGAAGAGGGGCGACCATGAGCGCGATCGAAACGGCACCTTTGCCGAGGGAATCACAGAATTTTCAACGGCTGTCTTTTACCGGAACCGCCTCGGAATATTTCGGCATCTGGATCGTCAATATCCTGCTGACGATCGTCACGCTCGGCATCTATTCGGCCTGGGCCAAAGTACGGCGCAACCGCTATTTCTACGGCAATACGGTGCTGCTCGGCCGCGCCTTCGAATATCATGCCAAGGGCAAACAGATATTCATTGGCCGGCTGATCGTCTTCGCTTATCTGGTCGTCTACAACATTCTGCTGACAACGTTCCCGATCGCCGGCATCGCGCTGGCCGTTGTCGTTCTCTTCTTCTTTCCCTGGCTGATCATGCGCGGCCTGCGCTTCAGCGCCCGGGTGACCAGCTATCGCAACGTCCGTTTCGATTTCACCGGCAAGATGGGCGGCGCCTTCGTTGCCTTCATGGCCGGGCCGGTCATGGCCTTCCTGTCGCTCGGCATTCTGGCGCCGCTCGCCAGCCGCTGGATGTATCGCTACATGGGCAACAATCTGCGTTATGGCAGCCGCGCATTCGCCACCGATCCGCGATTGGCGCCGATCTACCAGACCTGGCTCTTCTCGGCGCTGATCATCGTTCTCGGAATACTGATCGTCGGCGTCGCGGTTTTTGCCAATGTTTCCGTCATCGCTGCGCTGATCGATAATCCGGGTGTCGTCTCGCCGGAGATGAACGCGTCGCTCGTTGTTTTGGGTGTCGTCAGCTATCTGGCCGTGCTTCTCTCCTTCGGCATTGCAACCCTGTTCTATCGCGCCGGCGTGCGCAACATCGCCTGGTCCTCGACTGTCTTTGATGGGAGGCATTTGCTCAAAAGCGATCTGTCGCGGTTCCGCTACGTCTGGATCGCAGTGTCGAACGTAATCGTCACCGTTCTCACTCTCGGCCTGATGCGGCCCTGGGCGGCGGTACGCCTGGCGCGCTATGTCAATGAACATACCGCTATCCGGTTCGATGGCGACGTCGGCGAAATCCTGGCCGCTGTCGAACAGGAAGGTACCGCCGTCGGCGCCGAGTTCATGGAGTTCGAGGGCTTCGATTTTGGCTTCTGATGAGCCGCTTTGCCGCGGGGATTGGCATCCGCGCAGTTCCAGCCGGTCGGTACCGGCTCGGCTACTGGTAAAGGACGAGCAGATCGCTGCCGTTGCGGAAGAGGGCGAAGAAGCAGCGCTCGCTTCCGCTGCCTTTCCAGCTCTGGATATTTCGGCGCGGGTGGGGTCGATCCCCCGCCGCGTCGAATTTCCCGATGGTTCCCTGTTCGAAACCACCGACAATGATGCGATCGACCGTCTGCTGTTTGCGCGGGGGCACAGGCGTGCAGGTCTGGTCCATGGGCTCGAGCGGTTTCACCCACGCTTGCTGCTCTTCGTTGCCGCCGTTTTCGTTCTGTCCGGCCTGGTCTACCGTTACGCTCTGCCGGTTCTGGTCGAGATTGCCGTTGCCGTCACGCCACCGGTCGTGCCGCGGCTGATGTCGGTCAGCACGCTGGAAACGCTGGATCGAACCGTGCTCGACGAAACAAAGCTGGACGAGGCGAAGAAGCGCGCGATTTCCGAAGGCTTCGCCCGCATCGCGGCGCAATCCGCCCGGGGCGCTTCTGCCTACACGTTGAACTTCCGGGAAGGTGGAGCGATCGGTCCGAACGCCTTCGCACTGCCGGACGGAACGCTGATCATCACCGACGAACTCGTCGAACTTGCCGGTAGTGACACTGAAATGCTCGTCGGTGTATTGGCGCACGAGATCGGTCATGTCGAACTGGAACACAGCCTGCGGCAGATCTACCGCGCCGCCGGCATGGCCGGTCTGATCATGTTGATCGCCGGCGACGTGGGAGACAGCGTCGAGGACCTGCTTGTCCAGGGCGGTGGTTTGGTCGCGCTGTCCTATTCGCGAGCGGCAGAAACCGCGGCCGACCGCCATTCGGTCGAACTGATGGAAAAGGCCGGATACGACCCCGCCGCCGTTGCTCGTTTCTTCGATATCCTTGAGAAAAAGCTCGGAGATACGTCGGGCACGAATATCCTCTCGACACATCCGGGCACCCCGGAGCGCAAGAAGGCGATCCTCGACTTTAACGCGTCGTTGGGTCGGGAGACAACGAATTAGGCATCTTCTGGATCGGAAGGTGGACAGGTCAGACGTAACTGGCGATGATCACAGCAAGGTGATTTTCTGCTTTTTGGAATTGTTCCAAACTGTCATCCGTTCTATATGAGGATAACAGTCATGAAATCACCGGCAGAGTCGCTGCTCCGCGTTGTGATTTCGACAGGCCGGGAGGCTCAGCGGTTCACCTGGACCGAGGGGTGCAGAAATTTAGAGCTGGAGTAAATAATGCGCCTGACGAAGCAAACGAACTATGCAATCCGCATGCTGATGTATTGCGCTGCCAATGACGGGCATTTGAGCCGCATTCCGGAAATCGCCAAAGCATATGGCGTATCCGAACTCTTTCTGTTCAAGATTCTGCAGCCGCTCAACAAGGCTGGCCTTGTTGAGACGGTCCGCGGCCGCAACGGTGGTGTGCGCCTGCCGAGGCCCGCGGCGGAGATCAGCCTCTTTGACGTCGTCAAAGTGACCGAGGACAGCTTTGCCATGGCGGAATGTTTCGAGGCGGGGGAGATCGATTGCCCGCTCGTTGATAGCTGCGGTCTGAACGCGGCGCTGCGCAAGGCGCTGAACGCTTTCTTCGAAGTCCTGCAGCAGTATTCCATCGACGATCTGGTAAAGGCCCGGCCGCAGATCAACTTCCTGCTCGGTCTCGACCACGTGACCCACCCGAAGACAGCAGCGTGAGGCTCATCCGTTAATTTAGGTGAGAAAAGGAGCCCGGTTTGCCCGGGCTTTTTTTGTAGGTTCTATTTCCTTGTCAGATATTCCCTGAGGATGAATTCGATCGCAGTGGGATCGAGTTCCGCCTTATCGATACGGAAATCGGCGCCGTATTCCTCGAACTTCTGGAAGTAGGGGTCGGCGAGGGACGAGGAGATCACCCCGATCGGCCCGATAAAGCCCTGTTGGCGCATCGCCGGCACGGTTTCGCGAAAATCTGCCTGCGGCTGCAGCCGGTTGTCCATCAACACCATCGACACGAGCTTCCCCGATCTGATGAAGTCAAGGGCAGCTTCGATCGTTTCGCAATAATGCAGACGGATTTCTGCGCTCGAAACCCTTTTCATCAGGCCGCGCATGATCAGATTTTCGGCCGGATCATCATCGACAAGCAGGATGTGAATTGGTTCTGTCATGATGATCTGCTGTTCTGTTTAATGGAATGGCTGATGAAGAAGACCGGCGCGGTGAGCCCCTTTTCGATTTGCGATGTGGATATCACTGTATGATCTGCTCCCGTATCGCCTTGGCTACCATCTGGGTTCGATTGACCACGTCGAGTTTCTTCAGGATCGTCGCCGTGTGTGAGTTGACCGTGTGTTCGGAGACGGAGACGATCAGGGCGATCTCGCTCGCGGTTTTGCCATGCGATATCCAGCGCAATATTTCGGTTTCCCTTGGCGTCAGGCCCAAGCCCGCCTTGTTGGAGAGGACCAGCCGGTAGAAATAGTCGAACGCACAGACCGCATCGTAGCAGAGCTCGAAATGCGCCTGCTGGTCTATGTCTTCGCAATCGCCAAGAAACAGCACCGCGTAACGCGCGCCGTTCAGGCCCGTTACCGGCACGCAGATCAGCATTTCGAAACCGAGCTGCTCCACAAGATTGCCGCCTTGGCCGTGATGGGGGTCGCCCGCTTTCCATATGGAAGGAATGGCTGACGTATGGAGGCTCTTATAGGCGACGGAGTCGCCGAAGCGATGACGTTTGTCATACTCTTCTGCAAGGCCTGCCGGCAGGTCATGCAGTGCAAGCCGATTCGACAGCATGCAGGCGCCACCTTCGTTTCCGAGTTGCAGGATGCCGAAATGGTCGAAACCGAAACGCAGCGACATCGTATGGAAAATTCGAAAGAAATCGACCCGATTGAGAGCTTTCTCCAAATCGTTGTCGAAATGGTATCGCCGGTGGTTGTTCAAAAGAGTTGCCACGACGCCGCCGTCCCCAGTGTCACGCGATATGAGTGTAGCGCGCGGATCACTTTAGGCAACTGGCAGTTCAGCGAAAAAGCCAGTTGTCGACGGTTTTGAAGCGTTGTGACGGTAGATTGGCGGGAAGAGGGAGAACTGCATACGGTCGCTTGGTCTATCCCCGCCTGGCAGACTTCGGCGTGGCAGTCCTCCCAGCCCCGCAGAAGCCCTATGCCATGACGGCGGCCTGATCGCTATCCGTGCAATTTGGGATTGACAGCGGCGGCAAAGCAAAATCGATTCGATCAGCGGGTCTCTCGACGAAAAGAAAGTCGTGTATAGCCGCCCCATTTGTCTCGGCCGGAAGAATTTTCCAATTGGACAATTTTTTTTGGGCGCTTATTGCATTGCGCGATCAAATGTCGTTCCATCCGGCCTTGACCGGAAGCAATGGCGTTCTGCGTCAGAAAAATATGAGAACAAGAACAAAACTGGGAAACAAGCTCATGAAAAAGCTCTCTACTCTCCTTGCAGCAACCGCAATCGTCACTTTGATGGCCGGTTCTGCATGGTCGAAGACATTGGTCTATTGCTCCGAAGCATCGCCGGAAGGCTTCGATCCGGGCCTCTATACGGGCGGTCAGACTTTCGATGCGTCATCGCGCACGGTCTATAACCGTCTGGTGGAGTTCAAGCATGGCTCGACGGAGCTCGAACCCGGCCTGGCTGAAAGCTATGAAGTCTCCTCCGACGGCACCGAATACACTTTCAAGCTGCGCCCTGGCGTCAAGTTCCAGACCACCGAATTCTTCACGCCGACGCGCGAACTCAATGCCGACGACGTCATCTTCTCGTTCGAGCGCCAGTACAAGGCTGACAACCCCTGGAACAAGTATGTTGCCGGCGCTTCCTGGGAATATTTCTCGGGCATGGGTTTCCCGGACCTGATCGATTCAATCACCAAGGTCGATGACCTGACGGTCAAGTTCAAGCTGAAGCGCGCCGAAGCGCCGTTCCTCGCAAACCTCGGCATGGATTTCGCCTCGATCCTGTCGAAGGAATATGCCGACAAACTCGCCGCCGACGGCAAGATGGAACTGATGAACCAGCAGCCGCTTGGCACGGGTCCGTTCACCTTCGTCGCCTACCAGACGGACGCTGCGATCCGCTACAAGGCCAACCCGGATTACTGGGCCGGCAAGGAAAAGATCGACGACCTCGTCTTCGCCATCACGACGGATGCCGCGATCCGCGCGCAGAAGCTGAAGGCTGGCGAGTGCCACGTGATGCCTTATCCGAATGCGGCCGACGTTGCCGAGTTGAAGAAGGACGAAAACCTGACGGTTCTGGAGCAGGAAGGCCTGAACGTTTCCTACCTCGCCTACAACACGCTCGTTCCGCCGTTCGACAAGCCTGAAGTGCGCAAGGCGCTCAACATGGCCGTCAACAAGCAGGCCATCGTCGATGCCGTGTTCCAGGGGGCCGCAAAGGTCGCCAAGAACCCGATCCCGCCGACGATGTGGTCCTACAACGACGCCGTCGAGGACGACAAGTATGATCCGGAAGCGGCCAAGAAGATGCTCGAGGAAGCCGGCGTCAAGGATCTCAAGATGAAGATCTGGGCCATGCCGGTCGCCCGTCCGTACATGTTGAACGCACGCCGGGCAGCGGAACTGATGCAGGCCGATCTGGCCGCCATCGGTGTGACTGCCGAGATCGTCTCCTATGAGTGGGCCGAGTACCTGAAGCTCTCCTCCGCCAAGGACCGCGATGGCGCGGCCATCCTCGGCTGGACCGGCGACAATGGCGACCCGGACAACTTCCTTGACACCTTGCTCGGTTGCGACGCCGTCGGCGGCAACAACCGCGCTCAGTGGTGCAACAAGGAGTTCGACGACCTGATGACCAAGGCGAAGGCAACCGCCGACGTCGCAGAGCGCACGAAATACTATGAAGAAGCCCAGGTGATCTTCAAGAAGGAAGCCCCCTGGAACACGCTCGACCACTCGCTCGTCTTCGTTCCGCTGAGCAAGAAGGTCTCCGGCTTCGTCATGGATCCGCTCGGTATTCACCGCTTCAACGGCGTTGATATCGCAGAGTAATCTTTTCATTCTATCGATGCTACCGCATGTGCGGTGGCAGTTTCCGGCGGCTCGATTTCCTCGGGCCGCCGGTTTCACAACCGGACTAACGCCCATGTTGCGCTTTATTTTCGGACGGCTCGCCGTCCTGATCCCCACGTTTGTCGGGGTATCCATTATCGCTTTCTCGTTCATCCGCCTGCTTCCCGGTGATCCGGTGATGCTGATGTCGGGCGAGCGTGTGATGTCTCCCGAACGCCATGCCCAGCTGATGGCCGACCTCGGTCTCGACCGGCCGATCTACATCCAGTATTTCGACTATCTCCTGAACCTGTTGCAGGGCGATTTCGGCAGCTCAATCGTCACCAAACGTGCCGTGCTGGCCGATTTCCTGCAATTGTTCCCGGCAACCGTCGAGCTGTCGCTCTGCGCCATCATTCTGGCCGTTTGCCTCGGCGTTCCGGCAGGCGTGCTGGCCGCGGTCAAGCGCGGCACCTGGCTCGATCAGACGCTGATGGGAACGGCCCTGGTCGGCTATTCCATGCCGATCTTCTGGTGGGGGCTGCTGCTCGTCATCTTCTTCTCGGGCTATCTCGGCTGGACACCCGTCTCGGGCCGTATCTCGCTGATGTACTTCTTCCCGCAGGTCACCGGCTTCATGCTGATCGACAGCCTGATCTCGGGGCAGGCAGGCGCCTTCAGGTCGGCGGTCACCTATCTGATCCTGCCGACCATCGTGCTTGCAACGATCCCGCTGGCCGTCATCGCCCGCCAGACGCGCTCTGCGATGCTGGAAGTGCTCGGTGAGGACTATGTGCGCACCGCCCGCTCGAAGGGCCTGTCGCCGTTCCGCGTGATCGGCATCCACGCGCTGCGCAATGCCCTGATCCCGGTCGTCACCACCATTGGACTTCAGGTGGGGGTTCTGCTCGCCGGCGCGATCCTGACGGAAACCATCTTCTCCTGGCCGGGTATCGGCAAGTGGATGGTCGATTCGGTGTTCAAGCGCGACTATCAGGTCGTGCAGGGCGGCCTGATGCTGATCGCGGCCGTGATCATGGTCGTGAACCTCATCGTCGACGTGCTCTACGGGTTCATCAATCCGCGTATCCGGTACTAGGAGGGTCCGATGGCTGTTGTCGAACTCAAAACCATTTCGCCGCCGACCGGTCTTGCCGAGTTCTGGTTCTATTTCTCGCGCAACAAGGGCGCGGTGATCGGCCTTGCGGCCTTCCTGATCATTCTTTTGCTGGCCGTTTTTGCAATGTTCGCGGCGCCGCATAGTCCGAGCATTCAAAACCGCGAGGTCCTGCTTTTGCCGCCGGCCTGGGTCGAAGGCGGCAGGTTCACCTATTTCCTCGGAACCGATGCCGTCGGCCGCGATATCCTGTCCCGCCTGATCTATGGCGCGCGCTTCTCGCTGTTTATCGGCGTCGTCGTCGTCAGCCTTTCGGTTGTCTCCGGCGTGCTCGTCGGTCTGATCGCCGGCTATTTCCGCGGCCGCACCGATACGATCATCATGCGCGTGATGGACATCATCCTGGCCTTCCCGTCGCTGCTTCTGGCCCTCGTGCTGGTCGCCGTTCTCGGACCGGGGCTGCTCAACGCGATGATCGCCATTTCGCTTGTCAACCTGCCGCATTTCGTCCGCCTGACGCGTGCGGCGGTGATGACCGAGCGTACCAAGGACTATGTCATCGCCTCGAAAGTGGCAGGGGCCGGAACGCTGCGGCTGATGTTCCTGACCATCCTGCCGAATTGCCTCGCGCCGCTGATCGTTCAGGCAACGCTTGCCTTTTCGGCTGCGATCCTCGATGCGGCGGCTCTTGGCTTCCTCGGCATGGGTGCCCAGCCGCCGACGCCGGAATGGGGTACGATGCTTGCCGAAGCACGCGAATTCATCCAGCGCGCCTGGTGGGTCGTGACCTTCCCCGGCCTTGCCATTCTCATTACCGTTCTTGCCATCAATCTGATGGGAGACGGCCTGCGCGATGCGCTTGATCCCAAGTTGAAGAGGTCGTGATGTCCCTTCTCGAAGTCGAAAATCTGGTTGTCGAATTCCAGACGGCCTCCGGGCCTTTCCGTGCCGTAAACGGCGTATCGCTCAAGGTGAACGAGGGCGAGGTGCTGGCGATCGTTGGCGAGTCCGGTTCGGGCAAGTCTGTGTCCATGCTCGCGGCAATGGGCCTTCTGCCCTGGACCGCGAAGGTGACCGCCGACAAGCTGCAGTTCAATGGCATCGACCTGCTCGGCATGTCGCCGTCGGAACGCCGCAGGATCGTCGGCAAGGACATTGCCATGATCTTCCAGGAGCCGATTGCCAGCCTTAACCCCTGTTTCACGGTCGGCTTCCAGATCGAGGAGGTGCTGCGCCTCCATCTCGGTCTCGACAAGGCGGCCCGCAGGGCGCGTGCCATCGAACTTTTCGAGCTGGTGGGCATTCCCAATGCGGCCGAACGGCTGAGCCATTACCCGCACCAGATGTCCGGCGGCCAGTGCCAGCGTGTAATGATCGCGATTGCACTGTCCTGCAATCCGAAACTGCTGATCGCCGATGAGCCGACGACGGCGCTCGACGTGACGATCCAGAAGCAGATTCTCGATCTCCTGATGCGGCTGCAGGCGGAGCATGGCATGGGGATGATCATCATCACCCACAACATGGGCGTGGTGGCCGAAACCGCCGACCGGGTCATCGTCCAGTACAAGGGCCGCAAGATCGAGGAGGCGGACGTGCTGTCGCTGTTCGAATCCCCGAAAAGCACCTATACGCGCGCGCTCCTTTCGGCCTTGCCGGACAATGCCACCGGCGACCGGCTACCGACGATTGCCGAGTTTCTCAGCGACGACCAGATCTTTGCAGGAGCTGTCCGATGACCCCTGTTCTCGAAGCCAGAAATCTCGTCCGCGACTATCAAATCCCGGGCAGCCTTCTCAAAAGGGGCAGGACCGTTCATGCCGTCAAGGGTGTGAGTTTTGCGGTCGATCAGGGCAAGACGCTTGCGATCGTCGGCGAAAGCGGTTGCGGCAAGTCAACCTTGGCGCGGATCGTCACGATGATCGATCCGGCCACATCGGGTGAAATGCTCATTGATGGAGAAAAGGTCGATATTGCCAGGGATGGCCTTACCTCGGAAATGCGCCGCAAGGTGCAGATCGTCTTCCAGAACCCTTACGGCACGCTCAACCCGCGCAAGAAGATCGGCGACATTCTCAGCGAGCCGCTGATCATCAACACCAGGATGAAGGCCGACGAGCGGCGCGACAAGGCCATGGCCATGCTGAAGAAGGTCGGGCTTGAGGAAAAGCACTATGGCCGCTATCCGCATATGTTCTCCGGCGGCCAGCGCCAGCGCGTCGCCATTGCGCGCGCGCTGATGCTCAACCCGCGGCTTCTGGTGCTGGACGAACCGGTTTCGGCGCTCGACCTTTCGGTGCAGGCCCAGGTGCTCAATCTGCTCGCCGATCTGCAGGACGAATTCCAGCTGACCTATGTTTTCATCAGTCACGACTTGTCGGTGGTGCGCTATATCGCCGACGACGTGATGGTGATGTATTACGGCGAAGCCGTCGAATATGGCAGCCGCGAGGATGTCTTCAGCGATCCGAAGCACAGCTATACCAAGACGCTTTTCGCTGCGACCCCGCGCGCCGATGTGGACAGCATCAAGGAGCGCCTTGCCCGGAAGGCTGCCTGATACCAGCCGAGCGGATTGACGGCGACTTTTTCGCAATGACGGTTTCGCTTGTCGGAAATCTGCGATAAATCGCCAGCGTCTCAACAATCACAGATGCGGCCCGCCGCAAACCACGAGGACTATGAAGATGGACATCAAACGCTTCGAAACCGGCCCGCGTATGAGCCAGGCCGTCGTGCACAACGGCACGGTTTATCTCGCCGGTCAGGTCGGCAATGCCGGCGACGACGTTGCAACCCAGACCAAGCAAGCGCTCGCCGAAGTCGACCGCCTGCTGGCGCTCGCCGGCACCGACAAGAGCCGCATCCTGTCGGCGACGGTCTGGCTCGCCGACATGGTCGATTTCCCGAAGATGAACGCGGTCTGGGACGCCTGGGCATCGCAGGGCAACACCCCGGCGCGCGCCACTGGCGAAGCCAAGCTCGCAACCCCCGAATACCTCGTTGAGGTCATCGTTATCGCCGCTCTCTAAGGCGCGGATGTGATGGGCCGGCTTTGCCGGTCCGCCAGGGAATTTGAGCCGGCGCCTCCAGGGGCGCCGGTCTTTTATTTTTCGCATCCTGCTTCGCAACCATCTCTGCGTGTTTCCCCCAGTGGGCGGAACAAATCGGTGTCCACTGCGTTAGCTTGTGCATTCTTCCGGATGCGTTCCGAGCATAAGGGAATGTGTCATGCTGTATTGGTTGCCAAGGCTATGCCTGTGCATGTTCGTTGGTGCGGTTCTGGGGTTCGGTCTCCTGCCCGCAACGTCGGAAGACATCGCCAATACCCTGATCGTGGTGGCGCTGGGCCTCGGCCTGTTCTCGCTGACGCTTCATGTTTTTCCTCCGGAACGATATTGAAGGTGGGCGCGCAGATAGACCTACAAAACGGTTTTCTTTTCCGGCCAACGCTGTACGGTCGCAGCGCGAGCCGTGCACCAAGAATTGAGCCTTGATTTCGTTCTCACTTTCTTTGCGGGAGCGAATGGCTCGAGCGAGAGGAGCGCTTGACCGTCATGCGATGGGGCAGGGGATGGTGACCGGGCGATCGGCGTTTTCCCGCGCGGTGCCGGTGCTGCTGTTTGCGGGAGCTATCCTGCTGCTGGCCCTCGTCCTGGTTTCCCTGCGTTTTGCCTCGCAGACCCAGAGGAGTTCCCAGGAGGCACTGGAAGCAGCACGACTGAACAATCGCGCGCTCTTGCTTCTCACTCTGGTGCAGGATGCGGAGACCAGCCAGCGCGGATACCTATTGACGGGCGAAGAAAGGTATCTGGCGCCTTTCAAACGCGCCGAATCCCTCATCCACCTGCAATTCCAGAGCATCACAGGCGACATGGCGAAGATTGGAATCAGCGCGGTCACCGTCGACCGGCTGCAGCGTCTGATCGACGACAAACTGGCCGAAATGCTGAGCACCATCGCCATGAAGGCGGCAGGTAGGGACGGGGATGCCATCGCCGTCATTCAGACAGACGCCGGTCAGCGTGCGATGGATGAAATTCGCCAGATCATGACGAGAATCGAGGCGGTAACGGGCGACATCGGCTTCCAGCGGGCCGCAGCGCTCGCCGATGCGACCAGATGGCTGTTGATCTCGATCGCCGGCGGCGCCGCGTTGTTGCTCGTTCTCGTCGGTGGCGCGATGCGTCTCGTCGCTGTCCACGCGGGGCAGCTGGACGCTGCCCGCCGCGCCCTTGCCGAACAGAACGAGATGCTGGAGATAAGGATTCACGAGCGCACGCAGTTCCTGGAGCGGGCCAATCGCGAACTGCAAAGCTATTCCTACATCGTCGGTCACGACCTCAGGGCGCCCCTGATCAACATCATGGGTTTCACTGCCGAACTGGAGCGAGCGGCTGCCGTCTTTGCGGGTTATATGGAAAAGCCAATTGAAGAACGCGATGAACCTGCCGAGAAAGCGGCCCGTGAGGCTGTTGATGTCGATATCCCCGAAGCGTTGGGGTTCATCCGCTCCTCAATGAAACGCATGGATGATCTGATCAACGAGATACTGAAACTGGCGCGCGCGGGAACCAGACAGTTGAACGCCGAGCCTCTCAACCTTGCCGATCTGGTGTCCGAAACGGCCGTCAATCTCCAGCACAGGCTCGCCGAAATTGGCGCAAGCATCGTTATCGCTGAGGGTTTGCCGCATGTTGTGTCGGACCGGCTCGCTTTGCAGCAGATCTTTGGCAACCTTCTGGATAATGCGGTAAAATACGCCGATCCGGCGCGCAGCGCGATTATCCGCGTGTCGGGGAAGATCACCAGAGGTCACGCGATAATCGACGTCAGCGATAACGGCAGAGGAATTGCAGAGCGGGATCTGGAGCGGATTTTCGAACTCTTCCGACGCTCCGGTCCGCAGGACAGGCAGGGCGAAGGCATAGGCCTCGCGCATGTTCGCGCGCTGGCCCGCCGTTTGGGAGGAGATGTGGCCGCACAATCTGTTTTGGGCCAGGGCACGACCTTCACCGTGTCCTTTGCCGCCAATCTACGATTTGCCAAAGACAGGGGGGAGGGATGAGCAACGGATTGGAGCCAGTCGTCATCGTCATGATCGAGGACGACGAGGGCCATGCCCGCCTGATCGAGAAGAACATCCGCCGTGCCGGCGTCACCAACGCGATGGTGCCCTTTACGACCGGTCTTAAAGCGCTGTCCTATCTTCTCGGTCCGGATGCCAGCGGTAAGGTGCACGAGGGAAAACACCTGCTCATTCTCCTGGATCTCAACCTGCCGGACATGACCGGCATCGATATTCTTGCGCGGCTGCGCGAAAGCGAGCACCTCCGACGCGTCATGGTCATCGTTCTGACGACAACGGACGATCCGGCTGAAATCCGTCGATGCTACGATCTGGGCGCGAATGCCTATATCGCCAAACCGATGCAGTACGACAAATTTGTCAATGCCATACAGCAGCTTGGCCTGTTTCTCTCGGTGGTCACCGTGCCGGAGGTATCGTGATGCCGGAGGAGGCGCCCGACAAGGGCGGCGGGACGACGGTCCTCTATATAGATGACGACGAAGCGCTCGGAGTTTTGCTGCGCCGAAATCTCGGGCGGCGGGGTTTCACCGTTGTCAGTGCGTTTGATGGGCCGTCCGGCCTGGCACTTCTCGCATCCGGCGGGATCGATGTTGTCATACTTGATCACTATCTGCTGGGTGAAACCGGTCTCGATATTCTCCCGCAGATCGTGCAAGTGGCCAATCATCCGCCCGTCATCTACGTCACTGGATCGGGGGAGAAGAGCATCGCGGTCGAAGCGCTGAAGCGCGGCGCCGACGATTGCGTGACCAAGAATGTTTCCTCCGATTTTTTCGAGCAGCTGAGTGTTGCTTTAAGTCATGCAGTGGAGCGAGCTCGCCATCGCCGCGAAGCGGCAGGGGAACATCCTCAGCGCCATGGCTGACTATTGGCGCATCTGCACTCAAATGACGTCGCCATTCCCTTTTCGCTTGGTCCCTTAGGGCGTTGGAACCTTTGGCTCGACAAGGAGTTATGAGATGCCGGAGTTACAGCGCCGAGGGCGCCGGCACCGCTTCGGCGTTTCCCGCACATGAAAGCGATTGTCGGTCCGGTCGACACTGGATCTTTGGAGAGATGAAACATGAACGCCGCCTTGCCGGGGAGTGGGCTTTTCAAGCGACAACAGTATTTGCGGCAAGCCGAAATCGAGGCGCAGGCGGCCGAAGCCGATATCCCGGAAACGGCAGAGAAAACCGGGCTCGACCTGGTCGTCGCCTGGAGCATCGTCGGAACGTTCATCATTGCTTCTTCAGCCGTCATCTACATGATGGAAGCGATCCTGATGCCGGTCACGCTTGCCATCGTCATCGGCATGGTTCTCGGGCTTGCCGCAGACCGGCTGGCTCAATACGGGATACCGCCGGTTCTGGGCGGGCTCCTGCTGGGGATAGTCTTTGTCGTAGGGCTCTTCTTTCTCATCAATGCACTGATCGAGCCGCTGACCTCGCTGGCCGGACAGGCGCCAGGAATTATCGAGCGAACCATCGAGCGCGTCCTTCCTTACGTTCAGCGGTTCGAATGGGCGAAAGTGGCAATTGATGGCGCCAACGAAAAGGCGGTCACCGATGTTGCCATCCAGAACGCCGGTGCCATGCTCGGCTTCGTCGCAGCGGGCGTGACGCCGGCTTTCATCCAGACCCTGATCTTTCTGGCGGCGCTCGGGCTCTTCCTGGTGGGACGCGCACACCTGCGCAAGACCATCATCCTTGCCTTTGCCACGCGCGATCGCCGCCTTGCAGCGATCCGGATCATGAACGCCACGGAAAATGCGATCGGCTTTTATTTTTCGACTGCCAGCTTGATTTACGTGGCGCTCGGTACGATCACGACCGTGATTGCCTTTGTCGGCGGTTTGACGGTCGCGCCGCTCTGGGGACTGTTCGCCTTCGTCTCCAGCTTCATTCCCTATCTTGGCGTGACGGCAATGACGATTGCGCTTCTTTGCGCGGGCCTGATGACCCACGACGCGCTGTTGGTGGCGCTTGCGCCGGCCGCCGCCTTTTTCATGATACATCTGGTGATGGAAAATCTGGTGACGCCGGCGATCTTGGGGCGCAGGCTGGAGATCAACCCGTTTCTGATCTTCCTGGCAATCATATTCTGGACGTGGATGTGGGGCGCGGTCGGCGCCATGCTGGCGCTGCCACTCTGCCTCATCGCCATGACGATCTTCAACGAGGTGCGGACCAGCCCGCCGGAACGGCAGCTTCCAGGATAAGGCGGTCGATCGCCTGCGACGCAAAGGTAAGGCGCCGGGCACGATTGATGCGTCAGCGTTTGCCCGAACGAGCGTTCTCGTCGAAGAACAGCGCCTGGCTGATGAGCGCCTTGACCATCTCCGGATTGAATGGCTTGGTAACAAGAAAGGTTGGCTCCGGTTTCGTGCCGGTCAGCAGTCGTTCCGGGAAGGCGGTAATGAAGATCACGGGAACCGCAGTGCTCTTCAGGATGTCGTTGACCGCGTCGATGCCGGAGCTGCCATCGGCAAGCTGGATATCGGCGAGGATCATCTTCGGCGCGGTCTTTTCGTAAAGCGCGATGGCTTCGCCATAGGTTCTTGCCACGCCGGCGACCTTGTGACCGAGGCTCGTCACCATATCCTCGATATCCATCGCGATCAGCGGTTCATCTTCGATGATGAGGATTTCGGTCGCGACCTGTCTGGAAATGTCTTCCGAGGCTTCGCGCAACAGCACGACGATCTCGTCGAGGGTAGTGCCGAGGATGTCGGCTGCCTCGTCCGGCGTGAACCCTTCGACTGAGACAAGCAGGAATGCCTTGCGGGCAGCAGGCGGCATCATCGAAAGGTTTGCGGCCGCGCGCTTTTCCCAGTTGAAGGGCGAAGCGGCATCCGGCAAGTCGATGGTGACGGTCTCGAACAGCGAGCAGAACAGCTTGAACAGGTTGACCCGATCCTTGGGCCCCTGCGGAAACAGCGTGATATCGGCGATCAATGCTTCCAGGACCGCCGCTACATAGGCGTCGCCCGAAGCCTGCGAGCCGGTCACCGCGCGGGAGAAGCGGCGCAGATAGGGAAGATGGGCTGCGATCCGCGTGGAAAGTGACATTTAGGACTTCCTTCAGTATGATGGCGCCGACATTTCCGGTGTCCGACACTCGTGCGAGTCGCAACATGGCATTGGTTTGAACATGTTTTATGATTTATGGGAAGTTTTGAAACGGGACGATTTATGCGCCGAGCGAAGCGAAACCCCTGAAAATTCGGAATATATCAAGGTTTTGAGCGTACCAAAATTTTGCGTGGATGCATCACCGTCGGGCGATTGCCACACCGGTGTCAGGAGTGAGACGTTTTATGAGTGACATCCCGGAAAATCGCCGGCGGGCCGGAAGCAGGGCTAATGGCATGATGGACCCTAACAACCAGATTGCTTCCAAACTGCGCGCTCTTTACAGCGCGGTCGAGCAGGAACCCATTCCCGACATGTTTCTCGATCTTCTCGAAAAACTGGATCAGGCCGAGCGAATGGGCAAATCGCCTCGTTGAGGCCAAGACCCTCCCCATGAAAAACGGGCCGAAGCCCGTTCTCCACCATTCAGGCTATTGATACTGCGCTGACTAGCAGGCTGCAATGTAGCGACGGCCGTAGCGGTCGCGATAGTAACATTGACCAGGCTCACTGGCATTGCCGATCAAGGCACCGGCGACACCGCCCACGGCGGCCCCGACTGCTGCGCCGCGAACATTGCCGGTAGCGACCCCACCGATAACGGCGCCCGATGCCGCGCCTATGCCGGCGCCCCTTTCCGTCGGGGTGCAGGCTGCAAGGGGAAGGATGAGGGCAACTGCGAGGAGGATGTTTTTCATAATGGGTTCCTTTTCAAGGGACGTTGACAATCGCACGGGAAACAAGGCGGCCGATCAGATACGGCCCATGAGCATGAGAATGAGGATGATGACGACGACCAGCCCAAGGCCTCCCGAGGGGCCGTAGCCCCAACCGCGGCTGTGGCCCCAGTTCGGCAGCGCGCCGATCAGCAGAAGAATGAGGATGACCAGGAGTATTGTACCGAGCATGATATTTCCTCTTCCGTTTCAGGCCTTTGGGGCCAGGGGACCTGCTTGCGGAAACGTATGTCGCGCAATTTTGTTCCAACGCGCGATTGTAAACTAGGATCCGAATGGAAGGGGCAGGCGGAAAGGTTCGGGGTTTGCTGACTTGGTAAGGTAGCTCTTACGGCTTGACGTCAGCGGACCGAAGAGCAGGAAGGCGCCAATCAGCTGATCGACTTTTTCGCGAGCCTCGGCCATCGGCAGGTGGCCGACTTTGTCGAGAATGACAGTTTGAACGCGCGGCAGGCGGCCGGAGAGATGTATCTGGTGCGACGGCGAAACGATAGCGTCACGCGCGCCGATGATGTTGAGGACGGGCACATCGATCAGCGCGAGTTCGTCGATGATCGACGCCTGCGACATCCAGGAAACGAAAGCGACGATGTCGTCCGCTTGCGACTTCATGAGGTGCGCGCGGACCTGTTCCATGGCTGCGATGGTTTCATCCGTTTCCCATCCTGCGGACTTGTCGAAAACGCATTCGAGCGATCCCCAGCGAAAGGTTTCGCGTGTGGCGATCCAGCGGGTGAAAAGTCGGATGAAAAGAAGGCGGCCCAGCAGCGGCAGCCTGAGAATACGGGCGGCCAGCCGCTCCTGGCCGACAAACCGGCCGCAGGCAAAGGCACCCATCAGAATGACATTGCTGACCAGATCCGGACGGTGACGAGCGAGCAGCAGCGAGATGAACCCGCCGGTCGAATGGCCGATCAACGTGACCGGCTCGCCGTCGAAATCGCGTTCGATTGCCTGCGCGTAGGCATTGACGATATCCGGGGTTTCCAGCGCGCCGGAAAGACCATCCAGTGTCCAGGGGCTGTGGCCCGGCAAGGGATAGGCTGCGGCGCGCCCTTCCCGCACAATGCTCGGCGCGAAACAACTCCAGAAGGTCGGGGCCATCACCATTCCGTGGATGAGCACCGTTTTCATGCCAGGATCCTGGGAAAGCCAATGGGGAGAGGGGGGACGCAACATTGCCGACGTTCCTTTACGTGCATCAACAATGCCTTAGGGAGGTGGGCTGTCTGGGGCAGGCGATGGTTAGATCGCGGGTATCCGGGGCTCACCAAGTCACGTCAGACATTGCTTTGACGCATTTTCCAAACGCGATCCGGTCAAAAAGGTTCCCGGCGATATTTTCGGAACTTCTAACGATACGTGCCCGTTTGTCTCGCACGCTTAGCAGTGTGCAAAGGAGCCCAGCGATGGAACATATCGCAGCGATCATGATGCTTGTCGGCTGCACCCAGGGCAACGTCGAGTGCCGGGAATTACCGGCTCCGGCAATCGGCTTCGAAACCGTCGACGAATGTCGGGAACTGTTGCGGCCGGCGATCAGCGAGGCCAAGGGCGCCAACGCGGTCGTTCATGGCAAATGCACGGAAGTTGATCCTGCCCTGTTCATCGAGGATGCAACAATCGTCTGGAAAATTGCGCCTTCGGGCCAACTGGACGTTCAGGTGACCTTCGATGATCCGGCAAGCCCGGTCATGGTCGCGCAAAAGGCCGGCCGCAGTGCTGTCTTGAGCAAGTGATCGTCGTCAAGGCTGGAACCTTTCAAAATGACGAAACGTTTCCCCATACCCCAACCAAGGAGAAATGTCATGAATTGGGACATGATCGAAGGTAAGTGGAACGAGTATCGCGGTAAGGCGCAGGCCCAATGGGGCAAGCTCACCGACGACGATCTCGACGTGATCGCAGGTCATCGCAAGGAACTGGCCGGTCGCATCCAGGTTCGTTACGGCATCGCAAAAGAGGAAGCCGAACGCCAGATCGACGAGTGGTCTTCGCGCCATTGAATACGCGCTTTTTGCGCAGAAACGGCACCCGGGCATGGTTCGGGTGCCGCTTTTACAAGCAGAGCCGGCAGGGGTTTGGAAGAACCCCGGGATCAGCGGAACGTGACCCTCCGGCAAAGATCAACCGCGAGCTGGGAGTTTTTCCAATGAGAGGCATTTTGCTCTGGCTGATCGGTATCCCGATACCGATCATTCTTCTGCTCTATTTTTTCAACTACCTCTGAAAAGGCCCCGAACGGGGTGAACCCGCACCCCCGGCGGCGCGCTTTGCGCGAATAGGCGGCCGGTAGAGTTCGGAACAAAATCTTGCAGGCCTCCGTTTCCCAAATGGCTTTCATCACCGGCGGGATCACAAGCATCGTGCCCGATAGCCTCCCCAGACCATTTGCATGAAGGAGTATAACAATGATCCGCACCCTCTTGGCCACGACCGCGGTCGCCGCGTTCCTGTCCTCCGGCGCGCTTGCGCAGGATGCTGCGACGAACGCTGATCCCGCCAAGGCCGTCCGCCAGGGCGCGCCCGGGTATTTCTCGGCCGCACCGGAGCAGGTTCTGGCGAGCTCGGTGCTCGGGAAGACCGTTTACACCGGCGCCGACGAACAGGGCGAAGCGATCGGCGATGTCAACGACGTCGTCATCAACGCCGATGGTGGCGCCGAGGCACTCGTGATCGGTGTCGGCGGCTTCCTGGGTCTCGGCGAAAAGGACGTGGCGGTCAATTTCGACCGTGTCTCCTGGTCCGACCGAGACGGCCAGCGCATCATCGTCGTCTCCGTCACCAAGGAGGAACTGCAGGCCGCACCGCAATTCGATCGCACGGCGATCATTGACGGCGTCGTGGCGGCGGCTCCCGAGAACAGGGACACCAAGACCTCTTCCGCGCCGCCGATTACCGGGAAGGAAACCGCCCAGTCCACACAGCCCGCGACCGGTACCACACCGCAGATGACCGATCCGGACAATCCGCAGATCGATCCCGGTACCACGGCCTCCAATCCTCCTCCGGAAATGAAACTCGTCGATCCGGCACTGGTCAGCGCCGACAAACTGATCGGCACCGACGTGAAGGTTGCCGACGATACCAAGGTCGGTGAGATCGGCGACGTCATCCTCGGCCAGGACGGCAAGGTTGAGGCTTATGTGATTGATGTCGGCGGCTTCCTGGGTATCGGCGAGAAGCCGGTCGCCATGAGTGCGGCGAGCGTCCAGGTGATGGCCGATGCGAATGGCGCTATGACAATCTATTCCCCCTTCACCAAGGCGCAGCTGGAAAACCAGGTTGCCTATGACGAAGCAGCCTACAAGGCCAATCCGCAGGGTGTCGTTCTCAGCACGCCTGCAAATTGAAGCTGTTGACAAAAACGGCGCCTGAAACGGCGCCGTTTTTTTGGCCCGCGCGACGATCAACAACGGAACATCGGCAGCCGCTTTTTTCGTTTCACTTGCGGCGATGCCGCGTCGCGGCTTCCTCTGCCGTATTAAGTGCGTCCAGAAGATCAGTAAAAGTCTTATCCGTCTTCGGCATCTGTTCGGCGACATACAGATCGCGCAGAGTCCCGCCGATGTGCAGGTTCTTGTCACGCGTTTGGCCCGGCTGGCGGACCGTCGCTGCCGCTGATTTCCAGATGTTGGACGTGGATACGGTCATTTTATTGTCTCGCATGGACTACGTACCTTCACAACGTTCCCTACACCGGGAAGGTTCCGCGATGCGAATGGCCAATCCGTGTCAATTCGGAGCAAATTTCCAAAGCATGGTTAATCAATAGTTTCAATCTTGACGAGAAGCCGAGGCATGCCCGTTCCTGGAACAAAATTATCTCTTCTGCGTTTAGCTGCGGATAGATTAATTCAAGGAGAGTTTCGATGCTGTACTACGCTCTTGTCTTCCTCGTCGTTGCTATTATCGCGGGTGTTCTAGGATTTGGTGGTATTGCGGGCGCTTCTGCTGGCATCGCACAGGTCCTGTTCTTCCTGTTCCTGGCTTTCCTGGTCATCTCGCTGGTGGCTGGCTTTATGCGCCGGACCTGATTTTATCAGGTTATGCGGCTGAAAAGGGAGTGGTGCGCAAGCATCGCTCCCTTTTCCTTGTCTTTCTCAGCCGTGCCGCGAACCGCCGCCTGCTTGCCGAAGGCAATTGGCTTGGCTATTCATGACGGAACCATTCGCAAGCGCACAATCCGGAGCCGCAGGCAGCATGAAGTCGCTGCTGGGCTTATCGAGAAGAACATGAACAGGCTGAAGAACTAACCAAAATGGGGAACCGGGGCATGAAAACAGACGTCGTAGTTCTGGGCGCGGGCATCGTCGGCCTGTCGACCGCGATCCATCTGGCGCGGCGGGGCAAGTCCGTGGTGCTTGTCGATCGCCGTGGCGCGGGCGAAGAAACCTCCTACGGCAACGCCGGCCTGATCCAGCGTGAAGGCGTGTTCCCCTACGGTTTCCCGCACGACTTCGGCGCGTTGTTCCGCTATGCCCTGAACAATACCATCGACGCGCATTATCACTTTCGCGCGTTGCCAGGCCTCGTGCCGTTCCTTATTCGCTACTGGTGGAATTCCGGCTTCACCCAGCATGAGAACATCGCCTCGATGTATGCGCCGCTGATCGAGAATTCGATCGCCGAGCACGAGGATCTGATCAATGCCTCTGGCGCCGGTGATCTCATCCGCAAGGACGGCTGGATGAAGGTGTTCCGCACCGAAGCCGCCCGTGACGCCGCCTACAAGGATGCCGAAAAGCTTTCCTCCGCTTTCGGCGTCAACCATCACAAGCTGTCGAGCAGCGAGCTGAAGACGATGGAGCCGTCGATCAGGGCCGATCTCGCTGGCGGTCTGCGCTGGACCGATCCCTGGTCGATCCGTGATCCGCATAGCCTCAACAAGGCCTACCTCATCTATTTCCAGTCGCTCGGCGGGCGCCTGGTCCCGGGCGATGCGGCGACGCTCGAGCATGTTCTCGAAGGCGCCGGCTGGCGCGTCGCCACGCCGGAAGGGCCGCTGGAAGCCCGGGAAGTCGTCGTGGCGCTCGGCCCTTGGGCCGACACGGTGACGAGGAAGCTCGGCTATCATTTCCCGCTTGCCGTCAAGCGCGGCTATCACATGCATTACGGCACGGAGGAGGGCGCGCAGCTCAACAACTGGGTACTCGATGCCGAAAAGGGCTATTTCCTCGCGCCGATGCTGCGCGGCATCCGCCTGACGACCGGTGCCGAATTCGCCCACCGCGATGCGCCGAAGACGCCGGTGCAGCTGACCCGCGCCGAACGCGTTGCCCGGGAATTCTTCCCGCTCGCCGAACGCCGTGACGAGGAGCCGTGGATGGGCGCGCGTCCCTGCACACCCGACATGATGCCGATCATCGGCAAGGCGCCCCGCCATGAAGGCCTGTGGTTCGCCTTCGGTCACGCCCATCATGGCATGACGCTTGGCCCCGTCACCGGCCGTGCACTTGCGGAAGCGATGACCGGGGAGAAGACGGTGATTGATATCAAGCCCTACAGGCCTCACCGCTTTCTGGCATGACTGGTGCCGTCCCGAGTCCAGGGACATCACCCGCTGCAGCCGGCAGAACACCGGCTGCAGCAGCGTTGGCTCGCCTCAAAACGCCGAGCACGTCATCTGCCGGAATCCGAAAATTTTTCATCGCCCCCGGAACAAACGTCATCTTCATCGGTTAAACCGCCGGCTGAAGGCGAGGGTTCGGTCCGTTGTGCCGTGCGCAACGAAAATGACTGCCTGTAAAAGGCAGCGGGAGCGACATTCATGCAGAAGCAGGTGATAGAATTCAACGGCGAACCGGTGGGCGCGGTGGTGCCTGATGGAGACCGGTTTCGCTTCATCGCGGTCAAATACGGCGTTTGGAGCCTTGATGGCCGCCTGTTTTCCCTTCCAATCGAAGCAAAGCAAGCCGTGACGACGCTCCTCACGAAACCAGGCAAACTGTCCATGCCGGCTGCCGGTTCCCTCATGCCAGGCGAGCGCGGCCCCTCCCGGAGTCGGTTCGGCTGGAAGGCGGCATCAGCCATCCCTGTTTCCGAGGAGACCCTCTGACGGCTACGGTGCTCAGTCGTCCCAATCGCTGGGAATATTGCTATCGGCGCCACGCAACGTCAACTCGTTGCGCAAATTCGAAATGCCGGGTGTATCGTAGATGAACCGCTCGATACGGCGACGGTCTTGCGCGGTGTCGACCTCGCCAGTCAGAAGGGCGGTGCCGCGCCTGACTTTCAGGTCCATGCCCGAGGTGTCTATGTCGCTATCCGACAGTGCATTGCCGATGGCCTCCTCCAACGCATCGTCCTCAACGTCCGCCTCGACACCGTCACTGAAAAGATCCGGGCCGTCGGTGCTTTCGATCACAGTGTCGCTGCTGCGTTCAAAGCCGGGATTGCCCGCTTCATCGAAGTTCGTGTCGGCCTGGCCATAGGAGCTGTTTCCGATTTCTGTGTCCGATCCGAGTGGGGCATCGGCATAGGGCCAGCCTTCAACGAGGTCGCGCTCCTCATAGTCGCGATAGTCTTCCTCGCGCCCCGTCGTTTTTGTCGTCTTGCGTTTCATCACTCCCTCCTTGTTCTGATGGTATCACAAAGAGTAACGGATGGCGTCGTCTTTGGTTCATTTCAGGAGCTTGAACCCCTCCAGCCGGCATCTGCGGACACGAAAATGGCGGAGCCTCGGAAGAGACTCCGCCATGCTGTCATTTTTCATGCGATCAGTTCTGCGGGGCAGTTCCGGTCGCAGGGGTCTGCGTATCGGTGCCGGTGGCCGGCGTCTGCGTATCCGGGGTTGCCGGCGTAGCGTTTGGCGTCGTCGTTGTGTCCGGCGTTGCGTTCGTATCCGGGGTTGCTGTTCCCGGGGTCGCGCTGTTGTCGACCGGCGGCGTGGTCGTTTGTTCCGTTGTCGACGGCTGCGTTGCCGTATCATTCGTCTGGTCGCTGGAAAACTCGGCTGGCAGCCAGACGAGCAGTGCCAGAACCAGACCGGCCAGAAGGATGATTAGAATCGGCCAGCTCGAACGCCTGGAACGGCGTTCAATGTCTTCCGGTCGACGCTGGGTTGCCAACGGATCCGTTGCGGGCTGGTTTGCTTTGTCAGCAGGCCATGCCGCCGGATTGACGTTGCGATTTTCACTGGGGTCAAAACGTTGATTCATGGCGTTCATATCCTTTCGAGAAATGGAGCCTGTGCCAGCAAACGTTGAAGGCAACTGCCCCTTAAACGTCGCAGCGGGGCGAATGTTCCGAAAAGATGGTCCGGCGCGGGAAAGGTGCCTGAAATTTCAGCTTTTCTTCCAAAATACGGACTCGGGAAAGAGCACGCTTGTCTAGGCGGCGAGGCCTGGATGGTGGTTCTCGTCAGTCCCGACGTTCTTCGCATGCTGTTTGGTGGTCCGGTGCGTATCGCACCGACGTCAGGACGACGGAAGTTCGGCAATTTCCCCGAACTGCACCAGCAGGCGCGGGCTCGTCATGTCGCCGGTTTCCTCATCGACTTCGACGGCATAGGCGGCAACGCCGGCAAAGCGGCCTGCCATCGCTGCGGCGATTTTCTCAGCGCTGGCGGCATTGGACGCCTGACGCATCTCCCCCGGCGCCATCCCGCCACGAACCTTGCGGTAAGGAACTACGATGAATTTCTCGGCCATGAACGGCGCCTTTCGGGATGCTGGTCCCGGCAAAGCCGATATCGGCCGTCTCGGTACAGTTCTTGACAATATGCCAATGCGAAATGAGGGCATCGGCGACTGTGACCGGCAACCTGTAGCACCGATGCCGCGCCCCGTATACGCAGCCGCCGCGCAACTGCTGAAACGCGCGATTTCCGGACCATCCTTCATTTGGTCACCGAAACGGCTCCCAAGGAAACGCATCAAAGCAGGCGTCGCGCCCGATTTTGGCGCGACACCCCGGTTTTCTAAAGAGAATCGAAGATTGAGGCGGGCATTTGAAGTGCAGCGGCAATGCGCTTCACCCTGCCGGGGTCGACGTCCTCGCCGGTCTCGATCCTGGAAATTTCGACGTCCGTCAGCCCGCAGGTCACGGCGAGATCTTCGATGCTGTACCCAGAAGCTTCGCGAAAACGCTTGACGGCTTCCCCGATTTCAACGGGCGGCATACCAGAGTTGCCAGGAACGGCAGCATTGTTGGTTGAGATGGTCATAGAGTGACTCCTTCGGTTGTTCGCGGTGAACTGAGCTCAGCGCGTGAAGGTGGCTTGCAGCCATTGGGATACTCGGCCTGGCAGAGCGAGAAACGAGTGCGCTGCAATATAAGTCCAAATGACATTGATGCAAGCGGGATCGCGATCTTTGGAAATCATGGTGCCGTGAGCCATATTTCCTTGGCGGCAACGCGCAGCGGAAAGCAGCAGTCAAAGCCCTGTTTTTGCCCATTTTAATGGTGCGGGAAACACATTCATGACAGATATCGGTGGCAGGGTGTTTTGCAAATTGCCGCGTTGTCCATGTCGCACAATCTCTCGGGGGGCTCGAAAAAAGACCACCGGTGTCACGTCTATTGGAATCAATCGGCACGCGACAACGTGGGTGGCGCACGGAATTTGTTGCGGCGCACAAGATGCTGCCCTATGCTAGGGCAGTGCCAACGCTGAATACGGAGAGCACTCTGAAATCTGACCAGATGGCAGTCTTTTACGGCTGTGCGACCAGATGGGACGAAGACCCGGCCCCCAGGAGCGGGTCTTACTTGCCGGCAGGAAAAGGGAACAAGGCCGTCTTTCCGCTTGTTCCGCAATGCCGCCGTAAAGGTGGACGCGCTTTCGAGGATCGATCGTGAGAGTTGCCAAAGCCAGCCTTGTCAGCCCGGGTGAGAACGGTGTCTATGCCATCGCAGCGGTGGCGTTGTCCCTGTTCGTGTTCGCCTACTCCTCGATTTTCGGCCAGGTTTCGATCCTTCTCTACTATGCTTTGTGGCTGCCGCTGGTGCTGGTCGACTACCGGCGCGTCCTTGCCGGCACTGGCCGATACGGATGGATCTTTGCTTTCGCGGTGTTTGCCTGTCTCTCGGTTTTCTGGTCGGCCGCGCCAGCGGTGACGGCGAGAGCAGGGCTGCAATATCTCTCGCACGTCATCTGTGCCCTGATCGCAATGCGGGTCGTTGACATCAGGACGCTGACGCTCGGCATGATTGCCGGCATCGGCATCGTTCTGATGTTTTCGCTGCTGTTCGGGGTCTATCATTTCGATCCGCTGGACGGCACCTTCAGCTTCGTCGGCGCCTTCGCCTCCAAGAACCAGCTTGGCTTCTATGCCTCCCTCGGCGTCTATTTCGCCTTTGCATCCTTTCTCATGCTTCGTGAACGGGGATTTTGGCTGGCGCCGGCTGCCGGGGTCGGGCTCATCGCCTGTTATTCGCTTTATGCTTCCCAATCGGCAACGTCCGCACTGACGACGGTCGCAGTGATTGGCATTTGTCTTGGTTTGCAGGTGCTGGCGGCGCTTTCGCCGCAAACGCGCAAGACGTTTTTCCTCGCCGTCATCGTGATTGGCGTGATCACCGTGGTTGGTGCTGTTTATGGCGGCGCGGTGGACAGCGTGCTTGGTATATTCGGCAAGGATTCGACGCTGACGGGCCGGACCTATCTCTGGCAGCAGGGCATCGAGGCAGCCGGAGCATCTCCGTTGATCGGGGTGGGCTATCAGGCCTATTGGGTACAGGGGTTCTCGGAAGCCGAGCGCCTTTGGGAGGAGTTCTATATCGGGTCGCGCAGCGGCTTCCACTTTCACAATACCTTCATCGAAACGACGGTGGAGACGGGAGCCGTCGGCCTGTTTCTGTTGTGCTCCGTCCTTCTGATCACGCTCTGCGGTCACCTGAAGCGGTTGCTTTCGCAAGCGCTGGCAACGGAATCCTCGGTGCTTTTCGGCGTCGCCGTCCTCCTTCTCATGCGCGCTTTCGTCGAGGTGGATACTCTGAACCCTTACCACGTCGGGTCCTTCCTGCTTTATTTTTCAGCCGGGCGGCTCACGGTGAGCGCTCCCCGTTCATCGTTCTCGCAGCCTTATCTGCAGGCGCATGTTCGTTGAAGGTGCACAGTTTCACGGCCGGAGGCTTATTCCGGCAACCATGGACACAGACAGGGGCACGTGAGGTGCGATGAAGACGATTTATGGGATCCAGTATCTTCGTGCCTTTGCGGCCCTTGCCGTCGTTCTCTTCCATGCCGCCGAGAAAACCGGCCATCATTTTGCGATCGGTGCCGCCGGGGTTGATGTCTTCTTCGTCATCAGCGGCTTCATCATGTGGGTGATCAGCGACCGGCGGGCCTTGACGCCGGCCGGCTTTCTCTATGAGCGCGTCCGCCGCATCGCGCCGATTTACTGGCTGGCGACGATGGTGATGGTCGCAGGCGGCATTCTCGGCCTTTTTCCAAATCTCATGCTGACCACGCAGCACATCGTTGCATCCCTGCTCTTCGTTCCCGTGCGCTCGCCCAGCACCGGCGAAATCTGGCCGGTGCTGGTGCAAGGCTGGACCTTGAACTTCGAAATGTTCTTCTACGTGATCTTTGCGCTTTCGCTTTTTCTCGAACGCAGGTGGCGCCTCGTGGTCGTTGCGGCTGTTTTCGCGGCCCTGGTGCTCTCGGGCCTGGTCGTGAGTTCGCAGAACCCGATATTCCTCACCTATACGCGGCCGATCATGCTGGAATTCATCGCCGGCATGTTCATCGGGCAGGCGTGGTTGAAGGGAAGGGTGCTTGGGCCGCAGGCCGGCCTGTTTCTTGTCATCCTTGCCATCGGGGGCTTTCTCGCCCTCCAGGTCTTCAAACTTTCCTTCAACGAGTTCAACTGCGGCCCCCTGGCGGTGGCGCTCGTCGCGGGAACCCTCTTTCTCGAGGCGGCCGGCAGGGTCGGCCAGTGGCGGGTGTTCACCTTTCTCGGCGACGCCTCGTACTCGATATATATCTGGCATACGTTCGCGATCTCGGTGATCGCAAAGCTGGGCGGGTCCGTGGGCCTCGATCCTGTGATCACATTTGTGGCTGCCGTTGTGGGCGGCACTGCCCTGGGCTCATGCGCTTACCTCTTGCTCGAACGCCCGCTTGCCAAACTCTTCAAGTCTCCGAAGCCAAAGTCATGGCCCAAGGCTGTTCCGGCGGAGGAGACCTGACGGCATTGGGATCAGCCGCGACTGTTGGCCGTTCTGCATACCAAATAGGCACAAGACATTTGTCCCATGAAAGATCGCCTGATCCAAAATGGGATTGATTACCAGGCTGTTAACGCCCATGCGTGGTTTACCGCCGATAGGCGTCATTTGGGCCTCAAAGTGCTGCGTCGCAATAGTTCCTGCGCCGCTGCGATGTTAGCCTTGCTCGCGTGCACCACTCTTGGCCGGTGGACCCGGGCAACTTCCATGGAGACAGTCGATGCGCAAAAGCGTTCTGAATGCCCTCGGGCAACCCTTGTTCTACAGCGACAGCTCGACCGCGTTTTTCTCGGCGACCGGCTCCGGCCCGATCCTCTATGGAACCGCCGGGAATGATTCCATGTGGGGCGACAGCTCCGTCAACGTGACCATGGTCGGCGGCACGGGCGACGACATTTACTACCTCTATTCGTCGATCAACCGCGCACAGGAGGCTGCCAACCAGGGCATAGACACGATCAGTACCTGGATGAGCTACACCTTGCCGGAGAATTTCGAAAACCTGACGGTCACCGGCAATCTGCGCTATGCGTTCGGCAATTCCGTCGACAATATCATCAAGGGCGCATCCGGCCGGCAAACGCTGGACGGCCTCGGCGGCAATGATGTGCTGACTGGTGGGACCGGTGCCGACACGTTCATTTTTACCAAGGGCAACGGCAGTGACCTGATCACCGATCTCGGCACGGATGACATCGTTCGGCTGAAGGACTACTCGCTCACATCCTTCGACCAGCTTCTCGACAGCATAACGCAGGAAGGCGCAAATCTCAGGCTTGACCTCGGGAGCGGGGAAAGCCTGGTCTTCGCCAACAAGGCGATCGGCGATCTCCATGCCGGCCAATTCGAACTGAGCCTTGATCGCTCCGCTCTCACCCAGACGTTTGGCGACGATTTCAACAAGCTCCAACTGTACAATGGCACAAGTGGGGTATGGCAGGCGAAATACTGGTGGGCGCCGGACAAGGGCGCCACGTTGCCGGGAAACGGAGAGCTGCAGTGGTACGTCAATCCGCTCTATGCGCCGACCGCTGCCGCCAACCCTTTTTCGATCAACAACGGCGTTCTGACGATTACGGCCAAAGAGACGCCGGCTTCGATCAGTGCCGAGGTCAATGGCTACGACTACACTTCCGGCATGCTGACGACACACGCGTCCTTTGCCCAGACGTACGGCTATTTCGAAATTCGCGCCGACATGCCCGACGACCAGGGTGTATGGCCGGCCTTCTGGCTGCTCCCCGAAGACGGCTCCTGGCCGCCGGAGCTCGATGTCGTGGAAATGCGCGGTCAGGATCCGAATACGGTGCATGTCACCGTGCATTCGAACGAGACCGGGAAACAGACCTCTGTCACGAGTGCCGTCAGCGTCACCAGCACCGAAGGGTTTCACACCTACGGCGTGTTGTGGCAGGAAGACGAGATTGTCTGGTACTTCGATGACGTCGCCGTTGCGCGCGCCGATACGCCGTCGGACATGCACGAGCCGATGTACATGCTGGTCAACCTGGCCGTCGGCGGCACGGCCGGCACGCCTGATGAGGATCTCGCCGATGGTTCTCAGATGAAGATCGACTACATTCGCGCCTACGCGCTGGACGATCTGGCTTAAGGCAGACGAACCGGAGCCGGCAGGACGGGCCGGTTGGCGGGTCGTTGTGGACGTATTTCCGCGTTCCAGCTGATTGCAGCAGGTAGCCTCAGACCGACGAGGAGGCTACCTGGCCGTCTTCAACGGCTGTTCGATGTAATATTTCTCATAGCTCTTGCGATATTTTTCGGCCGCACCGAAATCGCTGTATTTGCCAAGCTCATCCATATCGGTCTTGTTCAGCATCACGCCGAGAATCTTGGCGTTGAACGGCGCATCGGATTGCAGCACGTCCCGGACCAGACGGGATGGTGTCTTGCCCCATTCGATGACCATCAGAAAGCCGTCGGCAAAGGGCGAAAAAGCCTTGGCGTCGATGACCGGCGCCAGGGGCGCGAGATCGACGATGATATAGTCGAAGGCCTTGCGCGCATTGGCGATGAGTGTCTCCATGCCCGGCGAGGCCAGCAGTTCGTTGGTGTGATAGAGCTGTTCGCGCGGCGCAATCGGCAGGATCGCCAGCCGCGTCTGCGGATCGACCCTAAGACCCGCCGTCCATTCGCTTTCACCGAGCACGGCTTCCAGCAGCCCTGTTTTCGGCGGCGGGGAAATCATGCGGCTGATTGCCGGGTTCCTGAGGTCCGCGTCGATCAGCAGTGTCCGTTTGCCGCTGGCTGCAAGCAGCCCGGCAAAGTTCGCGGCAATCGTCGATTTTCCTTCGCCCGGCAAGGCCGAGACAATGCCGATCACCCGGTTTGGCCGGCCTTGCAGCATGACGTCGCTGGCAAGTTTGGCGTTGCGCAGCGTTTCGGCAAAGGCCGAGCGTGGCGCTTCCACGGCAATCCGGGTCATGCGTGTCAGGGGAATTTCGGTTTCCGGCTCGGGTTTGGCGACGTCCTCCTTGGCAAGGCGGCTGCGCGTCTTGTCCCAAAGGGTGGTGGTCTTCTTGCCGATCAGCGGCAGATAGCCGAGAGACTTGTGACCGAGGATGGAGCGGACTTCTTCCTCCAGGCGGAAAAAGCGCTCGCGGAATTCCTGAACGCCTGCAATTGCGGCACCGATCATGAAGCCAAGTACGATGGAAAGAGCAAGGACCATCGTTTTCTTCGGGCTGGACGGCGCCGTGGGAACGCCGGCTTCCGAGATGATGCGGGCTTTGGCGATGGGGAAGGAACGCTGCTGCGCGGCTTCCTCGTAGCGGCCGAGATAGGATTCATAAAGTGTCTTGAGTGCCGTCGCCCGCTGTTCCAGTTCGCGCAGGTCGACCAGCGACCTGTTGGCTTCCGAGTTGTTGCCAACGACACCTTCGATGCTTTGGCGCAGCGACGCTTCGCGGGACTTCGCCACTTCGAATTCATTGCGGTAGCTTGCCGTGATCTGCTCCAGTTCCCGGAAGATCTGGCCGGCAAGCTCCGCCTTTTCGGTCCTGAGGCTTACCGCCTGAGGATGGTCGGCTCCGAAGTTCTGGGCAACGGCCTGCTCGCGCTTGGTGACGGCAAGATAGCGGGTCCGCAAATCCTGAATGACCGTATTGTCGGTCTCCTTCGAAGAAATCGTTGCATTGTTGACCGCATTGTCGGGACCCTGATCGACAATCGACTTGAACTGATTGTAGCGGGCGGACGCGCTTGCGGTATCTGCCTGCGCGACGATCAGCTGGCTGTTGAGGTCGGAAAGCTGCTGTTCCGACATCAATTCACCCCGTGCCGAGGTCAGGCCATGGTCCGTCTTGAATTTTTCCGCTTCCAGCGAGGCTGCCTGGGCGCGCTGGCGAAGGTCGGTCAGACGTTCCTGCAGCCAGACAGAGGCGCGTTCGGTGGCATCGAAATTGGCGTTCAGCTGATCGGTCAGATAAGCGTTCGCATAAGCCCTGGTGATTCTGGCCGCGAGCTGCGGGTCGGTCGATTTAAAGGAAAGCGCGACGACAGAGCTTCGGGCCACCCGCTCGACCGTTATTGCCTGCTGGATATAGGCAGCAGCGGTCTCACGTTTGCTGTTGCGCACCGCCGCTTCGGAAATCTCAGGCGTGCCGCCGAAGATACCCACGACGGATCTGATTGTCGATTTCAGCATCGACATCAGCGACTGCGGCGGATTGAGAATGGTTTCGTTTTCCCAAAGCTTCTCCGCATCGGCGACACGCAGGGCAAGTTCGCCGGATTTCAGAATTTCGACGGCGCTGGAAATCTGCGTGTCGGCCTGCTGCGTGCTCTGCGGCGAAGGCGCTTCTTCCGCATATTTGGACAGATTGTCGTCGAGCAGGATCTGCGTCTGCGACGTGTAGACCGGTGTCGCCGTCAGAAGGTAAAGCGCCCCGAGCAGAAAGCACACGATAACGCAGACGGCCACGACCCTTGACCGCCGTGCCGCAATTGCGGTCAGCCGGTTCAAATCGATGAACGAGTCGGCATCATCGCTCCGCAGCGATGGAACAGTGTTCAACGGAAGGGGTCTTTGGTTCATGAGCCGTTTTGTCTCCGGATGCTTTTCGAATTCATATCTCACCCCTAAATCACGTCAGGGGTGAGACCAGATTTTTGCGCGGCACTAAACCGCTCGAAAATAATCGTTTTTATGCCGCCTGAATTGCCTGTTCGTGCGATAGCACCATCTCGCGAACGGATTCGAACACGAGATTGCCGATGTCCGCACGCGCGAGCGCAAAGGCGACGTTGGCCTCGACGAAGCCCTGCTTGGAGCCGCAATCGAAGGTCCGGCCTTCGTAAGGATGGGCGTGGAAGGGCTGGGTGACCGAAAGACGCAGCATGCCGTCGGTCAGCTGGATCTCGTTGCCGGCGCCGCGCTGCTGGTGGGCGAGGATGGAGAAGATTTCGGGCTGAAGGATGTAACGGCCATTCAGGTAATAGGTCGACGGCGCCTCGGACACACGCGGCTTTTCGACCATCTGCGTGACTTCGAAACCATGCCGGGTCTTTGCACCAACGCCGACGATGCCGTATTTCGAGGTTTCCTCAGGCGCGCATTCCTCAACGGCGACGACATTGCCGCCAACATCGTTGTAGAGGTCCATCAGGCCGGCCATACAGCCGCGGGCGCCATAGGAGATCATGTCGGGCAAAAGCAGCGCAAACGGCTCGTCGCCGATCAGGTCGCGGGCGCACCACACCGCATGACCAAGACCAAGCGGCGCCTGCTGGCGTGTGAAGCTGACGGAGCCCGCAGTTGGCAGCATGCGCGCCAGCTCGGAAATCTGGGCATCCTTGCCCGATCGCGTCAGCGACGAAATCAGCTCGGGCACGTCGTCAAAGTGGTCCTCGATCGCCTGCTTGTTGCGACCCGTCACGAAAACGATGTGTTCGATGCCTGCCTGCATCGCTTCCTCGACCGCATATTGCACAACGGGCCGGTCGACGATGGTCAGCATTTCCTTCGGCATTGCCTTGGTTGCCGGCAGAAACCGCGTGCCGTTACCGGCTACGGGAATAACGGCTTTGCGAACGGATTTGACAGGAGCCATAGAACTATCCTTTGCTTTTGTGCGGGCTGTTGCCCGGGGTGGTTCTACTCATCGTCTTCGGCGAAATGCCGAAACGGCGAATTGCAGTGAACGGCGCCATCAGGCGCCGCAATCTCACGGCGATCGGCATGCGCAGATGCCGAATGGCTGCCGGATTCCCCCACGCGGTTCTCACCGCGCCGGAAAGGGACCGGGCCTTGATCTGATCGACCAGGATGATGAACGACCGCGCGTCTTCGATGCTGCGGTGACGCCGCGTCTGGGCAGCCATCGATGCCTCGTCCAGCCGATGGGTTTTCAGAAACTCCGCATCGGCAGCCAGCATCGCGTCCACCTGGTGCAGTTTCAGCACCCGGGAGATGGAGCCGGTTCTGATGTAATAGGTATAGCCAGCGCTCGGCTCGACGGCGCAGCGGCCACCCTTGGCAAGGGCTGATGCCAAGAGCAGATAGTCCTCGCCGATCGGCAAGTTTTCGTCGAAGCGCAAGGCGTGCTCTTCCAGGAAGCGGCGCTCGAAGATCGGTTTCATGTAGCCGTAATTGTGCTCGAACTGAAACAGCACGTTCGATCCGATGAAGGCGGGAAGCGTCAGCGTTTCCAGCTTGGAAAGCTCTGCCTCCTCAAACATCCTCTTCTTTTCCCCGTCGAGCGTAATGACATCGAGATTGTCGACGACGATCTGGGCGTCGGCACGCTTTGCCCGCGCGATCATCCGGGCCGTGCGGCCGGGGGAAATCGCGTCGTCGGAATCGAGGATGACGATCCAGTCTCCGCGCGCGGCCGCCAGGCCCGCATTGCGGGCGCCGCCAGGCCCGCGGTTCTTCTCGAGCCGGATCAGCCGGACACGCGGATCGGTATAGGTATTGACGATCTCGGCCGTATCGTCCGGCGAGCAATCATCGATGACGATGACTTCGACGCTGACGCCGGTTTGGGCCAGCGCGCTGTCGATGGCGCGCTCGATCGTGTCGCGCGCTTTGAACGCAGCCAGAATGAATGTCGCTTGCGGATGATGTTCCATCAGGACGAGCTGACCTCCGCGGCGCCGTATTGCTCGATTTCCCGCACGCCGAGGAGCCCGGTGACGACGCCGGCATGCATCGAGGAACGCAGGATATATTGGTTCCGGCGAACCGGAGAGAAGAGGAAGATGGCACCGGCGAGCGCGCAGTAACCGCTCTTGGCTGCGGCAAGGGCCAGTTGGCGCAACTTGCCCACCAGCCCGGATCCCGCCTCGATCAGGCGGCCATGCGTCTGGCCGAAGCGGAATTTCCGCTTGGCGAGCCACGAAAAGGCCGCCCGCTTGGCCGGCACCGGCTCCTGAACCCAGGCCGCCGGCGCATAGGCGATCTTGCCGCCCATCCGGTGCATCTGCGTGAAGAACTCCGTATCCTCGCCGCCGCTGCGGCCGAGCGCGAGGCTGAAGCGCCGTCCGGCAAGCGAAGGCGCTGCGAGACGCAGGAGTGCGTTACAGGTGTAGCCGGTGATGATCCGGTCGCCGACCCAGACCGGAAAGGTCGAATGAAAATCACCCCGGCGCATCCAGCGCGGCGCGTCCTTGCCGTAAACGGCCTGCACGGGGCCGAGGACGACATCCGCCCCGGCCGCTTCCGCCGTTTCCATCAGCCGGATGATCCAGTCTTCGCTGGCCGTCTCGTCGTCGTCGATGAAGGCGAGGAAATCGCCAGCGGCATTATCGAGGCAGGCATTGCGGGCAATCGAGATGTTGGAGGATGGGCAATGTACATAGACGATCTCGTGCGAAACCAAGGCGCGCAAGGCGTTCACCCGCCCTTCCGCGCTTGGGACATCGTCGTTGTCAGCCACGATGATGCGGATTTCCGCGCCCTCGGGAACGGCGATCGCAGCCAGCGACCGCAGCGTCTGCTCAAGCTCTGTTCGCCGATAGGTGCACACACCGATGTCGATGCGGATGGGGGGGTCTTTCCGGTCCATCTGTATTGTCATGAGGCGACCCGTCGATTGCGGACGTCGAGAAGCTCGCGCCAGAAACCGGCCGACCAGGCGAAATGCATCACCATGGCGGAAACGGCAGCGAGCGGCCCATAGGGATTTTTCTGACCCAGCGCCATCCAGACGCCGTAGCCAAGGCAAGCGACGGCCCAAAGAACGAAGGGAATGGCAGCAGCCCAATTGATCACGGCAAGCAGGGCGCCGGCGGCGACCGGCACGACAGCAAGCGGCAGCATCTGACGGATGCTCGGCATGGCGCGATGCTTGAGAAAGTTCTTGGCTCGGCCGCGGCCGTAGCCGAAATACTGGCGAAACAGCGTTCCAGCCGTGCTGCGCGGATAGTAGATCATGCTTGTCTTGTCGGTCATCCAAATTCGATATCCAGCCTTGTGCAGGCGGTAGTCGAATTCCGCGTCCTCATTATGGCTGAACATTTCGTCGTAGCCGCCGACGGCCTGAAAGGCGGAAATCCGCATCAGCGCATGATGCCCGTGATCCGCCCAATGGCCGACCGCACCTGTGCGGTGCTTCGACCCGCCATTGCCGAGCTTGGAGTTCTGCGCAAAGGCGGTGGCTTTCTGGAAGGTGCTGACGCCCACCGTCTTCATGGCGACCACCACGGAATCGGCGCCGGTCGCGATGGCGTCTTCCATCAGGCGCTGGCAATAATCCGCCGGATACTCGCCGTGCGCATCGATGCGGATCATGTAGTCGTAGTTCGCACCCAGGGTCGCGACCGCGAGGTTGACGGCGGCGCTTTGGATTTTCTTCGGGTTGTCGAGCAGCTTGACCTTCGGATTGACGGTGGTGATCCGCTGGACGATGTCGCGCGTGCCGTCGGTGCTGCCGCCATCGACCACGACGAGATCGGCGCCGAGGTCCTGCATGGCGCCCGCGAGCTTGGCGATCAGCGATTCGATGTACTTGGCCTCGTTGAGGCAGGGAATAACGATCAGGCTACGGCGATGGTTCAGATCGTCGGCTTTCATAGCAGTCCACCCTTATTGCTTTGCGTTTGCGAAGGCTCTTGCAGCATTACGGAATGCGCGTCGTTCGCGCGCAGGGCGGCGAGCCGGCTGACGAGCCGCTGGCAGTCGGTCCTGTCGAAGACCCAGTTCTCCGAACCGGTACCGGCAACGCGGTCAAATTCTGTGAGGTACCGCGCCGGCGTCATGTCTGCCAAGAGGTGGGCAAGCGCGGCGCTTTCGGCACGATCCAGCAACAGGCCGATGTGTTTTGCCGAGAGGAAACGGGCCGTCTCCGTGCCTCGCATGGCGATCGGGACCGCGCCATACCGGCATCCCTCATAGAGCCGGTTCGGCAACAGCCAGCTGGAATTCAGACCTTCCTCGAAGAAGTCGATGCTCCAGGAGAAATGGACCTCATGGTAGATGGCGGCGAGGTCCTCGGGGTTCCTATAGGAGCCGTGAAACGTCATGAAGGGTTCGTTTTTCACGAAACCATCGAAATCGTCGAATTCGGAATAGGCCGGCCGGCCGCGCAGCACGATCTCGAACTTTCCGTCCATCGCGCGGGAGAATTCCGCGAGAAGTTTGAGGGATTTCTGGCAGCGCAAGGCTCCGAACCAGCCGATTTTCCAAGGAGCGCCGGGCTCCGGCGGCCGGGACAGGGGAGGTTTTGCTGCCGCGCTGTCGCCAAGGTCGATGACCTTGTTTTCCAGAAGCAGCGTCGGGGCTTTCAGTTGCGAGATCGGCCGGAAGTAATTCTCGATGAAGGCCGGCGAGCTGGTTACCAGCAGGCTGACATTGCGCCCGAGATACTGTTCGGCCGCGCGTAGCATGCGGCCTGCGAAGTCCTTGCGCAGCAGGAGGCGGTGAATGTCCAGGCATTCGTAGACAATCGGAATGTCGCCGCCGAAAATCGCATTCGCCCTGTTTGCAAGCGCAAGCATTTCGAGATTGCGGGCGATAATGATGCCGGGCCTGCCCATCCCGCGGAGCTTGCCGCCAAGGACCATCGCGGCCTTGCCCACCGCGGCGATCCGCTGGGCAAACTTCCCGTCCTTGGTGATACCAAGCTCGATGATACCGGTTGCGGCCGATGTGTCAGCGCCGCGCCGGAAACCCGCCACTGTCACCTTGGCGCCACCTGCTTCAAGCGTCATGGTCCTGCGCCTGATCGCCGGGTCCGCCACATCGTGTGCCAGGTACAATACGTCCAGCATGAAAACTTCCTGTTTTCCGCTCAGCCTATGCCGAGCCTAGTTCAGTTTTTTGTGCACCGCAATATTCATGTTGCGGATGCTAACAAGACTTAATCAAGCTTGCAGGTGATGGATTCCGGATACTGGCACTTGTCACCGGGCGCGGTGTAGGCGAAGCGGTCGATCTGCATCGTCGCCGGTCCCTGGTAGTCGAACTTGCCCATCCAGTCGCTCAAGGTGTCGGTGCCCCAGAGACTGAAGAAGATTTTCTGGTCGTTGACGGGGATTTTCGCCGGGTCGGTAACATCCTGCACAAGGGTCCCGTTGACATAATAGCGCAGGCGGTCCTTTTCCCAGACAAAGGCGTAATCGTTGAACGCCGCATTCGCGCCGCCCTCGACATCGACCAGTTTCTCGTTGCCGCCCTTGGCCGAAATATACTGGTTGACCTGAACCTTGCCGGAATCCTTGCCGAGGACTTCGAAGTCGATTTCGTCATGCGGCTTCTTGTCGGTCGGCCCGATATAGGTGAAGAAGGCGGAGTTCAGACCGGAGCCTTCAGCCGTCTTGATACGTGCCTCGTAGGTGCCGTAGCCGAAGCGTTTTAGGGTCTGGATCTCGCCGCAGGCATAGTCCCGCTTGCCGGCCTTGCGCTGTTCGAAGGTGAGTTCGAGCACGCCGTTTTGAACCGCGACCTGTTTTTTGGACCAGGTGCAGTTCTGGTGGGCGCCATTGTCCCAGCCGTCCGAAACGTACCAGATCTTTCGATTGATCTTGTCGAAATTCTCGACAAAGGATGCCTTCGTGTTCGCCTCTTGCGCAAGGGTAGCCACGGGAAGGCTGGCGGAAAGAACGGCAAGGGTGGCCAATGTTTTCGAGATCGGTTTTGTCATCGTGTCGCTTTTTCCTCTGCGGAATGGGTTTTGGACCAACCCTTCTGGTTCGCGCCACTCTGCATTGCGCTGCTCTTCGGCGCGGAACCGCGCCGGCTCGTACGGCTGCCGGTCAGGACGGCGTGTAGCCGTGGTGTCACGCGCTTGGCCGCTTTGTGCGACGCGATGAGAATGAGAAGGGCAAGAATCGGTGTTGAAAAATAGAAGAGCGGGTAAAGCTCCGGCTCCGCCGCTCTGTTCCAGAACATCCAGAAGGTGACCAGCAGCGGGTAGTGGGCGCAGAAGATCCAGAAACTGAGGCCTTCGGCCTGGGAAAGCCGCATTCCAAGATGTGAACGCACCAGAATTGCCGAAATTGCCCAGGAGCCAACGATACCGCAGATCGCCGTCAGGTTACGCAGGATGTCGATCAAGGCGGGGAAATCCGGGCCGGTCCAATAGAGTGCGGTCGCCAGCAGCACGGCAGCCGTCAGAAACAGCGCGGAAATTTTCTCTGCGTACGGGTCGAGCATCCGGATATCGATCTTGTGGAGGCTCGCATAGATGCCGCAGCTGAAGCCGAACAGGATTGATTTCTTCAGGAAAATGCCATTGGGGATCGGCAAAACGGCATAGATGAAAAAAACCGTCAACGTCGCCAGCGGGTATCGCATGATCAGCAGCCCGAGAGCCGGCGCAAGCAGGATGCAGAGAAGCAGGTCGCGCAGAAAATAGAGCGGAACGTTGATCGGCTGCGCTTCGCTGGCAAAGGCAAGGGTCGCCAGCTCGCGCGGCGTCGCATTGACGGCGTCCGGCAGATAGCCGAAGCCTATGCCCTGTCCCTGTGCAATATAGACGGATGCCAGGAAGGCGAGATTCCAGATCAGGAACGGCAAGAGAACCGTCCGCGCTTTGGCGCGGATCGTCTTGCCATAGTCGAAAGCATCAAGCCCGCGGCGGAACAGGAGATAACCGGAAATTGCGCTCAGGCACGGAACGCCGACCCGGAAAATGCTATCCCCGAGAAAAACACGGATCCAATCGACGAAGCCATTGGCACCGAGAAACGGGCTTGTCTGCGGATCATAAGGGACGTGGACGAAGACGATCCCCGAGATGAGCAAGATGCGCATCAGATTGATCCGCGATGATATGTTCGCGTCGATAACCAAGACGACATCCCCTGTTGGGCCACTCCCCCCAAAGCGACCGTTTCAACCAGAGCAGACTTGAACCTGCGTTTTGAAGGATAGGGCAGTGCGCGTAAAAAAATATGGCGCTGCAGCAGAAAAATGACCCGCAATGCTGCAATGCACGCGGGTCGGCGGCGGAAAAAAGAGCCGCTTGAGGCCTGTCTTCCGCCCCCGCGTTTCTAAAAATGACCTAGCCACAGCGGTTTGAAGAATGTGCGAATATTCCGATATAAGCAGCTCGGCGGATGTTCTTGTCGGAAAAATTTTATTCAAAAATACACGATTATGCACGTCACGGTTTATAAAATCGCTTTGCTCGGTCCGGCTGTGTCCCGAAATAAGGCGTTGCCACAACCAGAAGGCGGCGCATTTGGAAAGTTCACGCCCCGGTGTTTTCCACCTCGCTTCTCTGACGCCTGTTCTTGACCAGTTCGTAGATCTTTGTGAGCAGCGGGCGCTCGGAAAGAACCACGAACATGGTGTAGATAATCCCCCCGATGGCCGCGCCAACAACGATCTGCAGCACCGGATTTGGCAAGAGAGGACCGAAAGTATCGAGCAGGTAACGAACGATGAGTGCCATCACCAGCGCCATCAGCATAGGGCGGCTGCTGACATACAGCCCCTTGATAAATGGCGTCCCGTCTGCGCGAAAAACCGCCCAGGAATAGGCCACCAGCGTCACGGCATTGACGATGCAAAGCCAGATCATCGCGTCGATCAGTGTACCCGTGCTTGCGCCATAGGCGACCGCCGCGCAGGTAACGATCGCGCGGATGACGGCAGACCAGAAGAGCGCGCGGCCGTGTCCCACGCCCTTCAAGTAGGGAATGAAGGTGCTGCAAGGTGTCAAAATGCCTTTGGAAAGCGCAAGCAGTCCCAGCACCGGCCAGGCATAAGCCCACTGCTGGCCGAAGAGAACGCGCATCGACGGTTCCGCCAGGGCCCAGAGGCCGAACATCATCGGAGCGAGCAGCACGGTCGTTACCTGGGTGCTGAACATCAGCGCCTGCGACCGGCGCTGCTTGTCGTCCATCATGCCGCTGAAGGCGGGGAAAAGAACGCCCATGACGGCCGAAAGCACGACCTGGTTCGGAATGCTGGCAAAGCGGTTGGCGGCGGAGTAGGCACCGGCATCGGCAAGGCCCAGATACCGCGAAATGATCACCATCGGCGACTGGAAGGTGATGAAGTTGGCAATTTCCGAGCCCATCATGCCAAGGCTGAAGCGACTCAATCCAATCACCCGGCGGGGATGGAATACGAAGCGCGGCATATAGTGCGAGACGGTATACAGGCCGCAAAGGCGCACGAAGGCGGAGACGAAAAGCTGCGCGATCAGGGCCCAGACGCCCCAGCCGAGAAGCGCCATCACAACGGCAACGACGGCGCCAAGCGATTCGGAGACCATGCTCCAGAAGGCATCCTTGCTGAAGTTCATGCGCCGGGCGAGCAGCGAGTAGGCAACATCCCCGCCGAGCTGCAGCGGGATGAGAAAGCTCATGATTCTCAAGAGATAGGCGGCTTCGGGTGCGCCCAGCAGCGTGGCAAAGAAATCTGCGTAGACATAAAGTCCGAGCGCCATGAGGCAGGAAATCGCCAGGTTCGCCCAGAAAACCGAATGAACGGTTTCCATTTCCTCTTCCCGCTGGATGACCAAAGCCGAGGTCAATCCCGCGCCGCCGATCATGGCCAGAAACTGGACGACGGTGAGCGCCACGGCGACGGCACCGAACTCCTGCGGCGTGAGGATACGGGCAAGAATCGGCACCGTGACAAACTTAAGCCCGAATGTGCTTGTCTTGGATAAAATGCTCCAGCCCACATTGCTTGTGACGGATTTGACGTTGACTGTAGGGGGCATGGCGTAAATCCTATGTGTCGATGGGAGGATCAAGGCAGAGGAGAGGCGCCGAGGTCGGGCGCAGTCTGAGGGAGGAAACCAGCAACATCTTCTAGACAAACCGCAAGGACGAAAAGATGGCGAAATTTACGGTTATCATTCCTTACTACCAGAAACAGGCTGGAATCCTGCAACGGGCGCTCGAGTCCGTTTTCGCGCAGAGTTACCAGAATTTCGATATCATCATCGTCGATGATCAGTCTCCGTTCCCGATCGAAATGGATCTTGACAACCTGCCGCACGAGCAGCGCCGGCGCATCAAGGTGATCAAGCAGCCGAACGCTGGGCCGGGCGGAGCGCGCAACACGGGTCTCGACAATGTCTCCGCGCAAACGGATTTTGTCGCCTTTCTCGATTCCGACGACCTTTGGATCAAGGATCATCTCAAGAACGCCCACGACGCGATGACCCGTTTCGGATCGGATTGCTACTGGGCTTCGATCACCGGCGGCGATGCTTTCTACTATCATTTCGGGGTCGCTGAGCTGCAGAAGACCGAGACTGTCGTCCGGCTTTCGGAGCGCCCGCTGATTCTTGAAGCTCCCGAGTTCCCCAAGGTCATGCTCCGGGATTGGAGCTTCCTGCACCTGTCCTGCATGGTGATCGGGCGAAAACTGTTCGAGGCTCTGCGCTTCGAAGCAGCGCTTCGTCTGGCAGCGGAGGATGTGCTGTTCTTTTGCGACTGCGCGATCGCTGCCGAGCGCGTGATCCTCTGCAACGACCCGGGGGCGGTGCGGGGAGAGGGGGTCAATATCTTCCACAGTATCGATAGCGACTCTCCGGAGTTTCTTTCGCAGCAATTCAACACCTGGGTTGCACTCGATACGTTGGAAGGGCGATTTCCGCGCACAACAGAGGAAGCCGCTTTCATCCACACCTACAAGCATACCGCAAGGAAACAGGCTCTCTGGAGTCAGGCGCGTCTGGTCAAGCGGCGAAGGATGCCGCAGTTCCATCTCCTTGCACGTTGGGTCTGGCGCGATCCGAGAATATTGCAAAGTGTGCTCCAGCTTGCCGTCGGCAAATTATCACGTTAACCTTCGCAGGTGCAGCATTTTTTGCAGTGCACACCGACGTCCGCGCCTGCACGAGGCAGATCGCGTCCTTTCAAGTCCCTTGGCAATGCACACAGGAGAAGTCATGGACCCTTACTACTGGGAATCGGAGCACGGAAATTTCGGCGACGACCTCAATCTGTGGCTATGGGACTTTTTGATCCCGGGCTTTCGCGACGTTCATCCGGAAACCCTTCTCGTCGGCGTCGGCACGGTCCTCAACCGTGTGCTTCTGCCGGAGGGCCGGCACAAGCTGGTACTGGGAAGTGGCTTTGGCTACGGTACCCTGCCGGACATGAGCGATCGGCGCGAATGGGACATCCGCTGCGTACGCGGCCCCCTGACGGCGCAGAAGGTCGGCGTTGATCCAAAACTCGGCATCATCGACCCGGCTGTCATGGTTGCCGAAATGCCCGAATTCAAAAATCTGCCGAAGAAGCACAAAAAGAGCTTCGTTCCCCATTGGGAATCGGCTGCTGCCGGCATATGGCCCATCATCTGCGGAACCGTCGGTCTGCATTACATCGATCCGCGCGGCGACGCCAAGGAGGTCATTCGCGAGATCGCCCAGTCGGAATTGATCATTGCCGAATCAATGCACGGCGCCATTCTCGCCGATGCGTTCCGCGTGCCGTGGGTCGCGGTCACGACGTCGAACAGCATCAACAGCTTCAAATGGAACGACTGGGCCCAGACCGTCGGCGTTACCTATCGTCCGCGTCATGTTCCTGTGTCGACTCGGGCCGAGGCGATTGCCAAGGGCGCGCGTTTCTGGGGTATCGGCTTCGAGGCACGGCAGCCCGCGCTGGAGGATCCGAACAAGCGGCAGATCGACGACAGCGCGATGGTTGCCGTGCGCGATCCGAAGCAGACCTCGCTGCGTGTTGCCGCAAAGCAGTTGCTCGCCGCACCCTCGGCCCTGTCGCTGTGGCAGGCGGCACGCGCCGCGCCGCAATTGAGCGCCGATCATGTTCTGGCTGAGCGCAAGGAGCGCTTTCTGGACGTGATCGAGAGCGTGCGCCGCGCCTATCTATAAGGCGCAGCCCCGCCCCAACGCGCCGCCATCGACGCCAGCTTCAGGCGGCCGTTGATGGCGGCTGCAGGAGATAGCGGAGCGCCCCCGAGCCGCCGAGCGCCACCGGCGCCGCTTCGGGCTGCCGGCGAAAACGCTCGGTCTTGTCGGCAAGGATGCCACCGGCGATCGCCGGGATGGCGGATGGCTTGCCGAAGGCGTAGAGCAGGGCGGCCTTCGGGCCGGATTGCCGCTTGATATCGAGGAATTCCCGAAGCTCGTATCGCCCGCGAATATGGCGCTCGTGTCGGCCGATCAGTGCTCTCGCCTGGTCGGAGAGGCCGGTTTGCGACAGGATGGCCCTATCGGCTTCGTAGAGCCGCTTCAAATCGATCGTGCGGTGGCTGCTGCTCAGCGAATTGCCGCGAACGACCGCGCCGTAGCCGCAGCTGTGAATGATCTTGTAACGCGCGCCCTTCGTCAGCGCCCGGGCGTAGAGGTCGTAATCCTCACCCAGCCGCAGGCTTTCCTGATAACGAAGCTGGTGTGCATCCAGAAAATCGCGTCGCATCAGCGGTTTCAGAAATCCGATCTCGCCGCGCCGCACACCACGTTTCGAGATATTGCCTTCGATGAATTCGCTGAGGTCCAGAACACGGGGCGCGGCCGGGAAGGCTTCAAGTGCAAGATGCGCGCTCGCTGCCTTCTCCTCGTCGACGAAGGCGATGTTGTCGGCGATGAAATCCCAGTCCGTCTGGGACAGAAGGTTTTTCAGCCGGCCGGCAAAGAAAAAATCATCGGCATCGAGGATTGCAAGCACCGGTGCCTTCGAAAGTGAGATGGCGTGATTGCGGGCTGCAGCCGGTCCTCTGTTCACGTCGAAGCTTGCGACGGTCAACCTGCCGGTGCCGTCATCGACTTGCCGGGAAACATCCGCAGTGCCGTCGCTCGAGCCATCGTCGACGACGATAACCTCTGCGGTTTCAGGTTCCGCCAGCGCTGACGTGATGGCACGCCCGATCGTCTCGGCCGCATTCTTCGTGGCAATGATGACGCAGACATCGGCATTCGGTTTCATGATCATCTTCCTCTATCGCTGTCGTGCCGAAACTAGGCCGGCTTTGAACAGGCGACAAGGCACGATGTTGCTATTGCGAAGAGTTGACCACCTTTGCCGCGCTGCGGAGAGAGGGATTAAGAGGCAGTTTGCGGGCGCGTTCAGGAGTTGAAGTGGCGCGGATTGTGCGGAACGTGAAGGGTTTTCGGCTCTTTGTCCTCGCCGGCCGATGCGGAAGCTGCAGATTGGCCTTGTGTCATTTTCCGGCGATCTCTGCCTTCTTTTATCACCAGCGCCAGAACGGTCACGAAGTATCCGGCCTGCAACAGCACGGCGCAGACCAGCGTCTGCCAGGTGGTCGTCCAGACCGAGCCAGTCAGCAAGAAGGTCCCTATGGCAAAAACACCCAAGGCTCCCAACATGCTGACAAAAACACGTGGTGCAAACATCAGGACACCCTCAAGGCTACGTCTTGATTTGCGCACATCATGGAAAAAACCACCTTTTCCTCTTAGGCAATTATTAACATATCGAACGTGGCCTGCAGTTTCAACCGCCACCGGAACACTATGTATCATCTTGGTCAGGACCATTTACCGCATCAAATCTTAGCCCGCATTTAAATTCATCTATAGATTGCGCGATAACCGCAAACATTTTTGGTGGCGTCAGACGGGAAGAGGCGTCATTCGATTGGTTAACGTTCACGACTCGATAGGAGGACCTGCAAATCAGGGCGCGGAACAGGATTTTGCCACATTTCTGCCCGGCTCTTCCATTCCTGTACACGCATAGATTGATTTTAATTTTCTATATATCTGAAAATTGCAGAAAACCAGCTTTATTGGTCAACTTTTGTTACAAAATTAGCTCTTTTTAATAAAAATCTGTGCAGTGCAAAATAATGTTGCGATGCAAAAAAATAATGGAAAAATATGAATAACTGACGTATAATATGAAAAATATCAAGACGATGAAAGTATATAGGCAGATCTTTAGATCGCTTTAATGAAGAACAAATCGCGAATTTTTCTTCGACAAATTTCATATTATATTTATATATAATTAGTCGTTGCTGCTATGTTCAATGATTTTTGTGAATTATGCGGAATAATAATAGGCTTTTCAGATTTAAGCTCGGGCCATGACCCGCTTTGGCGGCAAATGCGGCATGAAATCTGCCTTTAAAAAACAAAATCTGCCTCTACACTCTATTACGTAATTGATGCCATGCGCCCCAAGGGGACCCGACCAATCGCCAAACGCAAATGGAGTTAACTCCCATGAAGTCTGCGACTCGATCGGCAAGTTCGCCGTATTTTACGACCATCGAAGCCGGGGGACACCGGCCGATAGGGGGAATATCAAAGAGGGGGTTCGACATCGTTGCTGCGTCTCTGGCGCTGATTGTCTTTAGTCCGATTTTTCTGCTTCTGATGGCTCTGGTGAAGTTTTCGGACGGCGGGAGTGTCTTTTATGGACACCGCCGCGTTGGTCACAACGGCCGCTTCTTCAAGTGCCTCAAGTTTCGCACCATGGCGCTGGATGCAGACAAGATCCTGCAGGATCATCTGCGCAAAAATCCCAGAGCCTATGAGGAATGGCAGGCAACCCGCAAACTGCAGGATGATCCGCGCGTCACGGTGGTGGGCAGCGTTCTGCGCAAACTGAGCCTCGATGAGCTTCCGCAGCTCCTCAACATCATCCGCGGTGACATGAGTGTCGTCGGCCCACGTCCCGTCGTGGAAGACGAACTGGAGCTCTATGAATCGTCTGCAGTCTACTATCTGAAGTCACGCCCCGGTCTGACCGGACTGTGGCAGGTCAGCGGCAGAAACGATGTTTCCTATGCTGCCCGGATCGCCTTCGATACCCACTACGTCACCAACTGGTCGCTGATCAGAGATGTCGTCATCGTTGCAAAGACAATTCCTGCCGTCTGCCTGTCCCGGGGCAGCTACTGATCTCAGTCTTCAGCATGTGAATAGGCCGCTTCCGTCGTCACGCCGGGATCGGCTTTGGTATTAAGTGAGGGAATTTGATGAAAAGAAGTCTTAGTGTAGGACTTCCTGCCCTTGGCAAGCGGGCCGCAGGTGCGGCGCGCCTTTGCGCGCTCGCGCTGGCAATCGGCGTTTCGGGCATCCAGCTCGCCGTTGCAGACGACTATGCGCTCGGCGCCATGGATAAATTGAGAATCCGCGTTGCGGAGTGGCAGACCGCCGAAGGAACCGTCAGGGATTGGTCTGCCATCAGCGGCGAATATACGGTTGGCGCGTCGGGGGGCATTTCCCTGCCGTTCCTCGGCACCCTGCCTGCGTCCGGAAAGACGACGTCCGAAATTGCCGACGAGGTCGGGCTGCAGCTTCAAAAGCTGTTCGGCCTGCCGGACCGTCCGTCTGCCTCGGTCGAACTAGCCCAATACCGGCCGATCTATCTGGCCGGCGAGGTTCAGACGCCCGGAGAATATCCCTTTGCGCCGGAAATGACGGTGCTGAAGGCGGTCAGCCTTGGCGGCGGACTGCGTCGGGCCGAAAACGGTCAGCGTTTTGCGCGCGATTTCATCACGGCCCGGGGCGAATCCTCCGTGCAGATCGCCGAAAGAAACAGGCTTCTCGTTCGGCGCGCGCGGCTGCAGGCGGAAATCGCCGAGAAGGCTGATATCGCCATTCCGCCGGAACTGAAAAGTGCCGCCGACGCTGCAGGTCTCGTCGAGAGCGAAAAGGCCCTGATGGTCTCGCGCGACAAACGCTTGAAGCTTCAACTGACGCAGCTTGCAGAGCTGAAATCCCTTCTCCAGAACGAAATCGAATCGCTTGGCAAGAAGTCCGCTACCCAGAACCGGCAGCTGGAACTGGTTATGGAAGACAAGGACAAGGTCGATACGCTGGCTGAAAAGGGGCTGGCGCTGAGCGCGCGCAAGCTCACCGTCGAACAAAGGGCAGCGGAACTGCAGGCGGCCCTGCTCGACATCGACACGGCATCGTTGAAAGCCAAGCAGGACGTCAGCAAGGCGAACCAGGATGAGACCAATCTGCGAAACGATTGGGATGCCCAACTTGCCCAAGAACTGCAGAACACCGAATCGGAACTGGATACGCTGGACCTCAAACTCGTCACCAGCCGCGACCTCATGAGCGAAGCACTCCTGCAATCGGCTGATGCCGCCCAGACACCGCAAGCGGGGACGGCCGGCAGCATCACCTATTCCATCGTTCGGCAGAAGGACGGAAAGTCGACCAAGATATCGGCGGACGAAGGTACCCTTGTGCTGCCGGGCGACGTTGTGAAGGTCGAGCCCGTGGCTGTTACCCAATGATGCGTTCCGCAATTGCGCAGCCAGAGAAAATGGATTGACCGCGCCGAGGGCTTCCCATGACTGAGACACCAGCACGAAAAAACGGGCCAGGTCTGAGTGCCGATGGCGACGCGACGGATGCGGAGATAAATCGCAAGCTGACGGAGCATTTGAGAGCGAATGCGATCAAGGTCGCAGCAGATGCGGATGTGGTGAAACCGGCTCGCCAGCCCGCAGGCTCCGGCCGGAGACCTGCCGGGATATCGGCGAGGGCGTTTGGCATGGCAATCGCCCAGATCTTCGGCCTGGTGGCGCTCATTATTCTGATGGCCGTTGCCTCTATCCATGCCTACCTCTACGAAAAAGAGGCGCGGTAAAAAGGCTGATTTCGACAACGCCCGGCCTTTTCGGCCGCGTTAGCGCCTGACCTTGGCCTGCGGGATGGCGGCCGACCGCCATCATTCGGAACAGGTGCGAGCGATGCACCGCGTTTCTGAATGCAGCCAGCACGAGGGCGAGATTTCAGGTCGGCAGCGACACTGCCATTTACGATGCCGTAGATTTGCGATACGCCCCGCGGCACATGTCCCAAGGGCACTGCAACGTTTGGACCTCGCACACACATGATCCGTATCGACAATATCAGCAAGCAGAACAGCCATCGTCTGCTCTTCATCGAGGCCTCGGCGGCGCTCAACAGGGGCGAGAAGATCGGCCTCGTCGGTCCGAATGGCGCCGGCAAGACGACACTCTTCCGGATGATCACAGGCGAGGAGCAGCCCGACGAGGGGCAGGTGTCCGTCGATAAGGGCATGACCATCGGCTATTTCAATCAGGACGTGGGCGAGATGGCGGGCCACAGTGCCGTCGCCGAGGTGATGAACGGCGCCGGCCCGGTGAGCGACGTTGCCGCCGAATTGCACGAACTCGAGGCTGCCATGTCGGACCCCGATCGCGCCGACGAGATGGATGCCATCATCGAACGCTATGGCGAGGTGCAGGCGCGCTACGAGGAACTGGACGGCTATGCCCTGGAAGGCCGCGCGCGCGAGGTTCTGGCCGGCCTGAGCTTCAGCCAGGAGATGATGGACGGCGATGTCGGCAAGCTGTCGGGCGGCTGGAAGATGCGCGTTGCGCTGGCCCGTATTCTCCTCATGCGGCCGGATGCCATGCTGCTCGACGAGCCGAGCAACCACCTGGATCTCGAAAGCCTCATCTGGCTGGAGGAATTCCTGAAAGGCTATGAGGGCGCGCTGCTGATGACCTCGCACGATCGCGAGTTCATGAACCGCATCGTCACCAAGATCATCGAGATCGACGGCGGCTCCCTGATGACCTATTCGGGCGACTATGCCTTCTACGAGCAGCAGCGGGCGCAGAACGAGAAACAACAGCAGGCCCAGTTCGAGCGCCAGCAGGCGATGCTCGCCAAGGAAATCAAATTCATCGAGCGCTTCAAGGCGCGTGCCTCGCACGCAGCGCAGGTGCAGAGCCGTGTGAAAAAACTGGACAAGATCGAGCGGGTGGAGCCGCCCAGGCGCCGCCAGGCGGTCGCGTTCGAATTCCAGCCGGCGCCGCGCTCGGGCGAGGACGTGATCAACCTGAAGAACGTGCACAAGAGCTACGGCAGCCGCAGCATCTATGAAGGGCTGGACTTCATGGTGCGCCGCCGCGAGCGCTGGTGCATCATGGGCATCAACGGCGCCGGCAAGTCCACGCTCCTGAAGCTGGTGGCAGGCTCGGCCGAGCCGGATCAGGGCAGCGTCGCCCTGGGGGCAAGCGTCAAAATGGGCTATTTCGCGCAGCACGCGATGGATATTCTGGACGGCGAGCGCACTGTGTTCCAGTCGCTGGAAGATGCGTTCCCCAAGGCGGGGCAGGGGCCATTGCGGGCGCTGGCGGGCTGTTTCGGCTTTTCCGGCGACGATGTGGAGAAGAGGTGCCGGGTGCTGTCGGGCGGCGAGAAGGCGCGGCTGGTCATGGCGATCATGCTGTTCGACCCGCCGAACCTGCTGGTGCTCGACGAGCCCACCAACCACCTCGACCTCGACACCAAGGAAATGCTGATCAAGGCACTGTCCGAATACGAGGGCACCATGCTGTTTGTTTCGCACGACCGGCATTTCCTCGCAGCCCTCTCCAATCGGGTGCTGGAACTGACGCCCGAAGGCATCCACCAATATGGCGGCGGCTACACGGAATATGTGGCCCGCACCGGCCAGGAGGCGCCGGGTTTGCGCAGTTGAGCAACAAACACCAACCACTCAAGCTATTCCCGGATGGTTCGAGTTAGGCGCTGTTCTGTGCGATTCTGCCATGTGACGCGGGGAGCGCCGTCGTCAAGTTCGCGGTCGCCTGCCTGCAGCAAAGGCTGTGCCGACACGCAGACTCGGTTTCGGCCCTGCGATTTCGCCTGGTAGAGGGCGACATCAGCGGACTGGATCAACTGGGGCCAGCTTGGAGTTTCCGGGCCGGCACTTGCCACGCCGAAGCTCGCGCTGATCCGCAGACGGATCCCTCCACCGGCCAGAGTGATGTGGTGTTCGTCGATGGCCGTTCGGTGTTGGCGAGGTTGGCGGCTGCAGCAAGATTTCCATCGGGGATTAAGACGGCGAACTCCTCCCCGCCGAAGCGAGCAGCGATGTCGGAAGACCGCACCGATGACCGCAGCAGTGCCGCGACCTGACGCAGAACTTCGTCGCCGGCGGGATGACCGTATGTATCGTTGATGCTTTTGAAATGATCGAGATCGAGCAAAATCAGGCATGATGGCGGACCGTCTTTGTTCTGGGCTGCCAGAACCTGACCGAAGCGTTCGAAGGATCGCCGGTTCCACAAGCCGGTCAACTCATCCTTTTCGGCTTGCTCTCTCAGTTCCGAAATGAGCGCATCCCTCTCGCGCAAGCGCGCGCGAAGCAGGTGGAGGGCGTCATAAACACGCTGCATCTCGCGAACCCGGGTTCGAAACGGCCTGCTCTCTGTATCGCGAACGTCGGCGAGTGAGACAATCTCCTGCCGCAATGAAAGCAGAGGTGCCAATACAGACGCGTGGATGAGACGCAGCAAGCCGGCGAGGACCACAAGAGCCGCCGTCACGGAAAGGCAGGCAATCATCAGCTGCTCGAGCGCTGCGTCCCGCTTGTGTGCGAATGTTTGCATCGCCTCGTCGAGGAACTTGGTCCTGAACTCTTCGAGCGGTCGCAATGTTTTGACGAACTGATAGGTGAACTCGTCGGCTGCGAGCGAATATTTGCCTGATGCTCGTCCTTCGTCGGTTACTCTGTCGATGAGTGCAAGTCCGTCTCCGAAGAATGTCGTCCCCACCGCCTTTGCAGCGTCATTCATCCGCTGATTTTGCGCGTAAAGGGTGTGCTGCGCTCCCAGTAGACGCCAAATCTCGGCAAGCCGGCCGCGGGTGCGGTTACTCTGGATCAACTCATCGAGCGTCAGCGGACGGTGAGCTGCCACTGGCCCCATGATCTCGGAGGCTATTCTTCCCCCGTATTCTCTGAGGTCGCTGATCATATGTGCCGTCGTGACCCACGCGGCGAGGCCTGGGTCAGTTTGGATAAGGGCATTGACGTCCCGGGCGATGACCGCTTGGAACGTATCGACCACATCGATCATGGCGCTGATCGCCCGCTGAATGTCCTTTGCCCGGCGTCGGTCAAGTGATTGTGCCGCCACACGATCAACTTCCAGCCGTGCGCTGCGCAATCGCTCCATGGTGGCCCGAACGAGATCTTTGGCGCTTGTCTGAGGGGCCTCGCTCAAGGGGGCTGCTTCACTCTGAGCAAGGAGATCGGCCAGGGCCGCGTCGGTTGCTGCACGGAACTCGTTCAGTCTGTGGCTTGCATCGGCATCACTCGCGGGCTCGATCGACATCAGCACGTTTGCCGGGCCGCGCTCCGCTGACAGACGATTGGCTGCGTTCAGAACCTGCCGGAAGGCGTCCATGTCGACCAGGTTATGTTGGGCGCTATTGTAGGCGATGAAGGATGGAACAATGACGCTGGTTCCCAACACCGCCATCGACAACGCGACCGCGATGGCCGCGAGCCACAGTTTTCGTTCGAAGCTGAAATGCTGGGCCTGGCTATTGCGCACTTGAAAATCCTAAAATAAAACCGACGAGTCCTGCGGACAGATTACTATTCGGGATGGCAAAATTTTAAATCTTATCCTCTTGGATCCGGTTGAGATACATCTACAGTATTGGATCGAATCTTCGTCACCCGATTTTCGAGCATTATGGCGGCTTCAGAATATTATCGGTGAGCGTTCTTTCACCATCTGCGCAAGATTCTGATCTATTTGAGAAAGATCGATATTCTGGAATAGAAGAATCAGCAACCATGCATATATAGCGCAATTTGCGATTCGGGCTGCGTTAACAATGACGATGTGACTTTCCACCGGTTTGTTTCTCTTGTGATGTCAGTCACTATAGTGACTGGTAAAGATGAAAGTTTCCTTACGATATGCGATCATGCGTATGGCGGAAATCTTCGGAGAAAACGTTCGGAAGGCTCGCTTGGAGCAAGGTATGACCTTGGAGTCGCTGGCCACAGCCGTTGGCCTTGCCTACAGCTATGTGGGCGGCATCGAGAGAGGACAGAAGAATCCAACGCTGGATGTCGTAGAGAGGATCGCCAAGGTGTTGGATGTCGATCCGCTAAACCTTCTCGGAAAAATTTCTTGATTTGAACCTTAAATCTAGTTGGATAAGTGTCCTGACACCTCGCGCGACGGCAAACCTTGGCTTGAACAACACTGGCCGGTAATCATTAATATGTCGACTATGTCCGATGGATTAATGCGACGCAAGATGGTGCGCATGTGTCATGGATACTCGTGCGCGCATAGCCTGGAACCTCAGGCAAATCAGGTCTTCGAAAAGCACTACGCAAGAAAACCTTGCTGTCGACGCGGCAGTTGATCGTAGCGTTATAAGCGGTATCGAGCAGGGCCACTATAACGCTTCGGTCGATCTGCTTGACCGTCTCGCGGTCGCATTGAACGTCGATGTGTCCGCATTCTTTCTCGAGCCCTCGACGACCGCGCAGAAGCCTGAACCGCTGAAGCCCGGCAGAAAGCCAAAGTCTGCGCGATAAATCGGCGGGTGGCCACCACAATGATATGTTTAGCCTACCGCTTGCTCCGTACGCACGGCGAGCACGATTAATCAGAGACTAGCAGTCCGTCGATTGTCAGGCCGTGAATATGCGTTTGTTGCAGCATGAACGTTCGACGAACCATCGGCTGGAATTTGCGCCGTCTTCGGGTGGCTGAGGGCCTCTCGCAGGAACGCCTGGCGCTTGAGGCGGGGATTGATCGTTCTTATGTCGGGCGAGTTGAGCGCGGGATGGAGAATGTTACCGTCACGACTTTGGAAGCATTTGCAGCGGTTCTCCAGGTCAATGTCGCTGCCCTGTTCGCGGAGATCGACTCCAATGCGCCACCGCCCGCGCCCCTTCGATCAGGAAGAAAGCCCAACGAGCGTTGAGTACCTACTTCACCGTTTGAACGATGCTTTCGCCTCGGTCGAGAAACGTCGCGTTGCCGCCTGGTATGAGTCATCTTCGGTCGGTGGTATCCTGTCCCATACGCCTCTCTCCTTTGGCGCGTTTGCCGCATCAAAAATGCTTGAAGTCGGATGTGCGATGTCGTCGACCGAGTTTCATCTTGTGACGGAATGGATCCTCGATTCATCGGTTGAGGATGTCTGGCGCGTGCTCAATGCGCCCGAGACCTGGCCCGACTGGTGGTCGTCCGTGAAACAGGTCGATGTTTTGCGCGAGGGCGACGAGGCAGGCGTCGGTTCCGTCCTCCGGCTGCGATGGTCCACCGCGCTGCCGTACGACCTGACCTTCGAGATGCAGACGGTGAGGGTAGAACCGCTTTCCATGATCGAGGGCCGGGCCTCCGGCGAACTCGAGGGCACCGGCCGGTGGACGCTGCGATCCGAAGGCTCCAAATGCAAGGTGCGCTACGATTGGATCGTCAAAGTCACCAAGCCCTGGATGGTCGGATTTTCATTCATCCTGAAGCCGATCTTCCGCTGGAACCATAACGTCGTCATGGAGCGCGGCCGGCGCGGTCTTGTGCGGCACCTCGCCCGAAAGAGCTGAAAGTTGCCTTGCCAACGAAAGTCTGCCTAGGCACGCTCCTCCCAGATTTTTGCCAGTTCGATGAGCGTCCTGACGGCCTTTTCCATGTCCTGCCGGCTCACCCATTCGAGCGGGGAGTGAAAGGCGTGGCCGCCGGCGAAGATATTGGGGCAGGGCAGTCCCATGAAGGAGAGCCGCGAACCATCGGTGCCGCCGCGGATGCTGCCGCGCACAGGCGCCATGCCGGCGCGGCGGATCGCCTCGACGGCGTTTTCGACGAGCTGCGGACGACGGTCCAGGATCGTCTTCATGTTGCGGTATTGCTGCTTCACCTCGAAGGTGTAGGACGAGCCCGGATACTCCGCCATCACGTCCTTGACCAGCGTCTCCAGCATGGCTTCCTTGGTGACAAGACCTTCCTCGTTGAAATCCCGGACAATGAAATTGAGGACCGCCTTGTCCATCGAGCCGGTCACCCCGGTCGGGTGAATGAAGCCGTCGCGTCCTGCGGTCGTCTCAGGTGCTGCGTCCTTCGGTAGCCGGCTGAGGATCGCGCCGGCGATCTTGGCTGCGTTCTCCATCTTGCCCTTGGCGAAGCCGGGGTGGATGGCGACGCCCTGAACGGTGATCTCGACGCCATCGGCGGAGAAGGTTTCGTCTTCGATATGCCCGGCGGTTTCGCCGTCCACCGTATAGGCGAACTCGGCGCCCAGCTTTTCGAGATCGACCTTGTCGACGCCCCGGCCTATTTCCTCGTCCGGTGTGAAGAGGATTTTGATCGTGCCGTGCCGGATGTCCGGATTGTCGGCGAGGATCTGCGCGGCCGTCATGATCTCGGCAAGGCCGGCCTTGTCGTCGGCGCCGAGCAGCGTCGTGCCGTTGGTGGTGATGATATCGTTGCCGATCTGGTCACGCAGCGCCGGATTGTCGTTGACGCGAATGATCTGCTGCGGATCGCCTGAAAGCCGGATATCACCACCTTTGTAGTTCCGGACCATTTGCGGCGTGACGTTTGTTCCGGTGAAGTCGGGAGCCGTGTCCATGTGCGAGCAGAAGCAAATCACCGGTACGGGCTTGTCGACATTCGACGGAATGGTCGCATAGACGTAGCCATGCTCGTCCATATGCGCGTCGGAGAGGCCGATTGCCTGCAACTCCGCGACCAATACGCGGCCGAGATTCTTCTGCTTCTCGGTCGAAGGGTGCGCCGATGAGCTGGGGTCCGACTGGGTATCGATGACGACATAGCGCAGGAAGCGATCGACAACAGTATCCGTCATGGGCTCAGCTCCATCTTTTATCATCCGTGACGAACGGCTATAGCCTTCGCCGGCGGCGGCGCGAATGGAATTTTCGTTCTGTCGAGGAAATCCGCGAGCACAACCCGCAAGCGTCGCCAACGCGCGGGGCTATCGGCCGCCCTGTGTCGCGCGTCATCAACGCCGCAGATCATCCGTGACGATCGACGGAGTGAAATATCTTGAATTGCGTCTCCTCGTCCTGCTGGTCGTTTGCCGCCATCAGGTCCTGCATTGTGCGTCGCAGGCTGTGAAGCTGATCCACCAGTTCCATGACAAGATCCACACCCTCCTCGTTGACCCCCATGTCCATGTCGCGGGTCATCACGAGGATAAGTTGGCCGCGCGCGACATCCGCCTCGCGAAATTGCTGTTCGAGCTCCGTCGTGTCGGGGACAAGCCAGCCCTGCTCGATCCACATGGCAAGCGCGGCTGCATCAATCTTGAGCTTCAGGCAAAATTCAAGCTCGTTCATGGCAGCCCCATGCCCTTTCGCGGATCCTGTTTGCTAGCCTCGGCCCACTCCTTCATGAAAACCGTCAGACGCGGATCGGCCTTGTCGGGCAAGACGATCTTCAGGGTTACAAAAAGATTGCCCCGGCCGCCGCCCCGCTTTGCCACGCCTTTGCCTTTCAGACGCAGGATCTTGCCGCTGTTGGAATGGGAGGGCACCGTCAGCGTCACCGCACCGGTCGGGGTCGGTACGCGGATTTTGGCGCCAAGGACCGCTTCGTTCAGCGAAATCGGCAGATCCAGGCGAATGTCGTCGCCGTCACGCTGGAAGAAGCGGTGCGGTTTTACATGAACATCGATGAACGCATCGCCTGCAGGTCCACCGCCCATTCCAGGATCTCCCTTGCCCGCAAGACGCAACGTTTGGCCATCGTGCGTGCCGGCCGGGATCTGAACGTCAAGGGCGGTGCCGTTTGGCAGTCTCACCTGGGTTTTCGCACCGTTGACGGCGTCGAGAAAATCGACCGTCATGGAGAAATAACGATCTTCTCCCGCCGAATGGAAGTGATCATCGTGCACGCGATGGGAAAAGAAGGCGGAAAGGGGATCTTCGGCCTCGCCAAAGTCGGCAAAGCTGGCGCTGTTGTGGTAAGGGCCACCGGGCCTGCTCGCCGAGGCATACTCGCGGTAATAGTGGCGCGGGGCCTGCTCGGCACCCGACAGATCGATCTCGCCGCGATCAAATCGAGCCCGCTTCTGCTCGTCACTCAGAAGCTCATAGGCAGTGGAGATTTCCTTGAAGCGTTCCTCCGAAGGTCTGTCGCCGGGATTGAGATCGGGATGGTGTTTCTTCGCGAGCTTGCGGAATGCGCGTTGGATATCCTTTTGCGTGGCATCCCGCTTCACGCCCAAAATGTCGTAAGGGTCGCGGCTCATCAACGTCTCCGAGAATACTGTTGTCGAGGCATCGGCCACTATAGGCCTTGCCCGCGCTCGACGCCAATTCGAACTTGTGCGTGGAAGCTGGCGCAAAGCCGGCAAGGGGCATAGATGGCTCTGAAGGATCAAGTTCGCCGCGAGACGGGAAAATCCATCCCGTATTCCCTTTGCCGAGAATACGTTGGAGGTTTTTCTGGAATGTTGAGGACTATAAGTATTTATTGTTATTTTGGAAATGTAGCTTCGCCGCCTGATTTCTCAATTATATAATATTCCTTATGTATTTCAGTTTTACATTTTCCGTCCTCCATTTTTATAACAATCTCGGCGATTATGCTAATATGGCCTTTTCTATACTCTTTATCTTCGTCGGCAACTATTTTAATTATATCGTTTGGTTCAAAATGCTTTTTCTCAATATTTTTATCATCGGCGTCTCTGCATGGTTTTGCGCCAATCTCATCCCATGCGGACGTATTATTGGATTCATTTTTGAATCTAATCGTTATAGAAAGCGACATAGTCTTCTCCCTTTCAGGTTGAGGATAGCTACGACTAGTCCCGAGTTAGACGACCGTCACGATGTGCCATCGACTGTGTGATGGCGTAGGAGGTCGGCGATCTTCTACCAGGCAGATTCGCGTCCAGAATTAGCGCCTTTGCGTCGCCAAAGTTGCTGGCGATTTCGAGCAGTTCGGTTGATGACCGTATGCGCCACATTCGATAGGAAGGATCTGAAGGATCAGCATTCGGCGGAGCATCAAAGCCGCAACCCACGGCTGGATCGCCTCCTGGGCCGGTAATGAAGAATATTCGGTTGGAATCAAATCTGTAGCAATGGCCGTCGAAGGCATAACCATATGCCAGGACGATTGAATACTCATCCCTGGTCTGTCCGACTTTAGGCTGTCCGAAGGCGCCGCTAAACAATTGAAGTCGCAGTTCAGAGTCGGCGCCCTCGCCGACATCGAACCTCCCGTAGTCCTCCCTGCTATTCAGTTTCACACCGTACAGGATAAGCGAATCTGCCTGATATATGCCTGTAGCGGGGGCTGGTGTATACGCATCGGCCATCTCAATCTCCTCAGTTGTTACCAGAAAATCTCACGCCATTGCATGCAGTCTTCGAACTGGCCCACATAGGGGCGGGCGCGGCCCCGTTCGGCTGCCTCCAAGAAGGCCTCTGCGGCCGTTTCGAAGGTAAGGTAGTCTGGATCGAGGCCGAGCCAGGAGCGCACCACGCATTCGCCGACGATATCCCTGGCTTCCTGCAGTGCAGCCTTGCTGGCGAAGTGCTTGAGTTCATAGTCGTCCTTGGAGCCGCGCAGGTTCGTTTCAATCAGTGCTGGAGCCATCTGTTGGCGCAGGTTGCTGAAACGTCGCGGGTTGAGATCTGACAGCCCACGCTCGAAGAGGAGCGACTGATAAACCTCCACAAGGCAATCAAAAAGACCCGCGGCGAACGGCCTGGAGCGATCATGTACTTCGTCACCCACGTCCCTGGTCCGGAGCGAGTTGTTGAATGATCGGATCTGCTTTTCATCGCTGAGTTCGGCAAAGCGGTCGAGTTCGTTGTTGATGAGCAGATTGCCGCTCGTGCGGCGCAGAATTCGATCGACGGCAGTATCAAAATGGAGAAGTCCGAGCAAAGATATGAAATCGGCAATGGCCTCATGGTAGGCAAAAAAATCCGTGCCTTTACCGTTGCCCTCGAGCAAGCCAAGTTCGCTCAGAAGGATCAGATGGCCCATCTCATGCGCGACGGAGTCGAAATTCAAGGCAAAGCAAGATGTCGCCTTATCGGCTTCGCTTTCTCCCAGTTCAAGAAAGCCGAAACCCGATTGCGCATTGTCCCAGTTCCGAATGTGGGGAACGATTTCCAGGCGGCTGAGGCCCGGTTCGAAAAACCATTTGATGGTTCGCCCTATATAGCCTTCACAGATATCCAGGACACGACGCGCACAGGCGTAGCTATGCGTCGAAAGAAATGCAGGAGAACTTGGGGCGATATGGTCGAAATGCCCATCAGGCCCCGGCTCGGCAGGTGGGCGCAAACTGCCCCGATAGGGCGGCAGCACCGGGAGCGCATAGGGCCGCTTTGGCTCGACCGGGTCAGCGACGTACATGCGATTATCTGCAGGTCCAGCGAGTATTCGACCGGCAGACGGAGCCAGCCAGACGACTTCGGGCTTCTCATAGCCTGCGACGAAGGGAGGCTGTGGGAAAACGAGGAATCGCGTTCCAAGAGACGGCTCGGCCCCTTCGCCAAGTCCGGCTTCCGATAGGTGAGCGATGGAATCCCGGTTTCCCCTCATCGTTCAATATCACATAATTCTAATGAAATGTCACTATACTGGAACTATAACTCACTATCGAACATCTCATTGAAAAGATGCGAGTATTTTAGATCAAATGCAAACGCGTCCGTCAGTTCAAAGTTCTTGTTTGTTGGCGATTGTTTCATCGAATGCCGAGACAACGACAGGGCTTTAAGTAGATTAATTGCATCAAGTTTCTTCCGTTTTTCGATTCCATTCGAAAGCCAATTGTTAAAGGCTTGGATTTCTTCTGTCGATTGCTGGTCAATGCCGATGCCAGACAGGATATTGCTGTAGGTTCTCTCTATAAAGTGAAGCGAACGCGCCGCATGTTCGAGCCAGACGCGAAGCTTCCTCCCAATCACGCCTTCCCGTTCAGCCTTTTTCAGAGTCAACCTGATGTCGATAAGCGCGTCGCCCAATGCGTACGAACCGAAGTCGGGCGGGGCCATCGGCACAGCCACATCGGCGTCGTCAGCAAGCGCGTTGCGCCGATACCACCTGAAGACGAAGCCATGCCCGACCATGCCGTAGTCGCTCAATTCGGCTGCCCGAATGGCTCCCATGCTGGAGGCACCATGGACGCGAACGCCGCCCGCGATGGCCCAGAGAATCTCCTTGTGCCGAACGGCGGGTCGTTGGGCAAAGATGCCATCTATGATCGCGATCACGAATGGCGCATGTTGCAGGACCGCGCGCACCACATCTCCTTGGCCAGCCGGGGGCAGATAGAGCGCGTCGAGATGTGTTCGCGCCTCAGCCGCGCTAATCGTCGGCCCCAGAAAAATGACTATCTCAGCCGTCATTGCTCAACTCCGGATTGGACTGCAAGGGAGGAGCAACCATCCTTACGACATGAAGGGGAATGCTCTCATCCGAAAAAAGAACCACCGCTACCGCGGCCTTGGCGCCGGCAAGCGCAATGGCGTCCAAGGCTGGTTTCAACGTATTTTCGGCGGGAGGGCCGGGTTCCGGGTTGGGATAAGGCGATCCGCCGCGTGACAGCAGCTTACGCCAGGCCGACAACTCGTAACTATTCGGTTCCTTGTAAAAATGGCCGGTTACGTCTTCGCGCGCGGCCGAAATGACGCCCAAGCGCGACTGGCATGCTTCGAGCAGGGCCTTGGCTAGAGCCCGATCATGGGTCAGGTCGCAGCCAAAGCCTGCGGCGGGGAAAGGGGCGAGTGGAGCCTGCCGTGTACTCTCCATGATGTGGCACCAATAAACCGGCAGGCCGTGGTCGGACGGGATAGTCCACACACCGACTGCAAAGCCCGCTCGAAAAAGACGTCCAATGATATCGCCTGCCATGCCTGACCGGATGGTATCGGTATCTACCTGGAAGCGGTCAAAGAAGTGAGGCGTTCTCATCGCCATACAGCGGGCATGGCGTTCCAATATTTCGAAGCAGGCATGCGCCATCGCTTGCTGCAGGCTGGTTCCGGCAGCAAGGCCAGTCGTATCCCTTGCCAGCCAGCGTGGATGAGGTGAGGGGATGATGTAGTCCGTGTCGACCAACGCAAGTGGCACGGGGCAGAGCTTGCCTGACATCATGTCCCAGCCTTGGATCCAAGACATAGTTTCTTGATGCCCGGAACACGTTTCCTCAACCAGGAGATCGGACCAGATCCCATCCCTGTTCATCGTGGCAATTTCAGCCTTCCATATGCGGTCAGCCGCAATTCGTTCCGACGCCCACCCTTCAAGCGATTCCATAAGGCCAGAAATGGCTGCTTGGGCGTCAGTGATGCCCTTGCCCTGATTGACCGCAACCGAGCGCGACGTGGGGCGGATCACTTGCGCAACTTGAATTCCGGTCCGGTCGAGCCCGGTCACGGACCCGAGCCTGGTAATGCCGAATTCCCGCTTACGCGCAAGAATCCGCCGAACCACGCCCCAGGTCTCGGGCGGAGCCGGGAACGGTCCGTGCAACAAACTACTGAGGTTTCTGTCGTCCCGCACCGGCGTCCCCATTGGCCCCATCACCGAGAGTGGCGTTGCAGATCACGTTTTGCTCGCCCCGCCAGCCACTCGGCTCCCTGAGCTTGGGCCGTTTGAACCGCCCGCAACAGGTCGCTCTTCACCCGGGCTGGTTTCTCTCCCAGCGCCTGCCTCAACCCAGCCCTCCGCCGATACAGCTCAGCGAGCCAGAACCATTGTCCACTTTTGCGCCCGAGCGCGATCGCGTTGTCGATGAGAGCCATCGACTCTGCTGGTCTGCCGATCCGCTCCAAAATTTCGGAATGCATATCGCTATGTATCGAGAGATTATCGTCAGTTCCGATCTGTTGCTGAAGAACCAGGCCCTGTTGAAAGCGCTTCGCGCCCCGTTCCGGTGAGGCGGACATCAACTCCGCCCAGCCGCAGTACATGTTGGCGCGGGCTTGGCTCGCCACCAAACCATTCTGTTCAGCCAGCAAGAGCATCTGCTCTCCGAGCCTGTATACGTCCTCATATCGGCTCTGGCAGCGGCGCAGCACGATTGCGTAGTACAACGCGTGCACCATGCTGCCCACATGATCGGTCAGTGCAGCCCATTCCAAGCAGTGATTGATTGCCGTTTCACTCGATTGAACCTCGCCCCTTAACAGGTAGGAGAGTGCACTCTCGCCCAATCCGCACACCTTCGCGTCGTGCCCGCCGAAGAAGGCCCGGTTTCGAATGGCGCGTTCAGGATCGTAGAGCTCGATGCCTTTGAGAACGCAGTCTAAGCAGAAACGATGTTCAGCAGCGTGGAAGCTCGTTGCCCAGGCGCAATGGTAGGATTGAAGGCGAGTTTCGGGATCTTCTGCGACCTTCATATCTTCAACCAGAACCCGCGCTCGTGATTGCTGAGTCAGGATGTTCGGCGCGGTGAACCACCATCCCCAGTAGAGCGGAAACCGCTCTTCCCGATTCGCCGATGGATGCCGCTTCATCAGCGACATGGCGCGCGAATAAATCCTGCGTGCTTGCTGTGAGCCTTCGCCTTGCAGAGCGGTCGATACGACTCCTTGGAGTTGCAGCAGGTCAAGCAAGAGCTCGGCCCGAGCGGGCTGCCGCGACATCGCGGCAATTTCTTGAGCGCTGAGATCGAGCGATTGGTCCGCCTCGTGCATGGCCGAACGGAGCACGCACGCTTCCGCCGCCTTCAGTGCAAAGCGTGCAGCATCGCCGTGCAAACCTGCTTCAGCGCAGTGCCAAGCGGCGACGGCAGCGGGAGGACCTGGCACCTCTTCCTGGATCAGAAGACGGGCTATGCGTTTATGGATCTCCCGCCGATCGCTGCGAAGCAGGCTGCCATAGGCAGCCTCATGCAGAAGGACGTGACGGAACTGGTATGTGTCGGCAGGACTGGCCTTTAGTTCGATCACGCCGTAGGCGATCAGGGAGGCTAAATCAGTTTCAAGCGTCTGACCGTTGATGCCGTTCAGAAGATGACGCAGCAGAACGATATTGAATTCCCTACCGACAACACTCGCCAATTGAGCGGCGCGGCGAGCCTGCCCGACTTCGGCGAGCTTTGCCGCTAGAAGGTCGTTCAGCGACGATACCCCGCCTTCGATAAGTAATTTCGTCCACCCGGCAGGTGTTTGGGCCGAGGCATTTCTTGTTCGAAAAAAGTGAACCAGTTCCTCAGCATACAAGGGCATTCCGTCACAATGCTGTAGAATAAAAGCGGACAGGCCGCTTGGCGGTGCATCGCCCCAGATTGAGGCCACCAAATCGTTCATCGCCGAAGAATTCAGACCTGTGAGCGATAATTTTTCGGTGGCCGCGCTCGAGACTGGCGCCCTTGACGTTTGAATAACGAGGACGGGTAATTCGCGCACATGGTCCTCTAGCCTGTCCAGCAACTCCAATGTCATGCTGTCAGCCCAGTGGACATCCTCGACTACAATCAGTTTTGGACGAGCCAATCCACTGCAGCACAGCGTCTGGATCGCCGCATCGATGACTTGCTTCCGGAACGCCTGACCGGAAATATCGGCGACTCGAATATTCCCCGACGTCAATCTGGATTTCTCGCCGGCGAAGTCGCTGATCACCGTTGCGATGCCTACAGCCACCTCTAACCCGACATCCCGCAGTGCATCTCGCAGCAAGTCCCCATCGCAGCTCTGTAGAGCGGGTCTTCCTATTTTAGTTTCCAGAAAGCCGACAAAGGGATGCAGGGGTTGGCTGGTCAAACCCCTGTTGCATTGCAGAACGATATCGTCGTTTCCATCGCGCAGGAGTAGACGGCGAAGTTCAGCCACGAGCCTGGATTTCCCGATTCCGGCATCCCCAACAATAACAATAGATTTGCCGTTTCCGCCACAAGCGCCATCCCATTCGCTCACGAGCCGAGCAAGCTCTTGGTCTCGGCCTCTCATTGGGGTGTCGGGTTTGGGATTTAGGGAGAATCGGTCGCCTGCTTGTCTCGTTGAGAGTGGGCGCCAAATTGGTATCGGTTTATCAAACCCCTTGAGCCTGGCGTTTTGAAGAAAGCTGTAATCGAACCTGTTTCTGGTCAATTGAAAGGTTGAGTCCGCTACGAGAACAGAATCCGGCTGAGCCTCGGCCTGTAGACGCGCTGCCAAGACGGGCGCGGTTCCAATGATCTCGTCACCGTTGGAGGAAAAGACGACGAGGCCGGTAGCCACCCCCACTCGCAGCTTGAACGGCGCCGTTTGCGACCTGTGCCGGCGTTTTCCCACCACATCGATCAGTTCGAGCGAGGCCTGCACAGCCTTCTCAGCGGCGTCCTCAGATTGTTCGGGATATCCGAAGAAACAGCACCCCCCATCGCCAAGTCTCTGATGGAGAAAGCCTCCGTGCCGCCGGACAATGTTTTCCGAAGTGTGGTGAAGCTGTGCCACGGAGCGGAAGAATTCTTCTGGATCGCTGCGCAACAATAACTCGGTCGAACCAACGATGTCATAGAAGAGCGCTGTCACTTGGCGCCGCTCTCCGGCGAGCTGGATTCGCGAATCTAGGCTCTTCATCATCTGTATCGCCCAATATTAGCAGATTGATGAATACCACACTCCATTTGAGGCACTTAGACAAGTACTGTTCCGATCGCAGGCTTAGTTAACAGGCACCTGGGGCTGCAACTGCGCCATCGGCGGCCCAAAGCGAAGATTGCGCCTCGGGCCGTTTGATCTGTCAGAGGTTGTCCGACGATCAGGACTTTTGAGGCGCTTCCACGCCGGAATAGGCCTGAACTGCATCGGGCAACCTTGCACCCTGGATGTCGATCGCCGACACGGCGGCGTTCAGCTCCGCGATTTCGGCTGGCGAAAACTGCACCCCCGGTGCGCCGATGTTTTCGATCATGTGCGCCATCTGCGTCGTTCCGGGGATCGGCACGATCCATGGCTTCTGGGCCATCAGCCAGGCCAGTGCGATTTGCCCGAGCCTGGCCGGCTTCCGTTCGGCCCAGACGTTCAGGAGTTCGATGAGCGCCAGATTGTGCGGCAGGTTTTCCGGGGAGAAGCGGGTTTCGATGCCGCGAATGTCGCCCTGGGCAAATCGTGTCCTTGCGTCGATTGCGCCGGTGAGGAAGCCGACGCCGAGCGGGCTCCACGGCACGAAGCCGATGCCGAGTTCCTCGCATACCGGAATCGGGCCCTTCTCCGGGCCACGCCACAGCATGGAATATTCGCTCTGAACCGCGGTTACGGGAAGTGTTGCATGCGCGCGGCGCAGCGTGCTCAGCCCCATTTCGGACAGTCCCCAGTGCAGGACCTTGCCTTCCGTCATCAGGTCCTTCACCGCTCCGGCGACGTCTTCGATCGGCACCTGCGGGTCGACGCGATGCTGGTAGAGCAGATCGATGCGGTCGGTCCGGAGCCGCTTCAGCATGCCCTCGACCACCAGCTTTATATGTTCCGGGCGACTGTTGAGCCCCGGCTTCCGTTCCCCGGTCTCGAGATCGATGTTCCAGCCGAACTTGGTGGCGATGACGATCTGGTCGCGGAACGGCTCCACACCCTCGCCGAGAATCCGCTCGACCTCGTGCGGACCGTAGGCCTCGGCCGCATCGTAGAAGGTCAGGCCACGCTCGAAGGCGGTGCGGATGATGTTGTGCATCTCCGCCCGCGTCGGAATGGTCTGCTGATAGGTCCGGCTCATGTTCTGGACGCCGAGCCCGACGCTCGACACTTCGAGTGTGCCGAGCTTGCGCCGTCCGATTTCCGATGTGCTCGTGGCAGCCGTTCCTGTCTGCGTCCCGGTCTGGGCCTGTGCACCACTGACATTTGCCGCTGCGGCCAGGGTTCCGGCTGCCAGCAGCAGGTCCCGCCGGTTCAGTTCGATTGGTTGCTTCGTCTTCATCTCTCATGTCCTCTGTTGATTGAGCGGAATTGGCGACGGCACCGTCATGTCGCTCCCCGCTCGGCCCTTGCCGCCGCACCGGTGTCGGCTGAGCGGACGGCCGCGTCGAAAAGCCTGGATAGCTGTCACGCCGTAGTGCCCAACCGCGACGTAAAGTCCGGCAACGGAACCGATGCGGAGAAAGAACCCGGCGGCATCCTCGTTGAAGTCCCAGAACTGCATCGTGGGGATCAGGAGAAGCCGCGATCCGATGGCGAGTTCGAAGCAACTGTAGACGCCACACGCTGCGATCGCCGTGGTCATGAGCCTGAGAAGCACCGTGCGTTCGATGCGGGGTCGACGGACACCACACAGGCTTCGGACGACATTCATGACGATCGCCCAATGACGGCCCAGATGGATCGAGACGATGACCAGGGCCCAGTAGGCGGCGAGGATATGGATATCCCTGGCATCGGGGCCGCCGATGGCGAGGAACCCGAAAAGCGACTGCGAGATCAGAACGCTCGTGGCTAGCAGGGTCATCATCGTCACGAGCAGCGTGAGGTTCAGCCCGAAGGTGACGAGCGGCTTTGCCTGCCGCCGCATCCGCGGAATGCCCGCATACCAGCGCCGATTGAAGATGTTGTGCAGGAAGAGCAGCGCGAACATGCCCGTTCCGATCAATTCGTGCGCGCGGTTGTCCATCCACCAGTAGGCCAACGCGGCCATGAACAGGCCGACGGCAAGAAAGTCCAAGCCCAGGCGCAGCAGGAACACCGGGTTCATCGGGAAAGCTCCCCTCTATGGCCGGCGACCGTCATTCGATCACCGTGCCGTGGAACGCAGAAAGCGCATCGAACGTGTAGAGATGGTTTTCGTCGGAACGGGAGGAATGACAGGACTGGCAGCGCGCGGTGTTCTCGTCCATGTTGATCGATCGGTCGGCCCAGAACCACTGGAACTGCCAGTCTTCCGTCCGCCGGCCCTCGTCGTAGTCGTTGCCCCAGCCTTCGCCCTTTTGCATCACGAAGTACCGGTGGACCTTTCCCTCACGGTAGTCGACCAGCACGAAATGCGTGCCGTCGGGGATCGGCTGCCCCTGCTTGACGGCGTCGATCGCCTCGCGCGTGGTCATGATGTGTTCGGTCACATTGCCGCGGCGTACGGTGGTGTAGTGCACGAGGTCGTCGAGGTTTTCCGGGAACCGGACTCGGTTCGTCTCGGCATGGACCTCGATGCCCATGACGGCAACTGCCGAAAACGCGAGCGCAACAAGCGAAAGTCTGGTCTTGCTGAATGTCATTGGTAGCCTGACGTGTTCTGGGATGGAGGTTCAATTCGCGTATTGGTCGGCGGCCACGTGCTCCATCCAGTCGACCGCCTTGCCGTCGAGCGCCTCCGAGAAGGCGAGATGGGACATGCCGACGTCGGGTGCCGCGCCGTGCCAGTGCTTGACGCCAGGCGGTATCCAGACGATGTCGCCCGGCTTGATCTCCTGGGCGTCTCCGCCCCAGTGCTGGACCAATCCGATACCGGTGGTGACGAACAGGGTCTGGCCGAGCGGATGGCTGTGCCATGCCGTGCGCGCGCCTGGATCGAAGGACACGATGCCGCCGCCGATGCGCGCGGGACCGGTGCCTTTGAAGCGGGACGTGACACGGACAGTTCCGGTGAAGGTCTCCGGTGCGCCGGCGCTCGAAGGTTGCGAGCCGGCATGCAGCACCGAAATCTGCTCGCCGCTTTCGGCGAATGCAGCCGTCGCGGTCAGGTGCGCGGCGGTCGTGATTGCGGCGGCGATGATGGTGCGTTCGCGTGTCATCTGGTTCCTTCTCAGCACATTGGACATCGCCAAGGTAGCTGAGTGGGCGCCGCAGCATTAGCCGCCGGAAACCGTATGAGCCTATTAGGGAGGCTTATTAATCACGAGCAGTTGATAAGCGGTGATGGGATATTCTTCGATCAGCCGCGAAACCGAAGGGCCTCCACAAAGAGGGCGAAGGCGGGCGAAGCGTGCCTGCGGTTGGGATAGTAGAGGTGGTAGCCGGGGAAGGGTTCGCACCAGTCCTCGAGAACGCGCTGAAGCCGGCCGGATGCGAGATGGTCGATGGCCTGGTCCTCCGGCAGATAGGCGAGGCCAAGGCCGGAGAGCACAGCGTCGATCCGCATCGCGAGGTTGTTGAAGACGAGCTGGCCATCGACCCTGACGCGGATTTCCCTCCCGTCGCGCTCGAACTCCCAGGGGTAGATGCCGCCGCGGGTGGGGAGCCGCATGTTGATGCAATTGTGCCCGGTCAGGTCCTGTGGTGTTTCCGGCCGTCCGTGGCGCTCGAAATAGGCCGGCGCGCCGACGACCGCCATCCGCATGTCGCTGCTCACCTTCACTGCGATCATATCCTTGGCGACCTGCTCCCCAAGCCGGATGCCCGCGTCGTAACGTTCCGCGACGATATCTGTCAGGCCGTAATCGACGATGACCTCGACATTGATGTCGGGGTAGTCGACGGCCAGTTTCCGGATGGCCGGCGCAACAACGGAGATGGCGGGATGTTCGCCTGCCGTGATCCGGATCGTGCCCGAGGGGCTGTCCTTCAGTTCGCTGAGCGCGCCGAGCTCCGCCTCGATCTCTTCGAACCGAGGCCCTATTGTATTGAGCAGACGCTCTCCGGCTTGGGTCGGCGAGACACTGCGGGTCGTGCGCGTCAGGAGCCGGATGCCAAGGCGGGCCTCCAGCCCGCGAACGGTCTGGCTGAGCGCCGACTGCGAGACGCCCAGCTTCGCCGCAGCCTTGGTGAAGCTCTGTTCCCGTGCGACTGCGAGGAAGGCGACGAGGTCGTTGAAGTTCTCCTGGGGCATTCATTAGTCCATCTAATAGGTTCATGCGGATTATAGCCGCTAATCGAAAACGACCTCAACCGCTAGACTCCGGATATCGAAGCAGCGGCACCCCGCCGCTCCTGTCCTTTCTCCCGGAAACCAACATGCAGCAGGTTACCCATCAACCGCGCGGAACCAACACGTCCGCGATCCTCGCCATCATCTTGGTGAGCTATGTGATGATCGTTCTCGATATCTCGATTGTTCTCACCGGGCTTCCGAAAATCCATGTCGAACTCGGCTTCACCGATGCCGGCCTGTCATGGGTATCGACGGCCTATACGCTTGCTTTCGGCGGCTTCCTGCTTCTCGGCGCGCGAGCCGGGGACATATTGGGAAGGCGGCGCATGCTGCTGATCGGTCTGGCCGTCTTCTCCTTGGCGTCGCTCGTCATCGGGCTGGCCGAGAGCCCCGCGGTCATGATCACCGCGCGCGGTGTCCAGGGCTTTGGATCGGCGATCCTCGCCCCGTCGACACTCGCCCTCCTGCAGACGAATTTCGAACCGGGTCCTGGGCGGACGCGGGCGGTCTCCTATTATGCCGCCGCCGCGGGTGTCTCGGCGGCCGCCGGTCTTGTCGTCGGCGGGCTACTTGCCGACTGGCTGTCCTGGCGGGTGGGCTTCTTCATCAATCTGCCCATCGGAATTGCCATGATGCTGGCCGCCCGGGGCTATCTCGTCGAGACCGACAGATCACCGGCACGTTTCGACATTTTAGGGGCGATGGCTTCCACGATCGCGATGGTTTCGCTCGTCTATGGCGTGATCCGGTCCGCTTCGTCGGGATGGGGCGACCCGGTCACGATCTCCGCCGTCGCCGTCGGCGTCGTAATGATGTCCTTGTTCGTCATCGTCGAATCCCGAGCCGCTGAGCCCATCATGCCGCTGGCCCTCTTTGCAGACCGTGAACGCGTCGCTGCCTATGCAGGCCGGGCATTGTTTCTGGGCGCGAATGTCGGCTTCTACTTCTTCGTCGCGCAATATCTCCAGAGCGTCGCCGGTCTCAGCCCGGCCGCCGCCGGGATCGCCTTCCTGCCCACCACCGTCGTCAACTTCGCCGCCGCCATGTGCGCCCCGGCACTGATTAGCCGCTATGGTTCCGGCCCGGTCCTGACAGGAAGTGTCATAGCGGGTCTGGTGGGCATGGGGTGGCTGAGCGCGGTGATCGAAGGCTCCTCCGTCTGGACCCTGGTGCTGCCGATGATGCTGGTCGGTGCAGGCCAGGGTGGCGCTCTCGGTCCTCTCACGGCCTCGGGCATAGCCCGGGTTCCTCTCGACAGGGCCGGGGCCGCCTCGGGCGTGGTCAACGTATCTCACCAGCTCGGCAGTTCGCTCGGCCTCGGCGTGCTGGTCGCCGCTTCCGTCTTTGGCAGCGACGGTCTTTCCGGCACGGCGCTGCTTGCACATCGGGCGGCAACCGCGATGGCGGCGGGCACGGTCCTGATCGGACTGACACTTGTCCTGGTGCTCGCGTTCATCGTCCGGCCTGCCGTCAAAGGCGGGGCCGAGCTGGAATGCCTGAACCGGGAGGCATGAGCAGCCCGATGTCCGCAATGCGGGCATCACAACCGACAGAAAGGAAACAGGAAATGGAAACGCGCAAACTAGGAGCGCTTGAAGTCTCGGCTCTCGGGCTGGGATGCATGAGCATGAGTTCGGCCTACGGCCCCGCGGGCGACAAGGCGGAGATGATCAGGCTCATCCGCGGCGCGCACGAGCGCGGCGTCACCCTCTTCGACACGGCGGAGGTCTATGGTCCGTTCGCAAATGAAGAGCTTGTCGGCGAAGCGCTTGCCCCGATCCGCGATCAGGTCGTGATCGCCACCAAGTTCGGCTTCGACATCGACCTGGAGACCGGAGCGCGCAGCGGCGGAACGAACAGTCGTCCCGAGCACATCAAGGCGGTCGCCGACGCCAGCCTGAAACGGCTCAGGACAGACCGGATCGACATTTTCTACCAGCATCGCGTCGATCCCGATGTACCGATCGAGGATGTTGCCGGAGCGCTCAAGGAGCTCGTCTCGGCAGGAAAGGTCAAGCATTTCGGCCTTTCGGAAGCCGGAGTCGAGACGATCCGACGCGCCCATGTCGTTCACCCGGTCGCCGCTGTCCAGAGCGAATACTCCCTGTTCTGGCGTGGGCCGGAGGCGGAACTGCTTCCCGTGCTCGAAGAACTGGGCATCGGTTTCGTACCCTTCAGCCCTCTCGGGGCCGGCTTCCTGACCGGAAAGATCGACGCGAATACCAAGTTCGATCCAACGGACTTCCGCAATGCAGTTCCGCGCTTCTCGCCGCAAGCCCGCAAGGCCAACATGGCCCTCGTGGACATCGTGAGGGCGGTGGCTGACCGCAAGGGTGCGACGCCGGCGCAGGTCGCTCTGGCATGGCTGCTCGCTCAGAATCCCTGGATCGTCCCGATACCGGGAACGACCAAGCTGCACAGGCTCGAGGAGAACCTTGGCGCTGTCGACCTCGAGTTGACGGAGAGCGATCTGTCCGAAATCGCCGCGGGCCTTGCCAAAATCGAGGTGCAGGGAGAACGCCTTCCGGAGGCGGCGCTGAAGATGGTGGGCCGCTGAGGGGCCTCGGGGGCCGCCCCGGCCTGGTGGCGGCCCAAGTGGAGAAAGCCGGATGGCAAAGCTCAACCTGAAGGTCGCTCCGGTGGCGATGCCGTCGTGGTGGGCTGCGATGGGGTGTTTGCCCTTGCTCGCTACCGGCGACGCTCACCGGCATCATTCGGCGTGGGTATCACCTGTGGGCATCAGGTCGCCGATGATGCCAAAACGATATCCGGCACGACTGGAAAATCAAGGAATTAAGGGCTTTTAGAGAGAATTGGCTGGGGAACCTGGATTCGAACCAGGACTAACGGAGTCAGAGTCCGTGGGTCTACCGTTAACCTATTCCCCAAAACTGCGTGAGCGAGCGTGCCGCCCAGCCGGTGAAGCGGGCTTATAAACAAAAGATCGGCGGATGCAATAGATTTTGGGAAAAAATGTCCTTTGCCCACGCAAATTCCGCAGGCGTGCGATCCATGCGATGACGCCGGAATTTAGGCATCCGGGCGCTGCACAAAAAGAATTTGGCGAAAGCGGGCTGCACTGGTAAAGTCCGGCCAACGAAAATCAAGAGAGCGCCTCGAGCGGCGATCGTTCCGCGCGGCGCAATGGACAGACACGTGAGAGACCCCGACAGCGGCGAGAAGCCGTCCGTTTCCGGGGCGTCGGCAGCAGGCCGCAACGAGGGGCAGACACCGTCCCGTTCCGGCAAAGGCAAGCGCAGACGGGGAAAACCGTCGCGCATGGCCTCTGCGAATGCCAGTTCCTCCGGCAATGCCGGAGCAACAGGGCGTCCCGAAGTGAAAGATGCGACCGGGGAACCGGTCCGCAAACGCAAACGCAGGCGCCGCGCCAAATCGGGGCAGGGTCAGCAAGTGGCCACTGTAAATCACGCCGCCGAGGTTTCCACAACGAAGCAGGCGGCGGATCCCGGTGCCGAACACCACTCCAGCCGAAAACGCAACAAGAAACACCGGCAGCGCCGCAGCCTGCAGGGGCGACCGCTTGCAACTGCAGACAAGATGCGGCCGGGCGCGGAGGCATCAACTCGGGCGCCGCAACCGAGCCCTGCGCCGATTGTGCGGGCGGAGGAGCGGCCGGCATTTTCCCAGATTGCGCGCGAGGACCGCCGCGGCAGCGGCCAGACCGCGCCCCTTGGCTTTGATTCGGCCTCGCCGCTCTATGCGGCGCTCGATCTTGGTACCAACAATTGCCGCCTTTTGATCGCGCAGCCGACGCGACCGGGCCAGTTCCGCGTCGTCGATGCCTTTTCGCGCATCGTGCGGCTCGGCGAGGGGCTCGGCGCCTCCGGCCGCCTGTCGCAGGATGCCATGGACCGCTCGATCGAGGCGCTGAAGGTCTGCGCCGCCAAGCTGAAGACGCGCGAAATCCGCAAGACGCGATTGATCGCCACCGAGGCGACCCGCGCTGCCGAAAACGGCGAGGCTTTTCTTGAGCGGGTGTTTGCCGAGACCGGCCTGGAACTTGAGATCATCACCCGCGAGACCGAGGCGCGGCTTGCCGTGTCCGGTTGCTCGTCGCTGGTCGGGCGCGAAACGAAATCCGTGGTTCTGTTCGATATCGGTGGCGGCTCCTCGGAGATCGCCGTCATCAAGATCGGCGAGAATCGCTCCAGCCGCCTTGCCAACCACATCACGCACTGGACATCGCTGCCGGTCGGCGTGGTGACGCTGTCCGAACGTCATGGCGGCCAGCATGTCACGCCGGAGAGTTTCGAGGCGATGGTCGTCGAAGTTCAGGGCATGCTCGACAAATTCGACTGCCCGGAAATCCACACGCTCGACAATCCCGGCGACGAGAACGGCTTCCACCTGATCGGTACGTCCGGCACGGTGACGACGCTCGCCGGCGTCCATCTCGACCTGCCGCGGTATGACCGCCGTAAAGTGGATGGGTTGTGGCTGTCGGATGACGAGGTTTCGGCCATGCAGGCACGGCTTCTCTCCTGGGATTTCACCGCGCGAGCCGCCAACCCCTGCATCGGCCCGGATCGCGCCGATCTGGTGCTGGCCGGTTGTGCCATTCTCGAAGCCATTCGCCGCCGCTGGCCGTCGGAACGGATGCGCGTCGCCGACCGGGGCCTGCGCGAAGGGCTACTCACCGACATGATGGCCGATGACGGCGTCTGGCGGCGCGGCCGCGCCCGCCGGCCTGCGCGCGGCCCCGCTCCGTACGCTTCCCACGAAGGAAAGACGCAATGACAAAACCCCCGATCGGCGGAAACCGCACCGGGCGCAAGCTTGGCCAGAAAGTCAAGAAGGGCAAGCTGAAGGCGTCGTCGCGGCGCTGGATAGAGCGGCATATCAACGATCCCTACGTGCAGCGTGCCCAGCTTGAAGGCTATCGCGCCCGTGCCGCCTTCAAGCTGCTCGAAATCGACGAGAAGCACAAGATTCTCTCCGGCGCGCGACGCATCATCGATCTCGGCGCCGCTCCCGGGAGCTGGTCTCAGATCGCCGCCAACGTGACGCGGTCGACCGACGCGGAGCCGAAGGTCGTCGCCATCGACTTTCTGGCGATGGATCCGCTGCCGGGCGTCCATATCTTCCAGCTCGATTTTCTCGACCCGACGGCGCCGGACAAGATCATGGAGGCCCTGGGCGGCACGCCGGACCTCGTTCTCTCCGACATGGCGGCGCCGACGACGGGCCACCGCCAGACCGACCATATCCGCACCATGCATCTCTGCGAGGTCGCAGCCTATTTTGCCATCGACGTTCTGGGGCCGGGCGGCCATTTTCTGGCGAAGACCTTCCAGGGCGGAACCGAGCGCGAGCTTCTCAATCTCCTGAAGCAGAATTTCAAGCAGGTGATCCATGTGAAGCCTGCCTCATCGCGGGCGGAATCGGTCGAAATGTTCCTGCTTGCCAAGGGCTTCAAGGGACGTCAGGCCGAGGCCGGGGCGAGCCGTGAAGACGTCTCGGAAGATCTCGACGAAGCGCCGGCGGAGTAATGCCATGCTGCTCTATGTGACCATCGGCTCCAATGATCTCGAGCGCGCGCGGATTTTCTACGATGCGGCTTTGGCTCCGCTCGGGCTGAAGCGCCGCAAGCAGGACGATGTCGAGATCGGCTATGGCGCCGAAAACGATACCCGCTGCCGGCTGTGGGTCGTCACGCCCCATGACCGGAATGCCGCGACGATCGGCAATGGTTCGATGGTGGCACTCGACGCTGAGAGCCGGGCGGACGTCGACGCATTCTATAAGGCGGCACTGGCTCATGGCGGCTGCGATGAGGGCGCGCCGGGCCTCAGACCATTCCATGCAAATTTCTACGCGGCCTATGTCCGCGATCCCGATGGCAACAAGCTCTCGGCGGTCTGTGAGCGACCGGAATAGGCCTCAACACCTGACGAATGTGGAACGCGCCGTCGCCGATTTCAGGTGTTTTGCGACTTTTCCGCGTGACTTTCTGGCGACATATACTCGCCGAACTTCCTAATATAATCGTCCAAATTATCTTCCAGCATCGCACGGTACTGCTTGACGAAATATTCGATTGTTTCGTGACGATGGCATTCCATCTCAGTTCCGTTTGGGAACCCCAGCGCACTCACCCACGCGTTGAATCTCGCCGTGGCGTACATGAGCGAAGCCTGGCCTTACCGGCCTCTATGTGCTCAAGGTGATTATTCGCCAAATGGATTATCGCGTCCGCTCGATTGTAAAACTCGGCATCGACCTCGTTCGTCATATAAAATCTCCCTTTGGCCCAGCAATTTAGATTTCGCAAAATCCCAACTAGCCCAGGAACGGCCAGTTGCGAGAGCTTTCGTTTTAACAGAAAGCCAGTTCCATATTTTAAATCAGGGACTGGGGAATAGGTCTCCTGTCGCTATTTGACGGCAATCGTTTCCGTTTCCGGCTCCTGGTGCCTCCGGTGACCGGAGACCGAAGCGCCTGCCGTCTTCGACATGCCGATCAGCGGGATGACTGCCGAAAGTGTAATGGCCGAGATCAGCATGAAGGCGATCTGGAAATCCTTCAGTTCCAGCTTCGATCCGGTCAGCGTCGTCTCGATTTCGAGGATCGCGCCGGCGACGGCAACACCGAAGGCAAGGCTCATCTGCTGCAACACCGCGCTCATCGCGGTCGCCTTGCTGGCATCCGAATCCGGAATGTCGGCGAAGGAAAGCGCGTTGACGCTGGTGAAGAAGAACGAGCGGGCAAAGCCGGCCAGCAGCAGGATGAACGCCATCACCAGATAGGGCGTTGCCGGGGTGAAGAGGCCGTTTATGAAGGTCAGCACCGTGCCGGTGATGCAGGCGACGATCAGCGTTGTGCGGAAGCCGGCGAAGATCAGCACGCGCTTGGCGAAGAATTTCGTCGTCAGCGCGCCGATGGCGCCGACAAAGGTGATCATGCCGGACTGGAACGGCGTCAGGCCGAAGCCGACCTGCAGCATCAACGGCATCAGGAAGGGCACCGCGCCGACCGAGATGCGAAACAGTGTTCCGCCGATCGCCGCGGCGCGGAAGGCGCTGTCCTCGAACAGGTTGAGGTCAAGCAGCGGTGCCGGGTGCCGCCGCGCGTGGCGGACATAGAGAAGGCCGCAAGCAAGACCGATGACAGCGGCTGCGGCACCGATCTGCGGCGGCAGCGCCGGCAGGCTCATCACCGACAGGCCGAACATGGTGCCGGAGGCGGCAATCGCACTCAGAAAGAAGCCCTTGATGTCGATCGGCGGCGGCGCTGCGCCGTTGATTTCCGGCAGGTAAATGCCCGACAGGACGTAGCCGGCCACGCCGACCGGCACGTTGATGAGAAAGATCCAGTGCCAGGAGAAATAGGTGGTGATGAACCCCCCGAGTGGCGGTCCCGCCAATGGGCCGACCAAAGCCGGGATCGTCAGCAGCGCCATGGCGCCGACCAGTTCGCTGCGCCGGGTGCTGCGAACCAGGACGAGGCGCGCGACCGGCGTCATCATCGCCCCGCCCATGCCCTGCAGGAAGCGTGCGAGAACGAAGGCAAAGAGGCTGCCGGCGAAGGCGCAGAAGATCGAACCGAGAATGAAAACGAGGATGGCGGCACGAAACACCCGCTTGGCGCCGAACCGGTCGGCCATCCAGCCGCTCAAGGGAATGAAGATCGCCAGCGACACCATGTAGGAGGTCAGCGCCAGCTTCAGCGTGATCGGTCCGACGCCGAGGTCATGGGCGATCGCGGGCAGCGATGTCGCTATGACGGTGGAGTCCATCTGCTCCATGAACAGAGCGACGGCGAGGATCATCGGGACGATGCGATTCATGCGAACGGCCTTGGACGGGGTACGGCTGAGCGATCGGAACATAGTCTCTTTCGGGCGAAAATCCCGTTGCCATGCTCAACTTGCGATCACATCCGTGTGAGGCCGTCCCACTTCTTCTGTCAAGACCCTAGATGTTGCCTTGCCGAATGGAGGCTGCGGCACTCCAATTCCGGTCACTGAGGGAGAACATTCATGACCACATCTATTTCCTTGAGCCGCCGCGCTCTGTTTGGCACGGCAGCAGCAGGCGCATTGGCCACGCCTTTTGTTATGAACAGGGCTGCCTTTGCCCAGAGCGAACCGAAAGCAGACGGAATGACATCACCGGCAGGCAAGACCAGCTCCTTCAAGATCGGCACCTTTAACGTCACCGTCATCAGCGACGGGATCCGCATCGGTGAGAAACCGGAGGAAACCTTCGGCACCAATCAGACGCCGGAAACGGTTGGCGAGTTGCTGAAGGCGAATTTTCTGCCAACCGACAAGTTCGTCAACGGCTTTTCGCCGACGTTGATCGATACCGGGTCGGACGTCGTCCTGTTCGACACCGGCCTCGGTGAGGGCGGGCGGCAGGCCGGTGCGGGGCATCTCCTGGAAGGCTTGAAGGCGGCTGGTTACAGCCCGGACCAGGTCAGCGTCGTCGTCATCACCCATATGCATGGTGACCATATCGGCGGGTTGATGGAGGGCGGCGCACCGGCCTTCAAGAACGCCCGCTATGTCACTGGCCAAAAGGAGTTCGATTTCTGGAAGGACGACGCCCGTGTCGGGACGCTGGCCGAGAACGGGCACAAGGGCGTGCTGAAGAATGTCGTGCCGCTGGCGGAAAAGACCACCTTCATCGGCGATGGCGCGGACGTGGTCCCCGGTATCACGAGCGTGGCCGCGTTCGGCCATTCGCCTGGCCACATGATTTTCAAGATCGAATCGGAAGGCAAGGGACTTGTGCTCACCGCCGACACCGCCAACCATTTCGTGCTGTCGCTGCAGCGGCCGGACTGGGAAGTGAAATTCGACATGGACAAGGCGCAGGCGGCGTCCGCACGTAAAAAGGTCTTCGACATGATTGCCACCGACCGGTTGCCCTTCGTCGGTTACCACATGCCGTTCCCCTCGGTCGGTTTTATCGAACGGATCGACCAGGGCTATCGCTTCGTGCCGGAGACCTATCAGTTCGAAATCTGATCCACCTCCGATCGCGCCTTGCACGAGAATCTTGGCAGGCCCGGCGTTTTCGCCGGGCCTTTGCACTTTCCATCCCGTCATATCCGTGTTACGAGCCCTCGCCAACTTCCAAGAAACTCTTGCAAGTCTTTCCGGACCGTTTCCCAAGACCGTCCGCGGAGCGTTTCATCTATTGAAGGGATTGGTCATGGCTCGCATCATTGAAACGGCAACCGGTCTGGAGGCGCTGACCTTCGACGACGTGCTCCTTCAACCGGGACATTCCGAGGTCATGCCGGGGCAGACGAACATCGCCACCCGCATCGCCCAGGACATCGATCTCAACCTTCCGATCCTGTCCTCCGCCATGGATACCGTCACCGAAGGCCGTCTGGCGATCGCCATGGCGCAGGCCGGCGGCATCGGCGTCATCCACCGCAATCTGACGCCGGTCGAACAGGCCGAGCAGGTTCGCCAGGTGAAGAAGTTCGAAAGCGGCATGGTCGTCAATCCGGTGACGATCGGCCCCGACGCCACGCTTGCCGATGCGCTCGCCCTGATGAAGATGTACTCGATCTCCGGCATCCCGGTCGTTGAGAATGCAAGCGGCGGCAAGCCTGGCCGTCTCGTTGGTATCCTCACCAACCGCGACGTCCGCTTCGCGTCGGATCCGACGCAGAAGATCTATGAACTGATGACCCGGGAAAATCTGATCACGGTCAAGGAAAACGTCGACCAGCAGGAAGCCAAGCGCCTTCTGCATACGCATCGCATCGAAAAGCTGCTGGTCGTGGATGGCGGCGGGCGCTGCGTCGGCCTGATCACGGTCAAGGATATCGAGAAGTCGCAACTCAATCCGAATGCTTCCAAGGACGCGCAGGGTCGCCTGCGGGCCGCGGCCGCCATCAGCGTCGGCGACGATGGCGTCGAACGGGCCGAGCGGCTGATCGAGGCCGGCGTCGACCTGATCGTCGTCGATACGGCCCATGGCCATTCCCAGCGTGTCCTCGATGCGGTGACCAAGGTCAAGACGATGTCGAACTCGGTGCGCATCATGGCCGGCAACGTCGCCACCGCCGATGGTACCAAGGCGCTCATCGATGCCGGTGCGGATGCGGTCAAGGTCGGTATCGGCCCGGGCTCGATCTGCACCACCCGTATCGTCGCCGGTGTCGGCGTACCGCAACTCGCGGCCATCATGGCAGCGGTCGAAGCGGCGCAGGCGTCGGATATTCCGGTCATTGCCGATGGCGGCATCAAGTTCTCCGGCGATCTGGCCAAGGCCATCGCCGCCGGTGCGTCTGCCTGCATGATCGGCTCGCTGCTTGCCGGTACGGACGAAAGCCCGGGCGAGGTATTCCTCTATCAGGGCCGTTCGTTCAAGGCCTATCGCGGCATGGGGTCGGTCGGCGCCATGGCGCGTGGCTCGGCGGACCGCTATTTCCAGGCGGAAGTACGCGACACGCTGAAGCTGGTGCCGGAAGGCATCGAAGGCCAGGTGCCCTACAAGGGCCCGGTCTCCGGCGTGCTGCACCAGCTGGCCGGCGGCCTCAAGGCCTCGATGGGCTATGTCGGCGGCAAGACCATCAAGGACTTCCAGGAGCGCGCCACCTTCGTACGCATCTCCGGCGCGGGCTTGCGCGAAAGCCATGCCCATGATGTGACGATCACGCGCGAAAGCCCGAACTATCCGGGCGCGGCTTGACAATAGCCTGAAGCGCTGGACTAAGACGTTGGAAAGCGGCGGAGATGTCTTCGCCGCTTTTTCTTTGACTATCAGGATTCGAGCACTTGCCGGAGTGCCTTGGTGCCGTAGTGATGCCCCTTGATCTCATAGCCGGCCACGGGAACCATCGGGGCAAACATCAGAATGATGAGGCAGAAGGCCATGCCGATGCCAACGGCCGCACAGATGACGGCAAGGGCGACGATCGCGGCCGTTCCGGCCATCAGCAGGAGATAGAAGCCCTCCATCCTGCGCAGCAGATAGACATAGAACGCGAAGATCAGCGCCACATAGGCAAAGACGGGAAGGGCAACCGTGAGCACCGTGGCAACGGCACCGATATGCGCCTTGTGTTCGATATAATAGGCGGCGACATGTAGCCCCGCCCCGGTTGCGGCGATGGCTGCGAAGATCAGCATGTGGCCATAACCCCAGACGAAAGACCTTTGTCGGTGGTGATGAAGCACCTGTCCGGACGGCAGAAGAAAATATAACCACCACATGCCGAAGGTCAGTCCTGTGCCGGCAACGCAGATGAGGATCGCGTCGATGCTCCAGCCCTGCGCCTCGACAATGGCAGAGATTGACGCGACCGTGCCGACGACGCCTTCGCCAAGCGCGATAATCGCCAGCAGGCCGTGGCGCTCGGCTATATGATGCGCATGCCATGGCGTGCCGCCGGCCTTGCGCTCGGCGAGCACCGGACCCGTCAACTCGACCAGAATGAGCGCGGCGGTGCACATCATCGTCGGAAGCACCGCCATGTTGATGAAGATTAGGGCGATCCAGCCGATCTGCGCCACGAAAATTGTCGATGCATAGGCGAAGCAGGCTGCGCGCCCCTGCGGATATTGCCGGGCGGCGCGCAGCCATTGGAAGATCATCGCCACGCGCATGACGACATAGCCAAGCACCATGATGCCGTTGTCGACATATGCTCCGTGATCGAGCGACGCGAACAAGCGCGGCAGGCTGACGGCGAGGATGAGCACGCCCACCATCTGCACCATGGTCGTTACGCGATAGATCCAGTCGTCCGTGTCGAACGCCGAGGCGAACCAGGAAAAATTCACCCAGGCCCAGCAGGTGGCGAACATCGCGAAGCTGAAGCCCAGAAGCCCGGCAGCGTAGTGCCCCTCGGCAAGCAGATGGGCAAGTTGCGATGCGGCCAGCCCAAAGGCAATGACGAAGGTCAGGTCGAACAGAAGCTCCAGCGGCGTTGCGACCCGATGATGCTCGTGCGGATCGCGCCCGCTCATCGAGGACAGGTGATGGGTGGGCAAGGGGCTAGCCGGAGTGTGCTGTTCGGACATGCGATGCTTTCTGCTATGGCCTCGGCAGGCCGTGGTTTCGAACCTTCGTCATTCGCAAAAGAGGTGTCAAGCAAGGCGCTCGAGACGAAGGCGATCGGTCCTGTTATGGACTTCCGGCTGGCTCGCTGTACATTTCGACGGCTCGATTCGACGGAGTGCCCATGCCCACATCGACTGCAATCTTCTGGCCGGTCATCGCACAGGTCGCGCTGATCCACGCCGTCTATTTCCTGATGCTGAAGCGCCGCACTCGCGCCGTGCGCGCCGGTCTTGCCAAGGCGCAGGATTACTGGGTTCCAGCGATCGAACCAGCCCCGAGCGCCACGGCCGCCCGAAGCCTGATCAACCAGTTCGAACTGCCGGTGCTGTTCTTCCTTGTCTGCATCTTGTTTTATCTGACCGCCGGCGTGAACCATGCAGTCCTTGCCGTTGCCTGGCTCTTTGTCTTCAGCCGCTTTGCCCACGCCTACGTGCACGTGACGTCGAACCGGCTGAAGCTGCGCCGGCGTTTCTTTGTTTTCGGCTTTGTCCTCAATTCCGTGTTGTGGGTGTTGTTCGCGGCCCATATCGCCGGGGTCTGAGGCCCCGTCCTGTCACAGTCTGTTGCATTGCGTGCATCCGGAAGCTGCACTATCATCCGGCCCGAACGGCACGCCGTCAAAGCGTCCAAGTCTTTGAATTGAATTGAACATCGTCCCCTTCAACGCTTTTCCGCATTACCAAAACGTAATCTGCCTGCGTGGAACCTGATCGCCGTTTGGCCGTTATCGCTTCGCATTTGCAGCATTTGAAGGGAAGCTTCCGGTGAGCACCGTACCAACAGAGAAAACCGTGCTGGTATTTCAAGGCGGCGGTGCTCTCGGCGCCTATCAGGCAGGCGCCTATGAAGCGCTGCACGAGGCGGGAATTCGGCCCGATTGGCTTGCCGGCATCTCCATAGGCTCAATCAATTCGGCGATCATCGCCGGAAGCCCGGTAAACCGCCGCATCGACAATCTGCGCACCTTCTGGCATCGCGTTTCCTCCGGTCTTCCCGGCCATTTTCTTGGAAACGGCGATGTGACGCGGAAGTGGTTCAATGAAACCTCCGCCTTTTTGGGCTCACTGACCGGCGTCCCCGGATTCTTCAAGCCGCGTGCTTTTGCGCCTTGGAATATTCCGGGCGATCCGATGGCGGCCATCAGCCTCTACGACACGGCGCCGCTTGAGGAAACGCTTGCCGATCTCGTCGATTTCGACCTGATCAATTCCGGCGCGATCCGCCTCAGCCTGGGCGCCGTCGATGTCGTGAGCGGCAACTTCAACTATTTCGACAACAACCACTGCGCCTTTTCGGCGAAGCACGTAGCGGCCTCCGGCGCTTTGCCTCCGGGTTTCGCGCCGGTCGAGATCGACGGCCGGTATTATTGGGACGGCGGCATCGTTTCCAACACGCCCCTGCAGCGGGTTCTCTCCGGGCCCGAACTGGAAAGCGATCTCTGCATTTTCCAGGTCGATCTGTTCAGCGCGAGGGGCCAGTTGCCGAAGGATCTTTTCGACGTCCAGGCGCGCGCGAAGGAAATCCGCTATTCCAGCCGTACACGCTTGAACACCGACCAGTTCCGCAAGCTGCAGGGCATCCGCATGGCTGCCAAGCGGCTGATGGAAAAGCTGCCGGAAGAACTGAAGGACGATCCCGATGCGCGGCTCCTGGAAAAGATCGGCAATGATTGCGCCGTCACCATGGTGCACCTGATCTATCGCCACGCCGCCTATGAAAGCCAGTCTAAGGACTACGAGTTTTCCCGCGTGTCCGTGGAGGAGCACTGGAAGGCCGGGCATGACGATGTGGTCGAGACGCTGAACCACCCGGATTGGCAGAACCGCACTCGTCCCAAGAATGGAATCCGTGTCTTTGACCTTGCCGAACAACGGCAGCGCAGGAGCAAACCATGAAGATCGTTGATGTGGTGCGCAATGCCTTTGCCATGCCGCTGACAAGCCCGTCCTATCCGCCGGGGCCATACCGCTTCGTCAATCGCGAATACATGATCATTACCTACCGCACCGATCCGGAGGCTCTGCGCCGCGTGGTGCCGGAGCCGCTGCAATTCGATGAACCGCTGGTGAAATACGAGTTCATCCGCATGCCGGATTCGACGGGCTTCGGCGACTACACGGAATCCGGCCAGGTCATTCCGGTCAGTTTCGACGGCGTGCCTGGCGGCTATGTCCACTCCATGTACCTCAACGACGACGCACCGATCGCCGGCGGCCGCGAGATATGGGGTTTTCCAAAGAAGCTCGCCGAGCCTTCGCTGGCATCGGTCAAGGATGCACTGGTCGGAACGCTCGACTATGGCGGCCAGCGGGTAGCGACGGCGACGATGGGCTTCAAGCACCGCACGCTCGACGCGGCGAAGGTTCTGGAGACGCTGAAGCAGCCGAATTTCATGCTGAAGATCATGCCGCATGTCGATTGCACGCCGCGCATCTGCGAACTGGTTCGATACTATCTCGAAGACGTGACCGTGAAAGGCGCATGGGAAGGGCCGGGCGCGCTGGCGCTGTTTCCGCATGCACTGGCGCCGGTTGCCGATCTGCCGGTGCTTGAAGTCAAATCCGCCGTCCATATTCTCTCGGACCTGACGCTGGGCCTCGGCGAAGTGGTCCATGATTATCTTGCAAAATAGGGAGTTAAGTCCATGAAACTCAAAGACAAGGTCTGCATCGTTACCGGCTCTGCCAGCGGCATCGGCCTAGCGATCGCCAAAAAGTACGTCTCGGAAGGCGCCAAGGTCGTCATCGCCGACCTGAAGCTCGAGGCGGCTGAGGCGACGGCGAAAGATCTGACGGCGGCAGGACCGGGCGAGGCGATCGGCCTTGCGATGGATGTCACCAGCGAGGACGCCGTCAACACCGGCGTCGCCGCCGTCGTCGAAAAATGGGGCAGGGTGGATGTGCTGGTTTCCAATGCCGGCATCCAGATCGTCAACAAGATCGAGGACTACGCGTTTTCCGACTGGAAGAAGATGCTTGCCATCCATCTCGACGGCGCCTTCCTGACCACCAAGGCCTGCGTCCCGCACATGAAGGCCCAGAAGGGCGGCGCGATCATCTATATGGGGTCGGTGCATTCGCACGAGGCCTCGCCATTGAAATCGGCCTATGTCACGGCCAAGCACGGCCTGCTCGGTCTTGCCCGCGTCGTCGCCAAGGAGGGTGGACCAGACGGCGTGCGCGCCAACGTCATCTGCCCCGGTTTCGTCAAGACGCCGCTCGTCGAGAAGCAGATCCCTGAGCAGTCCAAGGCGCTGGGCATCTCCGAGGAGGAGGTCGTCAAGAAGATGATGCTCGGCGGCACCGTCGATACGCAATTCACCACGGTCGATGACGTTGCTGAAGTCGCCCTGCTGTTCGCAGGCTTCGAGACCAATGCGCTGACCGGCCAGTCGCTCGTCGTCAGTCACGGCTGGTACATGCAGTAAATTCTTCTCTCGATCCGGCCGTCGGCAATCACGGCCGGATCACGTTTGCGTCAAGTTGACGGGTAAGCCGTTGCCTCCCGCCGCGGCTGCGGCATTTCCTAGCTAGTGCGCGAGAGATCTCGACGAAACGCCTGCCCCAATGCCGATCGGCGGGTGTCATCTGGAGGAACAATCATGGAAAAGCCCGTCATCACCCAGGCGATGATCAACACCTATGACGAATATACGCATCTCACCCTCGACAGACGATCCTTCATGCAGAAGCTGACGGTGCTGACAGGGTCGGCGGCAAGTGCGGCCGCGATCGCGCCTTTGCTGGCCGCCAACAGCGCACAGGCTGAAATCGTTCCCGAGGCGGATCCCCGTGTGAAGGGCGAAGACATCACCTATCCGGGCGCCGGCGGCGACATGAAGGGCTATCTCGTGCGCCCGGCCGATGCATCAGGCAAGCTCCCCGCCGTCATCGTCATCCATGAGAACCGTGGGCTCAATCCGCATATCCGCGATGTTGCCCGCCGCATGGCGCTGGAAGGCTTCGTTGCTCTCGCGCCGGATTTCCTTTCGCCCGCCGGCGGCACGCCTTCGGACGAGGACAAGGGGCGCGAAATGATCGGCGCTCTGGATGGCAAGCAGACGGTCGACAATGCCGCGGCAACCGTGGTCTTCCTGCAGGGCAATGATGCAACGACCGGCAAGGTCGGGGCGATCGGCTTTTGCTGGGGCGGCGGCATGGTCAACAAGCTGGCCGTTGCCTCGCCCGATCTGAAGGCCGGTGTCGCCTATTATGGTGCTCAGCCGCCGGCGGAAGATGTGCCAAAGATCAAGGCGGCACTGCTCCTGCACTATGCCGGGCTGGACGAGCGCATCAATGCGGGCATCGATGCCTACAAGAAGGCCCTGACCGACAGCGGCAAGGATTTCACCATCCACGTCTATGACGGCGTCAATCATGCCTTCAACAACGACACCTCGGCCGCCCGTTATGACAAGAAAGCTGCCGATCTCGCCTGGGGCCGGACGGTGGAGTTTTTGAAGGCGAAGCTGGCCTGACAGGTTGCCGGCCTTCCCCCGGCGCGCCGGGCGTCTTACTGGCGCATCCAGGTTCTGAAAAGGATGGCAGTTAAGGTTACCGTCGGAAGACGATGATTTACCCAAAAATGGTCAGCTTCGCCATCTTTGGTGGCGCTTCGGATTGGAGTATACGACCCAGGTCAACCCGTAGGGGCGTGGCTAAATGACCAACGCATATTGCATCAGGCTTTTACGGCTGTGTTTTTGGGGCCGGGTATCAATATTGGGGAATACAAAAAGGCCGCGCTTCGAAGGAAGCACGGCCTTTTTGTTTTAGCGTCGCTTACCAGCCCGGCAGCATATGGCTCTGGCGCAGCCGCGGGTAGCGCGGGAAGTTCTTCATGTCGCCATCGAGATCATCGGTCGCTGTCGTCGGCGTGATGTTGTCGAGACAGGCGGTGATGTGATTGGTGATCGCATTCGACAGCGACGGCGACAGGCCGGGACGCTTCATGATGCCGATCTGTACCGGTGCCAGCGCCGGGAAGCCATCAGCCTGGGTCAGGACCTTCATGCCGGTGCGCAGCGCCGATTCCGGCAGTACCGACACCGCCATGCCGGCGAGCACCGCCGCCGCGACGACGGTCGATGACCAGCTGGTGAACAGGATGTTGTATTCCTTGCCGGTCGCATCAAGCGCCGAGCAGGCGGCCTGCCGCCACAGGCAGTCGCGTTTGCCCACGGCGAGCGGCACCGGCGCGTTCTCCGGCAGCGGGTGGTTGATCGAGCTCACCCAGCAGAGCGGCTCGGTCCGCACCACATCCGAGGCGCGAGCGCGCGGGTTGTGCGTGACGAGCGCGATGTCGAGATCGCCCTTGGCCATCTTCTCGGCGAGGTCTACCGAGGGTTCGCAGACGATGAAGAGTTCGACGTTCGGATGGGTCTTGGCGAAGCGGACGATGATCTCCGGCATGTAGCGGTCGGCGTAGTCGTCGGGCGTGCCGATCCGCAGCGTCCCTTCCAGGCGGTTGTCGTCAAAGGAAGCAATCGCCTCGTTGTTGAGGCGGATCATCCGCCGCGCGAAGTTCAGGAGGCGATCGCCCTCCGTCGTCAGCCGATTGCCGCGGCCGTCCTTCGCAAAGAGCTGCTTACCAATCCGTTCCTCCAGCCGGCGCATCTGCATCGAAACGGCAGACTGGGTCTTGAAGACGCGATCGGCCGCCTTGGTGAAGCTGCCGGTATCCGCGATGGCAACAAAAGTCTGAAGCTGGTCGATATCGAGTGGTGCGGACATGTCCACGCTCCCAAAGGTTACTCATAAAATTGTTTGATGAATATCATTAGAAACATTCGTTGGACTGATCAATAAGGATTTGCGAATTTGGTCCTGCAAACGACATCAATCACCGCTTCGGCCCGCATGTGGCGAAGCCGGACCATCATCAAGTTTCGACCCTCCCCCGCGCCGACCTCCTGCGGCGGGACGGGTCGCTTCGTGCCTGAAAAAAGGAGCAGTATCATGCGCACGACCGATCACACTCTCGATCTAACCCTCACCGGGAAGCTGTCCGCGACGTCCCGCCAGACGGGGCTGACGGGCGTGCTGAAATCGGTATGGCGCCGTCTGCGAAACCGAAAAGCGATCGGCAACCTGCACGACCTCGACGATCATCAGTTGCTCGATATGGGGCTCTGCCGTGAAGAAGTGCGCGAGGCGCTGACCTCGTCGTTCTTCGATGATCCCGGCCGTTACCTGACGCAGGCGTCGCGCAATCGGACGAACACGTTTTACAGGAATGCGCGTCTCGATTGACGGATGCATTCGCTGCGGAATTCCCGAGCGACAAGTCAGGAATTCCGCCGCAGTTCAAAGTTTTGTTGCGCGCCTCAGACGTCGAAAGACGTTCCGCGCAACAGGGACGCGCAGCCGCCTCTGTGCGTTACCGTTCCCCGCAGGGTTAGAGCCAATTGCCCTGCTGCTTGCCCGGTGTGCGGTCCCCAAGGCCGGCACCGGGCTTTTTCGTTTTTGGGGGCGTTGAGGAGGTCGGCGAGGGGAGGCTGCGGTTTGGCGAATGCTTCATATTCGGCTGTCGGCCATTTTCTCCCGATCGGCAAGACGGAAATTTACAGCACCAGCGCCGCCGCTTTATCTTGCTTTCACCAAAATCGCCCTCACGTGGCTTGCTGTATATAGTCGTAAACCTGCTCATAGCGGCGACGGGCGCCAGGTGTTCCAAGCCATTTTTCCATTGTCGCCTGTGCATAGTCCTTGCGGTTGCTGACGAGCGCCGCCGCCACTACTCGCATCATCTGTGCTCGGTCACGGGCCAACCTTGCATCGTTCCGCCGATCGGTCACGATAATATCTTCTGGCGTCGTATAACTATCCAAGAAAGACATCGTCCAACGCTCAATGAAGGCCCTAATATTGTCAACTAGCCCAGGAGCCGACTCCGGTTCATATAGGAACCAGCGACCATCATGCGCCTTCTCTGATGTAAAGCCGATGGGCTGTTTCGACGAGCCACCGGTGATACCTTCAAGTAGACCGAGATTGTTGCCAACCATCTCTTCCAAAATCGTGTCGACCACAGGTACGAGTATTTCCATTTGAGGATAAACTGCTGCAGCCGCGTTCGGATTATCCTTGGGATGAACTTGTACAGATATATCGATCTTCTGGGTGGAAACACCAATGGCACGCTTATAGATTAAGCTTGATTTTGCACGGGAAAACCCCTGCTCAAACATGTACGGGTCAAGCTGATCGGCCAGTCCTGCTAATATACGGGACTTTATTTCGTCTTTCTTCGCCTTCATCGGGCTCCTGATTAGAGTCAAGCGTTGCACAGTAATACACTTACTTGTCCAACACCTTCTGCAAAAATGATGTAAGCCTCGATCACTACAAGCACCTACGTCTGCGGACCGCATCTAACGTTGCCCACCACGACAACACCGGCGGATCACACCGTCGTATTCTTCCGATACGTCTCGAACAGACTGTCGATGCTCTTCTGGTATTCCTTCTGTGCCTCGATACCGCTGTCGAACATCGTGTTGAACATCTCGGCAAAGGGCGCCGTCGGGTCCTTGTCGGCCGGTTTCTTTTCGGGCTCCTTCGCCGCCGCACCGCCGCTCATCATGTCCTGGAACGCCTTGATGAAGGGGTTCGCGGCGAACATGTCGGGTGCAGGCTGCTGCTTTTCCTCGGGCTTGGCCATGCCGAAGAAATTCTGCATGGCCTGCGTGAAGGGATTGTCGAAGGGGTTGGGTGCCGGTTCCGGCTTCTTGGTAAATCCGGATGCCTCCAGCCAAGGCTTCATCATCGCTTCCATCGGCGTGTTGGCAAACGGGTTCTGCATCCCGCCCATCTGCCCTGAGGCCTGCTTGAACAGCCCGCCCATGATCGCGCTCGCCATCACCGGCAGCATCTGCTTGTAGATTTCCTGTCCGATGCCGGTCATCTGGGCCGCCTGCGCGGCGATCGCCCGTGACATGTCCTTGGAGCCGAAAAGCTGGTCGAGAATGCCGTTGCCATCGGCCATGCCCTGCGGCGTGAAGGCCTTGCTCATATCCTCGAAATACGGCGCATAGTTGCCGCTCGACATGGCGGTCAGGAAGGCGCCGAAATCATAGGGGTTGGCGGTGTTGCGCTTGAACGCGGTCGAGAAGGCCGGCATCAGCGCGGCGGTCGCCTTGGCCATCTGTTCCTGGGCAAGGCCGAATTGCTTGGCCATCACGTCCATGGCATTGCCGTTCTGCGCCTGCATCATCATGTCAAAAAGCGGAATCATCTCCAGTCCTCTCCTGCGGGCGAAACGACGCATGTCGTTGCACTATAACGGGAAAAAGCAGGGTGGGAACGTTTTTTATTAGCCGGGACAGACGCAGTGGCAAACCGCTCCGCCGGCGCGAGATAGTCGCCACTTCCAAAGCGGGCTGTTGGTGCTATTGATGATCGCCATTTTGAGGATCGGACAAACACATGAAGCCGCCCATCATCGAGGTTATTGCCGAAAATCCCGCACCGGAGCACCGGGCAGCAATCGTTGCGCCGCTTACCGCGTACAACGAGGCAAGGAAGGGACCGGTCGAGGACAAGGCGGATTTTGCGGTCCTCATCCGCGAGCCGGACACGCAAGAGGTCGTCGGCGGCCTCTACGGAGTGGACGGCTACGGCTGGGCGTTCGTCAAATATCTGGCGATACCGGATGAGTATCGCGGCCAGGGGCTTGGCTCGCGCCTGATCCAGGAAGCCGAAACCCTTGCCCGCGCCCGCGGGTATATCGGCGTCTGGCTGGATACGTTCGAATTCCAGGCCAGGCCTTTCTATGAAAAGCTTGGCTATCAGGTGTTCGGCGAGCTTGAAGGCGGGCCGAACGCCATTCCCCGGTACTTCCTGAAGAAGCGGTTCTAGCGGCTCAATACTGATACTCGGTGAAAACCGGATCGACCGAGCCGTTCCACCGGCCATTGTAGAGCGAAAGCAAATCCTCGGCGAGCGTCGCCTTCTTTGCCAACACCTCATCCAGTGGCGCGAGGAAGATGCTTTCATCGACCTCGTCGCCGTTCAGCCGGTTGCGGTTCTTCAGGCCGAGGCGGGAAATAGACAGGACCTCGCGGGCGATGTCGAACAGAGGCGTGCCCCTGTGCGTCGCGGCCAGCGCCTGCGCCGGCACCGCCTCGCGCATGGCGATCGTATCTTCATAGGTCCAGGAACGCGTCAGTTCCTCGGCCGCATCGAGCGCTGCATCGTCGTACAGCAGACCGACCCAGAAGGCCGGCAGCGCGCAGATGCGCCGCCACGGCCCGCCATCGGCGCCGCGCATCTCGAGGAAGCGTTTCAGCCGCACGTCGGGGAAGAGTGTCGAAAGATGGTTGGTCCAGTCGCCCATGTTGGGCTCCCAGTCGGCGAGTTCACCCTTCAAGGCGCCGTTCATGAACTGGCGGAAGGTGACGTGCGTGCAGTCATGGTAACGGCCGTCACGGACGACGAAATACATCGGCACGTCGAGCGCCCATTTGACATAGTCTTCGAAGCCGAAATCCGCGTCGAAGGCGGATCGCAGCACGCCGGCGCGCTGGTTGTCGGTGTCGCGCCAGATATTGCCGCGCCAGGAGAGCAGTCCGTTCGGCTTGCCGTCGGTGAAAGGCGAGCTGGCAAACAGGGCCGTCGACAGCGGCTGCAGCTTCAGCGACACCTGCATCTTGCGGCGCATGTCTTCTTCGGAGGAGAAGTCGAGGTTCACCTGGATCGTGCAGGTGCGGTACATCATGTCGAGCCCCTGGGTGCCGACCTTCGGCATGTAGCGGCTCATGATGTCGTAGCGGGATTTCGGCATGCGCGGCGTTTCGGCGAATGTCCATTTCGGCGAACCGCCGATGCCGAGGAAGCGGATGCCGAGCGGCTCGGCGATCTCGCGCAGCACAGCCAAATGCTGGTTGGATTCCTTGCAGGTCTGGTGCAGGTTTTCGAGCGGCGCTCCCGAAAGCTCGAACTGGCCGCCGGGCTCCAGCGAGATCGCGCCCTGGCCGGATTGTTCGGCGAGCCCGATGATGTTGCCGGCATCGATGATCGGCTCCCAGCCGCTCTTGGCGGCCATGCCGTTCAGAAGCGCCGAAATGCTGGCCTCGCCGAAATAGCGCACAGGGCTGTTGTCGGCCTTGAAGAAGGCGAACTTCTCATGCTCGGTTCCGATGCGGAACCTGTCCTTCGGCTTGTTGCCCTGGGCGAGATATTCGGTCAGGTCTGCGATGGAGCTGACCGGCGTCTGGTCGGTGGTATCTCTGGCCATGGGCGTCTTCTTTTGAACAGGCGGAACCTGCCGGACGGCAGATATCAGGAGGGTGATTGAACCGGATTGAGGTGTGGTGCAAGCAAAATTGTTTCAAGGCTGGTTCAAATTTTCAACACCTTGCCGGCACCAAAAAGACACAGTCGCTACCGCCAGTCGCCAATAGCGGCTTGGATCACCGCCATGGCCGCGACTGCCGCGGTATCGGCTCGAAGAATCCGCGGTCCGAGCGGGATGGCGGTGACGAAATCGAGGCTGCGCAGCAAGGCGCGCTCGGCATCGGAGAAGCCGCCTTCCGGGCCGATCAGCAGAGCCAGCTTGCTCTCTTTTATGGACGCAAGGATCGGCAGTGGATTTTGTCCGGCATCTCCCTCGTCGCAGAAGATGATGCGCCGTTCCTTTGGCCAGGCCTCCAGGACATCCTCCAGCTTGCGCGGCTCAAGCACTTGCGGAATGCCGAGCACGCCGCACTGCTCGGCCGCTTCGATGACATTGGCCCGGACCCGGTCCATGCTCGTGATCTTGCCCTGCACGTGCTGCGTCATTACCGGCTGCAGCAGCCCGGCGCCCATCTCGACGGCCTTCTGGACGAGATAATCGAGCCTGCCGACCTTCAGCGGCGCGAACAGGTAGTGAAGGTCACAAGGAAGAGGCTGCGGGCGCGTCTGCTCAGTCGCGGTCAAGACCAGCCGCTTCTTGCTCGGCAAGGAAAGCTCCGCCCGCCATTCGCCGTCGCGGCCGTTGAAGACGAGAACGGCATCGCCTGCTTCAAAGCGCAGTACGTTGACGAGGTAGTTGAACTGTTCCTTGCTCGCTTCGTAAACGGCGCCCATGGAGAGTGGCGCGTCGACGAAAAGCCGATGAATGCGGAAGTTGGCACGCATTGTCATATCCTTTAGATGAACAGCGCCGCGAGGATAGAGTAGACGAGTGCTGAAAGCAGTGCCGAAACCGGGACGGTGATGATCCACGCTGCAACGATCGTCATGAAGTGGGATCGCCGCACCAGCCGGCGCCGGTGCAACTCCTCCGGGCTGTGCGCAACGCGCCGTTCGAAGTCCATGTGCCCGGTCTTCTGGCGAACATATTCCAGGCGCCGCTTGGAGTTGCGGGTATACCATTCGCGGAAAAAGCCGATCCCGAACACCGCCCCGACGGCCGTATGCGTGGTCGAGACAGGCAAGCCGAGCGAGGTTGCCAGAAGGACGGTGATCGCCGTCGCGAGGGCGACGCAATAGGCACGCATCGGATTGAGCTTGGTGATCTCCTCGCCGACGACGCGGATCAGTTTTGGCCCGAAGAGAAGCAGGCCGCAGGAGATGCCGAATGCGCCGATCAGCATGACCCAGAGCGGCACATGGGTTGTCGTGAGGATCGCTAAACCATTGACGTTTGCCACGATCGCCGAAAGCGGCCCGACCGCGTTCGAAACGTCATTGGCGCCATGGGCGAAGGACAATAGCGCCGCCGAAAGGATCAGCGGCATTTGAAACAGCTTGCGCAGCGATTGGTTGCGGTTATCGAGCCCCTGAGCCTGGCGGACGATCCATGGCCTGGCCGCAGCTACGGTGAGGATGAACACGGCCAGGCCGATCAGGATGCCGTTGACGACGGAGACGTCGACGACTTTTTCCAGCCCGATCACCGCGAAATAAGCGGCAAAGGCCCCGGTCATCGTGGCAATCAGGATCGGGGTCCAGAAGATCGCCGCATCGATCTTGTCTTCCCGGTAGATGATAAAGGTCTTGACGAAGGCAAGGAGCAGCGCCGCGATGCCGCCGCCGAGGATGGGAGAGACCATCCAGCTTGCCGTTATGCCCGCGAGCGATACCCAGTGCACGGCGGAAAAGCCTGCCGCGGCGACACCCGAGCCGAGGATACTGCCGACGATCGAATGGGTGGTCGAAATCGGTGCGCCGGACCATGTGGCGATGTTGATCCACACGGCAGCCGACACCAGTGCCGCCATCATCACCCAGACGAAGGAAAGGCCCGCCGGCATCTGGGCCGCGTCGACAATGCCGGCCTCGATGGTGGAGACGACGCGGCCGCCGGCAAACACGGCGCCGGCGACCTCGAAGATGGCGGCGATGACAAGCGCTGCCGTCATGGTGATCGCCCGCGACCCGACCGCCGCGCCGACATTGTTGGTGACGTCGTTGGCGCCGATATTCATCGCCATGTAGCCGGCGACCGCGGCGGCGGCAATGACGATCAGGTAGCCGGGCTGCTCGGACACATAGGCAGCGGCAAAAATCATGCTGACGATCAGGAAGAGAATTCCAAGCCCGACACCCGCCCATGGCTTCAGGACATGCAGTGTCGCCTGTTCAGCAAGGGTCAACCTGTCCAGGTACTCGTCGAGTGTCGGTTTTTCGAGGCGCGGGCGCGGCTTTGCCACGTCGGTTCTCCAGTTTATGCCGCTAAAGCGCTAAAAAGCGTAGCTTTATAGGGCGTAGCTCGCGTCAGGCTATCCATGTGATGTCAGGAGCTTATTGTGCCGCCGCCTGCGGCGCCGGATTCATGGTGGCAAGCAGCCGCTGTTCGAAGTTCAGGATGATATCCTTGAGCATCGGCTCGGCGACGCGGCTGGCGCCGTCCTCGAAGCTAACCCATTCCATCTTCCGGCTGCCCTTTTCCGGGAAGTTCTTCAGCATGTCCAGGACGACAAGGGGGTAGACCTGAACCATGCACTCGATTTTCAGCCCATGATCCATGGCCTTGTCGTACATGTAAAAGCCGATCCGTTCCGCACCGGCTTCGCCCTTGACGCCAGCTTCTTCATAAGCCTCGCGTGCGGCGGCTTCATGACACAGCTTGCCTTCCATCGGCCAGCCCTTGGGAATGACCCAGCGGCCGGTGTCGCGGCTGGTGATGAGCAGCATTTCGGGCGCCGCGCTCTTCTTCTTGAACCGATAGCACAGTGCGGCGCATTGCATTCTCACCGGACGGCGGAACATCAGGCGGACATCTGCGGCTATGCGATTCAGAATGTTCAACGTCGGGGCATCCTTTCAAAAAAAGAATCAATCGAACTGCAATATCACTTGAGTATGCTCGCTTTATGTGGCCTGTAAACGCACATATTTAGTGAGATATATATAGTATCCGCGGGTACCCAGATGAAGGGGCAGCGGCGCGGAAGACGGGCAATCTAGTGATATTGCGCTACCGAAATAGCCCGTTCGCGCCCTTTTAGAGGACGTTTGCGGCATTGGCGAGATGCCCACAATAATTGTTTAGCGGTCGCCGTTGTCAGGGGCACGACCAGCCGACATAGCCTCCGGCAAAATCCGTGTCTGGCGATCCCGCTGCTGCAGCCTCAGTTGCGAAATCCGGGCCCATTCCCCCGTTCGCTCCGCCTCGCGGGTTGCCATGATGATGAAATCGATATGCGCCTGCGCCGCCTCCCGGGCGGCCTGCGCGTCGCCGGCCATGATCGCCTGGTAGATGGCTTCGTGCTGGGCAAGCAGCTTGTCGCCGGCGCCGGGGGCGGCAAACAGCACCTCGCGACTGAAGAAAATGCCGCCGCTCAACAGTCGGTAGCATGCCCGCAGCGTATGCAGCAGGATGCTGTTGTGGGCCGCCTCGCCGATGGCGCTGTGCAGTTCGACGTCGGTCTTGAGCCCGCCTTCCGCCGAGCCCGCGAGATGCGCGGCACGCATCTCTTCCATGATGCGCGTCAGCATTTCCCTGTCGAAGCGGGTGGCGCGTCGGGCGGCAAACTCCGCCGTCATGCCCTCCAGTTCGCGGCGATATTCGAGATAATCCTGCGTCGCTTTCTGGTGCCGGCCAATCAGGTCGATCACCGGTTTGGAAAAGATCTGGCCGATGACATCCGCGACAAACGTGCCGCCACCGTGATGGCTGACGAGCAGTCCGCGTGCTTCCAGTTCCTTCAGCGCCTCCCGTAAAATGGGCCGGGAGACGTCGAATCGGCGCGACAGCTCCCTCTCGCTCGGCAGCCGTTCGTTGTCGCGCAACACGCCTTCGAGAATCAGCAGTTCGATTTGCTGGATGATTTCTGCGGATGTCCGGCTGTGAGGGATGCGGGCATAGGCATCAATGGTGTCGTCGGTCACGGCGGCTCTCCTTGGCGCCAATCTAGTCATCTGCGCCAAAGTGGTCAATTTCTTTAGCCACTTTGTGAAATGCTCTCGGCAACAAAGTTGCATCTGCGTCAAAGCGTCCTTTCCCTTTTGCTCCACCTGTTGATAAGAGGGTTCTGATTGACGCGTGAGAGGGGAAGCGCTTCGTGGCCAAGGGTAGTTTTGCATTTCCGTCAGCACCCGCCCGGGCGCAGGCGTTGGGCGAGATTCATGCACGACCATATGCGCTGGTGACATCGCCGCGCGTCATCTTCCAGCTTGCTTTCATGACGGATGGCGGCTCCGGGGTCGATCATGCCGTCCTCTCGGAATTGTCGCGCGCCCGCGGCGTCTCGCCGCCGAGCCGCGAAGCCAATCATCATGCCATGTCCTGGGGCCAGGGCACGCTGCGCTGGGAGCGGCATACCGAATTCTCCACCTATTTCTGGGATGGCGTCATTCCGGATCGTTTCGGCGGCGAAGTGACCACCCATCCCTTCGGCGACGGATTTTCCCCACCGGGAAGCCTGATTTCCGGCATCCGCCTCGAGATCCGGCCGGATACGGAAGAGACCCGCGCGGCGATGAGCGCGTTCGATCCGACCAGCCTCTGTTACAGCGACGTCAAGAATGGCCAGGCCGTCGTGCTGACCGATTTCCGCCAGAACGGTGACGGCCTGACGCAGATCCTCGTTATCGACCGGGGCATGACGGAGGCGGGGACGGGCGCTCTGGTGCAGCGCCTGCTCGACATCGAGACCTACCGGACGCTCGCCATGCTCGGTCTGCCGCTGGCGCAATCGCTGTCGCCGGATATCCGCCGCATCGAAGACGGGCTGACCGGCGTCACCCAGAAGATGCGCGGCAGCGTCCGCGAAAAGGCCGATGAGATGCTTGCCGAGATCACGCTGCTCGCGGCAGAACTGGAAGCGGGCGCTGCCCTCAGCCTCTACCGGTTCGGCGCCAGCCGTGCCTACTACGGCATCGTCCAGGAGCGTATCCGCTCGCTGACGGAGACCGGTGTGCCGGGCTACGAAACCCTCGGCACTTTCCTTGAAAGGCGACTGGCTCCGGCCATGCGCACCTGCCAGTCGGTCGAAGAACGCCAGGCCAACCTGTCGCGCAAGCTGACGCGCGCTACCGCTCTGCTCAGAAGCTGGGTCGATGTCGAACTCGAACGGCAAAACAGCGTTCTGCTCAACTCCATGGACCGGCGCGCCAAGCTGCAGCTGCGCCTGCAGCAGACCGTCGAAGGCCTGTCGGTCGCCGCCATTTCCTATTATGTCGTCGGCCTCTTCGGCTACCTCGCCAAGGCCTTGGAAAGCGAGGGCCTGCCGGTGAAATCCAGCGTGCTCACCGGCTTCTTCGTCCCCGTCGCCGTGATCTCCATGTGGCTCATCGTCCGCTCGATCCGCAAGCATCATGCAGACGAAGACCGGGAAATCCTTTAAGTCTGAGACCATATCGAAAAAGATTCGGTCTGTTCAAAACCATGGCGAAAGCGGCAAAGAAAGCGAAACTGGACAAGGATGGGCTGACGGTGCTCGGCCTTGAAAGGCTCGTGCAGATCGCGCTGGATGAAGCGGCGCTCAATCCGTCCTTCAAAAAGCGCTTGAATGCGGCGCTTGCCGGCATCGGCGGCGCCGCGGCTGTCGCGAAACTGATCGACAGCCGTCTCGCCATGCTGGAAAAAGCCCGCACGCGCATCCGCTGGCAGAAGGAGCGCGCCTTCGGCAACGATCTCGAAAGTATCTCGGCCAGCATTGTCAAGGAGTTCGGCGCAGTTGACCCCGGCATGGCGCTGGAGCGGTTGATCCGGTTCGTGCTCGGTTACGAGGGCATTGCCGAGCGCGTCAACGATTCCAGCGGTCGCATCGCCGGAATTTACGGTCAGGCCTGCGAAGCTGCCGGGCGATTGGCGCAGGCGATGTCCGCCGAAAAGCAGGCACAGATCCCCATGCTGATCACGCCGGCACTCGGTGGGATGGACTACCATGGCTTCAAGACGCTGCTCGCGGTGCAGGTCGCCGCCGTGCTGCCGCCGGACGTGCTGAAAGTATGGGACGAAGCGCTTGCCGCGGCTATGGAAATACCGGCTGGAACGCCCTTTCTGCCCGCCATCGTTTATGCGCGCCGCGCCATTGCCGATGCTCACGGTGATCTCGACAGCTATGTGGCAATCGAGGAAGCCCTGCCGGAACCTTTGCGCGAACCGACCGTCATCGCCGAACGGCTCCATGCTGCCGGCCGCTATGCGGAGGCGTTGATCTGGGTTCGCAAACACCGCAAGTCCCGCATCGGCTTTGCCCGTCGCGCCGATATCCTGAGAGGCGATATGAAGCCGCTCCCGGATAAGGAACGGCTGGAGGCCGCCATTCTCGACGGTCTGAAGGATCGTTCCGCTTCGCAGGCGCTGCGCTGGAAGGTCTTCGAGCAAGGGCTCGACGCCGGCATGCTGCGGGAATACATCGCCAAGGCCGGTGATTTCGAGGAATTCGAGGCGCTCGACAAGGCCTTCGCTTTCGTGGAAGCGCACCCCAGTCCCCATGCTGCGCTGCGGTTCTTTCTGGCATGGCCAAGGCTCGATCTCGCTGCGCGCTATGTCGTCGCAAGAGCCGACGCTTGGGAGGGGGAGTTTTATGAATTTCTTCGGCCCGCTGCCGAGGCCTTCGAAGAGGACCATCCGGCTGCGGCAACCGTTCTCTACCGGGCCCTGCTCGACCGCATCATCGGCCGAGGCCTGTCTGAGGCCTACGGGTACGGGGCTGACTATCTTGCAACGCTCTCGGCGCTCGCCGCGCGCCCCGGTGGCAATGACGGATTGATGTCCCATGATGCCTTTATTGCCGGCCTGCGAAAGGAGCACGGCCGCAGATATGGATTCTGGGAGCTTGTCCCGCCGGAATTTACCGCTCCCAATAGGGCTGGGGGCCGTAAAGACCTGCCAGATAGTCGATGAACAGCCTCACCTTGGCCGGCAGGAACTGGCGGCTGGGGTAGACCGCTGAGACGAAGAGATTGCTGGACCCTTCCCAGGCTGGCAAGACCTGCAGCAGCCTGCCGGACTTCAGGTCACCACCGATATCCCAGGTCGAGCGCAGTGCAATCCCGGCGCCGGAGAGCACGGCTTCGCGCACGACTTCCGACGAATTGGTGATCAGCCGGCCCTGCGGCTTGTAGCTCAGCGACCCCTGCCGGCTTTCCAGCTTCCAGGTGTCGTGGTTGTGCTGGCGCAGGCAGACATGCCGGCCGAGATCATCGACGGTTTCCGGTATGCCGTAGCGCTCGATATAGGTGGGCGAAGCGCACAGGATGCGTCGCACCGGCACCAGTTTTCGTGCAACCAGGCTGGAATCGTCGAGTTCGCCGATGCGGATCGCCAGATCGAAACCTTCCGCGACGATGTCGGTGAATTCGTCTGACAAAACGATATTCACCACAAGTTCGGTATGCATCTCGATAAAGTGGGCCAGATGCGGCGCGACATGCATGCGGCCGAAAGAGGTGGGCGCCGTGACACGAAGCGTTCCTTGCGGCTGGCCGGAGCGGCCGGAGGCGAAGGCCTCGGCATCCTCGACGCCGGCGAGAACGCCGAGCACGCGATCGTAAAACCCCTGTCCCGCTTCGGTGAGCGAAATCTGCCGCGTCGTGCGCTGCAGCAGCCGCGTGCCGAGCCGGTCTTCCAGCCGCTTGATCCGCTTGGAGATGACGGCAGGCGAAAAGCCGAGCGCGCGGCCGGCGGCCGACATGCTGCCCGTCGCTACGACGCGGGTGAAGACCTCGAGATCGCCCAGGTTTGTCATCAATCTTGACCATTGTTTCGAAAACGGAAAAACTGATTAACATTTGCTGCGTCGTCGTGGTAGTGGTAAAGAAAAAATACCAATCTCGCATCGAGGACGAACCAGGAGGCCGAAATGCCGGAGACGATCGCCTTTCTGGAGCCGAAGCAAAGCGTCCTTTCCCGCCGCGCAGCCATCATCGAGGACCTTTCGGACCTCCTGCCGCCTGATTGCCTGATCAGTGAGAGACGCGGGCTGGTACCCTTCGAAACGGATGCTTTCATCGCCTATCGCCAGGTGCCGCTTGCCGTTGCCCTGCCGGAAACGACGGCGCAGGTGGCGGCGGTCTTGAGGTATTGCAGCCGCTACGGCATCCCCGTCGTGCCGCGCGGTGCCGGCACATCGCTGTCCGGCGGTGCGATCCCTCAGGCGGATGCGGTCGTGATCGGCCTGTCGAAGATGTCGCGCATTCTCGATATCGATTTCGCCAACCGCACGGCAACGGTTCAGGCCGGCGTCACCAACCTCAATATTTCCGAAGCCGTTTCGGCCGATGGTTTCTTCTATGCGCCGGATCCGAGTTCGCAATTGGCTTGCACCATCGGCGGCAATATCGGCATGAATTCCGGCGGCGCCCACTGCCTGAAATACGGTGTGACGACCAACAATCTGCTCGGCGTGAAGATGGTGCTGTTCGACGGAACCGTGATTGAACTCGGCGGCAAGGCGCTGGATGCGCCGGGCTATGACCTGCTCGGCCTCGTCTGTGGCTCCGAAGGCCAGCTCGGCATCGTGACCGAGGCGACGGTGCGGCTGATCGCCAAGCCGGAAGGCGCGCGCCCGGTGCTCTTCGGCTTCCCGTCGTCGGAAGAAGCCGGTTCCTGCGTCGCCGAAGTCATCGGTTCCGGTATCATCCCGGTCGCCATCGAATTCATGGACAAGCCGGCGATCAGCATCTGCGAGGCCTTCGCGCATGCAGGCTATCCGATGGACGTCGAGGCGTTGCTGATCGTCGAGGTCGAGGGCTCGGACGCCGAGATGGAGGCGATGCTTTCGAACATCATCGAGATCGCCCGCCGCCATGGCGTCTCGACGATCAAGGAGAGCCAGTCGGCGACAGAGGCGGCGCTGATCTGGAAGGGCCGCAAGTCGGCCTTCGGCGCCACCGGCCGCATCGCCGACTATATCTGCATGGACGGCACGGTGCCGCTCGGTCAGCTCTCCTACGTACTGAAGAAAACCAGCGAGATCATCGACGGATATGGCCTGCGCGTTGCCAACGTCTTCCACGCCGGCGACGGCAACATGCATCCGCTCATTCTCTACAACATCAACGATCCGGAAGATGCCGCGCGCGCGGAAGCTGCGGGCAATGATATCCTCAAGCTCTGCGTCGATGCAGGCGGCTGCCTTACCGGCGAACACGGCGTCGGCATCGAAAAACGCGACCTGATGCTGCATCAGTTCAGCCAAGCCGACCTCGATCAGCAGATGGCGGCCCGCGCCGCCTTCGACCCGCAATGGATCATGAACCCGTCCAAGGTCTTTCCGCTCGAAGGGCGTCCTGCTGCATGATCCCGATATTCGAGCCGGAAACCGAAACGGAAGCGGCCGGCATCGTCGCCACCATCGCCCGCAATGACCTGACGCTGAAGATAGAGGGCGGCGGAACGCGCTCCGGCCTGGGCAATCCGGTGGCTGCCGACCGGCTGCTCTCGACGCGAAAACTTTCGGGGGTCGTTTCGTATAATCCGGCCGAGATGACCATGACGGCAAAGGTCGGAACGCCGGTCGCCGAGATCGAGGCAATGCTTCTTGAAAACCGCCAGATGCTCGCCTTCGAGCCGCTCGACTATCGCGGCGTCATCGCAACCGCGGGCGAGCCAACGATCGGCGGCGTCTTCGCCACCAACGCTTCCGGCCCCCGCCGCCTCGTGGCGGGTGCAGCGCGAGACCACCTGCTCGGCATCCGGTTCGCCAATGGGGCAGGGGAGATCATCAAGTCCGGTGGCCGGGTGATGAAGAACGTCACCGGCCTCGATCTCGTCAAGCTGCTCTGTGGTTCGCACGGCACTTTGGGGCTTCTGACGGAGGTCACGTTCAAGGTTTTGCCGCTGCCGCCAGCCTCGGCGATGATCGTTGTGTCCGGGCTGGATGATGCGCAAGCCGCAGCCGCCATGGCTCGGGCAATGGCTCTGCCGGTCGAGGTTTCGGGTGCTGCGCATCTGCCGGAAAGTGTGAAGGGCCGGTTTATCAGCGGCGTTCTGCCGGACGGCGCTGCGACGGTGCTGCGGCTCGAGGGCCTGGCAGCTTCCGTCGCAGTCCGCCGCGAAAAGCTCGTTGCCGCCTTTGCGTCGATTGCTCCTGTCGCCATTCTCGATCACGACGCGACAACATCCCTCTGGCGGGAGATTCGCGACGTCAAATCCTATGCGGATGCCACGCAAAAGCCGCTCTGGCGTGTTTCCGTTGCCCCCTCCGCCGGGCATCAACTGGTGGCCGCCCTCCGGCTGGAAGCGGGCGTCGATGCCTTCTATGACTGGCAGGGCGGCCTCGTCTGGCTGCGCATGGAGGCCGACGCCGAAGCCGATCTGCTGCGCCGTTATATCAAGGGTGTCGGCGGCGGACACGCGACGCTGGTGCGGGCTTCGGATGCCATTCGCGCGAAGACGCCAGCGTTCGAACCGGAGCCGCCGGCAGTTGCCGCGCTGTCGGCGCGATTGAAGCATAGGTTCGATCCCAAGGGGATTTTCAATCCGGGGAAGATGAGTTTTTGAGTATGACGCGCATTCCGAATACCCCCCTCTGTCACTTCGTGACATCTCCCCCTCAAGGGGGGGGATCAGATGCGGTGCATGACGTTGCCCTCACTGTTCTTTTGAAAGTGCAGCGAATTCCGTCGCTCTGGTCGGAGAGCTTGAGTTGCCGCAAGCGCCCGATCTCCCCCTTTGAGGGGGAGATGTCACGAAGTGACAGAGGGGGGTATCTCTCCTCCAATGCGGGGGCTTGTTGCTGATGCAAACCAACTTCACTGCCGCCCAGCTCGCCGACCCGCATGTTGCCGAATCCGAGGCGATCCTGCGCAAATGCGTGCATTGCGGCTTCTGCACCGCCACCTGTCCGACCTATGTGACGCTCGGCAACGAGCTCGACAGCCCGCGCGGGCGTATCTACCTGATCAAGGACATGCTGGAAAACGGCCGCCCGGCGGATGAGGAAGTGGTGACCCATATCGACCGCTGCCTCTCCTGCCTTGCCTGCATGACCACCTGCCCATCCGACGTGAACTATATGCATCTGGTCGATCACGCCCGTGTCCATATCGAAAACACCTACAAAAGGCCTCTGAAGGATCGGCTGGTGCGCGCGATGTTGGCGGCGGTCCTGCCCTATCCCTCGCGCTTCCGGCTGGCGCTCAAGGCTGCGCGCATCGGTCGGCCCTTTGCGGCGTTGCTGAGACGGGTGCCGCCCCTGAAGACATTCGGTGTCATGCTCGATCTGGCGCCGCGCCACGTTGCGCCACCGTCCAACGCAGACCAACCGGGAACACGGGCGGCAGACGCCGAAAGGCGCGGGCGCGTCGCCATTCTCACGGGCTGCGCTCAACCGGTTCTGAAGCCGGAAATCAACGAGGCGACGATCCGGCTTCTGACGCGGCTCGGTGTCGAGGTCGTGGTGCCGGACGGCGAGGGCTGTTGCGGAGCGCTCGTCCATCACATGGGCCGGGAAGAACAGGCGCTCGTCTCTGCCCGCCGCAATGTCGATGTCTGGATCAAGGCGGCAGACGAAGGCGGGCTGGACGCGATCGTCATCACCGCCTCCGGCTGCGGCACGACGATCAAGGACTATGGCCACATGCTGCGCCTTGATCCGGCCTATGCTGAAAAAGCCGCACGGGTGTCGGCGCTGGCAAAGGACATCACGGAATATCTGACAAGCCTCGATCTGCCGCGGCAGGAGGCGAAAAACATGACGGTCGCCTACCACTCGGCCTGCTCGATGCAGCACGGCCAGAAGATCACCGTGGCGCCGAAGCTGTTGTTGAAGAACGCCGGCTTTACGGTCCGCGATCCGGCGGAGGGGCATCTCTGTTGTGGTTCGGCCGGAACCTACAACATCCTGCAGCCAGAGATTTCCGCGACGCTGAAGGCGCGCAAGGTGAAGAACATCGAGGCGACGAAGGCCGATATCATCGCCACCGGCAATATCGGCTGCATCACCCAGATCGCCACCAGCACGAAGATGCCGATCCTGCACACCGTGGAACTGCTCGACTGGGCCTATGGCGGTGAAAAACCGGCCTTGCTTCAGAAGTGAACGGACATCGGCAGTGCGTCAGGTCCGAACCGGCAAACAAAAAAGCGCCCGCCGAAGCGGACGCTTTCGATACTACCGATGCTGAGTGATCAGCCGCCGAAGATGGTGCGCAGGATGTCCACGCCGCGATCGTCATAGGACACATCGCCCTGCTTGTTGCCGGGGCCGACGACGATGACCTTGGTGCCGATGCCGGCACGCTCATAGAGGTGTTCGACATCCTTGTTCATCATGCGGATGCAGCCCGAAGACATGTTCTGGCCGATCGTCCAAGGCTGGTTGGTGCCATGGATACGGAAACCGGAATCGCTCTTGCCCTTGTAGAGGTAGAGCGCCCGGGCGCCGAGCGGATTGTCGATGCCGCCTTCCTGGTAGGCCGGAAGGATGCGGCCCTTCTTGCGTTCGCGGATGATCATTTCCGGCGGCGGCGTCCAGCCCGGCCATTCCGCCTTGCGCTGCACCTTGACGAGGCCCGACCAGCCGAAGCCTTCGCGACCGACGCCGATGCCGTAGCGGGTGGCCCGGTTCGGGCCCTCGATGTAATAAAGGTACTTGTTGTTGGTATCGACGATGATGGTGCCGGGCGCCTCGTCGGTCGTGAGCCGCACCTTGGTGCGCCAGAATTTCTTCGCCGGCTTCTTCTCCATCGCCACCAGCGTGACGTCCGGTGTGGACTGCGTGGTTGCGGGCTGACCCGGCATGAAAGCCGAAGCGCTCGACGCGCCGAAAGTAACAGCGGCCGCAAACCCGATTGCGGCCAATGTCTGCAAGGCATAGTTCATCGACAGATTTCCCTCATCCGGTCCCAAGCTGCGAGACGCTATTCAATATTGCGTTTTACGCAAGTCTAACGCGTCTTGGATAGAGGAAATCTGATCGTTATACCTGTTACGTCGGGAGCTGCTGTTGCCGAAAGGCCACGTTATTGGCCTTTCGGCGGGTAGGCGATGGCTTAGATCACGACGACCTTGGTACCGATTTTGACGCGCTCGTAGAGATCGACCACGTCCTCGTTGCGCATGCGGATGCAGCCGGACGAGACGGCAAATCCGATCGACCAGGGAGCGTTGGTGCCGTGGATGCGGTAGAGCGTCGAGCCGAGATACATGGCGCGGGCGCCGAGCGGATTGGCCGGGCCGCCCTCCATGCTGACCGGCAGATAATGTCCCTTGGCCGCTTCACGGGCGATCATTTCGGATGGCGGCGTCCAGACCGGCCATTCGGACTTGCGGGTCACCTTGTGGACGCCGGCCCATTCGAAGCCCGGCTTGCCGACGCCGACGCCGTAGCGCCGCGCTTGCCCATTGCCGGTGACGAGGTAGAGAAAGCGGCTGTTGGTATCGATGACGATCGTGCCCGGCTTTTCCTGGGTTTCGTAGGCAACCGTTTGCGGCAGGAATTGCGGATCGAACTGGCGCTGCGCGGGCCTCTGGGCGCGGGTCATGGCGACCGGCTGCGCGACGGCAACGCCGGAGCGTTTGACACGGCGCTGGAGCAGATATTGTTTTCGGGTGGCGCGCTCGCTCTGAACGTCTATAGGGCGCTGCTGACGGTAGACGACCGGCTGGACGCTGCCGCCGAGCTGGGTGACCCAGGGGGCTGTCAGGTCCGGGCTGATAATCACCGGCGGGCGGTTCTGATAGCGGTCCTGCGCTTCCGCGAGGCTGGAAAATGCAACGAACAGGGACGTCGCAAGGATCAGGGTTTTCTTCATCATCGGGCGGACTCGCTACCTTTCGCCGGGACTGTCTCATAGCTCCGCCGTCCGCAGGCTGGATGGACGGCGGGCGGGATATGAACGCCAATGGGCTTGGCGGAATGGGGCGATGGTGGCACCGGTGAGCGAGCGAATGGTAAATGGCCATTCATTAAAAGGCATTCCAGCCGATAAAGCTTTGGGTAGGGTTATCGCCCGCTTTAGGACTATGGTTGGCAAATGGTAAAGCACGGAAAAGCAGGGAGAAACGCGTGACGGCAAGGGGAATCATCACCGGCGAGGACGGTCGCGACCGTTGCGCCTGGCATGCCAATCTGGAAGACTACCAGCGTTACCATGATGAAGAGTGGGGCCGTCCGATGGCCGACGATATCCGGCTGTTCGAGAAGATCTGCCTCGAAGGGTTCCAGTCCGGCCTGTCCTGGCTGACCATCCTCAGAAAGCGGGAAGCCTTCCGCGCCGCCTTCGCCGGGTTCGATTTCGATGTGGTCGCCACCTTCGGCGATGCCGATGTCGAACGCTGCCTCGTCGACGCCGGTATCGTCCGGCATCGCGGCAAGATCGTCTCGACGATCAACAATGCGAAGCGGGCGCAGGAATTGAAAGCCGAATTCGGCACGCTCGCGCGCTATTTCTGGAGCCATGAGCCGGGCGCCAACGAGCGGCCGAAGGCCGTCACCTACGAGGCAATCGCCGCCAATCCGACGACGCCAACGTCACTGGCAATATCGAAGGATTTGAAAAAGCGCGGCTGGACCTTCGTCGGCCCGACCACGGTCTATGCCTTCATGCAGGCAATGGGTCTGGTCAACGACCATGTCGAAGGATGTTGTTGCCGGGAAAAGATCGAGCAGATGCGGGCGTCTTTCGTGCGCCCGTAAACCGCTCTCGCCCCATCCTCAGTGCAAGCGGGCCGTCGGTCTGTTGTTCATATAGAGAAGAACCGCGCCGAAGATCACCAGCATGGCGCCGATCACCAGCCATTCCTTGTTGTCCGACATGGGACTGCCAGTAATGATATTGGAACCTTGTAGCATCCAGAGACCGCCGAGCAATATGACGAAGATGCCGGCAATATTCTTGAATATCTTCATGATGTCCTCCCACACCCTGACAGAATTATGTGCCTGTCATTGTCTTCGGTCAACGTGGGGCGAAAAGAGGTGTCGCGCAGACGCCGGAGACAAGCTCCGGCGTCGCTCTTTATGAATGGAGGATCAGCCGCCGTTCCTGGCGAGCCATTCCTTCATCATCCTGATCTCCGCTTCCTGGGCGGAAACGATGTCTTCGGCGAGTTTGCGCAGTTCGGCATCCTTGCCGTATTCAAGTTCGATCTTCGCCATGTCGATCGCCCCCTGGTGATGGGCGATCATGCCGCGCACGAAGTCGGCATCGGTGTTGCCGCTGAAGGTGATGTCCATCCCTTCATGCATCTTCGCATTGGCCTTGGCAAAGGCCTTGCTGGACGGACCTGTATCGCCCTTCGACTCGCTCATGCCCTGCATGGAGCCGTGATCCATCTTGCTGTGGTCCATCTCCTGCGCGGCGACGGGGGCGGTGAAGGTTAGGGCCAGCGCAGCGGCGGCCATGAGGTATCTCAGAGACATCTTGTGCTCTCTTTCGTTTCTGAAAATCGTAAATGCGGAGTTGTCTCCGCGTTCAGGAAGTCGAGAGCAATGTTTTGGGAGGTGGGAACTGTGGTTCGAGGGCTGTCGCCTGCAGTGGCTTTTGCGGCCGCGGCCGGATTGCCGAGCCGGTAGGCTCGGCTCTGCCGAGATCAGGCGTGTCGAGGACGACGGCGAAACAGGCCGCGCAGAGCAGCGGATGCACCGTCTGCGGATGATGATCGCAGTTTTTCGCGTCGGGCGCGCAGTGATCCCGTCCAGAGGTTGCAGATGCGCCGTGGTCCGCGGATGCGCGGGTATGATGCATCGTCACCATGCCGCCCAGATCCTGCACCCGGGCGAGCGAAGCCGTCCAGCCGCTGATCAGGGCACAGAAGAGGGCAGTGATGAGGATGACGGCGCGCATGACGCCAAGATAGGAGTGCGGCCGACCAAAGAAAAGACCCGCAGATCGCGCTTTCCTGAAAAGACGGTTCAGCCGCCTGCCAGTGCGAAGGCGAAGATGCCCTGCATGCGCCCGCCGGCCGGTGGAGCGCCCATGGTCGAGGTGCCGACGCAGAAAACCGGCATGGTGGCGCCACCCGCTTCCTGCAGCGACGTGCAGAAGCAGAAGGAGGAGGCCGCAGCGGTGGCCTGTTCGAGGATGTTGAGCACTGTCGTGTGATGATCCTCGTGATAGTTGCGGATGATGTCCAGCAATCCGCAGAGCGTGTCGCCAAGGCCGTGTCGTGTCTTGGTGGTCTCGCCGATGGCGAATATGCCGGTGGAAAGGTCGCAATGCCATCTTTCGACAAGATAGTTCCGTCCCACCAGCGTCTGGACCCATTCTTCATGAGCGCGGCTGTCTTCGGGCAGGATCCTGCCGAATCCCGGTTTCATCAACTGCAGCATGCCGTCTTCCGCTCCTTGCTCTCCCGCCGCACGGGCGGCTTTTGCAAAAACGGGACAGTTTTTGCCATTAAGCTGGTCGCGCCGCGAAATAGGGCTTTACCCGCCGGGAAAAAAGAATTGTTCTTGTCTCTCATCGTTCCGTTGCAGACTGCGTGAAACGCTCCCATGAAATTGAAAATAATGCACAAAAACCGCAACTTAAATGCCAAGGATTGATCATTTGCTAATCCTTCGGTTTTGATTCTGCAAGTTACTCAATCCTGGATTTTAGAAAAGACGACATGTCGGCGATTTTGGTGCAGGGCGAACTGGTCAGGCAGTTGCGGGACTACCGGCTGAAGGCGGGTTTGAGCCAGAGCGATATCGCCTGGAAGCTTGGCTTTTCCCTGCCGACGGTTTCGCGCTGGGAGCGTGGCATCTCGACGCCCGATCTGCGCGCCACGGGCGCGATCGTCGATTTCCTGCGCCGGGCCGATGTCTATGCCGGAAAGGTGCTGTTGCGGTCGATCGTCAATGCCCGTGACAGCCGCAACCTCTGGGAAGGCGAGGATATCCGCTATCTCGCCGGCTCGCGGCAGGAATTTGCCGAAACGCCGCAGATGCGGGCGATGGTCGGCAAGAGCATCCGCCGCTACATGACCGGGCTCTACCATGACTTCATCGAGGACCGCGCCATCGTCTCCAGCCTCAAGGCGGGCGAGCTTGCCAGCATCGATTTCTACGGCGGGGCCTCGATGTCGGTGACGACCATTCCGGACGGCTTCGTGCAGTTCAAGCGGATCAGCTTCCAGTCGGAGTTGAAGGGCGTCATCCGCGGCGACACCCATTCCATCCTCATTCCTGAAGCCGAGGCGCCGATGGCCGAGGGCGCGGTGATCCATAACTGGGATACGCTGTCGCGGCCGCTGTAGCGCATGCCACGCAAATCTGTGCAGCGGTTTTGGACGAACGACAGGCAGGGAGACAAAATTTCGGTGCGCGCGCACGACGCGCATCAGCCAGTCCGAAAGCGCGCAGAGACTTGCCGCCTTGGCCCTGATCGGATAGGGAAAGCGCCAATTCCCATGACCGATTAAAATGACCGATCAACCATGACCGATCGACGCTGAAAGTGCGGACCCCCATGAACGATAAAAAGAAGAAGCCCCAGAAGCTGAAAGCCCGCCTGCCGCGCGGTTTCGTCGATCGCTCCGCCGCCGATATCCGTGCCGTCGACGAGATGACCGGCAAGATCCGCGAAGTCTACGAGCGCTACGGTTTCGATCCGGTCGAGACGCCGCTGTTCGAATATACCGACGCGCTCGGCAAATTCCTGCCCGACGCCGACCGCCCGAACGAAGGCGTCTTCTCGCTGCAGGATGATGACGAGCAGTGGATTAGCGCCCGCTACGATCTGACCGCCCCGCTCGCCCGCCACGTTGCGGAAAATTTCAACGACATCCAGCTCCCTTACCGCACCTACCGCGCCGGCTACGTCTTCCGCAACGAGAAGCCGGGCCCCGGCCGCTTCCGCCAGTTCATGCAGTTCGACGCCGACACGGTGGGCGCCGCCGGCGTCCAGGCTGATGCCGAAATGTGCATGATGATGGCCGACACGATGGAAGCGCTCGGCATCAAGCGCGGGGATTATGTGATCCGGGTCAACAACCGCAAGGTGCTCGACGGCGTACTCGAGGCGATCGGGCTTGGTGGCCAGGAGAATGCCGGGCGAAGGCTGAATGTGCTCAGGGCGATCGACAAGCTCGACAAGTTTGGACCGGAGGGCGTCAAGCTGCTGCTCGGCTCCGGCCGCAAGGATGAGAGTGGTGATTTCACCAAGGGCGCGGGGCTCAACGAAGAGCAGATAGAAAGACTTGCCCGGTTCATCGCCGTTACAGCATCCGGCACCGCGCATGGCGTACCTCTTGAGGATGCAAGCAATCGCGACGTTTCAGACATGCAGTCGTATGCTATCGGTGGGAAAACTTTTGTCACCGATAACTTGGAAACGGTTGATGGGCTGCGTCGAGTGGCTGGTGACAATGCGACAGCGCTTCAAGGCATAGAAGAACTTCGGACCATCGCAGCGCTCGCGAACGCCGCTGGGTATGGTTCTAAAAGAATACGCATCGACCCCTCCGTCGTCCGCGGCCTTGAATACTACACTGGCCCCGTTTTCGAAGCCGAACTCCAGTTCGCCGTCACCAACGAAAAGGGCGAAAAGGTCGTCTTCGGCTCGGTCGGCGGCGGCGGGCGTTATGACGGCCTCGTCTCGCGCTTCATGGGCCAGCCGGTGCCGGCGACCGGCTTTTCGATCGGCGTCTCGCGGCTGATGACGGCGCTGAAGAATCTCGGCAAGCTCGGCATGGAAGAGGTGATCGCACCGGTCGTCGTCTGCGTCATGGACCGCGACACGGAAAGCCTCGGCAAGTACCAGCAGTTCACGCAACAGCTGCGCCATGCCGGCATCCGCGCCGAAATGTACCAGGGCAACAAGAAGAATTTCGGCGACCAGCTGAAATATGCCGACCGCCGCGGCTCGCCGCTCGCCATCATCCAGGGCGGCGACGAACGGGCCCAAGGTGTCGTGCAGATCAAGGACCTGATCGAGGGCAAGCGCCTCTCCGGCGAGATCGAGGACAACACGGCCTGGCGCGAAGCCCGCGTCGCGCAGGTCTCCGTGCCGGAGGGCGACTTGGTCGCCAAGGTCCGCGAGATGCTGGCGGCACAGGCCGAGGACCGGGCGCGGAACGAGTAAGATGTTGGAAGGGAAGGTTGCGACAAGACCCCTCCCCAACCCTCCCCACAAGGGGGAGGGGGTGGTTCCGCGCGCGGCGACTGCTCGGGGACATCAAACAGTCGACCGTGGCCATCAGCTTGCAACACGATTTTCCACCAGGCACAGCGACCTTTTACCGATCGCCTCGCGTCAGGACTTGAATATGAAAAACGGCAGGTGCGGCAGATTAACTCCCTCCCCCTTGTGGGGAGGGTTGGGGAGGGGCCTTCTCTTGTCCTTCCAGTTCGAGGGGGTCCCATGCCCCTGATCAACCTTCCAGCCTTTGCCGCCGATCTACTCGCCGATTTCGAGCGGCTGGGAACGCTGCGCGTCGATACGCCGGTGATCCAGCCGGCCGAGCCGTTTCTCGACATGGCGGGCGAAGACCTGCGCCGCCGCATCTTCATGACGGAGAGCGAGACGGGCAAAAGTCTGTGCCTGCGGCCGGAATTCACCATTCCCGTCTGCCTGCGCCATATCGAGACCGCGACCGGCACGCCGCAGCGCTATTCCTATCTCGGCGAAATCTTTCGCCAGCGGCGGGAAGGCGCCAATGAATTCTACCAGGCCGGCATCGAGGACCTGGGCGAGACGGATGTCGCCAGCGCCGATGCCCGTGCCATCGGTGATGCCATCGACATCCTCACGGCGCGTCTGCCGGGCAGGCGCTTGAGGGTGACGCTTGGCGATCAGTCGGTCTTCGAGGCTGTTGTCGCCGCCTGCGGCCTGCCTGCCGGCTGGCAGAAAAGGCTGATCCATGCCTTCGGCAATTCCGCACAGATCGATGCGTTGCTGACGCGGCTTTCAAGCCCGCAGCCGGTGACGGGGCTCAGCCCCGAGATCGAGGCGCTGCTTACGTCTGGTGATGACGCGACGCTGATCGCCCATCTCGACGAGACCATGGAAGCAACCGGCTATTCCACCAATGCCAGCCGCAGCCCGAAGGAAATCGCCGCAAGGCTGAAGGAGAAGCGGGCACTGGAAAAGACCGCGCTCGATGGCCGCACGCTCGGCCTCCTGCGCGAGTTCCTGTCGCTGAGCATACCGCTCGCCGACGCGCCGGCAGCGCTGTTTGCCTTCGCGAAAAAATCCGGCCTGACGCTGGACGGCGCCCTGTCGCGCTTCGATGCGCGGGTGGCGGCTCTCGGCAATGCCGGCGTCGATCCGGGGCTTCTCACCTACCGTGCCGCCTTCGGCCGCCCGCTCGATTATTATACCGGTCTCGTCTTCGAGGTCGTCATCGACGGCTCCTCGGCGGTGCTGGCCGGTGGTGGCCGCTTCGACCGGCTGATGACGTTGCTCGGCGCCAAGAAGCGCATTCCGGCCGTCGGTTTCGCGCTGTGGCTCGACCGGATCGAACAGGCGCTGGCGCAGCGAGACGGGGAGGCCGCCCGATGACCATCACCATCGCTCTGCCCTCCAAGGGCCGGATGAAGGACGACGCCTCCGCCATCTTCGAGAAAGCCGGCATGAAGATCGTCGCCGTCGGCAACGATCGCTCCTATCGCGGCCGCGTCGAGGGTCTGGATGACGTCGAGATCGCCTTCCTCTCGGCCTCCGAAATCTCCCGCGAGATCGGCAACGGCTCGATCGATTTCGGCGTCACCGGCGAAGATCTGATCCGCGAGGGGCTTTCGGAAGCCGATGCCCGCGTCGAATTCTGCGCCCGGCTCGGTTTCGGCCACGCCGATGTCGTCGTCGCCGTTCCCGAAATCTGGCTCGATGTCGATACCATGGCCGATCTCGGCGACGTCGCCGCCGATTTCCGTGCGCGCCACGGGCGACGGCTGGCGATCGCCACGAAATACTGGCGCCTGACGCAGCAGTTCTTCTCCGCAAAGCACGGTATCCAGCTCTACCGCATCGTCGAAAGCCTAGGGGCCACCGAAGGCGCGCCCGCCTCCGGCTCCGCCGATATCATCGTCGACATCACCTCCACGGGGTCGACGCTGAAGGCCAATCACCTGAAGATATTGTCGGACGGCATCATGCTGCGTTCAGAGGCGTGCCTGGTGCGGGCGCGCAAGGCGGAGCATGCGGGCGATCCGCTGGTGGCGAAGATCATCGATGCGGTGAATGGGGCTCTTGCATAGAGGCTGCGTGCAAGCATTTGCCTTCTGTTGAAAGCTCATCGATCCCGCAGCAGCGCCTCATAGTCGCGCCTGCCCGAAAAGATATTGGTGATCCAGACGGCCTGATCGCTGACCACGTAGAGGATGCCAGCTTTTCTCTCGAACGGCACGACCCGGATTCCAGGGCCAAGATCTTCTCTGGAAATGCCGCCGAAGGGGGCGTCTCCGATTTTCTCGCATCTTTCGAAGAGACGGTCGGTAAACCGAACAGCGGTTACTACGTCGAAGCTGGTTTCGAGAACATATTTGAATATTTGCTCGATATCGTCGACGGTCTGCGGGCGGTATTCAACCGACAAACGCTCCATTCTCGATCATCGGCCATGTTTCGCATAAAGCGTATCGAGCCGTTCCCGTACCTGCTTCGTGGAGAAGTTCGGCCGGGGATCGTTCAGCGATTGCTGCACCTGCGCGCGAAGGCTTGAAAGGCGCTCTTCGTGTTCCTCTTCCAAGCGCAACCAGGTCCTCATCGCTTCGCGCAGGACTTCACTTGTCGAAGCGTAGGAGCCGGATTCGACGCGGCTCTTTATGGCATTCACCATTTCGGTGGGAAGCGTAATGCTCAGCTTTTCAACCATGACATGGCTCCGGAACTCATTCGTCAAAAGAGTAGGATAAAATGCTACCGGCCGCAATGATCGTTGTTGAATGCGAAGATGAGGGAAGCGCATCTGCAAGCCGCTAGAAAAAGCGCCGAAAACATGCACTCTCTAGTCTAACATTCTGGACACGACTGTCCTATGTTAGGACTCCTATCTTAAGGAGTCCTCTATGGCCGATCTCGCCGCTTTCCCGATCACCAACCGCTGGCCCGCCAAAAATCCCGACATCATTCAGCTTTATTCCCTGCCGACGCCGAATGGCGTGAAGATTTCCATCGCGCTGGAAGAGCTCGGTCTGGCCTATGAGCCGCACCGGATCGATTTCGGCAACAACGACCAGAAGTCGCCGGAGTTCGTTTCGCTCAATCCGAACGGCCGCGTTCCGGCGATCATCGATCCCAATGGTCCGGACGGAAAGCCGATCGGCCTGTTCGAATCCGGCGCCATCCTGGTCTATCTCGCCGAAAAGACCGGCAAGCTGATCCCCGCCGATGCCGCAGGACGCTATGAGACGCTCAGCTGGGTGATGTTCCAGATGGGCGGCGTCGGGCCGATGTTCGGCCAGTTCGGGCATTTCTTCAAATTCGCCGCCGACAAGGTCGCCAACAATTCCTATCCGATGGAACGCTATCGCGACGAAGCCAAGCGCCTCTTGAGCGTTCTCGAAAGCCGGTTGACCGGCCGTCAGTGGCTGATGGGTGACGACTATACCATCGCCGATATCGCCACCTATCCCTGGATCGAGGGTGCCCGCAAGTTCTACGGCGGCGCCGACGTGCTCGAATATTCGAGCTTCCCGAATGTCATGGCCTGGGTCGATCGTGGCCTTGCCCGCCCGGCCACGCAGAAGGGCATGGAAATCCCCGGACGCGATTGATCGCTTCATTCCAGCTGTCCGCCCATGTTGACGTGACTTGGGCGGACGGGCTACGTCTTCGGGAAAAGAAGCTTCTCGACGGGTGGAACAAACGTGGCAGGTAGACTTGTTGTTGCAGGCGGCGGTCAAGCCGCCTTTGCTTTGGTGGCGAAGCTTCGGGCCCTGAAGGATGAGCGTCCGGTAACGATTGTTGCGGCGGAAGCAAGCCACCCTTACCAGCGGCCGCCTCTGTCAAAGAAATATCTGCTGCGCGAACTGACCCTTGACCGGCTGCTGTACCGGCCGGAGAGTTGGTACGGCGAGCACAATGTCGATGTGCGGCTTTCAACGACCGTCACAGCCATCGACCGTGCAGCCAAGACCGTGACGCTGAGCGACGGCTCGAAGGTCGACTATGATGTGCTGGCGCTTGCCACGGGCTCGACCCCGCGGAAGCTGCCGGCCGCCGTCGGCGGCGATCTCGATGGGGTCTTCGTCGTGCGCGATTTCACCGATGCCGACCGCCTGGCCGAGGAGTTGAAGCCCGGCCGGCATGCTCTGATCATCGGCGGCGGTTATATCGGCCTGGAGGCGGCGGCCGTCGCGCGCTCGAGCGGGCTTGATGTCACCATCATCGAGATGGCCGATCGCATCCTGCAGCGCGTTGCCTCGGCGGCAACCTCCAATCTGGTGCGCGAGATCCACAAGGCGCGCGGCGTCGATATCCGCGAGGGCACCGGGCTTGTCCGGCTGACCGGCGTGGATGGACATGTAACCGCTGCAGAATTGACCGATGGCTCGACGATCCCGGTCGATCTGGTGATCGTCGGCATCGGCGTGACCGCCAATGACGTGCTCGCCCATGACGCGGGCCTCAAGGTCGCCAATGGCGTTGTCGTCGATCAATTCGCACGCACGTCCGATCCCGACATTTACGCCATGGGTGACTGTGCGGTTCTACCCTGGAAGGATATGCGTATCCGGCTTGAATCCGTCCAGAACGCGGTCGATCAGGCGGAGGCGGTGGCGGTGCTCCTTGCCGGCGGCGAGGCTCCCTATGATCCGAACCCCTGGTTCTGGTCCGACCAGTACGATGTCAAGCTGCAGATCGCCGGCTTCGGCCTTGGCCACGACGAAACCATCGTGCGCAAAGGCCAGCGTCAGGGCAGCGTCTCCGTGTGGTATTTCATGCAGGGCAATCTGATCGCGGTCGATGCACTCAACGACGCGAAGGCCTATGTGACGGGCAAGAAGCTTCTTGAGCACGGGCTGACGCCCGACCGCGCGATCCTTGAAAATCCTGAAGCCGATCTGAAGACCCTGCTGCCCTGAACGACGGCCGGCTATTGATGGTGGCTGAAAAGCCGGCCCCTGGTTTCCAATTGGAAACGGGGAAAGAAGAAAACGCCGAGCAGGGATCCGGAATAACGCTGTTCCAGCCCGCTTGATTCGCCGATGCAGAACACGGGTTGTTTCTGGCCGGATCCCAGGATGATGGTGGTCGAGAAGCAGAAGGACGAGGACGTCGTCGCCGCCTGTTCGAAAAGCCGCAGAACGTGATCGCGGTCGGCGCCGTCATAACAGCGTACGAGATTGAGCAGGCCGCATTCGGGGTGATGCAAGCCGTGCATCGCCGCAGCGTTTTCTCCCAGTCGCAACAAACCGTTTGAGAGGTTGCCGGTCCATCCGTCTGAAAAGCAGAACTGGTTCAGGAATTCCTGCCCGCTTTCGCCAAGGGTGAAGGAATCTGCGTCGGGAAACTGCGAAAGAGCCGTTCTTGCAATCTTAAACAAGGGCGACCCCGAAATATGCGCAAAGTCTGAAATTCATTCGCCTATTCCCATCAGGGGTTCGAAAGAAACAATTTCTATTTGCAAGCAAGTGTCAGGGGCGCGGCAAATACGTTTGCCGATCCTGTAATCTATAACTGATGCAAAGTTCAATTTTCAAGTCCTGACCGGGTATCGTCCAGGAAAAAAATAAATTGTACGCGAGAGAAATGTATTTGTATTATAATTAAAGGCAAAACCGATGTTGGTCGCATGGCTAGTACAGAAAAATTGTACAATCCTGTTGTCGATTTTTCTAAATATTACATGCCAGTGAATCTAGGTTCACTTCGAGCGCAGTTATAATTGCTTTTACTCTCGCTTCAATAGTCTTCTGACAAATATTTTGCGGTTTGGAGTAGATATTTCCGATTGTAAGGCGTTTCCACGAATGCAATCAGAACATGATTCGCACACCTTTAGGCAATGGCAAAATGCCGTAGATGTGGACCTTTCTTGGGGGCATCAATCAACTTTTGTATCCCGATCGAAAAAGGGCGGGCCTTGCGGCCCGCCCTCTCTCAATCCGGAAAACCCGGAAAACCCTAAGGTCGTCATTCGTAATAAGGCAGACGCCTTATCACATCATGCCGCCCATGCCGCCCATGCCGCCCATGTCAGGCATGCCGCCGCCTGCAGATTCCTTCTTCGGAAGTTCTGCAATCATGGCTTCGGTGGTGACGAGCAGGCCGGCAACCGAAGCTGCGTTCTGCAGGGCCGTGCGGACAACTTTGACCGGATCGACGATACCCATGGCGATCATGTCGCCGAATTCGCCGGTCTGGGCATTGTAGCCGTAGTTGTCGGTGTTGCTTTCAAGGATTTTGCCGACGATGATCGAACCTTCGTCACCGGCGTTTTCAGCAATCTGGCGAACCAGCGACTGCAGCGCCTTGCGGACGATGTTGATGCCGGCCGTCTGGTCGTCGTTTGCGCCCTTGATGTTGAGAACGATCGAAGCACGCAGCAGAGCCGTACCACCGCCCGGAACGATACCTTCCTGAACGGCAGCGCGCGTTGCGTTGAGCGCGTCGTCGATACGGTCCTTCTTTTCCTTGACTTCGATTTCGGTTGCACCGCCGACGCGGATGACGGCAACACCGCCAGCGAGCTTGGCAAGGCGTTCCTGCAGCTTTTCGCGGTCGTAGTCGGAGGTGGTTTCCTCGATCTGGCCCTTGATCTGGGCAACGCGGCCTTCGATTTCGGACTTCTGGCCATGACCGTCAACGATCGTGGTGTTTTCCTTCGAGATCGAAACCTTCTTCGCACGGCCGAGCATGTCGAGCGTGACGTTTTCGAGCTTGATGCCGATGTCTTCGGAGATGACCTGGCCACCGGTCAGGATCGCGATGTCTTCCAGCATGGCCTTGCGGCGATCGCCGAAGCCCGGAGCCTTGACGGCAGCGATCTTCAGGCCGCCACGCAGCTTGTTGACGACGAGGGTCGCAAGGGCTTCGCCTTCGACGTCTTCCGAGATGATGAGGAGCGGCTTGCCGGTCTGAACGACGGCTTCGAGAACCGGCAGCATCGCCTGCAGGTTGGAAAGCTTCTTCTCATGGAGAAGGATGTAGGCGTCGTCCAGTTCGGCGACCATCTTTTCCGGGTTGGTCACGAAGTAGGGCGACAGGTAGCCGCGGTCAAACTGCATGCCTTCGACGACTTCGAGTTCGGTTTCGGCGGTCTTGGCTTCTTCAACCGTGATGACGCCTTCATTGCCGACCTTCTGCATCGCGTCAGCGATGTACTGGCCGATTTCCTTTTCGCCGTTGGCGGAGATCGTGCCGACCTGGGCCACTTCTTCCGAGGTGTTGATCTTCTTTGCCTTGGCAACGATGTCCTTGACGATGGCGGTGACTGCGAGGTCGATGCCGCGCTTCAGATCCATCGGGTTCATGCCGGCGGCTACACCCTTTGCGCCTTCACGAACGATAGCGGCAGCGAGAACCGTTGCCGTCGTCGTGCCGTCGCCGGCGATGTCGTTGGTCTTCGAAGCAACTTCGCGGACCATCTGTGCGCCCATATTTTCGAACTTGTCTTCGAGTTCGATTTCCTTGGCGACGGAAACGCCGTCCTTGGTGATGCGCGGTGCGCCGAACGACTTGTCGATGATGACGTTACGGCCCTTCGGGCCGAGCGTTACCTTGACTGCGTCAGCGAGGATGTCGACGCCGCGCAGCATCTTTTCGCGCGCGGTGCGGCCGAACTTGATTTCTTTGGCTGCCATTTTAAAAACTCCCGGGCTGGTGCCCAATTGGTTTTATGGAATTAAGGAAGAAGGGAATCGGCTGGATCAGCCGATAACGCCCATGATGTCGGCTTCCTTCATGATCAGAAGGTCTTCGCCGTTGAGCTTGACTTCGGTGCCCGACCACTTGCCGAACAGAACGCGGTCGCCAGCCTTGACGTCGAGAGCGATAAGCGCGCCCTTGTCGTCACGGGTGCCGGTGCCGACGGCGACGATTTCGCCTTCCTGCGGCTTTTCCTTGGCGGTGTCCGGAATGATGATGCCGCCCTTGGTCTTGGCTTCAGACTCGACGCGGCGTACGACGACGCGGTCATGCAGAGGACGGAAATTGGTGGTTGTCATTGTCTAATCCCTCGATCAAATGACTTCACGGATCGTGAACCGACCCGATGGATGGATGTTAGCACTCCTGTTGTGTGAGTGCTAGCGACCCGGAGATAAGGATGGCTGCCGATTGAGTCAAGAATGGGCCGGCAAGAATCTTTGCAGCGGGAATTTGGTTGACTTGGTTTCTGCTTTTTTGTCTAATTTCTGCATGGGGTTTGCGAATTGCCCCACGAGGCGTCATGCCATCACTTCGCGTCCAATCCCCGAAAAGGACGTAAAACATGGCCTCGTATAACGCTATTTCCACCGAAAAACTTGTCCGTCTGATCGGCACCCCCAAGGGCCCGGTCGTTATCGATGTGCGCGACGATGAGGATTTCGCCGCGCAGCCGCTTCTTCTGCCTGCGTCTTTCCGGCGCCCTTACCCCGGCGTGCAGCAGTGGGGGGCGGATTACCGCGGCCGCTGGGTCGTTGTGGTTTGCCAGAAAGGCAAGAAGCTCAGCGAAGGCGTCGCCGCCTGGCTTCGGAATGCCGGCGCCGAGGCGGAGACGCTGGAAGGCGGGTTCGAAGCATGGCAGGCGGCCCGCCTGCCGCTCGTTCCGGTCGCTGCCCTGCTGGGTGAAAACGCCAATGGAGGAACGGTCTGGGTGACGCGCGCTCGCCCGAAGATCGATCGTATTGCCTGCCCCTGGCTGATCCGCCGCTTCGTCGATCCGGCGGCGACGTTTCTCTTCGTCGCGGCCCCGGAAGTCGAAGCCGTCGCAGATCGGTTCGGCGCGATGCCGTTCGACGTGGAAAATGTCTTCTGGAGCCACAGGGGCGAGGACTGCACCTTCGACACGATGGTCAAGGAATTCGGTCTCACATTCCCCGCGCTTCAGCATCTCTCCCTGATTGTCCGCGCCGCCGATACCGACCGGCTCGATCTCGTTCCAGAAGCCGCCGGTCTGCTCGCGGCATCGCTCGGCCTTTCGCGGATGTTTGCCGACGATCTGGAGCAACTGCAAGCGGGCATGACACTCTACGACGCCTTCTATCGCTGGGCGCGTGACGCCACGCAGGAAAAACACGAATGGGTGTCGCACGTCGCGAAGAAGGCCAAGGGCAATGAATGAGGCGGTGCAGATAAAGACTCCCCCGGTGCACCCGACATTCGCCGAGGCCGCCAGGGTCTGGGCGAAGATCGGGTTGTTGAGTTTCGGTGGCCCGGCGGGCCAGATCGCCCTGATGCACCGGGAACTGGTGGAGGAGCGCCGCTGGATTTCCGAGAGCCGGTTTCTGCATGCGCTGAATTTCTGCATGCTCCTGCCGGGCCCCGAGGCGCAGCAGCTTGCCACCTATGTCGGCTGGCTGTTGCACGGCACGCGCGGCGGCATCGTTGCCGGCACGCTGTTCGTGTTGCCGGGTTTCTTCGTCATCCTTGGCCTCTCTTCAGCCTACGCACTGTTCCACGAGACGGATTGGCTCGCCGCTCTGTTCTTCGGGTTGAAGGCGGCGGTGTTTGCGATCGTCGTGGAAGCGGTCATTCGGGTCGGTCGCCGGGCTTTGAGAACCCGTTTTGCGGTGATCGTCGCGGCTCTGGCCTTCGCTGCACTTTTCTTCTTCGATCTGCCGTTTCCGCTGGTCGTTCTGGCGGCGGGCGTGGCCGGCTATATCGCCTCCCATGCGCAATCGGCGGAAGGTAGAACCACGGCGGCGGCAAAGCAGGCCTTGGCCGACCAGCCCTCGGTCATCGACAGCAATTCCCCGGACGTCGTCTCGTCCTGGAGCAGGGCGGTCCGCGTTCTTAGCGTCTGGATGACGCTCTGGATCGCGCCGTTCGTCGTCATCGGCGCAGTCCTCGGTTTTGACAACGTCTATACGGCCATCGGCCTGTTCTTTTCCAAGATGGCGGTTGTGACCTTCGGCGGCGCCTATGCCGTGCTTGCCTATGTCGCCCAGCAGGCGGTCGAGACCTATCACTGGCTGCGCCCCGGCGAGATGCTCGATGGTCTGGCACTGGCCGAAACGACGCCGGGACCGTTGGTTCTGGTGCTTTCCTTCGTCGGCTTCATGGCGGCGTTTCGCGCGCCGCTCGGGCTCGACCCGCTCTGGGCCGGCGTGCTCGGGGCGACGCTTGCCACCTGGGTCACCTTCATTCCCTGCTTCCTGTGGATTTTCCTCGGTGCGCCCTATGTCGAGACCTTGCGCAACAACCGGGCGCTCTCAGGCGCGCTGGCGGCGATCTCGGCGGCGGTCACCGGCGTCATCCTCAATCTGGCGCTGTGGTTCGGTCTGCACGTCCTTTTTGCCGAGGTTAGCCGGTTTGTGGCAGGGCCGTTCTCGATGCCGCTTCCCGCCTGGCAGACGTTTCAGCCTGCTGCATTCCTGCTGACGCTTCTGGCTGCCCTGCTGCTCTTCAAGCTGAAGCGCGGGATCGTGACCACGCTTGTCGTCTGCGCCGCCGCCGGCTGGCTGATCGGCAGCTTTTAGAAGGCCCGTCGGCTTTTGGCAGCCGATTCCTTGGGATTCGGTCGCCAATTTCCGCAAGGAGTCTTGTGTTTTCGGCGCCTGCCTGCGATGTCACCCCGGATATTTTTTCTGCGGGAAGCCAGCATGGCCGTTCGGATCAACAGTTTTCGCGACATTGCAAGCCGCTATGATGTTATTCTGTGCGATGTCTGGGGCGTCCTGCACAATGGTGTTGCGGCCTTCAGACAAGCCTGCGAAGCGCTGACAGAAGCCCGCGCCAAGGGCCTGACCGTTGTCCTCATCACCAATTCGCCCCGTCCGCATCCCGGCGTCATCGTCCAGATCCGCGGCCTCGGCGTACCCGATAGCGCCTATGACCGGATCGTCACCTCCGGCGACGTCACCCGCGCGTTGATCTCCGCCGGGCCGAAGAAAATCTACTTCATCGGCGCCGAACGCGATCTTCCGCTGCTTGATGGCCTCGGTGTCGAAATGGTTTCTTCCGAGGATGCCGAAATCATCGTCTGCGCCGGCTTTTTCGACGACGAGACGGAAACCGCCGAAGATTATCGCGCAACGCTTTCCGGCATGGCCAAGCGCAAGCTGCCCTTTATCTGCGCCAACCCCGACCTCGTCGTCGAGCGCGGTCATAGGCTCATTCCCTGCGCCGGCGCCATCGCCAAGGTCTATGCGGAACTGGGTGGCGAAACGCGGATTTCCGGAAAGCCCTACGTGCCGATCTATCGCGCCTCGCTGTCGGAAGCCAAGGCCGTTCGCGGCGGGCTCGATCTGTCGCGGGTGATCGCCGTCGGCGACGGCATGCCGACCGACGTCAAGGGCGCGCAGGATTTCGGCCTCGATATTCTCTATATCAGTGCCGGCATCCATGCGCTCGAATATATGAGTGCTGAAAAGACGGACGAGACGAAACTCGCGGCATTCCTGAAAAACGAGGGTGCCACGCCGAAATGGTGGATGCCGAGGCTCGCTTGAAAAGAGGCTGGCCTACTGAATAATTCCTTAAATCGGAATCGAACTAAGGATAAAATTAGCAGTATTTCAAAGTGTTGCAGCGACCTTTGCGCGTCTGAAAATACGCGGCGCTGTAGAGATGAGACTGGTGTGACGGACATGACGGTTTTCCATCGCAACGAGACCCGCGAACCACTGCCGCAAGCCTTGAGGGGCGGCGTCATCGCCATCGGCAATTTCGACGGCGTGCATCGCGGTCACCAGTCGGTGCTGAACCGGGCGCTGGAGGAGGCGCGGGCGCGCCGCGTTCCAGCCCTGGTGCTGACCTTCGAGCCGCATCCGCGCACCGTCTTTCGCCCGGACCAGCCGGTCTTCCGCCTGACGCCGGCGCCGCTCAAGGCCCGCATCCTGGAAGGCATGGGCTTTTCCGCCGTGATCGAATATCCGTTCGACCGCACGTTTTCAGAGCTTTCCGCTTCCGATTTCATCCGCTCCGTGCTGATGGACTGGCTGCATGCAGGCCATGTGGTGACCGGCTTCGACTTCCATTTCGGCAAGGGCAGGGAAGGCGGCCCGGCCTTCCTGATGGCGGCCGGCGGCGAAAACGGCTTTGGCGTCACGCTGGTCGATGCCTTTCGCGACGAGAACGCCTCGGTGATTTCCTCCAGCCATATCCGCGGGCTGCTCGGCGCGGGTGACGTCGCTCAGGCGGCCGGTATGCTTGGATATCGCTATACGGTGGAATCGGAAGTGATCGGCGGCAAGCAGCTCGGCCGCACCCTTGGCTATCCCACCGCCAACATGCAGCTGCCCCCGGAAGTCGAACTGCGCAACGGCATCTACGCCGTGCGCTTCCGCCGCGCCGACGGCAGCATTCACGACGGCGTCGCCAGCTTCGGCAAGCGTCCGACGGTAGACAGCAACGGCATGCCGCTGCTCGAAACCTTCGTCTTCGACTTTTCGGGCGATCTCTACGGCGAAAGCTGTTCCGTCTCCTTCTTCGGTCACCTGCGCGATGAGCTGAAATTCGACGGCCTCGATCCGCTGGTGATCCAGATGAAGCAGGATGAGGCCGAGGCGCGTGCCTTGCTCGCCGGCGTCCGGCCGCTCAGCGAGATCGACCTGCAGATTGCGTTTTAAGCCGCGACCTGGTTGACGCTTGGACAAAATTGGTCGCGTACTGCTCGGCACTAGCCGCAGGAGCACATCGTGTGGCGGTCGCGAAACCAACAGGAATGATAGATCGATGGCAAATACGCCGCGCCGGCCCGTAAATCCGATGGATGCCGCTGAAGCATTGTTCAAGCCGGCCAAAAAGCCAGTTGCTCCGGTTGTCGAAAGGCGAGCCTTGCCGGAGACCAAAGAGCTTGTGTCGATCAAGATCGATAGCGCCGTGCTCGAATATTTTCAAAAGGACGGGCCCGGCTGGCAGGACCGCATCAACGACGCGTTGCGCGCCGTGATGCAGGGAAAGCCCGCCGCGTAGACCACGTCGAGCCCGGGTAGGCACGAAGCCCTGACGGCAGCACGGCAACGCGGTTGCGCAATCCTGCGGCGCCCGCGGCAAGCCTCTTCCTTTTCGTCCGAAAACGTCTTAAACAACCGGCCACCATGACCCGATATCGTCGATTGATGATAGATCAGCGAATTATTGGCCCGGCCTTCCGCGCGCTTTGAATGCCGCCGGAAGGTCCGGGTTTTCGGCGTTTGACAGAAGCGCCTCCGTTATCCCTTGAAGATATCCCGTTCGCATGCGCGGCGAAACGCGCTCAGAGACGATTGCAAAAGCCATGACCGATACCGCTGAAAAGCTCGACTATTCGAAAACCCTGTATCTGCCGGAAACCGAATTTCCGATGCGCGCCGGCCTGCCGCAGAAGGAGCCGGAGACGGTTGCCCGCTGGCAGAAGATGGAGCTCTACAAGAAGCTCCGCGCCTCCGCTGCCGGCCGCGAAAAATTCGTGCTGCATGACGGCCCGCCCTATGCCAACGGCAACATCCATATCGGCCATGCGCTGAACAAGATCCTCAAGGACATCATCACCCGCTCGTTCCAGATGCGCGGTTATGACTCGAACTATGTCCCGGGCTGGGATTGCCACGGCCTGCCGATCGAATGGAAGATCGAGGAGGCCTATCGCTCCAAGGGCAAGAACAAGGACGAGGTTCCGGTCAACGAGTTCCGTAAGGAGTGTCGCGACTTCGCCGCCAACTGGATCAAGATCCAGTCGGAGGAGTTCAAGCGCCTCGGCATCGAAGGTGATTTCGACAATCCCTATACGACGATGGCCTTCCACGCCGAAGCCCGCATCGCCGGCGAACTCTTGAAGATCGCCAAGAGCGGTCAGCTCTATCGCGGCTCCAAGCCGGTCATGTGGTCGGTCGTCGAGCGCACCGCGCTGGCTGAGGCCGAGGTCGAATACGACGAGGTCGAGAGCGACATGATCTGGGTGAAGTTCCCGGTCACCGAAGGGCCTGAGAGCCTGAAGGGGGCCTTTGTCGTTATCTGGACCACGACGCCCTGGACCATTCCGGGCAACCGCGCCGTCGCCTATTCGTCGCGCTATCCTTATGCCCTTTATGAAGTCGCGAGCGCCGAAAACGACTTCGGTCCGCAGCCGGGCGAAAAGCTGATCTTTGCCACACGTCTTGCCGATGAAGCAGCGGCGAAGGCGAAGCTGACATTTCAGTTGATCCGGCCTTTGACGGCAGAGGAACTGGCTGTCGTGACCTGCGCCCATCCGCTGCACGGCCTCGGCGGCGGCTATGACTTCCAGGTGCCGCTGCTCGACGGCGACCACGTCACCGACGATGCCGGCACCGGTTTCGTCCACACGGCGCCCAGCCACGGCCGCGAGGACTTCGATGCCTGGATGGACAACGCCCGCGCGCTCGAAGCCCGCGGCATCTCCTCGGCGATCCCGTTCCCGGTTGACGACGCCGGTTTTTATACCGTCGATGCCCCCGGCTTCGGTCCGGATGCGGAGAATGGCGCGGCTCGCGTCATCGACGACGCGGGCAAGAAGGGCGATGCCAATGACCGCGTCATCAAGGCGCTGATCGCCCGCCACGCGCTGTTTGCCCGTGGCCGCCTGAAGCACACCTATCCGCATTCCTGGCGGTCGAAGAAGCCGGTCATCTTCCGCAACACACCGCAATGGTTCGTCTATATGGACAAGGACCTTGCCGACGGAACGACGTTGCGTTCGCGCGCGCTGTCTGCCATCGACGAAACCCGCTTCGTGCCCGCCGCCGGCCAGAACCGCCTGCGCGCCATGATCGAGAACCGTCCGGACTGGGTGCTTTCCCGTCAACGCGCCTGGGGCGTGCCGATCGCCGTCTTTGCCGACGAAAAGGGCAGCGTCCTGGTCGATGAGGCCGTCAACGCGCGCATTCTCGAAGCCTTCGAAAAGGAAGGCGCCGATGCCTGGTTCGCTAAAGGCGCCAAGGAGCGTTTCCTTGGGCCTGACCACGATCATGCGCGCTGGACGCAGGTCACGGATATCCTTGACGTCTGGTTCGATTCAGGCTCGACCCACACCTTCACCTTGGAAGACCGTCCCGACCTGAAATGGCCGGCGGATGTCTATCTCGAAGGCTCCGACCAGCATCGCGGCTGGTTCCATTCGTCGCTGCTCGAAAGTGCCGCGACCCGTGGTCGCGCGCCATACAACGCCGTCATCACCCATGGCTTCACCATGGATGAGAAGGGCGAGAAGATGTCGAAGTCCAAGGGCAACGTCGTTGCGCCACAGGACGTGATGAAGGAATCGGGCGCCGATATCCTGCGCCTGTGGGTCGCGACGACGGACTACTGGGAAGACCAGCGTCTCGGCAAGGCGATCATCCAGACGAACATCGATGCCTATCGCAAGCTCAGGAACACCATCCGCTGGATGCTCGGCACGCTGGCACATGACAGGGGCGAAGACATCGCCTTCAACGACATGCCCGAGCTCGAGCGGCTGATGCTGCACCGCCTGGCCGAGCTGGACCAGCTCGTGCGCGACGGTTATGACGCCTTCGACTTCAAGCGCATTGCCCGCGCCTTGATCGATTTCTCGAATGTCGAGCTTTCGGCCTTCTATTTCGATATCCGCAAGGACGCGCTCTATTGCGATGCGCCGTCGAGCCCGCGCCGCCGCGCCAGCCTCGCGGTCATCCGCAAGCTGTTCGAATGCCTGGTGACCTGGCTTGCGCCGGTTCTGCCCTTCACCGCGGAAGAGGCCTGGCTGTCGCGTGATCCGTCGGCGGTCTCCGTCCATCTGGAACAGTTCCCGATCGTGCCGGCCGAATGGCGCGACGAGGCGCTGGCGGAAAAATGGAAGAAGGTCCGTGACGTGCGCCGTGCCGTCACCGGTGCACTCGAGGTCGAGCGCCGCGACAAGCGCATCGGCTCCTCGCTGGAAGCCGCACCGGTCGTGCACGTCGCCGATGCCGCGCTGTTGCAGGCACTGGACGGCCAGGATTTCGCTGAAATCTGCATCACCTCCGGCATCACCATCGTCGATGGCAAGGGGCCGGAAGGAGCCTTCCGCCTGGACGACCTGTCGACGGTCAGTGTCGAGCCCAAACTCGCAGATGGCGTCAAATGCGCCCGGTCCTGGCGGATCACCGCCGATGTCGGTTCCGATCCGGCCTTCCCGGATGTATCCGCCCGCGATGCGGCAGCGCTGCGCGAGCTCGGCTTCGCGTCCTAGAGCCGGATGATTTTAGGTCGATTGGACCTAAAATCAGAATCCGCCTCTAAATCCAAAAACTGCAGCATGATGTCGCTTCACACTTCCGCATCATGCTCTTGAGGGATTGTCTGCCGGGTGAATTGCTCTTTTGCTGCTCATCCGGTAGAACCTGCCTGAAAATCGGCGGATTTATCCGCCATGGGCGCAGCAATGCCGCCTCAGAGATCGATCGTGCCGGCGCTGCTGGAAGGGTTTTCATGGGAATGACGCGAGAGTTTCGAGTGTATGCCGGTATTTTCGGCGTTGTGGCTGGCAGCCTGGTCCTGACCGGCTGCATTGGCGGCCCGACCTACGGCACGGACAAGACTGCCGGTGAACACCTGATAGACGACCTCGGCAGCACCGTCAGTCTGGGGGAGACCAAGCCCAAGAACCTCAAATACCAGCCGCGGCCCGGCCTCGTATTGCCGCCGCAAACGGAAACGGCTTCGCTGGTGCAGCCGCAGCAGAACCTTGCCAGCAAGGACAATCCGCAGTGGCTCGAATCACCGGAAGAAACGCGCCAGCGCCTGCGCGACGAAGCTGATGCCAATGCCGACAGCTCGACCTATGTTTCGCCGCTGGCCAAATCGAACGCCAATGGCCGTCGCCTGACGGCCAAGGAGCAGCAGGAAGCGTATCGGGAAGCCCGCAAGATCCAGATGGGCGCCTATGCCGACAAACGCCGTTTCCTGAGCGACCCGCCGCTCGAATACCGCAAGATGCCTGAAGAGGCTGTGGCGGATCTCGGCGAGCCCGAGCAGGTCAAGGCGCGCCGCCGCAAAAAGGAAGCCGCGATTGCCGGCAGCGGCAAGAAGTGGTGGGATATTTTCTGATCGCCAATGTTTGATATTCGCGAGGCGACGTCAGCCGATGCAGGAACCATCCTGCGTTTCATTACCGAGCTGGCAATTTATGAAAAAGCCGGACACGAGGTCGAGGCGACGGTCGAATCTATCACCGAATCCCTGTTCGGGCCGAATTCCGTCTCACACGCAGCGATCTGCGAGCGCGATGGCGTTCCCGTCGGTTTTGCCGTCTGGTTTTTCAGCTATTCGACCTGGCAGGCCCGCAACGGCCTTTATCTCGAAGACCTCTACATCACGCCCGAGCAGCGCGGAACCGGCGCCGGACGCCTGATGCTGCGCTATCTGGCACGGATCGCCGTGGAAAAGGGATGCGGCCGCTTCGAATGGAGCGTGCTCGACTGGAACGAACCGGCAATCAAGGCCTATCAGGCGATCGGTGCCGAGCCGCTGACCGAATGGACGCGCTATCGTCTGACCGGGGCGGCGCTCGAAAGCTTTGCCGCCGGTTAAGTGCGGCTGCTTCAACGCTTCTCTGCAAAAAACTGCTTGAGGATATCCGTCGCTGCCTGCGCTGAAAAACCAGAATAGACTTCCGGCGCATGGTGGCAGGTCGGTTGGCTGAAGAAACGCACGCCGTTGTCGACGCCGCCGCCTTTCGGATCCTCGGCACCGTAGTAGAGCCGCCGTAGCCTTGCAAACGAGATGGCCGCCGCGCACATGGTGCAAGGTTCGAGCGTGACATAGAGGTCAGCACCCGGAAGCCGCTCGTCGCCGATGATGCGGCAGCCTTCGCGGATCGCCTCGATCTCGGCATGAGCAGTGACGTCGTTGCGTTCGCGGGTCCGATTTCCGGCACTGGCCACGACCTCGCCGTTGAGGACGAGCACGGCGCCGACCGGCACTTCGCCGCGTGCCCCTGCCATCCGGGCTTCTGCCAGCGCCAAATCCATGAAGCGGCTCGTTTCAGCCATCGTTGGAACCCGCGATAATTTCTCTTAACCCTTGGGCCGTGACCTGATAGGACAGCCTCAAAAGGCAGGCAACACAAATGACATTCAAAGACAAGCCCCAGCGGCCCGGCGGCAAGCCGGCAGGCCGCGACAAGAAGCCCTACACAGGCGCCCGCAAGGCCGCAGCCGCGCATTCGGGCGCTGAAAAGACCGAAGCGGAAAAGCCGCGCAAGCCGAGAGTGGCCGCGACGGAAACAGTCGATGCGGACGTGCCGCAGCGCATTTCCAAGATTCTGGCGCGTGCCGGCGTCGCCTCGCGGCGCGATATCGAGCGCATGATCATGGAAGGCCGCGTCAGCCTGAATGGCAAAGTGCTGGAAACGCCGGTCGTTAATGCGACGCTCGCGGACACGATCGAAGTCGATGGCCAGCCGATCCGCGGCATCGAGCGTACCCGGCTCTGGCTCTATCACAAGCCCTCCGGCCTGGTGACCACCAATTCCGATCCGGAGGGGCGTCCGACCGTATTCGACAACCTGCCGGACGATCTGCCGCGCGTCCTGTCGATCGGCCGTCTCGATATCAACACCGAAGGCCTGCTGCTGCTCACCAATGACGGTGGTCTGGCCCGCGTCCTCGAACTGCCGTCGACCGGCTGGCTGCGTCGCTATCGCGTGCGCGCCCATGGTGTCATTGACCAGGCGGCGCTCGACAAGCTCAAGGACGGCATCGCCGTCGACGGCGTACTTTATGGCTCGATCGAGGCGACGCTGGACAAGGTCCAGGGCTCGAACGTCTGGATCACCATGGGGCTGCGTGAAGGCAAGAACCGCGAAATCAAGAACGTCATGGGCGCGCTCGGCCTCGACGTGAACCGGCTGATCCGCATTTCCTACGGACCCTTCCAGCTCGGCGAGCTGCCGGAGGGCCACGCCCAGGAAATCCGCGGCCGCACGCTGCGCGACCAGCTCGGCCCGCGCCTGATCGAGGACGCCAAGGCGAATTTTGACGCGCCGATCTTCGACGCCGCACCGGCTGAGGAAGAAAAGCCGCAGAAAAACGAATGGTCGGCCGGAAAGCCTGAAGCCAAGGAACGCGGCGCTTTCCGTGAAAAGGCAGGCGACAAGCGCGAACGGGCGCTTTCCCGTCTCGACACCAAGCGCGACGACAGAGGCGGTGGGCGCGGTGACCGCAAGGAGCGCGGCGCGGAGGCGAAATTCGACGACCGTCCGAAGCGCGAGCCCGCCCAGCGCCCACGCAAGGCCAATGTGTGGATGGCGCCCGGCGCCCGTCCGATCGCCGAAAAGAAACCCAAGGATGCTCAGGCAGCGGATGTGGCTGAAAAGCCGGTGCGCCGCGAGCGCCCGGAGGGTGCACCTGCAACCAAGCGCTACGGCCGGACCAAGGATGGTCTGGCGATGAAGTCCAACAAGAAATTCGATCCGGATCGCAAGAAGGCGACCGCCTACGATCGCCCCGACCGTGGTCCGCGTGTCGTGGTCAATCGGGCTGATGACGACGGCGACTGGATCAGGGCCAGCGAAGAGACTGGTAGGGATGAAGGCCGCGGAGGCGACCGCAAGCGCAGCGGCGACCGCGATGCACGTGGCTTCGGTGATCGCCCGGCTCGCCGCGATGGTGGCGATCGTCCGCCGCGCCGCGACGGTGACAAGCCGTTTGGTGATCGCAAGCCCCGTGCCGAAGGGGCCCGCTCGTTCTCCGATCGACCAAGAAGCGCCAAGCCCCAGGGTGATAGGCCCCAGGGTGATCGTCCGCAGTCAGACCGTCCGCGCAAGCCGTTCGGCGAGAAGTCCTTCTCTCGCGAGGATGGCGACCGCAAGCCGCGGGATTTCGGCGACCGCCCACCACGCGGCGACCGTCCGGCCGGTGACAAACCACGCGGCAAGTCCTTTGGCGGCAAGCCGGGCGGCGGCAAGCCTTCCGGCGGGCGCCCGGCGGGTGGCGGCAAGCCGCGCGGACGCGGGAACTAAACGCAAGTGCGGATCGTCGGCGGTGAGTTTCGCGGGCGCGGGCTCGCAACGCCCAAGTCCAATGACATCCGGCCGACGACGGACCGGACGCGCGAAAGCCTGTTCAACATCCTGAGCCATGCCTATGCGGAGGCCCTCGATGGTACCCGCATTCTCGATCTCTTTGCCGGCACCGGCGCGGTTGGCCTCGAAGCCCTGTCGCGCGGTTGCCGTCAGGCGCTGTTCGTCGAGCAGAGCGCCGAGGGCAGGGGACTGTTGCGCACCAATATCGAGGCCTTCGGCCTGACCGGCCGGGCGCGCATCTTCCGGCGCGACGCAACCGATCTTGGACCGGCCGGCACCGTCGAGCCGTTCCATCTGGTCTTTGCCGATCCGCCCTATGGCAAGGGGCTTGGCGAAAAAGCGCTCGCCTCTACCGCCAAAGGCGGATGGCTGGTGCCGGGCGCTCTTGTTATTCTCGAAGAGCGGGCCGATGTTCAACCGGTGCTGCAGGATGGGTTCGAGTTGATCGACGACCGCCTGTTCGGCGACACGAAGATGCATTTCTACCGCTACCGCGCGGCGTGATACCGAAAGACGCTGAGCATGACGCAAGGCCTCGAAACAGCGAAAAAATCAGCGGACCCGACTGTTGCCGTAGCTTTCGGCGGTGGCGGTGCGCGCGGTCTCGCCCACATCCATGTCATTGAGGCGCTGAACGAACTCGGCATCCATCCCGTCGCCATCGCCGGTTCTTCGATCGGGGCGATCATGGGGGCGGGCATGGCTGCCGGCCTGAGCGGTGCGGAAATTGCAGATCATACGATGGCGACCGTCGGCCGCCGCAAGGAGATCGTCAACCGCCTGTGGAGCCTGCGTCCGTCGAGTTTCACGCAAGCCGTCACGAAGGGTTTTCGCGTCGGGCAGTTCAATATCGAGCGCATCCTTCCCGCTTTCCTGCCTGAGAGCGTGCCGAAGGATTTTGGCGATCTCAAGTTGCCTCTGAAGGTGATGACCACCGATTATTACGGCCAGACCGAGCGGGTCTGCCAGTCCGGTGACCTGCATCAGGCGCTGGCCGCCTCGGCGGCGCTGCCGATCCTGTTCATGCCCGTGCGAATAGACGGCCGGGTGATGATCGATGGCGGCATCTACAATCCGGTGCCCTTCGATCACCTGACGGGCCTGGCCGATATCGTCATCGCCGTCGATGTCGTCGGCGGACCGGATGGCGATGGCGAGACCATGCCGAGCTGGCGCGACAGCCTGTTCGGCGCCAGCCAGCTGATGATGCAGTCGATCATCGCCATGAAGATGAAGGCGCACCCGCCGGACATTCTCCTGCGGCCGGAGGTTAATCGCTTCCGGGTCATGGACTTCCTCAAGGCGCAGGAGGTGCTGGCTGCGACGGCGCCGGTCAAGGATCAGCTCAAGACCGCGCTTGACGCAGCCCTTGAGGCGAAAAGCCGGGCTTGAAAAAGGGTCAGTCCGCGTCGGCCAAGGCGTCCCTTTCCGGCCTGGCCTTGATGTTTGCCGTGGCCGAAAGGATATCGTCGCCCGGCTCCAGCGACGGCGCCATCTCGCGCTTCGGCTTTATCAGCGGTTCCGGCTTGACGGGTTCGAAATGCAGCATGTCGCGGCCGGCGCTGATGCCTTCGGCTTCCTGCACCGCAAGCCGCGCCTCGTCGCGTCGGCGGATATCGTCCATGATCTCCTGCGCTGCATTGTCGCCGACACCCAGCCCTTCCAGTGTCTTCCGACCGAACACGAGACCGGACTCGAAGGTTTCGCGCAGTTCATAGTCGACGCCGCGTGCTCTGAGCGACAGGGTGTGCAGGCGGTCGTAGGAACGGGCATAGATGCGGGCATTCGGATATTCCGCCTGCACCATGTCGACGATCCGGTCGGTGATCTCCATCTTGTGGGTGCAGACCGCGACGATCTTGGCGCGATCGATGCCGGCGGCACGCAGCACGTCGAGCCGCGTGCCGTCGCCGAAATAGATGCGGAACCCAAAGGTCGCGGCCTGCCGAACGCGGGCAGCGGAATGGTCGATGATGGTGACCTCGCGGCCGCCGGCAAGCAGGATCTGCGAGGCGATCTGGCCGAAGCGGGAGAAGCCGATCATCAGCACGTCGGCACCGGCGCCATCGAAGTCTTCCTCCAGCTCTTCCCTCATCTCCTCATGCTCGTGCATCAGAAATCCGGCGAGCGCGGCTGCGGCAGGCGTCAGCGCCATCGACAGGGTGACGATGACGATCAACAGTGACGCCCAGCTGTCTGAAAACACGCCGGCAGCGGCTGCGGCGGTGAAGAGCACGAAGCCGAATTCCCCGCCCTGCGGCAGGAGGAGCCCGATGCGAACCGCGTCATTGTGCGGCGAACCCGTCGCCCGGCAGAGCGTGTAGAGGATCACCGCCTTGAGCAGCATCAGGGCCGGTACCGCGACCAGGATCAGCAGATAGTTCTGAAGAATGACGTTGATCTCCAGCGACAGCCCAACGGCCATGAAGAACAGAGCGAGCAACAGTCCGCGGAAAGGCTCGATGTCGGCTTCCAGCTCATGCCGGTAGGAGGATTCGGCAAGCAGAACGCCGGCGAGGAACGATCCCATCGCCATGGAAAGACCAGCAAGCTGCATCATCGTTGCGGCACCGAGCACGATCAGGAGTGCAGCGGCAATCATGACTTCCCGCGCACCCGTGCGGGCGATGATCTGGAACAGCGGGTTGAGCAGGTAACGTCCGGCAACCACCATGACCAGGATCGCTCCGACGGCGACGGCGAAGTCCTGCAGCGGCGGGCTGGTATCTTCAGGCGCCTGCAGCGCGACGAGAGGGATCAGGGCCAGCAGCGGCACGATCGCCAGGTCCTGCAGCAGGAGCACCGAAAATGCCCGCTGGCCATAGCGCGTATTGGTGCCGCCGTTCTCGTCGAGGATTTGCAACGCGAAGGCCGTCGAGGACAGCGCCAGCCCGAAGCCGGTGATGACGCTGCCGCTCCAGTCGAGCATGCCAAGCTCGTAGAGGATGGCAGAGACCGCGGCGCCGGTCAGAAGCACCTGCGCGGTGCCGAGCCCGAAGATGTCACGCCTCATCTGCCAGAGGCGCGAGGGCTTCAGTTCGAGGCCGATGATGAACAGCAGAAAGACGACACCCAGTTCGGCAAAGCCCAGAATCTGCTCGCCCTCGGTGATCTGATGCAGCAACGGACCGATGATGATGCCGGCGGCGAGATAGCCCAAAACCGTGCCGAGCCCGAGCTTCTTGAAGATCGGAGCCGCCACGACGGCGCCGCCGAGCAGCACCAGGGCCTGTGAGGTGAGGGCGGGCGTCGTCGACATGTCTTTTCTTTCCTGCCCGTGGGGGTTCGCACGGGGTCTCATATTTTCGCGAGGGCGGGGAGTGCCCGGGATCGGATATTTCGGCGGGCCGCGGCCAAGAATCAGGGTATGCCCTTGATGCCCGTCCCAGTGCACAATAAATGGGGCAGGAATGAAAGGCTAAATCATGTCCGATATCATCGATTCCGACGTTCTCCAGAAGCGTGCAGCCGAGCTTGTCGATCTGGCGCTCAGGGCCGGCGCGGACCAGGCGGATGCCGTGGCGCTTCGCTCCCACTCCCGCTCCGTCTCGGTGCGGCTCGGAAAGGTCGAAGGAACGGAAGCCTCGGAAAGCGACGATTTTTCGCTGCGCGTGTTCGTCGGCCGCCGCGTCGCCAGCGTTTCGGCCAATCCGGGCTTCGATCTGAAGGTCTTGGCCGAACGCGCGGTGGCCATGGCCAAGGCCTCGCCGGAGGATCCCTTCGCAAACCTCGCCGATGCCGAGCGCCTCGCGAAATCCTATCCTGATCTCGATCTCTTCGATCCGACGGAGATATCGACGGATGCGCTCTCAGCGGCGGCGCTGGAAGCGGAAGAGGCAGCCCTTGCCGTAAACGGCGTCACCAACTCCAGCGGTGCCGGTGCGTCCGCCGGCATGGGCGGAATGGTGCTCGTCACCTCGCACGGATTTTCAGGCGCCTATATGGGCACGCGCTTCGGCCGCTCGGTCAGCGCCATTGCCGGCGATGGCACGAAGATGGAGCGCGACTATGATTTCGACAGCCGCCTCTATTTCGCCGACTTGAAATCGGCCGCCGAAATCGGCCGAACGGCTGGCGAGCGGGCGGTCGCCCGCATCGGCCCGCGCCAGGTGCCGACCCAGAAGAATGTCACGGTCGTTTTCGACCCGCGCATGGCGCGCGGCTTTGCCAGCCACATCGCCGGCGCGATCAACGGCGCATCGGTCGCCCGCAAGACGAGCTTCCTCCGTGACATGATGGGCAAGCCGGTCATGAAGGCAGGCATCCATGTCACCGACGATCCGCTGGTGGTGCGTGGCTCCTCCTCGCGTCCTTTCGACGGGGAAGGCGTGACCGGCCAGAAACTGTCGATGATCGAGGATGGCGTGCTGAAGCACTGGTTCCTGTCCACGTCGACCGGCAGGGAACTCGGGCTGGAAACCAACGGACGCGGCGTGCGCGGCGGCCCGGCGGTGTCGCCATCGTCGACGAACTTCGCGCTGGAGCCCGGAAATATCTCCCGCGAAGATCTGATCCGGAACGTCGGCACCGGTTTTTATGTCACCGAGCTGATCGGCCAGGGCGTCAACATGCTGACGGGCGAGTACAGCCGCGGCGCCTCGGGTTTCTGGATCGAGAATGGTGAGTTGACCTTCCCCGTATCGGAAGTCACCATTGCCTCGAACCTCAAGCAGATGTTCTTTGCCGTAACGCTGGCCGACGACATCGATCGCAAGTTCGGTGTCGCGGCACCGACGCTTGCCATCGAGGGCATGACGCTCGCGGGCAAGTAAAACCACCGCAGACCTTCAACGCGGCCGGCGGCCGCGGGAAATGGAAAGACTGAATGAATGCCGTTCGCCCATCGCCGGATCAGTGGATCAGCGATCTGGAACTCATCACGATGGCGGCGAAGGCCGCGGGCGAAAAGGCCCTGTCCTATTTCCGCAAGAATCCGGACGTCCAGTGGAAGAACGAAGGGCGCTCGCCCGTCACTGAGGCGGATTACGCCGCCAATGACATCCTGAAGGAAAAGCTCCTGACGGCGCGGCCCAACTACGGTTGGCTGTCGGAGGAGACCGATGACGACGAGGCCCGGCTCGGCTGCGATACCGTCTTCGTCGTCGATCCGATCGACGGAACCCGCGCCTTCATCGCCGGCAAGGATGTGTGGTGCGTCAGCGTCGCCGTCGTGCATCTCGGTCGCCCGGTGGCCGGCGTGCTGTTTGCCCCGGCCCTTGATGAGCTGTTCCAGGCGACGCTCACGGGCGATGCCTTGAAGAACGGTATGCCGGTTACCGTGAAGACTGAGAAGGAAACGGTGCTGCGGATTGCGCTTGCGGAAGAGACGGTCCGACTGCTCGAACAGGGCTATCGCACCGGCGTTTCGCGCATTGCCCATGTGCCGTCGCTTGCCTACAGGATCGCCATGATCGCCGACGGGCGCATCGACGGCACGATCGTCAAGAAAAACTCGCACGATTGGGATCTCGCTGCCGCCGATCTGATCCTCGAGCGAGCCGGCGGTGCGCTTTTCGGCCTCGACGGACAGCCGCTTTCCTATAATCGCCCCAATGTTCGCCATACCGTTCTGTGCGCCGCAGCAATGCTGGCTCTGCCGGCGTTGATTGCCGCCTCGCAAGGGCTGGATGGCCATTGACCTTTCCGCCTGGATGCCGCAAACCACAGAAAAACGTCAGGAAAATTGGAAGGTCAAATGGCTCAGAATTCGGAAAAGAAACAGCGGCTCCATCTCGTGTTCGGCGGTGAGCTCACGACGCTGACCGACGTTGAATTCCGCGACCTGGACAAGCTCGACGTCGTCGGCATCTTCCCCGACTATGACAGCGCACTGACCGCCTGGAAATCCAAGGCGCAGCTGACGGTCGACAACGCCCATATGCGCTATTTCATCGTGCACATGCACCGGCTGCTGGATCCGGAACAGGCTTGATGCCGATCCGGCCCGCGCAGACGATGGCTGTGCCTTCGAAGGCTCCGGCCGCAAACGCAAGGGTTTCCAGCCCTGAACGCGAAAGCGGGGACCTTTTCTCATGAGCCGCGTGCTTGCCCGCCTGGCGCTGTCCAGCTACCGCTGGATCGGCACGGCGATCTATCCGCTGGTCTGGTCCTATCTTGCCGCCCGTGCGGCCAAGGGCAAGGAGGATTCTGCCCGCCGCCAGGAGCGCTATGGTCATGCCAGCGCGCCGCGTCCACAGGGGCCGCTGGTCTGGTTCCATGCCGCAAGCGTCGGTGAGACCACGGCGGTCATTCCACTGATCAGGGAAGTATCGCGCCGTGGCATCGCCGTTGTCTTGACGACGGGAACGACGACGTCGGCCCGTCTGGCCGCCGACCGGCTCGGACCCGGCGTCATCCATCAATATGTGCCGCTCGATTTCAAACCGGCTGTCGCCCGCTTCCTCGACTACTGGGAGCCGGATCTGGCGATCATCGCGGAATCGGAAATCTGGCCGATGACCATCGTCGAGCTTGGGCAGCGCCATATTCCCCAGGTGCTGGTCAACGGCCGCCTGTCCGATCGCACGTTCGGCCGCTGGAAGAAGCGTCTCTGGCTCGCCGATGCGCTGTTCGAAAACCTGGCACTGGTCATTGCCCAGTCGGATCTCGATGCCGACCGTTTTCGCACGCTGGGCGCACTGCCGGTCATGGTATCGGGCAATCTGAAGGTCGATACCGACGCGCCGCCGCATGACGGGCACGTGCTGAAGCACTACGGCCAGCAGATCCGCGACCGCAAGACCTGGGCTGCGATCTCGACCTTTGAAGGCGAGGAGAATGCCGCGGGCATCGTCCACCGGGCCTTGAAGGAGCGCACCGGACTGCTGACGATCATCGTGCCGCGCCATCCCGAGCGCTGCGACGCGATCGAGGCGATGCTGAACTCCAAGGGGCTGACGGTCGCGCGGCGTACGCGCAAGGACCCGATCACGCCGGAGACGGATATCTTCCTTGGTGACACGATCGGCGAAATGGGACTTTATCTCCGCTTGACCGAAGTCGCCTTTGTCGGCCGGTCGCTGTTTGCCGAAGGCGGGCAGAACCCGCTGGAACCGGCCATGCTCGGCTGCGCCATCCTGTCTGGTGGCAGCGTGCAGAATTTCCGCGATACCTATCAGATGCTGGCGAAGAACGGCAGCGCCAAGATCATCCGCGATGTCGAGATGCTGGCCAAGGGGGTCAACTATCTTCTCGTCAACGACGAGGTGCGTCGCAAGATGATCGATGCCGGGCTTGAAACCGTGCATGAAATGCGTGGAGCGCTGTCGGCGACGATCAGGGGGCTTGAGCCCTATATCAATCCGCTGACGGTGAAGGCGCGGCTGCAGCCGCGCGGTGAGACCTGATTTTCCGGGGGAATGTCCGATGACGAGTGAGAAAGCGATATCCGGCATCCTCTTCGACAAGGACGGGACGCTGCTCGACTATGTCAAGAGCTGGGTTCCGGTGAATTACGAGGTGGCCAGCATCGCCGCCGATGGTGACCAGGAGCTTGCCCGGCGCCTGCTGGTGGCGGGGGGCATGGACCCGGATACCGGCTACGTCACGCCGGACAGTCTGCTGGCTGCCGGCAATACGGTCGAGATTGCCACCGGCATGGTCGCCGCCGGGGCGCCCTACACGGTGGAGGAGCTGACGGCGAAGCTCGATGGGCTCTTTTCCAACTCGGCCGCCTTTGCCGTCCCGGTGACCGATCTCGCCGCCTTCTTTGCCGGCCTGCACGCCAAGGGCTATCGGCTCGGCGTCGCCTCCAGCGACAACGAGCGTTCGATCCGCGAAACCGCGAAGCGCTTCGGCTTCGATGGCTATCTGCATTACGTCGCGGGCTACGACAGCGGCTTCGGCACCAAGCCGCAGCCCGGCATGGTGCACGGCTTCTGCGCCGCGACCGGGCTTGAGCCGCATCAGGTCGCCGTTGTCGGCGACAACAATCATGATCTGCATATGGGCCGGAGCGCCGGCGTCGGCCTCACCGTGGCGGTGCTGACCGGTACCGGCTCGCAGCAATCGCTTGCGGCGGCGTCTGATCATTGCCTCAACGATATCACCGAGCTCGAGACCGTGCTGATCTGACGCCCAGCTGACCAGCACGCTTATTGGAACAACTGCATCAGCAGCGACGGCGCGTTGTTGGCGATGTTGAGCGCCTGGACGGCGAGCTGGACCTGCGACTGGATGGCCTTCAGCTTGGTGGGGGCGTCGCTCATATCCGCATCCACAAGGCGGCCGACGCCCTTGGCAATCGTTGCCGAAAGCGTCCGGTTGTAATCGGTCTGCATGTCGATGCGCATGCTGAGCGAGCCGAGCGTCGCGGCCCGGTCGGTCAGCGTCGCGTGGATATCGTCGTAGCGGGTCAGAAGCAAATCCGTCGCGTATTCGACGAGTTCGTCGGGCACTTCGCCCATATGCGAGGCGCTGAACATATCGTCGGTCTGCGCACCGCTGGCAAAGGCGATCTGGGTGCTTCCGTTGAAGGCCGGCAGCCATGCCATGGTCTTGGCGGGGTCCTCATGCGTCACGCCGCCCGTCATGCCGTCGGCCGCAGGGGTATCGACGAGACCATCTACGGCGGAGATGGAGCCATCGGCATTCTTGTAGCTGGCCGGGCCGAAGACGTTGAGGTTGCTGTCGCCATGGATGTTGATGATGCCGACATGGCCTTTCGTGTAGCTCGCGACGATGCCGCCGAAGACGAGATTGGCATCCGGCGGACCCATCTCTATATAGTTCAGCGTCTTGCCGTTGGCGTCGGTGTAGGTCTCTTCCGCATAGTTGAACTTGCCGGGAGCCAGAAGGTTGCGGCCGTTGAAGGAGGCCGATTCCGTGGTGGAGAGGAACTGCTTCTCCAGTTCGTAGATTTCCGCGCTGATCTTGTAGCGATCGATACCCGGCTCCTTCATCGTCACGATCTTGGTCTTGATCTCGGACGTGATGTCGATCAGGTCTTCCATTGCCTGGTAGGACACGTCAACGAGTGCCGCGCCAAGCTCGAGCGCATCGATGACGGTGCTCGTCGCCTTGTTGGTGTTGCGCATGTCGGTGGCGATCGACCAGTAGGCGGCATTGTCTGCCGCTTCCGATATCCGCATGCCGGTCGTCACGATGTTCTGGAGTTTGTCGTGGGTGCTGTCGTTATGGCGCAATACTGCCAGAGCGGCGGTGGCGGCCGAGTTGAAGCTTACAGTCGTCATTTCAAAATCCGCTACGAAAAACTGGAAAACGGAGGTACCAATGTGGTTAACCATCAGTGCCGCAGTCTGGTTAATACCCGGTATATCGCGTTCACTTTCGGCGGTGCCGGCCGCGCGCTTCGACGGGTCGCGAGGCTTGTCCATTTGCTATGGCGGCTATGCCAATGGCTTGCAATTCCCTGCAATCTGCCGTTTTGTGTCGCCAGCCAAAGCGTTTTCCCGCGGGAAGAATTTGTTTCGGCAATGGGAGAAAATTTTACCGCGCGGCAAATGGCGAGAAGCGCCGGGCGTGGGGAGGCCTGGAAGGACTGATGGTTTCTGAAGCACCGCCGTTCTGGTGGACCAAGGCGGATTGGCGCGCCCGTGGCCTCTGGCCCTTCTCCTGGATTTACGGCCGCATTTCCGGTTGGCGCATGGACCATGCGCGGCGTGCCTCCGTCACGGTTCCCATCATCTGCGTCGGCAATTTCACCGTCGGCGGGGCAGGCAAGACGCCGACCGCGATCGCGCTTGCCCGGGCAGCCCGCCAGCGTGGCCTGAAGCCGGGATTTCTAAGCCGCGGCTATGGCGGTTCACTCGACGTGACGACGGTGGTCGATCTCGCACACCACCGCGCCCGCGATGTCGGCGACGAGCCGTTGCTTCTGGCCCGCGAGGGCCTTGCCGTGGTCTGCCGCAGGCGCGTCGAGGGCGCACGCCGATTGGTCGCCGAAGGGGCTGATCTCATCATCATGGACGATGGTTTTCAGAGCGCTCGGCTGACTTTCGATTTTTCGCTGCTGGTGATCGACAGCCGAAGAGGGATCGGCAACGGTTTCCTGATCCCCTCCGGACCTGTCCGGGCGCCTCTGGGCCAACAGATACGCCACGCCTCGGCGCTTCTGAAAATTGGCAATGGTGAGCGCGCTGACGCGCTGATCCGCCGCGCAGCCCGCGCCGGCAAGCAGATTTACGAAGCCAATGTCACGCATCTCGACGATGGCGGCCTGAAAGAGACGCCGGTTCTCGCCTGGGCGGGCATTGCCGATCCGGAAAAATTCTTCCGCACGGTGCGCGAGACCGGGGCGGTCCTTGCCGAAAGCCGCAGCTTTCCCGATCACCACCATTTTTCCGAGGACGAAATCGCCGATCTGCTCGATCACGCTGCAGCCAAAGGCTACCAGCTGGTGACGACGGCCAAGGATATGGTGCGGTTGGAGCGAGGCTTTGGCCGGGCCGCGGAGCTGATGGAAAAGAGCCGGGTGATCGATGTCGAAGTCCGCTTCGACGACCCTGGCTCGCCGCGCAAGATCATTGATGCAGCGCTAAAGGCCGCGCGGGCACGCAGCCTGCGCAAGGACAAGAAATAACGACAGCGCCTTACCATTACTGGTTCGGCAGAATTCCGGCGCGTTTGTCGGCCTGGTACGACGCCTCCGCATCGGCATAGGGCTCCTGCCGTGCGACGCTCCAATAGCGCAGTTCGTCGACGGGAATGGCGGCGCCTGTCACCGCGCAGGTAACATACGATCCGGGCAACACGATCTGGAAGTCGCCGTCGAGATAGCGGATCTTGGCTTCCCTGTTCCCGTTGCCTTCAAACCGGTTCATTGTCCTTCGACCTCGCATCTTCGTCGTCCGCTGTCACAGCGCATTCCGGCCCGCACCCTTCCGGAATGCAAAGGCCCTGGGCAACTGCGTATCCAAGCATCATCTGTTGTATTCATGCTCTAGCGCGCAAAACGCCAAAGTTCCAGCGCTATTGCCATGTTGCATCGTCAACTGCGTCCGAACAGCCGCTCGATGTCGGAAAGCTTCAGCTCGATATAGGTCGGCCGGCCGTGGTTGCACTGGCCCGAGCCGGGTGTTGCCTCCATCTGCCGGAGCAACGCATTCATCTCTTCTGGCCTGAGCCGCCGGCCGGAGCGCACGGAACCGTGGCAGGCCATGGTCGCCGCCAGATAGTCGAGCCGGCTGGCAAGCCCGTTGGCGGTGTCCCATTCGGCAAGCTCGTCGGCCAGTTGCCGCACCAGTCCGACGGCATCCATTTCGCCGAGCATCGACGGTGTTTCACGGATAGCGATGGCGCCCGGACCGAAACGCTCGATGCCGAGTCCCAGCCGTGAAAATTCGGCGGCATGGCTCACCAGCCGGTCGCAATCGTCTTCCGGCAGATCGACGATTTCCGGAATGAGCAGCGCCTGCGCCGGGATCGGCCTGGAATTCAGCCCCTTGCGCAATTCCTCGAAGACCAGCCGCTCGTGCGCCGCATGCTGATCGACGATGACGAGGCCATCGTCGGTCTGGGCGACGATATAGTTCTCGTGCAGTTGCGCCCGGGCCGCACCGAGTGGATGAGACTTCTCGGGTTGCGAAACGGTCATCGCGTCGGATTCCGGCATCGGCGCTCGGGCCGAAGGGGCCGACATTTCGGCGAAAGCGGCCTGCGGCGCCTCGCCGAAGCCGCGCTGTGCCGCGCCAAAATCCATCGGCCGGTAGGGCGAGGCGGCAGCGCTCCAGCCGCCATTGGGCCGCTGCGGTTCCGGCCGGAACGCCTGCATCAAGCCGCTGGCGCCGGTTGTCGAGGCCCGGTCGCCGCCCGCAGCCAGCGCCTGCCGGATCGCGCCGATGATCAGGCCGCGAATGAGGCCCGGGTCGCGGAAGCGGACATCGGATTTTGCCGGATGCACATTCACGTCCACCACATCCGGATCGACTGTCAGCGACAGCACCGCCACCGGGTAGCGGCCTTGCGGTATGGTCTCGGCATACGCGGCGCGCAGCGCCGACCAGATCAGCTTGTCCTGCACCGGCCGGCCGTTGACGAAAGCATATTGCTGCAGCGAGTTGCCGCGGTTGAAGGTCGGTACGCCGGCAAAGCCGGTCAGCCGCGCGCCTTCGCGTTCCGCATCGATTTCGATGGCATTGTCGCGGAAATCACGGCCAAGGACCTGGGCGATGCGGGCAAGCCGGTCGTCGCCGGTGGATGGAAATTCCAGCGTCGCCCGGTCCGAGCCGGACAGCACGAAGCGGACGCCCGGAAAGGCAATCGCCATGCGCCGCACGACGTCGGAGATCGCCGAAGCCTCGGCTCGCTCCGTCTTCATGAAGTTCAGTCGCGCCGGCGTGGCGAAGAACAGGTCGCGGACCTCGACCACGGTCCCCTGGTTGACGGCGGCGGGCTTCACCGGCTGCAGCTTGCCGCCGATCACGCCGATCTCGGCGCCATGGCTTGCGCCGGCCGGGCGGCTGGCAATCGTCAATCGCGCGACGGAGCCGATCGAGGGCAGGGCCTCGCCGCGGAAACCGAGTGTGCGGATGTCGAGAAGATTGTCATCGAGCTTGGAGGTGCAATGACGGCGCACCGCGAGTTCGAGATCGTCCGGTCCCATGCCGCAGCCATTGTCGACGATCCGAAGCAGCGTCTTGCCGCCGCCTGCGGTGGCGATCTCGATGCGCGTCGCGCCAGCATCGAGCGCATTCTCGATCAGTTCCTTGGCAGCGCTCGCCGGCCGTTCGATGACCTCGCCGGCAGCGATCTGGTTGATGAGGGTCTCGGAGAGTTGTTTGATGGGCATGGCCTATTGTCCGGGATTCGGGACCGCCTGAAAAGTGCGTTGCGCATTCTATCCCCCGATGTATCGGGGCAGGCATGCCCGATAAAGTCATATGCGTTTAATCAGGCCTTAATACAAAGCTGCGACTTTCGCCGAGAACCTGAATGAGCACGGGTTTTGTCATTTGGTGCTTGTGGCGCAGCTGACCGCCCGAGGCTTTCATCCCAAATACGGCCGAAAGAGGCACGTCCGTCAGCATGTCCCGGTAAAAGAAGCCGCCAAGGTATATGAGGGCTATGCAATGATCGATGTAGCGTCTTTCGGCGCGAACATCCAGAAATCGGTGCTCGAGGCGACGTCTGACGCGCTCGGCCTGGCTATTCTTGTCTGCGACAAGAATGATGAGATCGTTTTTGCAAGCCGGCCCATTCTCCAGTTCTACCCCATCCCGGCGCAATTCCTGGAAACTGGAACGCGGCTCAGGGATCTTCTCGGCGCCATCTTCGATTCCGGCGTCCGCAGCGGCACCGCGCCGGAAACGAGCCGCAGGCATTCCAATCGCGACGAATGGATTTCCGAGCATCTTTCCCACCATTGGCGCGAGCGCTTCGAAGTCGTGGAGCGCATCGGTCGCCACCGCTGGATCAGCCTGCGCAAGCGGCGGCTCTCCAACGGTCTCGGCATCGTCTCCATCACCGATGTTTCGGAACAGAAAAAGCGCGAAGAGCAGATGCAGCTCGATCTTGAACGGATCGAATTGACCGAGGGCATCCTCGATGGCCTGCCCAATCCGATCTGCGTGAAAGACCGCAACCTGAACTATGTCGCCGTCAACAAGGCATTCTGCGCCATCCATGGCATGGCGCCCGAGGGCATCCTCGGGCGTTCTGTGTGGGACCTCCTGGAGCCGGAACTCGCTGAAAAATTCGAGCGGTCGGACCGCGCGACGCTGGAAACCGGAGTGGTTCATTGCCAGCCTGAGCAGATCGTCCAGGCCGACGGCGAGGATCTCTGGGTTGTCACCCGCAAATTCCGCGTCGGTGGCCCCGGAAAATATCTGCTCGTCACCTGCATGAACGACGTCACCGATCTCGTCGTCGGCTATGACGACCTTGACGGCGTCACGACCGGCCGGTCGCCCCTGGACGTCAAGGATTATAACACCTTCGTCCCGGCCCAGAATTGTTATGACCCTTTCCGATCGATCGATATGCAGCACCTGGTCGAAGCCGGTGCGATCATCGAGCCGGTTTCGCCGATCAGGCACCGGGTACTGCTGGTGACATCGTCGGCTATTCTCGAGCAGAACCTCGTGCCGCAGTTGCGTCGATGGGGCCTCGACGCGTGTGCGGTCAGAACCAGAGCGGAACTGACAGCGTTCGAGGACGTTTGCGCGGCGCGCGGTATCAAGATCGCCGCACTCATCGTCGATGGCGCGATGGCTGAGGCGCAAGACATTGTCACCAACTGGACGGCATCGCCATCCTTGCAACTGGAAAAGAATTGGAAAACACCCGAGTTGCGCGCAAGGGTACTTGCGCTTTGCGGTGAGGGATCGGGCCGCGATGTTGCTGGTGCGGCCAGTGCCCCCGCTGATTGGGACATCATCGTGCCGGATATCGGGCCTGCCGGCAGGCCTGCGCCCGACGTCGAAGTCGTGGTGGCCGAAGACAACGAAATCAATCAGTTCGTCTTTGCCCAGATCCTCGAAGGGCTGGGCATATCCTACCGCATCGCGGCCAATGGCGAGGAAGCGGTGCGGCTCTGGCAGCAATACCGGCCGAACCTGGTCCTCATGGACGTTTCCATGCCGGTCATGAACGGCTTCGATGCGGCGCGAGCGATTCGCGCGGCCGAAAAATCGGCCGCCTTCCAGACGCCGATCATTGCCGTGACGGCCCAGGCCCTCGACATCGATATCGACGAGAGCAAGGCGGCAGGCATGGACGATCACATCACCAAGCCGATCAGCCCCGACATGATAGAGGCCCTCTACCGCAAGTTCGTCGTCGCCAGACCCGAACGTATGGCAGGCTGAAGTCCGTTCGAGTAGCCATGAATGACCGGGGAAGGAGGGCGCGCAGGACAGATTTGCCGAATAGCCCGTGTCAACTCCCAAGAATCGGGGAGGGCACTGTGGAAACTGGTCAGGCGATGCTTTCGAAATCTTAACCCTCGCTGTTCATCGTCTATTCCTGACAATGCCTTAGAGCCAATCCCGGGAATGCGTTATGAATTCTGCTGAAACATCGTCTCAGCACATAAGCCAGAATGATCTGCATGCCATGGCCTATACCGATCCGCTGACCGGTCTTGGCAATGCGTATCGGCTGCGCGACAAGGTACGGCAAATCGCCGCCGACCGTGCGAGCGACCCGGCGCCCTTTACCATCGGCCTTGCCAATCTCGATGGGTTCAAGCCGATCAACGATCTCTTCGGACCGCATGCCGGCGATGAAATTCTCTGCCAGGTCGCCAACCGGCTGCTTGCGTGCGTTCCCGATGGCGCGACCGTCATTCGTGCGGGTGGCGACGAGTTCGCCTTCGTGCTGCCGCTGGTGTTCGAGCGCAAGGCCGCCGAGAAGGTCGGCAACATGCTGAAAGAGGTGCTGTCGGCTCCCTTCGATCTCGGTGAACGCAACGTCCGCCTGTCCGCCTCGTTCGGTTTTGCCGTCTATCCCTTCGCCGGCGAGGAATTCGAGGATCTTCTGAAAAGCGCCGACACGGCACTCTATCGCTCGAAGCGCCGCGGCCGCGGGCAGATCACCGTCTATTCCCAGGAAATCGCTCAGGAGATGAAACGCGCGACGCAGCTCGAGCAGGCGCTGCGCAACGCCATCATCGCCGACGAGGTCGATGTGCATTTCCAGCCGATCGTCAATCTGAAGACGGAAACGGTGGCCGGTTTCGAAGCTTTGGCGCGCTGGTGCGACCCAGATCTCGGCTATGTTTCCCCAGCCGTCTTCGTGCCGCTCGCCGAGGAACGTGGCTTCATCGATGCCCTCTCGGAAACGCTGCTGCGCAAGGCAGCCGAGACGGCGCTGCAGTGGCCGAAGGAGCTCTTCCTCTCGTTCAACCTGTCATCGGCACAGCTGATGGACCCGTCGACAAGTGCCAACGTGCTGGCGATCATCAATCGCGTCGGCCTTGATCCCCGTCGCCTGGAACTGGAAATCACCGAAACCGCGGTCATGACCGATGCCGACGTGGCGCAGAAGATCGTCACGGAACTCAGGGCCGCCGGCGTGCGCATTTCGCTCGATGATTTCGGCACCGGCCAGTCCAGCCTCGGCCGGCTGCGCGATTTCGCCTTCGACAAGGTCAAGGTCGACCGCGCCTTTGTCTCACGCATTGTCGCCGATCGCGCGTCGGAACACATCGTCAAGGCGATCATCGCCATGTGCGACGGGCTGGAGCTCGAAGTTGTTGCCGAGGGTATCGAGAACTCATCCGAAGCGTCGAAACTGCAGGGTCTCGGCTGCGGCATGGGGCAGGGCTATTTCTATGGAAAGCCCGCCGACGCCGTCACGACGCTCCGTTATCTCGCGGAAAAATATCAGGAAACCGCGCCGGCGCTGTCCCTCGCCATCTGAGGCCCGTCGCCTTCGGCCGTCAGCATTTCCCGGTGTCCTTCCGCAAGCAGCCAGTCGCGCACCCGTCGGGCCTGATGGTTGAGTTCGCGCGAACGCGGCCAGACCACATAGAACGACAGATCCGTCTTCAGCACATGGTTGCCGACCGGAACAAGCGCACCTGACCGGACCTGTCGCTCGATCAGATGGTTCCAGCCGAGTGCGATGCCTTCGCCCGCAAGCACCGCCTGGATGACAAGCACATAGTCGTTGAGCGTCAGCCGCCGCGACTGGGTGGGATAAGGCACTCCTGCGCTGGCAAACCATTCCTGCCAGCTATAGGCGCGTCGGACCGGCTCCTCCAGATGGATCAGCGGGTGTTTCAAAAGGTCGGCGGGATGCTGCGGCATGCCGTGAGCCTCGACGAACGCGGGCGACGCCACGGCGCTGATCACTTCCGGAGCAAGCAGGGCGGTGTGATAGCGCGGCCAGTTGGCGGGATCGCCGCCGCCGCGCACGCCGAGCGGGATCGGCTCCTCTTCCAGATCGAGATCGCGCACGCTGGTCTGGATCCGCAGGTCGATCTCCGGCAGGTCCTCGCGCAGCTTGGTCAAGCGCGGCAGCATCCACATCGAGGCAAAGGCGGTGGAGGCGGCGAGCGTGACATTGCTCTCGCGCCGCTTCGCGCGGATATCTTCGGCCGACTTCTGAATCCGTGACAGCCCGAGCGACACGTCCGCATGGAATTTCTCGCCGGCTTCCGTTAGCTGGACGGCACGGTGGACCCGGTGAAACAGCGGCACGCCGAGCTGCTCCTCCAACCCTCGGATGGCATAGGAGACTGCAGCCTGCGTCATGGCCAGCTCATTGGCGGCGCGGGTGAAATTCTGGTGGCGGCCGGCTGCCTCGAAGACGATCAGGCTGGACGCGGAGGGGAGCAGGCGGCGCAAGGTTTCCATAAATTCAACTTATATCATGTGTTGAATTTTTCCAGCGTTACAATGGCCTTTTTCACCAGTAGCCTCGACTGAGACAATGGGAGGCAATGGATGGAACCGCTTGTGGCAGACGCAGAACCGGCAAGACGCACACGCGCGGCGCGCCCGGCGCGGCGTGACAATGCAGCAAAGATTGCGGGCGTTCCCTACATCGTCCGCAACATCCCGACCTACGATATCCTGGGCGAGGAAAATCTCGTCAAGATCGAGCGCGTCGCCGACCGGATCCTGTCCGAGGTCGGGATCGAGTTTCGCGACGATCCGGCCTCGCTCGATCATTGGAAACGGGCTGGCGCCAAGGTCGAGGGCGTGCTCGTCCGGTTCGAGCCGGGCATGCTGAACGAAATCGTTTCGACCGCGCCTGCGCAATTCACCCAGCATGCGCGCAACCCGGCGCACAATGTCGAGATCGGCGGCAGCAACGTCGTCTTTTCCCCAGCCTATGGCTCCCCCTTCGTCATGGATCTCGACAAGGGCCGTCGCTACGGCACGCTGGAGGATTTTCGCAATTTCATCAAGCTCGCCCAGTCGAGCCCCTGGCTGCATCATTCCGGCGGCACGATCTGCGAGCCGGTCGATATTCCGGTCAACAAGCGCCATCTCGACATGGTCTACAGCCATGTCAAATATTCCGACCGCGCCTTCATGGGGTCGATCACGGCGGAAGAGCGGGCGGAGGATTCAATCGACATGGCGCGCCTCGTCTTCGGCCGCGATTTCGTCGACAGGAACTGCGTCATTCTCGGCAACGTCAACGTCAACTCGCCACTCGTCTGGGATGGCACGATGACCAAGTCTCTGCGCGCCTATGCCCGCGCCAACCAGGCCGCCGTCATCGTGCCCTTCATCCTCGGCGGTGCCATGGGTCCGGTCACCAATGCCGGCGCGATCGCGCAATCCTATGCCGAGACGCTGGCCGGCTGTGCGCTGACGCAATTGGAGCGCAAGGGCGCGCCGGTCATTTTCGGCAATTTCCTCTCCTCCATGTCATTGCGCTCGGGCTCGCCCACCTTCGGCACGCCGGAACCCGCCATCGGCTCCATGGTCATCGGTCAACTGGCGCGCCGGCTGAAGCTGCCGCTGCGCTGCGCCGGCAACTTCTCCAACTCCAAGCGGCCGGATGCGCAAGCGATGCAGGAAGGCGTCATGTCGATGCTGTCGGCCGTGCATTGCGGCGCCAATTTCGTTCTGCATTCGGCCGGCTTTCTCGATGGGCTGCTGGCCATGTCCTACGAAAAATTCGTCATGGACACGGATTTCTGCGGCGCGCTGCATTCCTACCTCGCCGGTGTCGTCGTCGACGACAACACGCTCGCCATGGATGCCTTTCTGCAGGTCGGGCCCGGCAGCCACTTCCTCGGCTGCGATCACACGATGCGCAACTACCAGACGGCCTTCTGGGATTCGGCCCTGTCGGACAACGAGCCCTTCGAGAAGTGGAGCGAGGAGGGCGGTTCGACCGATATGGCGACACGCGCCAACAGGCGGTGGAAAAAGACGCTGGCCGAATACGAAGCGCCGCCTCTGGATGTAGCAATCGACGAGGCGCTGACGGACTATATCGAGAGACGCAAGAACAGCATGGCGGATGCCTGGTATTAAGCCCGGCATCGATCCTCCCAGGGACACAGCATGACACTTTCGAAAGACCCGCTGCTTCAGCCGTACCAGTTGAAGCATTTGACCCTGAAAAACCGGATCATGTCGACCGCGCATGAGCCGGCCTATTCCGAAGACGGCATGCCGAAGGACCGCTACCGGCTTTATCACGTCGAAAAGGCCAAGGGCGGCATTGCGCTGACGATGACGGCGGGCTCGGCCATCGTCTCGGAGGATTCGCCGCCCGCCTTCGGCAATCTCTACGCCTATTCCGACGAGATCGTGCCCTGGCTGAAAAAGATCGCCGACGACTGTCACGAGCACGGCGCCGCCGTGATGATCCAGCTCACCCATCTCGGCCGCCGCACCGGCTGGAACAAGGGTGACTGGCTGCCGGTTCTCAGCGCCTCCCCTGTTCGAGAGGCAGCGCACCGGGCTTTTCCCAAGGAAATCGAGGATTGGGACATCGAGCGCATCGTCGGCGACTATGCGAGTGCCGCGCAGCGGATGCAGGCGGCCGGGCTCGATGGCATCGAAATTGAGGCTTACGGCCACCTGCTGGACAGCTTCTGGTCTCCCGCAACCAATCACCGCGATGACGAACATGGCGGCTCGCTGGAAAACCGGATGCGCTTTTCCAATATGGTGCTGGATGCGGTGCGCAAGGCTGTCGGCCCGGATTTCATCGTCGGCACCCGGATGGTGGCCGACGAGCAGTGGGATATCGGCCTCTCGAAGGAGGAAGGCATCGAGATCGCCAAACGGCTCGTCGCGTCCGGCAAGGTTGATTTCCTCAACATTATCCGTGGCCATATCGATCACGACGCGCATTTGACCAAAGTCATCCCGATCCAGGGCATGGCGTCATCGCCGCATCTGGATTTCGCCGGCGAGGTCCGCGCGGCGACGAAATTCCCGGTCTTTCACGCTGCCCGCATCGCTGACGTCGCCACGGCCCGCCATGCGATCGCCGAGGGCAAACTCGATATGGTCGGCATGACCCGCGCCCACATAGCCGATCCTCATATCGTCAGGAAGATCATCGAAGGCCGAGAAAGCCAGATTCGTCCCTGCGTCGGCGCGACCTACTGCCTCGATCGTATCTATGAAGGCGGCGGCGCGCTCTGTATTCACAATGCGGCGACGGGCCGCGAGGCGACTATTCCACATGTGATCTCGAAGACGACCGGTCCCATCCGCAAAGCCGTCGTGGTCGGTGCGGGACCGGCCGGGCTGGAAGCGGCGCGGGTGCTTGCTGAACGCGGGCATGCCGTCGAAGTTCTGGAGGCGACCGGGGAGGCCGGCGGGCAGATTCTGCTTGCAGCACGCAATCCGCGCCGCAGGGAAATGATCGGCATCGTCGATTGGCGCCTGTCCGAACTCGAACGGCTCGGCGTTCCCATTCATTACAATGTCTTTGCCGAGGCGAGCGATATCTTCGAACGCAAGCCCGATCTGGTCGTCATCGCGACCGGCGGCATTGCGCAGAATCCGGTTCTTGAGGCAGGTGACGAGCTGGTGGTCTCGAGTTGGGATATCATCGCCGGTGCGATCAAACCCGAGGGGCCGGTGCTGCTCTACGACGATAATGGCGCTCACACCGGGATGACGGCGGCCGAAATGATCGCGGCGACCGGCGTCGAACTGGAAAACGTCTCGCCGGAGCGCATGTTTGCCCCCGAAATCGGCGGCATGAACCATGTGCCCTATGCCAAGGCCTTTGCCGAGAAGAATGTCCGGGTGACGATCAACACGCGGCTGAAATCGGTTCGCCGCGAAGGCAATCATTTGGTTGCGGTGCTTGGCTCGGATTTCTCCGAAACAGCCTTCGTCGAGCGACGCGTTGCCCAAGTGGTGGTCGAGCACGGTACGTTGCCGATGGCCGATCTCTTTCTCGAGCTCAAACCAATGTCGCGCAATCTCGGCGCTGTGGACTATAAGGCGCTGCTCCGTCAGGAAAACCCGATCCGGATGCGCAATCCGGAAGGGCAATTCGATCTGTTGCGCATCGGCGATGCCGTGGCCAGCCGCAACATCCATGCCGGCATCTATGATGCGCTGCGCTACGGCGTGTTGTTCTGAACGCAGAAACGGCGGCGCTCTCGCACCGCCGTTTCTTCTGTCCAACCGTAGAGCGGTTAGTTGTTGGTTGCAGGCTGTTCAGCCGGCTTCATGTCCGTTGCCGGCGCCGTGGACGACGTGGTCGTCGTATCGACCGGCGCATTGGCATTCTGTTCGGCTATCTGCTGCGACTTGGTCTTGAATTCCGGTGCGGCCTTCAGCGTATCGGCAGTTTCCTGCGTGGTCAGCTTCAGGTCATCAGAATTCGGGACTTCGGCGATCGCAATGGTATCGAGCGGCACGGCGACATTCTTTTCGCCGATGCCAAGGAAGCCGCCGACGCCGATCACAGCGGCCTCAACCGAGCCGTCCGTGGTAAAGATCACGTCGTTGATCTCGCCGATGCTCTCATCGGCAGCGTTGTAGACCGTCTGGCCGATATAGGTGCTGGCAGCGACCTGGCCTTCAGCCTGTTCGGTCAGGTAGCCGGAACCCGCTGCGGGAGCCTGAGCGGCCTGGTCCAGCGGCTTCTTCATCGCGTCAGCCGGTTGTTCGCCGGTTGCCGGAGTTTCCATGGTCTGCGGCTGCGTTGCCGGCTGGGTGGTGTCCTGTGCGAAGCCGAGCGGCGCAAAAGCGGTTACGCCTGCAAAAAGTGCGCCTGCGGCGACGGAAGCTACGAGTTTCCTGGTCATGTCAAACCTACCTTTTCGTTCTTTGTCGGTCAGGGCGCGGGGTCCAAAAACGTCTCCGCCGCACCGGTGATATCGATGAAACGTCCCAGCCGTTGAGTGGTTCCGTAAAAAATATGCAACGCGCGATGGAACTTTTCGCAGTGACGAGTGTCGCGCGAAGCGAATTTTGACGAAAACGCCGTCGGATTCCCGACGGGGGCTCTGTAGCGGTCCGCCGTTTCCGCGCGCGAAAAAAAAGCCGGGCGAACCCGGCTTCTTCGCGTTGATCAGACGATCGATCAGTGGCTTTCGCGCAAGAGTTCGCTACCGCTTGCCCGTCAGGAAGTCGAAGTCAGCGCCGCGCGCCCATTTCTGCTCGGGCGCATTGTCGATACCAAAACGGCTTCGGAGTAGCAGTGTCAGAGCCGGAAAACGGGTTCGAAACGGCCTTTGACGGCGACACCGAGGTCAAAGGTCTTGCCCGCCTGAGGATCGGCGGCGCGCGCCGTGTCGCTCATGTTCTGGAAAGCCGAGGTGACGAGCAGCCGGTCGGCAGCACGGCCGATGAAGGCCGGGCAGGTGGTCTGGGTCGCCGGCACTGCATAACGGGCCACCTTGGTTCCGTCCGGCTTGTAGACGTCCACCGCGCCCGAGCCATAGCGGGCGTTCCAGATCAGGCCGTCCGCGTCGCAGACGGAGCCGTCCACCCAACCGGGCGTCGTGTTCTCGTCGCTGATCGCGACGGGATCGCCCGTCGGCAGGCCGGTCGCCGGATCGACGCTCACCCGCATCAAATGATTGACCGCAGTATCGGTGAAATAGGCGGTCGTTCCGTCTGGAGAGAAGCAGATGCTGTTGGGAATGCTGATACCGGAATAGAGCCTCGTCACCGTGGTTCCGGCGACATGGTAGAAGGCGCCGGCGCCGGCAGACTCGTCGCGGGCCATCGTGCTGATCCACAGGCAGCCGGAGGGATGCACGCGACCGTCGTTGGAGCGGTTCGCCGGGATCGCTTCCAGCGTCGCGAAAAGCGAGAGCCGGCCGCTCGCCGTCTCGCGGACAAAAAGGCCCTGGTCGGATGCGATGAGCTGGCGCCCGGGATCGATGACGGCCAGCACGCTGCCGAGGAAGGGCAGCGCATGGACCGCCTTGCGGCCGGTTTCCAGCTGCAGTTCGTGGAGCGTCTGGCCCTTGATGTCGAACCACCAGGCGATGTCGGTCGCCGGGTCGTAGGTTGCGCCCTCTCCGAGCATCAGGGCCTCGTCACAGAGGACGCTGCCGGCGAACGGGACGGTCTCGATCATGGTCACGCTCCGTAGACCACGTCATAGGCCGCGATGGTCGCCCGCGCTCGCTTGCCGACCTCGACTGCATCCATGCCGGCCTTGTAGAGGCTGGAGCCGAGGCCGAAGCTCTTGACGCCGATCTTGGCGTAGTCGGCGAAATTGGCTTCCGAGACACCACCGACGGCGGCGATTTCAAGCTCCGGCGGCAACACGGCGCGGATCGCCGAAATGCCCGACGGACCGAGCACGCTGGCGGGGAAGAACTTGAGCCCGGTTGCGCCGGCATGGGCGGCGGCAAGCGCTTCGGTCGGGGTGAAGACGCCGGGCATGGTGACCATGCCGCGGGCGGCGGCAAGCGCGATCACGTCGGTTTCGACATTGGGGCTCACCATCAGCCTGCCGCCGACGCCGTCCAATCGCTCGACCTGCTCGGTCGTCAGCACCGTGCCCGCGCCGATCAGGCAGTCCGCCGGCGCCATCTTCACGGCGATCTCGATCGACCGGAACGGCTCGGGCGAATTCAGTGGAATCTCGATGGCGGTGAACCCCGCTTCGATCAGGGCGCCGACGACACCCTGCGTTTCCTCCGGCTTCAGCCCGCGCAGGATGGCGATCAGCGGATATTTCATCGGCGGGAAGGGGATACGGTGCATGGGGTCTCTTTCTTCAGGCAGGCCAGATGGCGTTGGCCGCGGCGGCAAGGCCATGGCGAACGGCTTCATCGGCATCGATGATCACGGGTTTGAGGTCGAGGGCCGACAGGGCGCGTTGATAAAGGCCCGCAAGCGCCCCGGAGGCGACAAGACAGACGCCGCTGCCGGGTTTGGAGGTCGAGAGCGCGCCGGCGATTTCAAGGCCGATCAGGGTGCCGGAGAGCCGCGCCTTGGCGGCATCAGCGCTCAGGCCATGCAGCAACTGGCCGCTGCGCACGGCAAATACCAGATTGGTGGCGAGAGCCGGGCTTTTCGCGGCCTTGGCGACTGCACCCAGAAACACGGGATCGTCAGCGTCAAAGGAGCCGCCATCCGCTACCGCGTGGCTGAGGATCGAATGTTTGGAGATGACATCGAACAGTTCGCCGGTCATGAAGGTCGAGAACCCGTCGACGATGCCGCCGGTGACGCGGACCCATTTGCTGTGCGTGCCCGGCATGCAGACGAGATGGCTGCCGCTTCCGAGCCGCGATATCGCTCCGAGCAATTGCGTTTCCTCGCCGCGCATCACGTCGGGTGCGGTCTCGCTGCGTTGGGCAAGTCCCGGCAGGATGCGGATATCGCGATTGGCGTCGGTCACCGTGACCGCCGCCTTGACGATACCGGTCAAGGGCGCAGGGGTATCGAGATAGCCCGCTTCGACCCAGCCCTGGCGAGCCCCGGCCATGCCGCAGATGACCACCGGCAGATGTGGCGGTGCCGAAACGGCGGCGAGATGCGTTTCGAGGATCGGTGAGAAGCCGGTCTTTGCCGCCGTCGTCATGCCTTCGCCGCTGCGGCGTTCGGCCAGGACTTCGCCGCTCTCGCTGACGATCCACAGGCGGAAGCTCGATGTCCCCCAGTCCACCGCGGCATAGGATGCTGCCGTCATTAGAATACGCCTCCGTCAATGATCATCGTCTGTGCCGTCATCCGCGCCGAGCAGTCGGAGGCGAGATAGAGGCATGGCCCCACCATATCCTCCGCAACGAGCGTGTGCTTCAGGCATTGTTTTTCCAGCATGCCGGCAATCGCGGCCTCGTCCAGCCAGAGCTTCTTCTGTCGCTCGGTCACCACCATGCCCGGCAGCACGGCGTTGACGCGGATGTCCTCCGGGCCAAGCTTGCCGGCAAGCGACTTGGTCAGGCCGACGATGCCGGCCTTGGCGGCCGCATAGGTCGGGATATCGCCCATGTTGAGCATGAAGGCGATCGAGGAGAAATTGATGATCGAACCGCCGCCGGCCCGGCGCATATGCGGCACTGCGGCCTGGCTCATGAAGAAGACGTGCCGCAGATTGATGGCCAGGCTTTCATCCCAGCTTGCCTCTGTCACCTCCTCCAGCAACTGCCGGTCATCGCGTGCGGCATTGTTGATAAGGACGCTGAGGGAACCGACCGCTTCAGCGGCTCTGTCGACAACAGAGGCGAGAGACTGTGAGTCCCGAAGATCGGCCCGAATGAAAAACGGAGCCCGCGCGACGACCGGGGCGAGATGGTCAACAAGGGCGTTGCTTGCCGTTTCGGCAATGTCGATGAAGGCCACCCGCGCGCCCTGCCGGGCAAACCCCTCGACGAGGGCGGCGCCGATGCCCGAGCCGCCGCCGGTGATAAGGACGCCACGACCCTCGAGGTCGGGAAACTGTGCGGCGGGCAAGGCCATTGTATTTTGCTCTCCCTGATGCACGCTTTCCCGAAAACCGGCTTGCAATTGCATCCACATCGTTCCATTATGTGGAACTAACTCTTATTATTTGGAATTATCGCGCCACGGCTGAGCGCTTGTCAAGATCGCGCCGGCGGCGAACCGGTGAAACGAAACGGAATCATGAATCGCGAAGGGCTCTCCTCTCCAAGGACCGAGAATAGCGGCACGGGCACGCTGGGCAAGGCTCTGTCCGTGCTTGAGATCGTGGTGAGTTCGGACAGGCCGCTTCGGTTCAGCGAAATCCTCGCCTTATCGGACCAGCCGCGCGGCACGCTGCATCGCCAGCTGTCGCATCTGGTCGAGGAGGGGCTTCTCATTCAGGGGCGCGACCTCTGCTACGAGCCGGGCCTGCGGCTCTTGAAATTCGCCTACCGGTCGTGGTCGAAAAACCAGTTTCGGGCGGTGGCCGCGCCGCATCTGCGCAAGCTGCACGAGGAAACCGGCGAGACGGTGCATCTGGGGGTGCTGCGCGGCACGGAAATCATCTACGTCGACAAGGTCGAGAGCCGCCAGACGGTTCGGATGGAATCTCAAATCGGGAATGCATCACCCGTTTATTGCACCGGTCTTGGCAAGGCGGCGCTTTCCGTGCTGCCGCAACACCGGCTCGCCGAGACGCTGGGCAAACTGACATTTCATCGCTTTACCGCCAATACACATCTTTCCGTTGCCTCGTTGAAACGTGATCTGGACGAGGCGCGACTGCGCGGGTATGCCTTTGACCGTGAAGAACATGAAACGGAAATTCGCTGTGTTGCAGCTGCGATCCACGGTGCCGGTTTCGATCTCGTCGGCGGCATTTCCGTGACGGGGCCGGCTTACCGTGTGACGATGGAACAACTCGAGATCTGGGCCCATCCCGTTCGCCAGGCGGCGGTGGCCATCAGCGAAGATGTGGAAGTTCGTCTGGGGCCGGGCCGTTAGGGTTGTATTTGCCTTTGCGGTTAAATTAGGCAAACCGGCTGGACGCAGGGAAAGCGGAGTTGTAGCTTCAACTATCAGATTCGGTGCCTGCTGACATTCGATTCGCCGCCTCGAAATGGCTTTGCCGGCTTGCCGGGAAACGAAAGGATCTCAGCGGCAGCGGAACGGTTTGTTGCGAACGTCGAGCCAGTGGCTGCGAGTCTGGAAGAGTGAAAATGGTCGATTTCAGCGGGCATCTGTCCTCCATCGTACGTTCCGCCATTCCGCGGATTGCCGAGCCTTTGACACGGGAAGCCGATATCCGTCAGGCGCTGCTGCAGGTCGCGGACGCTTACGGATTTCGTGGTTTCATGGTCATGGTCGTTCCCGCCAAGTCCTGCCGCAGCCTGGCGGAATCGATTGTCATGACCAATTGGCCCAAGGATCTTCTGAACAGCTACGACGCGGCCAGCATGATGACCAGCAGTCCCGTGATCGAGCGATTGCGGCGCAGCACGATCCCCTTCACCTATGATACGACGCTGGAATCACACAGGCGTTCTCACGGCAAGGACCATGCGGTGCTGAACCTGTTCGAACGCGTCCGTCTGGGGCGCGGTGTCTATATACCGGTTCATGATGTTCACGGCACATGCGGCGCAGTCGGCTTCGGCGGCGATCGCGAAGTGGTTACCGCCGGGGAATTGAAGGAACTGACCTTCGTTGCATCCTACTTGTTCAGTCGTCTCAGTGAAGTCAGGGAAATCCGCAGCCGGGCGCCCGCAGGCCTGTCGCGCCGCGAGATCGAATGTCTGCACTGGGCGGCGGCCGGCAAGACCACCACGGAAATGGCAAAAATCCTGGATCTTTCCGAATATACCGTCAATCACTACCTGAGCCGTGCAACGCGCAAGCTGGATTCCGTCAATCGTGTGCAGACCGTGGCGAAAGCGATCCGCGCCGGGCTGATCAATTGAGAAAATGTATATGGATAGTAGCAGGAAAACCGGCATGGTGAGTGGGTTGCGCCACGGGGCAAGCGGAAACCCGGTTGCCGCGCACTACGCGCGACGGTGCGGTGGAGACTGTGAATGCGCGATACTCTGATGGCGGAACCGGTGGAAAAAGAGCAGCCGCGCGGCGGTGATTTCGCATCCGAGATTGCTGCGCTGGAAACGCAGTTCGACGCGATCCGCTATATGAAGAGAACGACCCAGGCTTTCGGCTTCAAGACGTTCCTCATCTGCATGGTGCCCTCCTTCGATGCGGAGAAGCTCGCCAGCGCCTCCATCCTGTCGAATATGCCGGCTGACTTGATGGGCAAGTACGACAGCATCTCCGTTCTCAAGCACTCCACCGGTATCCGTCGGTTGCGCGAGACCACGACGCCGTTCCAGTTGACGGTTGAGGAGTGGGAGAAGGAAACCGGCAGGCCAGCGCAGACAAACGAATATATCGCCCTGCTGCGGGAGCACGGCATCTTCCAGGCCAATTATTTTCCGGTGCATGACGCCGATGGCAGCCGCGCCACCGTCATCTGGATGGGAAAACGCGTCGATCTGCCGATGACGGCGATGATGGAACTGCAGATGATTGCCATCCACGTCTATAACCGCCTGACGGAGATCGGCTCGTTCTGGAAGGATCCCAACGTCGCCCTGTCGGAGCGAGAGATCCAATGCCTCAGCTGGACGGCCGCGGGCAAGACCAGCTCCGAGATTGCTGGAATTCTCGGATTGTCGGAGCACACCGTCAATCACTACCTCAACCATGTCAGCAAGAAGCTGGACGCCGTCAACCGTACCCAGGCCGTCGTCAAGGCGATGAAGAAGGGCTATATCAGCTGAACTTTGTCGCGGGTTTTCCGGCGTCGCCGGTCAATGCCGTACGCTAGGCCAAAAGCTCGCCGGTGTTCAGCGACGCCGGGAGCGCAGGTGTGTCTCTTACGCCATGACGCTTATTCGACCAGGGTATCCGCAACCGCAGATGCCTTGTCCTAAAATTCGGCAATCCGACGGCAGCGCAACGCATTTGCCCAATAACTATGCGACGCAGATGCTGCTTTGCAGCAATCTTTGTATGGAGCCTTTGCATTTCAGGGGTTTTTCCAAACTGGCACGGTTCCTGCTTTCTAAGAAACAGGTCCAGAGGGGACTGCAATAATAAAACTGCGCCCATGAAGGTCGCGAGAGACAAGGCCGCTTTCAGCCCAAGGTGATCCCGGATGTACGGACACCGCAGGGCCGGAAGCGGCCTTTTCTTTTGCAGCCTGTTTTTCTGTGCGAGCGCATTGGCGAAACACGCCCGCTCGACTATCTAAATGTCACGCATCGCGTTTGAAAACAGGCAGCAGGCAAAACCAGCCGCGCCGGCGGCAGGAGTGAATGAGATGGCAGACGTCACAAAGGAACAGGTCCTCGAAAAGTTGAAGGGTGTGCGTGGTCCGGATATGGACGGCAATATCGTCGATATGGGTCTCGTCTCCGATGTCTTCATCTCCGATTCCAAGGTCTATTTCTCGATCACCGTACCGGCCGAGCGCGCGCGTGAACTCGATCCCCTGCGCGCCGCTGCCGAGCGGGTGGTCAAGGAAATCCCCGGCGTCAAGGGCGCCATGGTGGCGCTGACCGCGGACAAGAAGGCGACGCCATCCTCGGCGCCGGTCCAGAGGCCCGCCGCAGCACCGTCTCACGCCGGACATTCCCACGCAGGGCATACCCACGCCGCTGCTCCCGGCCAGCGCCCCGCAGGTCCGGCAAAGGCAGGCATCCCGGGGGTCGGCGCGATCATCGCTGTTGCATCCGGCAAGGGCGGCGTTGGCAAATCGACGACGTCGGTCAACTTGGCGCTGGCGCTGAAGGCCAATGGCCTGCGCGTCGGCATTCTCGATGCCGATATCTACGGCCCGTCGATGCCGCGCCTCCTGAAGATTTCCGGCCGCCCGCAGCAGATCGAAGGCCGGATGATCCGGCCGATGGAAAACTACGGCCTGAAGGTCATGTCGATGGGTTTCCTCGTCGACGAGGAGGTCGCGATGATCTGGCGCGGGCCGATGATCCAGTCGGCGTTGCTGCAGATGCTGCGCGAGGTCGCCTGGGGCGATCTCGACGTGCTCGTCGTCGACATGCCGCCGGGCACCGGCGACGCGCAGCTGACCATGGCCCAGCAGGTTCCGCTCGCCGGCGCCGTCATCGTCTCGACACCGCAGGATCTGGCGCTGATCGATGCCCGCAAGGGGCTTGCGATGTTCCGCAAGGTCGAGGTGCCGGTATTCGGCATCGTCGAGAACATGAGCTATTTCATCGCGCCCGATACCGGCGCCCGCTACGACATCTTCGGCCATGGCGGCGCCCGCAAGGAGGCCGAGCGCATCGGCGTGCCGTTCCTCGGCGAGGTGCCGCTGACGATCGGCATCCGTGAAACCTCCGACGCCGGCACGCCGGTGGTCGTGTCCGAGCCGGACAGCGAGATTACCGGGGTCTACCGCGAGATCGCCCGAAAAGTCTGGGATCAGATCTCGGCGCAGAAGGCCGATACGTCGCGGGCCATGCCCAGCATCGTCTTCGAATAGCGGTTCGCGTCTCTGGCCGTCACCGCGTTATGCACGCAGCGCATTTCGGAAATGCGTCGCTTCCGCGGTGACAAGTGACAATCGATCGGATAGCGTCGTTAAGTCTTTGGGCGACATTGTGGCGCTTTGCCACTTTCTCCATTGATTTTGAATGTGCCTTGCTCCATATGCCTCCCCGCATCCGCAAGGATGTACCAGCGGCGCTGCCCTCCGTCGGGCTCCGCATGACCGTGATGACCGATTGAGCGTAAACGACGAGAGTTTCCATATGGATCTGCCGCGCGCAGCTTTGATGTCATACGGCGGGGATCGTCCGGCTCGCCATAACCTGGGCGTGGTTTCCACCCGTTCGCATGGTGGAGCGGTCATCGATTGCGCCGGCCGCAATGGCGCGCATGCAAGGGCGGCGGAATGATCACTGCCTATCGTGACAATGGCGAAGCCGTCGTGATCAGCGCGGCGAAGCCCCCCGCTTCCCTGCCATCCGATATCGTCTGGATCGACATGCTGCGTCCGGACAAGGCGGAGGATTTCCTGGTCGAAAGTTTTCTCGGCATCGAGGTACCGACCCGCGAGGACATGAAGGACATCGAACCGTCCAGCCGTCTCTACACCGCAAAGGACGCGGTGTTCATGACGGCGTCGCTTGTCTGCAAGGCCGACAGCGGCCGTCCGGAATTGACGGATGTCGCCTTCGTCCTGACGCGGGGGATGCTGATCACGGTCCGTTACGAGGAGCCGAAGGCGTTCGGCCTGTTCACGGCTGCGATGCACCGCATTCCCGGCGGCTGTGCGACGGGGACGATTTTGGCGACGCGGCTTTTCGAAACCATCACCGATCGCACGGCGGAAATCCTCGAGAACGCAGTTGCGAAAATCGATGCCTTGTCGCTGCAGGTTTTTGGCGATCGTCCTGTCGGACAGCGCCGCCCGCCCCATTATCTCGAAGCCAAGTTGATGGACGTTGCGTCCCATCACCGGCTGGTGGCAAAGGCGCGCGACAGCCTGGCCTCGCTCTCCCGCGTTCTGACATTTCTCTATACGGTTCCGTCCGTGCAGGAAAACCGGGAAGCCAAGGAACTCTGCCGGACGATTTCGCGTGACATCCAGTCCCTGTCGGAACATGCCTCCTTCATCTCGGGAAACATCACCTTCCTGCTCGATGCCTCTCTCGGTCTCATCAATGTCGAGCAGAACGCGATCATCAAGATTTTCTCGATTGCGGCGGTGGTGTTTCTGCCGCCGACCCTGGTTGCCTCACTGTACGGCATGAATTTCGATGTCATGCCGGAACTGAAATGGACCTTCGGCTATCCCATGGCTGTCGTTGGCATGGTGATTTCCGCAATTGTCCCTTACTACTTCTTTCGCTGGAAAGGCTGGCTTTGAAAGCCGGAAATATTCAGATGTCCCATTCTGTAGCCACCCATGGAACACAAGACAAGGACGTGCGGAAGCTGCTGGCTCTGGCGCTTGGTTCGATTGGCGTTGTCTACGGCGATATCGGCACCAGCCCGCTCTATGCCTTTCGCGAAGCCTTGCGCCCGGTCGCCGCGGACGGCGTGAGCCGGATTGAAATCATTGGCCTGATCTCGCTGGTGATCTGGACGCTGACGATCATCGTCACGCTGAAATATGTCCTGTTCCTGCTGCGCGCCGATAACAATGGCGAAGGCGGGACGCTGTCGCTGCTGGCGCTCTTGATGAAATATGTCGGCAGCCACGGAAACCGCCTGTTCTTTCTCGGCATTGCCGGTGCGGCCCTTTTCATCGGCGATGCGATCATCGCGCCGGCCCTGTCCGTGCTTTCGGCGGTCGAGGGCCTGAAACTGGTCACGCCGACATTTTCCCCCTATGTCGTGCCGATCTCCGTCGTTATCCTGCTTGCGCTTTTCGCGGTCCAGTCCCATGGCACGGCTGCCGTTTCGAAATTCTTCGGCCCGATCATGGCGCTGTGGTTCCTCGTTCTGGCAATTGCCGGGATCAGCCATATTCGTGACGACTTCGGCATTCTCTCCGCCTTCAATCCCTACTATGCCGTCTTTTTCCTGTTCCACGCCGGTTATGTTGGCATTGTCGTGCTCGGAGCGGTGTTTCTGACGGTGACCGGTGCCGAGGCGCTCTACGCGGATCTCGGCCATTTCGGACGCAAGCCCATACAATGGGCCTGGATCGGGCTCGTTTTCCCTTCTCTTGCGCTCAACTATCTGGGGCAGGGTGCTCTTGTGCTGAAGCATCCGGAGGCGATGTCCGATCCCTTCTATCTGATGTTCCCGGAATGGGCCCTGCTGCCGGTCGTTATCCTGGCTACCTGCGCGACAATCATCGCAGCCCAGGCGGTCATAACCGGCGCGTTCTCCCTGACTCGGCAGGCGATCCATCTCGGCTTCCTGCCGCGCATGGCGATCTTCCATACTTCGGAGACCCAGACGGGGCAGATCTATCTTCCCAACGTCAATGTGATGCTGATGTTCGGCGTCATGCTGCTGGTCTTCATGTTCGGATCGTCCGAGTCGCTGGCAACGGCCTACGGCATCTCCGTGACGGGGGCGATGGTCGTTGATACCCTGCTTGCCTATGAGTTCGTGCGTGTCCGCTGGAAGTGGCCGCTTTGGCTGACGCTGGTTGTCGTTTTGCCGCTTTTGTTTCTGGAACTGGTCTTCTTCGGCGCCAACATGCTGAAGGTCCATGATGGGGGCTATGTGCCGGTGATGATCGCGGCTGCGATCATCCTTGTCATGTGGACGTGGAAACGTGGCACGAAGCTCCTGCATGACAAGACACGCCATACCGACATACCGCTTCTGTCCTTCGTGAAATCCATCGAGCGCAAGAGCGAGCATGCGCCGGTCTCCGTACCCGGCACCGCCGTCTTCCTGACCAGCGACCCGGCATCGACACCGGCCGCGCTGCTGCACAACATCAAGCACAACCACGTCCTGCATGCACAGAACTTCATCCTGACGATCCGTACGGCGAGCGTGCCGATCGTGCCGAAGGACCAGCGCGTGTCGGCCAGCAGCATTTCCGAGCGCTTCAGCCTGTTGGAAATGCATTTCGGCTTTATGGAAACCCAGAACGTCTCGCAGGCGCTTGGCCTTTTCCGCAAGACCGGCCTGAAGTTCGACATCATGTCGACCTCGTTCTATCTCGGCCGCCGCAAGCTGGTGCCGGATGCGCAGTCGGGCATGCCGCATTGGCAGGACAGGCTGTTCATTGCGCTCGCCAACGCCGCAATCGACCCGTCCGACTATTTCCGCCTGCCGACCAACCGGGTGGTGGAACTCGGCTCGCACGTCATCATCTAGCCGAGTGCATCGCCTCAAAACGCCTTCCGCCGCCGGGTGGTCGCGGGAGGCTTTTTGCGTTCATCCCCCATTCTCCGCCACCATCATTAACCAAGCATCAAGGTTAATGCTTCATTGTCGAGCCATGTTGAAGCGGTAGACGCGCCGTTGAGCGCGAAGGCACCGCTTGTCCGATTCACATGCGTGGGGAAATGCGTTCCGGATCGGTTTGCCGGATGGAACCCTGCGTCTGCCGGTGCGTGGAGTACGGTTGGTGCGTAACAGTCTGAAGTCCCGGTTGTCGCCTGCACGCTGGACCGTTCCCTTGATGCTCGGCATCGGTCTCTTCGTCGGCTTCCCGTCGGTCTCGGCCCATTCCGATCTTGCGACCTTTCTCTCCGGCATCAATCGCGGCGGCGAGCGCTGGCGGATGTACATGACCCGGTCCCCTGCAGGCTCACTGCACCAGGTGGAGATGGTGTTCAACGACCCGATCACCACGGGCGCGATCGCCGATGGGGCGGGGATCGCCATGCCGGGCGGCGGGCAGGTGTCGCTGACGGCGGCCGAGAAGCAGGCGGATCCGCGCACGGACGAGGAGCGGGTGAACCGCAAGGCCAAGAAGGGCCGCATCGTCGCCGTGGCGCCGGTGACGCCTCCGAAGGATTTTACCGCAGGCTCGATCCTGCAGCGCACCAGCTCGCTGACGGAGCCGCTCTTCGATGGCGAGGAGCGCATGGTCTTCTCCAAGCCGAGGATCAAGGGCAAGGAAATTCAGATTGCCACCGCCTTCTACAAGAAGAAGGCGCCGAAGCAGGATCCGGGCATTTCGCCGATGCTGGCAAGCCTGGTGACCAATCAGGGGGCGGACGTGCTGGCGACCGCCTACGCGCCGCCGGAGCCGGACTATGCCCGCCAATCGCCGTTCGATTCGATCCTGCGCGAGGACAAGACCGGCGGCCGGTTCATTCCCGAGATCTCGCCGGAAGACCACGCCTGGGCGGCCAATCCGCTGCCGGCCTGGGTGTTTTCCGAGGCCGAGCAGAAATGCCTGACCGCGGGCATCTATTTCGAATCCCGCGGCGAATCGGTCAAGGGCCAGGCGGCCGTGGCGCAGGTCATTCTCAATCGCGTCCGCAACCCGGCCTATCCGAATACGATCTGCGCCGTCGTCTACCAGAACAAGGGCTGGTACAACCGCTGCCAGTTCTCGTTCGCCTGCGACCGCATTCCCGATATCGTCTGGTCGCGCTCCCACTGGCAGACGGCCAAGGAGGTCGCACTTGCCGTGACCGCGGGCAAGATCTGGCTTCCGGAAGTCGGCTCCGCCACCCACTACCACGCGACCTATGTGAAGCCCGACTGGGGGCCGACGATGAAACGGGTCTCGAAGATCGGCAAGCACATCTTCTACCGCACCTATGGCGGCGGATGGAGCTGAAAGCGTCCGCGATTGGCAATGGCCGGCTAAATGCCGGGCATTCCTCGCTCCGGAGAAGCGCGCAGCGATTCCCCCACGATTCCCGCTTCGGCTTCTTGAAAATTGTATAAGATATTGTTTTTATGTGATAATATTGTGGCCTAACAAGGGCCTTTGGTGCCTTGACTATAGAGGCACCTAAAACTATGTTGCGGCCGACTTCAAAACGGGCCGAAACGTGGCTTCAAATCCGGCCTTTGTGTGACCAAGCTCGTGGTGTATCGCCGCGAAAGGAAACAAAGGGAGGGTGCCACATGACGGACAACCGGAAAGAGGGTCTGGAAGATCGGCTGAAACGCCTCGGTTCGGAACTGTCGGAGAAGCGCAAGGAAGATCCGAAGTATGCTGCGGACGAGGCGCGAGCGGCGGAGAACCGCAAGGGCTATCAGGTCGCCGTGAAGCTTTCGAGCGAATTTGTGGCGGCCGTCATCGTCGGCGCACTTCTGGGCTATCTTTTGGACCATTTTGCGGGTACAGGGCCGTGGGGGATGATCATACTTCTCCTCCTTGGTTTTTGTGCCGGTGTGCTGAACGTGCTGCGTTCGGCGGGCATGGTGGCAGCGCCCCATCCCGCTGATCGAGTGGGCAAGAGCGGCGAGAACAAGAGTGATGGCGCGTAACGCGGCTGTCGCAAAGGTAGAAATGTCCGCCAGACCGGCGGTCCAGAACGAGAGAGAGCGGCTGTGGCAGGCGATAAGGTAGATCCGGTACACCAGTTTGTGGTCAACAAGATCGTTCCGATCGAAATTGGCGGTATTGATTTCTCCTTCACCAATGCGTCGCTCTTCATGGTCGCAACCCTTGCCGTTGCCGCCGGCTTCCTCTACTTCACGACGTCGACGCGCAGCCTGGTTCCCGGCCGCTTGCAGTCCGTCTCCGAGCTTTCCTATGAATTCATCGCCTCGATGCTGCGCGAAGGCGCCGGCTCGCACGGCATGAAGTTCTTCCCGATGGTGTTTTCGCTGTTCATGTTCATCCTGACGGCAAACATGCTCGGCATGGTTCCCTACTTTTTCACCATTACCAGCCAGATCATCGTGACCTTTGCGCTTGCGATCTTCGTCATCGGCACGGTTCTGGTCTACGGTTTTTATAAGCACGGCCTTGGCTTCCTCAACGTGTTCGTGCCCTCTGGCGTACCCGGCATTCTTCTGCCGCTCGTGATTTCCATTGAAATCATCTCCTTCCTTTCCCGCCCGATCAGCCTCTCCGTTCGTCTCTTTGCGAACATGCTGGCAGGCCACATCACGCTGAAGGTGTTCGCAGGCTTCGTTGCCTCGCTCGGAACGCTCGGCGCGCTGGGTATTGGCGGTGCGGTTCTGCCGCTCATCATGACCGTTGCCCTTACGGGCCTCGAATTCCTCGTCGCCTTCCTGCAGGCCTATGTCTTTGCGGTGCTGACATGCATGTACCTCAACGACGCAGTGCATCCGGGTGGCCACTAAGGAATAAAGTCGTGGGCTTTCCCGAGTTTCATCGGTGAAGGTGCCAAACACAGCCGCAACAACCATTTCGAAGGAGAAAATCATGGAAGCGGAAGCAGCAAAGTTCATCGGTGCAGGTCTCGCTTGCCTCGGCATGGCCGGCACGGCTCTCGGCCTCGGCAACATCTTCGGCAGCTACCTGTCCGGCGCCCTGCGCAACCCGTCGGCAGCCGACAGCCAGTTCGGCCGCCTCGTATTCGGCTTCGCCGTTACCGAAGCTCTGGGCATCTTCTCGCTGCTCGTAGCACTGCTGCTCCTTTTCGCCGTCTAAAATCGGCTTGAAGGCAGGGTCGCGGTTTTAGCCGCGGCCCGCATCTTTTCTGAATGCACCTGGAGGTGAGCATGTTTGTGACCGCGGCCTATGCCCAGTCAACCACCACCGAAGGCGCAGAGACCCACGACGCCGCTGCCGGCGAGGTCCACACCGAGACTGGTGTAGCCCATGAAGGCGGACATGGCTCGGGAGTGTTCCCGCCCTTCGATTCTTCGACATTCGCATCGCAGCTTCTCTGGCTGGCGATCAGCTTCGGTCTTTTCTACCTTCTGATGTCGAAGGTCGTCATGCCGCGCATCGGCAGCATTCTCGAAACGCGCCACGATACGATCGCCCGCGATCTCGATGACGCCGCTCGCTCGAAAGCCGAGGCAGACGCTGCCGTGGCCGCCTACGAGCAGGAACTGGCAACGGCCAAGGCCAAGGGCAACGTGATTGCCTCGACCGCCCGTGAAGCCGCCAAGGCAAAGGCTGCCGCCGACCGCACCGCGGTCGAGACCAGCCTGAACGACAAGATTTCCGCCGCTGAGGCCCGCATCGCCGATATCAAGGCGAAAGCGCTGGCCGATGTCGGCTCGATCGCTGAGGAAACGGCAACGGCCGTCGTCGAGCAGCTGATCGGCGGCAAGGTAACGAAGGCCGAGATCGCATCCGCGGTCAAGGCATCGGCGAAGTAGGGAGCGCATCATGGATTTGACCTCACTGGCCACATTCTGGGCCTTCGTCGGCCTGGTGCTTTTCCTCGCACTCGTCGTCTACCTCAAGGTCCCGGGCATGCTGGCCAAGTCGCTCGACGACCGCGCCGCTCGCATCACCCATGAACTCGACGAAGCCAAGCGCCTGCGCGCCGAAGCCCAGTCGCTGCTGGCCGAATACCAGGGCAAGCGCAAGGAAGCCGAAGCGGAAGCGGCCAACATCGTTGCCGCCGCCGAGCGCGAAGCCGAAATGCTGACGGTCGAAGCCAAGCAGAAGACCGACGAATTCGTCGCTCGCCGCACGGCTCTGTCGGAGCAGAAGATCAAGCAGGCCGAAACCGACGCCATCAATTCGGTTCGCGCGACCGCCGTCGATATCGCGATTGCCGCCGCTGAAAGCGTCATCACCGCGAAGTCGGATGCTTCAACGCAGGCAACCCTGTTCGCCAAGGCTGTCAGCGACGTGAAAACCCGCCTCAACTGAGCGGTTGCTTCATAAAGAATGGAAGAAGGTCGGCTTTGTGCCGGCCTTTTTTGTTATGGTGCGGCCGTTTCTCGATGCTGCGAGAGCCAATGACGATCACGGCGGAGGTGGTTGTCCCTGAGGGATAAAGTTCTGTTGGAGGCGGTCGTGAATGATAGCGCGCGAACAATGATCGTCATGGACGCGGGCGTTTCCCGCTTCCAGTTCAGGGCCTGCGCATTGATCTGGGCCGGGGACACATTCTCGTCCATCGCGCCGTCAGCGACCCATATTGGGCCTTGCCGGGCGGACGCGTCGAATTTTACGAGTCGAGCGAGGAAGCCTTGGCGCGGGAGATCCACGAGGAGATCGGCTGTGCTGCGGCGATTGGACGGCTGCGCTTCGTCATAGAGAACTTTTTCGAACTGGGCGACCTGAAGGCCCATGAGATCGGTTTCTATTTCGACGCTGAGCTTTCCCGGCCGCTGCCGTTTCATGAACGCGAGATCATTCATCGCGTTCGGGATGGAAATTCCGATTTGGAGTTTCGTTGGGTGCTGCCGACCCGGGCTGCGTTGGACGAATTGGATCTGAAGCCGAGGCCGCTGCGCGACCTGATTGCGGGCAACCGTGCCGGCGTGGCGCATCTGGTGTAGCGGGACGTCCCATAGATCAATGGCGTTCCCCAGCTCACAAAACCGCACGGCGAACGCGCTTTACTCGCCCTTGATTGCCATTGGCGCGAGGGTCAGGCAGGCCTCTTCAAATTCATGCATGGTTTCGGGCGAATTGTCAGTCGGCAGGACGGCGTCCGTGGCAACGTCGGTTGCGTCGTCAGCCGATTGACCGTCGTAGACATAGGACTGGATATAATAGGCCAGGCCGCCCTTCCAGACCTTGCGGCCATCGATTTCCTTGCAGGGATAGGCCGACTGCAGGTCGGCCTGGAGCGCGTCTGCAGTCGGCGGCGCAGCGACCGACGCGACCGACGCGTCCGTCGTCGCCGTGAGTGCCAACATAATTAGGCCGTAGATCAAGATCCCGATCCCTCCAAGTGATTCGCGAGCCAGAAGCACGGACTCTATAACGCAGCCGACCGCCGGTTTGTTACAGCGGAAACGCTTCCCTGAGAGTTTTCCGCAGCGATTTATGAGGGGTGTCTAAAATCCGCAACAGGCGCCCGGCGTCCGGCCTCGCATCGCAAATGGCTGCAGTCAGGCGGCAAAGTCGTCGTCCGGCGCCTCTTCTCCATCCTGCCGCAGCGGCCGAAAACTCATGCGATGCAGCGGGCAGGGGCCGTGGGTGTCGATGGCCTTGCGGTGACGAACGGTGGCATAGCCTGCATGCATGGCAAAACCATAGACGGGAAAGACGAGGCTGGCCCTGGTCATCATCCGGTCGCGCGCCACCTTGGCGACGATCGAGGCGGCGGCGATCGACAGCGACCGCGCGTCGCCCTTGACAACCGCCTTGCCGTGGCAGGGAAGCCCGGGTGGCACGTCGCGGCCATCGGCGAGCACCAGGGCAGGGCGCGACGAGAGCCCGAGCACGGCCCGGCGCATGGCATCGAGGCTCGCCTTGCGGATATCCGTGTCGTCGATCCTGCCGGCAGCCGAAGAGGCGATCGAGACGATGGAAGAGGAGAGGATGATGTCGAACAGTTCCTCGCGCCGGGTGATCGAAAGCTGTTTGCTATCGTTCAGCCCATCCGGAATATTGTCCGGATCAAGGATCACGGCGGCCGCGACGACGGGGCCAGCAAGGGGGCCGCGCCCGGCCTCATCCGTTCCGGCCACCGGCCACAGACCATCGCGCCGTGCGCCCGTCTCGAAGCTGAAATCGGGGCCTTCGATGGTTTCGAAGAGAAAGGGGGAATCGGGCGGTGTGCTTCGTGACATGCGGCGAAACTCGCACACAAGCCCGATTGCCTGCAAGTCCTCCGGCAGAGAGCCGGCTGCCGGAGGATGGACCGATCGAGCCTCGGGGCAAGAAACAGGATCGGCATTCTTTGTTCGGGGGAGCCCGAACGAAGACGTCAGAGCAGTGACAGTTGAACGCCGGTGCCGAGCGGCGGAACGAACAGGTCGCAGTTCAGCGGGCGCTTTGCCACGTTCAGTTCCAGCCGCTTGGCCGCCAGTTCGAAGCGGCGGCCAATCTGCCAGGCATAAGGACCGGCGCCCTTCATGCGCTTGCCGAATTCGGCATCATAGTCCTTGCCGCCGCGCATCGAGCGCACCAGTGACATGACGTGGCGGTAGCGTTCCGGATAGTTGCGTAACAACCAGTCGCGAAACAACGGGCTCACCTCGAGCGGCAGGCGCAGAAGCACGTAGCTCGCATGGGTGGCACCGGCGGTTTTGCCTGATTCCAGCACCCGCTCGATCTCGTGGTCGTTGAGGGCCGGAATGACCGGCGCCATCATCACCGTTGAGGGTATGCCGGCCTCCGCCAGCGCCTTGATCGCTTCGAGGCGCCTGGATGGCGTCGAGGCGCGCGGCTCCATCAGGCGGGCGAGCTTGCGGTCAAGGGTCGTTACCGAGAGGCCGACCTTCGCCAGCCCCTTCTCGGCCATCGGCGCGAGAAGATCGATGTCGCGCATGACCATCGCCGATTTTGTGACGATCATCACCGGATGGTCGCAGGCCTTCAGCACTTCGAGCACCTGGCGCATGATCCGCCATTCCTTCTCGATCGGCTGGTAGGGATCGGTGTTGGTGCCGATCGCGATTGGCCGCACCTTGTAGCCTGGCTTTGCCAGTTCGCGTTCAAGCAGCTTTGCCGCATCCGGCTTGGCGTAGAGCTTGGTTTCGAAATCGAGCCCCGGCGACAGGCCCATATAGGCGTGGGTCGGCCGGGCGAAGCAATAGATGCAGCCGTGCTCGCATCCACGGTACGGATTGACCGAGCGATCGAAGGGAAGGTCGGGTGAATCGTTGCGGCTGATGATCGCGCGCGGCTTTTCGACCTGAACCTCGGTCTGGAGGGCCGGGAGGTCTCCCAGCGATTCCCAGCCATCATCTTCCAGAGCGCGGGAGGCCGGCTCGAAACGTCCCGACGTATTGAGGGCGGCACCCCGGCCGCGCCGGCGATCGATCTCGATCCGTAGTCCGGAACCGGCGATCATCGCCTCGGCAATATCTGCCGTGTTGCCGGGCGCAAGGGCGCCCTGCCTGATCTGAGACAGCTCGTTCATGGGATTCTCCGGGAATGGTCCTTGCAGACGATCCGTTATGCTCTGATTATTTTCCTAACCCAGAAATGAGAACAATACAAGAACAAAATGGCGAAGTGCGCTGGCAGGCGCGCGCGGGTGTGGCCAGTTCTGTCTTCGTTTGGGCGCGGATTCATCATGAATGAAAAGTTAATCGCCGGAAAACGAAGGGTTTATGGAAATTGCCGGTGCGATGGGGTATGGACGGCGATGCTGACGATCATCATCGAAACCCGCAACAACGAAGCCGAACTGGTGCAGACGCTGTCGGCGCTGGTCGCAGGTGCCGTCGAAGGCCTGGTGAGCGACGTGATCATTCTCGATCACGGCTCGCGCGACGGTTCCGGCCGTGTCGCCGATGCCGCCGGCGCGCGTTTCTGCACGAGCTGGGACATGAAGGACATCGTTCGCTCCGCGCGGGGCGACTGGCTGTTGCTCCTCGAGGCGGGCGCGAGACCAGCGGGCCGCTGGATCGATGACGTGGCGGAATATATGTCCCTTAGTAAGACACCTGCGCGTTTTTCGCCCTCGCGGCTGCATCGTCGGCCGTTCCTGAAACGCGTCGTCACCCGGGTGGCGCCGCTGGAACTCGGCTTCCTTCTATCGCGGCAACAGGCGACGGCGATCGCAAAATCCGGCATGCGGCTCAGCGACTTTGCAACCGGCCGCGCGGTGCGCCGCCTCGGCAGCGAACTCGTGCCGGCCTGGGTCGCGATTGACAATCGTCCCGGCGCGGACGATCGCTAATGCCAAGCCTCCTCACACATCGGCCTGCGGGTCAGCGCCGTTGAGCACGCAGATGCGGATGAGCCATGTCCCATCCTTCTGTCGCTCGAGCACGCTGAGCGATCTGCCGTTGCCGGCCGGATCGCCTTCCGAATAGGTCGCATGGCACCAGGCGAGATCACCGGCACATCCCGCATCGACGACTTCGAGCCGTTTTTCCTCGACGCCCTCGGTCCAGATGCGGTGAATCGCCTCGATCGCTGTGCGGCCGCGCGCCGGTGGCGCAAAGGGCGAGTAGAGTTCGCCCGTGGGAACAAAGAGCGCCGCGCAGCCGGCCGCGTCTCCGGCGACATAGGCGGCGGCCATCCGGTTCATAAGGTCCTGCATTTCGCGAAACAACAAGACATCCTCCCCACGTGACGAGATCGGCTTCGCTTCATCTTAACGCTTTCACGCCTTGTCCGCAGGCCGTTTTGCCGAGGAACACGCGCAGCAAAAAGAGCAGGCCCTTTCGGGCCTGCCCGGACGTGATGAAAATGAATGGCTGAAAAGGTCTTGCCGAGCGGCCGAAGCCGCGCCGTCGTATACTTCCCGCAGTATTCCGCTGCTAAGGCCTGGGCGCAGCGGGAGTGGATGGGTCGATGCGTCTCGGTGTCATCTGCGGTTTCCTCACCCCCGTGTTGCCGATGAGGAGAGTTTTATACCGGCGCGCGCGCAGGCGCTGTTCCGGATGGAACAGGGAGGAGAGAGGTCGCAGGGAGAGGCGTCAGCCGCGCTTCAGGTGCTCGTCGAGCCTCGGCATGATCTCGACGAAATTGCAGGGCATGTGCCGGTAGTCGAGCTGCTGCTTCAGAATGCCGTCCCAGGCATCGCGGCAGGCGCCGGGCGAGCCCGGCAGCACGAAGATGAAGGTGCTGTTGGCAACGCCGCCGGTTGCGCGAGACTGGATGGTGGAGGTGCCGATCTTCTCATAGGAGATGCGGTGGAAGACGGCGGAAAAGCCATCCATGCGCTTCTCGAACAGCGGTTCCACCGCCTCCGGCGTCACGTCGCGCCCGGTAAAGCCCGTGCCGCCCGTGGTGATGACGACATCGATCGCGTCTGCGAGCGTCCAGGCCTTCACCTGGGCGGCAATCTTCTCCTTGTCGTCGGGGACGATGGTGCGGGCCTCTAGCCGGTGACCGGCATCGGTGATGCGGGCAGCAAGCGTATCGCCGGAGCGGTCGTCGGCGAGCGTCCGGGTATCGGAGACCGTCAGGACCGCGATGCCGAGGGGAACGAAGGGTTTCGTCTCGTCAATGCCGGCCATGATCCTCTCCACTGACGCTGTTGCAGGCAAGAGCGTACCAGTTCGGGTTCTGCGTTGAAAGAACGGCGGCAGCGGCGTCTCTTTCGGCCGCCGCCCCAAACAGCCCGAAGCAGGTAGCGCCAGAGCCGGACATGCGGACAAACGCAGCTCCGGCGCCAAGAAGGGCATCCGAAACCGCGGCGATCGCCGGCTCCAACAGCCGGGCCGGCGGCTCGAGGTCATTGCGCATGTTCTTCAACGCAGCGATCCAGTCATTGGCAGCAACCGCGCCAAGGGGAATATCAAGCGCCGGATTGGCCTTGTTCGTCAGCATCCTGAAAATCACCGGCGTCGATACGGCAACGAGCGGATTGACGAGAAGCATGGGAAAGCGTGGAAGCGGTATCGTTGCAAGCTCTTCACCGATGCCGCTTGCAACGAGTGGCCGGCCCTCAAGGCACATCGGTACGTCTGCACCCAGTTTCAGCGCCATGTCGCGCAAGCTCTCGCGATCCGCAGAGGCGCCCCACAGCTCCAGTAATCCAAGAAGTGCTGCTGCCGCATCAGCCGAGCCGCCGCCGATGCCCGAAGCGACAGGCAGGTTCTTTTCGAGATGTAGATGAACCGGCCCGGCCGCGATGCCTCTTTCAACCAGATGCGCCCGCAAGAGGTCGCGCGCCCGCAGCACCAGATTGCCGGCCGCGCCTTCACCCGTCAGCGGCAGGCCGGTGGAAAATCGGCCCGAGACGGTGAAGCGGTCTTCCGCCGAATGGGAGAAGCCGATGCGGTCTCCCGCATCGGCGAACGTCACGAGGCTTTCGAGCAGATGATAGCCGTCCGGCCTCTGGCCGACGACATGCAGGGCAAGATTAATCTTCGCCGGCGCTAGCCGCGTCAGCGCAAAACCCGGAATGCCGTCTTCAGTCGCCATCTGAGGGGGTCAGGATTTCTTGCCCGTTGCGGCGTCCGGCACGACCTTCTCGGGCTGGGTTTCGGCGGCTGCCGGAACCTTGGCCTCGACCGGCGGCAGGCCGTTCTCGATCTTCGCCTTGATCTTCGGGATCTCCGCCTCTTCCGGCTTCAGCGCCAGCGCCTGGTTCCACTGGAACACGGCTTCGAGCTTGCGCCCGACGCGCCAGTAGGCGTCGCCGAGATGGTCGTTGATCGTCGCATCGCCGGCCATCAGCTCGGCGGCGCGCTCGAGTTCGACGACGGCATCATCGAAACGGTTCATCCGGTAATAGGCCCAGCCGAGCGAATCGACGATGTAGCCGTCATCCGGCTTCAGCTCGACCGCCTTGCGGATCATGCCGAGGCCTTCCTCGAGATTGATGTTCATGTCGACCCAGGAATAGCCGAGATAGTTCAGAACCTGCGGCTGGTCGGGGTTGAGCTCAAGAGCCTTCTTGAAGCTCGGCTCGGCCTTGGCCCAGATTTTCTGGCGCTCATAGGCGATGCCGCGCTGGAAGAAGATCGTCCAGTCGCCGCGCTGCGGCACAGGCCCGATCGCCTCCACCGCGCGGTCGTAAACCAGCCCCATCTCCTTGTAATCCTTGGCATCGGACAGCACGCTGCCGTAGGCGATATAGCTGCGCACGTCTTTGGGATCGAGATCGATCAGCGCCTTCAGGTGCTTCTTGGCTTCCTCCACCTTGCCGATCGAAGCGAGGCTCAAGCCGAGCTGCATTTCGGAGAGCCGGCGCATCGGCGAATTTTCCGGAACGCTCTTGTAGAGCGCGATTGCCCGTTCCGGCTTCTTCAGGTTTTCGGCAATGCCGCCGAGCATGACGAGGATATCGGCGCTTTCCGGATCGAGCGCCCGGGCCGTCTGCAGGTAGAGCGAAACGATATCTTCCGCGCCATCACGGTTGAGGGCAGCGCCGATCGAGAACAGCACGGCAGCGGCTCCCTGGGCCGCGCTGCGCACCTGTTGTTCCTGCGGCTTGCCCTCTTCGATGCTCTTGCGCAGCGCCTTCAGCGGGGCATAGTTGTTGATGAAACCCTCGCCCACGGCAACGGCGTCGAGCGCCTTCTGCTTGTTGCCATCGCGCGCTTCCAGTTTTGCCAGCGCGACGACGGCGCGCATGAAGGTATCCGGCGCGGCGGTGCCGCCTTCGCGGTCGAGAACGGCGTCGTTCAGCTTCGAACGGGCCGTGGATTTGTCGCCCGCAGCAAGCGCGATGGCACCTTCATTGTAGGATTTGAAAATCTTGAACCATTCCGGCCCTTCCATGGCGTCGATCCCGGCGATCGCCTCCTTCGGCTTGCCTTCCCCGGCCTTCGCCCAGCCGAGCAGCAGGCCGTTCATCAGCCGGTCGAGATCGTTCGGGCCATCATAATTCAGGATTTTCTGGGCATGTCGGTATTCGCGCTTGCGGATCGCCTCGACGGCACGGGCGATCGTGGTGATGCGCTCGACGGAGCCGTCGGACTTCAGCTCCTCGGCGATCTTCACGCCGTCGTCGAAGTCGCCATTCATCAGCAGCGTGATCATCAGGCGCTGCTTGACCTCGAGATTGTCCGGCTCGAATTCGAGCGCCGTGCGGTAGAGCCTGGTCGCTACATCGAGGTCGTGATCGACATCGGCGGTGCGGGCGGCGAGGAACGCGCCCGAGAAGCTGTTGACCGAATCCACATCGAAAGGCTTGCTTTCCTCCACCGCGGCCTTTTCCTCGGCAAAGCTCTGGGAAGCGCCGGAAATCGACGCCAGGGCCAGGAACGCTGCGCCGCTGAGCAGGCGAAGAAGGTGTTTTTGCCGCATGACAAGCCTTTCGTTACGGGCGGCGCCCCTTGGCGCCGACGCCGGATTCGCGCGGAATCAGTCCCAAATCATTAGCGTATAACCCGGCAAACCGGAATCGGTTTGAGCGCGGGGCAAGACGCAATTCGACAGGTTGCCGTCAAGATCTACCGCCTTCGGTTGCGGCGGTGACGTGGCAACGATGTCATCATGAATGCACAGCATGGCTTTTTTGGCGCGGTGCGGCAAGAATTTCCTCGAAGGCTTCCGGGCGGATCGCCCGATCAGCTCACCCGTTCGATGCAGAAATCGATCACCTCGAGAAGAGCCGCCTTCCACGGAGACTGCGGCAAGGGCGCGAGCGCATCGCGGGCGATCGTCCCATAGTGCTGCGCCCGGGTGATCGTATCGCTCAGGCCGCCATAGCGGGTGATGAGACCGAGGGCCTTTTCGAGGTTCTGGTCGTCGCTCTTGCCGCCCTCGATCGCCTCGCGCCAGAAGCTGCGCTCGTCGGCCGTGCCGCGGCGATAGGAGAGGATCACCGGAAGGGTGATCTTGCCCTCGCGGAAATCGTCGCCGACATTCTTGCCGAGATCGGCGGCCTTGCCGCCGTAGTCGAGTACGTCATCGACTAGCTGGAAGGCGAGGCCGAGATTCATGCCGTAGGATTTCAGCGCATTGCGGCTCGCCTTGTCGGTCTTGGCGACGATCGGGCCGACTTCGGCGGCAGCGGCAAACAGTGCCGCCGTCTTGGCGCGGATGACCGAGAGATAGTCGTCCTCGGTCGTTTCCATGTTCTTGGCGACGGAAAGCTGCAGCACCTCGCCCTCGGCGATCACCGAAGCTGCCGTCGAAAGCACGTCGAGCGCCTCCAGCGAGCCGACATCGACCATCATGCGGAAAGCCTGGCCGAGCAGGAAGTCGCCGACGAGAACGCTCGCCTGGTTGCCCCAGATCATCCGCGCCGTTGATTTTCCGCGGCGCAGGTCGCTTTCGTCGACCACGTCGTCGTGCAGCAGGGTGGCCGTGTGCATGAATTCGACGGAGGTCGCGAGCTTCACATGCGCATCGCCGGCAAAGCCGAACATCGAGGCGGAAGCGAGCGTCAGCATCGGCCGCAGGCGTTTGCCGCCCGAGGAAATCAGATGGTTTGCCACTTCCGGGATCATCTGGACGTCGGAACCGGCCTTGGACAGGATCAATTGGTTGACGCGCTCCATGTCCGCCTTCGTCAGGTCGACGAGCGGCTTCACGGATGCCTGTTTGTTTTTGCTGTCTTCCAGCGGTATCACTACGCCCAACGCAAGGCACTCCTGTTCAAATTCCAGTTCGGACAATAGAAAGGGGGCCTTGTGGCGGCAAGAGGCGAATTGTCCCGCTTCTTCAAATAAGGCAGGAAAACGATCCGGAATGAAAGAATTGATCCGCACCAACGACGCCGTCGTCCTTTCTTTCGCCGAAAGCCTGATGAAAGAGGCAGGCATCGGCTGCTTCATCGCCGACCAGGGCATGAGCATCCTCGAAGGCTCGCTCGGCCTGCTGCCCCGCCGTTTTCTGGTCGATGAGGACGATGCGGACGAGGCAAGGCAGATCCTGATCGACGCCGGGCTCGGGGCGGAATTGCGGGACGCATGACCACGTCGGCCACCGCAACCACCGACAGCTTCCACCGCGGTCAATTCCACGTGATCCAGCCGCTGGGGCAGGGGCACCGGTCCGGGATGGACGCGATGCTGCTTGCCTCGCTGGTCGCCTGCGACAAGCCGTTCAGGGTTGCCGACCTCGGCGCAGGCGCCGGTGCGTCCGGCATGGCCGTTGCCTCGCGGCTGGAGAATGCGCAGGTGCTGCTGGTCGAGCGTTCGCCGCTGATGGCCGAGTTCGCCCGCAAGAGCCTCGCGCTGGCGCAGAACGAGCGGCTCAGTTCCCGCGTGTCCGTGCTTGAAGCCGATGTCGCGCTCACCGGCCGGGCGCGGGTCGCCGCAGGCCTTCCCGACGACACGTTCGATCACGTCATCATGAATCCGCCCTTCAACCATGCATCCGACCGCAAGACCCCTGACGCCCTGAGGGCCGAGGCGCATGCGATGACCGAGGGTCTGTTCGACATCTGGATCCGCACCGCGGGCGCCATCATGAAGCCGGGCGGGCAACTGTCGCTGATCGCCCGGCCGGAATCGATCGCCGAGATCATTTCCGCCTGCGGCCGCCGGTTCGGCGGCATCGAGATCACCGCCCTGCATCCGCGAACGGGCGAAAACGCGGTGCGCATCCTCGTCACCGGCATCAAGCAGAGTCGTGCCCGGCTGGCACTGCGGGCGCCGCTGATCATGCACGAGGACGGCACGCACAAATTCTCCGCCTTCGTCGATGACCTGAACAACGGCCGCGCCGCCTATCGTCGCCGGCGATGATTTTCGCGGCAGCGCCATTGCGTTTGGCCTGTCAATGCATACATGCCATCACGAAAACCAAAAAGTGAATGCAGGGAGTTGAGATGGCCCGATTTTTCAGAAGGCTTCTGCCGAGGCGTTTTCGCAAGGAGGGCCTGACGATCCCGGTCGTCAGGCTGCACGGTGCGATCATGGCTGGCGGCAGCCAGTTTCGCCCGCCGCTCAACCTTGCCTCGGTTGCTCCGGTGCTCGACAAGGCCTTTTCGATGAAAGGTGCGCCGGCCGTCGCCATCTCGGTCAATTCGCCTGGAGGCTCGCCAGTGCAATCGCGGCTGATCTATCAACGCATCCGCGATCTCGCTGAAGAGAAGAAGAAGCGCGTCATCATCTTCGTCGAGGACGTCGCGGCGTCCGGCGGCTATATGATCGCTTTGGCCGGCGATGAGATCATTGCCGACCCGACCTCGATCGTCGGGTCCATCGGCGTCGTTTCCGGCGGCTTCGGCTTTCCGGAACTTTTAAAGAAGATCGGCGTCGAGCGGCGCGTTTATACGGCCGGCAACAACAAGGCGATGCTCGATCCCTTCCAGCCGGAAAAGGAAAACGAAATCGAGTATCTGAAGAGCCTGCAGCTCGAGATCCACGATGTCTTCATCGGCATGGTCAAGGCGCGGCGCGGCCATCTGCTTGCGGACACGCCGGATATCTTCTCCGGCCTGTTCTGGACCGGCAAGCGCGGCCAGGAACTCGGCCTTGTCGACAGTCTCGGCGATATGCGCGGCGAACTGAAGAAGCGTTTCGGCGAGAAAACTGAGTTGCAGCTCGTTTCCGCGTCGCGCGGCCTGTTCGGCAGGCGCCAGCCCGGTGCGTCTTTGGCAGGCGGAATGGCTGAACGCGTCGCGGCTTCGGCCGTTTCCGGTCTTGCGGAGGTGGCCGAAGAAAGAGCATTATGGGCCCGCTTCGGCCTTTGATCATCTTAAAGGAAACGGGGGAGGAGCGATGCCGCAACTCATTCTTCTGCTGCTGTTTGCAGCCATCGCCTGGATCGGCTACCGCAAGTTCGTGGCCGACGCCGAAAAACTCGCCCGCCGCCAGCAGGACGTCCGCCGCCAGCAGGAAACCGGCACCCAGGGCACGCTGGTCAAGGACCCGGTGACGGGGGAATACAGGCTGAAGAAGCCGGAGTGATGCTATTCCTGGCGTTCTTTGACCCGCGCTTGCCAATTGGCGCCGGCATAGGTCACACAGATGACGAAGGCGCTTTGATCGTCGTCGTCCACGGTGAAACAGACGACACCTTTTTCGCCTGTCGGGATTGCACGCAGACCGGGGTGCAATTCGTTTCTCAACGAGCCGATGTGCGGGAAGTTCGCGAGATTGGCAAAGACTTTTTCGAATTCATTCAGCTTGGCGTGAGCAATGTCGGACCCGGCATAACTTTCTATCAGTAAGAAAATATCGAAAAGATCCTGTTCGATCTTGGCGTGGTATCTAACGTTGTACGCCACGATCAGGGTGCTATTTTCGCGCTGCCAGGCGAGCCCGAACGCGGTCGAAGACGTTATCGTCTCGCATCGAAATCCACTGTTCCTTCGGCAGTTCCATCCGCCGGTGGATTTCGTCCGCCATTTCGGCCAATGCATCCGCAGGAACCTCGTCATTCTGCATCATCTGCTCGATGCCGGCCTGAACGACGCTGGAAATCGACGGGTACACGCCATCCTTCACCATTTTTTCGGCGAACTCGCGGTGGCTGTCGTCCAGTTCGATAGAGATTTTGACGGTCATGTGTTGGTCCTCGGTTCAACGAAAGCCTATCACAGGCGGCAAACCTGCTGCAACGAAACAAGGCGAGGAGAGCGCCGAACTGCCCCACGCCACAACTTCCTCCGCCCCTTGACCCCTTCCGCCCGTCATGGCACCAGACAGCCAGCACATTTCAACCTGGACTGACGCCATGACGACCGCCGCCCTGCCGGACCATATGAACCCGAAGCGCTCCTTTCAGGCGCTGATCCTGACGCTGCACAACTACTGGGCGGACAAGGGATGCGCGGTTCTGCAGCCCTATGACATGGAAGTCGGCGCCGGTACCTTTCACCCGGCAACGACGCTGCGCGCCCTCGGGCCGAAGCCCTGGCGGGCGGCTTACGTTCAGCCATCGCGCCGCCCGACCGATGGACGCTACGGCGAAAACCCCAACCGCCTGCAGCATTATTACCAGTATCAGGTCATCCTGAAGCCTAATCCGTCAAACCTGCAGGAACTCTATCTCGGCTCGCTCGCGGCGATCGGGCTCGACCCGCTGCTGCATGACATCCGCTTCGTCGAGGACGACTGGGAAAGCCCGACGCTCGGCGCCTGGGGGCTCGGCTGGGAATGCTGGTGCGATGGCATGGAAGTGTCGCAGTTCACCTATTTCCAGCAGGTCTGCGGCATCGAATGCTCGCCGGTTTCGGGCGAGCTCACCTACGGCCTCGAGCGCCTTGCCATGTATGTCCAGGGCGTCGACAACGTCTACGATCTGAATTTCAACGGCCGTGAAGGCGACGAGAAGATCAGCTATGGCGACGTCTTCCTGCAGGCCGAGCAGGAATATTCACGCCATAATTTCGAATATGCCAACACCGCGATGCTGCAGCAACATTTCGTCGACGCCGAAAAGGAGTGCCTTGCCCTTCTCGCCGCCGGCGCGCCTGACACCGGCGCCAACGCCATGCTGCACAAATGCGTGTTCCCGGCCTATGATCAGTGCATCAAGGCCAGCCACGTCTTCAACCTGCTCGACGCCCGCGGCGTGATCTCGGTGACCGAACGGCAGAGCTATATCCTGCGCGTGCGCACGCTGGCCAAAGCCTGCGGCGAGGCGTTTCTGCTGACGGATGCAGGCGGTGTCAACCTGGCAAAAGAAGCTGCCTGAGCAGCTTCAACACTAGGCCCGACCGAGGCGGCGCCTAGCGCCTGTCCGTGTGGATGCGCACCGGCACGAGGCACTTCTGCCGCTGGTCCAGTTTCTGCGCCCGACTGGCCGCCATGTGGCTCACGCCGATGAGAACCAGTGCCGAGAGGGTGATCATCGAGAGAATGGTCATGGTTCAAGTCGCACTTCATTAAGAGTTTGGCGACGCTTTTGCCCTGCGTTGCGCCGTAAGGTTTCGAGGCGGCCATTCTGGCCCGTGCCGCAGCCCAAATTGGCCGTGTATTAGAAAAGTATGCGATAAGGATACGCTTTATCCGGCCGGTCGCAATCACCAGTTATAACTAGATCCTCGTCGGCTTATCTGTGGGCGTGGCCCGGCGTGGTATTTCATCACCCGCCTTTCGCGGTGAACTTGGGGGATCACCAGACGGCATCGATTGCCTGCAGGCGATGGCCGGCCTCGGTATCGAGGCCGGCATGGGGCTTTATCGCAACCTGAACATTTGATCGGCGTCTCGACGCAAGCGGGCTGTCAAAGTCGCAGTCGTATGGCCGTTCTTGTCGGTCGGATGTGGGGAAAGAGTTCAGACCAGATCGCTGGCATCGACGCCGATCTGCCAGACCGGCTTCAGGGTCGGATAGGCGCCGGTCGGAAGCTGGCCGGCATAGGTCTGCAGGGCGCGGCGGACGCCGGTCGGCTTTTCCACGGAGGTGGTGCTCGCATAGGCGACGAACAAGGCCGTGAAGGCGATGACGTTGATGAAGGTTGCGAGCGTTTTCATGGTGCCGTTTCTTTTCGGTTTGGCGCTGATCTGATGGAGGGACTATCGACCAAACGGCGTCGTCGCGCGGTTCCCGGCGGAACAGGGCAGGCGCGATCGCAATGCGAAAAGACGACGGAGGCGGCGGCGGCGGAAAATTGTCTTCCAACGGCGGCGCACGATGCTTAAGTTGCAAAAAACTCGTCTAGCGGAAGGAAACCTCGATGATCGGTCTCGCTATTGCTGCGGTCGTGATCCTGTACGTGATCTTCATCTACAACGGCCTGGTGAAGGCGCGGCAGGTGAAGGAGGAGGCGTGGTCCGGCATCGACGTGCAGTTGAAGCGCCGCGCCGATCTCATTCCGAACCTGATCGAGACGGTCAAAGGCTATGCCGCCCATGAGAAGAGTACGCTGCAGGAGGTCGTCGAGCTTCGAAGCAAGGCGCAGGCCGTACCCGCCGGCGATGTCGCCGGGCGGGCTACCGCGGAAGGGATGCTCAGCCAGGCGCTCGGCAAGCTCTTCGCCCTGGCGGAAGCCTATCCGGACCTCAAGGCCAACCAGAATTTCGCCGAACTGCAGCAGTCGCTGGAGGAGATCGAAAGCGAAGTGCAGATGGCCCGCCGCTATTACAATGGCGCGGCCCGCGACCTGAACGTCAAGGTCGAGAGCTTCCCCTCCAATTTCATCGCCGGCCCCTTCGGCTTTGCCAAGGCCGCCTTTTTCGAGATCACCAACGAAGCCGACCGCTCCGTGCCGGTCGTGAAGTTTTGATCTATCGCGAACCGCCATTCCGTCGTAGACGGCAGTCGGCAATCGATAGAGCGCAAGCCCGGAAAACCCGGCGCCACAGGCATCAAGAGACATGAGCATGAGCAACGCTGACCAGAAACTGACCATCCTTCCGCCAGGCCATCCGCTTGAAGGCCGCGTCAGCCCGCCCGGGTCGAAGTCGATCACCAATCGTGCGCTGCTGCTCGCCGGCCTCGCCGAGGGCACGAGCCGGCTGACCGGCGCGCTGAAGAGCGATGACACGCGCTATATGGCCGACGCCCTGCGCGCCATGGGCGTTACGATTTCCGAGCCGGACGACACGACCTTCGTCGTCACCGGAACCGGCAAGCTGTTGCCGCCCGAAAAGCCGCTCTTCCTCGGCAATGCCGGAACGGCAACGCGCTTCCTGACGGCGGCCGCAGCCCTCGTCGATGGCACGGTGGTGGTCGATGGCGACCAGCACATGCGCAAACGACCGATCGCGCCGCTGGTCACGGCGCTGCGCGCGCTTGGCGTCATGGTCGAGGCTGAAACGGGTTGCCCGCCGGTGACGGTGTCCGGCACCGGCGATTTCGGCACGGATCGCGTCACCATCGATGCCGGCCTGTCCAGCCAGTATGTCTCCGCCTTGCTGATGGCGGCGGCGGGCGGCTCGCGCCCGGTCAATATCGAGCTTGCCGGCGAGGAGATCGGTGCGCGCGGTTATATCGACCTCACCGTTGCCGCCATGCACGCCTTCGGCGCCGAGGTCCGCCAAGTCAGCCCGTCGATCTGGCAGGTCGCCCCGACCGGCTATCGCGCCACCGACTATGTCATCGAGCCGGACGCCTCGGCCGCCACCTATCTCTGGGCGGCGGAAGTTCTGACCGGCGGCGGCATCGATCTCGGCGTCGCTGCCACCGCGTTCTCGCAGCCCGACGCGAAGTCCTACGAGGTGATCGCCAGCTTCCCGCACATGCCGGCCATCATCGACGGCTCGCAGATGCAGGACGCGGTGCCGACGCTCGCCGTGCTTGCCGCCTTCAACGAGACGCCGGTGCGCTTCACCGGGCTTGCCAACCTGCGCGTCAAGGAATGCGACCGGGTGCGGGCGCTGTCCACCGGCCTGTCGAACATCCGCCCGGGACTCGGCATAGAGGAGGGTGACGACCTCATCGTCGCCTCCGACCCGAAGCTTGCCGGCCAGACGCTGCCCGCCGATATCGATACTTTCGCCGATCACCGCATCGCCATGAGCTTTGCGCTGGCGGGGTTGAAGATCAACGGCATCACCATCCTCGATCCCGGCTGCGTCGCGAAAACCTATCCGCGCTATTGGGACGAGCTCGCCTCGCTCGGCGTCGATTTCGAAGGCGACAGGCCATGAGCAGGCGCATCGCCATCGGCCGGAGGTAGGAATGAAACGTCTCCTCGCGGCGCTCGGTCTCGTCTGGCTGTTTCTGGCCCTGGCCGGTGCCGCGCGGGCGGAGGAAATTTTCACCTCCTATCATTCGGATATTGGGCTGGCGAAGGACGGCACGCTGACCGTCACCGAGACGATCAGGGCGATCGTCGAGGGCGACCAGATCAAGCGCGGCATCTACCGTGACCTGCCGTTGACCTTCACCGACGCCAACGGCCGCACCGCCAAGGTCGATTTCAAGCTCGTCTCGGTCGAACGCGACGGCAATGCGGAGCCCTATCGCACCGAAAGCATCAAGGGCGGCATCCGCATCTATAGCGGCGACGCCGACGTCTTTCTGTCGCGCGGCGAACACACCTTCCGGTTCACCTACGAGACGGCCCGACAGATCCGCTTTTTCGGCGATCACGACGAACTCTACTGGAACGTCACCGGCACGGATTGGGCCTTTCCGATCGAGGAGGCCTCGGCGGCCGTCACACTGCCGTCCGGCGTGAGGGCCGAGGCGCTCGACGTTTTCACCGGCCGATACGGCGCAACCGACAAGAATGCCCGCGCGGTCGAGGAAGGCGACGAGCTGATGTTCACCACGACGCGCCGTCTTCAGCCGGGCGAGGGGCTGACCATTGCCATCAAGATGCCGAAGGGCAGCATCGACCGGCCATCGGCATCGACGGAAAGGCTCTGGTGGTTCCGCGACAATCTTGCCATCATCATCGCCATCGCCGGGCTCGTGATCGTCGTGCTCTATTATTCCCGCGCCTGGCTGAAGGTCGGCCGCGATCCGGCCCGCGGGGTGATGGTGCCGCGCTGGGACGCGCCGGACGGCATCTCGCCGGCGCTGGTCAACTATATCGACAACAGGGGCTTTTCCGGCGAGGGCTGGACGGCGCTTTCGGCCGCGGCACTCAACCTCGCCGTCGGTGGCCATGTCGTCCTGGAGGACCTGAAGAATTCCCTGGTCATCACCAGCACGGGCAAGGCGAAAGCCGGTCGCTTGCAGACCGGTGAGGCCGCGCTTCTGAAGGCTGTTGAAGATCAGGGCGGCAAGCTGGTGATCGACAAGGCCAACGGCAAGATTGTGCAGAAGGCCGGCGCCGATTTCCGCAGCGCCATGGAGCGAGAGCATCGCGGCAAATACTACAAGGCCAATACGGTCTATGTGGTTGGCGGCGTCGTCCTGTCGGTCCTGTTCCTTCTCGCCATTTTCCTCTTCGGCAATTTGGACGAGGAAAACATCGGCCTCGTCATCGTGCCCGTTGCCGCCGCCTTCTTCGTTTCGGTCTTCGCCGTTGGTTTCGGCAAATCCTTCCGCAGGCAGGCGAGCCTCGCCTCGCGCATCGTCTCCGTTGTTGTGCTCGGCTTCATCGGTTTCGTCGCCGTTTCGGTGTTTTCCGGCGTCTTCGCTTTCCTCGTCTTCGAGGCGGTGTCGTCGCATCAGCTGCCGCTGCTGATCGCCGTCGGCGGCATCGTTCTCGTCAATCTCCTGTTCTTTCTTCTCATGGGCGCTCCAACGCCGCTCGGTGCCCGGATGATGGATGGCATCGATGGCCTGCGCCAATACCTGACGCTTGCCGAGAAGGAGCGGATGAACATGGCCGGCGCGCCGGAGATGTCGCCGCAGCATTTCGAAACACTGCTGCCCTACGCCGTTGCCCTCGGCGTCGAAAAGCCCTGGTCGGAGACCTTCGATCGCTGGCTGCTCACAGCGGCCGCGGGGGCTGCGGTCTATCAGCCGGCGTGGTACCACGGCGACCACTTCACGGCCGGCTCCTTCGGCGACCGCATGGGCGGCTTTGCCGGCTCGATGGCCGATACCATGACCTCGTCCCTGCCGCCCCCGCCCAAAAGCTCGTCTTCCGGCTTCTCCAGCGGCGGCGGCTTCTCCGGCGGTGGCGGAGGAGGTGGTGGTGGCGGAGGGTGGTAGGTCGCCGACCAGTGTTAGGAAGGCGTATCATTCAATGATACTTCACGCTTCTCATGGTCGAATGGCGGCGCCGATGATGTGGAAATAGTGGACTACCATTGAGGTTAAGGAAAAATCAGATGAGTGATAGCGGGCTGCCGGCGATCCATCCGGGCGAAATCCTGAAGGACCTTTATCTCGATCCATTGGAGATGAGTGCCGGTACGCTCGCCAAGAAGCTCAATGTTCCAAGGACCCGCATCGAGCGTATCGTCACGGGCAAGACCGGCGTGACGTCCGATACCGCGCTGCGCCTTGCGAAATTCTTCGACACCACACCCGAACTCTGGATGAATCTGCAGGTGAGCTACGATCTGAAGATCCAGGCCGAGCGAAATCGCGCCGAGATTGAACGTATTCCTGTACGCGACGCCGCCTGACGGCTGACTTTTCCGCTATTGAATGGATGACTTTTGCTACCGGGCTTGCTAAGTCCCCCGCAGTCTATCGATCCCTCAGAAAAGCATCCATCTCATGCCCGATCTTCTGCTTGAACTCCGCTCCGAGGAAATCCCGGCTCGCATGCAGCGCAAGGCTGCCGGCGACCTGAAGAAGCTGTTGACCGATGCCTTGGTCGAGGCGGGGCTGACCTATGAGGGCGCGCGGGAATATTGGACGCCGCGGCGGCTGACGCTCGATATCCGCGGCCTGAACACCCGCTCGGCGGATGTGCGCGAGGAGCGCAAGGGCCCGCGCACCGACGCCAACGAAAAGGCGATCGAAGGCTTTTTGCGCGGCGCGGGGCTGACATCGATCGATCAGGCGCATGTCCATAGCGACCCGAAGAAGGGTGACTTCTACGTTGCCCATATCGTCAAGCCCGGCCGCCCCGCCGAAGAGATCATTGCCGAGGTGATGCCCGGCATCATCCGCAATTTCGCCTGGCCGAAATCGATGCGATCGGGTGCCGCCTCGGGGAAGGCCGGCGCCATGCGCTGGGTCAGGCCGCTGCAGTCGATCATCTGCCTTTTCGGCCCGGAACACGAGGAAACCCACGTCATCCCGTTCCAGGTCGACGGCATCACCGCCTCCAACGTCACCTATGGCCACCGTTTCCATGCGCCGGAAGCGATCACCGTCCGCCGCTTTGCCGATTACATCGAGAAGCTGGAAAAGGCCTATGTCGTGCTCGATGCCGAGCGCCGCAAGGACATCATCCTCCACGATGCCCGCGATATCGCCTTCGCAAGCGGTCTCGAGCTGGTCGAGGACCAGGGGTTGCTGGAAGAAGTCTCCGGCCTCGTGGAATGGCCGCGGGTGCTGATGGGCGCCTTCGAGGAGGACTATCTGGCGATCCCCTCGGAAATCATCCGGCTGACGATCAAGACGAACCAGAAATGCTTCGTCACACGCGTGCTCGGCGAGGAAACCCTGTCGAACAAGTTCATCCTCGTTGCCAATATCGAAGCGAAGGATGGCGGCAAGGAAATCGTCCACGGCAACGGCAAGGTCGTGCGCGCCCGCCTGTCGGACGCCAAGCATTTCTGGACCCGCGACCAGGGCAACCTGCCGGACCTCGAAACGCTGGAAGCATCCGCGAAGAAATTCGATCTCGACCTGAAAAAGCCGCTCGACCAGCGTATGGCCAAGCTCGACGCGCTGAACGTGACGTTCCATGCCAAGCTCGGCACACAGGGCGAGCGGGTTGCCCGTATCCGCACGCTGGCCGCCGAACTGGCCAAGGTTACGGGCGCCGATTCGGTCCTGGTGGACCGCGCCGTCGTGCTCTCCAAGGCCGACCTGCGCACCGAGGCCGTTGGCGAATTTCCGGAGCTTCAAGGCATCATGGGCCGTAAATACGCGGCCCTGCAGGGCGAGGATGCTTCCGTCGCAGTGGCGATAGAAGACCATTACAAGCCGCAGGGGCCTTCCGACCGCGTGCCGGATGACAAGGTCGCCATCACTGTAGCCCTCGCCGACAAGCTCGATACGCTCGTCGGCTTCTGGGCCATTGATGAAAAGCCGACCGGCTCGAAGGACCCCTATGCGCTGCGTCGCGCCGCGCTGGGCGTGATCCGCATCATGCTGGAGCGGAAGGTAAGGCTGCCTCTGTTGAGCATCGCCGGAGACTGCGACCTCCTCTCCTTCTTCCACGACCGCCTGAAAGTCTACCTCCGCGATCTCGGCGCCCGCTACGACCTGATCGATGCGGTGCTGACACCGGATGCCGACGACCTCCTGATGGTCGCCCGCCGCGTCGAGGCGCTGACGGCCTTCATCACCTCCGAAGACGGCCAGAACCTGCTTGCCGGCACCAAGCGCGCCACGCAGCTGCTGGCGGCCGAGGAAAAGAAGGGCACTGCCGTTGCCGCAGGCGTCGATCCGGCGCTCTTCAGGCTCGATCAGGAAAAGGCACTCTACAAGGCCGTCACCGAGGCCTCGCAGGAGGCCGCGGCCGCCATCGCCGGCGAAGATTTCCGCTCGGCGATGGAGGCCCTGTCGAAGCTGCGCGGCCCGGTCGATCAGTTCTTCAACGACGTCCTCGTCAACGACGAAGACCCGGCCATCCGCGCCAACCGTCTGGCATTGCTCGGCCTGATCCGCTCGGCAACGGGAACGGTCGCCGACTTCTCGAAGATCAGCGGCTAAGGGAAGGGGCCGATGGGGGCAAAAATCCTCGTCAGTGCCTGTCTCATGGGTCATGCCGTCCGCTATGACGGGCAGGCAAAGCCGCTCGCGCATCCGGCACTCGATCGCTGGCGCGCGGAAGGGCGGCTGGTGACGATCTGTCCGGAAATGTCGGCGGGCATGCCGGTGCCGCGGCTGCCGGCGGAAATCGAGCCGGGAAAATCCGCGGCGGAGGTGCTCTCCGGCGGCGCCCGCGTGCTGGAGAGCAATGGCGGCGATGTCACGGCGGAGTTCCGGCAGGCGGCTGAGAATGCCCTGGCACTGGCGCTCGAGACCGGCTGCGCCTACGCACTCCTGATCGACGGCAGCCCATCCTGCGGCTCGGGGTTCATCTATGACGGCAGCTTTTCCGGCCGCCGACAGCCGGGCGAGGGCGTCACGGCAGCACTTCTCAAGGCCCACGGCATCCAGGTCTTTTCCGACCGCGACGTCGACGCCCTCGTCGAAGTCTTGGGCTCTACCGTCTGATCGCTTCCCAACTGCATGAAAGAAAAGGCAGCGCCCGAGGGCGCTGCCTTTTCCGGTATTGGTTAGCGGTTCGGATCAACCCGCCTTGCGCCAGACGGGCTGACGGCCGGTCTCGGTGGGTGCCCCGCGGTCGGAGATGCGGAAACCACGGATAAGGTTCAAGAGCTCTTCCGTATCGTCGGCCAACACCTGGGCCGACGCCGTCGTCTCTTCCGCCATGGCGGCGTTCTGCTGCGTGGCGACGTCCAACTGGTTCATCGAGCCGTTGATGCTGCGCAGCGTCGAGTCCTGTTCCTTGGCGCTGTAGGCGATCTTGGCGACGATCTCGTTGGCCGCCGCAATCTGGCTGGAAATCCGCTTCAGCGCTTCCCCTGCCTCGCCGACCAGCTTGACGCCGTTGACCACCTGACCGGAGGAGCGGGAAATCTGCTCCTTGATCTCCTTGGCAGCGCCGGCGGAGCGTTGCGCCAGTTCGCGCACCTCCTGCGCCACGACGGCGAAACCCTTGCCGGAATCGCCGGCACGCGCCGCCTCGACACCGGCGTTCAGCGCCAGCAGGTTGGTCTGGAAGGCGATTTCGTCGATCACGCCGATGATCTTGGAGATCTCGTCGGAGGATTTTTCGATGCCGCTCATGGCTTCGATCGCCTGCGAGACGATGGCGTCGCTGCGCGAGGCGTCGACGCTGACGGCCTGCACCCGCTTGCTTGCTTCGCTTGCCCCTTCGGCCGTATGGCGCACGGAGGCGGACAGCTCGTCGACGGCCGCCACGGTTTCTTCCAGATTGGCCGCCTGCTGCTCGGTACGACGAGCGAGTTCCAGGGAAGCGTTGCGGATTTCCTCCTTGCTGCCACCGATGTCGGCACCCTTGCCGTTGACCTTCGACATGGCCGCCTCGAGCCGCGCCAGCGCATTGTTGAAGTGTTCGCGCAGCGTCGAATAGCTGGGGCCGAGATCACCGCAGCGGATGGTGAGGTCGCCGGTGGCCAGAACCCCCATCGCCTCGCCGATCGTTGCCACCACATGCGCCTGCAGTTCCGCCTCCTCGCGCTGAAGGTCGAGATTGTGCTGGCGCTCGGCGTTGATTTCGGCCTGCTGCTCGGCCTGGCGGCGGGTCATCTCATGCCGTTCGCGGACCTTCTGCTGCAGCGATTGCGTCGCTGTCGCCATCAGGCCGACTTCGTTGCGCAGGCTCGTGTGCGGGATGTCGATCGTGACGTTCTCGTTGGCAACCGCCTGCAGCGCCGTGTGGATCGCCTGCAGCGGCTTGGTGATGCCGCGGATGACGTACCAGGCAGCGGCAATGCCGAAGCCGAAGACGATGAGGCCGATCGACAGCGCCTTCCAGATGGTGGCGGTAACCTGCGCGTCGAGGTCATCGATGTACAGGCCGGTGACGACGACCACCTGCCAGGGCTCGAAGGCCAGGGCATAGCCGCTCTTGCGGAAGAAGGCGTCATCCGGCTCGCCGGGCTTGACGGCATAGAAGTTTGTCTGCCCGCCGCCGGCGCGTCCAAGCCGGACGAGTTCGTCGCGGAACTTGTAGCCCTTTGGATCGGCAACGCCCTTGGCGCTCTTGCCGACCTTGCGGGCGTCGGGGTGGAATTTCATGACGACGTCGTAGTCGTAGCCGAAGAAATACCCGTCCGGATCGAATTTCATCGCCGTCAAGGTCTTGAAAGCCTGGGCCTGTGCCTCGTCGCGGGTCAGTTCGCCGGCGGCTTCCCGTTCATGGAAAGCCTTCAGCACGGAGACGGCCGACTGCACCTGGGTGCGCAGCGTGTCATAGCGGGCGTTGTAAAGCGCTTCGCTCGATGCGGATATTTGAAAATAGACGGCCGCTGCGAAAGCAACGAACAGTCCGGTGACCAGCAACAGCAGTTGCCGCGAAATCCTGAGATTCTTCATGGTGTTTCACGCGATCCAGACACCGGCAGCCAAGGGATCGCCGGCAAATCTATTTTGAACGGGCAAGGGGTAAGGGCAGGTCGCACTCCGCGGCCACCGGAAATCATTTCCAAGACCATGTTAGTCTGAACGTGCTTAAGAAAAACCTATCCGCCAGCTGACGAATGCCACTTTCGTGCAGCACAAAAAATTACGCCCCTGCTTCTCTCAGGGGCGCAATTTCTCGCCTTGGAAGGCGAAATGCCCGTTCAGCCATTTCAGCGTGGCTGGCTAGGGCAGGGACAGGGAACTCCCGGATTATTTTAGCCGAAGTTGGAAGTTTTCCAGATCAACTTCTTGTGAACGGCTGTCTTGCGGCGTTACCGCGGCCATACCGGCCATCGACGCGGTGGAGACCGCGCTGGTTTTCACCGTGCCGTCGATGACGGGGAGAGCGGCCGTTGCCTCAGCCTCTGCCGGCAGCGGGTCGGTCGTTGCAGCCTCCGCCAGATGCTCGGTCGGCTGCATTTCAGCCTGCGCCGCCTTCACTGCTTCCTCCGAAGCCTTGGTGATGAAGACGACCGGCGAGCCACCCAGCCACGCCTCGGTGCGCACCAGCTTCATCTCGCCGTTGATTTGCTTTACTTCAACCCGCTCCGTGCCGGGGGCGACGTCGGGAACGACATAGCCGGTCTTCTTCTCGATCACCGGCGGCGGGCAATGCGCGCAGGACATCTGCGAGATGCTGGTGTTGGCGTCCTTTCCGGTCGTTATGGCTTCGATCGACGACGCAGCGGCTGAACCGGCGGCAAACAGGCTGGCGACTGTGAACAACAGGGTGCGCATCGGCATTCTCCTCGATAATCCGTGCCGAGAAGAATATTCATTCTCCGTTACGTTCCCGTCAGGAGAATTGGTAAAAATTGAATGAGTTTTTCGATTCCCAGCGTCGCCGCGGTCAGGCCTTCTCACGCTTGACCGCTTGCCAGCCGATATCGCGGCGGCAGAAGCCGTTGTCCCATTCCACCCGGTCGAGGGCGGCGTAAGCCGTCTTTTGCGCTGCGCTGACCGTCTGCCCCATCGCCGTGACGTTCAGCACGCGGCCGCCGGTCGCGACCAGTTGCCCGTCCTTCAGCGCCGTGCCGGCATGGAAGACCTTGGTTGCGGCGTCTGCGGGCGGCAGTTTTACGATCGGCGTGTTCTTCGCGTAGGAACCCGGATAGCCCTTCGACGCCATCACCACCGTCAGCGCCACCTCGTCGCGCCATTCCGCGCTCACATTGGCCAGCGTCCCGGTGGCGGCGGCATAAAGCAGCGGCAGAAGATCGCTCTTCAACCGCATCATCATCACCTGGCACTCCGGATCGCCGAAGCGAACATTGTATTCGATCAGTTCGGGACCCTTGGTCGTAATCATCAGTCCGGCGAAAAGGACGCCGGTGAAGGGATGGCCGCTGTCGGCCATGCCGGCGATCGTCGGCTCGATGATTTCGCGCATCGTCCGCTCGACCATCTGAGCCGTCATCACCGGCGCTGGCGAATAGGCGCCCATGCCGCCGGTGTTCGGTCCGGTGTCGCCGTCACCGACGCGCTTATGGTCCTGCGCCGAGGCAAGCGGCAGGGCGGTCTTGCCGTCGCAGAGGCAGAAGAAGCTCGCTTCCTCGCCATCGAGATAGGCCTCGACCACGACCTCGGCACCGGCGGCGCCGAAAGTGCCGGAAAAGCAACTGTCGACGGCCTCCAGCGCCTCGTCCAGCGTCATCGCCACGGTCACGCCCTTGCCGGCGGCAAGCCCGTCGGCCTTGATGACGATCGGTGCGCCCTGCGCGCGCACGTAAGCCTTGGCCGGCTCCGCAGACGTGAAGCGCTGATAGGCGCCTGTCGGAATGCTGTATTTGGCGCAGATGTCCTTGGTGAAACCCTTGGAGCCTTCGAGCTGGGCTGCGGCTGCCGAAGGGCCGAAGACCGCGATGCCGCCCGTGCGCAGCGTATCGGCAAGGCCGGCCACCAGCGGCGCTTCCGGACCGACGACGACGAAGTCGATCGATTCCTTGCGGCAGAAGGCGAGCACGGCGCTGTCGTCGGTGATGTCGAGATCGACGAGCGTTGCTTCCTCGCCGATGCCGGGATTGCCGGGCGCGGCGTAGAGGGCCGTCAGCAAAGGCGATTGCGCCAGTTTCCATGCCAGCGCATGCTCGCGTCCGCCCGACCCGATCAACAGAACTCTCATCGCCTACTCCCGCAGCCCGAAGTGTTGAGGTGCGGTTAAGGCGAGGGCGGCTGAAGGTCAAGGCAAAATCGGAGCTACGGTGCTATAGGCGCGATTGACTGGCGGTTCAGAGCAGGGTGGAGGACCCTGCGCGGCGCCTGCCGCCGCTGACGAGCACGTGGTCTTGGTAGCGACCGGCGATTTCCGCTGCCTGCTTCAGTGCCCAGATCGAGAGGTCGGGCAATGCCAGCGGCTTGCTGATGAGATAGCCCTGGAAATGGTCGCAGCCGGCAGCGATCAAAAGCGCGAGCTTCTCGTGGGTGTCGATGCCTTCGCCAACCACCGCCATCTTGCGCGCGTGGCAGAGCGCGATCATTGCCTTCAGGGCCGGCAGCGTTTCCTGATTGGCAAGGTTTTGCACCAGCGCCCGGTCGAGCTTGATGGTATCGGCGGTATATTCGATGATCTGCTGCACCGAGGTGTAGCCGGCGCCGAAATCGTCGATGGAGATGCGGAAGCCCTTTTCCCGCAGGGTTTCGATGTTCCGGTGCAAATGATCGCCGAGCTTGACGGCATAGGTTTCCGTCAGCTCGATCTCGATCGTGCGTGCGTCGAGCCCGTGCCGGTCGAGGCAATCGCTGAAATAGTCGCTGATTGATTTCGAGTGCAGTTCCGCTGACGAGATGTTGATGGCAAGTACCGTCTCCGGGCCGAACAAAGCCTTCAGATGCTGATGGTCCGACATCGCCCGGTTGATCACCCACCAGTCGATCTTGGTGAACTGGCCGGTGCTTTCGGCGATCGGCACGAACTCGTCCGGCGTGATGTTGCCGAGCGTCGGGGAAACCCAGCGCAGCAATGCCTCGCAACCGGTCACCCTGCCGCGCGTGTCGACGATGGGCATGTAGACGAGGTGGAACTGCTCGTCCGGATCGACCAGTCGCAGCTCTTCCTGAATGTGGCGGATCCGGTCGCGTTTGTCTTGCAGCGCACGGGAGAAGCGCGAGGAGCGGTTCTTGCCGTTGGTCTTGGCCTGGTACATGGCCGCATCCGCGTTCGAGATCAGCTCGGCAAGGTTCGTTGCGTCCATCGGACAGATGGCAACGCCGATGCTGGCGGTGACCGGGTAATGTTTGCCGCGCACTTCGAAGCCGTCCGAAAACAGCGCCAGGATGCAGGCACACATTTCGCGGATCGTGCCGTCCCCGGATGCCGATTGCACGAGAACGGCGAATTCGTCACCGGAAAGACGCGCAAAGACGACCGGCGGCAGGGACCGACGCGCGATGATTTCGCTGACGACGCGTTCGATCCTGAGCGCCAGCACCTTCAGAAGTTCGTCGCCGACCTCATGGCCGTATTTGTCGTTGACGAACTTGAAGTTGTCGATGTCGATGAAGAGCAGGCTGCCGTGACCGCCCTGGGTCGTGACCTTGTGGACGACCTTGGCAGCCAGCGTGTTGAAATGCCCGCGGTTGCTGATGCCCGTCAGCGTATCCGTCCAGGACGTATGCTGAACAAGGTGCAAGGCGCGCTGGGACTGATCATGCAACTGCTTGATGTTTCCGGTCAGCCGGCCGATTTCCCCGGCGGCGTCGGTTTCCGTAATGCGGTCGTTCTTGCCGGTCATCACCGCGGTGACCTGCCGGTCGAGTGCGGCGATCGGATTGGTGATGAAGCGGCGGATGAGGATGATCATCAGACCGACGGAGACCAGGCTCATGGCTAGCGCGCCAAGGCCGAGGAGCAGCTTCAGCCGCTCCACGTTGCCTGCATCGTGAGACGGCGGAACGGTCAGCGCGGCAAACAGCGACGGCGCCAGTCTTACCGATGCGGAAAGTTCGTTCGGCAAGGATTGCCGCGCTACGGTGTCGAAGTCGATCGCGGTTTGATACTCGTCCTGCAGCTTGCGCTGCATGCCGAGAAATTGGGTCGGCTCGAGCGCCACCTGAACCAGAAGCGCGCTTTTCTTGGCACTCGGCAGCGGCCGACCGAAGGTCACGGGGTCGATAAATTCCGAATAGACGATCAGCGGGCGTGTTTGCTCCCCATGTAGATAGGTCCAGTCTCTGAGCTGGCTGCCGCCGGTGAGCCGGCGTACCAGCGCAAACTGTGCTTCGCCGATTTCGGCAAAGGGATCGTCGCTGTTTTCGAAATAGTAGCCGGGCGTCAAATCCGGATTGAGGATGGCGAAGGAAATGAATTTCTTCGGATCGTCGGAGAGCGAGCGGATGCTTTGCTGCAGCCTGAGCCCAAGCGCATTGTTGCGGTAGTCCTCCTCGGTTTCGGAGACGAACAACCGCACCGCATTGCCCTCGAGAAGCGAATAGAGGAAGCTTCGGCTCTGGCTGACGTCGTTGCGGAACAAGGCCGCGATATGGTCGAGCTGCTGCGATAGTCGCGCGCGCTCAAGCGAGAGCATCGAATGGCTCTGCGCGATGTAGACCGACAGCGCTGCGAGCAGGTACCCCGTCAGGACAACTGGAAAAATCAGGAAAAAAGCGCGTTTGCCGAGTGTCACTGGAAATTTGCCATGGAGCTGATGATGCGTCGACGGGTCTGGATCGACTGGACGGACAGTTCCTTCTGATACTGGCTCTTGGCCAGAATTTCGGCAGGCGGGTAGATTTCCGTGTTCGACCGCATCTCGGCGGGGATGAGTTTCAGCGCCGCTTCGTTTGCCGTCGGCATGGTCAATGCCTCGGCGTTGGCGGCGGCGCTTTCCGGCGATCCGATATAATCGAGCAGCTGCAAGGCGAGCTGCTTGCGCGGCGAGGCTGTCGTCACGGCCATGCAGTCGAGCCAGGAGAACGTGCCTTCCTTCGGTACCGCGTAACGCCAGACACCGGGTGTCCCAGCCTTGTCGTTGAGCACATGCTGATCGCCGCTATAGGCGATCGCCATGTAGATGTCCTTGCCGAGGTCAGGACTCTGGATCGAGGTGATGACGTAGTCATAGGTCAGCACGAAGGGCGCCTGTTTCTTCATCAACTCAAAGGCTTGCTTCAGCGTCTCGTTGTCGTTGGCGTTGATCGACTTGCCGAGCAACACCAGCGGCGCGATGAACGCTTCGTTGTGGTCGTCATACATGGCGATGTGCTTTTTCAGCGCCGGCGCCGGCGACATCAGGTCGTTCCAGGAGGTGGGCGCCGTCCTGATCATGTCCGAGCGGTAGGCGATGCCCATCGTTCCCCACAGATAGGGCATGGCATAGCCGGCACAGCGCGAGGTCCACTCGGGTTTATAATCTTTCAGCGAAGGCACGTTCTTGTCCGTCAGCGGCTCCAGAATGCCGCGTTTTCCGAAAAGATCCGCACCGTTCTCGCCGACGACGACAAGATCGATATTGCTGTTGGGATCGGACAGCACTTCGTCGCGTGCATCGCCGCTGTCATAGTAGATCTGGTGGACTGCGACGCCGGACTTCTCCGTCCAGCGGTCGAGGATCTTCTGGTCGATATAGGATTCCCAGATCAACAGGTTGAGCGTTTCCGCGTGCCCAGGCGTGGCAGCGAACGGCGCGCCAAGCGCGACGGAAACGGCAATAAACGTCTTGCGCATTGAAGTTACCCCGACAGTCCCCGGGGAGAACCTTAGCCCGCAATGCTTGATGAATACTTACAAGGGGATGCGTTGGACTGGCGTAGGCATGAAATGTCGCAGGGGCCGCTCTTCGCTTACCGGTGGCGGGGGAGCTTCGGCAGGAAGATCGTGAGCAGGCCGAGCAGCGGCAGGTATGAGCAGATCGTGTAAACGAACGATATGCCGCGGTGATCGGCAATGACGCCGAGCACGGCGGCGCCGATGCCGCCGAAGCCGAAGGCAAAGCCGAAGAACATGCCGGCGATCAGGCCGACGCGGCCCGGCACCAGTTCCTGCGCGAAGACCACGATGGCGGAAAAGGCGGAGGAGAAGATGAAGCCGATCAGGATGACGAGGGCTGCGGTCCAGAACAGGTTGGCATAGGGCAGGATCAGCGCGAACGGAATGACGCCGAGGATCGAGAACCAGATCACGAAGCGCGCGCCAAAACGGTCGCCGATCGGCCCGCCGAAGATTACGCCGGTCGCCGACGCACCAAGGAAAAGGAACAGGAGCATCTGCGCATCCTGAACGCCGAGGCCGAACTTCTCGATGGTGAAGAAGGTGAAATAGCTCGAAAGGCTTGCGAGGTAGGCGTTCTTGGTCGCCGTCAGGATGACGAGGACAATCAGCGTCCAGATCACCTGATTGCGCGGCAGGGGCAGGGTGCGGCTGGCGGCCTTGCGGCCAGCAGAGCTGCGGCGGTGGCGCGTGTACCAGACGCTGACCCCGGACAGCACCATGAAGCCGGTGAGCGCGATGATCGAGAACCAGCTAAGGCTTTCCTGGCCACGCGGGATGACGATGAAGGCCGCAAGCAGCGGCCCGATCGCCGTACCGGTATTGCCGCCCACCTGAAACAGCGACTGGGCAAGGCCATGCCGGCCGCCGGAAGCAAGTCGCGCGACGCGCGATGCTTCGGGATGGAAGATGGCCGAACCGATACCGATCAGACAGGCGCCGGCGACGAGGACGTAAAAATGATGGGCGTTGGCGAGCGTGATCAGCCCTGTGCAGGTCGAGAGCATCGCCGCCGGCAGCGAGAAAGGCATCGGCCAGCGATCGGTGACGACGCCGACAGCCGGCTGCAACAGCGAGGCCGTGACCTGAAACGCGAAGGTGAGAAGCCCGATCTGCACGAAATCGAGGGCGTAATTGGCCTTCAGCAGCGGATAGAGAGAGGTCAGCAGCGACTGCATGATGTCGTTCAGCATGTGGCAGAAACTGACGGCGACGATGACGGAAACGGCCGTCTTCTCCGCGCTGATGCCGCTGGCCGATGAAATCGTCGTCATGCTGTCTTCCTCGCCGTCCGGGTCGCGTCTTGCTGGTATTTGTCGTCTCTACATCGCTTGTGCGTGGCCTGCTTTTGTGCTCTGGTCGAATTCTTTCGAGGGTGGGCCAAATGCGGGTAATCGATCTCACCGGACAGGAAAGCCAGGGCGACAACGAGCATTTTGCGAGCCTCTCCTGGATCGAAAGCACCGAGGAGCCCGTCCCGGCGCTCGGCCGCGTCTACCCCGCTGGTTTCCGGGGGCTGCCTCACAGCCATACGAAGACACAACTCTGGTGCGCCCGCCGTGGTGTGGTGCTGGTCAGCACCGCCGGTGGCCGCTGGATGATACCACCCGGTCACGGTCTGCTCATTCCAGCAGGTCTCGAACATTTCAGCGAGATGATCAGCGAAGTACACATGCATTCCGTCTATGTCGATCCATCGGTCATCGGCGCGCCTGGTCCGCGGGTGCTGGAGGTGACGGCGCTTGCCGGCAGTCTGATCGAGGAACTGGTGCTTTCGGACGAAAAGCCGCTGTTGCCGCGGCGCAAGCGGCTGATCATGGAACTGCTGCTCGATGAGATCCGCCAATTGCCGGAGCGGCCGCTCGGTCTGCCCTTCCCGGGTGATGCGCGGCTGAGTCGACTCTGCCACCATTTCCTGAAATCGCCGGCCGCCAATGCCGGCATCGATGACTGGGCGCGGGAACTGGGGATGAGCCGCCGGTCCTTTACCCGGCTGTTTCGCGCCGAGACCGGCGTCAGTTTCGTCACCTGGCGGCAGCAGGCCTGCATCTTCGCCTCGCTGCCGCGGCTGGCCGCTGGTGAGCCCGTGACGAACGTGGCGCTCGATGCCGGCTACGAAAACATCGCGGCCTTCACCACGATGTTTCGCCGCATGCTCGGCAGTTCGCCCTCCAACTATCTGAAATCGCGAACCGCCTGACGATGCAATTTTGCCACTTCGGGGGCGGAATTCCACCTCTGCCGATACGCTATCATTTTGTAAGCAAATGTTTTTTCGTATGGCGTCAAGCTAATATGGAAAAGAAAGCCTGAAGGTCTCTGGTTAACGCAATGGTAGTGAGGTAAGGCCTATAACCGCGCCGAAACGAACCGTTTCAGTTTGCCCCGTTCGCCGCTGCCCGGTCTGCGCGGGGCTTGGTATCCGGAGTTCCGACTTGTCCCGCCGATCTGCCCTTGCCCTCTCCGTTGGTGTTGTTCTTGGCCTTGCGTCTGCCGCCCAGGCGCAGGACGGCCAGTATCTCTGGTCGGGTGACTGGTATCTGAAGGTCGGCGCAACAGGCTTCCTCGGTCCCAAATATGATGGCGGCTCCGACCGTCTGTTCCAGGCAGCACCGCTGATCTCGCTCGGACGTGCCGGCAGCACGGTGCGGTTCTCCTCGCGCAACGACAACCCGGCCTTTGCCTTCGTCGACAAGGGCGCTTTCCGCGCCGGCGTCGTCGGCAAGCTGATTTTCGAGCGCGACGAGGACACCTCATCCAAGCTCGATGGCCTCGACCCCGTGCGCTTCGGCGGCGAACTCGGCGGCTTCGCCGAAGTCTACCCGACCGACTGGCTGCGCATCCGCGCCGAACTGCGCCAGGGCATCCGCAGCCATCACGGCCTGATCGCCGATGTCGCCGCCGATGGCTTCGTCGACGTCAGCGACAATGTGCGTGTCTCCGCCGGCCCCCGCCTGTCGGCGGCGACAAGCGACTATTTCGATGCCTTTTACGGGGTGAGCTCGTCGGAAGCCGCAAAGTCCGGCTACTCGAAATATACCCCGTCCGGCGGCCTGAATTCGGTCGGCGCCGGCGCGGCCATCACCTGGCAGGCGACCGAGAAGCTCGAGACCAGCGCCTTTGCCGAATACAAGCGGCTGATGGGTCCTGCAGCGGATTCGAGCATCGTCAAGGAAGGCGGCAGCCGCAACCAGTTCCTCGTCGGTCTTTCAGCAACCTATCGCTTCGATTTCACGCTGGAGTGAACGCCATCCCTCGACGACGGCTCCTGATCGCTTGACCGCAGACGCCTTGCGCGGCAAACACATGGCATGAGCACCAGTCCAGCCGATTCCGGGCGTGTCTATGACGCCCCGTCCAACAATTGGGTCTACCGCGTCCTGCCGCGGCCGCTTTGGCCCTATGCGCAGCTTGCCCGCTGGGACCGGCCGATCGGCTGGCAATTGCTGATGTGGCCGTGTTTCTGGTCGGCGGGATTGGCGGCAAACGCGGCGGCTTCGGCCGGAACCTTCTCCTTCGGCCGTTTCGCCTTTCACCTGTTGCTGTTCTTCATCGGGGCCGTCGCGATGCGCGGAGCAGGCTGCACCTATAATGACATTGTCGACCACGACATCGACATGGAAGTGGCGCGCACCCGGTCGCGGCCATTGCCGTCGGGCCGCGTCACGCGGCTGCAGGCGAAGGTCTTCATGGTCCTGCAGACGCTTGCCGGTCTTCTCGTGCTGCTGCAGTTCAACGGCTTTTCGATCTTTCTCGGCGTCTTCTCGCTCGTCTTCGTCGCGGTCTATCCCTTTGCGAAGCGCTTTACCGACTGGCCGCAATTTTTCCTCGGCCTTGCCTTTTCCTGGGGCGCGCTGATGGGCTGGTCGGCGGAATTCGGCGGCGTAGGAATGGCCGCGATCGTCCTCTATCTGGGCGCGATCGCCTGGACGGTCGGTTACGACACCATCTATGCCTATCAGGACAAGGAAGACGACGAACTGATCGGTGTGCGTTCAACGGCGCGGCGCTTCGGCGAGCATCCGCGCCCCTGGCTATTCGCCCTCTACGGCCTGACGGTCCTGCTGCTGTGTGTCTCGTTCGCCATCGCCGGCGCCGGCTTCCTGGCCTATGTCGGCCTTCTGGTCGCCGCCGTCATGCTGTTCTGCCAGATCCTGGTGCTCGACATTCATGACGCGTCACAATGCCTTGCCCTGTTCAAGTTCAACGGCGTCGTCGGGTTGATCGTCTTTGGCGGATTGTTGGCGGCGCTGCTGGTGCGACTGCTATAAAAAAGCCCTCCGGATCACCGGAGGGCAAGGGTCCACCGCAGCAAACGAAATTTCAGGCCCAGCTTAGTTCCGTGTCGCGGCTGTTCTTCTTCTTGGCCAGGCGGGCGGAAAAGGCGGCGATCGCCGCAAGGATGAATTTGCGCATGGGACGTCTCCTTCTGGTGCCGGCAATGTGCAGGCTGCGTATGGCATCAAGAAGGCATCGGCCGTGTTTTTCGAATCACCTCTAACAGGCTGAAAACAAAAACAAAAAACCGGCCGCAGGGACAGCCGGTCTTTCGCACTGGAGGAACGCGCGGATATTGTGTCGAAAATCAGTTGCGGGCGATAATTTCCCGGCCGTCGATCTTCATGTTGACCCCGAGGCTGCGGCTCGAGCGGCGCATCAGGAAGCGCGGGCGGCGATCGTTGAAAAGCGAATGGCGGCGGCGCGGCTTGATCTCTCGGGTGCGAACTTCGCCGAGATGCTCTTCCAGCGGCCGGGCAACGCCATCGGCCTCCACCATCAGCATCGGGGTGCGGTAGGCTTCCGACCATGCACGCCAATCGGCGGCGATGTCGGAGAGGTCATGGGCGACGAGAAGCGGGATGCAGAGATCCGGGTCGTCATGATGAAGTTCCAGCGTCACGGTTACTTCTCCGTCTCCATGGTCTATCGCGCGGGCCGCAACGCCCTTGAAGGCGCGTGCCGGCAGCGCGATTGAGAGAGGCAGTCCGCTTGAGGGCAGGACCTTGCGCAACACCGCTCCGCGCTCATCCAGACTGATGGTGACATTGCTTGACTGTCCATGCAAGCTGTAGCTTGCCTGCTGAGGGAAGCGTTTCGGATCCAGTCGCAGCGTGGTTTCAACCCAAGCCGGTTGGGAAAGTGTCTTCAGCATTTCAATCGCCCTTGTTTTCCTTGAGAGCCGGTTTCCGGTCTTCTCGTCGGGACTTTTCGTCCTCTATGGCTGGAGCATAGGCGGCGGCCGTTTGAGACCGCTTAAAAATTGCAGTTAAAAAACTTTGCATTTCCTGATGGTTAGCAAAGACCAACGCGGTAGGGTTTCCCAAATCTGAAGAAAATCGGCGGCATTTTGCCGATCCGCCGGCAGAGCGGGCAGGCCCCGTGGAAAAGCCACGCGCAAGGCTGAAAGGCGATGGTGCCGCAGATTATGGCCGCACCTCGCGGCATTGCGTCCGTCCGGACAGCATTCCGTCAGGCAATTCAGGCGATCGGCAGAACGGCAATGGTTTCCACCTATATCGACTACAACCTCATCACCCGCGATATGAAGACGAGCCTTCGTCGCACTGCCGAGCAGACGCTGGTTGCCCGCGAAACCGAGTACTACAAGGAGAATATCGGCAAGGTCACGTCGGTGGACGAGTTCCTCGACGACTACCGGCTCTATTCCTATGCCATGAAGGCGCACGGTCTCGAAGACATGACCTATGCGACTGCCTTCATGCGCAAGGTCCTGGAAAGCGATCTCACCGACGACAGCAGTTACGCCAACATGCTGACGGACGAACGCTACCGCAATTTTGCGTTGGCCTTCAGCTTTTCGCAATCCACGGAGGTGGTCCAAAGTGATGCACAGGAGGATGCTCTTATCGGCCTCTACAGCCAGAGCATCACCAACCTTGATGACGCAGTCACGGACGACACGAACTATTTTAACGCAGCCATCGACACGGTCACGACCGTTGATCAGCTCTGGCAGAACGAGAAGCTTAAGAATTACGTCCTGACCGCGCTCGGCTTCGACCCGGACTATATGTCCTATGCGCATTTCAAAGGGGTGGTGACGAGCGACGTCAGCGACTCGACCAGCTACGTGAATACGGAAGCGGCGGCCTACAAGCAGGGATACCAGGACAAGATCGACGCCGTCAAAGCCAGCGCGTCCGCCGCGGATCTGGCCGACAGCACCAGTGCCGCAAGCAAGCTGATCGCGCAGTACCAGTCGGCGATCAGCAACGCCCCGGACTATACGCCGCTTGCCGCCGCTTTCAATTTTCAGGACGACGGAACGCTGGCGACAGGCGACCTGCCAATGACCGACACCCAGAAGGCGTCGGTCAACGAAGCCTATGCCTTCGCGCAGCCGCGGCTTTCGTCCGCCGCTGCCCAGCTCAGCAAGGAATATTATGAATCGACGATCGGGAGCATCACCTCGGTCGACGATATTCTGAGCAACAGCCGGTTGTTCGCCTATATCCGCGTCGCCTACGGCCTGCCGTCGAGCCTTTTGACGTCGACGATGGAGAACATACTGACCAGCGATCTCAGCGATTCGACGAGCTATGCCAATACGCAGGGTGGCGAGTACAACGCCGCTTACAAGGAGCTCGCCGCAGCGTTCAACTTCCAGACGGACGGGACGCTCGCATCGGGAGACACGGCGCAGACGACGGCGCAGATGACGACAACGTCCGCTTACTGGATGACACACTATAACGACGTCGACGATGCCGCCGACGAGAGCCTGATTGCCTCCTACAAAACCCTGATCGGTGTCGTGACGGATGTCGACGACCTGCTTGCCGACACCAAGATCATGAAGCTGGCGCTGACAGCGGTCGGGCTTGAGAATGAGGGCGATACGACGCGCAAGCTGAAGAAGGTGCTGACCAGCGACCTCACCGATCCGAAAAGCTATGTCTATACGTTGAAGGACGAACGTTACGTCGAACTGGCCAAGGCGTTCAATATCGACACGGACGGGACGCTCGGCGTGCCGATGCTGGCGCAGTCGGAATCCGAAATCCTTAACACCGCCAAGTCCTATGTCGTCGAGAAGAGCCGCTTCGGCACGGAGGAAGACAAGACCAAGGCAACGGAGGAATCGAAATACTACAGCGCCGAGATCGAAAAGATCGAATCTCTGGACGATCTGCTTTCGAACCGGCGCCTGGTCGATTTCATTCTCGTCGCCGCCAGTCTCGATCCGGAGGAGTACACCACGGACTATGTCCGGCAGATGTTCGAATCCGACATCGACGATTCCAAGAGCTTCATCAATACCGAGCCGGACACGACAATCTTCAAGCAAATTGTCACCTCCTACAATTTCGACAGCGAAGGCAACCTGGCAAAACCGACGGAGGGGATACAGACCAAGCGTGGCCTGCTCGAGACAGAGGATCTCTACCTCAACCAGACACTGGAAGAGCAGGAGGGCGAGGAGAATGCCGGCGTGCGCCTTGCGCTCTACTTCCGCCGCATGGCCTCCGGCGTCAGTACGGCTTACGATCTCTTGGCCGACAGCGCTCTGCTGCAGGTCATCCAGACGACCTTCAGCATTCCGGAAGAAATGTCGAGCGCCGATGTGGACGTGCAGTACGACTACATCAACCGGGTCCTCGATATCGAAGACCTGCACGATCCGGAAAAACTGGAAAAGCTGCTCCTGCGCTTCACCGCGCTTTATGACGTCGAGAACAATACCGATGTTTCACCGGCGGAAGTGATCCTGTCGGGCAGCACGAGCACCGGCATCAGCGCCGATACTCTCCTCAGCCTCACGCAGTTGCGCACCGGCGGAGCCTGATCATCGTCAGGCCTTCAGCACCTTGTCCGGGTTCATGATCCCGGCGGGGTCGAAGGCGTGCTTGATGCGCTGCATCAGTTCGATTTCGATCGGCGAGCGCACCTCGGCCAGTTCGTCGCGCTTCAGCTGGCCGATGCCGTGCTCGGCCGAGATCGAGCCGTTGTATTTCATGACGATACCATGGACGATCGCGTTCATCTCGCGCCAGCGGGAAAGGAAGGTGTCCTTGTCGGCGCCGATCGGCTGGGAGATGTTGTAATGGATATTGCCGTCGCCCATGTGGCCGAAGGCGCAGATGCGGGCGCCGGGAATGGCCGCCATTACCGCGGCATCCGCCTCCGCCATGAAGGCCGGAATGCTCGATACCGGTACCGAGACGTCATGCTTGATCGAGCCGCCCTCCGGCTTCTGCGCCTGCGACATGCTTTCGCGCATGTGCCAGAGGCTCTTTCGCTGGGCCTCGTTGGCAGCCACCACGGCATTTTCGACAAGTCCGCCTGAAATCTCCGTCTCCAGCAGTTCGCTCATCATACGCTCGGCGGTTTCCGCCGAATCGGAAGTGGAAATGTCGATCAGCGCATACCAGGCATGCGCCGTGTCCAGCGGGTCGCGAACGCCCGGAATGTGCTTCGCGGTGAACTCGACGCCGAGCCGCGGCATCAGTTCGAAGCCGGTCAGGGCGGGGCCGCAGAGGCTCGATGCCTTGTCGAAGAGGGCAAGCGCATCGGCAACGCTTTTCAGGCCGGCAAAGGCCACCTGATGGCCGAGCGGTCGCGGAAAGAGTTTCAAGACGGCGCCGGTGATGACGCCCAGCGTGCCCTCGGCGCCGATGAACAGGTCGCGCAGATCGTAGCCGGTATTGTCCTTCTTCAGCCGCCGCAGCCCGTCCCAGATTTCGCCGGTCGGAAGAACGACTTCGAGGCCGAGGCACAGTTGCCGCATGTTGCCATAGGCAAGCACGTCGGTGCCGCCGGCATTGGTCGAGAGATTGCCGCCGATCCGGCAGGAACCTTCCGAGCCGAGCGACAGCGGAAACAGGCGGTTGTGCGCCTCCGCCGCGGTCTGGATATCGGCAAGGATGCAGCCCGCGTCGGCGACGATCACATTGCCGACCGGGTCGATGTCGCGGATGCGGTTCAGCCGTTCCAGTGACAGAACGATATCGGCAGCACCAGTGCGCGGGATCTGACCCGCCACATGGCCGGTATTGCCTCCCTGCGGCACGATCGCGGCACCGGTTTCGCTGGCGAGCTTGAGGATTTGCGATACTTCGCCGACGCTGCCGGGCTTCAGCACAAGCGGTGTGTCGCCCTTGTAGAGGCCGCGGGATTCGACGAGATAGGGGGCGATGTCGGTTTGATCGGTCAGCGCGTTGCGGTCGCCGACGATGGCGGCAAAGCGGGCGATGAGGTCGGGGGAGGGGATGGTGTGCGTCATAAGGTCGATACCTTGCTGGTAGCTGCGTCACCCTCCTCGGTCACTCCGTGACATCTCCCCATCAAGGGGGGGGCTATCGCATATGGATTTGCGGCGTGCTGCCTCTTCTCCCCGGCGGGGAGAAGGTGGCGCGAAGCGCCGGATGAGGGGGGCGGCTGGCGTCGAAATCGCCGAGAATCCCCCCTCATCGCCTCGCATACGCTCGGCACTTCTCCCCGCCGGGGAGAAGAGGGAGCTTGTCGCAATCTCCCCCCTTCAGGGGGAGATGCCCGGCAGGGCAGAGGGGGGTATTTCGGGCGAAGATTCATGCTTCGGCGCCGCCTCTCGGGGCTGCTGCGCGTTCGATCCGGTCGATGATCGCTTCGCCCAGCCCCGCATTCGGAATGGCGCCGAAGGCGATCGTCGCAGCGCCCGAAGCGTCCGCTTTCTTCATATAGGCGAACAGGTTGGCGGCTGCCTCGCGCAAATCGCCGGAGGGACTGAGATCGAGAACCAAAGCGGCATTTTCCTCGCCCGCTAAAGTCTTGCCGCCGAACCGGATCAGTACCTCGCCCGGCTTTACATCCGCCGCGTTCAGCCGCACCGCCGCCGCCGGTGCATAATGAGAGGCGAGCATGCCCGGCGCCTCGATCGCGGCACCTGCGGTTTCCGGGCGCAGCACGGTCTTGCCGGTCAGTTTCTCGATGTCGGCGACGTCAAGCCCGCCCGGACGCAACAGTCGGATTTCGTCGCCGTCGACCTTGATGATCGTCGATTCCAGGCCGATTTCGGCCGGCCCGGCATCAAGGATCAGCGCCAGCTTGCCGCCGAGATCGGCGGCGACATGTTCGGCGCTGGTGGGGCTGATCTTGCCGGAGGTGTTGGCGCTCGGGGCCGCCAGCGGCTTGCCATAGCGTTCGATCACGGAGCGTGAAAAACCTTCCGGCATGCGGATGCCGAGCGTGTCGAGACCGGCGGAGGCAAGCGGATGAATGCCGCTCTGCGGCCTCGTCGGCAGGACCAGCGTCAACGGTCCCGGCCAGAAGGCTTGCGCCAGCTTGAGCGAGATCGGATCGAAGTCGACATAACGTCGGGCCATGTCGAAGTCGGCGACATGGCAGATCAGCGGGTTGAAGCGCGGGCGGCCCTTCATTTCGTAGATGCGGCTGATGGCATCCGGGTTCGTCGCGTCGGCCGCCAGGCCATAGACCGTCTCCGTCGGGATCGCGACCGGCAGGCCCTGGGCCAGCGTTTCGCAGGCCGTCGCCAATGCACGTTCCGGTTCGGTCCTTGTGTCGATGATGAGGGTCATCCAGCTTCCAAAAGATCAGGGGCCGTCCGAAGGGCAGGGCCTTGCGGTCTCTATTACAGGGCTGGGCAGGACATTGCCAAGCGCATTCGGCGGGCTGATCTGACTGTGCCCGATCGCTACAGCCCCGGCTCAAGATTTCTTAAAATGCGACAGCTTCCATTAGCGGAGCCGAAAGTTGGACATGTTAACCGTCGTTTTCTACACCCTGCCGGAGCGCAAATGGCCAATAAGAAATCCATGCCGAACGACCTTGCCCTGCGCATCGCCACCGCCATGCAGCAGATGGGCATCGACGCTGTCCCGAGAAACTACGAACTGGTCTACGAGGCCTATGCCGGCGCCAATCCCGAGCTGGTGCGGGATTTCATCGCGCTCGGCAAGTACAAGTCGCAGGCCGCGCTCGACGAACTTGGCCGCAAATATCTGCCGCATCACCATGAAGCGAGCGTTCTGGCGCGTTCGACGACGATCGTGCGCGATGAGATGAGCAACTTCATGAATTTGCTCTCGCGCGAAAAGAACTCGCTGGACGATTATGGCCGGTTGATCGGCGAGGCGTCGAAGGCGCTCGTCGTTTCGGATGAGGCAAGCCAGGCGGCGTTGAAGAACTCGATCCAGGCCTTGAAGCGGGCAACCGAGCGGCAGGTCTCGCACAATGCCGAGTTGGAGCAAAGCGTCACCGAGCAGTCCAAGGTCATTGCCGGCGTTCAGAAGGAGCTTGCCGATTTCGAGGCGACGAAATTCTCTGATGCCGTGACGGGCCTCGCCAACCGCCGCGCGTTCAACAAGGCGCTGGCCAGGGTCTATGCCGATCCCGATCTGCCGCTTGCCTGCGGCGTTGCGATCGCCGAGTCGGACACCAGCCAGCGGCTCTCCGGTGAACAGGCCGCCGCGATCGCCGATCATCTCGCCCGTCATATCGGCGGCATCGTTCAACAGGCCTTTCCACCGAGCGAACTCGCCGCGCGGTTCGACGGCGTCCGCTTCGGCTTCCTGATCAATGCGGGCGAGGAGCGGGAGGTCGTACGCCTGATGGCGCTCTTGCGATCGGCGCTGCGCGGTGTCCATTTCAAACATCCGAAAACCGGCCGCAGCCTCGGCAGCGTCACGCTCTCGGTCGGCGTATCGATGTCGCACAGCGCCGGCAATGCGTTCGATCTTGTCGGGACGGCCGAAAAGGCGCTGGCCAAGGCGCAGGCCAAGGGTGGCGACTATACCGTCGTTCACGGCGCCGAGGACGAGCAGCCGGCGGGGCGGGATTGGCTGATCTACAAGCGGTAGGCGGCTGCCGCGCGCCGATCAGAGGCTGGTGATGATCTTGCGGAGCTGTTCGTTGCGGGCACCGAGCAACAGCACATTCTTCCAGGCCTCTTTCGGATCGACGGTGCGAAACAAGAGGCCGTTTTCACGGACCGCGCGGTTGAGCGTCAGCTTGCCTTCTTCCGTATCCGGTGCGGTCGCAACGGCAAAATACATCCGCGAATAGCCCAGCCTGATCTTCTCGAAGAAATGCTCGTCGTCGCCGATGTCGGAGACGAAGTTGGCGATATAGAACGACCATCGGACATCGTCGAATTTGGCGAGCTTCGTCCGCGCCGTGGTCACGTGGCAATAGCCGAGATGCGGCCGACCCGAAAGCGTACGGTGGAAAATCAGTTTCGGGAAGCGGATGGAGGCGTGGAAGCCATTGATCCGTTCATGCGTCTTTGCTCCGGCGGCCTCAAGTTTACGGCCGGTGCGGGCCGCCACTTCCTGATGCGTCAGATAGCGTTTTTCCTCGGCGCTCCATTGCTGCCGGTTGATACGTCCGGTGCGCAGGAACTCGGTATGAACCGCAGCCTTCGGCGATGGAGCCGGCTTGTTGACGGCGGCAGCGTCGAAATATCTCAAGTTTGACATCGGCCTGCACCAGGATTGCGCCGGCGTACCAGGATGCGCCGGGTCGGAAACGCCTATGAGGAGAAGCTACATTGCGACGGTTAATGCAGTCTTTCCAAGCCTTATCCGCGCGCCATGGTGCGAAGCTTGCGCGTCGATCGGGCCATCGCGCCGCATGATGTCGCAAAGAGACAGTCTTTGCACAAAATTTGGCAGCGTGTGGCGGAAAAGGCGCCATCTGCCGAAAAAACAGGAAAGACCATTGTTTCTGCTGATAAAATAGCCGCTCCAGGTCATCTGGAAACCTAACTGTGCGGTGTCGTCTTTCTGGAACCGGATGTCGCTAATCGGCGGCTGTCCGACCGCGTCGCTTGATTAGATGAAGACACTCAAGGTGCCGCCTTTATAGGGAGGGCGGAGAATTGGGAAGCCGGTCGAAATCCGGCGCTGCCCCCGCAACGGTGGTGGAGCGAAACCTCGGCAAAAGGCCACTGGAGAGATCCGGGAAGGCGCCGCGATGGTCCGAAAGGACAGCTCCTGAGCCCGGAAACCAGCCTTGAAGCGAAATTGATGTCTTGGTTGCGGCGGGCAGCCGGAAGGCGAACCAGTATATCCACGCGCACTCCCGGCGCGGTGGTGGTTCCTTTCCTGTCCGCTCAACCGAAAAGTGGCGAGCACAAGGAAACGAACATGGATCTCCGCAGCGAAGTCCTCCGCAAACTCAAGACCCGCCGTGACGGGCATAGCCTGGAGCAGGCCTTCTACACCGATCCCGATCTCTACAAGCTCGACATGGAGCAGATCTGGTACAAGGACTGGCTGTTCATCGGCCATGACTGCGAAATTCCGAAGGCGGGCAACTATTTCACCGTCCAGGTCGGCGATTATCCGGTCGTCATCGTCCGTGATCGCCAGGGCACCGTCCGGGCGCTGCACAATTCCTGCCGCCACCGCGGCTCGCGCGTCTGCGCCGGCCAGAAAGGGTCTTCGGCCAAGCTTGTCTGTCCCTATCACCAGTGGACCTACGAGCTCGACGGCAAGCTGCTCTTCGCCCGCCAGATGGGCGAGGATTTCGACAAGGCGCAGCACAGCCTCAAAGCCATCCATTGCGAAACCATCGGCGGTTATATCTTCATCTGCCTCGCCGACGAGCCGATGGATTTCCAGCCGACGCGCGACATGGTGTCGTCCTATGTCACGCCGCACAATCTGCAGGACACCAAGGTCGCCTACGAGAGCACGATCATCGAGAAGGGCAACTGGAAACTCGTCTGGGAAAACAACCGCGAGTGCTACCACTGCGCCGCCAACCATCCCGAGCTCTGCCGCACCTATCCGGAAGCGCCGACCGCAACCGGCGTGCAGGGCGCCAAGGACGATCCGATCATCGCTGCCCATTGGGCGAAATGCGAAGCAGAGGGCCTGCCCAGCGAATTCAGGATGTCGCCGACCGGCCAGTTCCGCGTTGCCCGCATGCCGCTGATCCAAGATGCCGAGAGCTACACCATGTCCGGCAAGCCCGCCGTCAAGCGCCAGCTCTCCGACGATGTCAGCCAGAGCCATATCGGCACGCTGCTGCTGTTCCACTATCCGAGCACCTGGAACCACGTCCTGGCCGATCACGCCATCACCTTCCGCGTTCTGCCACTCGGGCCCGAACTGACCCAGGTCACCACCAAGTGGCTGGTGCACAAGGATGCCGTCGAAGGTGTCGACTATAACCTCGAGGAATTGACGCATGTCTGGACCGAGACCAACGACCAGGATCGCCAGATCGTCGAGGAAAATGCCTTCGGCATCCGCTCGCCCGCCTATCAGCCCGGCCCCTACTCCCCGGAGCACGAAGGCGGCGTGATGCAGTTCGTCGAATGGTACGTCAATTTCATGCAGGATCGCCTGCATGGAGCTTCCACCCCTCTGGTCCGGGTTGCCTGACATGACGATCGCCTCATCCTTCCGGCACTTCGACGAATTGCAGCCGTTCAACGACCGGCAGCATCTTCTGGAATGCATCTCCGTCACGACCGAAGCCCCGGATGTGATGACCTTCGGCTTCAAGGCCGACAAGGACAGCTGGTTCCGCTACCTGCCGGGTCAGTTCGTCACGCTCGAACTGCCGGTAACGCCGGACGATCCGGTGATGCGCACCTATACGCTGTCCTCGACGCCGTCGCGGCCCTTCTCGGTGGCCGTGACCGTCAAGGCGCAGGCATCGAGCATTGGCACACGCTGGATGTTCGAGAACCTGAAGCCGGGCATGAAGCTGAAGGCCTTCGGCCCGCTCGGCGATTTCTCCTTCGTCCGCCATCCGGGCGAAAAATACCTGTTCATCTCCGCCGGCTCCGGCATCACGCCGATGATGTCGATGACCCGCTGGATGGCCGATTGCGCGCCGCAGACGGATGTCAGCTTTCTCTCCTGCGCCCGCCAGCCGGACGACCTGCTGTTCCGCGACGAACTCGAGAACATCTCCCGCAACATGCCGAACCTCAATCTCGGCTTCATCGTCGAAACCCACGCGCCGCGCCACGGCTGGCACGGCCTGCGCGGCCGTATCGAGACCTCGAAACTGGCTCTGCTGGCACCGGATTTCCGTGAGCGGACCGTGTTCTGTTGCGGGCCGGAGCCGTTCATGCGCGGCGTCAAGTCCATGCTGGAAAGCGTCGGCTTCGACATGAACCGCTATCACGAGGAAAGCTTCCAGCCGGCGGCACCGCCGGCTCCGGCGGTGCTCGCGATCAGTGCCGAGGTCGATGGTGATGCGGTCTCGACCATCACCTTCACCATGGCCGGCAAGGAAGCCAGGTGCGCGCCCGGACAGACCATCCTGCAGACCGCCCGCGCTGCCGGCGTGCGCATCGGCGCTGCCTGCGAAGGCGGCCTCTGTGGTACCTGCCGCGTCATGAAGGTCTCAGGCGAGGTGGATATGCAGCACAATGGCGGCATCCTCGACGACGAGATCGAAGAGGGCTACATCCTCGCCTGCTGTTCTCGTCCGCTTGGGGACGTGCAGATCGAGGCCTGAAGCGCTTTCGCTTCTTCGCGCAACGTGTTTGACGATTGCCGCCCTTCGCTTGCCAGCAGGTGAGGGGCGGCATTTATCCGAAGGCAGCCGGACTGGCGCTAGTAGGACATGCGGACGCCGCCGGGGTTGGAAGCGCCGAAATCGGGCTGAGGATAGGCGCCCTGCCATTGGCTGTAGGTCGTATTGCCGGCGCCGGTGCTTGCGCATCCCGAAAGGGCCAGTAGTGCGACCGCGGCGACCGCTATCAGAGATTTAGCACGCATGATTTTCTCCAATCTGCCAGCTTGCCCGCGCTCCGGAGGGATACGCCGGGATTCTCTCTCAAATCATCGTCAATAGCAAGCCGGATCGCCTTGCGGTTGAAGGCTCACACACTGGCCATTCGCTTTGCATCATTGATAATATTCGATAATTTCCGGCACTTTCAGACAACCCAATCGACACGTCGATTGTCTGGTGAGCAATGTTGCCCCTCTCTCCTCCCGACACCGCGGTAACGCACGGAAGACCCTTTGTCGGAAAACGTTACTTGTTGGATGCGGCTAATTTAGTACAATCAAATACGCAAGAGATGAGTATCTTGCGCCGATTTTAGAACGTATGCCTTTGGCCCCTTCCGGTATTGGAGGGGGCCTTTGATTGTCTGGTCGGCACTTGACGCGTATGGCCGAAGCGCCTCTTGAACGATCGATTTCGCGGCCAATATTATCCTCCGATACCCGCGAAGAGGTGGTCAGAAAAAGGAGGAAACAAGAGATGACTATTCGCGATGTTCCGTGGACCCATCCCCTGAAAGTTACCCTGCGCTCCGGTCTGGAACGCACCTTCGGCAGCGTCTACGAAGCCCTTGATTTCCTCGAGCACGAATGGCCGCTGAAGCGAGGGGCGCGCTATGAGCGTGCCGTCTCCTCCTGCCGGCGGGCCCTGAACCGGATGACCCCGGCGGCGGTGGCGCGCGAGGCCTTCATTGCCGCCTGCCTGGAGGCCGGTCTGCCGGCGGTCATGGCAGCGCCGCTTCCCCATGGCCGTTCAAATCAGCGCGGCGCTTCGGGTGTCGTGTAGCGTCACATGTCCGGGCGGTGGAAATGGGCCGCCGCCCGGCTCCTCGACAAGAGGTGCTGAGGGCAGACAGGAAACTGAAACGCTGCGCTGCCGGCAAGCGGCTAGAACAGAAAATCGCTCGCATCCAGTGCCGACAGCTTCACGTCCTTCAGCAAGATGCTGTCGCCGTTCAGCCCGTCGATCCGCACATCGTCGCCGACCTGTTGCATATGGTTTCTTGCAAGATCCGCGTAGCTGGTGATGCTCGCCAGCTCGGTCAGATCGAGCACGTCGTGGATTGTGCCGGTGGCGGCAAAATCGGTCACCGTGTCCTTGCCGTCGCCGGTATTGAAAATGAACTGGTCGGCGCCGGTGCCCCCGGTCAGGATGTCGGTGCCGGCGTGGCCCCAGATCATATCCTTGCCGGCCATGCCGTCGATGCTGTTGTTGCCGCTGTTGCCGTGCAGCAGGTTGGCCAGTGAATTGCCGGTGGCCTTGATGTTGCCCGTGCCGTTCAGCGTCAGTTTCTCGAAATAGCTGCCGAGCGTGAAAGACACCGTCGTCTTGACGAGATCCCTGCCGCCGCCGGCGGATTCGGACAGTTTGATCGCGGCGTCGCTGATCAGGTAAACATCATTGCCGCTGCCACCATAGACGGTGCCGTTCACTTTGCCGCCGGTGCCGTCGAAATAGTCGTTGCCGCCGCCGAGCTTGATCGCACCGGTGATGGTACCGCTGTTGAACACCGACTGAACGCCATCGCCGCCGAGAAAGGCCAGCGACTTCGCCGATATCAGGCCGGTGTTGTCCAGGCTGGATTTGGATGCACCGGAAAAATCGACCGCTGCAGCCGATGAACCCGTGCCCGTGATCTTGCCGTGATTGGTGAGCGTGCCGTCCGTTCCCGTCAGCTTCACGCCGCCGCCGGCCGTGATGGTCTTGTTGTTGGTGATGGTCGCCTCGTCCGCCGAAACGGCGATGGCATAGGCATAGGCCGAGGTTTTGATCAGCCCGTCATTGGTGACGATGCCGTTGTCGCCGGTCAGAACGATCGCGGCCTTGCTGGCATTGACCGTGCCGCTGTTGGTGATCGTCGCGTTGTCGCCCTTGGCGGCGATCGCATAGCCGGCCGTCGACCTCGTCTCGCCGTCGTTGGTGATGATGGCGGCAGCACCGGAGGAGATGATGGCAGTGCCCTTGGCGACGACCGTGCCGTGGTTGGTGAGCACCGCCGCCTGGCCGCTCGAAACGAGGCCATAGGAGGAGTCGGAGCGCAGCTCGCCGTTGTTGGTAAAGAGGGCGCTTGCGCCGGAAAGATTTACGCCCACGGCTTCGGCATGCGTGGCGCCGTGATTGATGACGACGGCGTCGCTGCCGGAAACGGCTATTCCAATGCCTGCCGATGAGGTGATGAGGCCGGTATTGACGAGCTGCGTCGCCTCGCCCGCTGCCGTGATTGCCGTCAGCCGCGCCTCGATGGTGCCGGCATTGCTCAGTTCCAGGCCGCCGCTATCGATCGTAAGGCCGTAGTCGCCGCCGGAAACCGTGCCGGTGCTGCTGACGACGAACTGGCTCTGGCTGTCGGCGACGGTGGTCGTGCCGAACCGGAAGGTGTCATCCGAAACCGAGGACACAGTACCGTTGATATAAAAATTGCGGTTGGTGGCCGTACCGGTCGCAACGATGGCGGTTGCAGGCGTCGACAGGGCCACGCCCTCGTCGACGATAAATTCGCTGTCAGCCTCAAGCACCGAAACCGGCGTCGCGCTGTCGCTGCTGATCACAATCTTCGTCGTCATCTGCTCATCATGTGCAGGAGGTCTGCCTTTGTCTTGCACCGAGATACGGTCAAAGCGGTGAATAAGGATTGTGTCTGAAACAGTATTTTCGCGGCGATACACATTGCCAGCGCTCAGCAGGCGGCGCTGTTTTACCGCAATGCCAGCGCGCTGGAAACCCTGCCGATTGATCCTGTTACTGTGAGGTCGACGCCGATGCCCGCGCCGGCGGAGACGCTTGCCTTGCCGGCGGCGATCAGCAGTGGCTTGTCGAGCGGCTTTGCCGGCAGGAGATCGCCTTTCGCCCATACGGCCTTGAGCGCCTTGGCGTTCATCGCGGTTACATTGACGTCGATGTCGGGCAGGGTTCCGGCGACGCGGTAGGGGCAGCGGCGTTTGCCGCAATTCGTCGCCGAGGAGAATTGCCAGAGCGCGTAGCTGTCCCAGTTTCCCATCGGAAAGACGTTGCGAATGCCCGGCTTGTAGCGCGCATACCAGAGCGGCAGGCGAGACAGGATGGGGAAGCGATCCCGGTTGGTGGCGATGTATTTGGCCGTCACGTGATTGGTGTAGAGCATCGGGTAGCGGCCGGTGCGGGTCTTGATGTGACCGACGAAAATCGCCGCATCCTCCAGGGACATGTATTTCTCCGCGTCGATGCCTTCGAGGTCGAGCACCATCAGTTCGTCGTCGCGGGGTTCGGCATAGTCGAGGAAATGGTTGGCTTGATCAACCGGATTGCCGGGGCGGGCGAGGTGGTAGGCGCCCCAGAGCAGGCCGTTTGCGCGGGCAATGAGCCGCCGCGTCTGGTAGAGCTCGCGGCTGACCGCATATTTCCGCCACATCGTCTTGCAGTGGGCAACGGTATCGCCGCCATGATCTCCCGTGCAGGCGAAACTTTCCGGCAGCCCGTCCGACGCTTTGGAGATGAAGCCGGCGATGCGCTTGTCTTTCAGCATCTCGTCCCAGTCGACGATGTTCATCTCGTAGGCATCGACGACCAGCGCGTTGTCCTTTGATTTCCACGGCATGATGTCGCGTGCTTCGACGCCATCCGAAAACAACGCAACGCCGAGGATAGCGGCGAGGCGGAAAAACATGCCCAAGCTGGCAGACCGGTGCTTTTCCATCACAAGAGGGTGCTGAAACAGGGTTAACCAAGGGTTAAAGCCTTGAGCTTTGCGGGAGATTTCTGCTTCGGCGGCCGTCGGTTGCGCTTCCGGGAGGCTTGGGCGGAACTGCGACACGTACGTCGCGCGTTCGGCGGACATGGTCATCTATGGTGGCTCGTGGAACAAAAGCCGCCGCGGACCGTTCCTTGAGCAAGACAATCTTGTCGAGAAGAATATCGAATGGAGAAACCCATGGGTGTTTTCAGTTTAAAAATGGCGTCTCTGGGCCTCTCGGCCATGATGCTGGTCACGTCTTTCACGCCATCACTGGCTTTCCCCCAGATTCCCACACCGGTAAAGGTGGAGCAAGCAAGCGACGTCGAGGCCGTCCAGTATTATCGCCGCCGCGGTTACGACGAACGCTGGCGGGATCGCGATGGATATCGCCGGGATTATCGCCGGGACAATTACTCCTATTACCGCGGCCATCGTGGCTATCGTTACTACCGCCAGGGCTATCGCGAATATAACGGATACTGGTTCCCGCTCGCGGCTTTCGCTACCGGCGCTATCATCGGTGGTGCCATCGCACAGCCGCCTGTGCGCTATGCCGGCGGCCATGTCGAATGGTGCGCAAACCGCTATCGCAGCTACCGCGCCTACGACAACACGTACCAGCCTTACGGCGGTCCGCGCCGGCAGTGCGTTTCGCCGTATTGATGTTCGCTTCTTGAAGCACCAACTGGCCGGAGACGCTGTCTCCGGCTTTTTTGTGCCTTTCAAAGTATTCCGATCCGCTTGAGAATCGTCCAGGCAAAACCCATCGAAAGCAGGATGAGCAACCCGGCGAGCAATGTGCCGTGCACGCCGTCGGCAAAGGGCAGGCTGCTGGTGTTCATGCCGAAGAAGCCGGTGACCAGCGTCGGCGGCAGGAGAAAAGCCGTCATCAGCGACAGGATATAGAGATGGCGGTTGGTTTCCGAGGACAGCTTGCTGTCGATTTCCTCATGCAGCAGGCGGGCGCGCTCCTGCAGGGCAAAGACGTCGCGGTCGACCGATTCCAATCGGTCTGAAAGGCGCTCCGCCACGTCGATGAAGCCCGGCGGCACTTCATCCTCCTCCGAGGTTCCGGCGCGCCGCAGCAAGGCCAGCAGCGTGCGCAGATGCCGGTGCAGGCGCACGGCCGTTCGCCGCAGCGGGGCAAGGCGAGGCTGGTGGTTGTGGCCCGCCTCGCCATAGACGTCATCCTCGATTTCGTTGAGGCCTTCGGTCAACTCCAGCACGAGGCTGATCAGGGTGCGCTGGAACTCGACCACCATCATTTCGAACAGATCGATCGGACGGGCGCAGCGGGCGTTCTTCTCGACGGCGACCTTGACCCGGTCGATGCTGCGCAGCGGATGCAGGCGCGTGGTGATGATGATCTTGTCGGTGACGGCGAAATGCAGCCAGCCGATGGTCTTCGTCTCGGCGTCGAAGGTGCGCTCGAAATCGACCAGCGTGCCATAGACCATGTCGTCGGCGACGGTGACGGCGGCCTGCGTGTCATGGCTGGTCAGCGTCGAAAGCGCGCTCTGCGGCAGGCTGGTGATGCGTTCGATCAGGGCGGGGGTACGGGCGTCGCTGAGCGCCAGATGCAGCCAGACCCATCCGTCGCCTTCCATCAGCGCGTCAACGGAGGAATCGGTGGCGATTCGCAGGCAGCGGCTTTCGCCCGGCAGAAAACGATAGGCCCAGACGAGGCCTGGGATTTCCGAGGAGATGAGATTCATGCGGCGTGATCCCGGCAGGAGGCCAGACTTCGCTTTAGTCAGGTTTCATGACAGTTTTGTTACAGGCATCCATCATGGGCATGCATAGCGCTGTACGATCGAATATTGACGTTTACGTAAAAATCAATAATTTCTCGATCCGACGAACATGCCCTTGCTGGACTGCTGGGCGGCAATGTTGTCATGTGACTGCGGGAGGAGACGATATGTACAAGGCACCGGTGGACGAAGTTCTGTTCACGCTCAAGCACGTGGCTGGCCTCGCCGAGGACCTGGCCGAAGGCGTTTTCGGCGATCTGGACGAGGATCTCGTCGACGCCATCCTTGGGGAAGCCGGCCGCTTCGCCAATGAAGAAGTGGCGCCGCTTGCCGATATCGGCGACAAGCAGGGCTCCAAGCTGATCGACGGCAAGGTCAGAACGCCGGACGGCTGGAGCGATCTCTACCGCAATTGGGCCGCGGGCGGCTGGAACAGCCTGACCGCACCGGAGGAATTCGGCGGCCAGGGCCTGCCGCATATGCTGCATATCGCGGCGATGGAATTCTGGAATGCCGGCTCCATGGCCTTCGCGCTCGCGCCGATGCTGACCATGGGCGCCGTCGATGCGCTGGAAAAGCACGGCTCCGATGCGCTGAAATCGGTGTTCCTTGCCAAGATGATTTCCGGTGAATGGACCGGCACGATGAACCTGACCGAGCCGCATGCCGGCTCCGACCTGGGCGTCTTGAAAACCCGCGCCGAACGCCGCGACGACGGCACCTACCGCATTTTCGGCCAGAAGATCTTCATCACCTGGGGCGAACACGAGATGACCGACAACATCGTTCATCTGGTGCTTGCTCGTCTTACCGGAGCGCCGGAAGGCACCCGCGGCATCTCCCTGTTCCTCGTGCCGAAATTCCTCGTCAACGAGGATGGCTCGCTCGGCGCACGCAACGATCTGTTCTGCCATTCGCTCGAACACAAGCTCGGCATCCATGCCTCGCCGACCTGCACGATGGTTTATGGCGACGGCAAGTTTGGCGAGGAGAAGGGCGCCGTCGGCTATCTGGTCGGCGAAGAGAACAAGGGCCTCAACTGCATGTTCACGATGATGAACAACGCGCGCCTCGCCGTCGGCACGCAAGGGGTGGCGATGGCGGATGCGGCAACCCAGCACGCGCTCAGCTATGCCCGCGAACGCACCCAGGGCAAGGCGCCGGGCTGGACGGGCGCCGGCATGAGCCCGATCATCGAGCATCCGGACATCGCCCGCACGCTGCTGACCATGAAGGCCTTGACCCAAGGTGCCCGCGGCATTGCCTTTGCCTGCGCCCGCGCCGTTGACCGGGCGCATGTCTCGCAAGGCGAGACGGCACGATACTGGCTGGAACGCTCCAGCCTTCTGACGCCGATCGCCAAGTCCTTCGGTACGGATGTCGGTGTCGATGTCGCCTCGATGGGCATCCAGATCCATGGCGGCATGGGCTTCATCGAGGAGACGGGTGCTGCGCGCTATCTCCGTGACGCCCGCATCGCGCCGATTTACGAGGGCACCAACGGCATTCAGGCGATCGATCTCGTCACCCGCAAGCTGCCCCTGTCGGATGGCGGCCATGTCCGCGGGTTCATGGCTGAGTTGAGGGCCATTGCCGAAGAAGTGGGCGCATCCAACCTCGCCGATTTCGGCGAAACGGGCAGCCGCCTCGAGGATGCGATCGCCGATCTTGAAGCGGCGACAGAGTGGCTGCTCGCCCGTCTGGCGGAGGGCAAATCGGCCGAGGCACTTGCCGGCGCGACCGCCTACCAGCGTCTCTTCGGCCTGACGCTGACCGGTGTCTACCTCGCCAAGGGTGGGCTGGCGGAGGTGGGTGATGGTGGCCGCGATGCCCGCATTGCGCTCTGCCGTTTTGCCGCCGAGAACCTGTTGTCCGAAACGGCGGCGCTCAAGAACAGCATCATCGGCGGCGCGGCAAGCCTTGCCGCCGCCCGCATCGCACTTGTCTAAACAACTGGGCCCGAACCCTTGGCCCTGAAGGAGACTGCCATGACCGACGACGTTCTGATCGAGCGGCCGCAAAACTATCCGGGCGTTCAGGTCATACGGTTCAACCGACCGGCCAAGAAGAATGCCATTACCAGGGCGATGTACGCCAAGATGGCCAATGCGCTTACCGTCGCCGGCAGCGATGACGCCGTTCGCGTCACCGCTTTTCTCGGAACAGAAGGCTGTTTTTCGGCCGGCAACGACATGGCCGATTTCATGGCCTTTGCCATGGGCGGAACCATGGGGCAGGAGGTGCTCGACTTCCTGCGCGCGCTCGCCGGGGCTGCCAAGCCCGTCGTTTCCGGTGTCGACGGCCTGGCGATCGGCATCGGCGCGACGATCCACCTCCACTGCGACCTGACGATCGCCTCGGCGCGCTCGGTCTTCAAGACGCCGTTCGTCGATCTGGCGCTGGTGCCGGAAGCCGCCTCCAGCCTGATCGTACCGCGCATCGCCGGCCACCAGCGCGCCTTTGCGCTGCTCGCCGCGAGCGAGCCCTTCACGGCCGAGGAAGCGCAGGAGGCCGGCCTGATCTGGAGGATCGCCGGCGCCGATGCGATCGAGGACGAAGTGCTGGCGCTCGCCGCGAACCTCGCCAGGAAGCCGCCGGAAGCCCTGCGCATTGCCCGCCAGTTGATCCGTGGCGACCGGTCCGACGTGCTCGCGCGCATCGAGGAGGAGGCCAAGCACTTCTCCGCACAACTGAAGAGTGCGGAAGCGCGCGCTGCCTTTGAGGCTTTCATGCGCCGCTGACTGTCGGGCGGCGGTCGATCCTAGGACTTTGTAGGTATCATGCCTTGCCGGATGGCGGGATGAGACCCATATTGCAGTCTGTTGCGTGGAGGAATTTCGGCATTGGGGGCATGCCGGCAAAGTCAAGGATTCGTCCATGCGGTCTCGTTTCAAGCTTTCCCTCTCCGATATGCTGAGACAGCACCGGCGGTGGGAAAGGACCCTCGCCAAGGCCGTCAAGATCACCCGCAAGGCTGTCGTTTCTGCCACCTCTGCCCCGGCATCGGTGCCGGCAACCGCAACGCCGAAAGCGGTCGGCAGGCTGGAAGAGGTCAAGGCATTCGGCAGCAATCCCGGCCACCTGCGCATGCTGCGTTATGTACCCCAGGGACTGATGAAGAAATCGCCGCTCGTCGTCGTCCTGCATGGCTGCCATCAGACGGCGGAAGCCTATGATCAGGGCAGTGGCTGGTCGACGCTGGCGCGGGAACGCGGCTTTGCCGTCGTCTATGCCGAGCAGAAACGCTCCAACAACGCCAATCTCTGTTTCAACTGGTTCCGCCCGAGCAATGTGGCGCGCGACCGCGGCGAGGTGATGTCGATCCGCCAGATGGTCGCCAAAATGGCGGCAACGCACGGTATCGACCGCAAGCGGGTGTTCATCACCGGCCTTTCGGCTGGCGGTGCAATGACCGCGGCCATGCTGGGCGCTTATCCAGACGTGTTTCGTGCCGGCGGCATCATGGCCGGTCTGCCCTATGGCGCTGCCCGCGACGTGCAGCGCGCGCTTGCCGCGATGAAGAACGCGCCGCAGCGGACATCCCAGGAATGGGGCGATCTCGTGCGTGCCGCATCGTCGGTGAAGCGGGATTTCCCCACGGTTTCCATCTGGCACGGGACGAGGGACCACACGGTCTCGCTCTCCAATGCCGAGGCGCTGCTTCAGCAGTGGCTTAACGTGCATGGGCTCGCGCGCGATGCCTTCACGCAGAGTGTGGTCGACGGTCACATCCGCCGCGTCTGGAGGAATGCATCCGGCAAGGTGGCCGTCGAGTTCTACCTGATCGAGGGCATGGGACATGGAACGCCGTTAAAGCCGAGACCTGCCTCGCGGGTGAGGGCGGATACACCGGGTCCCTTCATGCTCGATGCCGGCATTTCATCGTCGATGCATCTCGCGACCGCCTGGGGGCTGAAGAAACCGGCCCTGCTTTCGGCTTTGCGACAGGCCGCCGAATAGGCGGGAAGTCCCATAAAATCCTCGCGTTTCAGCCCATGAAATTTTAACGCTGCCTTAAGTACGCCGGGCTATGGTCCGGCCATCACGGGGCATCTCAGGCCCCGCCAGGCCGCATGACGCGCGCCGTTTTCGCCTCCGGGCATGTCTTCATTCTCGCGAACTCAGGGCTCTGCCCCGTGCGCCATCGCGCCGGTTGACGATCCGGTTTGCGCAAAAGCTGCACCGCAATAAGGAAGCCTGCCTTGTCCAAAAGATCGAACCTGATGACGCGCATCCTCATCGCCGCGTCCCTTGTCGTCATCGCCGCCTTTGCCGGCTTTTCCGTCTATATCGACAGCCTCCAGCATGCCGTGACGACGCGCGCGGTCGAAGAGAACATCGCCTCCTCCGGCAAGCAGGCCGCCCAGAGCGTTGCCAATTGGCTGAACGGCCGCGTCACCTTGACGGCAATGGCTGCAAACGCGGCCGGCAGCGCCGCCGATCACACGGGCCTCGTTGGTGCGCTCAAGAACGGCGTCCTGGAGAAGGAATTCCTCAGCACCTATGTCGGCGACGAGACCGGGAAATTCACCAGCTGGCCGGATCTGCCGCTGCCGGCGGACTATGACCCGCGCAAGCGCCCGTGGTATCAGCAGGCCGTCAAGGCCGATACCAGCGTTCTCACCGATCCCTATATCGACGCGTCGAGCGGCGACCTGATCATCAGCGCGGCCGTTCCCGTCAAGCGCGATGGCAAACTGTTTGGCATCGCAGGCAGCGATTTTTCGCTCAAGACCCTCGTCGACATGATCAAGTCCGTCGATGTCGGCGGCGGCGCAGGTTTTGCCTTCCTCGTCAACAAGTCGGGCCAGATCCTCGTTCATCCGGACGCAAAGCTCGTCACCAAGACGCTCGCCGATGCCTTCCCGGCGGCCACGCCGTCGATCGGCTCGTCGATCATGCAAACCGAGCTTGGCGGCAAGCCGATGCTCGTCAGCTTCGTGCCGGTCGCTGGCCTGCCTTCGGTCGAATGGTATGTCGGCTTCGCGGTCGATGCCGATGTTGCCTATTCTGCCATCGGCCAGTTCCGCATCGCGGCAACCATTGCCACGCTTCTCGCCGTCGGCGTGATGATCGCCTTCCTTGCGACCTTGCTCAGCCGCCTCGTCATCCGCCCGGTCACCGATATGACGCGTGCGATGGAACGGCTTGCTAGCGGCGACCTGAAGGCTGAAATTCCCGGCCAGGAGCGTCGCGACCAGATCGGTTCCATGGCCGCCGCCGTCGCCGTCTTCCGCACCAATGCCATCGAGCGCGTGCGTCTCGAAGGTGAAGCCGACGCCGGCCGTTCGCTGTCGGAACAGGAGCGCCGCGAGCGCGAAGCCATGAAGGCCAAGGAAACCGCCGATATCCAGCAGGCCGTCGAAGCGCTGGCGACCGGTCTCGGCCGCCTGGCCGATGGTGACCTCGGCTACCGCATCTCCATCCCCTTCGTCTCGCACCTCGACCGCCTGCGCGCCGATTTCAACAATTCCGTCGCCAAGCTGCACAACGCGTTGCAGACCGTCGGAACCAACGCCCGGGCGATTGATGCCGGCGCCAGCGAAATCCGCCATGCCGCGGACGATCTCGCCCGCCGTACGGAACAGCAGGCCGCCTCGGTCGAGGAGACCGCCGCAGCGCTTGAAGAGATCACCACGACGGTCAGGGATTCGGCCCGCCGCGCCGAGGAAGTCGGCCAGCTGGTCGCCCGCACCCGAGCCGGGGCTGAAAAGTCTGGCGAGGTGGTCCGCAATGCCGTCAACGCCATGCAGGGCATCGAGAAATCCTCCGGCGAGATCAGCAACATCATCGGCGTCATCGACGACATCGCCTTCCAGACCAACCTTCTGGCCCTGAACGCCGGTGTCGAGGCGGCCCGTGCCGGCGACGCGGGCAAGGGTTTTGCCGTCGTAGCGCAGGAAGTGCGCGAACTCGCCCAACGCTCGGCCAATGCGGCAAAGGAGATCAAGGCGCTGATTACAACGTCGGGCCAGCAGGTTCGCGCCGGCGTGACGCTGGTCGGCGAAACCGGCCAGTCGCTGCAGAAGATCGTCGCCGAAGTCCAGGAGATCAACACCCATATCGGCGCCATCGTGACCGCCACCCGCGAACAGTCGACCGGCCTGCAGGAGATCAACACGGCCGTCAACACCATGGACCAGGGCACCCAGCAGAACGCCGCCATGGTCGAGGAACAGACCGCCGCCAGCCATGGCCTGGCGTCGGAAGCGGCAGCGCTGAACGAACTGCTTTCCCAGTTCAACCTCGGCGACGGCCGCGCAGCGCCTGTTGCGAGACAGCCCGCTTATGGTCGCCGCGCGGCCTGACACGCGCTGCAGAGCAGGCAATGAAGAAGAGGCCCGGCTTTTATTGAAGCCGGGCCTTTTTGCGATCTCGCAAATCGCGGCTTTTTCCTCATCGGTCTTGATAAAAGGAGGAATCTTGGTAATCGAGAGTTCCGGCCAACTCGAAGGAAAACGATATGCCGGATTTCTCCACGATTATCATTTTTGCCGCCGCATCCGTGGCGCTCACTGCGACGCCTGGGCCAGATATGCTCCTCATTGCGTCCCGGAGCATATGCCAAGGGCGGGCCGCCGGTTTTTTGACCTATGCGGGCATCGCGCTCGGGACCTACTGCCATGCTCTGGCGGCGGCGCTGGGGCTTTCTCGACTCTTCCTCGCCGTGCCTGTTGCCTATGACATCATCCGCTGGGCAGGTTGCGCCTATCTTCTTTACCTGGCGTGGAAGACGATCCGATCGGAAGGCTCCGGCTTTTCTCCGTCAGCAGGTTTGGCACGGCTCTCCACGAAGAGAATTTTTGGTGAAGGTCTGGCGACAAACCTGCTCAATCCTAAGATGGCGCTGTTCGTACTTGCACTGTTCCCGCAATTCATGAATCCGGGAGCGGGATCAATGATCCTGCAGGCATTTATCCTCGCAACCGTGTTGAACGGTGTTGGCCTTCTGGTGAATGGCTTCGTGATCCTGCTGGGCGGTCACATCCGCGCGAAGGTTGGAAAAATCGGGCGCTTCAAGAGGTTGCCGCAGTACCTTCTTGCCACCGTATTTACCGGTTTGGCTTGCCGCCTCGCGCTTGGAGGCCGGAACTAAATCGGGCGCTGAAAGATCGGAAAGAGCTTTCGTACAGGTCGGTCGCACAATTTGATTTTTGCGACCGACGGCGGAACAGCGCCCATCATTTCTCCAGCGTCGCCACCACTTCCACATGCGACGACCACAGAAACTGATCGATCGGCGTCACCGACGTGATCCGGTAACCGGCATCGACGAGGATGCGCAGGTCGCGCACCAACGTCACCGGATTGCAGGAGACGGCAACGATCTTCTTTGCGCCGCAGCGGGCGATTTCCTTCGCCTGGACTTCGGCGCCGGCTCGCGGCGGATCGAAGACGATGGCGTCGTAGACCTTTAGTTCCGAGGCCATCATCGGCCGGCGGTAGAGGTCGCGTTTCTCCACTGTCACCGGCTTCAGCCCTTGGGTGTTGCGGGCGGCGAAATCGAGCGCCTTCAGCGGCTTGTCTTCGCCTTCGACCGCATGAACGCGGGCTTTTCTGGCAATACGCAGCGAGAAGGTTCCGGAACCTGCAAAAAGGTCGGCGACACGTTTGGCCTTGCCGAGATGCGCGATCACCAGCTCCGCCATCACGTCCTCGGCCGGCTTTGTCGCCTGGGTAAAGCTTCCGGGCGGCGGCGAGACCGAAACGCCGCCGAAATCGATGACGGGCTTGACCGGCTCGACCAGAATTTCGCCGTTGAGGCTGAGACGGGCCACACCCTTTTGGCCGAGAACCGTTTCGACCGCCATGCGCCGCTGCCGGTCGTCCATTTTCTTGATGCCGTCGAAAGCAAGGTCGAGGCCGGAGAGGGTTTCCAGCACCGTGATGCGGAACGGCTCGGCGTTGACAGCCATGGCGTTGGCGATCGTCCGGACGGTTGCAAGCCGCGACACGATGCCGGGGCTTGCGATGGGACATTCGGAAATCGAGACGATGTGGTGGCTTTCTGCCTGGTTGTAGCCGAGCAGCAGTTCCTTCTCGGTCCGCCGTGCGGTGAACACCGTGCGCCGGCGTTCACCGGGATGGGCAAGCACCAGCGGTGCGACCTCTGCCTGCAGCGCCTTCGATTTCAGTGCATCGACGACCAACTGCCGCTTGAAGCCCTGGTAAAGGCTGTCGCTGGCATGCTGCAGGCTGCAGCCGCCGCAGGCGCCGTTTTCGCCGTCCGGTCCGAAATGCCGGCACTTCGGCTCGACGCGATCCGGCGACAGGTCGGACATGGACATCACCGTGCCCCTGTCCTTGTTGATCGCCAGCGCCACCGTTTCGCCGGGCAGCGTGAAGGACACGTAGACCGGGCCGAACGGGCCGCGGGTCACGCCGTCGCCGGACATGCCGAGTTTCTCGATGGTCAGCGTCTCGGTGCTCATACGTCTTTGTCCAAGGGGGCGTCTTCGTCCAAGGAAGCGTCACCATCCACGGGCTTGCGACCGGCCAGAAGATATTCCTCGTTGCCGTCGCCGCCGGAGATCGGCGAGGGGGTAAGGCCGAGGCTTTCCCAGCCCATCTCTTCCACCAACCAGCGCTCCAGCTCGGCCGCGACGGCGGGGGCGCTGTCCGGATCCTTGAGCAGACCTGCCTTGCTGACGGCTTCGCGGCCCGCCTCGAATTGCGGCTTGACCAGAAGGATGCAATGGGCACCGGGTTCGGCGAGATCGAGCGCCGGCGGCAGGGCAAGCTTCAGCGAGATGAAGGAAACGTCGGAGACGACGAAGGAAATGGCATGGCCGTCGAGATGATCCTCGTCCAGCACCCGGGCATTCAGCCCCTCTATGTTGGTGACGCGCGGATCGGCCTCCAGCCGCGGATGGAATTGACCGTGGCCGACGTCGATCGAAATCACATGCGCCGCGCCGTTGTGCAGCAGGATTTCGGTAAAGCCGCCGGTCGAGGCGCCGATGTCGAGACAGTCCAGCCCCTCCGGCGACAGCTTGAAATGCTCAAGACCCGCTTTCAGCTTCAGCGCCGCGCGCGAAACATAGGGCTGGACCGGATCATCAATGGCGATCGTCACGTCGTCGGGGAACGTGGAGCTTGGTTTGGTGACCGTGCGGCCGTTGACGGTGACGGTGCCGCGCTGGATCGCATCGCGGGCGCGCGAACGGCTGGCGACAAGCCCCAGGTTCAAGAGCAGCTGGTCGAGGCGGACGGTAGTTTTCGGTTCGTTTGACATGGCCCGTCATGGCGCGTCGAGGCCGGTATGGCAAGGCTTATGGATGCGTCGATCGCAAATAAAGACACATGGCGGGCAGAGCCTGCTGCAGGCGGGCGGTCTCGGGGCCGAGGGTCGCCTTTAGCCCGCCGCACCGACGCCGATTTCCTTCTGGCCGAGCGCCCGGAACACCGTCGAGACGATGCCGGCCCGGTCGAGGCCGGCCTTGGCATACATGGCCTCGGGCTTGGCCTGTTCCATCCAGATATCCGGCAGAACCATCGGCCGGATTTTCAGGCCGTTGTCGAGCAGGCCCTCATGCGCGAGGAATTGAAGCACGTGGCTGCCGAAGCCGCCGACGGCGCCTTCCTCGATGGTGATCAGCACTTCGTGATGGCGCGCCAGCTGGCGGATCAGGTCATGGTCGAGCGGCTTGGCGAAGCGGGCATCGACAACTGTCGTGGAGAGACCTGCCGCGTCGAGGTCTTCGGCGGCGAGCAGACAATCGGCAAGGCGCGTGCCGAAGGAAAGCAGCGCGACCTTCGAGCCCTGTTTCATCACCCGGCCCTTGCCGATTTCGAGAATCTGGCCGCGCTCGGGCATCTCGACACCGATGCCTTCGCCGCGCGGATACCGGAACGAGATCGGCCCCTGATCATAGGCGGCTGCGGTGCGCACCATGTGCTTCAGCTCCGCCTCGTCGGCCGCCGCCATGACGACGAAGCCGGGCAGGGTGGCGAGATAGGTCGTGTCGAACGAGCCTGCATGCGTCGGCCCGTCGGCGCCGACGAAACCGGCACGGTCGATCGGGAAGCGAACCGGCAAGCCCTGGATCGCCACATCGTGAACGACCTGATCGTAGCCCCGCTGCAGAAAGGTCGAATAGAGCGCAGCAAACGGCTTGTAGCCTTCGGAGGCAAGACCGGCCGCAAAGGTCACCGCATGCTGTTCGGCAATGCCGACATCGAAGCAGCGGGAGGGATGGGCCAGCGCGAATTTGTCGAGACCCGTGCCGGAGGGCATGGCGGCGGTAATGGCGACGATCTTGTCGTCATAGCCTGCTTCCTGCGTCAGCGCCTCGGCAAAGACCGAGGTATAGGCAGGGGCATTCGGCTTGGCCTTGGCCTGCGCGCCGGTGATGACGTCGAAGGTGTTGACGCCGTGATACTTGTCGGCGGCGGCCTCCGCCGGCGGATAGCCTTTGCCCTTCTGCGTCACCACATGGATCAGCACCGGCCCCTTGGAATTGTCGCGCACATTGCGCAGCACCGGCAGAAGATGGTCGAAGGAATGGCCGTCGATCGGACCGATGTGATAGAATCCCATCTCCTCGAACAGCGTGCCGCCGGTCACATAACCGCGCGCATGCTCGACCGCGCGGGTGATCGCCCGGTCCACCGACTTGCCGAGATAGGCTGTCAGTTTCTTGCCGAGTTCGCGGAAGCCCATATAGGTGCGGCCGGAGGCGAGGCGCGCCAGATAGGCGCTCATCGCGCCGGTCGGCGGCGCAATCGACATGTCGTTGTCGTTGAGGATGACGATCAGCCGCGCATCGAGCGCGCCGGCATTGTTCAGCGCCTCATAGGCCATGCCGGCCGACATGGCGCCGTCGCCGATGACCGCGATGACGTTGCGCGGCTCGCCGGAGAGATCGGCTGCGACCGCCATGCCGAGGCCGGCGGAGATCGAGGTCGAGGAATGGGCGGCGCCGAAGGGGTCGTATTCGCTCTCCGCCCGGCGGGTGAAGCCGGAAAGGCCGTTTTCCTGGCGCAGCGTGCGGATGCGGTCGCGGCGGCCAGTCAGGATCTTGTGCGGATAACACTGGTGGCCGACATCGAAGATCAGCCGGTCATGCGGCGTGTCGAAGACCTTGTGGATGGCGATCGTCAGTTCGACCACGCCGAGGCCCGCGCCCAGATGTCCGCCGGTGCGCGACACCGCGTCAACCATTTCGGCGCGCAGTTCGGTTGCCAGTTGGACTAAGTCCTTGTCGTCGATCTTCTTCAGATCGTCGGGATAGGTCACCTGATCGAGAAGGGGAGTTGCCGGCATGGGGTTGACTGGCAGTTGTGTCACGCTGAAAGGCCTTCGTTCCCGCGGCTCTTTAAGGAGCCGCGATATCAAATAGGGTGTCCGCAGGAACCCGCGTCTTTAGACGGAATCGATATGGATTGCAAAAGCGGGTTTTCTTGCGGCGCAAACAAGGAGTTTAACGAATATTACCGTTCCGGCAAAGGGATAAACTCCTGGCTGTCCCCGGGCACGATGTCGAAGCGACCGGTGCGCCACTCCTCCTTGGCCTGTTCGATCCGCTCCTTCGACGAGGAGACGAAGTTCCACCAGATATGCCGGGCCGAGCCCAGTGCTGCGCCGCCGAACAGCATGACATGACAGCCCATGGGGCCGGCGGTGACGGTGATCCGGTCGCCGGCCCGGAAAACCAGAAGCTGGTTGTCTGAGAAATGATCGCCGGCAATGATCGCCTCGCCTTCGAGGATATAGAGCGCGCGCTCCTCCCAGTCTGCCCCGAACGGTGCGCTCTTGCCCGGCTCGATCTTCAGATCGACATAGATCGTGTCGGAAAACACCGAGACGGGCGACCGCATGCCTTCGAACGTGCCGATGACCACGCGGCCTTCCATGCCATCATCGTTGAAGGTCGGCAGGTCACGCTTTTCGGTGTGGGTGAAGATCGGATCGATTTCCTCGTATTGATCGGGCAGCGCCAGCCATGTCTGCAGCCCGGAGATCGATTGCGGCTTGCCGCGCAGGTTTTCCGGTGAACGTTCCGAATGCACGATGCCGCGCCCGGCCGTCATCAGGTTGAGATCGCCGGGCGCGATGACCATTTCTGTGCCGAGGCTGTCGCGATGCTTGATCTCGCCGTCGAAGAGATAGGTGACGGTGGATAGCCCGATATGCGGATGCGGTCGCACGTCGAGCGCCTCGCCGGCCCTGAGCAGCGCCGGGCCCATGCGGTCGAAGAAGATGAACGGCCCGACCAGCCGGCGCTTCGCCGTCGGCAGGGCACGGCGCACCTCATGATTGCCGATGTCGCTGGTGCGCGGAATGATCAGATGTTCGATCGCATCACACGCCGGCGCATCACCGGCAAGGGGGTCTGGTCCGGGAAAGAAGCTCATGACAACTCATCCTGTGGCTCGAACTTTCGCCCAAGGTAGCCCTTGCCATGGCATTTGAATAGATTACCAGAAGGAACAGTTTTTCGCTGCGGAGAAGACAAACAGCCGCCACTTCACTCCCCGTCGAGCGGCTCAACCCCCTGCGGCTTGCCGGCGCGGTCGAGCCTGATCTTCTCGATGCGGTTTTCGGCGGCGCTGAGCAGCGCCTCGCAATGTTTCTTCAGCGCCTCGCCGCGCTCGTAGATCTCGATCGACCTGTCGAGGGCGACGTCGCCGCGTTCGAGCGCGGAGACGATCGCTTCCAGCTCCTCGACGGCTTTTTCGAAGGAGAGGGACGAAACGTCGATCGCGGCGGTTTGCGGGGCGGTGGTCATGGTCATCCTCTCATCAGGCGATAGATGTGGGTGCCGGCCGATTCGGCCAGGCCCTGGAGATCGTAGCCGCCTTCGAGCAGACTGACGATGCGATTGTTGGCGGTCTTGCCGGCGGCGTCGAGCAGCCGCCCGGTCGCCCAGTCGAAATCGTCGGCGACGAGATTGATCTGCGCCAGCGGATCGCGGTGATGGGCGTCGAAGCCGGCGGAGATCAGGATGAAATCCGGTCGGAATTCTTCGAGTGCAGGAAGCACGCGCGACTTGAAGGCCTCGCGGAAATGGTCGCTGCCGGTGTCGGGCGACAGCGGCGCGTTGACGATGTTGCCGGCACCCGTCTCGGTCTTGGCGCCGGTACCGGGATAAAGTGGCATCTGATGCGTCGAACAGAACAGCACCGACGGATCATCCCAGAAGATGTCCTGCGTGCCGTTGCCGTGATGCACGTCCCAGTCGACGATGGCGACCCGCTCGGCACCATACCGTCGCTGCGCATGGCGGGCGGCGATGGCGATGGTGTTGAAGAAGCAAAAGCCCATCGCCTGGTTTTTCTCGGCATGGTGGCCGGGCGGGCGGGCGGCGACAAAGGCGTTGTCAGCCTTGCCGGAAAACACCGCATCGACTGCTGCGACCGCGCCGCCAATACCGGTCAGTGCCGCCTGCAGGCTCGCAGGGCTCGCATAGGTGTCGGCCTCGACGGCAATAATGCCTTCCTCGGGCATGGCGGACATCACCGTGCGCAGATGCTCTTCCGGATGGGCAAGCAGCACCAGATCCTCATTGCCCTGCGGTGCCTCAAGCCGCGATAGCGACGAAAACCGCTCGTGCTCCAGCGCCAGATTGAGCGCCTTCAGCCGGTCGGGCCGTTCCGGGTGACCTTCCGGAACCTTGTGCTCCAGAAAGATCGGGTTTTCGAACAGGATCGTGGTCATGGCGCAAACCTATGGCTTCGTAGGGGCAAGGTCCATGGCATAGGTAGGGCGATTGCCGCGTTTTCAACAGCGGGGGCTCAGCAAATGCCTCGCTGCCCCGCTTGAGGGATTGCCGCAGGCAGGTCAGGCGCGGTGCGGCAGCAGCGGATAGCCAAGGAGGACCGCACGGGCGGCAAGCGCCGCGATGCCGGCCTTCAGGAGGTCGCCGGGAATGAAGGCAAGAGAGCCTGTCGCAACGTCGGCCAGCGGCGTGCCGGTCGTCATGCTCACCCACGGCATGCCGATGGCGTAGAGCACCACGATACCGCCGACGACGGAGGCGATGAAGAAGGCTGCGAACTGTCTGATCTCGTTCTGCCCTTCCGTCACCAGCCGTTCGGCGATCAGGCCGGTGACGTAGGTGGCGACAATCCAGCCGAGGATGAAGCCGCCGGTCGGCCCCTGGATGATGGCAAGGCCACCCCTGCCGCCGGAAAGGACGGGCAGGCCGGCGGCCACGAGCAGCACGAAGAGGACATAGGCGAGCGCGCCGCGCTTGGCCCCGATGATGCAGCCAGCCAGCATCACGCCCATCGACTGGGCCGTAATCGGCACGGGAATGAAGCCGAGCGTGATGGGCGGGATCAACCCGAGAACCACGATGATCGCAGTGAAAAGGGCAACAAGCACAAGGTCTCTGGTGTTCATGACGGGTCCTTTGTTCATTAGAACCTTGGATTTAAAGCGGCTTTTCTCGCAAGGGAAGCCGGCAGCGCAACAAAAGCCGCGCAAATCATTTGTTCCGGTCGGTCCGGGGCCGGCGAAAGCCGCGCGCGTCGATCGCCATCGCGATCGTATCGGCATCCTTGAGCGTCAGGATGATTAGCGGCGCAAGGATCGTCAACGGCCGAACCTTCAGGCCGCGGGCGCGATGCGCCTCGCGGATCGCCTGGTAGTGGTTGAAGATATCGGGCACGAAGCGCAGCACCAGGCCGAAGGCGAGGCCAACATCCGCGGCGCGCACCAGGCCAAGCCGGTCGAGCGGCTGCAGCAGCCGGGTGATCTCGTCGATGAAGTCGCCGGTTGCGGTCGTCGCGGTTACGGCGCCCGCAAACAGCACAAGCGCCATCAGCCGGAAGAAAGCCTCAGTCGCCTCGCGGATCGAGGCGAGGTAAGCCGTCGCGATGAGCAGGATCACGATGGTGAAAAGGATCGGTTTCAGGCGCGAGAGGCCATCGCGGACCGGCAGGCCGGTGGTGAAATAGATGCCGACGGCGAGCACGAAAGCCGGGACAAGCACGAAAAGGGACGAAACGAAATAGAGTGCGACGCCGAGAACGAGCAGGATGGCGAGTTTCGTGCGCACCGACATCCGGTGCAGCGGCGTGCTGCCCTCGACATTCAGCCCGTTCAGCATTCCGCCGCCTCGCGATAGGCACGGATGGTCTCCGGCGCCGGGCCGTCGCCAACGAGCTTGCCGTCGTGGAACCAAAGCACGCGCTCGAAACGCTCGATCAGCGGCAGGTCATGGCTGATGACGATGGCGTGCTCGTCGAGGCCGGCAATGGTGTTTTCGATCAGCCGGCGATTTTTCAGATCCAGCTGGTTGGTCGGTTCGTCGAGGATGAGGATGCCCGGGCCGGTGACGACGACGCTGGAGATGGCGACGAGCTGCGTCTCGCCGCCCGAGAGTTCGTGTACCCGCCGCTTGGCCAGATGCGCAATGCCGAACCGGGCGAGCACGGCGGCCGAACGGCGTTCGATCTCGTCGGTCTTCAAGCCGCGATTCTTCAGGCCGAAGGCGATGTCCTCGTGCACGATCGGCATGATGATCTGGTGCTGCGGGTTCTGGAAGATAAAGCCGGCCGCTGCGAGGACCGCGCCCTCATCGCGCACCGTGTCGAGCCCGTTGACGGAAACGGTGCCGGTCGTCGGCTTCACCAGGCCGTTGATCAGGCGCGCGAAGGTGGTCTTGCCGGATCCGTTGAGGCCGATAATGCCGATGCGCCGCTCGGTGAGCATCAGGGTCAGAGGCTGGAGAACCGTGCGCGCGCCAAAGCTGACGGATGCGCCGGAAAAGCGTATGTCCAATCCGCGTCCCCCGCTTGTCGATAGGCAGGCTCTATAGGACGAATTCTTGCCCGTTGAAAAGAGGCGTTCGATCAGGACTTGAACAAAGTGTGAACATTCGCCTAGATTGTCTGCATGGCGATTCCCGTTTCAAACCGCGATGCGCGGCGCATTTTCATGAACAAGCAGGGCCTGGGGGTAGCGCCGCACCGGGCACTCGGCAAGGACGGCCTGCTCGACCTCATCCACAATATCGGCTTCGTCCAGATCGATAGCATCTCGACCGTCGAGCGCGCCCATCACCAGATACTGTTCTCGCGCAACCAGACCTACCGGCCGGAACACCTGGCGGCATTGATCGAGAAGGATCGGGCGCTGTTCGAGCACTGGACGCATGACGCCTCGATCATTCCCTCGGCCTTTTTCCCCTATTGGAAGCATCGCTTCGAGCGGCGCGAGGCCAAGATGCGCGAGAACTGGCGCAAATGGCAGGGAGAGGGGTTCGATCAGGCCTTCGAGGAAATCTATGAGCGGATCAGGGCGAACGGCCCGGTCATGGCGCGGGAGGTGAAGGCCGAGGATCACAAGTCGGGCGGCTGGTGGAACTGGCATCCTTCGAAGACGGCGCTCGAATTCCTCTGGCATACCGGCAAACTCTCGATAGCAGCGCGCGACAATTTCCAGAAGATCTATGACCTGACCGAGCGGGTGATCCCGAAGGAGCATTACGAGGCCGAAGTCGATCACGACACCTTCGTCGACTGGGCCTGCCGCCAGGCGCTGAAGCGGCTGGGCTTTGCCACGTCCGGCGAGATCGCCGCCTTTTTCGATCTGGCGACGCCGCAGGAAGCCAGGCAATGGGTGGAAAGCCATCGCGACGAGCTGGAGGAGGTTGCGATCGAAACGGTCGACGGCAAGCCGCGCGCTTCCTTCGCCTTTGCCGATGGGCTCGAGGCGCTGCGCGCTCCGCCGGAACCGCCGGCACGCCTGCGGGTGCTCAGCCCCTTCGATCCGGTGATCCGCGACCGCAATCGAACAGAACGCCTCTTCGGCTTCTACTATCGCATCGAAGTCTTCGTTCCCGAGCCCAAGCGTGAATACGGCTACTATGTCTTCCCGCTGCTCGAAGGCGATCGCCTCGTCGGCCGCATCGACATGAAGGCCGACCGCAAGGCAGGCACGCTCGACGTCAAGCGTGTCTGGTGGGAGAGGGGCGTGCGGACGTCCTCGGGCCGGATGGAGCGGCTGGAGGCCGAACTGACACGGCTGGCGAAGTTCGCAGGCGTGGAGCGCGTTGTCTATCTCGATGGTTGGGACGGAGAGGCCCGCCCATGAACCAAGCTATTGCACTTATTGCGATTGTCGTTCGCGACTATGACGAGGCGATCGACTTCTACGTCAACAAATTGGGGTTCACGCTGGTCGAGGACACCTATCAGCCGGAGCAGGACAAGCGCTGGGTTGTCGTCAGGCCCGCGGGCGAGGGCAGCACCTCGTTGCTTCTGGCACGCGCATCCTCGGCCCATCAGGAAACGTTCATCGGCAACCAGGCCGGCGGTCGGGTGTTCTTGTTCTTGCGGACGGACGATTTCAGCAGGGACTACGCGGCCATGCTCGAAGCCGGCATCCGATTTACGCGCGAGCCGAAGCACGCCCCCTACGGCATTGTCGCCGTGTTCGAGGACCTCTACGGAAATCTCTGGGATCTCGTGCAGTTCACGGATGGCCGCTAGAGGCGGCAGAACAGTTGAGGCTGCGCGCCATAATGAGCGAGTTCACATGAAAGCCATTTGGCGTTCCCGGAGATCCGCTGTCACGCCTGCCGCGGGGCGACGGCCCGCAATGCGGTCTTGACGATCGCATCGCCGAACTCCGGCGAGACCGGGCGATGCCCGACCAGTAGCCGGAAGAAGACAGGTCCGTAGATCATGTCGAGAAGGGCCTCGAGATCAAGGGGCGGGATGATTTCTCCGCGGGCCAGCGCCTGCTCCAGGATGATGCGGCCGGCATTCCTGCTCGAAAGGATCACCTGGTTGCGGAATGCCTTGGTGAATTCGCTTTCAGGGTCAGCGGCCGCCAGCGCCATGGTGATCTGCCGGCCGCGCGTGCTGGCGAAGGCAGTCACCATCCCGCGCATCTGTGCGCCAAGGGCGGCCAGCGCCGTGGCCCCTTGCGCCTCCGCCTGGGGCAGCGGATTGACCAGCAGGGCGGCCATTGCCAGCTCCTGCGCATTGGCCCAGTTGCGATAGATCGTGGGCTTGCCGACGCCGGACCGCGCGGCAACCGCCTCGATCGTCAGACGGCCGAAGCCTTCGGCCATCAGAATCTCGTGCGCCGCCTCCAGGGCACGCTTGCGCGCTGTCGCACTTGGCGGCCGCCCACGATTCTTCGATTCTGTGTTGGCATCTTGACTCATATCTTTACGATACGTAACGTTAATATATGTCCCGGTCAAGGAGAAGCGCCATGCCGAGTTTCGCCAGAAAAGTGAGTGCTTATTTCATCGTAAAGGATGCAGCGCGGGCCATCGACTTTTACAAGCAAGCCTTCGGCGCAACGGAAATCTTCCGTATGACCGATCCTTCGGACGGACGGATAGGGCATGCTGAACTGCGTTTCGGAGAAACGCTGATGATGCTCGCGGATGAATACCCGGACTTCGGCGCCCTGTCTCCTGATACCATCGGCGGCTCGCCGGTGACCTTTCACGTCGACACCGGCTCGGCCGATGCGGCGTTGGTGCAAGCCCTCGCGGCCGGGGCAACGCTGTTGCGCCCGGCGACGGACCAAAGCTTCGGCGAGCGCGTGGCGCAGGTGCTCGATCCCTACGGCCATCGCTGGATGCTGTCGCAGACCATCGAGCAGGTCACGCCTGAAGAGATGCAGCGGCGTTGGAACGACGGCACGTCCGTATGAGCGTGGCGGACCTGGAAACGTTCGAAGAGGTCGAGCGGGCCTTCAATGCGGCAACGATCCCGCCCAGATGATTAATCCCCGCCAGCCGCCAGCTTCCATGATCTGCAGGTGAGCCTTCCAGTCGTTGACCAACTGTTCGCTCGCGCCAACCGGCCGCCGGACGCGGCTGTGCGTCAAGGGGAGCGACCCGTCTGGGCCATCGTTGTTTCTAAACCGTTGCGCCCCCTGACGCTGCTTGACAGTCCAGGTTATAGGGCGTTCCGTGAACCGACGTGGACGGATTTTGGCACTCCTGGTTGATGTCGGACGTTCACTTCGCAAGAGGGAGGATACAATGCCGACAATTGTTGCCTACCACAACATCACAAAGGGCGCCGAACATTGGCTCAGATCGCCAAAGCGCAAAGAGATATTTGGTCCGCTTGGCGTGACCAACATTCGAACATTCGTTGACGCGCAGGACCCGACACGGGTTGCCCTTCTTATGGACGTGCCGGACATGGACGTCGTCGAGAAAGCGCTGCAGAGCACGGCAGCTGCTGAAGCGATGGCTTATGATGGCGTGGTGCCGGAGTCCATCGTAATCCTTGTCGAATCATGAGTTTGGTTGCTCGGCACGCCGATCTCGCAAGAGGCGGTCAATTATTGCAGGCCGGTTTAGGCCATTCTGGAAAATACCAGATTCAGATAGATACTTTCCGCTGGCCGATGGAGCAAGCGGTGCAGGTGAGCTCGCGCCTGACCGGGATTGGTCGAAGTGCGAGCTCCGACGCCTCTCGTTAAAGGGCCGCACAGAAGCGCGCCGTCACGGTAAAAAGACACCGGCACGAACAGCCGGTGCCCCTTGTTGCCGCGCGCTTACAAAATCTCCGTCGCCGCGATCTCGATTCCAAAACCCTCGAGGCCGACATAGTGGCGTTCGCGCGAGGAGATCAGCTTGATCGAGGTGATGCCGAGATCTTTCAGGATCTGTGCGCCCAGCCCGATTTCCAGCCATTCGTTTTCGCGCGCCTGCGCTTCTTCGTGCCCTTCGCGGTCATGATTGCCCTTGCGGGCGGTGTGCGAAACGCCGACGCCGACGGAGCCTTCGCGCAGGTAGACGATGACGCCGCGGCCCTGTTCGGCCATGCGTTTCATGATCGCGTCGAGCTGGCAATCCCTGCCGAAAACATCCGCTGCCACGTTCTCCAGATGCAGCCGCACCGGAATGTCGACGCCGTCGCGGATGTCGCCGAAGACCACCGCGAGATGCTGCATCGGGTCCCACGGGAGCGAATAGGCATGGGCCTTGGCCTTGCCGTAGGGCGTGTCGACGTCGAAGCTCGCCTCGAGCTGGATCAGGGTTTCCTTTCGCTGGCGATAGGCGATGAGGTCGGCGACGGAAACCAGCTTCAGGCCATGTTTTTCCGCGAATTCAGTGACCTGCGGGCCGCGCGTCACCGTGCCGTCGTCGTTGACCAGTTCGCAGATGACGCCGATGGGCGGCAGGCTGGCGAGCCTGCAGAGGTCGACGGCTGCTTCCGTATGGCCGGATCGCATGAGCACGCCGCCTTCACGGGCAACGAGCGGGAAAATATGGCCGGGACGCGTGAAATCGGCCGCGCCGACATTCGGGTTGGCGAGGTTGCGTACCGTCAGCGTCCGGTCGTCGGCCGATATGCCGGTCGTCGTGCCATGCTTGAAGTCGATGGAGACGGTAAAGGCAGTGGTATGGGCCGAATCGTTTTCCGCTACCATGGCGTTGAGATTGAGGCGCCTGGCCTCCTCCCTCGGCATCGGCGCGCAGACGATGCCGGAGGTGTGGCGGACGATGAAGGCCATCTTTTCCGGCGTGCAGTGAACGGCGGCAACGATCAGATCGCCTTCGTTCTCGCGGCCGTCATCGTCGATGACGACGACGATCTCGCCGGCCTCGAAGGCCCGGATGGCATCGGCAACACGCTTCTGGTCAAAGGGCATGGCATTCTTCCTTGGATGGTTACTTGAGGCGTCCGGTCTGGCCGCGGTCGCGCAGGTAGTGATCGGCGATCGTGCAGGCAAGCATGGCCTCGCCGATCGGAACGGCGCGGATGCCGACGCAGGGGTCGTGGCGGCCCTTGGTGCGGACATCGACATTGTTGCCGTCCGCATCGATCGACTGGCGCTGGGTGAGAATGGACGAGGTCGGCTTGATGGCGAAGCGGGCGACGACCGGCTGGCCGGTCGAAATGCCGCCGAGGATGCCGCCCGCATGGTTCGACAGGAAAATCGGATTGCCGTCATTGCCCATGCGCATCTCGTCCGCATTTTCCTCGCCGGTGATTTCGGCGGCACCGAAACCGTTGCCGATCTCGACGCCCTTGACGGCGTTGATCGACATCAGGTTGGAGGCGATGTCCTGGTCGAGCTTGGCATAGATCGGCGCGCCAATGCCGGCCGGGACGCCCTCGGCGATCACTTCGACGACGGCGCCCACCGAAGAGCCGGCCTTGCGGATACCGTCGAGATATTCCTCCCAGACGGGCACGATGGCCGGGTCGGGTGCGAAGAAGGGGTTGTTGCCGACTTCGTTCCAGTCCCAGTTGTCGCGGTTGATCTTGTGCTTGCCGATCTGCACCAATGCGCCGCGCACCAGAAGCCCCGGCACCACCTTGCGGGCGAGCCCGCCGGCGGCGACCCGTGCCGCCGTCTCGCGGGCCGACGAGCGGCCGCCGCCGCGATAGTCGCGGATGCCGTATTTGAGGTCGTAGGTGTAGTCGGCGTGTCCCGGCCGATAGGTCTTGGCGATCTCGGAATAATCCTTGGAGCGCTGGTCGGTATTCTCGATCATCATCGAAACCGGCGTGCCGGTGGTGATCATCGTCTCGCCGTCGGCATCCAGCATCACGCCGGAGAGCACCTTGACGAGATCATCCTCGCGGCGCTGGGTGACGAAGCGCGACTGGCCGGGCTTGCGCTTGTCGAGCCAGGCCTGCAGTTCGGAGAGCGTGAAGCGGATGCCGGGAGGGCAGCCGTCGACGACGCAGCCGAGCGCCGGCCCATGGCTCTCGCCCCAGGTGGTGACGCGGAAAAGGTGACCAAAAGTATTGTGCGACATGTGCAGAACCGATGTGTGAGCTGCCGGCGTTTTGAACGCCCGCGGCGACATTTCATTCGGCCGTGACTATTAGTGGGAAAATGCTCGAAAGGGAAAACCTTTCTGGCAGAATATGGCAATTGGCGTGGTGAACAGTGCGTCTTGCCATCCAATCGGTGGTCAGGAGGCCAGTTGCAGGGCCTCATTGGTGGCAAAGGCGACGAATTTGTCGAAAGTCAGCGGCTTGGAGAAGGCATAGCCCTGCAAGAGATCGCAGCCGAGCAGGCCCAGCATCTCCGCATGCGCCATGGTTTCGACGCCTTCCGCCACCGTCTCGATGCCCAGCGAGCGACCGATCTCGATGATCGACCGGATCAGCGCCTGCTCTTTGCGTGCCGTCAGGATCGGGGCAACGAGCTGCCGGTCGATCTTCAGCCGCTTCGGCTTGATCTTCAAAAGGCTGACGATCGAGGTGTGGCCGGTGCCGAAATCGTCGATCTCGATGTCGATGCCGAGCTTCTTGATGCCCTCGATGTTGGCCGTAACGATGTCGTCGCTCTCGTCGAGGAAGATCGATTCCACCAGTTCAAAGGAGAGCTGGCCCGGCGTGAAGGAAAGACCCTGCAGCGAATTCAAGAGCGTGTCGTCGCTCAACCGCTTGGCCGAGACGTTGACGGAGATCTTCGGGACGCTGATGCCCGCTGCTGCCCAGCGCATGGCGTCGATCAGGGCCCGGTCAAGGACGATCCTGTCGAGCGTGGCGACCACATTGAGCTCTTCGGCGATCTCGAGGAATTTGTCGGGGGTAAGCACGCCGTCACGCGGATGGTTCCAGCGGATCAGCGCTTCGACACCGGAAAGCCTCAGCGTGCCGGCCTCGAATTGCGGCTGGTACCAGGTGATGAACTGGTTCTTTTCGATGCCTTCGAGGATTTCGTCGGCGATGCGCTTGGTGGTGATGATTTCCGCCTGCAGCGCTTCGGTGAAGAATTCGCAGCGGTTGCGGCCATTTTCCTTGGCCCGGTAGAGTGCGATATCGGCGTTGACCAGAAGCTGGCGCTCGTCGATCGCCAGGTCGCCGGCCACCGCAATGCCGATCGAGACGCCGAAGCGGCAGGGGAAGCCGTTGTAATCGACCGGCTGGCGCATTTCCGCAATGATGCGCTCCGAAAGATGGGTGAGGGAGCTCTTGTTCGGCGGGTTGGTGACCAGCACGACGAACTCGTCGCCGCCGATGCGGGCGACCATGTCGCCAGTGCGAACGTTGGAGCGCAGGATTTCCGAGGCATGCACCAGCATCGCGTCGCCCGCCGCATGGCCGAGCGTGTCGTTGATCTGCTTGAAACGATCAAGATCGATATGCAGGATGGCGATGTTCCGCAGGCCGTCCTTGCGCGCGCCCGACAGTGTCTCCAGCGCCTTGTCGAGCATGCGGCGATTGCCGAGGCCGGTGAGCGGATCATGCAGCGCGTTGTGCTCGATGCGGTCCTTGGCCTCCGCGAGCTCGCCGTTCTTGGCTTCCGCCAAGGCCTTGGCCGAGCGCAGCTGTTCCGTCATCAAGACGTCGTCCGTGACGTCCCAGCTGATGCCGGTAATCTTGGCCTTGCCGTCGGCGCCGGTATGGGTGGAGCCGACATTGCGCACATGGCGAACGCCGCCATCGGGCATCACGACGCGATACTGCGAACGGTATTCGAGATCCTCGTCCAGCGCCTTGAACAGGGTCAGTGAGGCTGCGCTGATGTCGTCACGATGAACCGTCTGCCGCCAATCGGCGAAGCTTGGTCCGCCATCGCCGGGCGACATGCCGTGCAGATGATACATCCGCTTGTCCCAGGAACGCTGCTGCGTGTCGAGATCGATCTCCCAGATACCGATATTGGAGGATTCGAGCGCCAGATTGAGGCGGTGTGACACGGTCAGAAGTTCCCGTTCGCGCGATCGCAGCGTGGCAATGTTGCGCTGGCGTTCGTTGACGAGGCCGCCGGTCAGCAAGATCGGGATGATGATGATCGTGGCGGCGACGAGAATGGCAGCGTCCAGCCAGGTGCTGTTGCCCGGCTCCTGCGCCCAGCCACCGGACGGGATCGCCGCCAGTTCCCAGGTGCCACCGGGAAGGTCGAGCTGGCGAATGACCGGCGCCTTTTCGAAGATATCGGTATCGCCGAAAAAGGCATCCTGAATATTGTTCTTCACCGAGACGTCGCGGAGTGCGAGCTGGATCTCGACATGATGGTGCCCGTGATCGGTTTCGTCGTTCGGCTTGCCGCTATCGAGAAGCTGCGCGTTGCCATAGATCTCCTTCTCATCCACGACGGCTTCCATGAAGCCCCAGAAGGCCACCGTGCCGCGCTCGCCCTTGGTGAAGACGGGAGAGAAGAGGTTGAAGCCGGTGCGGCCGCTCGGCAGCCGGACCGGGCCGGCAATGATCGGCTTCGCCCTCGACTGGGCGCGATCGACTGCGATCCTGGAGGAACGGAATTTCTTGAAGTCGGTGCCGATCATCCGCTCGTTTCCCTTGAGCGGAAACGTCATGCGGATAACGGCGTCGGGGGCGGCGCTGACACGGACCATCTGGGGATTCTGCAGGAGCAGCTTGGTGGCCAACTGGTTGAAAACCGGCTGCGGCATGTCGGGGGCGACGGAGAAATTGTTGGCAAGGCCGCGAAGCGCGGTGATGTTGTTGTTGATCTCGCTCTGCAGCCGGGTGGAAACCAGGTTGAGCTCGTTCTGAACGTTGCTCTTCAGTTCGCTGTGGAAATTCCTACGGTTCTGCTCCTTGAAGAAATAGCCGCCCGTGAAGACGACGGCAGCAGCGATGACGGCGGGAAAAAGCGACGGCCTCGCCAGCCTCGCAAGCGTCCAGGCGCGGTGACGGATTGTAGCGCTTTTGGTCAACGTTCAAGAACCCCATATTCCCCGGGGCATACGGTAGCCATGGAGTCTTAAGATTGGCTTTAGGGGCTGATCCTGCTATCAAATCTCCAATTGGCGGATGAATGGCGTACGTTGATCAGGCCTGGTTGCTCCAGACCGGGTAAACTTTTCAAAGTCACGGCAGCGGGCGATTTTTGCCACAATCAGGGATCAGACAAGGGGAACACGACATTGAATGAATCACTGAAGAGGGCAAGACCGATGCGTTTCATCGTTGCTACATTGATGGCCGCAGCCAGTTTCCTTTCGCCGCTCGCCGCGTTTGCCGAAAGTGCGGATGTCGAAGCCGTGATCACGAGCGTCGATACCGACAAGCTGAGCCTTTCCCTGGATGACGGCAAGAGCTACCAGGCGCCCGAGGAATTCAATTTCGATGGTCTGAAGGAAGGCGTCAAGGTTCTGGTGTTCTACACCGAAGTGGATGGCAAGCGCGTCATTAACGATCTGGAAATTGTTCAGTAGTTTCTGTTGCTTCCGCCGTGATCCGACGCCTTCGCCGCAATAGCTGAGGCTTCCTCACAGCCAGCCGATCGCACCGTTCTCGATCTTCAAAATTCTGTCCTGGGGAATGGCGCCAAGGGCGGCTTCCTCGGCATCCATGGCACCACACAGCTTGAACAGCGTGCGGATGACGCCGCCATGGCTGACGCAGATCGTCGGGGCCGAAACACTGGAAAGCCAGGCGCCGATGCGCCAGGAGAGGATCTCGTAGCTCTCGGCATCCGGTCCCGGTGGAATGAAATCCCATTTTGACAGTTCGCGCTCGGCGACGCGCTCGGGCATTTCCAGTTCCAGCTCTGCCAGCGTATAGCCTTCCCAGTCGCCGAAGGAGACTTCTTTCAGCCTCTCATCGGTGCGGTAGCCGGAACGGGGGAGGCCCATGGCTTCCCGCGCCAGTTCCATGGTCTCGCGCGTCCGATGGAGCGGGCTTGCGACGAAATCGAAATTTTCCGCGTCCTTGCCCAGAAGTGCCAGAAGCGCACGGCCATTGCCGTTCGCCTGCCGCCTGCCGGTGTCGTTGAGGGGAATGTCCTTCTGGCCCTGGAGGCGGATTTGCGCATTCCAGTCGGTTTGTCCGTGACGGATCATGTAAATGAGCACGGATCAGCTCCGGGGCAGGGGTATGCAACCCTTATTCTGGGTAGCCGGGGCTCGATGTTCGTGCAGAGCCCCGGAATTCTTTCGTGTCCCGTCAGTCCTTGATGACGGAGATGTCAGGCGCATCGACGGCCTTCATGCCGACGACGTGATAGCCGCTGTCGGCATGATGCACTTCGCCGGTCACCGAACGGGAGAGATCGGAAAGCATGTAGAGACCGACATCGCCCACTTCCTCGATGGTGACGGTACGGCGCAGCGGTGCGTTGTACTCGTTCCACTTGAGGATGTAGCGGAAATCGCCAATGCCCGAAGCGGCCAGCGTCTTGATCGGGCCGGCGGAAATCGCGTTGACGCGAATATTCTTCGGGCCGAGGTCGACGGCCAGGTACTTGACGCTGGCTTCGAGGGCTGCCTTGGCAACGCCCATGACGTTGTAGTTCGGCATGACCTTCTCGGCGCCGTAGTAGGTCAGCGTCAGCATCGAGCCGCCATCCGTCATCAGCTTTTCGGCACGGCGGGCGACCGAGGTGAACGAATAGACGGAGATCTGCATCGTCTTGGCGAAGTTTTCAGCCGACGTGTCGACGTAGCGGCCCGTCAGTTCGTCCTTGTCGGAAAAGCCGATCGCGTGAACGAGAAAGTCGATCTTGCCCCAGGTCTTTTCGAGTTCGTCGAAGACGGCGTCGATGGTGGCTTCGTCGCTCACGTCGCAATGGCCCGCCAGGATGCCGCCGACTTCGGCGACAAGCGGCTCCACGCGCTTCTTCAGCGCTTCGCCCTGATAGGTGAACGCGATCTCGCCGCCCTGCGCGTGGATTGCCCTTGCGATGCCCCATGCGATCGACCGGTTGTTTGCGACACCCATGATAAGGCCGCGTTTACCCTTCATCAGACCGGATGCTTGCGACATGATGTTATGTCCCCAATATTGCCTCTGTTTCCGCCAGCCGTTGCTGGTTGGAAATTCCGCATCGTTAAACCTGCCGGAACCGCGCGCCGCTTCGTGATCGCGCCGGTCCTGAATTTTCGAGCATTGGCTATGGCATAGCCGCCATTGTGGTTCAAGCGTGGTGCGGATCAGGAACTGTTAGTCCCGGTAATAATGGGTCAGCGTCCACCGGGATTGTCGTAAAAACGTTACAAATACAGTCCGTTGCGCAGGCTGCGCATGAGATCGGTAACTTTTTCGTCCGGCTTTTCCCACAGCATAAGCCGCAGCTCGACCAGCAAATCGCCGCGTTTTCCATCGGCAGACGGCAGTCCATGGCCGTCGAGGCGGATGACATGGTCGGAGCCGGACCAGGCCGGAACGGTCACCTTGACCGGGCCCGTCAGCGTTTCCACCGTGGTCTCGCAGCCGAGCACGGCGTCCTGGATGTTTACCGGCAGCGTCGTGCGCAGGTCGATGCCATCGGAGCGGAAGACGGCGTCCTGGGCAATACGGACGGTCACGACGACGTCGCCGCGCAGCATGCCGTTCAGGCGGTAGCCCTGTTCCTTGAGGCGAATGACGCTGCCATCGGTGGTGCCGGTCGGCAGGGTGACCTTCAGGGTCTGGCCGTCGGGCAGTGTTGCCGTCGCCTTCTCGCGGCGAAAAATATCCTCGACCGAGACGGTGACGTCGCAAAAGATTTCCGGCACCTTGTCGGCGGTCTTGTTCGCCACGCCGCGAATGCGCCGGACGATGGCCGAGACCAGTTCGGCGGCAGGCGCCGCGGCGCGGGGAAAGCTGCCGAACCCTGCCGGTTTTTCCGTCGTTTCTTCTTTCACTTCCGGCTTGGCGTCGGGTTCCGATGCCGCCTCGGCCCTTGGTTCCGCTTTCGCTTCCGGCTTCGGCTCGACCTTGGCTTGCTGCGCGGCCGCGGCCGGCTTCCGGTCCTGGGGCCGCGTCTCCTGCGGCTTGGCGGTCTCCTGCGGCTTGACGCGATTGTCAGCACCGAAGATGCGCGAAATCATGTCCTCGGCCGTTTCCGGATCGACGGTTTCGTCCTCGGTGGCGCCGCGGCTCTTGCGCTTCATCTCTTCCATGCGGCGCAGTTCCGCCTCGCGGCGCGCATAGTCGTAGCGGTTGCGCAGTTTGGGATCCTTCAGCACCTCGTAGGCGCGGCCGGCTTCGGCAAAGCGCTGGGTGGCCAGCGGATCGTCCTTGTTCTGATCGGGATGCACGGCCTTCGCCACCGCCCGCCAGGCGGCCTTGATCTCGTCCGGTCCGGCATTGCGTCTGACGCCGAGCACTGAATAGGGATCACGCATGCATGTCACCGCTCTTGAGGGCCGAGGCACCGCATCCAGCGGTTCGTTTTCAGCCTGTTGAAACAACGAGGAACCGCGCCGCACCGGGCGCGCTCCTGATGGTTTCGATGATGAGAAGCCGCTGCTTAAATATCGGTTAGCCGGCCGTTCGGAATGACGATACGCATGCCTGGTTGAGCGGCTTTGTCGAAGCGTGGTTAATGGCAGGTAGCGGAAAATCGGCGTTTTGGCTTAGCGCGTCGTTGTAAAGTGCGACGGACTAGCTGCGCGGGCCGAAACTGGTGAGATACCATTCGCCGGTTCCAAGCATGCAGGTCTGGCCGTTGAAATTGGCGATGCCCTGGTAGGAGTGACGGGTCGTGGTAAAGCTGCGGCAGACGGTGCCGTTCACCTCTTCCTCGGCGATATTGCTGATGACGCCGGCGCTGCCGGAGCTTGAATTCGCCCAAGGGATCGGGTTTCCGGTCATCTTCGTCACATCGGCGGAGGAGACGGCATTGCGCACGGTAATGGCGTCGACGTTATCCTCCTCATTGCTCGGCTGAGGCACGGAACCGGTGGCAACGGTCCTGTCGACATCGGAGGAGCCGGCAAGGCCAAGGCCGGCACCCATGCATCCCGACAAGGCGCCGGCGGCGAGGCACAGAGCGGCCAATCCCGTCCACCGGGAGAAAACCTTTGTGTCCTTGATCCACTTTGCTATGTCTTGCACGGCATACCTGTCAGACTCGAAAGAGCAGCTTCGAGGTCCAAGGACACATCGGCAGGCTCTGACATTTTTCTTGGCGGGCGGGACCTTCGGGCTCTGTCCGCGCCCACATCACGGCATTGGACGACAATATGAGCGAGACTGGGTTAACAACTGGTGACTTCACGGAAGAGAATGAACCCTTTTCCCTATTCGGCACATGGCTGAAAGAGGCCGAGGCGTCGGAGATCAACGATCCCACTGCCGTGGCGCTGGCAACGGTCGATGCGGACGGGCTGCCGGACGTGCGCATGGTCCTGCTGAAGGATTTCGATCAGCGCGGCTTCGTGTTCTACACCAACTTCGAGAGCCGCAAGGGCCAGGAAATCCTCGGCAGCATGAAGGCCGCGATGTGCTTCCACTGGAAGACGCTGCGCCGTCAGGTGCGGGTGCGCGGCCCCGTCGAGATCGTCAGCAACGAAGAGGCGGACGAGTATTTCAAGAGCCGCGCCCGCGGCAGCCGTATCGGCGCCTGGGCGTCGAAGCAATCGCGGCCGCTCGAAAGCCGCTTCGCGCTGGAAAAGGCCGTGGCTGAATATACCGCGCGCTATGTCATTGGTGAAATCCCGCGCCCGGACTATTGGTCCGGCTTCCGGATCAAGCCGACGTCGATCGAATTCTGGAAGGACGGCGCCTTCCGCCTGCACGACCGCATCGAGTTCAGCCGCGAGACGCCGGATGGCAACTGGAGCAAGGTCAGGATGTATCCCTGACCGGTGCCGGTTTCGCGGCTAGCTGCCAGCCATCAGCCTGAAGGGAATGCCCGATGCGAGCGCGCTGACATAGCCCGCCTTCTGGAAATGGCCGTTCAGCGAGATGCGGGGAAGGGCGGCCCTTTCCAGCCCATCGTCCAGCGTGCCCGGCTGCGTGGTGACGGCTGTCGTGAAGCCGAGGTCGCTTGCGATCGCGTGATCGCGCGGCGAAACGGTGCCGGAATAGCCATAGGGATAGGCAAACGAGGCCGGCCTGCGGCCGGTGATCCGCTCGACGCGCATGGCCGACCGGTCCATCTCGGTTCGTGCGGCATCGTCTGTCAGACGCGCCAGCGCCCGATGCGTGATCGTGTGGGCGCCAAGGCTGGCCAGAGGATTTTCAATGAGGTGCCGCAGGCCGGCTTCGTCCAGCGTGAGATCGGCCGTCAGCTTCAGCGCATCGACGCCCTGAACACTGGCCATGGCCTTCAGCCGGTCCACGGCCGCCGTTTCGTCGATCGCATGGATGAAGGCGGCGATGCGATCGAAGGCCGCCTGCTTTTGCAGCAGCGTCGCGGCTGGTAGCGTCTCTATGTCCTTGTCGAATTGGAACCTGAGGTTCGTCCGCCGCTCCAGCAGGTCGGCAAGCACCTCCCACCAGAGGATTGCGGTCCGATCGACGAACCCGCCGGCGACGAAGACGGTGAAGGGCACGCGATGATGGGAAAAGACCGGGGCCGCGTATTCGAGATTGTTGCGGTAGCCGTCGTCGAGCGTGAAGGCAGCGACGGGCTGTGGATCACTCGAGGCAAGGTGAGCGGGCAGGGCGTCCAGCGCAATGAACCGATAACCGTCGCACTTCAGCCGGGTGATCGCCGTATCGAGAAACTCCGGCGTAATCTCCAGATGCGCATTGGGATCGAAGGCACGCGGCGCTTTCGGCCGGACGTGATGGAGCGTGAAGATCGCACCGCGCCCGCGCGCCCGCCGCAGCAGGCCGGTCGAACTGACGATCCGCGCGACGTGGAGGCCGCCGGTGATGGCGGCGCGCTTGGCGGCCTTTCGCAGCATGGCTTTCACGGCTGTTGCCACCCTTCGGGCTGAGGTTTCGAGGGCCCGACTTTAATGGCGGCGGCGTTAACACCTGTTGAATCGGCCGTTCAATACCGTCACGACGGATGTGTTCAGGCCTGCGTCCCGCCGACGGTCATCTCGTTCATTCTGAGATGCGGCTGGCCGACGCCGACGGGCACCCACTGGCCGCCCTTGCCGCAATTGCCCATGCCGGTGTCGAGCTTCATGTCGTTGCCGATCATGGTGATGCGCTGCATCGCGTCCGGGCCGTTGCCGATCAGCATGGCGCCCTTCACCGGCGCGCCGATCTTGCCGTTGTCGATCAGATAGGCCTCGGTGCAGCCGAAGACGAATTTGCCCGACGTGATATCGACCTGGCCGCCGCCGAAGGAGACGGCATAGATCCCCTTCTTCACCGAGGCGATGATTTCTTCGGGCGTCTTGTCGCCGGAAAGCATATAGGTGTTGGTCATGCGCGGCATCGGCACATGCGCGTAGGATTCGCGCCGTCCGTTGCCGGTCGGCTTCATGCCCATCAGCCGGGCGTTCTGGCGGTCCTGCATGTAACCGACGAGCTTGCCGTCGTCGATCAGCACGTTGTAACCGGACGGGGTGCCCTCGTCGTCGATGGTCAGCGATCCGCGGCGCGCCTCGATCGTGCCGTCGTCAACCACGGTGACGCCCTTGGCGGCGACCGTTTGGCCCATCAGCCCGGCAAAGGCCGAGGTCTTCTTGCGATTGAAATCGCCCTCGAGCCCGTGGCCGACGGCTTCATGCAGCATCACGCCCGGCCAGCCAGAGGAAAGCACCACATCCATGGTACCGGCCGGCGCATCGATGGCGGTCAGATTGACCAGTGCCTGCCGCAAAGCCTCGTCGGCCCCACGCTGCCAGTTGTCGGTGGCAACGAAATCGCCGAAGCCGCGGCGGCCGCCGACACCATAAGTCCCGGATTCCTGCCGGTCGCCCTCGCCGACGACCACGGAAATGTTGAGCCGCGTCATCGGCCGGATGTCGTGCATGCGCTCGCCATCGGCGCGCAGGATGTCGACCACCTGCCAGCTGGCCGCAATCGAGGCAGTGACCTGCCGTACCTTCGGATCCTTGGTCCGCAGATAGGCGTCGATCTCGGCAAGCAGCGACACCTTGGCCTCGAAACTCGGTTCGCCGATCGGGTTCTCGTCGCCGTAGAGCTTCTTGTTGGTGCGCTGCGGCGCTGCCGCATAGCTGCCGGAATAGCCGCGCGTCACCGCGCCGACCGCATCGGCGGCCCGCTTCAAGGCAGATAGCGAGAGATCGCCCGCATGCGCATAGCCGACCGCTTCGCCGGCAACGGCGCGCAGACCAAATCCCTGGTCCGTGTTGAAGCTGCCGCCCTTCAGGCGGCCATTGTCGAAGGACAAGGTTTCCGACTGGCTGTGCTCGATGTACAGCTCGCCGTCATCGGCGCCGGAGAGCGTCTTGGCCAGCACGTCGCGCACGGCCGCCTCGTCGCTGTCGAACAGTTTGATGAGATCGGTGTTCATGGACGAGGCTCCAGATGCTGAGGATATGGTGTCTATGTAGGGACAGGTTCGGGGAGGGGCAAGCAGAGATGTCGGCTGCACTGCCCATTACCGCTTGTCCGGTCAAGGCGGTGATTGCCCATCCTTGAATGCTTCCGCGAACTCGGTGACGATCGCTTTTATCAAACGCCCGGTGATCCTGTCCTTCTGCCAGAGCGCAGTCATCTCGACGGGTGAGGGTTCCCAGTCCGGCAGGACGCGGACGAGCGCGCCGGATTTCAGTGCCTGCTCGATCATGAAGGTGGGCAGGTTGGCAACGCCAAGGCCTGCAATCGCGGCATCGATCAGTATGGTCTGGCGGTTTGCCGCAAAGCCGATCCTGGGATGCACCGTCGTCGTCGTGCCGGCATGGTTCCGTAGATCCCACTCGACCAGGTCGCGCCGGATCGCCAGCGCAGGAACATCCTTCAAGTCCTGCGGGTCCTTCAGATCAGCATGTGTCGTCAGATATTCCGGGCTGGCGACCAGCATTCGCGGCAACGTCGCGATCTTTTTGAACATAAGTCCGGAGTCCGCGACCGGCCCCATCCGGACAACGAGATCGTAGCCTTCCTCGATCAGCGAGACCCTCCGGTCCGCAAGCGTCATTTCGATCATGACATCGGGATATCTGGCCTTGAACCGGATCAAGGCCGGGGCAAGGACTGCCGTGGCCATATCGGGCGGCAGAGAAAGACGAACCGTACCCGACAGCGCCACCCGTTCGTCCTGAACTTCGGCGACTGCTTCTTCCGCCAGCATGAAGGCATCCCGGCTTCGGTCATAAAGCTGCTGGCCCTGCGCGGTCAGGACGACGCCCTTCTTCGTCCGCCGCACCAGTCGGACGTTTAAAGCCTCTTCCAGCGCCGTGAGGCGGCGCGACAACGTCGCCTTCGAAATCCCTGTTGCCCGTTCGGCCGCGCCAAACCCGCCAGCTTGAACGATGCGAATGAACAGCGCGAGGCCGTCGAAATCTCCGAACGTCATCATGTTCCATTTATGAAACATGATGTGGGCATTTTTCAAGTCTCCCGCGCTGATCGTTTCATTCATAAATTCACCAGCGAGCGATAACGCTCTTTAAGCCAAGGAGATCACATCATGTCCGTGACATTCACGCCTGAGAATTCCGCGCTTCTGCTGATCGATCATCAGGTCGGTACGATGCAACTGATCAAGAACATCGATGTCGAGCAGGCCAAGCGCATGTCGCTGGCGCTGGCGAAAGCTGCGAGCATCCTCGGTATCCCGACCGTGCTGACCTCCAGCCAGGAAGACCGTCTGCAGGGACCTCTGTTGCCGGAACTGCAGGAAATCCTTCCCGACGCTTTCGACAAGCGCGTCAAGCGAGAAGGTATCGTCAACGCCTGGACCGACGCCAACTTCAAGGCCGCCGTCGAAGCGACCGGGCGCAAGAACCTGATCATGGCGGGCGTCACGACCGACGTCTGCCTGGTCTTCCCGGCGATCGACGCAGTTGCCGAGGGCTACAACGTGCAGGCGGTCATGGACGCTTCCGGATCACCGTACGAACTCTCTGAAGACATGTCGCGCCGCCGCATGCAGGACTCTGGCGTCGTTCTGACGGCGACCAACACCATGATCGCGGAACTCGCCCAGAACTGGGGCACGCCGAACGGGCAGAAGCTCATCCAGCTGCTGTTCACCGACGTGCTTCCGCCGATCCAATCGTAACCGGTATCCAGCCCGCACGAGGCAGGGGAGTAAAGAACATGACCTTGGAAGCAACCCCCATCAAGGGAACTGGCGTCGTACCGCCCGAAACGCATCTGGTTAGGGCGCATGGCCCGTTCCAACTCCGCCGAATCCGCCCCGGGATTACTCTGGGGCAACCAGATGACGCAGGCTTCGGCGGGCTTGGAATTATCGACCACGCCCGGCTGCAACCCGGCCTCGTCGTCGGGATGCACGAGCATCGCAACGACGAGATCATTAGTTATCTGCGCTCGGGCCGCATGCAACACACCGATTCCTCCGGGAGAAGCGAAGTCATATCGTCCGCTCGGCTGATGGTCATGAATGCGGGCAGTGGCTTCTCCCACGAGGAGGAAGTCGTCGGCAACGATCAGATTGAAATGCTGCAGATCTTCGTCCGACCATCGGTCGCGAACCTGGAACCCGGCGTTCAGTTCATCGACCTGGACGGGGCGGATCGAAACGGTCAGTGGCGGCTTCTGGCTGGTCCGATGGGATCGGCAGCGCCGAGCTACGTTCGCCAGGCCGTCTATCTCTACGATACGCACCTGTCGGCGGGTGGAGGCATCGACCTGCCGTCAATGCCTGGATTCGATCGCTGGCTCTATGTCTTCAGCGGCACGGTGTCGGTGGGTAAACAGGAGATCGGGACGCATACGGCGCTTATGATCGGCGCGGATGAGACCGCGCTCGGCGTGACAGCACCCCTGGAAGCGGACCTTGTTGTCTTCCTCGTCGATCGGAGCGCGAGATTCTCGCGTGAAGGCACCATAAGCGGTTGAGACATCGAAGGGCCGCCATTTGCCCCGGCGGCCCGTTCGGCACGTCTCCCCGGCTGACGGGAAGACGTTCAGGGCAGCGCGTCATATCCCTCGCCGAAGCCCTTGAGGTCGACCGGGATGCCGATGCCTTCTTCCGGCGACTGGAAGACGATGAACGTGGCAGTCGCGCCGCTGCGGAAGGTCTTCAACAGTTCCTCTTCCAGAACCACCTCGGCGTAGCAGCCGTCGGAGAAGCAGCGGACGAAATAGGCGCGGCCGATATCCTTGCCATCGACATTGAGGCCGAGGCCGTTGGGAAGCAGAACGCCGAGCGGTGCAAGCACGCGCAGGATCTTTGCCTTGCGATCGGCCGTCTTCAGGACCACCACCGACAACCCGACTTCCGGACGATCTTCGGCAATGACGTTCTGCATCAGGGCGCATTGCTCGGCACTTGCTCCCGCCGGCTGGTCGCAGACGATCGACCAGGCGCCGTGGTTCGACTTTACCGTGCCCGGCGTGCCTGGCTGTTGCGCTCCGGGCTGCTGGGCCGCTGCCGTATAAGAAAGAAGAGTGGCGGCAAGTCCGAACGCCGCGATCGGCAGCCGGGAAAGGAGGGACAGGCCCATGTAAACCTCAAACTTAAGAATCAGTCCGGCTATTCTTGAAGTGCGTACACGCAAATGAAAAGCCCCGCGGCGGTACATTCCAGCCCGATGTGGCGGAAATGGGGCTCCCGCAGGAGGCGCAGGCGGCAAAGCAAGCCGTAAAGTCGCCAGAGAGAGGGTGTCGCCGTAGTGTTGGCAGTCCTAAGTATGGTATAGCCTCCGGCATCGACATGACATGCCGGATGGTGCCGGTGCGGTCTTCTTCGCCGCGCGCCTACGGAAGACCGCATCGCTCAAGAGCCTGTGAGAAAAGCACGGTTTGCGCAAAAATGCCGCATGGGCTTGAATGGACAGATGTTGCGGCGCTGATCAAACTGTGGTTTGAAGCGCTGCAGTATCGCAGGGATTCTGCGTTTCGGTTTGATCCTGATCAAGCGCCCAGGGAGACATATTGTGAGAAACAAGGCTTATGCAGTTCTGGCATCGATTGCCTGTCTGCTTTTTGCTACGAACGCCTTTGCCGACAAGCCGGTCGCTTGGCAGACCAATTTTCAGACGGCAGCAACCGGAATCATGGAAGAAATTACATGGTTCGAGCACTATACGCTCTGGTTCATCATCCCGATCACGCTGTTCGTCCTGGCGCTGCTGGTCTGGATCGTGATCCGCTTCCGTGAAAAGGCCAATCCGGTTCCGTCCAAGACCAGCCACAACACGATGATCGAGATCGTCTGGACGGTCGGCCCGGTCCTCATTCTCATCTTCCTGGCCATCCCGTCGTTTCAGCTCCTGAATGCGCAGTTGACGCCCCCGCAGAATCCGGACCTGACGCTGAAGGCAACGGGCAACCAGTGGTACTGGTCCTATGAATATGAAGTCGGCGAAAGCCCGCTCACCTTCGACAGTCTGCTGATGAAGGAAGAAGATCGCGCGTCGCTCGGCAAGGAAGACAAGGCGGCATATCCGCGCCTGCTTGCTGTCGACAACGAAGTCGTCGTGCCCGTCGGCAAGACCGTTCGTGTTCTCGTGACCGCTGCAGATGTCATCCACGCCTTCGCCATGCCGGCGTTCGGCGTCAAGATCGATGCCGTTCCCGGCCGTCTCAACGAAACCTGGTTCAAGGCCGACCGTGAAGGTCTCTACTACGGCCAGTGTTCCGAGCTTTGCGGCAAGGACCATGCCTACATGCCGATCGCCATCCGCGTGGTCAGCGAAGACAAGTACAACACTTGGCTTGCTGCCGCCGCCACCAACATCGGTGAAGCGAACAAGGCACTCATGGCTTCCATCGACGGCGCGGAAAAGACCGTAGACGTCGCTGCAAACGCCGCACAGTAATTCGAAGGGGAACTCGACCCATGGCCGGAACAACCGCGCAACACGATCACCGTCATGATCACGCCCATGATCATGGGCACGACCATGATCACGCCCACAAGCCGCTGACTTTCTTCCAGCGTTGGTTTCTCTCGACCAACCACAAGGATATCGGTACGCTCTACCTGATCTTCGCGATCTTCGCCGGCATCGTCGGCGGCACGCTGTCGGTCTTCATGCGCGCCGAACTGCAGGAGCCGGGCATCCAGATCTTCCACGGCCTGGCTTCCATGGTCTACGGCTTCGAGGGCGATGCGGCCATCGACGGCGGCAAGCACATGTTCAACGTGTTCACGACGGCACACGCGCTGATCATGATCTTCTTCATGGTCATGCCGGCGCTGATCGGCGGCTTTGCCAACTGGATGGTGCCGATCATGATCGGCGCGCCGGACATGGCGTTCCCGCGCATGAACAACATCTCCTTCTGGCTGATTATTCCGGCCTTCCTGCTGGTGCTCCTGTCGATGTTCGTCGAAGGCCCCGCGGGTGCCTATGGTTCGGGCGGCGGCTGGACCATCTATCCGCCTTATTCGACATCGGGCCAGCCCGGGCCGGCCATGGATATGGTGATCCTCGGGCTGCACATTGCCGGCGCGTCGTCGATCCTCGGTGCGATCAACTTCATCACCACCATTCTCAATATGCGCGCTCCGGGCATGACGCTGCACAAGATGCCGTTGTTTGCCTGGTCGGTGCTGATCACCGCCTTCCTGCTTTTGCTCTCGCTGCCGGTTCTGGCAGGTGGCATCACCATGCTTCTGACCGATCGCAACTTCGGCACGGCCTTCTTCGCGCCTGAAGGCGGCGGCGACCCGATCCTGTTCCAGCACCTGTTCTGGTTCTTCGGTCACCCGGAAGTGTACATCCTGATCCTGCCCGGCTTCGGCATCGTCAGCCACATCGTCTCGACCTTCTCAAGGAAGCCGATCTTCGGCTACCTCGGCATGGCCTATGCCATGGTCGCCATCGGGGCCGTCGGCTTCATCGTCTGGGCGCACCACATGTACACGGTCGGCATGTCGCTCGACACGCAGCGCTACTTCGTCTTCGCGACGATGGTCATCGCGGTTCCGACCGGCGTGAAGATCTTCTCGTGGATCGCGACGATGTGGGGCGGCTCGATCCGCTTCACCACGCCGATGGTCTGGGCGATCGGCTTCATCTTCCTGTTCACCGTCGGCGGCGTCACCGGCGTTCAGCTCGCCAATGCCGGCCTCGACCGTTCGCTGCACGACACCTACTACGTGGTTGCCCACTTCCACTACGTTCTGTCGCTCGGCGCCGTCTTTGCGATCTTCGCCGCCTGGTACTACTGGTTCCCGAAGATGACCGGCTACATGTATTCGGAATTCCTCGGCAAGCTGCATTTCTGGGTGATGTTCATCGGCGTCAACCTGGTGTTCTTCCCGCAGCACTTCCTCGGCCTCGCCGGCATGCCGCGCCGCTACATCGACTATCCGGATGCCTATGCCGGCTGGAACATGGTATCGTCCTACGGCTCCTATATCTCGGCCGTCGGCGTTCTGATCTTCCTCTTCTGCGTCTTCGAAGCCTTCGCCAAGAAGCGCGTTGCCGGTGACAATCCGTGGGGCGAGGGTGCCAACACGCTGGAATGGCAGCTGACATCGCCGCCGCCGTTCCACCAGTGGGAACAGCTGCCGCGCATCAAGTAAGCGCCGCTTTCAATCCGAAGCCGCCGGCAACGGCGGCTTCGCTCCACGCCGGGAAAACCGGCAAACGGCGCGGGATACGCGCCGGACGAATTCAAGGACGGGACATGAGGGTCATCGACAATCACGAAGCAATCGGCACGGAAGGCGGCGCCCGCCTTTCCGAAGCCAGTGCGCGCGATTTCTTTGAGCTCCTGAAGCCACGCGTCATGTCGCTGGTGGTATTCACCGCGCTTGCCGGCATGGTGCTGGCGCCGGGCCACATCCATCCCTTCATCGGCTTCATCGCGATCCTCTGTATCGCCGTGGGCGCCGGAGCCTCCGGTGCCCTCAACATGTGGTACGACGCCGATATCGATGCGGTGATGACCCGCACGGCCAAGCGGCCGATCCCGGCGGGCAAGATCCTTCCGCACGAGGCGCTCGCCTTCGGCCTGACGCTCTCCGCCTTCTCCGTCTGCATTCTCGGCATCGTCGTCAACTGGCTGTCGGCCGGGCTGCTCGCCTTCACGATCTTCTTCTATGTCGTCATCTACACGATGTGGCTGAAGCGCTCGACGCCGCAGAACATCGTTATCGGAGGTGCCGCCGGCGCCTTCCCGCCGATGATCGGCTGGGCCTGCGTGACGAATGGAATTTCGATCGAAAGCATCGTGCTTTTCCTGATCACCTTTCTGTGGACGCCCGCCCATTTCTGGGCGCTCGCTCTGTTCAAGATGCGCGACTATGGCGCAGTCGGCGTGCCGATGATGCCGAATGTCTGCGGCGAGGCGACGACCAAGAACCAGATCGTCATCTATGGCGTGCTGACCGCCATGATCGGCGTCGTGCCGACCGCGCTTGGTTTCGCCAGCACCGTCTACGGCGCGATTGCGCTCTGTCTTGGTCTCGGCTTCATCTGGTACTCGATCGGCGTTCACCGCATGCCGGAAGGTGACGAGAAGATGATCCCGGCCAAAAAACTCTTTGCCTTCTCGATCCTCTATCTCTTCGCGATCTTCTCCGCGTTGATGGTCGATCATCTGATTGCCACGCTGTGGCTCACTGTCGGAAAGGTTGCCTGATGGAACTCGTGTCGCTTACGGACGCCCAAAAGAAATCGCGCCGCGGCCGCAACATCGCGCTCGGCGTCGTGCTCTTCGGCCTCGTTGCCGTCTTCTATGTCGTGACGCTGATCAAGTTCAGCAACGGCATGGTCCAGTAGGATCAAAAGAGCATGTCAACGGCGAACAATGCAGACCAGAAGAAGGACCGGGCAAACGGCGTCATCGTCGCGTCCTGCGTCGCCTTCGTGCTCGGCATGGTCGGCATGGCCTATGCCGCCGTTCCGCTCTACGACATGTTCTGCAAGGTTACCGGCTACAACGGCACGACGAAGCGCGTCGAGCAGGCTTCCGACGTCATCCTCGACAAGACGATCAAGGTGACGTTTGACGCCAACACGGCGCCGGGCCTGCCCTGGGACTTCAAGCCGGTTCAGCGCGACATCGAGTTGAAGATCGGCGAGACGGTGCAGGTCGAGTTCGAGGCGACGAACCTGTCGAAGAAGCCGACGACGGGCCAGGCGGTGTTCAACGTCACGCCGATGGCAGCCGGTGCCTATTTCAACAAGGTGCAATGCTTCTGCTTCACCGAGACGACATTGCAACCCGGCGAAAAAATGGTGATGGCGGTGGTGTTCTTCGTCGATCCGGAAATCGTCAATACGGTCGAGACCAAGGGCATCAACACGTTGACCCTTTCCTACACCTTCTACGCCCGCGAACCGTCGAAGCCGATTGCCGGCCTGACGGTGAAGCCGGGCGAGACTGACAACAAACTTTGACAGATCACCGTCTTCGGCTTAGCCGGAGGCGATACGAGAAAGACTTATCGGGGATTATTCATATGGCCGGTGCGCATCAGAAAAACCACGACTACCACATCATCGACCCGAGCCCCTGGCCGCTTCTGGCATCGATCGGCGCCTTCATCATGGCCTTCGGCGGCGTTGCCTACATGCGCTACCTGGCCGGCGGTTCGTTCAAGATGTTCGGTCTCGAACTTGCCAATCCGTGGGTCTTCTTCATCGGCCTCGTCGTCGTGCTCTACACGATGTTCGGCTGGTGGTCGGACACGATCAAGGAAGCGCATGAGGGCCACCACACCCGCGTCGTATCGCTGCACCTGCGCTACGGCATGATCATGTTCATCGCTTCGGAAGTGATGTTCTTCGTCGCCTGGTTCTGGGCCTTCTTCGACGCAAGTCTCTTTTCCGGCGAAGCCATCCAGGCCACGCGTGCTGCCTATACCGGCGGTGTCTGGCCGCCCAAGGGCATCGAGGTTCTCGATCCCTGGCACCTGCCGCTCTACAACACCGTGATCCTGCTGCTGTCCGGCACCTGCGTGACCTGGGCGCACCATGCGCTGCTGCACAACGACCGCAAGGGCCTCGTCAGCGGCCTGACGCTGACCGTGTTGCTCGGCATCCTGTTCTCGAGCGTCCAGGCTTACGAATATGCCCACGCGCCGTTCGCCTTCAAGGATTCGATCTACGGCGCGACCTTCTTCATGGCGACCGGCTTCCATGGCTTCCACGTTCTGGTGGGCACGATCTTCCTGCTCGTCTGCCTGCTGCGCGCGGTCAAGGGCGATTTCACCCCGAAGCACCATTTCGGCTTCGAGGCCGCCGCCTGGTACTGGCACTTCGTCGACGTGGTCTGGCTCTTCCTGTTCTTCTCGATCTACGTCTGGGGCGGCTGGGGCGCACCGCTCGCCCACGGCTGATCGGGTCTGGATTCGAGTATCTGAGAAAGGCGGGTGCCACGGCGCCCGCCTTTTCTATTGCAGTAATGCCGCCGTGTGCGATCGAATGAGCCCAAAGGTCGCGGTGGCCGATATATCGCTTGCGCAACGAATGCGTTATGGAAAGCCTAAGGCAAACAGGACGTAAAACCAGATGAACGAAGACAGCGCACATTTCCCGCCGGTCGATCCGGTCAAGGCCGGGATCAAGGGGCTTTGCCCGCGCTGCGGCCAGGGGAAGCTGTTCGACGGGTTCCTGAAGGTGAAGCCGGCCTGCGCCAGCTGCGGTCTCGATTACAAGTTCGCCGATTCCGGCGACGGTCCCGTGGTGTTCGTCATCCTGATCGTCGGCTTCATCGTCGTTGGCGCGGCCCTGTGGATGGAGGTCAACTTCAGCCCTCCGATCTGGGTGCATTTCCTGCTCTGGATCCCGCTTGCCACGATCTTCAGCCTCGTGCTTATGCGCATGCTCAAGGGCACCCTGATCAATCTTCAATTCGGTAACAATGCGCGGCAGGGCGAGATCGATCGTGGCTGAGACTGCGAACGAAGCGAAAGGCGGCGGGCTGCTCGGCCGCGCCGCGGGTATTGTCCTCGTCCTGACCGCGCTCGCCGTTCTCTTGTCACTCGGCACATGGCAGGTTCAGCGGCTCCATTGGAAAGAGGGCCTGCTGGCGGCAATCGCGGAACGCCGCACGGCACCGCCGGTCGATCTGGCGGCGATCGAGGCAATGGCCAGGGCCGGCGAGGACATCGACTATCGCACGGTGCGCGTCAGCGGCACCTACATCAACAACAAGGAACGGCACTTCTTCGCCACCTATGAAGGCCGGACCGGTTACTACGTCTACACCCCATTGCGGCTTGCCGATGGCCGCGTCCTTCTCGTCAATCGCGGCTTTGTCTCCTTCGAGCGCAAGGAGCCCGAGATGCGCAAGCAGGGGCAGCTGACCGGCGAACAGACCGTCACCGGCCTTGCCCGCGCCAAGCTCACCGCGAAGCCCTCCTGGGCCGTGCCGGACAATGATGTCGCCAAGAACATCTTCTACTGGAAGGACCTCGACGTCATGGCGTCGAGCGTCGGGCTCGATGCGGCGAAGGTCGTCCCGTTCTTCGTTGATGCGGCCGCGACGCCCAATCCGGGCGGCATGCCGATCGGCGGCGTCACGCAATTCGACCTGCCGAACAACCATCTGCAATATGCCGTGACATGGTATGGCCTGGCCGCGGCGCTGGTCGCTGTCAGCGGCGTGTTCATCCTGCGGCGAAAGAGATAATCGGGCGCGTTGCCTGTAGGACATGGAACGACTGCCGGGGGATTTTATGACCATCATCGCCAATATACTGATTGCCGTAACAGCCTTGCTGCATGTCGGCTTTCTCGTGCTTGAAATGTTTCTCTGGACCGCGCCGCAGGGGCGAAAGGTGTTCCGCATGTCGGCGGAGCAGGCGCAGGCGACGAAGGTGCTGGCGGCCAATCAGGGGCTTTACAACGGCTTTCTCGCCGCCGGCCTTCTCTGGTCGCTGATTGCCTCGCCGCCGGAATTTGCCTTTCAGCTGAAGCTGTTCTTCCTTGTGTGCGTGATCGTTGCCGCTATATATGGCGCATGGTCGGTCAAGCCGCGCATCCTTCTGGTGCAGGGCGGCCCGGCGATCCTGGCACTCCTGTTCACTGTTCTGGCACCCTGATCCATGGCATCTTTCTCGGCAAGGAAACCGATCACCATCCGCCTCTGCGGCCCGCGCGGCTTTTGCGCCGGCGTCGACCGGGCGATCCAGATCGTCGTTCTGGCGCTGAAGGAATATGGCGCCCCGGTCTATGTCCGCCACGAGATCGTTCACAACCGCTATGTCGTCGAGGGGCTTGAGGCCAAGGGCGCGATCTTCGTCGAGGAGCTCGACGAGATCCCCGAGGAGCATCGCAAGCAGCCGGTGGTCTTCTCCGCTCACGGTGTGCCGAAGTCGGTGCCCGCCGATGCAGAAAGCCGCAATTTGTTCTATCTCGATGCGACGTGCCCGCTGGTCTCCAAGGTCCACAAGCAGGCGATGCGCCACCAGCGCCTCGGCCGCCATGTCGTGCTGATCGGCCATGCCGGCCATCCGGAAGTCATCGGCACCATGGGGCAATTGCCGGAAGGTGCCGTATCGCTGATCGAGACCGTCGAGGACGCTGACAATTACGTGCCGCCGGATCCGGACAATCTCGGCTTCGTCACCCAGACGACACTGTCGGTCGACGATACGGCCGGCGTCATCAAGCGGCTGCATGAGCGCTTTCCCAACCTGACGGCACCTGCCGCCGATTCGATCTGCTATGCCACGACAAACCGCCAGGAGGCGGTGAAGCAGGCGGCGCCCGGCTGCGACCTCTTCCTCGTCGTCGGTGCGCCGAATTCGTCCAATTCCAAGCGGCTGGTCGAGGTTGCGCTTCGGGCCGGCGCAAAGAAATCCGTGCTTGTCCAGCGCGCGTCGGAAATCGACTGGGATGACATCGGCGATATCTCCACCGTGGGCCTGTCGGCCGGCGCGTCGGCACCGGAAGTCATCGTCAACGAGATCATCGAGGCCTTTCGCGAGCGCTACGATGCGTCGGTGGAGCTTGCCGATACGGTCGAGGAGACCGAGAATTTCCTCGTCAACCGCGAGCTTCGCCACGTGCCGCTGACCGTGCAGGACATGGCGTTCGTGAATGGAGACTAGGCGATGAGGGCAGGTGGCATGGATCCTCGGGTCGGGCCCGAGGATGACGACCTTGGGTTTCCTGCCATTCTCAAGCCAGCCGTCACCGTTGCGATTGCTCCCTCTCTCCGTCATCCTTAGGCCTTGACCCGAGGATCCGTGCCCCGGCAAAACAATTTCAACACTCACAACCGCGAGAACAGACCTTGGCAGTTTACACCGACATCACGGAAGACGATCTCGCCCGTTTTCTGACCGCCTATGACGTCGGCATGCTGACGTCCTACAAGGGCATTGCCGAGGGCGTGGAAAATACCAATTTCCTGCTGCACACCACCAAGGGCTCCTACATCCTGACGCTTTACGAAAAGCGGGTGGACCAGAACGACCTGCCGTTCTTCCTCGGGCTGATGCATCATCTGGCCGACAAGGGCCTTTCCTGCCCGCTGCCGCTGCCGCGTGCCGACGGCAAATTGCTCGGCGAGCTTTCCGGCCGGCCGGCCGCTGTCATCTCGTTCCTCGAAGGCATGTGGCTGCGCAAGCCCGATGCCAATCATTGCCGCGAGGTCGGCAAGGCCTTAGCGGCAATGCATGTGGCGGGCGAAGGCTTCGAGATCCGCCGTCGCAACGCGTTGTCCGTCGACGGCTGGCGGCCGCTCTGGAACAATTCCCGGGACCGTGCCGACGAGGTGCAGCCGGGCCTCAGAACCGAGATCGCCGCCGAGCTGGATTTTCTCGAAGCCAATTGGCCGAAGGACCTGCCGGAAGGCGTCATCCACGCCGATCTTTTCCCGGACAACGTCTTCTTCCTCGGCAACGAGCTGTCCGGCCTGATCGACTTCTATTTTGCCTGCAACGACTTCCTTGCCTATGACGTCTCCGTCTGCCTGAACGCCTGGTGCTTCGAAAAGGACGGCGCCTTCAACATGACCAAGGGCATGGCGCTCTTGTCCGGCTATCAGAGCGTGCGGCCGCTGACCGCAGCCGAGGTCGAGGCGCTGCCGCTTCTGGCACGCGGCTCGGCGCTGCGCTTTTTCCTCACGCGTCTCTACGACTGGCTGACGACGCCGCCGGGGGCGCTGGTGGTCAAGAAGGATCCGCTCGAATATCTGAAGAAGCTGCAGTTTCATCGCTCCGTTGCAACTGCCGCTGAATATGGCCTGACCCACGAGACCCAGCCCGCATGAAACATGTCGATATCTTCACCGATGGCGCCTGCTCCGGAAACCCCGGACCGGGCGGATGGGGCGCGGTGCTGCGCTACGGCGACGTGGAAAAGGATCTGTGCGGCGGCGAGCCCGAAACCACCAACAACCGCATGGAGCTTCTGGCTGCGATCACGGCGCTCAACACGCTGAAGCAGCCCTGTGAGGTCGATCTCTACACCGACAGCAAATATGTCATGGACGGCATCAGCAAATGGATCCATGGCTGGAAGCGGAACGGCTGGAAGACGGGCGAAAAGAAGCCGGTGAAGAACGGCGAACTCTGGCAGGCGCTCGACGCCGCCAACCAGCGTCACAAGGTCACCTGGCATTGGGTGAAGGGGCACGCTGGCCATCCGGAAAACGAACGGGCCGACGAACTCGCCCGCAAGGGCATGGAGCCGTTCAAGAAGAAGCGGTGAGGGTAGGATTTCACCGTCCCTCGCGAGGGGCGAGACGGCGCTATTTCCCGATGGAACGCTCCTGCATCTCTTCGCCGATAAAACAATTATAGGGCGGGTATTGAACTCGCATGAACCCCGTTTGGCGCTGCGGAGCGCCGCTGACCTCCACGCCTGAAATCTCGATGACGAGCTTGCGCAGGATCGTTTCGGCGAACTGGGACACAGTCGTGACCTTCAACAGAAATGCCCCATCTCCGCCGATGACGCATTCCCGATAATAGACATCGAGATCCGGAATCGATGCCGAATCCGGCACGGCCTTCAACATAATGGGAAGACCGTCAATGACGATGCCCTGAGCGACGGTCGTATTCCTGCCGACCGGAGCCGGGACCCCGGCATTGTTGGGTCCGTCGCCGGATACATCGATCACGCGCCGCGTCCCGCGAAATGGGCTGGTTTGAAAGAGCTTTCGTGCAAACGCAAGCGCGTTGGAGATCGATGTGAAGGAAATGCGCCTGATCGGTTGTCGGCGCAACATCTCGGAAAACTGCGCCGCGGTCGCCCGACCGTCGATCAGCGTCCAGGGCACGATCTGGACAGCCGAACCACCCCACTCGATGTAGGTCACCGCAATTCTGCCGAGCGGTCCGCGCCGCAAGGCTCTGGCGATCTCCGGCCTGCGGAATGCGTCGACGTAGCCTTGACGTTGAAGATGCTGCTCGTCGATTTCCATGGAGTAGGAGACGTCAACGGCAATGACCAGCTCGAGATCTACCGCGTATTGTTCGGCAGACGTGTTTCCTCCCAGAAGACAGAAGGAAACAAGAAGCGCCCATAACGGTTTCATTGCGGCAATCCACTTAGAGCATCTCCGCTTTTTTTCCGCGAGCATAGTACATCAGAGTGGCCGCTTCACCCCCCTCTGTCACTCCGTGACAGAGGGGGGTGTTCACGATGCTGTCGTGTACTGTGTTCTTCGAGTCACGGAAACGCTCTATCCTTTATTCTAACGCAGTTCCCATGGAAAACCGCTTCGCACTTTTCCTGGAATGGCTGCCCGCGCTGGCGAGCCGTCTGTCACACGCACCAGCGCATCACTCCCGGTAGTCGTTCCGTCTGAAGCAGGTTAACCTAGGGCCGAAGTTTCGCGATGGGCGCTGGGGCCTTGTGAAGAGATGATTTCATGACCGCGGCTGACCGACAAACTCATTGGGAAGGTGTTTACACGACCAAGGCAGAGACCGAAGTCAGCTGGTATGAGGACACCCCCGAACTGTCGCTGGCGCTGCTGCATGAAGCCGGGCTGACACCAGACATGTCCGTCATCGACATCGGCGGCGGCACGTCGCGGTTGGTGGATGCCTTGGAGGCGTTTGGCCAGGCCCACGTGACCGTTCTCGATCTGTCTGCCGCGGCCCTTGAAACTGCGAAGGCTCGACTGGCAAATGCCGATCGGGTGCGGTGGATAGCATCGGATGTGACCGCATGGATACCCGATCGCCAGTATGACCTTTGGCATGACCGCGCCGCCTTTCACTTCCTGACGACGGCAGAGGAGCAGCAGGCCTATGTCCGCGTGCTGGCGCGTGCCCTCAAGGATGGCGGCAAGGCCCTGATCGGCACCTTCGCGCCGGACGGCCCGGAGAAATGCAGCGGTTTGCCCGTTGCTCGATACGATGCGGAAAGCCTGCAGGCCATTCTCGGTACCCAGTTCAAGCTTGCCGCGACGCGGCGGCATCAGCACATCACTCCGTGGGGTTCAGCGCAGAACTTCCTGTTCAGCACGTTCGAGAAGGTCGGGGGCGCGAACGCCTTGGCGTAGGTCGGTCCACATCGCTCGCCAGCAACCCATGGAGCGGTCTATCGGACCAACGGCCCGTTCGCCTTCTTCCAGGCGTCGATGCCGCCCTCGATGTGGCAGGCGCTCGTCAGGCCGGCGTCCTGTGCGGCCTCGACCGCCATCGCCGAGCGTTCGCCGAAGGCGCAATAGAAGACGATCCGTTTGCCGGTGGCTGCCGCCAGCTCATGCAGCATGCCGCCCGCACCGATGTGCTCCTGCAATTCCGGATAGGGTGCGTGCAGCGCGCCCGGAATGGTTCCGTGCTTTTCGCGTTCCGCCTTCTCGCGCAGATCGACGATCGCGATGTCGGAGCGGCCGCTGAGTGCTAGTGCCTCGGATGCCGAAACGGCCCAGCCCTTGCGCGCGATCTCCTCCTGGTGAAGGCCGACATGGATATTGGCTGGCACGGCCACATCCATCATCTTCGGGTTGGGCAGGTTCAGATTGTTCATGATGTCGACATATTCGTCGACCGATCGCACCCTGAGCCGCGGGTTGAACCGCTTCTCCTCGCCGATGGTCGAAACGGTATCGCCTTTGTAGTCATGGGCCGGAAAGACCAGCGTCTCGTCCGGCAATTTGAGCAGCTTGTTGAAGATGGAATCATATTGCTGGCGCGGGTCGCCGTTCTGGAAGTCGGTGCGCCCGGTACCGCGAATGAGCAGCGTGTCGCCGGTGAACACACGGCCGCCCATCAGGAAGGAATAGGAATCATCCGTATGGCCGGGCGTGTAGAGCACGTCGAGGCTGAGGCCCTCGATCGCAACGCGGTCGCCTTCCGCCACACGCATGGAGACCACATCGGCGAGCGTCTGTTCGCCCATCACCGTGATGCAGTGCGTCCGGTCGCGCAGGGCGCCGAGCCCGGTGATGTGATCGGCGTGCAGATGCGTGTCGACGGCCTTGACCAGCTTCAGATCGAGCTCCCGCACCAGCTGCAGGTAGCGGTCGACCTTTTCCAGCACGGGGTCGATGATCAGCGCCTCTCCCCCATGCCGGCTGGCGATGAGGTAGGTGTAAGTGCCGGAAACGCTGTCGAACAGCTGACGGAAGATCATCGGTGGCTCCGTTGCGCGTCTCTACGGTCGGCGCTGGACATCGATGCTATCCCTGCGGCTGCGGCACGATCCGGATATAGGGTTTTGGTGCGCGCCAGCCTTGCGGGTATTGCTTCCGCGCGTCGTCGTCCGTCACGGAACCGGCGATGATCACGTCGTCGCCCTGCTTCCAGTTCACCGGCGTGGCGACCTTGTGCTTGGCGGTGAGCTGCAGCGAGTCGATCACGCGCAGCACCTCGTCGAAATTGCGGCCGGTGGTCATCGGATAGACGAGGATCAGCTTGATCTTCTTGTCCGGACCGATGACGAAGACATTGCGCACGGTCTGATTGTCGGCCGGCGTACGCTGGGTCGGGTCGCCCGATACCGCGGCCGGCAGCATGCCGTAGAGCTTCGACACGGTGTAGTCGGTGTCGGCGATCATCGGGAAATTCGGCGCGAAGCCCTGCGTTTCCTCGATGTCCTTCACCCAGCCGGAATGACGGTCCAGCGGATCGACCGAGAGGCCGATGATCTTGACGCCGCGCCTGTCGAATTCGGGCTTGATCCGGGCCATGTAACCCAGTTCCGTGGTGCACACCGGCGTGAAATCCTTCGGGTGCGAGAAAAGCACTACCCAGGAATCGCCGATCCAGTCGTGGAACCGGACGTCGCCTTCGGTGGTTGTTGCCGTGAAATCCGGCGCGAGATCATTGATTGCAAGTGTCATGAAACCCCCCACAGCGTTGAGGAGATGCTCACCAAAAGCACCCACGGCGCTCAGTTTGCTCCTTTTGATAAATTAGGCAAAGCGAAATATTGGGCAGGCCGCCTGACCTTTCCCGGTCGCTGATGCGCTTCGCCCAGCTGCTGCTCCAACAATGCCGCAGCACGTTTACTTAGCTCTTGCGCTAAGTGTTATGTGATGATACTTAGCCTTATGGAACAGTATTCACGGCAACTGGATGGCCTTTTTCAAGCGCTGTCCGATCCCACCCGCCGGGCCGTTCTGGCGCGGTTGGGCGCAGGCCCGGCGAGCATCAGCGATCTCGCAAAGCCCTTCGACATGGCCTTGCCCTCGTTCATGAAGCACATACATTTTCTCGAAGGCAGCGGCTTGATCCGGACGCGCAAGGAAGGTCGCGTCCGGACCTGCGTCATCGAGAGAAAACAGTTCGCTGCGGTCGAAGCGTGGCTATCCCAACAACGCGACCTCTGGGAGGGCCGCACCGACAGGCTCGAGCAGTTTGTCGCCACCGCTCAAAAGAAAGGAGAAGCACAATGATCCGTTCTTCAAATCCGGACCTCGACCTGACGATTTCCCGCGTCATCCGGGCACCGCGCTCGCTCGTCTGGAACGCCTGGACCGACCCTGCCAGCCTCGAACAATGGTGGATACCGGCACCGGCCAGATGCAAGGTCGTGGACATGGAACTGCGTCCCGGCGGCTCGTTCATCACCCGGATGAGCGAGAACGGCGGCGATTTCGAACCCCATTTGAACGCCTGCTTCCTCGATATCGCCGATGGCGAGCGGATCGTCTTTACAAACGCGCTTGTCGGTGGATGGCGGCCTGCCGAACAGCCGTTCATGACCGCGATCATCACATTGCAGGACCACGCGGACGGCACGGATTATACCGCCTATGTGATGCACAAGAACAATGCTGACCGCAACATGCATGCGGAAATGGGCTTTTACGACGGATGGGGCACCGTCGCGGAGCAGCTTGCCAACCTCGTCGAACAACGCGCGGGCTGAGGGGCGGCGCCATCAGGCCGGTGGCGCTCGGGCATTATCGTGGGCGCCGCTCTGGCCGCGTCGTCAATAGGACATGACCTTTGCCAAAAGTCCCGGAAAGCGGGCTTCGAGGTCGTCGAGCCGTACCACGTTGATATTCTCGACACCCTTCTTCGTGGTCTGAATGACGCCTGATTCGCGCAGGATCCGGAAGTGGCCCGAAAGGGTCGAACGTGCCATGCCGGGAAAGGGCGCGGCCGCTTCGCCGCAATTCCTGCCGTTTGCTGAACGGTAGAGCGTCTTTACGATCGCCAGCCGCGTGGGGTCTCCGAGTGCGGTCATGACGCCGGTCAGGGTTATGTCGTCTCGTGACGGATGAAAGAACTGGGTCATGAGCCGCAGATAACACACCGATTGACAGACTTCAATATTTCGGTAATTTCGAAATACCGTAATACGGAAATAAGGAAGGAATGTTGATGACGAAGAGATTTGATAATCGGGTGGCGGTTGTAACGGGCGGTTCGACCGGTATCGGTCTGGCGACCGCAAGCGCCTTTCTAAAGGAAGGGGCAAGACGCGTTTACGTAACCGGGCGCACGCGCAAGAGTCTTGATGCCGCGGTGGCGGTGCTCGGCGAGCGTGCCGTTCCGGTGGTCTCGGATGTCTCGAAAATCGGCGATATTGTAAAGCTCAAGGCGGAGATCGAGGAGCGTGGCGACAACGTCGATGTGCTCTTCGCCAATGCCGGCATCGCCGAAAAGAACAGCTTCGGCGTGACGACCGAGGCCGAGTTCGACAAGACCTTCGATATCAACGTTAAAGGTCTGTTTTTCACCGTGCAAACCCTCCTGCCGCTGGTCCCGGATGGCGGGGCCATTGTGCTCAACGCCTCGATCGTCGCAAACAAGGGGATGGCACAGCTCAGCCTCTACAATGCGTCAAAGGCGGCTGTGCGTTCTTTCGCCCGAACGCTCGCCAATGATCTCAAGGAGCGAAAAATCCGCGTCAATGCCGTCAGCCCCGGATTGACGCGCACGCCGATCATGGAAAACGGCTTGAAGATGGACGAGCAGCAGATCGCCGCCTTGCACAGCCATGCCGAACAAGCCGTGCCGCTTGGCTACGTCGCTCAGCCAGAAGAGATCGCGACCACGGTAACTTTTCTCGCCTCTGCGGACGCGGGCTATGTCAACGGCATCGAGCTGAGCGTCGATGGGGGCATGACCCAGGTATGAACTGAAGACGGCCGGTTCCGATGAGGCGGAGCCGGCCGTTTTGCCTCAGATCTGTTCCAGCATGGCGGCGGCGGCCGAAACGGTTGCCTGGCCGGGGCTTTCCTCGACGTTCAGGGTCTTCACGACGCCATTCTCCACCAGCATCGAATAACGCTTCGAGCGCACGCCGAGCGTGCCGGCGGAGAGGTCGATGTCCATGCCGAGCGCCTTGGTGAAGGCGGCGTTCCAGTCGGAAAGGAAGTGGATCTTGCCCATGCCGCCGGATGCGGTTGCCCAGGCGCCCATGACATGCAGGTCGTTGACGGCGACGACGGCGATGTCGTCGACGCCGCGTGCCAGGATCGCGTCGCGGTTTTCCAGATAGCCGGGCAGGTGATTGAGCGAGCAGGTCGGCGTGAAGGCGCCGGGAACTGCGAACAGCACGACCGTCTTGCCGGAAAACAGCTGATCGGTGGTGATTTCGACCGGGCCGTCGGCGGTCTTTTCCTTGAAGGTGGCGGCAGGCAGCTTGTCTCCGACAGAAATGGTCACGGTCTTACTCCTTGAGGCTTTTCGGAAAGGCAAAAAGCGCAGTCGCTCCGTTGTGTCGGGCGCTGCGATGGGTCGAGAAGGAATATAGAATTGCCTCAGTCAAAGGCAAGCGGGGTTTCCATGCTGCGCTCGCCGGATCGCGCGACGAGCAGGACCGATCCGCTCTTCAGCGCGCCGCCTTTTGCGGGAACCCGCACCGGCACGTCTGCGGTAAATTCACCGTTCGTTACGCTGATGTTTTCGGGCTTGCCGAAACTGTAGCCGGGCGGACCGGCGAGGAAAAGTTCGGGCGGCGTGCCGGTGGATGCATCGGGGGTGACCAGCGAGAGGCGAAGACGCTTGCCGGCGGCATCGAAGGACGCGGCCTTGACCTTGAACGCCTCGGAGGGTTGCGCCGGCAAGGCGGAAACGGCATCGTCAATCCGTGCCCTGTCGAGTGGGTTTTCTGCGGTACCTTCGGGCAACGAAAGGCTGAGATCGGCCTGGACAGGGATGCAGATGTCCTTGCAGATGCCGAGGAAGACGGAGATATTGAGGGACAGGTCGCCGCTCTTCTCGCTCTTCAAAAGAAGCGGAAAAGCCACGGATTTGTCGTAACCGGTGTAGTGATCCACACCTTCGCCAAAGCCCCTCGGTGCCGGAAAGCGCATTCCGGAAAAGGAGATGCCATCCTTCGGATCGATGCTCACTTGTGGCGGGATGCCGCTTGCTCCGGGCTCCAGCCAATAGGTCTTCCAGCCGGGTTCCAGCCGGATGTCGAGGATGGCCGGGATCGTCCCGTCTGGCTGCGGCCTGACGGCGACGATGCGGATCGCGCCACCTTCGGAATGCGCCCACTCGCTCTGCGCGGCCTGCACGGTGGGGACAATAAAAAAATGTGCGGCAAGGCTTGCCAGCGCCGCCAAATGAGTCACATTCTCTAGGAGACGATGATCTTTCATGAGGATGAGGCTTATCGGTTTTGGGGCATGGTTGAAAGATGCCCGCTTTCACCTCCGGATCATTTTCTCTTGATGGAGGCGAGCCGAGGAAACCCAGGAAAAGCCTCAAAACCAAAAGACGAGGGGTGGAAACGCTTTTCATTTGACCCAGAAGGCTGACACCATGATGGCGACATTTCAGAAGAAACGCGAGCGCGGTTTGCTAGACGGTCAGTTCCTGATCGCCATGCCCGGCATGTTCGACAGCAATTTCGCCCGCACGGTCATCTTCATCTGCGCCCATTCGAGTGACGGTGCCATGGGTTTCGTGCTCAACCGTCCGCAGCAGTTGACCTTCCCGGATGTGCTTCTTCACCTGCAGATCATCGATCAGGCAGAAGCGATCCGCTTGCCGACCATCACCCGCAATTTCCAGATCCAGACGGGCGGGCCTGTCGAAACCGGTCGTGGCTTCGTGCTGCATTCCGACGATTACCTGAGCGAATCCAGCATTCCGGTCAGCGATGACATCTGCCTGACGGCGACGCTCGATATCGTGCGGGCCATTTCGCGCGGCGAGGGGCCTTCCAAGGCGATGATGATGCTTGGCTATGCCGGCTGGGGTGCCGGCCAGCTGGAAAGCGAGATCGCCAGCAATGGCTGGCTGAATTGCCCGGCGAGCGAGGAACTGATCTTCGACCGCGATCTGGGCGACAAATATGACCGGGCGCTGGCGCTGATGGGCGTTTCTCCGGCCATGCTGTCCATGGATGCCGGTCACGCCTGACCGGCGGATTTTTCCGCCCTTGCGGCTTTTTGCCGGAACAATTTCACCTGCCTTCCGTTTTCCGAACGCAAGGACACGGCGCTTGGTCCTGTCCTCAACCTTTCAAGGAGACGGATCATGGGCAGCACTTCCGACAAGATTTCCGGCGCAGCCAACCAGGCGGCAGGCAAGGCCAAGCAGGCGGCCGGCAAGGCAACCGGCAGCAGGAAACTGCAGGCGGAAGGCAAGGGTCAGGAAGTGACGGGCAAGGTCCAGTCTGCGACTGGCAAGGCCAAGAGTGCCGTGAAGGGCGCCATTGACCGCATGTAATCTGATTGCTGTCCCCTGCGTGTATGGGAGGGGACAGCTCCAGGGTGCGCGGATCGACTGTCCTGACGGGTTCAACTGGATGGAAGATTTCTAGCGCCGGTGCCCGCTGTGCTTCTTGCCGGCGGGCATTCCTGTCGCAGCATATGTTCTTTTTTGACGCATTCGATTTATTCGATATTCCATGCTGACCATTGGGCGGATGATTTTTCATGAGACTCTACGAATGCGGCACTTGCGGAACCCCGGTCCATTTCGACAACCGCGTTTGCATCAATTGCGGCTCACAGCTTGGCTTCCTGCCGGAGGCCATGGCGATACAGGCGGTGACGCCGGCCGGTGGTGACCTCTGGCGGGTATCCTCGCGTCAGGAGGCGGATGTCCGTTTCTGCGCCAATGCCGCGCATGATATTTGCAATTGGCTGATCTCGGTGAACGACGACCACGCCTATTGCCAGGCCTGCCGCTACAATCGCATGGTGCCTGTCACCGACAACCCCGAGGGGCTGGCGCGCTGGCAGAAGATCGGCCAGGCGCAGCGGCATCTGTTCTATTCGCTGTTGCGCTGGAATCTGCCGCGGCCCGGACGTGACGTCGATCCGCAGGGCGGGCTTGTCTTCGATTTTCTCGCCGACGAGGTCGATACCTACGGCAACCTCGTGCCGGCCATGACCGGTCACGAGGACGGTCTGATCAGCCTGCGCGCGGCTGAAGCCAACGATGCCACGCGCGAGAGCGTGCGTGTCTCGATGAACGAGCCCTACCGCACGCTGCTCGGCCATTTCCGCCACGAGACCGGTCACTTCTACTGGGCCCAGCTTGTCCGCGACGACCAGACCCTGAACGAGGCGCGGTCGCTGTTCGGCGACGAACGGGCGGATTATGCGCAGGCGCTTCGCCGCAACTACGAGCAGGGACCTCCCGCCGACTGGCAGGCACGGTTCATCAGCGCCTATGCCAGCACGCATCCGGCAGAGGATTTCGCCGAATGCTGGGCACACTTTTTCCATATCGTCGATGCGCTGGAAACGGCGCATTCCTTCGGACTTTCGACCGAACCGCGCCGCCACGAGGGCATGGCGGCGGAAGTCGATTTCGACCCCTATCGGGCGACGGATGCGCAGACGCTGGTCGACGCCTGGATCCCCTTGAGCGTGGCGCTGAACAGCATTCAGCGCAGCATGGGCCAGCCGGACAGCTACCCGTTCGTGCTATCGCCGCCGGTGGTGCAGAAACTGGATTTTATCAATCGGCTGATAAGGCGGGAAGGGCGGCTTATGGGCAATAGCCAATAGCCAATTGGTCCTTCCCTGACAGAGACCCGCCTTATCTACTGCCTACAGCCTATTGGCTACCGGCTGATACTTACGCCCGCTTCATCAGCGGAAAGCGTTCCTTCAGGAGCCGCAGGATCGATTCCGAGCCGATCGGCGGGCCGAACAGGAAGCTCTGGCCGAAATCGCAACCCAGCTGGGCCAGCTGGATGGCATCTTCCTCGGATTCGATGCCTTCGGCGACGACCTGCATGTCGAGTTCGCGCGCCATGGTGATGACGGAGCGGAGCAGGATCGTGCGCTTGTCGCTCGGATCCTTGACCAGCGCCTTGTCGATCTTGATCGTATCGAAGGGAAACCGGGTGAGGTAGGCGAGCGAGGAATGGCCGGTGCCGAAGTCGTCGAGCGCCAGCTTCAGGCCGGCATCCTTCAGCTTTTCCAGAACCAGGCGGGCCTGCTCCGGGTTTTCCATGACCAGGGATTCGGTGAGTTCCACCTTCACCTTCTGCGGATCGCAGTGGTTCTTGTTCAGAATCGCCCGCACATCGTCATGCAGGTCATTGTTGAGCAACTGCGCGCTCGACAGGTTGATGGAGACGAAGATCGGCAGGTCGCCGGTCTGGAGCTGCCAGTCCGTCAGGTCGCTGGTCGCCTTCTCGAAGGCGAACATGCCGAGCTGGTTGATGAGATCGGAGCCTTCCGCGATCGGGATGAACTCTGACGGCGAGATGCTGCCGCGTTTCGGATGCTCCCAGCGCATCAGGGCTTCGAAACCGGCGATCTCGGCGTCCACCAGGCGCACGATCGGCTGATAGACGAGGCTCAGTTCCTTGCGTTCGATGGCGCGGCGCAGGTCGTTTTCCAGCTGCAGGCGGTCGGTGCCGGAGGTGCGGAAGGCCGGGCGGAAGGGCTCGACACGGTTACCGCCCGCCTTTTTGGCGCGGTACATCGCAAGCTCGGCGTCATCGAGCAGCCCGGCGGCATTTTCCTGCTGGTCGACCCAGGAGACGAGGCCGATCGAGGCGGTGAGATTGATTTCGCGGTTGCCGAAATTGAGCGGCACCATGATCGCCTTGGAAACGGCATCGGCAAAGTCGGCGACCTTGGCGGGGTCGCGCTCCGACATCAGGATCAGGCCGAACTCGTCCCCGACCAGGCGGGCCAGCGTGTCCTGCGGCTTCAGGAGCCGGCGCAGGCGGCGGGTCAGCGCAATCAGGATATTGTCGCCGGCGGCGATGCCGAGCGCCTCGTTGACCTGCTTGAAGCGATCGATATCGATCGTCAGCACGGTCGGCCGCACGGCATTTGAGCCTGGCACCAGCGACAGGATGGACTGCAGCCGGTCAAGGAAGATCTGCCGGTTCGGCAAACCCGTCAGATTGTCGTGTAGCGCGTTGTGCAGCAGGCGGTCGAGAGAGGTCTTCTGTTCGGTGATGTCGACGATGGTGCCGACGCAGCGGATGATTTCGCCATTGGCGCCAAGCACCGGCCGCGCGCGGATCGACAGCCAATGGTAGTGACCGTCCTCGGCGCGCGCGCGGAATTCGTGGTTCAGCCGGCCCTTGCGGTGCTCCAGCAGCACGTCGAGTGTCGCGCGGAAACGGTCGCGGTCGTCGGGATGCAGGCGCGGCAGCCAGTTGCGCGCAGGCCCGTGCATGGTCCCGGGCGAGAGGCCGAGCTGCGCCGAGATGTCGGGGATGGTGACGACGCGATCGCGCGCCACATCCCAGTCCCAGACGGTATCGCCGGAGCCCGTCAGGGCCAGCGACTGACGCTCGAGATCGGAGAACAGGCCCTGGCTGTAGGCACCGCCGGCAAACGCGTGCTGCATCACGGTGAAGCCGATCAGCAGGACGATCAGGACGAGGCCGCCGCCGAGCGCCGGCTGGACGATGTCATTGGCAAGCTGGCCGGTGACCGTCAGCCATGCACCGAACAGCCAGACGAGGATCAAGAGCCAGGCGGGCACCAGCAGGATGGCCCTGTCGTAACGGTTGAAGCCGAGATAGGCGATCAGAAATATGCCGCAGGTGCCGGTCAGTGCGAAGGAGAGGCGCGCGATGCCCGAAGCGATCGCCGGGTCGTAGATGGCGACGCCGAACAGCAGGCCGAGGCCGAGAATCCAGGCAAGCGTCGCATAGCTCAGATGCTGGTGCCAGCGGTTGAGGTTGAGATAGGTGAACAGGAAGATCACGAGGCCAGCGGCCAGGAACACTTCCGTACCGGCGCGCCATATGCGTTCGTCGCCGGCGGTAATGCTGATCAGCTTCGACAGGAAGCCGAAATCGACGCAGATATAGGCAAGCACCGCCCAGGCGAGCGCAGCCGTTGCCGGCAGCATCGAGGTTCCCTTGACGACGAAGAGAATGGTCAGGAACACCGCAAGCAGGCCGGCAATGCCGAGCACGATGCCGCGATAGAGGGTAAAGGCGTTGACCGTGTCCTTGTAGGCATCGGGTTGCCAGAGGTAGATCTGCGGCAGGTCGGGTCCCGCCAGTTCCGCCACGAAGGTGATGACCGAGCCGGGGTTCAGCGTAATGCGAAACACGTCGGCTTCGTCGCTCGGCTGCCGGTCGAGCGCAAAGCCTTCGCTCGGGGTGATCGACAGAATGCGCTGCGAGCCGAGGTCCGGCCAGAACAGTTTGGAATTCACCAGGCGGAAATGCGGGGCGACGATGACGCGCTCCAGCTGCTCTTCCGAAACATTGGCGAGCGCAAACACGGCCCAGTCGCCCTGGTGATTCTCGGCGCTCGATCGCACCTCGATGCGCCGGACGATGCCATCGGTGCCCGGCGCCGTCGAGACCTGGAAGGCTTCGCCGCGGCCGGTATAGATTTCGGTTGTCGCCGTCAGGTCGAGCGCGGTGTCCTCGCGCGAAATCTTGACGGGTTCCGTGGCAAATGCTGCGCCGCTACCCATCAGGCAGACCATGGTCATCATGGCGGCCAGAAGCGCCAGGAACCTTCGTGCTGAGGCATAGAGAGGCAGGCAGTTCAAAGACATCAATCACTCAAATTCTTAGGTTGCACGCTGTCCTGCGAGAGAAGGGAGAACATGAGGTGATCCCGCCATAGCCCGTTGATTTTCAGATATTCCCGCAAGTAGCCTTCGCGCTGAAACCCGGCCTTTTCAAGGAGCCGGATACTTCTCTGGTTCTCGGGAATACAGGCTGCTTCGATACGGTGCAACTGAAGGCTTGAAAAGATGTAGGGAATGGCAAGCTTGACGGCCTCAGCCATATGGCCCTTGCCGGCGTGCCGCTCGCCCATCCAGTAGCCGATCATGCAGCATTGCGCGGCTCCCCGGCGGATGTAGCCGATGGTCAGGCCGCCGATCAGCTGGTCCTCGGCGCGCGAAAAAATGAAGAGCGGTACGGCCTGGCCGGAGGAAAATTCCTGCTCGTTGCGGATGACGCGGTTGCGGAAGGCACTCTCGGTCATCTCGTCGGCGCGCCAGGTCGGCTCCCAGGGCTCGAGGAAGGCGCGGCTTTCGCTACGCAATTGATACCATTGCCGATAATCGGATGTCTTGGGCAAGCGCAGCAAATGCGTAGCATTGGCAATCTCGACCGGATCCGGCTGCCGCGACAGAAACCGAAAGACCGATCGTGTCATATAAGCCTCCGCAGCGCGTGGGTGGATGCGAGGGTGCCGGGCGCTCGAGGAACGCCCGGAGGTCGCCCTTCAAAATAAGAATTATCCGTTGGCGGCGCGAGCTTGAACGGCCTTGTTGGACAATGCACCGAGGATATCGTTCATCGGCGCCAGCTTCTCGACCGGTCCGATCGCTGAAAGCGTCGGCGTCGTGTCGAAGAACAATCGCCCGGCAAGATCCGTCAGGCGCTCGATGGTAATGCCGGACAGGCGCTCCATCAGTTCCTCGTTCGGGATCGGCCGGCCATAGAGCATCATCTGGCGGGCAATCTGGCCGGCGCGGGCGGCGGGGCTTTCCTGCCCCATCAGCAGTTGGGCGCGGATCTGGGCGCGGGCGCGGTCGATTTCCTGCTGCTCTATCTTCATCGACGACTTGCGCAATTCATCGATGATGACCGGCATCAGCTCCGGCAGGTTTTCGCCGCCGGTTGCCGCATGAACGCCGAAGATGCCGGTATCGGAAAACCCCCAGTGAAAGGCATAGACCGAATAACAGAGACCGCGATGCTCGCGCACTTCCTGGAAGAGGCGCGACGACATGCCGCCGCCGAGGATATTGGCGAGAATCTGCGAACAGTAGAAATCGCGCGCGTGATAGGCCTTGCCCTCGAAACCGAGCAGGACTTGTGCGTCCATCAGGTCGCGGTCTTCCCGCACGTCGCCACCGGTATAGCGGGCGGCGTCGGTAACCGGCGCTGTGGCCGGCTTTTGCGGAAGGCTGGCAAAGCGGTCTTCAACCTGTCGCACAAAGCTATCATGATCGACGGCGCCGGCACCGACCACGAACATGCGGTCGGTGGTGTAGTTGCGGCCGAGATAGGCGCGGATCTGCTCAGGCGTGAAGGAAAGAACCGTTTCCGGCGTGCCGAGGATCGGCCGTCCGACCGTCTGGTTGGCAAAGGCGGTTTCGGCGAACTTGTCGAAGACGACATCGTCGGGCGTGTCGTTGGCGGCGCCGATTTCCTGCAGGATGACGTGTTTTTCGCGCTGCAGTTCGTCTTCGTCGAAGGAGGATTCCGTCAGGATGTCGGCGAGAATGTCGACGGCGAGCGGAACGTCGTCCTGAAGGATGCGGGCGTAATAGGACGTGGTTTCGGTTGAGGTGGCGGCGTTGACTTCGCCGCCGACATTTTCGATCTGCTCGGCAATGTCGCGGGCGGTTCGCCGCGCTGTGCCCTTGAACGCCATATGCTCCAGCAGATGGGCAATTCCGTGCTCGTCCGTGGTTTCATCGCGTGAACCGGATTTGATCCAGACACCGAGGGCCACGCTTTCAAGATGCGGCATGTTCTCGGTGACGACGGTCAACCCGGATTGGAGCCGGGTGCACTCAACTTTCATCATACGTCTTTCTGCGTCCTTTAGCTCAGGATGCGGGCGTGCTCGCTGATAAAGTTTTCAACGATTTTCAGCTCCGGCTCCAGAATATCGAAACGCTCCTCCCTGACCATCAGATCAGCAAGCCACGTTGGAAGCGCCGGGTCAATACCACTGGCCGATTTTACTGCAGCCGGGAATTTCGCCGGATGGGCGGTTGAAAGCGTCACCATCGGCGTATTCGGCTTTTCCTGCTTGCCGGCGACGAAAACGCCGATCGCCGTATGCGGGTCGAGCAGATAGCCGGTCGTCTCCAGCGTCGAGCGGATGGTCTTGGCGACCTCCTTTTCGGTCGCACGGCCGGCGCGGAACACCTTGCGGATGGACTTCAGCGCCTTTTCCTCGATCTCGAAGGCGCCGGATTGCTTCAGGCCCGCCATGGCGCCGCGCACCTTCGAGGCGTCGCGATCATAGGCTTCGAACAGCAGCCGCTCAAAATTCGAGGAGATCTGGATGTCCATCGATGGCGATGTCGTCGCCTTGACGTCGCGCATCTCGTAGCGGCCGGTCTTCAGCGTGCGGGCGAGAATGTCGTTCTCATTGGTGGCCACGATCAGCTTGTCGATCGGCAGCCCCATCTGCATGGCGACGTAGCCGGCAAAGATATCGCCGAAATTGCCGGTCGGAACCGTGAAGGAGATTTTCCGGTCCGGCCCGCCCAGCACGAGCGCGGTGGTGAAGTAGTAGACGATCTGGGCCATGATGCGCGCCCAGTTGATCGAGTTGACGCCGGACAGCGCCACGCGGTCGCGGAAGGCGACGTCGTTGAACATGGCTTTGACGAGGTTCTGGCAGTCGTCGAAATTGCCCTTGACCGCCAGTGCATGCACGTTGGCCGCCTTGGAGGTGGTCATCTGGCGCTGCTGCACGGGCGAGACCTTGCCATGCGGGAAGAGGATGAAGATGTCGGTCCGGTCGCGCCCGGCAAAGGCGTCGATCGCAGCTCCCCCGGTGTCGCCCGAAGTCGCGCCGACGATCGTAGCGCGCTGGTTGCGCTCGGTAAGCACATGATCCATCAGCCGCCCGAGCAGCTGCATGGCGACGTCCTTGAAAGCCAGCGTCGAGCCGTGGAACAGTTCCATGATGAAGGCGTTCGGCCCGGTCTGGACGAGCGGCGCGATCGCCGGGTGGCGGAAGGTGGCGTAGGCCTCGTCGATCATCGCCCGGAACTTGTCGTCGGCGATTTCGCCGTCGACGAAAGGCGAAAGAACGGTGAAGGCGATCTCCTCATAGGATTTGCCGCGCAGCGCCCGGATTTCCTTCTTGGAAAAACGCGGCCATTCCTTCGGCACATAGAGACCGCCGTCGCGGGCAAGGCCCGCCAGAAGCGCATCGCAAAAGTTGAGCGAAGGGGCTTCGCCCCGCGTCGAGACATACTTCACCGTGACCATCCTTCGTCGTCTGGCTGCCGCGGAGGATGCGGCGAGAATTGATCGGCACCCTATTCGAAACCGGATGGAAATCGCGGTTCTTTTGCGTCAGCCCTTGGCGAAGCCGGCGGAAATATCGTCTTGCAGCTCCGCCGTTGGTCGCTCCAGCCGCCTTCCGTCGCGTTTTGACGGGGGCTGAAAAATTGACCTTGCGCTTTGAGACTCCAATCGATTTTTCGATGCGTCGCTGCTATAGACCATCACCAAGGGTCTTGAAAGGCCCAGTTGCAGGGGGAGGCGACGGAAAAAATCCTTATTTTCCGGTCAGTCGTGCTCCACGACATCAATTGTGCAAGGCAGAGGGTCAACTCAGGTGTTTGGTAAAATCTCCAGCCGTCTTCTCGGAATTTCACTTCTCGTGCTCATAGCGGGCTGCAACAAAACGGATACCGGCGGAGCGATCGATGCCGGCGGCAGTGCAACGGCGCCAACCCCCGCCGTCATCCAGGGCACCTGCCCGCAGGTTTATCTGCTCGACGGAACGGCGAACTACCGCACCTATGCCAAGGGCGCCAAGGACGATCCGACGAAGATCGTCTACCAGGCGTCGCTGGCCGACACGACGCGCCAGTGCGTCCAGACCGAAAGCCAGCTGGTGATGACCGTCGTCGTCCAGGGCCGCGTCGTTGCCGGCCCGGCCGGCGGCGCCGGCAGCGTCAACCTGCCGATCCGCGTCGCCGCGACCGATGGCAAGAACACGCTCTATTCCGAGCTGACGCAATACCCGGTCGAGGTTCCGGCCGGCGCCGGCACCGCCCAGTTCATCTTCACCAAGGCCAACATCGCGCTGCCCGGCGGCGCCGGCGATTTCGCCAAGGTCTATATCGGCTTCGATGAAGGCCCGGCGGCGGGCAAGAAGAAGAAATAAGCAGGGATTTTTGCCCCTGAAATTGAGAAGCCGGCGCGAGAAGATCGCACGGCTTTTCTGTTGCCTCCTTTGATGAGAGTCTCTGCGTCGGCGGGGCTCAACGTCATACTGAGGGAAATCCTCCGGACTTCGTCCCTCTCGCCTAGAATGTCAGGATGTAGCTCTGACGGCAGTTCGCATTGACCCGGATCTTGCCTCGTTACGATTCAAGCCATGACGTCGTAGCCAGCTGGATAAACGCTAAAATTGATCGGGCACGTGATGCAGACCAAGAGAATTACTGAACATTTCACGTGGTTTGAGGTGTGGTATGATTGGTCTGCCTATCCTCCATATGTCCTCATTTTACTGCACTATGAAAGTGACGCGAGTTTTCACGTCTACGATCCCGCGGAAAAAGAGACACGCCAGATATTCAAAACGTACGAGGATGCGTGCGATTGGCTTTGGGAGGATGAGTATACGAAGGTCACTGGCCGGATGATCGACGAAGATTGACTCATCCAAAGTCAGTGTCTGGCGGAACGTCGAACCGCCCATACCTTATGCCGTCAGCGATTCCGACCATTCCGACAAAGCGGCGATGACGCCGGGCAGTGCGCTCATGCGCGAGATCACGGTCTCGGCACCCGCTTCGGTCAGCTTGTCGGCATGGGAGGGATAGGTGTGCGAGGCGCCGGTGAAGCCGACGACGCGCATGCCGGCAGCGATGGCGCCATGGATGCCGTGGACGGAATCCTCGATCACCAGCACGCGCGACGGATCGATGCCGAACTGCTTGGCGCCGTGCAGGAAGATGTCCGGCTTCGGTTTCACCCTGTCTTCGCCGAGGTCGCGGGCCGAATAGATATGCGTGCCGAAATGATCCTTGATGCCGACCTTGCCGAGCATCAGAGCGAGACGCTTCGATGTCGAGTTGGAGCAGATGCAGTGCGGCAGCGTCAGCTGCGCCAGCACCGGCTTGACGCCGTCGATGATCTTGACGTCGCTTGCCAGCCGCTTGTCGAGGATCGTCTCGTTCTTGGTGAGGAGCTGGGCCGAAAGCGGAATGTCGGCTTCCTTCTCGATGGCAAGAAGCGTGTTGTGCCAGGTCATGCCGGCAAAACGCTCGGCCATTTCCTCGGTGCTGATGGGATAACCGGCTTCGGTCAGGAGTTCCGCCTCGACCTCGCTGGCGATGATTTCCGAATCGACCAGAACGCCGTCGCAGTCGAAGATGATGAGATCAATGCTGGTCATGTCGGGGAATCCTTGGGGGAAAGCCAGATCCTTGGAACGAAGGGGGCGATGTACACGAAGCGCCTCAAAAGCTCAACCATGCGCGGCGGGAAGCTGCCATGCAGGATGGGCGGGGTCGGCATCTGTGTAGCGATGGCGAGACGGCGGAAACCGAAGTTGTTGCGTCAGCCGTATATGCGCGCTAGGTAAAACACGCTTCGGCACCCGTTTTCCTCCGGCATAAAGACCGCCATGACCGTTCGCCTGCGCCCGCATCACCTGCTCTGCATGCTGACCTTCGTCGGCAAGGGGTATACGGCTGCGTTCACGGAAAACTATGGTCTTATCGCAAAGCGCCTCTCTGCCGGGGAGGACATTCTGGTGGTGGACGGTCCGGACGATATTTGCGCACCGATGCTTGGAGAGACCGACCACCACTGTTTTTGCGACAGCGTGACGGAGCGGGATCGCAGCGCCAGCGCGGCGGTCGAAGACCTGCTTGGCGTGCCTGCCGGACCCGGCCGGTCGATCATTCCGGACGTGGATTTTCTGGCGCGAATGCGCGAGGCCTTCAGCGCGGGCTCCATCCGTGGGGGATGCGAGCGCTGCGAATGGTCGCCGCTCTGTAGCGGCATTGCCGCTTCGGGCTTCGAGGGCGCGTTGGTCGTTTTGCCCGGTTGCTGATCAGGCGGGCAGGGGAAAGAGTCTTGCGAATTCCTTCTCGCCGGTGCCGGTAAAGCGCACGGCGCGGCTGTCGGTCTCGCGCCTGGCCCAGCCCTTGTCGAGAAACAGCGTCAGCAGCGCCTGGCCGAGCGAGCCCGACAGATGCGAACGGCGCTCGCTCCAGTCGAGGCAGGTCCGGCAGACCGGCCGCCGCGATCTGGTCAGCGCCGAAAGGTCGATGCCGAGCGCCGTCATTTTTCCCGCGCCGGTTTCGGTCAGCGTCAGGTCGTCGCCCGCACCGGCGATCACTTCCTCGGCCACAAGGCTGTCGAGCATGCGCACGCCATAGTCGCCGGCGAGATGGTTGTAGCAGACGCGTGCCTTGCGCAGCGCCGGGTCCTTGGGGCCGGTGCGGTGGCGGGTGAAGCCGCGATGGGCGGCAAATCCCATCAGGCTTTCGAGCAACAGCCCGACGTCGTCGTCGGCAAGCGCGAAATAGCGGTGGCGACCCTGCTTGCGCTGGCCGATCAGGCCGCCGGCCTCCAGTTTCGACAGATGCGAACTCGCGGTCTGCAGCGTGATCCCCGCCGTTCCGGCAAGCTCGGTCGCCGTCAACGCCTTGCCGCCCATCAGTGCGGTCAGCATGTTGGCGCGCGCCGGGTCGCCGATCAGCGATCCGATCTGGGCTATGTCGGGTCCTTCTTTCATACTTCGATGCTAACCGAAGCATCGAGCGCATTCAAGCTGACAAAAGAGATCATCGAAACCGAGGAGACCACCGATGATCACCTGCTTCATCCGCTATGAAATCGATCCGTTCAAGCGCGAGGAGTTTGCGACCTACGCCCGCAACTGGGGCCAGGCGATCCCGCGCAACGGCGCCGACCTGATCGGCTATTTCGGCCCGCACGAAGGCTCGGCCACCACCGCCTACGGCGTCTACACCATCGAGAGCCTTGCCGCCTACGAGGCCTATCGCGCCAGGCTTGCCGCCGATCCGCTCGGCGCCGAAAACTATCAGTTTGCCAAGAGGGAGCGCTTCATCCTCAAGGAGGACCGGATTTTCCTGAAGAACGTTTCGCTGCCGCATGCCAAGGGGATTTCGTCGTGATCGCCGTCATCTTCGAGGTCCAGCCGGCCGATGACCGGCGCAGCGCCTATCTTGATCTTGCTGCACAGCTGCATGCGCGTCTCGAAAGGATCGACGGCTTCCTGTCGATCGAGCGGTTCGAGAGCCTGAAGATGCCGGGCAAGATCCTGTCCCTGTCGTTCTGGCGCGACGAGGCGGCGATCGCCACCTGGCGCAACGGCCCGGAGCATCGGGCAGCCCAGCATGCCGGCCGCAACGGCACCTTCGCCGATTACCGCCTGCGCATCGCCAGCGTCATCCGTGATTATGGCATGACGGAGCGGGACGAGGCGCCGGAAGACAGCCGGGCTTATCATGGGGCGAGAGAGCGTGTGGTATGAGTTGAGCGCTGCATCTCTCCTCCTTCGTCTCCTGTCCTCGGGTTTGACCCGAGGACAGGATGACCGACTGAGCGAGCGTTGCGCAGAAAATCCGAGCCGCCGCAACGCGCCCGAATTCGTCATTGCACCGTAATCTCCGTGCGCTCGGCGGCTTTCACCACCGCCGGCGTGTCCTTCGGGGCCTTGTCGCCCTCGTAGGTGACGCGGACGATGTAGTCGCCGGGTGCGACGGTGTCCTTTTACTCGACGCCGTAGCCTTGCGAGACGGTCTTCTGGTTGCCCTGAATGTCCTTCCTGGCTTCGATGATCTCGATGCCGTAGGCGCCCGGGGCGTTGATCGCCAGCACGCCGGCGTTGAGGTTGACGACGACGTCCTTGCGTTCGCCGGCCTTGATCGAATAGGGCACTTCCGCCCGTACCGAGCCGAGGCGGGCGGTCAGGATGAAGTCGCCCGCGGGGCTGTCGAGTTTCGTGCCGGTGCCATAGGTGCTGCCGAAGGTCTTGCGATCGCCGTTGATGTCCTTCTGCGGCGCGGCGATTTCGAAGAATATTTCCGAGGATTCGACCGCCAGGCCGCCTTCGGCATAGACAGCCTTGTTGTCGATGACGCCGGAGCCGATGACGAGGTCGCGCTCGACCGTCTCACCCGCTTTGACCGTTACGCTGTCCTGTGCCGTGGTCGCCCCGATCGTTCCCTTCAGGCTGACCTTTCCCGCCGGCGCATAGAATTTCGCCTTGCCGTAATAGGTTGCCGAATGATCGCCGAAGCCGATCAGGACGGCCGCGGCCTCGTCGGGGCCTGCGTCCTGCGGCGTCCGCTTCGGCGAAATGATGAGGTAGCCGGCGTCGAAATTGACGTAAGGCTTCGCGGTTTCGCCGTCGCTGATCTCGAACGGGACCTTGCGTTCGATCGAGCCGTTCAGCGTCGCCAGAGCGATATATTTCCCGGCAGGGTAGGTGGCCTGATAGCTCGCCTTGTATTGCAGATCGATATAGTCGCCATCCGGTTCGCCGTTGGCGGCCGCCTTGTATATCCGCCACTGGATCTCGCTGCTTTCGCCGAGAGAAGGCCCGCCTTCCGACAGCGTGCTGTCCGTCATCACATTGTATTCAAGCTTGACCGGTTCGGCCTGCTCCACCGGTTTTGCCTTGATCATCGGCGGTGCCACAACGGTGGCGGCAAGCGCTGCGACCAGCTGACCGGCGTCCGACGCCTGGAAATATTGGCCGCCGGTGCCTTCCGCGAGGCAAGAAACCTTCCTGCCTTCCTCTTCCGTCAATCCGAAGCCGACGACATGGGCGGTGAAGTCGACGCCCTTGCTTTCAAGCTCGGCGGCAAGCGCGCAAGGGCCTGCCTCGCAGGTTTCCAGCCCGTCGGTGACAAGCACGACCGTTGCCTTTTCCTCGGTGTATTTCAGGGCATCGGCGGCTTCGCGCACGGCCTGCGTCAGGGGCGTCTTTCCCTTCGGCGTGATGCCGTTGACGAAATCGACGATCTCCGCTTGGGTGCCTTTTGCCGGCGGAACGACCAGCTCGATATCCGAACAGGACCCCTTGTCGCGGTGGCCGTAGACCATCAGCCCGAGTTCCGTCTCCTTCGAGACCGAAGGCAGCACCTTGGCGATCGTTTCCCGCGCGATTTCGATCTTCGACCGGCCGTCGATCTGGCCCCACATCGAGCCTGAAGCGTCCAGCACCACGACGGTACTATCGGCAGCCTGGGCGAGGGATGAAAATACAAGAGAAAGAAGCAGGGCGAAGGCAGATGAGAAGCGCACGGAATTCTCCTTGTCCGTCCAATGATCCATTGTCCCACACGCGCCAAGACACGGCAATCGTCGGGCGAATGCTTCCATCCCGCTGTGCCATTTCGCAAATTCCGCATCCGCCTTCAGTATTTGGTAACCAAGTTCGGTAACCATAAGCGGTGAAATCAGTTCCGAGTAAGCGTGATAGCGAGTTGTCCATGTCATCAGTTGTTTCGTTGGCCGAAATCTCCCGCGGCGCCCGCCCTGCAGGCTGGCTCGATTCCATCATCAAGGGCGATTGCGTCGCGGCGCTCGAGGCGCTTCCCGATAATTCCGTCGATGTCGTCTTCGCCGATCCGCCGTACAATCTCCAGCTCGGCGGCGCGCTCACCCGGCCCGACCAGTCGCCGGTCGATGCGGTCGACGACGAGTGGGACCAGTTCGTTTCCTTCGAAGCCTATGACGCCTTCACCCGCGCCTGGCTGCTCGCCTGCCGCCGCGTGCTGAAGCCGACCGGTACGCTCTGGGTCATCGGCTCTTATCACAATATCTTCCGCGTCGGTGCGACACTGCAGGACCTGAATTTCTGGATCCTCAACGATATCATCTGGCGCAAGACCAACCCGATGCCGAACTTCAAGGGCCGCCGGTTCCAGAACGCCCATGAGACGCTGATCTGGGCGAGCCCGAGCGCCAAGGGCAAGGGCTACACCTTCAATTACGATGCCCTGAAGGCGTCGAACGACGACGTGCAGATGCGCTCCGACTGGCTGTTCCCGATTTGCTCGGGCGGCGAGCGGCTGAAGGGCGACGACGGCAAGAAGGTGCATCCGACCCAGAAGCCGGAAGCGCTGCTCGCCCGTATCCTGATGGCCTCGACCAAGCCGGGTGACGTGGTGCTCGATCCTTTCTTCGGTTCCGGCACGACCGGTGCCGTGGCCAAGCGCCTCGGCCGCCATTTCGTCGGCATCGAGCGCGAGCAGAGCTACATCGACGCCGCCGCCGAGCGCATCGCCGCCGTCGAGCCGCTCGGCAAGGCCACGCTGTCGGTCATGACCGGCAAGAAGGCCGAACCGCGCGTCGCCTTCAACACGCTGATCGAGAGCGGCATGATCAAGCCGGGCACGGTGCTGACCGATGCCAAGCGCCGCTACAGCGCCATCGTTCGCGCCGACGGCACCGTCGCCAGCGGCGGCGAGGCGGGCTCGATCCATCGCCTCGGCGCCAAGGTGCAAGGTCTCGACGCCTGCAACGGCTGGACCTTCTGGCACTATGACGACGGCAGGTCGCTCAAGCCCATCGACGACCTGCGCGCCGTCATCCGCAGTGATATGGCGAAGCTGAACTGAGCAAACCGAAAACCTGCCAACGCCGCGCTATCCGCAAGGAGGCGCGGCGTTTGCGGTTTTCTCCCTCCCCAGCGGGGAGAAGGTGGCGCGAAGCGCCGGATAAGGGGGGCTGCTGGCGCCGAAATACCGAAGACCCCCCATCGCCGCATGTGCTCGGCACTTCTCCCCGCAGGGAGGAGAGGGAGTCTGTCGCAATCGCCTTCCCCTGCGTGGCTCCCGTGCATCCCACCGCCAACCGCGCAGATTTCTGATCGATAATCCAGAGAATTCGAAGTCGAAAATTATCGACGCCTGCGGGGCCTTTAGAACAATTTAACCATCCCGCGGATACTCTGGTCGCAGGCAAGACGACCGCGTGATCAACCACGCGAGACGCGCGGGGCAACCCGCAAATTGCCCGGCAGGACGGCGCTCAGGCTGCCCTGTTCAGAGATAGTTTTCGTCCGGTTTCGTACCTTCAGTCCCGGAGGGAGACTTATACGCCCAGGATCCGCAAGGCTCCTGGGCGTTTCTGTTTGGAAGGTTCTCCCAATAGTCCAAAGAAAAAAGGGCTCCGCGATGGAGCCCTTCAGCGCTTCGGCGAATTGCCGCCGGCTTAGACGAAAAAGTCGTCGGCATACATCTTGGTGATGTTGCTCACCTTGATCTGGAAGTCGGCAACGCCGTCGCCGTCGGTATCGCCGGAGATGGCGCCGCTGATGAACCGCAGTTCGCCGGCCTTGTCATGGAACTGCAAGCCGCCGATGAAGGTGAACTTCTGGTTGCCGCTGAGCAGTTCGTTGGCATCGATCGTCGAGAGGTCGACGACGTCCAATTCGGAGCGGTGGAAGTCGGCGATCACGTCCCGCTTGGTACCGACGCCGGACTCGCTGATCGAGTTGAAATCGAAGGTATCCTCGCCGGTTCCGCCGTTGAGATAGTCGATGCCGGTTCCGCCACGCAGCACGTCGTCACCTGAGCCGCCATAGAGATCGTCGGCACCGCTGCCACCTTCGAGCGTGTCGTTTCCGCCGAGACCTTCGAGAATGTCGTCTCCGGCGAGGCCCTTGAGCACGTTTCGACCCGAACTGCCGGTGATGTCGTCATCGCCATAGTTGGTGCCGATCGCGTTCTCGATGCTGATCAGGTCCTCGACATGGCCACCGCCGGTCGTCGCCTCCTGTCCGCCGAGGTCGATCGTCACGCCCTTGCCACGCTGCGAGCTGTATTCGTCCTGCAGCTGGTAACTGATCGTGTCGGTGCCGGTGCCGCCGTTGAAGTAGTTGTCGACGCCGACGGACTTGAAGGTGTCGTTGCCGGAATCGCCGTAATAGTCGCTGGCTTCGGTATCGACGACGAAACGATCGTTGCCAGCGCCGCCTTCCACAAGGTCGGAACTGCTCGCATCGCCTGCACGGATGTCGGCGACGTACAGGTCGTTGCCGTCACCCAGCGCGATCTCGTTGCCGCCTTCGAAGTAGTTCAGTACGTAGTCGTGACCGGTTCCCGCGTCTACAGTGTTGAAGCCGCCCAGATCGTCGGTGCGATTGAGGTAGATATCGTCGTCACCGCCGTTACCATAGATAGTAACCTCGACTTTGCTGTTCTGCTGGATAATATCGTCGCCGCTAGTACCATAGATCGTCGTTGCCATAAGATCGGACCTTCCTGTTAACGTGCTGAATTCTGAAGCGGATCATGCAGCCCACAAGGTGAATGAAAACTGAACCAATTGCGGCGCTTTGATGATATGAAGAAGGGCTTTTGGTGTCAGCGGTCGGTCACGTCAACGCTGACGATCCTGCCGTCCTGGTTGAAGGTCACGATCTCCACGCCCTCTCGCCGCAGTTGTTTTCCGGTCAGCCTGCTGGTGGCTGTCAGGTGCCAGATCGAGCGTGCCGAAACGCCAGACAGCGGTTCGATCAGGCTGTCTTCGGCGACCTGGTCGGGATATTCGGCGAAATAGCGCCGGAACGCCGCCATGATCTCGGCTCGGCCCTCGAGGCCACCGATCTTGCCGGAGGAATAGGTCGCATCCTCCGTGAAGAAAGCTTCGATCGCGGCGAAATCGAGCGTGCTGATGGCGGTGTGAAACCGCCTCACCAGCGCGACGGGATCAAGGGCAGGCTGCGCATCCATTCTCACACATTGACCCCGTAGGCCAGAAGGTCGGCCTGCAACGTCTGCGGGTCGGTGAAAAGCACGGCATGCCATCCCGCCGCCCGCGCGCCTTCGACATTGACCATGTTGTCGTCGATGAACAGCGTTGTGGAAGGATCAAGGCCGAAGGCCTCGGCATGCGTATGGTAGATCGCCAAGTCCGGCTTGATCAGCCGCGCATCCGCCGAAACCGTGACGCCGCGCGGCAGCGTCAGGAACGGATAAAGCTTTTGCGCCTCCTTGAAGGTATCGGAGGCGAAATTGGTCAAGAGCGTCACGTCGTAGCCCTTGGCGATCAGGCACTCCATGATCGAGACGCATTCGACATAGGCATGCGGCACCATCTCGTGCCAGTGCTTGCGAAAGGCGCGGATGCTTTCCTCATGCGCCGGATGCTCGGCGATCAGCAGGTCTTCCGCCTCGCGCCAGTCGCGGCCACGGTCCTGCTCGATGTTCCAGTCATGGGTGCAGACATTGGCGAAGAACCATTTTCGCTCCGCCTCGTCCGGAATGATCCGGCTGAACGGAATATGCGGATCGTAATGGATCAGCACCTTGCCGATATCGAAAACGATGTGGCGGATCTCGACGCTGCTCATCAGGTGTTCCTCGGTTCCCCGGCTCGATCACGCTTTGCCGCGGAAGGCATGCGGTATAGCCTGGGCGATTGCTTTTTTCATGACGGTCGGCAGCGCCTGTTCCTCCAGCGAGGCAAGCGGCTCCCACCAGCCGTTTCCGCTTTTGTTCTGGTTGGCGACATTCGCGCGATAGACCGACAAGCGCAATTCAAAATGCGTAAAAACATGCGTGATCGTGCCGCAGGGTTCCCAACCGGCCGCAAAAGGCTGCGCCTCGACCGAGGTTTCGCCGTCGATTCGCGCTGTCCAGGCCGTGCCCGGAACCTCGGTCATGCCGCCGAGCAGGCCGGTTTCGGCCCGTTTGCGCAGATAGACGGCGCCCTGCGGACAACTGGCGACGAAGGCCGCGCCGACACGCAGCGGCTTGTCCTTCTTGGCCGCCTTGCGCGGAAAGGTCTCCGGATCGGCCGTCTTCAACGCCGCGCAGAGATCATTGAACGGACAGAGCGCGCAGGCCGGGCGTTTCGGGGTGCAGATCGTCGCGCCGAGGTCCATCATGCCTTGCGCGAAATCGCCCGGCCTGTCCGCCGGTGTCATCTTGGCCACCAGCGCCCGCATTTGCGGTTTGGCAGCGGGCAGCGGCGTTTCGATCGCATGCAGCCGCGAAATCACCCGCTCGACATTGCCGTCGAGCACGGCACTCTGCCGGTTGAAGGCGATGGCCGCAACGGCCGCCGCCGTATAGTCGCCGATCCCCGGCAGGGCTTTCAGGCCTTCCTCGGTATCCGGAAAAACGCCCTGGTGATCGCCGGCGACCGCCTCGGCGCATTTCTTCAGGTTTCGCGCCCGGGCGTAGTAGCCAAGCCCCGCCCAGGCCTTCATCACCTCTTCGGTGTCCGCCGCTGCCAAGTCCGTAACCTTGGGCCAGAGAGACAGGAACTTGTGGAAATAGGGTTTGACCGCCTGTACGGTGGTCTGCTGCAGCATCACTTCCGACAGCCAGACGTGATAGGGATCGGCGACCACGCCATCCCTTGCCATCGGCGGCGAGACCCGCCAGGGCAGGTCGCGGTGGTGCCGGTCGTACCAGGCAAGAAGCCGGTTGGCCGCATCGGCCGCTTTGAATGTCTGCTGCATCATTTGCCCGAGGATTGGCTAGGGCCTATACTTGGAGGAGTGTTCGCCATCCTTCAAGGCGAAATCGAGATCCGAAAGCCGTTCTGTTGAAACAACCTTATACCCGCAAGGGCGTCGTCCAGATCAGCGAGATCGCCAACGGCCTGATCGACCCGGTGCTCGCCAAGCGCGCCGGCATCAACACGCTGCTGCTCGGCTCCTGGGATGAGATCGCCGGCGAGGAGTTTGCCGATTGCACCCGCCCGGAAAAGATCGCCTGGCCGCGGCGCGCCTCGGAAATGGCGGGCGAGGGCGGTTATCAGCCCGGTGTGCTGACGGTTGCCTGCGAAGGCGCGCGCGCCCTGTTCCTCACCCACGCGCAGGGCGAGCTGATCCAGCGGATCAACGGTTTCTTCGGTTTCCCGGCGATCAACCAGATGCGGATCGTGCAGAAGCCGGTCGCTCCGCCGCCGAAGCGCAATCGCAAGCCCAAGCCCCTGACCGGCGCGCGGGCGCGGCACCTGGAGGAGATGGTCGATGGCATCGAGAGCGATGCGCTGAAGGCAGCCTTGACGCGGCTTGGCACTGCCGTGCTGTCGTCTCGCAAAAAATGATGCGGGATCATCAGCCGGTCACAATTGTTTGAACTTTGGTGAGCGGCAGGGCCTTGTCGCCTCAAGCAAGGCAAGTTATCGAATTTTCGACCGTTTTCGTTCATCCCCTCATACAGGTGAAACCAATGTCCTTTTCTGAAATGAGCCCTTTCAAGCGTCTCCTGAGCGCCGTTGCCGCGGCCGCCATTGCCGTGACGCTCGCCGCCTGCAGCGACGAGAAGAAGGACGCGGCTTCGAACGCTCCGGCAACGGAAACGACCGAGACGGCGGCAAAGACCGAGGTCAAGCCGGCTGACGGATCGATGATGGCCGCGACGAAGACCGAAGTTAAGCCCGTCGATGGCACGATGACCTCGTCCACCATGTCGTCGGCCATGAAGCCCGCGACCGCTGATGCCAACCAGACGCAGATGGCGCAGGCTGCAGCCCCCGCCAAGGCCGAGCTGCCCGAGGTCCAGGGCGAAGTCGATGTCGCCAAGCTGATGGAGCCGGGTCCGCTGCCGGAAATGTCGATCGGCAAGGCCGATGCGCCGGTGACGATCGTCGAATACATGTCGATGACCTGCCCGCATTGCGCGCGCTTCCACAACGAGACCTTCGATGCCATCAAGGCGAAATACGTCGACAGCGGCAAGGTCCGGTTCGTCGTTCGCGAATTCCCGTTCGATCCGCGGGCAGCGGCCGCCTTCATGCTGGCGCGCTGCGCGCCGGAGGGCCAGTATTTCCCGATGGTCTCGATGCTGTTCAAGCAGCAGGAAACCTGGGCTGCGGCCCCGAACGGCCGCGATGCGCTGCTGCAGATGTCGAAACTCGCCGGTTTTACACAGGAGAGCTTCGAGGCCTGCTTGACGAACCAGAAACTTCTCGATGATGTGCAGGCAACGATGCAGAAGGGCGAGAAGGATTTCGGGGTAAAGGCCACCCCAACCTTCTTCATCAACGGCAAACAATATTCCGGAGAAATGTCGGTTGACACCATGTCGGCCCTTATCGACACCATGCTCTGATCCTTCGCGTTCCTTGAGAACGGCCGACGGGCGCCTCAGTGCGCCCGTTTTTCTTTCTTTCTTCTCCCCAACGGGGAGAAGTGCCGAGCAAAGCGAGGCGATGAGGGGAAGCCCCAAACGCGGAGCCGCCCCCTCATCCGGCCCTTCGGGCCACCTTCTCCCCGTTGGGGAGAAGAGGGAGCCTTCGCCATGAAATTCACCAAACTCCGTCTTCTCGGTTTCAAGTCCTTCGTCGAACCCTCCGAATTCGTCATCGAACGGGGGCTGACCGGCGTTGTCGGGCCGAATGGCTGCGGCAAGTCCAATCTCGTCGAAGCGCTGCGCTGGGTGATGGGGGAAAACTCCTACAAGAACATGCGCGCGTCCGGCATGGACGACGTGATCTTTTCCGGTTCCGGCAAGCGCCCGGCCCGCAACACCGCCGAAGTCGGCCTCTATCTCGACAATTCCGACCGGACGGCGCCTGCCGCCTTCAACGACAGCGACGAGATCCAGGTGACGCGGCGGATCGAGCGCGAGAACGGCTCGGTCTATCGCATCAACGGCAAGGAGGCGCGCGCCAAGGATGTGCAGCTCCTGTTCGCCGACGCCTCGACCGGCGCGCGCTCGCCGTCGATGGTCGGGCAGGGGCGGATCGGCGAACTGATCGCCGCCAAGCCACAAGCCCGCCGGCAGCTGCTCGAAGAAGCGGCCGGCATTTCGGGCCTGCATTCGCGCCGGCACGAGGCCGAGCTGCGTCTTCGGGGCGCCGAAACCAATCTGGAGCGGCTGGAGGATGTGACCTCCCAGCTCGAAAGCCAGATCGAAAGCCTGAAGCGCCAGTCGCGCCAGGCCAACCGCTTCAAGATGCTGTCGGCCGACATCCGCCGTCATGAGGCGATGCTCTTGCATATCCGCTGGGTGCAGGCGAAGGAGGCCGAAGCCGAGGCCGACAGCCATCTCAACCAGGCGACGTCGTTGGTTGCCGAAAAGGCGCAGGCGCAGATGGAGGCGGCCAAGGCGCAAGGCATCGCCAGCCTGAAGCTGCCGGAACTGCGCGAAGGCGAGGCGCGTGCGGCGGCGGCCCTGCAGCGGCTGCAGATCGCCAAGTCGCAACTCGAGGAAGACGCCGGCCGCATCCTGCGCCGCCGTGACGAGCTGCAGCGCCGCCTGTCGCAGCTTGGCGAAGACATCATCCGCGAGGAGCGCCTCGTGGCCGACAATGCCGGCATTCTCACCCGGCTGGACGAAGAGGAAAGCGAGCTCCGCGACCTCCTGGCGGAAGCCGGCGAGCGGGCGGAAGAGGCGCGCGAGCGGCTGGCCGAGGCGACCGAAGCACTGGGCGAAAGCGAGCGTCAACTGGGGCTTCTGACCGCCGAGAAGGCCGAGGCACAGGCAGCGCGCAACCAGCTCGAAAAGACCATCCGCGATCTCTCCGAGCGGCAGGCGCGGCTTGTCCGGCAATTGTCCGACCAGAACCGCGATCTCGACGACCTCGACCGGCAGATTTCGGCACTACCCGATCCGCAGGAAAAGCGCGAGGAGGTCGAGGCGGCCGAGGCGGCGCTGGAGCAGGCTGAAAACGCCATTGCCGACATAGAGGACGCATTGAACGCTGCGCGTCTGGCCGAAGTCGACGCCCGCCCACCGGTCGATGCGGCCCGCGCCCGGCTGAACGGCATCGAGACGGAAGCCCGCACGATCCGCCGCATGCTGGAAGCCACGGCGATACAGGGTTCCGCCCCTCCGGTCGTCGATGACATGCAGGTCGACCGCGGTTTTGAAGCCGCCCTCGGCGCCGCGCTTGGCGACGACCTGGAATCGCCGCTCGACCCGAACGCGCCGGCGCACTGGCGCATGGCGGGGGAGGGACCGGACGATCCGACATTGCCGGAAGGCGCGGTGTCGTTGACCAAGCATGTACGCGCACCGCAGGCGCTCGAGCGCGGTCTGCGCCAGATCGGCATCGTCGACAGCGATGCGATGGCCGAGGCGCTGCTGCCGGCGCTGAAAGCCGGCCAGCGGCTGGTGACGCGCCAGGGTGCCGTCTGGCGCTGGGACGGCCATGTGACCGGTGCCGATGCGCCGAGCGCGGCTGCACTCCGTCTTGAGCAGAAGAACCGGCTGGCCGAACTCGAAGGCGAACTTGTCGACGCCCGCGATCAGCTGGAATTGCGCGAGGCAGACCTTGCCGCCGCCGCCGCGCGCATCCGCGCCGAAGACGAACGTCTGCGGCTGTCGCGGGACCGGCAGCGCATGGTCGTGCGCAAGCTTGCCGAGGCGCGCGATGCGCTGGCCGCCGCCGAGCGGGCATCCGGCGATCTCATCCGCCGCCGCGCGGTTCTCTCGGAAACGGGGAGCCAGCTTGCCCTGCAGGTCGAGGAAATCGGCGAGCAGATGGAAGGCGCCCGCGAGGCGCTGGAGGACGCGCCGGATCTCGGTGAACTCGAACGCCGGCTGAACGGCCAGATGACGACCGTCGCGACCGACCGGGCGCGGGTCGCCGAAGCGCGTGCGATCAACGACGGCCTTGCCCGCGAAAACGAGGCGCGTGAACGCCGCATCCGGGCAATCGCCGCCGAGCGGCAGACCTGGAATGCCCGGGCGGCGAGCGCGCAGGAACATATCGAAACGCTGCGCGAGCGCGAAAGCGAAGCGCGCGAGGAGGCGGAGGAACTCCTCGAAGCGCCGGATGAGTTCGACGAGAAGCGCCGGGCACTGATGAACGAGTTGTCGAAGGCGGAAGAGGCGCGCCGGCAGGCAGCGGACCTTCTCGCCGGCGCCGAAACCCGCCAGCGCGATGCCGACCGGGTGGCGGCGACGGCGCTGTCGGAGCTTGCCGAAACGCGTGAAAAACGCGGCCGTGCCGAAGAGCGCCTCGTTTCCGCCCGCGAAAAGCGGGTCGAGGTCGAAGCCCGCATTCGCGAAGCGCTGAATTGCGCCCCGCATGAGGTGATGCGCCTGACCGGCCTTCCGGTCGACGGCGATCTGCCGGACATGCGCCAGATCGAGCGTGATCTGGAACGGCTGAAGATCGAGCGCGAGCGCCTGGGTGCGGTCAACCTGCGCGCCGAGGAAGAGCAGAAGGAACTGTCCGACAAGCTCGATGCCATGCTGCGGGAACGCGAGGACGTGATCGACGCGATCCGCAAGCTGCGCTCGGCGATCCAGAATCTCAATCGCGAAGGCCGCGAACGCCTTCTCGCCGCCTTCGATGTGGTCAATGCCCAGTTCCAGAGGCTGTTCACCCACCTGTTCGGTGGCGGCACGGCCGAACTGCAGCTGATCGAGAGCGACGACCCGCTCGATGCCGGCCTCGAAATCCTTGCCCGGCCGCCCGGCAAGAAGCCGCAGACGATGACGCTCCTGTCCGGCGGCGAACAGGCTCTGACGGCGATGGCGCTGATCTTTGCGGTGTTCCTCACCAACCCGGCGCCGATCTGCGTGCTCGACGAGGTCGACGCGCCGCTCGACGACCACAATGTAGAGCGCTACTGCAACCTGATGGACGAGATGGCCGCGTCGACGGAAACCCGCTTTGTCATCATCACCCACAATCCGATCACTATGGCCCGCATGAACCGCCTGTTCGGCGTCACCATGGGCGAGCAGGGCGTCTCCCAACTCGTCTCCGTCGATCTGCAGACGGCCGAGCAGCTGCGCGAAGCGGTGTAGTCCTCACTCTAATTCGAAGACAAAGGAATAACCGCCGTCGCTTTCCCCCATGTCGTCCCAGGAGTCGACATATTGCGTCTTCGTATCTACCTTTCCCTGCTTGTGGGCGTAGTACATGGCGTAGTCATCACCGGGTTTATCTTCGTTCGGCATGTCCCTGTACCATTTCGAATAGGTCATCGGTTCGCCATTCTCCCACTTCCAGCCGCCGCGCGGTTCTTTGCCCGCTGGATCCTGGATCAGGCCAATCCAGGCGCCCATCTTGTAGGAAACGGGGCCGCGGGGATCGTATCCCATCAGAAACAGTCGCGGATCTTTATTGAGAAGTGACGCGATGAAGCTGTTTTCGGCATCCGATGTGATCGTCGCGAGATAGCCGCCGCAGCGTTTCGAAATCGCCGCCGCCGATTTCCGCGGGATCAGGCCGCCGCGCATGAGGACGTAAAGATGCCCGTTGAAGGAACCGTAGATCCTTTCATAGTAGGGATTACAGGCGACCGCCTTCAGCACGCGCGGATCGGTTTCGAGCCCTTCGAAATCCTCCGGATTGTATGTGCGTACGAGCGACGAGGAATAGAGACCGTTCCCGTAGGCTTGCACTGCCATTCCAAGGCCCTTGGCCGTCTCCTCGTCAAAATAGCCGGAATCGGCGACGCCGATGGACTTCTGGTAGTCGGCGAGCGCCCGCCGCGTCTGCTGGCCGAAAGCGCCGTCCGGCGCCCCGGCGGCAAAGCCCCGCCCGGTCAGCGCCACTTGGATATCCTGCCGCTGGGCCTTGCTCAATCCCAGGCCTGCTTCACGCGTTTCACCTGTAGCGCCGCTGCCTTGTATCGGGCCTGGCTGTAACTGCGTCAGCATTTGCCGTGCAAGAACCGCCTGTTCACCCGTCTGATGTTTGTCCAGGAAGAACTTCCAGATGCGCGGCGTATTGATCCGTAATGCCTTGCGAAAATCCGCCTCGACCTCGATCGTCTTGGGATCGATGGCCGGTGTGGCGACCGGCGCTTGCTCCACCTCCGGCAAAGAGGTGTTGAAATAGAACTCCAAAGAGAGCGACGACAGTATCTGCGGCGATTGCTTGCCTTCGGTCGCCTTGCGAACGTCGCGGATAACCCTCTTGAAGGCGGTGCCGATTTCGAGGCCGGGGCCAGCGAGATGGCCGATCAACGCAGTGGTGAAGGGAGAGTTCTTGCCGCGCCCGTCCAATGCGACCTGTCCGGGTGCCGCCGCGAACGCGACCATGGTGCCTGCGCTCTCGGTTTCGACCGGCGCCAGCCCTCGTGTCGCGATGCTTCTGGTGGCGCCTTCGATCTCTTGGTTGAGGCGGTTGGCGAGCGGATTGTTGCGGCAAGCGTCAAGAAAGAAGAGGGCGACCTTCGCTTTCTTTTCGATTGCCCCGATGACATCCGTGAGAGCCAGCGTCTCGGCTGCGACATCGAATTCGTTCGCAAGCCGTGCGTCGGTGCCGACGAGATAGTTTTCGCCGCGCAGCTGCATGCCATGACCGGCGAAATAGAAAAGGGCGACGTCGTCGGGGTTGATCTTGCGTGCAAAGCGCGACACGGCGTCCGCCATCTCCCTGCGGTCTGCGTCGGTGACGATGTCCGTGTCGAAACCCTGACTGGAGAGGAATGCGCCGAACTGCCTTGCGTCGCTTACGGCATTTGGCAGATTGCCGGCCGCCTCATAGGCCGAGCTGCCGATAACAAGAGCAAGCCGCCGCCCGTCTGCCGATTGAGAAGCCGAAACACCCGCGAACAACACAATCGCCAGTGCCACCAACAGCCTTTTTGCGATCTCCTGCATCTGGAAACGCTCCCCCATCCATCAGGAAACGCCTGACGGCCCTTTCATCGTTCCTTGCATAGTGACAAAAGCATTGTTCGAAGCAGCAATCGATCGCCTGTCAAATCCAGGCGAGATGCGTGCGGCTGTTTATCTTAAACACTTCTTCATTTGATAAGAAGATTTTTCATAACTGGGACTTAGGGTACCGGATACGCCTTTCGGATAGGCGGGCATCGACTGTCGAGGACTTGAAGCTTGACGGATTTCACGAGCGCTGATGCCTTGTTGCTGCTGGGGGCGGTGCCCTTCGCCTCGCTATGCGTGAATGCGGCGGGTACCGTCGTGTTTGCCAACCAAGCCGCGTGCGAAATGGCCGGCACCGGTCCGGCGCTCGTCAGAACGCCGGTTGCCCGGCTGGTGCCGGAATGGCACTTGCTGTCGACGGCATCCGCGAGCTCGTACCGCCGCGAAACGATCCTTTTGCGCAAAGATGGCGGGGCGATACCCGTCGAACTTTCTTTCGTGCGGTTCGGCGCGGCTGAAGAAGCGATGATCGGCGTTGTCATTCGCGACCTGATCGATGAAAAGGCGCTGGAATCGATGCGCCTCGAGCTCGAGCGGCAAAACGAGGAGGCCTTGATCGAAGCGGAGGCCGCCCGCCGGCGCCTGGGTTTCATCATTGACATGCTGCCGCAGGCGGCCTGCGTCTTCGATGCCGAGGACCGGTATGTCCTGTGGAACGAGAAATATGCGGCACTTTATCCGGAGATTGCTGCCCATCTGCGTCCCGGCATTTCCTTCCGCGATATCCTGGAGATCAGCCTCAAGAGTGGCGAAATGCCGGAGCTCGTGACCGATCCCGAGACCTGGATCGAGGAGCGCCTGGAAAAACACGCACTTGCCGTTTCCCAGCACGAGCAGATGCTGCGCGACGGACGCTGGCTGCGCCACGACGATCGCCGCACGCCGGATGGCGGCGCCATCGGCATGCGCATCGATATCACCGACCTGAAGCGCCGCGAGGAATCGTTCCGGCTGTTGTTCGACGCCAACCCGATGCCGATGATGGTCTGTGATGCGGCAACCCTCGATATCGTCGCGGTCAACGCCGCCGCGATCGCGCTCTACGGCTTTACCGGCGAGGAAATACTGCAAAAGCGCATCACGGATTTCCATGCTCCCGGCGAGAGCGAGCGGCTTGACGCCATGATGCGCGGCGTTGATGCCGATTGCGAGGCGCGCACCGTCTGGCACCAGAAGACGGCGAGCGGCATGGAGCATCATGTGCTCATCTATGTCCGCATCCTGCATGAGGGGGCATCCCGACGGCTGCTTCTGACGATCGCTGACGTCAGCGACCGCATCCGGGCGGAGGCACACGCCACGCATCTCGCCCATCATGACGCGCTGACCGGCCTGCCGAACCGGATGCAGTTCCGCAAAAGGCTGGAGAGGGCGCTGGAAACGGCGGCGCGTGACGGCGAGGAACTGGCGGTCCACTATCTCGACCTCGATGGCTTCAAGCCGGTCAACGATACGTTCGGCCATGCCGCCGGCGATCTCCTGTTGAAGCAGGTGGCCGAACGCTTGAAATCGGTGCTGTATGCGGGCGATCTCGTGGCAAGGCTCGGCGGCGACGAATTCGCCATCCTCCAGCATGCTTCGGCAGCAAGGGCAACGGAGGTTGCGAATCGCTGCATCCGTGCACTTGGAAAACCTTTCGGCATAGAAAACCGCCAGATCGGCATCAGCGTCAGCATCGGCATCGCCGTGGCGCCCGAAAACGGCTTCGATCCCGACGAATTGATGAGCGCCGCCGACACGGCGCTCTATCAGGCAAAGGCATCCGGAAAAAGCACGTGGCGCCGCAGCCGGGCCGCGGCCTGATCCCTTGCTCCCTTCGTCCATCACACTTTTGTCTGAAGATTTGCTGCAATGCAGCAAAATTCCGCCACCGATGCATTTTAAACGTGAAGAGGATAATGTAGCGTCAGGTGGGAGCCGTATGGGTGGAGAATGGGTATGACGAAATGGGTTTATACCTTCGGCGGGGGAGAAGCCGAAGGAAGTGCGGGCGATCGCGATCGCCTCGGTGGCAAGGGTGCCAATCTGGCGGAGATGTGCAATCTCGGCCTGCCGGTGCCTCCGGGACTGACGATCATCACCGATGCCTGCGCGCGCTACTATGATGACGGCCGCATCATTCCCGAGGAATTGAGGAGCCAGGTTAAAGCCGGCATCGAGAAGATGGAGGCGATCACCGGCCGGCGCTTCGGCGATACGCAACACCCGCTGCTCCTGTCCGTGCGCTCCGGCGCGCGCGCCTCGATGCCGGGAATGATGGATACCGTCCTCAATCTCGGACTCAACGATCACACCGTGGAGGCGCTCGGCCATGACGCGGGCGACGCCCGGTTCGCCTGGGACAGCTATCGCCGCTTCATCCAGATGTATGCCGATGTGGTGATGGGGCTCGATCACGAGGTCTTCGAGGAAATCCTCGAGGACGAGAAGGGCCGTCTCGGCCATGAAAACGATACCGAGCTTTCCGCCGTCGAATGGCAGCACGTCATCGCGCTCTACAAGCGGGTGATCGAGGAGGAGCTCGGCGAGGCCTTTCCGCAGGATCCGGAAGTGCAGCTCTGGGGCGCGATCGGCGCCGTCTTTGCCAGCTGGATGAACCCGCGGGCCATCACCTATCGCCATCTGCACAATATTCCGGCCGGCTGGGGCACAGCCGTCAACGTGCAGGCGATGGTCTTCGGCAATCTCGGCAATACATCGGCCACCGGCGTTGCCTTTACCCGCAATCCCTCGACCGGCGAGAACGAGCTTTACGGAGAGTTTCTCGTCAATGCGCAGGGCGAGGACGTCGTCGCCGGCATCCGCACGCCGCAGAACATCACCGAGGCTGCGCGTATCGGGTCCGGCTCCGACAAGCCGTCGCTGGAAAAGCTGATGCCGGAAGCCTTCGAGGAATTCCAGGCCATCTGCAACAAGCTGGAAGCTCACTATCGCGACATGCAAGATCTGGAATTCACCATCGAGCGCGGCAAGCTCTGGATGTTGCAGACCCGCTCTGGCAAGCGCACCGCCAAGGCGGCACTGAAGATTGCCGTCGACATGGCCGAAGCGAAGACGATCACCAAGGAGCAGGCAGTCGCCCGCATCGATGCGGCTTCGCTCGACCAGCTGCTGCACCCGACCATCGATCCGCATGCCCGGCGCGATATCATCGGTTCCGGCCTGCCCGCCTCGCCGGGAGCGGCCACAGGGGAGATAGTCTTTACCTCGGAAGAGGCCGTGATGGCGCAAAAGGAAGGCCGCAAGGTCATCCTGGTGCGCGTCGAGACGAGCCCCGAAGATATTCACGGCATGCACGCGGCCCAAGGCATTTTGACCTCGCGCGGCGGCATGACCAGCCATGCGGCCGTCGTGGCGCGCGGCATGGGCATTCCGTGCGTCTCCGGCGCCGGCAATCTGCGCGTCGACGCGCGCAACGAACTGCTCCTTGCTCCCGCCATCACTTTGAAGAAGGGTGACGTCATCACCATCGACGGTTCCTCGGGCCAGGTGCTGAAAGGTGAAATCCCGATGCTGCAGCCGGAGCTTTCCGGCGATTTCGGCAAGATCATGGCCTGGGCCGACGCCAGCCGCCGCATGACCGTGCGCACCAATGCCGAGACCCCGGCCGATGCCCGCGCCGCCCGCTCCTTCGGCGCCGAAGGGATCGGTCTCTGCCGCACCGAGCACATGTTCTTCGAGGGCGACCGCATCAATGTCATGCGCGAAATGATCCTGGCCACCGACGAGGCCGGACGGCGCAGGTCGCTTGCCAAGCTGCTGCCGATGCAGCGCTCGGACTTCACGGAACTCTTCGAGATCATGCACGGACTGCCGGTGACGATCCGCCTGCTCGATCCGCCACTGCATGAATTCCTGCCGAAGACCGACGAGGAGATCGCCGATGTCTCGGCCGTGCTCGACCTGAAGCCGTCGGACCTGCGCGAGCGCGTCGATGCCCTGCACGAGTTCAACCCGATGCTTGGCCATCGCGGTTGCCGGCTGGCGATCTCCTATCCCGAGATCGCCGAGATGCAGGCCCGCGCCATCTTCGAGGCGGCCGTGCAAGCTGCCCGCGAGACCGGCGCTGCGGTCGTGCCGGAAATCATGGTGCCGCTGGTCGGCCTGAAATCCGAACTCGATTACGTCAAGGCGTGCATCGATGCCGTGGCCAAGGAGGTGATCGGCGAGTCAGGGATCGACATCGAATATCTCGTCGGCACCATGATCGAGCTGCCGCGCTCGGCCTTGCGCGCCCATGTGATCGCCGAATCCGCCGATTTCTTTTCCTTCGGCACCAACGACCTGACGCAGACCACCTTCGGCATCTCCCGCGACGACGCCGCGCAGTTCCTCAACACCTATATCCAGAAGGGCATCATCGAGAAGGACCCGTTCGTCTCGCTCGACTTCGACGGCGTCGGCGAACTGATCCAGATCGCCGCCGAACGTGGTCGCCGCACCAAGAACGGGCTCAAGCTCGGCATCTGCGGCGAACACGGCGGCGATCCGGAATCCATCCGCTTCTGCGAGGAAACCGGCCTCGACTACGTCTCCTGCTCGCCCTTCCGCGTGCCGATCGCAAGGCTTGCAGCCGCGCAGGCGGCGATCAACGGCAAGGGGTAAATATCCGATCCGGTTGCCTGGCGGGATCCATCCAAGCCCGCCGGGCAACCGGTTTACCTACCTGTCAATAAAATCCCGCACCGCCTTGTTGTACCCTTCCGGATCCTGCAGCATGGCGAAATGGCTGGCGTTTTCGAGGATCACCAGTTTGGCGCCGGGAATGGTCTTTGCCAGGTAATCCGTATGTTCGCGGCTGATCGCCTCGTCGTGATCGCCCAGCACGATCGCGGTCGGCGTGGTGATCTTCTTCAGGTCGTCGTCACTCCAGTTCGGCTGGCTTGCCCACATGTTGCTGATCTGGGTGACGAAGGCATCGTATTCCGTCGGTGTGGGCGAGATCTTTTTATAGACCTCGCCGGCCTTCTCGACATAGGCGGCAAAGGTCTTGTCCTCCATCACGGTCGGAATGACGCCATCCACCCTGGAATTGGCAGCCTGTGCGAAGAGCTTCGTCAGACGCTCGGGATGGTGAATGGCGATGTCGAGGCCGATGATGCCGCCATCGCTCCAACCGACCAGCGCCGTCTTTTCGATCTTCAGATGGTCGAGCAGGGCAAGATAGTCCGATGCCATCAGGTCGTAGCTGAAGGGGTCGGCGTCGCGCGTCGAGCGGCCATGACCGCGGCTGTCGGCAACGATGACGGTGTGATCCTTCGAAAGATCGGCCACCTGCGCGCCCCAAATCTCGCTGTATCCGAGACCGCCATGGATCAGGAGCACCGGCGGGCCGGAGCCATAGACGGCGTAATGCAGTTCGATGCCGTTGACGGGGGCCTTTCCCGTCTTTGCGGCTTGCGGCAGCGGGGCCGGCTCGGGCAGTTCTTGCCAGCGTTCCGCCGCAAGGGCGGGTGCTGCGGAAAAGATGAAGAGGGCGCACAATATCTTCAGTACGGCTGTCATGAAAATCTCCCGGTCGATGTTCGCAGCCATCATAGGCACGAATCGCCTTTGCCAAAGCAAAAGCTCGCGCCTATTCGCGTAAAACGGGAAATTTCTTGCCTTAAGTGGACCTTCCGGAACTATCGCCGGACGATGACCGGTCTGTCCCAACCCCACAGCATGGCTTCGTTGCCGTAGCGGAAAGCCCGCGATTCCGCCCGGCGGTCGAGTTCGATGCGCTGCAGGCAGGTTGCAAGGGCGTCGGTGTTGCGGCGGAAGCCGTAGGACAGGCAGGTCTTCTCGTCGGCGGCGCGGCGCTCTTCCGGCGTCATCGTCGCACAGCCGCAAAGGATCGCGCCAAGTGCCGCCAGCAACAGGATCTTTCGAATATGCATTGATCAGTCCCTGTGATGTCCTGCGAGATCCGATCAACTATCAGATGCGTTGCAGCACATCCACAAAAGCTTCCGCGAAATTTTTCAGGTCCGTCGTTTCCTCGTTGGGCTTTTCGATGCGGATCGTCGTTCCGTCGCTCTCCAGGCAGGCAAAGACGGTGGTCATCGCTGCGCTGCCGTCCTGCGGAATGCGCAGGACCGCGATCCGGTCGCAATCGGCAATGAGGCCTGACGCCGGCAGTTCAAAGAGCAAGGCGCCATCGATCGCGGCGGCGGCAGCGCGGACATGGGCCGCAAAACCCTCGGCGCCCGTGGTGAAGCCGTCCAGCGAAAGCTCGAGTTCCAAAAGTTCCATCGTCAGGCTCGCATCCGATGGCGGCACGGCAGCCTGGGTCGTGGTTGGTTCCTGCTTGGTTTCGGATGACAGCATGTTCTCTCTCCTTTCAAGCGCCGGAAAGCGGCCGCTTCCCAGGTGCTCGGAAAATTTGATGTCAGTGCAAACCGGTCCAGCGCGTTGAGAACCGGGAAACACGCCTGATCCCCGTTCTCAAGACATGATTAACGAGAATGGCGAATTTGCGGCGCGAGCTGAGGCGCCAATACTTGCATGCACTTGCCTGCTTCATTCGCTGGTCGGTGGTGATCTTGCTGAAAACCGCTTCACACCTAAAGCCGTCATGCTCTAAACAGGAGAAGAAGCTGCCGCGTCCGGCCCAAGGATTGATTCTGCCAGATGATGATCAAGTATGAGCGCCCTACGTCTCATGCCGCCCGCTGGGCGCGCAGGATCGCCCGCTTTGCCTTCGGTCTCTTCGCTGCCGTGCTGCTGGCGCATCGTTTCGGCCCGCTGATCACGCCGCATTTCGTGGCGCTCATGGAGCTTTCGGCGGCATTGGCGGCTGTTGCCGTCGTGCTTGCCGCCATCGGCTTTGTCCGGCTCTGGCAGGTCGCGGCGGTCGGCGGCATCGCCTCCTTCGTCGCGATCGTGTATGCGGCCGTGCCGCTCGGTTTTGCAGGCTTTGCGCTCAACGAATATTTCTCCAAGCCAGCGATCTACGATGTCAGCACCGACACCGTAACGCCGCCGCTGTGGATCAAGCCGCCGGATGCGGTGCAGGGCTGGCTCGAACGTCCCGCGATGGTGACGCCGGAAGACCGGGAGGCCCAGATCGCCGCCTATCCCGGGCTGACCGGCCGCCGCTATGACGGCGCCCTCGACCGCGTCTTCCAGGGCGTGAAGATCGTTGCGGAAAAAACCGGCATCAGCATCGTTGATGAACAGGGTGTCGAAAACGCCAAACCTGATCTGGAGGACATGGCGGTCAAGCCGGACGCTACGGCGCCGGCCGACAGCGAGCCCGGCGACGTGCCGATCCCGCTGTCGCGCCCGCAGACGATGCCGGGCGAGATGAGCGCCGGGCGGCGCTCCTCCGATATCCTGCTGCAGGGCGAATGGCGCACGCTGATCGTCGGCTTCCGTTTCGATGTGCTGATCCGGCTGCGCGAAGAGGCCGAGACGACCTTCGTCGACATGCGCGTGGCCTCCCGCTACGGCCCGCACGATCTCGGCCTGGGTGCCGCTTTTGCCAACCAGTTCCTGCATGCGCTCGACGCGGAACTGCTGGGCATCGCCGGGGATTAACGGTTGGGGCCAATCAGGCAAGCCAGCCGGTATAACGCACGATCAGCCCGGTGATCGGGCTTCTGATTTCGACGTGGAAACGAAACCGCCCGTCGCGCTCCTCCTCGAACGTATCGCCGCCCGGCGCCAGAAACAGCGGCAGCGGCAGGCCGAGGAAGCGCCAGCGGCGGATCGTAAGCCGCAAGCGGCCACTCTCCGGCACCAGCGCGATCAGCACGCGAAACGGCCCGAAATCCTCGGCCAGCAGGTGTTCGTCACCGCCGGTACCCGCCGACTGGATGCTGCGGAAGGATTTTCCCGCAAAGGTCCGGATCCAGGTCTCCCGCCCGCGCTCACATTCGAACCGGACGCTGACGGGAACATCGGCATTTGCGGCCGGAAAGCCGATGATCGCCGCCGTGACCCGGGCAAAGAGGCCGGTGCCGCGCTCCACCTTGGCGCGGCCCTCGACGGTTCTCGTCTCGGTGCCATCATGCATGGCGGCAACGGCGGGCGGCAGGTCCGCCCAGGCGCTGGACAGCGTGCGCCGGTAAAGCGGCTGATCCTCCACGGCGCTTGTCTCGCGAATGCCGGTGCGGATGGTAAAGCGCGCAAGCAGCGGTTCGAAATCGGCAAGCGTCACGGCGCCCGCGGCCGGGCGGGCGCCGGGCTCCGGCTTAGTCCCGGCGAGCCAGCCGCGAATGATCGCCTCTGCCGCCATCGCCGGGATGAACGGCCCGTCATCACCCTCCGCGATCAGGTGCCAGGACCGCTCCAGCGCGCCGCCATCGGCGGCCTTGCCGGTGACGGCAACGAACATGCCGCCGCGATGTTCGCCGAGCGCGAAGAGTTTCGATACCCGGTGAAACAGTGGCGCGAGCGGCGACAGCGACCGAACGAGCTCTAGCCGCACCAGCCATGCGAACCATCCGAGAAGCCGCTGGAGAATTTGCGGCTCGGTGCCGGCGCCGGTAAAGGCCGATTGCAAACCGGGGATCGCCTGTGGCAGCAGGGCAAGGTCCGGCGCATCGGCGAGGGCAAAGCGGCGAAGCCTGAGCGGCACGCGGCCGGGCGGCGCGATCGTTTTCTCGATGCCATCCATCAGGCCGCGGCCGATCGTGGGCCTGCCGTCGCGGATCAGCGGCACCTTCTTGCCGGCATAGCTGCAAACCGCCTTGACGACGTTCAACCCCATGCGCGCCTTGGGCGAGGGGGCAATGCCCGCGGTCACCGTTTCGATGTGGGCAAATCCGGGCTTCAAGGCCTCGAGCGCGGCAAACGAGAGGGCGGGAAAGCTGCTGCAGCCGGACAGCGCAAAGATGCCGCCTTGTCTTGCCGCAGCGTCGAGGCCGGAGATCCCCGCCACAAAGGCCGTTGCGTCGGCGAGGTCGAGGAAGCAGATCTTCAGCGCGATGCAGGCTTCGACCAGGCGGTAGGGCTCAGGCCCGGTATTCTGGAACGGCCCGGAGGCATCGACGAGGAGATCGGGCTTCAGTACAGCCAGTGCGGCGGCGATGTCGCCCGAGCGATCCATCCTGACAGGCTCGACCGCCGCCCGGGCCTGAAGCGCGGCCGCGAAGGCCCTTGCCTTGTCGAGCGACCGCCCCGCGATCAGCAGCGTCAGCCGCGGCTCGTCGGAGAGCAGCCGCGCCAGCCTGCCGCCAAAGGTACCGTAGCCGCCGAGGATGAGGACGCGCAGCCGCTCTCCGCTCATGCAATGAACCGGTTACGGTGCTCCGGCGCCGGTACGAAACAGGCATTGCGCCGCCCGGCGATGCGGTAGCGGTTGCGCGCCACCAGCTCGTAGAGCGGGTCGCGCAATGGCCGGGGGATGAGACGCAGCACGGAAACGAGGCTGAAGGGAAAGCCGAGACCTGCTGCCATCCGCAGCGATCCCTCCGATTTCAGGAAGGCAAGACCGTTCTCGATCAGCAGGTTGGTCTCGTAGTTGCGGCTGTCGAGCCCGTAATGCCGGTAGAGCGCCTCGCCGAGCGGCGATTGCGCCGTGAGGAAGCGGTAGCGGCCTCGTTTGTCATGCCGGAGAACGAAGTTCACCCAGCCGGAGCAGAAGATGCATTCGCCGTCGAAGACGATGATCGGCTGATCGTCGGCAAAGGCGGGCACCGCCGGATCGCTGCGGTAGCTGTAGGCCGGACGGGATTGCATCAGCTCGCGCCTCCCGGCGCCAGGCGATAGGTGCCGGCAAGCGTTGGCGGACCGTTCGTCTCGACCTGGCCGCGTTCGACGAGGTCTTCGATATGGGCAAACACCGAAAGCGCCGCCGCTCCGTGCAGCCGCGGATCGGTGGTCGCGTAGATCACCTTGACCATGTCCTGGATCAGGCTGTCGCCGGCCCGCACCCGCTCCAGCACGGCGCGCTCGCGCATCCGCCGGTGCGCCCTGAGGCCCCGCAGGAAGGCGGCGGGGTCCTTCACCGGGCCGCCATGGCCGGGCAGGTAGAGCCGGTCGTCGCGGCCAAGCAGCTTTTCGAGCGATGCCATATAGTCGGTCATCGATCCGTCCGGCGGTGCCACGATCGAGGTCGCCCAGGCCATGACGTGATCGGCGGAAAAGACGATACCCGTATCCCCCGCAGCGGTGTCGCCGAGCGCGAAGGCCGCGTGGTTGGCGGTATGGCCGGGCGTCAGCAGCGCCGTCAGCGACCAACCGTCGCCCTCGACCATGTCACCGTCCATCAGCCGGATGTCCGGCGTAAAATCGATATCGGAGCTTTCGGCAAAGGGGTTGACCTCGCCCTCGTGCAGCAGCCTTGCCGCCCGGTGGGGCCCTTCGGCGACGATCAGCGCGCCGGTCTCAGCCTTGAGGCGGCGGGCGAGCGGCGAGTGGTCGCGATGCGTATGGCTGACGGCGATATGGGTGACCTTACGCCCCTTCAGTGCCGCCATCAGCGCCTGGAAATGCGCCTCGTCCTCCGGCCCGGGATCGATCACCGCGACGGATTTGTTTCCGACGATATAGCTGTTGGTACCGTGGAAGGTGAAGGGGCCGGGATTGTTGACGGTGATGCGCTGAACGCCGTGCGCCACCGTCACCGCCTCGCCATGGGCCGGCTGGAAGTCGAGGTCGAAGTCTGGGCCTTCCATGCGTCGTTTCTTCACTTGTATTCGATTTCGATGAACGACATGAAGTCCTTGCCGGCGTTGATGACATTGTGCTCGACACCCGGCTCGCGCCGGTAGGCGGCACCCTTGGCGATGTCCACCCGCCGCTCGCCGCCCGGCTCCTCGAGCAGGAAGCGGCAGTCGGTCATCGGAACGACGACATAGCCCATGCCGTGCACATGATGGCCGGTATCGGCCCCCGGCTCGAAATCCCATCGGGTGATCCGCACGACATCGTCATCGAGAAGCAGCGTCGGCTTGGCGGGCGGTCGGGCGCGAAAAAGGCTCATGAAGGTCTCCGGATTGTCACCGACCCTAGCGCATAAAGCGTATGACAGGAATGGATTTCACGCATGAGCTTTGCGTCTTTTCAAGACCTTGTCACGGCGCCCATCATCATGCGCGGTCGCCCCTCACCCTGGCCCTCTCCCCGCACGCGGGGAGAGGGGACAACCGAGTTTGCCGCTTGTCCCTTCTCCCCGTTCAGGAGGAGAAGGTGGCCGACAGGCCGGATGAGGGGCTTCACCGGATGCCGCGCCCTTTCGTCAGATTGTGACGATCAACGCGCGATCCGTTCACAAAAATCCGCGCAAAGCCCAACTTAAGCGTTGTCGCTCGCTTTCAGCTTTGCTAAACCGGCTCTCGATTTGGCCGGGCTATCTGCTTCGCGCCAAGCGTTGGGGCGTAGCCAAGCGGTAAGGCAGTGGTTTTTGGTACCGCCATCCCTGGTTCGAATCCAGGCGCCCCAGCCAAGCCTATTCTTGGGCGCGCGGAATCCAACCGTTATGTTCGCCTCCCGCCGCCATGTAAAAATTTTGCGCCAAAAATGCTTGCGTGCGACCGGCGAAGGGCGCACTTGTATATCTTCGGCAGCTGTTAAAACGGGCGCTGCCGTGAGGGTGCCAAAGCGCTCCCGCCCCAAACGAAGGAGGACGCCATGTCTTCCAGCAATCTCCAACAGTATATCGATCCTAGCGGCCTTGCAGTGCTTCGCGGCGTTCTAGATGAAGTGGGCTTTGCAGGCACCGAAGCGAATGCGGACATTGAGTCCAAAGAAGCGGCTGCCCGATTTATTCTCAAGGAATTCCAGAAGGGGAATAGTACTCGCGAGCTTCTGATCTCAGCAATTAAACGACGCGGTGAAAGCTCTCACGGCGAACTCCAGACCCCCCAGCAATCCAAAAATCAAGCCGTTGATCGATGGGATAATGAGGGTGGGCGGTAGCGTGATCATAAGCGAGCTGACGAAAGAAGCGTGCGAAGATTTCCTGTCCTCTAAGAACTTCGGCCACCTCGCTTGCGTGAATGGTGACCGGCCATATGTGCTGCCGATTCACTATGTCTCTAAAGGTGGCCTAGTCTACAGCTTCGCAATGCCCGGATCGAAGATCGACCACATGCGCGTTAACCCGAACGTATGCCTCCAGCTTGAGGAGATCACGAGCGATCAGGATTGGCTGAGTGTTGTATTGCAGGGGCGGTATCAGGAATTGCCCGACACTGAACAATGGCGAACCGAACGGATGTATGCGTGGTCGGCGCTTCAGCAGCGGCCAAATTGGTGGGAGCCGGGAGCCTACGATGCTCGCCGGCACGAAATTGGCGACCAGCCATCGCATCCTGTCTTCTACCGTATCCAGGCAGAATCCATCTCCGGAAAAAGAGCCGAACCAAACTAGGCCGACTTCACCGGCGTTATTTAGTTCCTCGCCTTGCGCCATCCTGCTGCCCAAGCCTCGGCCTCCGAGCAAAACCACCGCTCGCCATATTGTGGGCTGATCTTCGTCGCGGCGTAGTATTCCTGTCCGGGAACATGGAAAATCCGTTCTCCGGTGTTGATGCTGATATTGCCCTTGATGTTGCAATCCTTGGTCGTCCCGCTGAGGGACGAAAGGAGATCCTCGGCGCTCATGATGCCGGCCGCACTGACCGCAATGAGGCCCAGCACGATCCCGGGCGCGGCTGCGACGGACGCGAGCAGGGAGCGGTGCTGCTGCTTTCGATGAAACTGGTGCTGACGCATGATCCTTCCCCCAAAGGTCTGCGCCAAATAGTAATCGAAGCCTTATACTAGTGAAATCTGTACTATTGGTGAGGGTGAAGAAGGCCGCAGATACTCCGAACGGCCCATGGCGAGACGGCCTGCTTTGATCAGAGCCCGCCAACATCATCCTTCCCGCGCCATCCGCGCGCGCCGCTCGATTTCCGCTGCCGAGGGTTCCTGCGCGGCAAACGAGCCCGTCTTGATCTCGCCCTCGCGCGCATAGGTGTTGATCGTCACCCCCGTCGTCGACACCTTCGAGCCGGTGAGCTTCAATGCCGCCGGCAGGGCGCCCTTGCCGAACAGGCGCTTGCCGCGGCCGAGCAGGAGCGGGAAGATCAGCAGCCTGAATTCATCGATCAGGTCGGCGGCAAGCAGGGTCTGGATGAGGTCGCCCGATCCCTGCAGCAGAAGCACCGGGCCGTCGCCGTGCTTCAGTTTCTTCACCGCGGCGGTGACGTCGCCTTTGATCGCTACGGAATTCTGCCAGGTGAGGGGCTCCGCCGATCTGGTGGCGACATATTTGGTCACGCTGTTGAACAGTGAGCCGATCGGATGGTCTTCGCCGACATAGGGCCAGTGGGCAGCGAAGATGTCGTAGGTCTTGCGGCCGAGCAAGAGCTCGAAGGGTTCGGAGAAGATCTCGGCCATGGCCTCGCGCATCACGTCGTCCCAGTAGTTGACGGTCCAGCCGCCAAGGGTGAAACCGCCGGTTGGGTCTTCATCCGGCCCGCCGGGGGCCTGCATGACGCCGTCCAGGCTCAGGAATGTTGCGGCAACGACCTTCCTCATTGTCTCCTCCCTTGGATGCGGGGCGTTTCTGCGAGAGAGGTGGGGCAGACGTCCGGCCGGTCAAGGCCAATCGAGGCTGACGGGAAAGCCGGGCAAAAATAAACCCGCCGGGGGGACCGGCGGGCGCATGCGTGTCATGCTGCTTGGACGAATTGGCGTTACTTCGCCTTGTCGCCGGCCAGGAACTCGTCGCACCAGCTCGGGCCCGTCGAGGTCTTGCGGTCGCCGACAACATGAACCGAACGAATGACGTAATCGGAGGAGACCGTCAGCTGGACGGAGCAGCTGAGGAATTCGGTGCGGGCCGAGGCGATCTTCTTGCCCTTCTTGCCGTCCTTGTCCTCGGCATATTGCGCCGGGAGCGTGCGCTTCTTGTAGCCGCCCTTCCAGGAATAGACCGTCGTGTCACCGTTTTCGACGTCGGACTGCGGCGGGCCGAACTGGGCGAAGAAAGTGCCGGCCGGCTGGCCGTTCCAGCGCGATTCGACGGCATTTCGAGCCGGTCCCGTGGTCGTGCAGCCGGCAAGCGCCAGCGCAAGGCCGGCGACGGTCATCAAGCGGAAATTCATGTCTCAAGTCCCTTTGGCGTTCGTTCTGAAATTGACGCGGCCAAGGCGGCCAACACGCGGCTAGCCAAGGCTTTCGACCCTGCCTCTAGCGCCAAAGTTCTCGAAAGAAAATCGCCAGAAGGACTTATATACGCAGTCCCGCGCATAAATTCGCAAGCGTTGCCGAAACGCCCCAGCGAGCAGGCGTCTCGCAAGGGAGAGCGGAGGGCCAAATTGGGCCGGGAAGCGCGGCTGGAGTTGTTCACAGCCAAGGCCGGCTTACCGCATTGTTTTTAGCCGACTTTGCGATTTTTCGATTTTGCTGCTTGTCGAAAGGAAAATGCTGTTCTATAGAGGCGCCGCTGGTCACGGAGTGTAGCGCAGCCTGGTAGCGCACGTCGTTCGGGACGACGGGGTCGGAGGTTCGAATCCTCTCACTCCGACCAGCTTGAACCCACGGAAATCCTTAGACGGTTTCGAAAAGTCCTTGTTGGGTAGGCGTTTCCTCATTTTATGACCCGTACTGCTTTGGCGGCGTTCTGCCGGAACGTCGGATCCTTGTGCAGTGATCCCGGTGCGAACAATCGAGCAGTATCAATTGCGATGAAAATCTGTCAAAAGCCTCTCGCCTGCAAAGGCGGGACGCGGCCGCTATTAAATTTAGAATAGGGCCGGGCGGGCAGATTGACGTCTCTCCTGCTGCCACGAAAGAACGTGGCCGTCCTTATCCCGCATATCTGTCGTCAACGGCGCAACCGTCCCGCCATGGAAGACGCGTCTTTGCCCGGTAAAATCTTTACCGTGTCAAACATGCCCGGGGACGAAGCCCTCGATCCCCGTGGCCCGTGCCGGCATCACCGACCGACGTCGTCTTTCTTGACCGAAAAACCAGAGATGAACTACAACGGCTTTGCAGCTGCAGTTCACGCCTGCCCGCAGATGCGCACCATTATTTCCCGCGCGGCTCACACAGCACCTTCAGACAGGTGGCTTGCGTGCCCGGCGCACTGATCAGGAGCCGGGTTGCCCATGTTCGATATCCTATGGCGTAGCGTGGTTGTCGGCGTCGGCGGCACGGTTCTCATGGATCTCTGGGCCATTCTCTTGTCCTTCCTGCCCGGTCAGCGATGGCCGAACTGGGCGCCGGTCGGGCGGTGGTTCTGGCATCTCCGCTCCGGAAAAGTCTTCCACGAGGATATCGGCAAGGCTGCGCCCTATGAGCATGAACTGGCCCTGGGATGGATCGGGCACTATGCCGTCGGCATCCTCTATGGCGTCCTGCTCGTCGCCGTCGCGGGCGCCGCCTGGCTCGAAGCGCCCACATTCCTTCCCGCCTGGGCCGTCGGCATTGCCACTGTCGGGGCGGGCTGGTTCCTGTTGCAGCCGGGGCTCGGTCTCGGCTGGGCCGCGTCGAAGCTGCCGAACGCCAAGCAGGTGCGCCTGCTCAACCTCGCCGCCCATACGGTTTTCGCGGCGGGCATGTACGGGACGGCGCTTCTCATCCGCTAGACTGGCAAGATTTCCCCCGGCTGCCATGCTATGGCTTCGCGCACCGCCGTTCGAGGACATGCATTGAAAAAGATAGACGACCTGATCGCCTCCGCCAAAAGCATCCACGACCGCTACGAGGCCGGCCGCATGGAGCGTGAAACCGTGCGCGAATGGGCCCTTGGCCTTGGTGAATACCCGCCGCCCTATGCCGCCCCGATGCGCGCGGCTGCGGCCTGGTTCAAGCCGCCGGTGCGCGACATGGAGCCGGATGCGCTGAAGGCCGCCGATATCGAGAAGCTGAAGGCGATTGTCGAGGCACACCGACTGGATTTCAGGGCTGAATGAAAAGGCTTGCTCTTTTCGGCGGCGCGCTTGCGATCGCCGCGCTGCTGCTCGTGCTGCTCTTCGGTTTCGGCGATGTTCCCTGCCAGGACGGATCGTGGGACGAAGCCCGGCAGACCTGCATCCCCGATTGATAACAGCGCGCCAAACGGCAATCGCAGCGAATGCAAAAGGGCCGGTCAGAACGACCGGCCCTTTTGCAGAGGCATAGTGGCGGCGGCGGCTCAGCCGTCGATGTCGTCGAACAGTTCGCTCGCCTTGCCGGCGGAGACGCGGCGGATTTCGGCTTCCTCGCGGCGGTTGGCGAAGAGTTCGGTTGCCATCAGCTGGTCGGCGAGATCGGCCGGCAGCGAGAGGATGACGCGGCCCTCTTCGGTGTGGATGCCGCCGAGCGAGGAGCGCTTGGCCGTGATCATGCCGCCGGCCACCGTGTTGTTGGTGTCGGGGTCGATCAGGATGAAGGCGCCGGTGGTGCGGTTCTGCTCGTAGCTATCAAACACCGCCTGCTCGTCAAAGGAGAGGTGCACCTTCCCGATGGCGTTCATGGAAAGCGCATCGGCGTGGTGGTTCCACTTGCCGCTTTTCAGGTCAAGCAGGCTGGATGGCTGTACGGTGACGCGCTGGCGGCGCGAACCGCTCTTCAGCCAGTAGCGCTTGCCGGGTTGGATGCCATCCGGCTGCAGGGCAACGAGCTGCGCATCGAAGGCAACGCCGGTCTGCGGCTGGCTTTCGAGCGAAACGATCATGTCGCCGCGCGAGACGTCGACCTGACGGTCGAGAACAAGCGTGATCGCGTCGCCGGCGACGGCGGCGTTACGCACCAGGTCGAAGGTGACGATCTTGGTGACGTTGGCAACCATGCCGGACGGCAGGATGACGACCGAATCGCCGGGCTTCACCGCGCCACCGGCAACCGTGCCCTGATAGCCACGGAAGCTTTCGCCCGGGCGGGAGACGCGCTGCACCGGCAGGCGGAAGCCGACGGTCTGGGCGGAGCGCACCGTCGCCAGTTCCAGCACCTCGACCAGCGTCGGGCCTTCGTACCAGGGCATCGAGGCCTTGCCGTCGTAAACGACGTTTTCGCCCCTCAGCGCCGAAACCGGGATCGCGGTAATCTGGCGCACGCCGAGCGACAGCGCCAGTTCCTTGAATTCATGCGAAATCTGGTCGAAGCGGTCGCGGTCGTAGCCGGTCAGGTCGATTTTGTTGACGGCAAGCACGAACTGCTTGATGCCCATCAGCGTCGCGATCGTCGCATGCCGGCGGGTCTGCTCGAGCAGGCCGACGCGGGCGTCGACGAGCAGCACGGCGAGATCGGCGGTCGAGGCGCCGGTTGCCATGTTGCGGGTATACTGCTCATGGCCGGGCGTGTCGGCGACGATGAAGGAGCGCTTGTCGGTGGCGAAATAGCGATAGGCGACGTCGATGGTGATACCCTGTTCGCGCTCGGCCTGCAGGCCGTCGAGCAAGAGCGCGAAATCGGGCAGGCCGAGATCGTTCTGCTTGCCGCTGTCACGGCGCAGCGTCGCGGCCTGGTCTTCCTTGACGGCCTTCGTATCCCAGAGCAGGCGGCCGATCAGGGTGGACTTGCCGTCGTCGACGCTGCCGCAGGTGATGAGGCGCAGCGGGCGCGTGTCGCGCACCGCCTTCGCGGGCTCAACGGCCGGAAAGGCTGTGACGGTTCCGCTCTTTGCCTCGGCGGCTGCGGACTGTGCTACGGCGGAAACGGTCATCAGAAGTATCCTTCGCGTTTTTTCTTCTCCATCGAGCCGGACTGGTCCCGGTCGATGGCGCGGCCCTGGCGTTCGGAAACGGTCGCGGTTTCGAGTTCTGAGATGATATCGTCGAGGGTCAATGCCTCGGAGCGGATGGCGCCGGTCAGCGGGAAGCAGCCCAGCGTGCGGAAGCGGATGACTTCCTCGCGCTTCGTTTCGCCGGGCAGCAGTTCCAGGCGCGGATCCTCGGCCAGGATCATCATGCCGTCGCGTTCGACGATGGGGCGCTTCTTGGCGAAGTAGAGCGGGACGATCGGAATGTCTTCGGCCTGGATGTAGCGCCAGATATCGACTTCGGTCCAGTTCGACAACGGGAAGGCGCGGACGCTTTCGCCCTTGCGGATCATGCCGTTATAGACGTTCCAGAGTTCCGGGCGCTGGTTGCGCGGGTCCCAGCGATGGTCCGGCGTGCGGAACGAATAGATGCGTTCCTTGGCGCGCGAGGCTTCCTCGTCGCGGCGGGCGCCGCCGAAGGCCGCATCATAGCCGCCGGCGTCCAGCGCCTGGCGCAGTCCCTCGGTCTTCATGATGTCGGTATAGAGCGCCGAACCATGGGAGAAGGGGGTGACGTTTTCGGCAGCACCGCGCGGGTTGATGTGCTCCACCAGGTCGAGATCGTATTTTTTCACGATCTCGTCGCGGAAGGAGATCATCTCGGCGAATTTCCAGCCGGTGTTGACGTGCAAGAGCGGGAAGGGCACGCGCCCGGGATAGAAGGCCTTGCGCGCCAGATGCAGCAGCACGGACGAATCCTTGCCAACCGAATAGAGCATCACCGGCTTGTCGAACTCGGCGGCCACTTCGCGGAAGATGTGGATCGCTTCGTTCTCGAGCGCCTTCAGATGCGGATCGAGCGGCGTCTTGGCCGTTTGCGGATTATGCAGTTCCGTTTCCGGAAGGTTATGAGGCATTTCAAGTCTCCGGGAGTGTCTGTGAGGCAAGCCGCGCGGGTTATCGCACAAGACTGCTTGCAAGAGGTGTCGATTGCGGGATGGCAGAAGCGGCGGCATCCGGCACGTGAAGGCCGCATTCGCGCTTCTCATCGTTTTCCCACCACCAGCGGCCGGCCCGTTCTGGCTCGCCCGGCTTGATGGCACGCGTGCAGGGCTCGCAGCCGATCGAGGGATAACCGCGGGCATGCAGCGGATTGATCGGGATCCCTTCGGCGGCCACATGGGCGCGGATCGTCTCGATATCCCAGTCGGCCAGCGGGTTGATCTTGATCAGGCCACGGTCGAGGTCGGCTTCGGCAAACGGCGTATCGGCGCGATTGCCCGACTGGCCGCGGCGCAGGCCGGTGATCCAGAAGGATGCCCCTTCGAGTGCGCGCGCAAGAGGCTTCACCTTGCGCGCGCCACAACAGGCATGCCTGGCTTCGACGCTGTCGTAGAAACCGTTCATGCCGTACTTGGCGGCAAAGGCGTCGATGTCGTCCTGCTCGGGGTAAAAGCGCTTGATCAGGATGCCGTAGGTTTCTTCGGTCTCGTCGATCAGCGCGACGGTCTCGTTGAAGAGGCGGCCGGTCTCGAGCGTCGAGACCTCGATGCCGAGCTTGTCGGAACCGATCGCGGCGGTGATCACCTGATCCTCGATGCCGAGGCTGGTGGTGAAGACCGCCTTGCCCTCGAGGCGGGCGACCAGGGCCAGCCGGCCGGCAAGGTCGAGGCCTTCGAGCTGCTTGTTCAGCGCCGAGGCGCGATTTTCGAGTGATGCGGATGTCATGGGAGGAAATCCTGATACTGTTGTTCCGGAATATCGCAGCCCGATGCGACAAAAGACAGAAAAACGGATTTCTAAACGCGGCGGATCAGAGCAAATATCTCTCCGAAGGGGAAAATTCTAAGAAAACCTAGTAATTTAATAGATTATTCTCGCCTCGCAGTCTGCTGGAGATGATGCGTCGAAGACTATGCGTGTCGGCCGGGCGCGGTGGCGCTATCTTCCATTCAAATATCGGTGATCTCCCTTTCCCTTTTCATCGCCGGCGCCAGTTTTGCCGCATCGCCTGTCGCAAGGAGGAGAGATGAGATGGCTGGAATATTTTCCACCCGCGTCGTTGCCGGCAGCCTTGTCGCGATGCTGTTTGCCGCAAGCGCCTATGGCCATCACGGCTGGTCGTGGGCGGAGGCCGATCAGATCGAGCTTAAAGGCACGATCCGCGAAATCTCGATGGCGCCGCCGCATCCGACGCTGCATGTCGCCACGGAAACGGACGGCGTCTGGCTGGTCGAGCTGAGCAATCCCCGGCGGACCGAACAATCGGGGTTTGTCGAGGGCGCGGCCAAGATAGGCGACCCGATCGTCGTCCTCGGCAATCGCTCGCTCGATCCTGAGGAAAAGAGAATGAAGGCCGTCCGGATCACCGTGTCGGGCAAGGTTTACGACATCTATCCGGAGCGGATACGGACGAATTGATGAGCGGGCCGGACCTCCTGCAATGGCTTGCCGGATGGCAAGGCGCAGCATTCCTGCGCCGCTCCAGCGTCGCCTATCTGTTTGTGAATGCCGCGCATATCCTTGGCATCGGGCTCATCCTCGGTGCCATCCTGCCGCTCGATCTGCGGCTGATGGGCCTGTTGCGCGCGCCGCCGGTTGCAGCGATGGGGCCTTTCCTGTCGCGCGCCGCGGCAGCCGGCGTGACGCTTGCGGTTCTGTCCGGGTTCTGGCTTTTTACCGTGCGCCCGGCCCATTACCTCACCAATCAGGCTTTTCTCATCAAGCTTGCGCTGATCGCTGCCGCGATCGTCAATCTCGGCTACCTGCATATGAGCGGCGCGTGGGGCGCCGTCTCAACCGGCGCGCCTGCAGGTGGTCTCGTCCGGTTCTGCGCGTTCCTGTCCTTTTTCCTCTGGCTCGGGGCGCTGCTGGCCGGCCGCTGGATCGGTTTTTTGTAAGCAATACTCGCACGGAAAGGATCGAAATCTAAAAATATGATAAAAATAATCCAGTTTAGTTCTTATTAACTTGACAAAATAAGTCATCTTAAAATAGGCCTCGGTCGTTCATATTTCTGGGGTACTTCCGATGACGATCACCATCACCGCAACCGACGTGAATGCCGACGGTACAGGCATCAATCTTCTCACTTATCTTTCCGAATTCGATAGCGATTTCGTGGCGTCCGGGCGCGGCCAGTTCAGCGGCGCCAACGGCATTTCCGGTGAGGAGTATGCTGCCACCGACTCCTCGGGCTACGGCGTCGTGTTCGGAGCCGACGACACGGCGTGGAGCTACAACATGACGACGCATGTCGTCACGGGCAGCCTCGATGCCGTCACCTTCGGTTCCGACGTCACGCTCGACACGACGACGCGTACCTTCACGCAGACGACCGAGGTCTCCATCAGCGGCCTCGATATCGACGACAGCAGTCTGGCGGAAGGCATTCGCGGCGAACTGACCGGCTCGACGACCACTCTGCTGCTCGAATACCTCGAGACCGACTCGCTGGTTTTCGAGGGAAGTTCCGGCAACGACGTCTTCCGTGGCTACGACCATGCCGACAGGCTCAAGGGCGCCGACGGCAACGATACGCTTGTTGGCGGCGGTGGAGCTGACATCCTGTTCGGCCAGAACGGCAACGACATCGTCAAGGGCGGCACGGGCAACGACACCATCAAGGGCGGTCTCGGCAACGACAAGATCTATGGCGAGGCCGGTAACGACAAGCTTTACGGCGAAGCGGGCAACGACGTGCTGAACGGCGGCGCCGGCAATGACCGCCTGACGGCCAGCCTCGGCACCGACACGCTGACCGGCGGCACCGGCAGCGACACCTTCCTGTTCGGAACCTCGATCGGGCGCACCGTCATCACCGATTTCGCCGCCGGCAAGACGGTTTCCGACGTTCTCGTCCTTGAAAACAGCGTCCTGTCGTCCTTCGCCGATGTGACGGCGAACGCGACGGAAAACTCGCTCGGTGTAACGATCGACTACGGCGACGGCTCGATCGTTCTGAGGGGTGTCGAGCTTGCCGACCTGCACCGCAACGACTTCTTCTTCGCCTGATCGTCAAGCGTAGAACAATGTTCAAACGAAAGGCCGGGCGCTTGTCGTCCGGCCTTTCGATTTTGTCTGCAGTTGAATGTCTTTCCGTCGTGGACTATCATGCATCGCAATTGCAACGCGCGGAGCATTCCTCATGAAGACCGCTACCATTCCCTCGCTGCGTGTCGATCCGGAATTGCGCGCCGCCGCCGAAAGCGTCCTGAAAGAAGGCGAGACGCTTTCCGCCTTTGTCGAAAACTCGCTGCGGGCGCAGATTCACTATCGGAAGACACAGGCAGAGTTTATTGCCAGGGGGCTGAAGGCACGAGACGAGGCAAAGCGTACGGGAGTGTACTACAGTTCTGAAGAGGTCTTGGCCCATCTGGAGGCCAAAATTGCTGCAGCCAAGGCGAAACTTGACAAATGAGCTTTCGACTGCAGTTCACCCAGGAAGCGTTGGATGACCTTGATAGAAACTATGACTATCTTCTGCCTTTAGACATAGCACTTGCCGAGCGCGCCACCTTGGCAATTCGCAAGGCAGTTATAGCGCTCACTGATTTCCCCTTTTCTGCCCGCAAGCCGGACCCGGACAATCCTTTTCAGCGTGAACTACTGATTCCATTCGGATCATCGGGCTATGTCGCGCTCTTCGAGATCGAGGATGATCACACCGTGACCATCCTCGCGGTGCGCCATCAGCGCGAGGACGACTACCACTGAGCCGTCCTAACGATCGCTCACCGCCCAGCGCGGATTGACCCAGGGCTCCTGATTGCTGCGCGCCAGCATTCCCTTGCCGAGGATGTGGTCGGCGGCCTTCTCGCCGGTCATGATCGACGGCGCGTTGAGGTTGCCGTAGGTGACGTGCGGGAAAATCGATGAGTCGGCAACGCGCAGGCCATCGACGCCGATGACGCGGGTTTCCGGATCGACGACGGCCATCGGATCGTTGCGCGAGCCCATCTTGCAGGTGCCGCAGGGATGATAGGCGCTTTCCAGGTGCTCGCGCAGGAACGCGTCGATCTGCTCGTCGCTCTGGACCGCTTCGCCCGGCTGGATCTCCGGTCCGCGATAGTGATCGAAAGCCTTCTGGCCGAAGATTTCGCGGGTGAGGCGGACGCAGTGGCGGAACTTCTCCCAGTCTTCCGGATGGCTCATATAGTTGAAGCGGATGACCGGATCGGCCATCGGGTCGGCGGAGCGCAGCGTGACGTTGCCGCGCGACTTCGACAGGTTGTAGCCGACATGCGCCTGGAAGCCGTGCGCGTTGGCCGCGGCCTTGCCGTCATAGCTGATGGCAACGGGCAGGAAGTGATATTGAATGTCCGGCTGCTTGACGCCAGGCGCCGAACGCAGGAAGGCGCAGGCCTCGAACTGGTTGGAAATGCCGAGACCCTGCTTGAGGAACAGCCACTGCGCGCCCGCGACGCCCTGCCAGAACCACGGCAGCCAGGAATAGAGCGAGACAGGCTTGGTCGCGATCTGCTGGAAATAGAATTCCATGTGGTCCTGCAGGTTGGCGCCGACGCCCGGCCGATCGACCTTCACCTCGATGCCCATGTCCTGCAGATGCTGGCCCGGACCGATGCCCGACAGCATCAGCAGTTTCGGCGAGTTGAAGGACGAGGCGGAGACGATCACCTCGCGGTTGGCCCTCACCACCTCGATCTTGCCACCGCGATCGATCTCGACGCCGACGGCGCGGCCGTTCTCGATGACCAGTTTGCGGGCAAAGCAGCGGACGAGTTCAACGTTCGGCCGCTTCATCGCCGGCTTCAGATAGGCATTGGCAGTCGACCAGCGGCGCCCCTGCCAGACGGTCTGCTCCATATGGCCGAAGCCTTCCTGCTTGGAGCCGTTATAGTCGTCCGTCAGTTCGAAGCCGGCCTGCTTGCCGGCCTCGACGAACGCGTGAAACAGCGGGTTCTTCAGCGGTCCACGCTTGACATGCAGCGGACCGTCGGTGCCGCGCCAGCCTTGCTCGCCGCCCTGCGAGGTTTCCTGCCGCTTGAAATAGGGCAGCACGTCGGCATGGGCCCAGCCCTGCGCGCCAAGCTCCTCCCAGCGGTTGAAGTCTTCGGCATGGCCGCGCACATAGACCAGCCCGTTGATCGAGGACGAGCCGCCGATCACCTTGCCGCGGGGCGCGGTGATGCGCCGGTTGTTGAGGTTCGGCTCGGGCTCGGAGAGATAGCCCCAGTTGTAGCGCTTCATGCTCATCGGCCAGGCAAGGGCTGCCGGCATCTGGATGAACGGCCCGAAATCCGAGCCGCCATATTCCAGCACCATGACGGTGTTCCTCCCGTCCTCGGAGAGGCGGTAGGCGAGGGCCGAGCCGGCGGAGCCGGAGCCGATGATGATGTAGTCTGCCTGTTGCATGGCGTGTTCCCAGGTTCAAAAACTGCCCCTCACCCTAGCCCTCTCCCCGCGGGCGGGGAGAGGAGATGACGGAGCTTGCCGGCCACCTTCTCCCCGTTCACGGGGAGAAGGTGGCCGGCAGGCCGGATGAGAGGCTCTTTCCCTCCCCCTTGTGGGGAGGGTGGCCGAAGGGTCGGGAGGGGCTTTCTCCAAAGAAAAGATCCCCTCCCCAACCCCTCCCCACAAGGGGGAGGGGCTTATCCTCAATACGGCGCCTCGACCTTCCCCATCGCCACGTAGACGCTCTTCAGTTCCGTGTAGTGATTGAGCGCGGCAAGCGAATTCTCCCGCCCGAAACCGGACTGCTTCGAGCCGCCGAAGGGCACTTCGACCGGTGCCAGATTGTAGGTGTTGATCCACAGCGTCCCGGCTTCCAGCTGGTCGACGACGCGGTGCGCACGGGTGAAGTCGGCGGTGAAGACGCCGGCCGAAAGGCCGAATTCCGTCGCGTTGGCGCGGGCGATCACCTCGTCCTCGCTGTCGAAGTCGAGGACGCACATGACCGGGCCGAAGATTTCCTCGCGGGCGATGGCCATCTCGTCGGTCACGTCGGCAAACACGGTCGGCTGGATATAGGTGCCCTCGGCGGACACATTGTTCGGAATGCCGCCGCCGGTCAGAAGCGTCGCACCCTCGGCCTTGCCCTTCTCGACATAGGAGAAGACCTTGTCGAGCTGCGCGCGCGACACCATCGGCCCGAGCTGGGTTGCCTCGTCCATCGGGTCGCCGATGACGATCTTTTCGGTGCGCTCCTTGAGGCGGGACAGGAACTTGTCCTTGATGCCCTTCTGCACGAAGACGCGCGTACCGTTCGAACAGACCTGGCCGGTCGAGTAGAAGTTGCCGAGCATCGCCCCGCCGATGGCGCTTTCGAGATCGGCATCGTCGAAGACGATCAGCGGCGACTTGCCGCCGAGCTCCATCGTCACGTGCTTGAGGCTCGATGCGGCAGCACCCGCCACCTTGCGTCCGGTCTCGACCGAGCCGGTCAGCGACACCTTGGCGACTTGCCTGTGATTGACGAGCAGCGGCCCCGTCGTCCGGTCGCCCTGGATAACGTTGTAGAGGCCCTTCGGCAGGCCGGCTTCATGGAGGATCTCGGCGATCTTCAGCGCCCCGAGCGGAGTGTTTTCCGAAGGCTTGAACACCATGGCATTGCCGGCGACCAGCGCCGGTGCGCCCTTCCAGCAGGCGATCTGCTGCGGATAGTTCCAGGCGCCGATGCCGACGCAGACGCCGAGCGGCACGCGCTTGGTGAAGGCAAAGTCGCCCCCAAGCGGGATATAGTCGCCGTTCAGCGCGGCCGCCGCAACGCCGCCGAAGAATTCGAAGGCATCTGCGCCGGAGGTCGGGTCGGCGACGATGGTTTCCTGGATCGGTTTACCTGTATCGAGCGTCTCGAGCTCCGAGAGCTCGCGGTTGCGCTCGCGCATGATCTCGGCAGCGCGCTTGAGGATGCGGCCGCGCGCCGTCGGGCTCATCGCCGCCCACTCAGGCTGGGCGCGCTTGGCCGCCGCAATCGCCTTTTCGACGATGGCGGGGGTCGCTGCATGCAGCCGGGCGATGACTTCGCCGGTCGCCGGATAGATGCTGTCGAAGGCGGTGCCGTCGATATCTTCGACATATTCGCCGTCGATGAAGTGGGAAGCTGGCGGTTGGGCTTTCATCTTATTCCCCTCGCGGAAAGCGTTTGGATTCTTCGAGATTGTCGAGATTCATATGGTTGCGCATATAGCGTTCGGACGCCTTCTGCAGCGGCTGGTGGTCCCAGGGATAATAGGCACCGTTGCGCAAGGCCTCGTAGACCACCCAGCGCCGTGCCTGGCTCTGGCGGACGGCAGCGTCGAAGGCCTCCATGTCCCAGCGCGCCTCACGCATCTGCCGGAATGCGTCGAGCGTTGCCTTGATCACCGGATCGGTGGGATCCCTGGCAAGATTGGTGAGTTCCATCGGATCGGCATCGAGCTCGAAAAGCTGGTCCGGATCGAGAGCGCAATGGACGTATTTCCACTTGCCCTCGCGGATTGAGACGAGCGGCGCATAGGAGCCTTCCGCGGCATATTCCATCAAGACCGGCGTGACGCGCTCGGCGCCGTTGATGACCGGCACGAGGCTCTCGCCGTCCGTCCAGGGCATGATCTCGTCCATCGAAATGCCGGCGAGATCGCAGAGCGTCGGCGTCACATCGAGATTGGAGACCGGCGCCAGATGCAGGCCGGGTGTAACGCCGGGACCGGCGATCATCAACGGCACGCGGGCAGAGCCCTCGAAGAAGCTCATCTTGAACCACAACCCGCGCTCGCCGAGCATGTCGCCGTGGTCCGAGCAGAACAGGATCAGCGTGTCGTCCAGCATCCGCGTCCGGGTCAGCGTGTCGATCAGTTCGCCGACTTTCTCATCGAGATAGGAGATGTTGGCAAAATAGGCCTGGCGCGAACGGCGGATGTTTTCCTCCGTCAGGGCGAAGCTCTCGTAGTCGCAGGCGAGCATCAGGCGCTGCGAGTGCGGGTCCTGTTCGGCAAGGGCGATCTCGCCAACCTCTGGCAGAAGCCGGTCGCAGTCGTTGTAGAGATCCCAGAATTTCCGGCGCGCCACATAGGGGTCGTGCGGATGGGTGAAGGAGACGGTCACCGCCCAGGGGCGGTGTTCCGCGTCACCCTGCTCCCGCGAAAGCTGATAGAGCTTCTGGTTGGCGAGGAAGGCGACCTCGTCGTCATATTCCATCTGGTTGGTGATCTCGGCGATACCGGCGCCGGTGACGGAGCCGAGATTGTGATACCACCAGTCGATCCGCTCGCCCGGCTTGCGATAGTCCGGCGTCCAGCCGAAATCGGCCGGGTAGATGTCCGTCGTCAGCCGTTCCTCGAAGCCGTGCAGCTGGTCCGGGCCGACGAAGTGCATCTTGCCGGACAGTGCCGTGTAATAGCCGGCGCGGCGCAGGTGATGCGCATAGGTCGGGATCGAGGAGGTATACTCAGCCGCGTTGTCATAGACCTGCGTGCGGCTCGGCAATTGCCCGGCCATGAAGGAGGCGCGGGCAGGGGCGCAGAGCGGCGAGGACGTGTAGTTGTTGCGAAAGCGCGCGGCGCGCCTGGCGAGCGCCTTCATGTGCGGCGCGTGGAGGAACTCCGCCGGACCGTCCGGAAAGAACTTTCCGTTCAGCTGGTCGACCATGATGATCAGGATATTCGGCCGGCGAGCAGTCATGCAGCGTATCCTTGCCTGGCAAGCGCATTCAGGTTGAGCGTGATGTAGTCGTCGGTCAGGGCGATGGAGGCTTCCGCCGTCACCGGCGAGGAACCGAGCGCGCGGCGAATATAGAGCCCGTCGATCATCGCCGCGGTGCCCTCGGCGACGCGCACCGCATCATCCGCGCCACACAGCGCCTTCAGGTTGGCCACCAGATTGGAGCGCAGCCGGCGGGCATAGATGACGAGGAAACGCCGGGTCTCGTCCGAGCACTGGGCTTCGGAATAAAAGGCGAGCCAGGCGGCGATCGTTTCCGGCGCGAACTGGTCGGCATGGAAGCTGACGCGCACGATGGCCGAAAGCCGTTCGCGCGCGGTTTTCGCTGCCTGCAGCGCCATCACCGCATCGGCGCGCAACTGCTTCAGAAGAGAGCGGATCGTCTCGGTGAGCAGCTGTTCCTTGCTGCCGAAATAGTGGTGCGCAAGTGCTGCCGAAACTCCGGCGTTGCGGGCAATATCGGACATCGTAACCGCCAGCGTGCCCTGATCGCCGATCACGCGAAGTGCTGCGTCCACCAGCGCCTTGCGGCGCACCGGTTCCATCCCGATTTTCGGCATTTTCGATCCCTCTTATAAGGGCAGTGTATTTTTGATTGACCCATCAATCAATAAAAATATTCCACATCTTTCCCTTTGATTTCAGCGTAGAATGTTGCTCTATTTACGCTTGAGCGATTGTTACGCGAGTAATTGGAGGTTGCGTCATGACCCAGCCATTCGACACCACCGGAAAACTGGTCGCGAGCGAAAAATGGGGATGGTTCGTGGCGCTCGGCGTGCTGATGATCATGGGCGGTGGCATCGCCTTCGGCAACGTGCTCGCCGCCACCGTCGCCTCCGTCTACTATGTCGGCATCGTCATGCTGGTGGGCGGCATGCTGCATCTCGCCCAGGCCTTCCGTGTCAAGGGCTGGGAGCGCGTGCTTTACTGGACCCTGAGCGGCGCCTGTTACACCGTCGCGGGCGGTTTCGCTTTTCTCAATCCGCTCCTGGCATCGGCGGTTCTTACCTTGCTGATGGCGGTGGCGCTGATGGTCGCCGGTATTTTCCGCATCTGGTCCGCCTTCAATCTGCGGCCGCTCAAAGGGTGGGGATGGATTGCGCTCGGCGGCGTGGTCACGGCGCTGGCGGGCCTCGTCATCGCCGCCGGCTGGCCGGTCAACAGCCTGTGGATCCTCGGTCTGTTCCTCGCCATAGACCTGGTGATGCAGGGCCTTGCGCTCATTGCGTTCGGCGTTCTCGCCAAGGGCTGACAGCGGTTTTTGCCGCTTGGAAAAAGTGGTTGTGCCTTGCGGCTAACTCACGGCAGTCATTGAACTTTCACAAAACTGTCACGCTGGGGAAACGGAAAAGTTAAGCCCGGAAGCGATCTTTTGCGCAATCTTATTTCCGATCCGGAGTCCGCGCATGTCCGCCGCCGCCGAAATGCTCTCCCTGCGCCGCTTCGGCGACGATCAGATCGTCAATCCGGCGAAGCTCGCGATCGAGAACGCTTTCCAGCCGATTGCCGAGATCGCAACCGGTGCCGTTTTCGGTTACGAAACCCTGATGCGTGGCTTCGAACGGCTGGGTTTCAAGTCGCCGCTCGAACTGCTCGACAAGGCGGAGGCGGCGGGGCAACTCATGGCGCTCGAGCACATGATCAACACCCGTGCCTTCGCCGGTTTCGCCAGCCTGCCGGATTTCGCTTCGCGGACCCTGTTCGTCAATTTCGACAGCCGCCTGATCGGGCTGGAGGGTGATCTCGTCGAGCGGCTCGGCACTCACCTGAAGCGCGCCAACATCCCGCCGTCGTCGATCTGTTTTGAACTTTCCGAGCGCTTCGACAGCGGCAAGATGCCGGATTTTTCAGAACTGATGAAACGCCTGCGGCTTGCCGGCTTCAAGCTGGCGATCGACGATTTCGGCGTCGGATTCAACGGGTTGAAGCTGCTCTGCGACCAGCCGGTGGATTACGTGAAGATCGACCGGCATTTCATCTCCGGCATCGAAGCCAGCCCGCGCAAGCGCCATCTCGTGCGCCATACGGTCAATACCGCCCATGTGCTCGGCACCCGCGTCATTGCCGAGGGCGTCGAGACTGCGGCGGAATTCGCCACCTGCCGCGATCTTGGCTGCGATCTCGTCCAGGGCTATTTCGTCGCCCGCCCGACGGTGCATTTGGCCGATCTGCAGCCGACCTATCCGCATCTGGAGCAGAGCGCCGGCGCGCGCCGCCACTCGACCTCACTCGACAGCATCCTCATCCGCAAGCAGATCGAGCAGGTTCCGGCGCTGCGGGAAAACGACGATCTGGATTCGGTGTTCGAACTGTTCCGCCGGTCGCCGCAGCGCAGTTTCTTTCCGGTGCTCAACGCCAATGGCGAGCCGCGTGGCGTCCTGCACGAGTATCACGTCAAGGAGATGATCTATCATCCCTTCGGCCGCGACCTTTTGAAGAACCATATGTACCAGCGCCACATCTCGCATTTCGTCAGTCCGGCGCCGATAGCCGATCTGGAAACGCCGGCCGACGAAATGCTGAAGATCTTTGCCGGTATGGACGGCAGCGACTGCGTCATTCTGACGGAAAACATGCGCTATGCCGGCGTGCTGTCGGCCTCGTCGCTTCTGAAGATCATCGGCGAAAAGCAATTGAAGAATGCCCAGGAACAGAACCCGCTGACCGGCCTGCCCGGTAACCGCGCCATCCGCGATTACGTGCAGGACGCTGTGCTCGATGGCGATGAAGCCCGCTATTTCTGCTATTGCGACTTCGACAGCTTCAAGCCTTTCAACGATCAATACGGTTTCCAGAAAGGCGACCTCGCCATCTCGCTGTTTGCAGCCCTGATGCGCCGGCATTTCATCGGCGAGGAAAAGTTTCTGGGCCATGTCGGCGGCGATGATTTCTTCATCGGCGTCCACGGCTGGACGCAGGGGGAGGTGGGCGCTGTGTTGACTCGGGTTCTGTCCGAGTTCTGCAGCGACGTCCGCCAGCTCTATTCGCAGCAACATCAGCAGGCAGGCTGCATGACCGGCCACGGCCGCGGTGGCGAAGCTACGATCTTCCCCTTGATGCGCTGCTCGATCGCGGTGCTGATCCTGCCGGAAGGCTTCGTCTTTTCCGATGCCCAGGCCGTCAGCGCCCGCATTGCCGAAATCAAAAGCCGGGCAAAGGAGAGCGAAACAGGTCTGGTCTTCGATACATTCGGTGGCGTGGCGTTCTGATCGCCGGCGGCGACGGCTGAAAAGAAAACGGGCCGGAACCCCTCATGGATTCCGGCCCGTTTCTGCATGAGCCCAAAGCGTCTACAGCGCCGCGCGTCTTTCAGACGCGCAAAAGGTCGCTGTAACACTTTGATCTGCTGCATAATTTTGACCTTAAATCGATTCCGATTTAAGGAATTATGCAGTAGCCGCGATCGGGAAACTCATGCGACGATCCGCGCGTCACTGCACCGGCGTGATTGCCGTTGCCTGGTGCTTCTTGCCGATCATCTCATAGGCAACCGTGACCCTTTCGCCGACCTTCAGGCCCGGGTTCCTGAAGCCGGCGGGTAACATGTAGCGTGTGCCGTTCTTCAGTGTCAGCGTCATCGCCTTGGTGTCGAGGGCGCGGATGGTGCCGGTCGTGGTGCTGGCCGCGAATGCGGCTGACGAGAGGGAGAGGGCGGAGATGATGGTCAATGAGGTCAGAAGAGCACGCATGGGTGTCGTCCTTTGTTGGTCCCCTGCCTGGTGGACCGCCTGTCGTGAAACCGTCCGGATCCGTCGCGTCGCGGCTGGGAGGACCGCCGGCGTCTCCCGGTTTCGAGGACGAAGCTAGAGCCGGCTTCTGCATCGTTCAAATTAAAGAAACTTAATTTTTGCAAGGCCTTGCCTGGCGTAATTTTGCCATGATGCAGAGCCGTTTGCCGCCTTGATACGCTTGCCGCAATGTTCAATCGCCGGTGCGCGGAATACGGTGGGTCAGATAATCCTTCATTTGTGCAAGTGCCATTTCCCGCGTCAGGCCTTCCGATTGCAGGCCCAGCCGCAACCAGAGTCCGTCGATCAGCGCCGTGATTGCAAGCGCCACCGCATTGCACTCGTTTCTCGGCAGGAGATGGACGAGGGCCGACATCAGGTTTGAGCGCATGCGCGCATGGATAACCTTTTGTATCCGGGCGAGTTGCGGTTCGCGCGGCACCTCGGCGCAGAGCGACAACCACGCATGGCAGATAGAGGGGCGAAAGAAGCGCTCCTCGAAATTGCCCTCGATGATCGCCTCCAGGCGTTCATGCGGCGTCCTTGCCCGGTTGAGGCGGGCGTTGACCGCATCTCTGAGCGACGCATTTGCCTCGCGCATGGCCTGTTCGAACAGGTCCTGCTTGTTGCGGAAGTAGTGCAGCACGATGCCCTTGGAGGCGCCGGCATGGGTCGCCACTTTCTCCAGTGTCGCCCCGGCCATGCCCTCCTGCTGCAGTACCTCGAAGGCTGCCTGCCGCAACTCCTTGCGTCTGATCTCGCTGATCTTCGTCAATTTCATTTCGGGGTCTCCTTCGATTCCCACATTGACAAATTTACCGGAAAGATCAAATATTGACCAATGGGTCAGTTAAATGACCAAACGGTCAAAAGGAGTCGCGATGTGCCGCAACATCGGAAAGCAGGTCTGACATTCATGCTCCTCGCCGCCGCCACGCCGGTGCTGGCCGCCGATCCCGAAAGCTGCAAGGTCGTGCGCATGGCAGAGCCCGGTTGGAATGATCTCGCCTTCACGACCGGCGTCGGCATGACGCTCCTGAAGGCTCTCGGATACGAGCCGCAAAGCACGCTGCTCGGCATCGACGTGATTTACCTCAGCCTGAAGAACAAGGATCTCGACGTATTCCTCGGTTATTGGGACCCGGCGATGATCGCCTATTACAAACCATACAAGGAGGACGGTTCGGTCGAGGATGTCCGGACCAACCTCACCGGCGCGAAATACACCTTCGCCGTTCCGGCCTATGTCTGGGATGCGGGCGTCAAGGATTTCGCCGACCTGCAGAAGTTTCCCGATCAGTTCGAAAAGAAGCTCTATGGCATCGAGCCGGGCTCGAACCAGCTGATGTTGGACGCCATCAAGGATCCGGCGTTGGGTCTCTCCGATTGGGAAGTGGTGGAATCGAGCGAGCAGGGCATGCTCGCCGAGGTCAACCGCCACATCAAGGACAAGGCCTTCATCGTCTTTCAGGGCTGGGCGCCGCATCCGATGAACACCGTGATCGACATGAAATATCTGACCGGCGGCGACAAGTTCTATGGCCCGGATTTCGGCGCAGCAACTGTCTCGACGCAGGTGCGTAAGGGCTACCTGCAGGAATGCCCCAATGTGGCAAAGCTGCTCGAAAACCTCTCTTTCGACATAGCGTTCGAAAACAGGGGCATGGGTTATCTGATGACTGACGGCCTGCCGCCGGAAGAGGCCGGGCTGAAGGCAATTGCCGGCGAAGCCGAGCGGCTTGACGCCTGGCTCGACGGCGTCACGACCTTTGACGGTCAGCCGGCTCTCGCCGCCGTCAGGGCGAAGCTTCTTCCGTGACGGCCGTCGATCAGGAGGGCTGGGCTGGACGCAAGCACGTCATGCATTTGCCCGATGGCCGGCGGCTGGCCTACGTCGACAGCGGCGGTCCGGGACCGGCGCTGCTGCTGCTCCACGGCTATACGGATTCGAGCCGCAGCTTTTCCCTGATGATCCCCCGGCTCGGCGGATATCGGCTGGTCATTCCCGATATGCCGGGGCATGGCGGTTCAGCACCGGGGGAAGGGTTGCATGTCTCGGATTTTGCCACGGATGTCCGTGCCTTGGTGCAGGCGCTCGGGCTTGAGCGTTTTGCCATCGTCGGCCATTCGATGGGGGCGATGATCGGGATTGATCTTGCTGCGCGGTTTCAAAATGAACTGACAAGCCTGGTGACGATTTCCGGCACGCTGCGGCCGCAATTTCCGCCTGACATCAGCATATCGCGCGAGATCGAAACGCTGACCGATCCGATCGATCCGGGCGATTCCTTCTTTGACGATTGGCATGCCTGCCGGCGAGCAGTCGATGCCGTATTTCTGGCGCGGATGCGCGCCGAGGCAGCGGCAATTCCGGCTTCCATATGGCACGGTATTCTGCGTGGGTTTGCGGACACCGACCTCACCCACATAGCGCGGCAGGTGGCATGTCCGGCACTCTGCATCGGCGGTAGCGATGATGCGCTGTTTGATGCCGGCCACAGGCGGGCGCTGGCGGATGCTTTCGAAAACGCTGAAAGCATCGTTCTCGAAGGTCACGGTCATAACCCGCATTGGGAAGATCCGGCAAAGGTCGCGGCCCTAATCGTCGCCTTTCTGGGGCGCGAGACGCGACCACAGGACGCTTAGAATGCCGCTTTGCCGTTCTGCGTTCCCGCGCTAGATAAATCGCCATCTAGAATGCGAGGAGATGACCCGTGACCCTGCCGACCGAAATGACCTATGTCGATCTTCCGTCTCCGGGCGGGCCGGAAAAGATGGTGCTGGCGCGCGGTCCGCTGCCTGAGATCCGGCCCGGCGACATCCTGATCCGAGTCGAGGCGTCCGGCGTCAATCGCCCGGATGTGCTGCAGCGGCAGGGCCACTATCCGCCGCCGCCGGGCGCAAGCCCGATCCTCGGGCTCGAGGTTGCCGGCGAAGTGGTGGCAATGGGCGAGGGGGCTGAGGGATTTGCCATCGGAGACAAGGTCTGTGGCCTTGCCAATGGCGGCGGGTATGCCGAATTCTGCGCCCTGCCGGCGACGCAGGCTTTGCCTTGGCCGAGGGGCTATGACGCGGCCCGCGCCGCAGCCCTGCCGGAAACCTTCTTCACCGTCTGGGCCAATGTCTTCCAGATGGCCGATCTGGTGGAAGGCGAGAAGATCCTCATCCATGGCGGCTCGAGCGGCATCGGCACCACGGCCATCCAGCTTGCCCGCGCCTTCGGGGCCGAGGTTTTCGTCACCGCCGGAGCAAAGGATAAGTGCGATGCCTGCGTCTCGCTCGGCGCGCGGCGGGCGATCAACTATCGCGAAGAGGATTTCAAGGCGGTCATCCTCGAGGAAACCGGCGGCCGCGGCGTCGATGTCATCCTCGATATGGTCGGCGCCCCCTATTTCGACCGCAACATCGCCTCTCTCGCCAAGGACGGCCGCCTGTCGATCATCGCCTTCCTCGGCGGTGCCTCGGTGGAAAAAGCCAATATCGCGCCGATCCTCGGCAAGCGTCTGCACGTCATGGGCTCGGCGATGCGGCCGCGCACGGCGGTGGAGAAGGAGGCGATCCGCGACGATCTCATGGACAACGTCTGGCCACTCCTGGACGAGGGTGATGTCGCCCCGGTGATGCACGCCGTGGTGCCGTTCTCGAACGTTGTCGAGGCGCATCGGCTGATGGAGGCCGGCGATCACATCGGCAAGATCGTCATGACGTTGTAGCTAAAGTCTAAGATCGCCGCCCTTGCAATCGGCACGAATCGGACTACCTTCAGGTCATCTTCAACGTAAAGAAAGGAAGGTGATCCAGTGTCTAATGAGCTTTCGAACCTCGTAACGGACATGGGAATTGTGGTGGCAGAAATGAGGCAACCCTCGTTCTGACCCAGCCTTCCTGCGGGTCGCACCTTGATGCGGTCCGGGCCCGTTACCTGGCCAAAACTCATGGAGGGCCGCCTTGGGCGGCCCTTTTTGCTTGTCTGCATTCCAGAAGCTCTAGGCGTTACACCCCGAACCTTCCCAACGCCGGTATCTTGATCGCCGGGCGCATGATGTCGATGCCGGCGACCAGGCCCAGGACATGCACCTCCAGTCCGCTGCGCATGCCGGCAGAAATCCCCAGCAATCCGTAAAGCGTTGCATGCATGTCGAGCCCATCGGCGTCGATCGCAAACAGCTTGCCTTCCGGCAGATAGTCGCGTCCGACGGCGTCGGGCGGCAATATGGCGCCCAGTTCCGGCACGGAACGCAGCACGTGGGCGACGAAGGTATTGGAGTTCGGTCCCGGCCAGATGCGGTAGGCACCGGGTTTGGAATAAGGGTAGGACTGGATGGCCTTCTCGATTTTCGGGATCAGCCGCGCCGCCTCCTCGCCCTTTACGCTGACGACCAGGTGCGGCGTGTTGGAATACCATCTGGCGTCGGCGGGGTAGCCGTTGCGACGGATGGGCGAACCCCAGCCGACCTTGTCATAGCGGTTATAGGTCGTGTCGCCCTGTCCCTTGGTGACGATCCAGGAATGGCTGGCGATGGCACCCTTCATGCCGCCGGTGGTGGCGGAGAAAACATAGATCGCCGCCGCCTTGTCGCCGCTCGGCTTCGGCAGGATGTTGGCCGACGACCAGTCAGCCTCCCGCCAGCTACCCGGCCTTTCCTTGACGTACCACCATCCGGCTGAAGCGAGCGCCGGCAGGAGATAGATGAACAGGAAGGCGAGAAGCAGCCTGCGAAGAAATTTCATGGGCGGGTCCGGGTTTTGTGTTGCGCGATCTTGGTCTAAAGACACAGGCAGAAATTGGATTTTTGAGGGCATGAGCATGTCGAACCCGGTCCTTGTCGAAGTCACCCGCGGCAATCTGGTGGAGAGCCGTCATCGCGGCATGGTGGTTGCCGTCGATGGTTCCGGTAAAACCGTCTTTTCGCTGGGCGAGACCGATGCGGCCGTCTTCCCGCGCTCGGCCTGCAAGGCGATGCAGGCCCTGCCGTTGATGGAGACGGGTGCCGCCGATGCCTACGGGTTCGGCGACAAGGAACTGGCGCTCGCCTGCTCGTCGCACAGCGGCGAGCCGGAGCACGTGGCGCTGGCCGCAGCGATGCTGGCGGCGGCCGGCAGGGACGTCTCGGCGCTCGAATGCGGCGAGCACTGGTCGTTCAATCAGGATACGATCATCGAACAGGCGCGGTCCCTCAAATATCCGACACAACTCCACAACAATTGCTCGGGCAAACATGCCGGCTTCATCTGCGCCTGCTGCCACAGCGGCGAGGAAACGGCCGGTTACGTGACCTATGACCATCCGCTGCAGCGTGAAATTCGCGGCGTGATGGAGGGCCTGACCGGGGCCGCACTCGCGCATGACAATTGCGGCATCGACGGCTGCTCGATCCCCACCTATGCCGTGCCGCTCAAGGGCCTTGCTCATGGCTTTGCCAAGATGGTCACGGGCGACGGGCTGGAGCCGGTGCGCGCGAAGGCGTCGAGACGGCTGGTCGAGGCCTGCATGGCCGAACCCTTCTACGTCGCCGGTACGAGGCGCGCCTGCACCCGCCTGATGCAGACGGCACCCGGCCGCATCTTTGCCAAGACCGGAGCCGAAGGCGTGTTCTGCGCTGCCATCCCCGAACAAGGCATCGCGATTGCGCTCAAATGCGAGGACGGCACGACGCGCGCCGCCGAGGCGATGGTGGCTGCGACACTCGCCCGCTTCTTCCGTGATGAGCTCGAACTGCATGCCAGCCTGATGGCGCAGGCCAACCATTCGATGAGGAACTGGAACGGCATCCATGTCGGCGATGTCCGCGTGACCGAGGCCTTCGCCGCCTGATCCCGTTCACGCCTCGATGATCCGGACGCCGCCCTGCCGATAGGGCGTGGTGACCTCTTCCGCCATGCCGGCGGGAACGATCAGCCCCGCCATCTCGCCGATGCCGGCAATATGGTGCGGCGAAACGGCATTGAATTTTTCTTCCGTCAGCAGCGCGACGGTCTCTGCCGACCGGGCGGCGATGGCGCGCTTGATGGCGGCTTCCTCGTAGTCGCCGGTCGAGAGCCCATGGGCGGGGTGGATTGCGGTAACGCCAAGGAAGAAAATGTCCGGGCGAAGCATGCCGATTGCGGCGAGCGCCGCAGCACCGGTCGCCACCATCGAATGCTTGTAGAGACTGCCGCCGATCAGGATCACCTCGGCCCGGTGTTTTTCCAGCAGCGCTGCAATCACCGGGCTGTGTGTCGCGATCGTCAGCTTCATCTCGCGGGGCAGGGCGCGGACGATCTCGGCATTGCTGGTGCCGCCGTCGAGGAAGACAAGCTGTCCGGCCTGTACCAGTTCCGCCGCCTTGCGCCCCAGGCGTTTCTTGACATCGGCCGAGATCGCCTGCCGGGCCTCCAGATCCGGAAGCGGCGGCGTGACCGGCAGCGCTCCGCCATGCACACGTTTGAGAAGACCGGCTGCCGCCATGTCGCGCAGATCGCGCCTGATCGTGTCTTCCGACAGGTTCAGTTCCGCCGCCAGTTCCCCGGCAACCACTTGCCCGTCACTGGCAAGCCTTGCGGAAATCAGCGCCCGCCGTTGCGAAGTCAGCATCTCGGTCTCCAAATCATTCTTGACTCTTCACGATACTGCATGTTTTGTCACGATATATCCAGATTAAATTGGAATTTTCGTGCAAAATGGAGGAAAACATGCTTGTTCTGATTGCCGGCCCCTATCGCTCCGGCACCGGTGATGATCCTGAGAAAATGGCCGCCAATCTCAAACGCCTGGAAGCGCCGTCGCATGCGCTGTTCCAGGCCGGCCATGTGCCGATGATCGGGGAATGGGTGGCGCTGCCGGTCTGGCATGCCGCCGGCGGGCGCGAGGTCGGCGACGATCTCTATGAGGAGATTTTCCATCCGGTCGCCGGGCGGCTTCTGCAACTCTGCGAGGCTGTTCTGCGCTTGCCGGGCGATTCCAAGGGGGCGGACAATGATGTCCGGATCGCGCGGGAGCGCGGGATTCCCGTCTATTACCGGCTGGAAGACGTGCCGGGCTGCGCGCCAACCACAATGGCGTGATCGGCGTCGCGCCGGCTGGCAAACAACCGGCGCGATTGTTATCACTTGCGCCGGGAAAAGCCGGCCTGTCGCCGGCAAAGGATGGAGAATGAGATGCTGAAGCTTTATTTCACGCCGGCCACCTGCTCGCTCGCCTCGCATATCGCGCTTGAGGAATCCGGCGCACGCTATGAAGCGCAACGCGTTGATTTCTCACAGCAGGAACAGCGTTCGCCCGAGTTCCTGCGTGTCAATCCGAAAGGTCGGGTGCCGGCGCTGGTGACGGAGCGCGGCGTGCCGACGGAAACCCCGGCCATCCTCGCCTACATCGGCCAGAGCTTTGCGGGATCGCCGATCGGCGTGCCGGCCGATCCGTTCGCGTTCGCCCGCATCCAGTCCTTCAATTCCTATCTCTGCTCGACCGTGCATGTGGCCCATGCGCACAAGCGCCGCGGCAGCCGCTGGGCGGACGATCCGGCGGCAATCGAGGCGATGACGCTGAAGGTTGCGAGCAACATGGGCGACTGCTTCGAGCTGATCGAAACCGGCATGTTCACCGGCCCCTGGGTAATGGGCGAGACCTATTCGATCGCCGATCCCTACCTGTTCACGCTGGCCGGCTGGCTTGAGGGCGATGGCGTCGACCCTGCGCGCTTCCCGAAGGTCCTCGATCATCGCCCGCGCATGGTCGAGCGCCCGGCTGTCAAAAAGGTCCTCGCTGTTTTGGAGGGGTAAGCCGCTAGTCGTCGTTGAGGCGGCCGAAGCTGGCTGCAAGCCGCTTCGGCGCCTTTTGCCGCCAGGCGGCAAGAAGCCGTTGCGCCAGGTCCGCATCGTTGATCGCCGCGAGGCGGACCAGCATGGCCGGCCAGCCCTTGTAGTGATCGGTTTCGAAATAGAGATCGGGCTCTGCTTCCATCAGCATCTCCTTCTCCTCGAGCGCGCACATGACAACGAGGACGCCCGCTTCCCTGATGCGCACGAAACTCTTGCCCCGGACCTCAAGCGCCGGCGTGCCGTAGCTGGTGCCGAGTGTCACTTCCGGAAGGCCCGCCGCCTGGGCGAGCCTCGTTACGCGCTCGAGATCCGTCTCTTCGCCGCCGCTCATGGTCCCTCACGATCGAGGCGAGTTTCGGACGGCGAGGCAATCAACGCAAGCGTCAGGCGCGGCAGACATCTGGTGCAATGGCGGGGCGCCGCGCGGATTGCAGGGCCGGGAAAAGGCAGGTCGCCGAGCTGCCGCGCGTCCATGCGCGCAATATCGGGGTGGCGCAGCGGGTCGGAAACCCAGGCGGCTTTCGTGTCTTCATCTGCCGGTAGGGAGCGCAACTGGTCGAGTATGGAGAAAAGCTTCGACATGGCATCGTCATCCTTCTTCGATACCGCCATGATCCTCCTCCAAAAAACAATTTTCAATTGAGTTTGCCACGCCGGTACTATAGAAAAACTATATGAAGGATCTGAACGCCGTTCACCTCAATGGATTGCGCGCCGTCGAGGCCGCCGGGCGGCTCGGCTCGCTGCAGGCGGCCGCCAGGGAGTTGGGCGTCACCATTGGCGCGGTCAGCCAGCAGATCATCAAGACGGAGAAGCAGCTCGGCCGCATCCTTTTCGAGCGCAGCCCGCGCGGCCTGGTGCCGACGCTTTATGGCGAGAGCTTCCTGCCACGCCTGACGAGCGGTTTCGAAATGCTCGATCAGGCGGTCGCCTCGGCCCGCCGGCGCGACGAGACGATCCTGACGATCTCGGTTGCACCGGTTTTCGCGGCACGCTGGCTCGTTCACCGGCTGGATCATTTTACCGAGAAACATCCGGATATCCGGCTGCGCATCGACGCGACGACAGCTCTGGTCAATCTGGAAAGCGCCGGCGTCGATGTCGGCATCCGGGTCGGGTCGGGCAACTGGCCGGGCGTCAAGGCCGAATTGCTGCTGGAGCAGGAGGTTTTCCCGGTCTGCTCGCCTGCCGTTGCAGAAAAACTGAAACAGCCGAAGGATGTTCTGGACGCTCCCGCGGTGATCGACGGCCGCTCGATGTTCAGCTGGGAGACCTGGCTTCGCGACGTTGGCCTTTCCGGAAAACAGATGACCGCGCGGCATGTGTTCAACGACGCATCGCTCTGCCTGGATGCCGCCATTGCCGGCCAGGGCGTGATGCTCGCCTGGCAGACGCTCGCTGGTTATTCAATCATCGAGGGGCGCTTGGTGGTGCCATACCCTGTCCGGGTGAAGACGGGTTTTGCGCATTATTTCGTCACCCCGCCCTCACGCCGCGAAACGAAGACGGTTTCTGCCTTCAAGCAATGGGTGCGCGAGGAGATTGCCGAGAGCATGCTGCGTCTCGGCTTTGCAGGACACACGTCAGCATCGCGAATACCCCCCTCTGTCACTTCGTGACATCTCCCCCTCAAGATCGGAAGCAAGAGGCCAGCGCCAAGCCAATCTCCCCCCTTGAGGGGGAGATGCCCGGCAGGGCACAGGGGGGTGACACGCTCACTGTGGTGTACGTTGGTCTGATGGTCCCGCCGGCGCCATGTATCGGACAAGACGCATCAGACCGCGATTTCCGGTCCGGCGCCAGCTTCGACAGCTAGTTGCTTCTCCCCCGCCGTCGTATGGTCTCCGAGGGCATCTCGCCGAACGACTGATGATAGATCGCTGCAAAGCGCCCCATGTGAAGGAAGCCCCAATTCCTGGCTATGTCGGCGATCGATAGCACATCCTTCTCATTCACCAGTGCCTTGCGGACACCCTCCAGGCGAATGGCGCGCAAATAGTCTGACGGCGTCGTGTCCTTGAACTGCTGAAAAGCCGTCTGCAGCGACCGTACCGTCGTTCCCGCCTCGCGCGCGATTTCCGAAACCGCCATTGGCGACGCTGCGTTGGCGTGCATGTACTCGATCGCCCGCTTCAGTTTTCGCGGTATTGCCGGAGAGACCGGTCCCGTCAACCGCTCATGGTAGTTGTGCGGCACGTTTTGCAGGACAAGCATCATCAAAGCCCGAACCAACAGATCGGGGGCGGCCGGTGAAAAACTGTCGCCGGCATTCGTGTCGAGATAGTCCCAGATAAGACGGCTAAGCATTGCAATCCGGGAGCCGTGGGGCGTTGTCAGATCAAGCTTGCCGGTGAATTCAAGCTCGCCGGTGACGGGGGCGTCCAGCAATTCGCTCAGCACGCAGATGAGCATCGATTTTTGCCACGCGATGGCCAAATGGCTGCGGTTCTCATGGAAGACGAGCGTCTCGATCCGCGGCAGGGCGGCGACAAAGCCGGTGGCCGAGGTCAGAAAGTGCCGGTCCCGTCCATCATCCAACTCCAGCGCACCGGAAGATTGGAGAAACAGGACGACCAGATCCGGCGGCGTGTTTGCGATCAGCTTCATGCCGGATCGGCAATGGCTTTGCCAAGCGCCGTAGCGCACCCCGTCATGCTGCTTCGCCCGAACGGAACGATACATGCAATCGATTGAAATGCGGTCATCCGGGCGGAGAGGCTCGACGACGGCCGGCATTCGGCATCGTGCATAGAGTTCCGTCACCTCGTCCGCTTCTGCGTTCGCCATGCTCAGATTTGAGTGGTGTACGTAACTCATCTTGTCTCGAGGCAGGAGTTGGAGTGTGTTGCGCTCTGTAAAAATAGTATGATTCGATGGCTGTATATTAGCTACTATGAGCGGTGTTTGCGCAACAGGTCGGCATGATGGGACCCCGCAGGTCAGAACTTCATGCTTTGTGGCGGCAATGATGGGGCGGGCATTGCGCTGCCTGGAGACCGGTCGACGCGCGCGACGTCTGGGGCTTGCCCCTTCCGCGGTCGTCTGCAGACGGCCGATGCGATGAAGGCGCCTGGTTGCGCGGCACGTTGAAAAAAAGCGCCTCGCATCGCCTGCCGCGGCAGCGCGAAAGGCGAGCGGTGACGATCGGATTCATACGCGTGGGCCGAAGCGGTGTTCGGCAGGACGACGTCGCGCGCGACACGCCTCGTCGGTCCTCATGCTGCAATCCGGGGCTCCCCCGCCGCGATCGAAGCGGTCGGGCAGGGTCAGGCGGCCTCCGCCTCCTTGCGCCGTCCGGCCATCATCGTCTTGAAGGCCGGCCGGGCGTGGCAGCGGGCGAGCCAGGCCTTGACCTTCGGATGCCGGTCGAAGAGATAGGTCTCGCTCATGGCGTAGCGCAGCACTTCCGCAAGATTGAGATCGGCGACCGTGAAGCGGCCGTCGACGACGTGGTCCTGCGTTTGCAGATGCGCTTCCAGCCGTGCCAGCGGCCTTTCCAGCCCGTTGACCGACGTTTCGATGATAGCCTTGCCCTCCGGCGTTTCCTCCCGGGCATTATCGTAGGTCAGCACGATCTTGACCGTATGGGGTTCGACCTCCGTCGCCGCCCAGAGCGTCCAGGCCAGCATCTCGCCTTCCTCGCGCAGATCGGCAGGCGCGAGCGGCCCGCCATGCTTGCGCGCGAGGTAGAGATTGTTGGCCAGCGATTCGGTCAGCACGAGCCCGTCATCCTCCATGGCCGGGATCTTGCCCATCGGGTTGACGGCGAGAAACGATGCAGATTTCGTGTTGAGCCGGGCGTCGTGCGCCAGCGGATCGGCGACGAGCCGCGCCTGGATGACCGGCACCGATTTGAACGGAATGCCCAGCTCTTCCGCCATCCAATAGTTGCGCGAGGCGCGCGAGCAGTAGACGCCATAGATCGTCAGCATGGTGGTTCCCCTTTGGCTGAAATTCACCGCAGGCTACGCCAGGCTTGGCAGCGCTTGAAGCAGACGGTGCTGATGTCAGCCATGAAATCTTTTGACGCTTTCAGCCGAGCCGGTTGCCGGAAAGGGTGAGGTGCGCGAAGCCCTCGCTTCCGCTCCTGAGGAGATCGCCCGTGACCTTCTCGTTCCAGCGATAGCCGAGGACGCCTCCGTCCCTGACGTCCTGAAACAGGTTGTTGGCGATCAGCGCGGTGCCTGAGCCTTCGACCACTGTGACGGCGCAGCCGCCGCCGGCATTTCGCACGAAATTACCGGTCGCAACGACGTCGCGCAGATAAGGCCCCCAGCCGAACATCAACCCCCATTTCGGCGCATTCTCGATGACGTTGCCGGTCACGGTCGTGTCCGCCTCCACCGCGATGCCAAAGCCGAAACCGGCGCCGTCGTGCACATAGGGGCCATCGACATGCAGGTTGCGGATGATGTTGTCGCTGACGGTCGCCAGCCTGCCGCCCTCGTTGAAATTGACGATCAGGATGCCATTGGCGGCACCATCGACCAGATTGCCGGTGACGATCGCGCCCTGGAAACCGAATTCGGAATAGATGGCCGTTTCGCCGGAACGCAGGCACTGGTTGCCGACGATCTGGACATCCGTGGCGCTGTTGGCGCGGATCGCGGAAAAGGCGCAATCGGAGATGTGGTTGTCCGTCACCATCACGTTTGCCGCGCGGAAGATGTTGATACCGTTGCCGTTCTCGCCCGTTCCGCCATCCCGGGCACTGATGCGGAACACCCGATTGCCGCGGACCATCGTGCCGTCTTCCGCAGCCTCCCAGCGATGCACGAGGATGCCGCCATTGCCGCAGTCGAAAACGGTGTTGGTCGTGATCGAGAGTTTCTCGCTTTCGACCGCATAGATGCCGCTGCCTGCAGCGTGCGAAATGCTGTTGCCGTCGATCCGGCCGCCGCAATGCTCGGCGTTGATGCCGTGTTTCGACGAGCCGATGATGGCGCAGTTTTCGATCGCCAGATTGGCGACGCCACGCAGGTTGACTAGCCCTTGGGTCTCATCTCCGAGAGCCTTGCCGCCACCGTCGAAAACGAGATCCGACAGCGTCAGCCGCCCCAGCCCTTCGCCGCTCAGAAACCCGCCGCCACCGGCATGGACCAGCCGCGTCCGGCCGGGCACGCCGCTGAGCCAGAGATCGTCGGGCAGGGTGATGCCGGACAGCAAATAGTCGCCGGCCGGCAGAAAGACAGGCATGCCGCGGGCTGCCGCCTCCCGCAGAAGACGGTTGAACGCCTTGCTTTGATCCGCGGCGGCATCGGGACCGACGCCGTAGCCGGAAATATCGATCGTACCCCGCAGGCCATCCTGCGCCGGTTTCAGTTTTGCAGCCAGGGAAGGGCCTGCCGCCGTGCAAAAAAGCGTCGAGGCGATCGAAGACAGAAGCAGGCGTCGGTTCAGCATGGCAAATCCTTTGCGTTGACAGTGCATGAATCATGCCAATGTCCGCTGTGCCGAAATTCTACGGAATTGTGCGGGTAGACTGGACGAAGCATTGGAAATCAGCAAGACCGCGGCAGTATTCGTCCATTTGCAAATACTTCTTTAGTAAAGGATAACCTCTGGCTGGTAAAAATCGGGGCGGGAAATCAGGAAAGACGGCTTGGACGGTAAACCTGTCTGCGGAGGCTTGCTTGGCGAAAAACTTAGACTACTCTCGCAGGGATAGCGGTGCCAAGGTCGCCAGCAATGACGACACGCAACGCCTGATGGCCGCAGGCCAGCGTTTGGCGGCGGAAGTCTCACGCTTGTTTACCTCCCAGACAGACATCGCCGACCGTCATTATTGGCTCGAGACGATGGTCAATCACGTTCCTGACTACATCTACGCCAAGGATCTCGAAGGCCGGTTTCTGATCGCCAACCGCGCGACCGTCGTCGACAACGGCTTCACGGAAATGCAGGAACTCGTCGGCAAGACGGACTACGACCTGCATCCGCATGACATGGTCACCAAAACGGCTGAAACGGAGCGACAGGTCATCGAGACGGGCAGTCCGATCTTCGGAATGGAGGAGCGGGCATTCGTCGACAAGGGCTACGAGCGTTGGCTGATGACCTCGAAGGTACCGCTGCGCAACAAGCAGGGCGCGACCATCGGCATCGTCGGCGTCTCGCGCGACATCAGCGACCGCAAGAAAGCCGAGCGGCTCATGCTCGGCCAGGCCCGGCTGCTGGAGATGATCGCCACGGGCACGCCGCTGGACAAATTCTTCAACGAACTGATCCTGCTGATCGAGGCGCATCTGCCTGGCATCATCGGGTCCATCCTGCTCCTTTCTGAGGACGGGCGGCATCTGTTGACGGGGGCAGCTCCCAGCCTCGACGAGGCCTATAATGCCGCGGTTCATGGCATCGCCATAGGTCCCAAGGCCGGCTCATGCGGCACGGCCGCCTGGCGCGGCGAGCCGGTCGTGGTCGCCGATATCCTGTCCGATCCCCTCTGGGAGGATGTTGCCGATTTCGTGCGGCCGTTCGGTTATCGCTCCTGCTGGTCGACGCCGATCCTGTCCTATCAAGGCAAGGTGCTTGGAACCTTCGCGCTCTATTCCCTTAAGGCCGGCCTTCCGTCGGCGGAGCAGAACGAATTGATTTCGATGGCGGCGCATCTGGCCGGCATCGCCATCGAGCGTCGGCAATCGGAAGAGCGCATCCAGTTCATGGCGCATCACGACGCGCTGACCGGATTGCCGAACCGGGTGTTGTTCGATGGCCGCGTCACCGCCGCCCTGCAGCAGGCGCGCATCACCGGCCAGTGGGTGGCGCTCGCCTTTCTCGATCTGGACAATTTCAAGCTCATCAACGATACGCTGGGTCATCACGCCGGTGATGAACTCCTGCGTATCGCCGCAGGCCGCATGCTGGCCTGCGTGCGCAAGTCGGACATGGTCGTGCGCGTCGGCGGCGATGAATTCATCATCCTGCTGACCGGCCTGCCGCCGGATAGCGACATCGTAACCTCCCGGCTCGAGACTATTCGCGCAGCGATCGGCGCACCGCTCGTTCTTTCGGGGCGGACCCTGCAGGTCAGCTGCAGCATGGGCGTGGTCTGTTATCCCGACCATGGCCAGACGGCGACCGAGCTGCTGGCCAACGCCGACTCGGCCATGTACAGGGCCAAGGAAGTCGGCCGCAACAACCTGCAGCTGTTTGACGCCGAAATGGCGGCGAAGGCGCGCGCAAAGCTGCTGCGCCACGAGGAACTGCGTGATGCCGTCGCCCGCGGCGAATTCGTGCTGCACTACCAACCGCAGATGAACCTGAAGACCGGCAGAATATTCGCCGCCGAATCGCTCCTGCGCTGGCAGCATCCCGAGCGGGGCCTGGTCTCGCCGGCCGACATCATTCCGCTGGCCGAGGAAACAGGGCTGATCGTGCCGATCGGCGACTGGGTGCTGAACCAGGCCTGCCGGCAGAACAAGGCCTGGCAGGATGAAGGCCTGCCGCCGATCGTCATCAGCGTCAACGTGTCCGCCCGCCAGTTCCGCGAGCGCAACTGGGTGTCGCGGGTGGCGGAAGCGCTTGAGGAAAGCGGGCTGGAACCCCGGTATCTCGAATTGGAGCTGACCGAAAGCCTGATCATGCAGGATGTCGGCGCGGCGATCGCCACCATGCACGAGCTTCAGGAACTCGGCGTCCATCTCGCCATCGACGATTTCGGCACCGGCTATTCGAGCCTCAGCGCGCTGAAGAGCTTCCCCGTCCGCCGGCTGAAGATCGACCGCTCCTTCGTCCAGGATATTCCGGGCGACGCCGACGACATGGCGATCACCGGCGCGATCATCTCGCTGGCGCAAAAGCTGCAGATCGCGGTGATTGCCGAAGGCGTGGAAACCCAGGCGCAGGTCGATTTCCTGCGGGCCAGCGGCTGCCACGACGTGCAGGGCTATTTCGTCAGCCGGCCGCTGATACCCGCCGCCTTTGCTGCCCTTTTGGCTTGATCGCGCCGCCGGACTGTTGCGCTCTGGACACGGTCGATAGACGCTCTCATAGTTGTGAAGAGCCTTGATTGGCGCAAGCCCCGATCCAGCCGCAATTGCCATACTTGTGGCGGGGACCGGTGGATACTGCCGGAGTAATGTTTTTTTTGCGTGGCGTCTTCGGCCGCGCCTTCGCCAATCCGCGTCAACGACATATATAGAGTTCAATGACACTGTCCAAATCGCTCTCCCGCCGGCAATTTCTCAATATCTCCGGGCTTGCCGTGGCCTCGGCCGGCCTTGCCGGATGCACGTCCTCGATGAACACCGATCGGTTTCGCGCCGAAACCGCGCCCTATTTCCGCAATCCGGCGCTGGAGGGCCGTTTCAGCGACCCGCGCTATGGAGCGGAACTGGAGGGACCGGTCTATGGCGGGGAGCCGAGCGGCCTGCCGCCGCAATCGGCCTATTATGCCGAGATGTACGGGCCCAAGGTCGATGACGGTTTCAACATCCCGGCGGTCCCCTACCAGCAGATCGATGCGCGCTACTATCGCCAGGAGGTGCCCAACACGTTCGGCGAGCAGCCGGGCACGATCATCGTCGATACGGGCGAACGCTTTCTCTATCTCATTCAGTCCAACGGCTCGGCCATGCGCTATGGCGTCGGCATCGGCCGCGAAGGCTTTGCCTGGTCGGGCAGGGGCGTGATCCAGTGGAAGCAGAAATGGCCGCGCTGGAAGCCGCCGAACGAGATGGTGGCCCGCCAGCCGCAACTGGCACAATATTCGATCGCCAATGGCGGCATGCCGCCGGGCATCGACAATCCGCTCGGCGCGCGGGCGATGTATATCTTCCAGAACGGCGAGGACACGCTCTACCGCCTGCACGGATCGCCGGAATGGCAATCGATCGGCAAGGCTGTGTCGTCAGGCTGCGTGCGCCTGATCAACCAGGACGTCATCGATCTCTATGACCGCGTCCGCAACGGCGCGCCGATCCTGGTGATGTGAAACTTTTCGCCCGGTTGGTGCGCCCTTCGCTGCGGCGAACGACAAGCATTTGAACTTGCTCCATAATTCCTTGAGAATTATGGAGCAGCCCTAACCTCCGTTGTGCTCGTCGAGATGTCGGTTGAGGCCGTGTAGCGCCGAGCGCAGGGCGGCGGCTTCCTTCATGCTGCATCCGGTCGCCTTGCCGATTTCCATCAGGATCCCGAAGGCCTCGGTCTTCAGCGCCACGCCTTTTTCCGTCAGCGCGACGATCACCTGCCGCTCGTCGCCCTTGTCGCGCGTGCGGCTGACGAACCCGGCCGTTTCCAGCCGCTTGAGCAGCGGCGACAGCGTGCCGGAATCCAGCCCCAGCTCCTCGCCAATGCCTTTGACCGTCATATTGTCGTGCTGCCAGAGCGCCAGAAGCACGAGATATTGCGGGTAGGTGAGGCCGAAGCGGTCGAGCAGCGGCTTGTAGGTGCGGTTGAACGCATGCGCCACGGAATAGACAGCAAAACAGAGCTGCTGGCCAAGCGCCAGCGCCTCGCCGTCCTTGAGATCGTCCTTACGCGCGTCACTATCGTCGGTCATACCTCCTATCCTCGCAGTTTTGGCGTCGGTTTGCAATTTGCAAAATTATATTGCGTCCAATTAAATTATGCGCTATTGAAAATTCCGACAGCAAATTGCCCCGCAATCAACCGCCTGGAACCAAGGAGACAGACCATGCCCATCCTCTACACCACCAAGGCATCCGCAACCGGTGGCCGTGCCGGCCGCGCCGTCAGCGAAAACGGCGTCCTCGATGTGACGCTGACCGTTCCGAAGGAACTCGGCGGCGACGGCGCCACCGGCACCAATCCGGAACAGCTCTTTGCCGCCGGCTATTCCGCCTGCTTCCTCGGCGCGCTGAAGTTCGTCGCCGGCAAGGAAAAGGTGAAGATCCCGGACGACGCCACCGTGACCGCAACCGTCGGCATCGGCCCGCGCGAGGACGGCACCGGCTTCTACATCAACCCGTCGATCTCCGTGAACCTGCCGGGCATCGACCGCGACATCGCCGAAAAGCTGGTCGCCGCCGCCCACATCGTCTGCCCCTACAGCCACGCGCTGCGCACCGCGACGGAAATCCCGGCAACGCTCGCCTGAGGGAACCGCCTTCCTTGAACAGACGAGCCCGGTGGAGCGATCCGCCGGGTTTTTTCGTGTCGGGAACCGGTTTCGAAGACGTCCGAAACGGTGGCAAGTCGATCATGGAGCCTGCGGTTCCCACGGCAACGCTTACCGGTTGATATCAAAAAAGAAATTCTCCCGCGGCAGTTGCTTCCGATGCAACCCTTGCTGTAAGTCGATAACCGCGCGTGCGGCAAGGCATTAGGTTCGTCATGACTTAACCGCCTGATATGGTTTCGAATTGGGGCGGATGGCTGCGAAATGGCGACGATTGTAGGGACAAACGACTCCGGGGAAGAGACGCTGACCGGGGGTAGTGACGGCGATACGCTGATTGGCGGTAAGGGCAAGAACACGCTTTATGGTAACGGCGGAGCGGATATTTTCACGGTTAGCGAGCGCCTGGCGAGCGGATCAGGCAGCCACGACGTAATCAAAGATTTCGAGCTTGGAGTCGACAAGATCGATGTCTCCGTGTTCGGGATTTCGAGCTGGGACCAACTGGCAGCGATACGGACAGACACCGGGTCTGAAACATATCTCCGTGCTTACTATGGTTCCCACGCCTACACCATAGAGATCTCCGGCGTTACTTTCAGCAGTCTGACGGCGTCAGATTTTATCTTCAGTGAATCTGGTGCCAAGACTGAGACCGGCACTCTAGCTGGCGATAGGCTTTTCGGTAGCACCGCCGCGGACACATTATATGGCTCGGACGGATATGATGAACTCTATGGTGGCGACGGGAATGACACGCTGTACGGCGGTTCCGATTCCAATTCCGATGACGCCGTCGATCAACTCATAGGCGGCAACGGTGACGATACGCTTTACGGAAACCGCGATGACATGGACGGCGGGGATGGCAATGATATTCTGATCGCAAGTAATGGATACCACAATGCCTATACGGGCGGCAGTGGTGCAGACATCTTTCGATTCGTCGCGGGACCAAAAGCATATCAGTATAGCACCGTCACGGATTTCACGGCCGGAGTGGACAAGATCGACGTCTCCGATTTGGGCGTTTCGAGTTGGGAGCAACTGAAGCCTATCTTACGGGAGAACGGCGCTGACACTGTTTTCACTGAGATAGAGCTCAGCAACGTCAAAATCAGCGACCTGAACGCGTCCGACTTCGTTTTTTCGACTTCGGGCGCAAGAAACATAACTGGATCTGATGACGCGGACACCATCTTCGGCAGTGCGTATGCAGATAAGTTGAGCGGCGGCTATGGCGACGATGTGTTGCTGGGGGGCGAGGGCAACGACACGCTGCAAGGTGGCTACGACTACAATGATCTCTATGGTGGCGGCGGTGCGGATATTTTCAAGATGAGCGCTCGTCTCACTGACGAACAGAGCGGAAGCCACCTTCTCAGTATCAATACGAGCAGGGATGACATTCACGATTTCAAGATTGGGGTCGACCGGGTCGATGTTTCGGCATTCGGAATCTCAACTTTCGATCAATTGAAAGTCATTCTGGAGAAGGAATCGGGAGCAACGTACTTCAATGCTTTTTATGCCGGCAGGGAGCATGCCGTGTTTCTCGAGGGCGTAATCCTCGGAAAATTAACTGCCTCGGACTTCATCTTCTATACGGGAGCGCCGAAAAAAGGCACCAGTCTTAGTGACAGCATCTTCGGCAGTGCCAAGGCTGATATTCTGAGTGCCAGCGGCGTCGGTGATCTGCTTGTCGCGGGCGCCGGCAACGACGTGCTTATCATCGGTGGGGCGGGGAACGTACTCTACGGACAGGCCGGTCGCGATACGTTCAAGCTCTCCGCTCAAGTTTCGTCGCCGGGTGGTACCAATACTATTGCCGATTTCACGATCGGTGTTGACAAGATCGACGTCTCGGCTTTCGGCATATCGAGCTTTGATCAGCTGGAGTTTTTGCGGCACACGGAGGACGGGACGGAGACTTATTTCTACCTTCCGTCCAACTATAGCATTCGGTTGGATAACGTTCGTGCTGACAAGCTGTCCTCAAGGGACTTTGTTTTTGACGCACGAGCTTCCAAGAATGAAAGCGGCACCAACGATTGGGACTACCTTTTTGGCACCAGAGGCGCCGATAAACTCAACGGTAGATATGGCGACGATGGCCTCTTCGGTGGTTATGGTGACGATCAGTTGATTGGTGGTGATGGATCGGACGAGCTGCGCGGCCAACATGGCAATGATCGTCTTTCTGGCCAAAATGGAGGCGATGTCCTTTACGGTGGTGACGGCGCTGATGCGTTGATCGGCGGTGCCGGCAAAGATCGCTTCGTTTTTACGGCATTGACGGACTCCACGGTCTCATCGCTGAAGCGTGACACGATCCTCGACTTCTCAGGTTTCGGTGACCAGATCGATCTATCTGCGCTCGATGCGAACACCAAGTCATCCGGTGATCAGGCATTCTCGTTCGTAGGCACGACCGCCTTCACCGGTAAGGCGGGCGAACTGCGTTACGACAAGGCCGCCTCCGACACGTTTATCTACGTCGACGTCAACGGAGACAAGAAAGCCGATTTTTCCATCCGTCTGGACGACGCAGTGACCCTGGCGGAGCACTATTTCTGGCTGTGACAGGCTGAGCGCAACGTTCTGGCGCGCCGGTACGCGAGGTCCGCTCCAAACGAAAACGGCGGCCCCATCCGGAGCCGCCGTTTTGGTTTCCAGAACCCAACGGCTCGCTACCGCTTCAAGCTCCCCAGGATCCCGCGCACCAAGGCTCGGCCGAGCGAGGAGGCGACGGTGCGGGCGACGGATTTCATCGCGGCTTCGGCGACGGATTCGCGCTGGTAGCCGGAGCGGGCGCGGGGCTTTGCCTGCGTCGAAGCCGGTTCGTCGTCGCCGAAGCCCGGCAGGGTCCAGCGGCTGCCGCCGGAGGCCGGCGGCGCTTCTTCGGCTTCGCGCGCGGCTTCCGCCTGATCCGCCGCCTTGGCGGCTCGCTTGGCGAGCAGCTCGTAGGCCGATTCCCGGTCGAAATCCTCGTCGTAGAGGCCGGCCACCGGGCTGATCTTCATGATGTCGGCGCGCTCGGCCTCCGCCAGCGGCCCGACGCGGCTCGAGGGCGGGCGGATCAGCGTGCGCTCGACCATCGACGGCGAGCCCTTGCCTTCGAGGGTGGAGACCAGCGCCTCGCCGGTGCCGAGATTGGTAATGACCGTTGCGCAGTCGAAGTCCGGGTTGGGGCGGAAGGTATCGGCCGCCGTCTTCACCGCCTTCTGCTCGCGCGGCGTGTAGGCGCGCAGCGCATGCTGGACGCGGTTGCCGAGCTGGGCCAGCACCGTGTCCGGCACGTCGAGCGGGTTCTGGGTGACGAAATAGACGCCGACGCCCTTGGAGCGGATCAGCCGCACCACCTGCTCGATGCGCTCCAGCAGCACCTTCGGCGCATCGTTGAACAAGAGGTGCGCCTCGTCGAAGAAGAAGACCAGCTTCGGCTTGTCCGGGTCGCCGACCTCCGGCAGTTCCTCGAACAGTTCCGACATCAGCCAGAGCAGGAAGGTGCCGTAGAGGCGCGGGTTCATCATCAGCTTGTCGGCGGAGAGCACCGAGATCGCGCCGCGGCCGTCGCGGGTCGTGCGCATGATGTCGGAAACCTTGAGCGCCGGCTCGCCGAAGAAGTGCTCGGCGCCCTGCTGCTCGAGGATCAAAAGTTCGCGCTGGATCGAGCCGGTCGAGGATTTCGAGATGAAGCCGTATTTGTTGGAAAGCTCGGAAGCGTTCTCGCCCATATAGGTGAGCAGCGCCTGGAAATCCTTGAGGTCGAGCAGCGGCAGGCCGCCTTCGTCGGCGATCTTGAAGGCGATGTTGATCACGCCTTCCTGCGCGTCGCTGGCGCTCATCAGGCGGGAGAGAAGCAGCGGCCCCATCTCCGAAATCGTGGCGCGCACGCGGTGGCCCTTTTCGCCGTAGAGATCCCAGAAGATCACCGGGAATTCCTGGAAACTGAAGTCGGTAAAGCCGATCTGGTCGACCCGCTTCCTCACCCAGTCCTTCTCCTCGCCGATCGCGCCGATGCCGGAAAGGTCGCCCTTGACGTCGGCGCAGAAGACCGGCACGCCGGCATTGGAGAAGCTTTCTGCCAGAATCTGCAGCGTCACCGTCTTGCCGGTGCCGGTTGCCCCGGTGATCAGGCCATGGCGGTTGCCGAACTTGAAATCGAGATATTCGGGCTTGTTGATCGTGTCGTCCGGCTTCCGGCTCGTGCCGACGTAAAGCTTCCCGTCCTCAAGCATGGGGGTCCTGTCTCCGTTTTACGATGAAAGCCGCGGGCTCGCCGAACGGCGCGGGGTTTTCATCACATTGTTTTCCAAGGGATGTTATAGGAGCAGTGCTTGCCACCGGCAACAGAAGGATTGTAGCGGGGCGGGGGTCGAACGCGCCCTATGGCCGCATTGTATTCGCCGCCGAGGCATGAAACGATGGTCGGGTTCGCGCTGTGGACCGCCGGTTCGAACAGCGCTTGAGTTTCAAGCCGAGATAATTTACGTTGACGTCAACGTCAAAAAAATACGAGGAGAATCACCCATGAATGAACTGATCACCCGCGTTGCGGACAATGTCGGTATCGATCCGGCAACGGCTGAAAAGGCTATCGGCATGATGCTCGGCTTCCTGCAGCGCGAAGCCGCCGACGGTCCGGTCGCCCAGATGATCGAGGCCATTCCCGGCGCTTCCGAAATGGTCGCCAAGTTCAACGGCGAAGGCTCGGGCGGCGGCGGCCTGCTGGGTGGCCTGCTCAGCGCAGTCGGCGCCGGCGGCGGTGTCATGGCACTCGGCCAGCAGTTGATGTCGCAGGGCCTCGGCATGGGCGAGATCACCGCCCTTGCCAAGGAAACCATCGGCTATGCCAAGGAAAAGGCCGGCGCAGACGTCGTCGACGAAGTCGTCGCTTCGGTGCCGGGCCTCAGCCAGTTCGTCTGATATCCGGCGATAAGACCGTTCACGGCCGCTTCGTCGAGGCGGGGCGGCCGTGAACACGTCCAGCGCCAGGCCGGCGCCGGTCAGTTCTGCCAGGCCTTGACGGTCTCGGCGATCCATTCGGCCGTCAGCGCCACCGCCGGCACCTTGGCGCGCTCCGGATGCGTCAGCAGGAAGAGCGGGCGCTCCGCGATGGCGTTCGGTTCCTCGACAAGATCGAATCGCGCGTCCTTTCGTGCAAAACTCTCGGGCAACATCAGATCGGCACCCAAAGCCAGCGAGGCGGCGATCAGCACGTCGAGGCGGGTCGATGTCAGCACTGTCCGAGCATGCGGCCGCAACCGGTCCAGCGCCTGCATTTCCGGAACATGCGCCAGGCGCTCGCCATAGCGCACCACGACCTTCCCAGCCGTTTCTTCGTTGACGCCGGCCGGGCGGCAGAGATGGAAGCGCAGGGTTCCGAGGCTGCGGATCTTTGTGTCCTGCTCTGCAGTCCTGCCGAAGCGAAGCGCGACATCCGCTTCGCGCCGCTCGAAACTCAGGGATTGATCGTCGGCGACAAAGTCGAGGCTGATGCCGGGATTTTGCCTGGCAAAGCCATCGAGCGCCGGAGCGAGAAGGGTCGAAAGTACGAAGCCGACGCTGGTGACCCGGACATGATCCTTCAGTTCCGCAGTCGCCCGCATCAGCGAGGAGATCGACAGCGAAGCCTCCTGCGAGATCGTCCGCAACCGGTCGATGATGCCGGAAAGCGGAGGAGTGGCAGCGAGCCTGCCGTCGATGCGATCGAAAAGCGCGCTGCCGACGCGGCGCTCAAGGGCGGCGAGCCGTCGTGACACCGTCGTCTGATCGACGCCGAGCGCTGCTGCCGCACCGGATAAGGTGCGATGCCGCAAAATGTGATCGAGAAGTTCCAGATCGGCCCAGTTTGAACCTGCATTCATGCAGCTTTGTCCTTGAAAATCTCGGGTATCCCTGTGTCTGCGCAGATTGGTAGTCTTGGCCATTCCAATCCGCAAGGGAGTTTTTCATGACCGACACGACGATGCCCGCCACCACGATCCTCTCGCTCGCAGGTGTGGTCCTGACCCCACCCGTCCTTTCGGACACGACCCTGATCCTGATCGATTACCAGAATGAATATCTCTCCGGACCGCTGGCGCTGGTTGGAGCGGACGCCGCGCTGGAGCGGGCGGCGATCCTTCTGCAGGCCGCACGCGCGGCCGGGGCGCGGATCATTCATGTCGCGCATCGGGGCGAGGCGGGCGATCTCTTCGACCGGGGCGCGTTCAGGGGTGCCTTTATCCCGGCTGTCGCGCCTGCCGAAGGCGAGGCGGTCGTTGAAAAGACCTATGCCAATGCCTTTGCCGAAACCGGTCTCGAAGCCCTCGTCGGCCCAGCCGGCACGAAAATCGTCGTGGCGGGATTCATGACCCATAATTGCGTCTCGTCCACCGTCCGTGCTGCTCGCGATCGCGACTATTCGATTACGGTCGCGGGCGACGCCTGCGCCACGCGCGACCTGCCGCTGCGGTCGGGCGTCGTTCATGCGGCTGACCTGCATCGGGCGACGCTGGCAGCCCTGGCCGATACGCACGGCTTGATTGCCGATGTTGCCGAGCTGGTCCGCTAGAGTCCGGCAAAATGGCCGCCGGACAAGCTCCGGCGGCCGCAAGAGCCTAACGTTATGTCAACTATTGTCTTGAGAGCTGCGATGCCTATGGGCGTCCGCTCACGGCCCATTGCGGACATCGGCGCAACTGACGACATGTTCCCAATAGATCGGCTAGCTGGTTCAAAGGCCAACGTCGTCACCCACATCAATCAATAATATTGTTGAGTACCATCTGAACGGCGTGTTCCAAGTCATTTCCTGATTGATAACGATCAATAATACCATATCGAGACCATGGCGATCGGCTGAAACCGTCCTCAAAATGGTCGTAATAGATGACGGTTTCGCCAATCAATGCGACCACCCAGCAAGGTCCGTAGCCCTTCAGCTCCCATTCTTCCGGCATCCGTTTAATAGCGTCCCAAAGCTTGCGCTGCTTGAACGACATGCGGCTCCAACCGTCATTGATGTGCTCCCAAAGTCTTTCTTCTGAGAAACGCATGCTTGTCCTCCGTGACGACGTAGTCGGTGATAACCGACTACGGTATCGGGGGGCGACTTGGCAACGTCCGGAATTGGCGCACACCGGTCGTTCGCCCGGGAATGGGGAGGAGGGCTGACCACGCTGATGCTCAGGCCGCCCGGTCCCAGACGGGAGCGAGTCCTTGCGGGTTGACGATGCGGCCGTCCGGCTTGGCGAGCAGGTGGATCGACTTCATCTCCTCGGTCGACAGCACGAAATCGAAGATGTCGAAATTCTCGGTCAGCCGCGATTGCGTTGCGGTCTTCGTCAGGGCGACGACGCCATGCTGCTGGATCAGCCAGCGCAGCACCACCTGCGCGGCGGTCTTGCCATGCTGGCTGCCAATGTCGTTGATCACCGGATCCCTCGGCACGCGGCCGTCGGCCATGGCGTAGTAGGCGGTGATCGACATGCCGAGACGATCGGCATCTTCCAGCACCTTCAACTGGTCGAGGTAAGGGTGATATTCGACCTGGTTGGTGACGAGCGGCGCTACGCTCAGCCGCGCGGCCTCGTCCATCTGGTGGGTGTTGAAGTTGCTGACGCCGATGTGGCGGACCTTGCCGGCCTGCTGGACGGCATTCAGGCGCTCGATCTGCTCGGCAAGCGGCACCGGGCTTCCCGGCCAGTGCAGCAGCAGGAGATCGACATAGTCGGTTTTCAGCTTCTGCAGGCTTTCGTCGACGGAAGCCGTAAAAGCGCCTTGCCTGTAGTTGTCGACCCAGACCTTGGTGGTGAGGAAGATATCGGCGCGCGGCACGCCCGATTGCTGGATGGCGGTACCGACTTCGGCCTCGTTGCCGTAGATCTGCGCTGTATCGATATGGCGAAAGCCAATCTTCAGGGCTTCCGGCACGATGCGCAGCACGTCCGGGCCGGGCATGCGGAAGGTGCCGAAGCCGAGGGCGGGAATGGCGGCGCCGTTGGCGTTGACGATCGGTTGCATGAAGTTTTCCTTTTCGAGGTGCCCGGCCTGTACTACCGGGCGTTTTGAAAGAGACAAGCCTATAGATGTGGCAGGCGGGGATCGGGTCAAGCCACCCTGGGTTGGGTCGCTTTCGGTCAGGCGGTCTGGGCAACGGGCTCCGGCCTGCGATCCAGCATGCTGCTGATGAGAGTGAGAACCAGCGCGCCGGCAACAAGAATTGCCCCCACCCATGGCGTCGCCTGCAGGCCGAGCGGCGAGGCAACCACCAGCCCGCCGATCCAGGCGCCGGCGGCAATGCCGAGATTGGCGGCGATGTTGAGTGCCGAGGCGACATCGACGGCGCCGGGGCGATGCTGCTTGGCCAGTTGCACGACATAGAGCTGCAGGCCCGGCACGTTGGCGAAGGACAGGAAGCCGAGCGCCGAAAGCGTCATCAGGGCCGGGATCGCCGAGACCGAGGTGAAGGTGAACAGCGCCAGCACGGCAGCCTGCGCGGCAAACAGAAAGGTCAGTGCCTTCACCGGATTGCGGTCGGCGATGCGGCCGCCGACGATGTTTCCGGCGGCGATCGCAAGGCCGTAGAGCACGAGCACCAGGCTGACCGAGGAGGCGGCAAAGCCGGTGACGTCCTCGAGCATCGGCGCAAGCAAGGTGAACGTGACGAAGGTGCCGCCATAGCCGAGTGCCGTCATGCCGAAGACGAGGAGCAGACGGCCCGAGCCGAGCACGCGGACCTGATCGAGAATGCTGGCCGGAGCCGCCTTTGACAGCGTTGGCGGCAGCAGCGCGGCGATTGCGGTCAGCGCGATCGCGCCAAGCCCTGCGACGGCCCAGAAGGTGGCGCGCCAGCCGAAGGTCTGGCCGATGACGGTGCCGAGCGGAACGCCGGTGACGATGGCGACCGTCAGCCCCATGAACATCAGCGCGATGGCCGAGGCGCGGCGGTTGGCCGGCACGAGATCGGCGGCAATGGTCGCGCCGACGGAGAAGAACACGCCGTGCGCGAAGGCGGAGAGGATGCGGGCGACGAGCAGCATTTCATAGGAGGGGCTCAAGCCCGCCAGCGCGTTGCCGGCGATGAACAGCATCATCAGGCCGAGAAGCAGCGGCTTGCGCTCGATCCGGCCGGTCAGGGCGGTGAGGATCGGCGCGCCGAAGGTGACGCCGAGCGCATAGATCGACACGATCAGCCCGGCGAGCGGCAACGTGATGCCGAGATCGGTGGCAACCGTCGGCAACAGGCCGACAATGACGAATTCGGTGGTTCCGATCGCATAGGCCGCGATCGTCAGCGCATAGAGGGCAAGAGGCATGGGAGCACCTTTGGTCGCCCGCGGGAGGCCGGGCGGGTTGATGGCGGCGCGTGCCGCCGCCGGTTTCGTTGGGCGGACTATGGATCAAAGGGACTTGCGCGATAATCGAGAGGAATGGATAAATACCTGTGAAACCAATTCACAGGATGGGCCATGGATAACAGGGCAGGGGAGATGGAGGTGTTCGTCGCAGCGGCGGAGCTGCAGAGTTTTTCCGCAGCCGGTCGGCGGTTGAAGCTGTCGCCGTCCGCCGTCAGCAAGCTCGTCACCCGCATCGAGGACCGCCTCGGCACGCGCCTTCTGGTGCGCACGACCCGCTCGCTGCTTCTGACGCCGGAAGGGGAAGTCTACCTCGCCCGGGCGCAGCGCATCCTGGCCGATATCGCCGAGACCGAGCGGCTCGTCGCCGAGGGCGGCCGGGCCACGCCGCGCGGCCTGTTGCGGGTCAATGCCTCCGTCGGCTTCGGCGAATGCTACATCCTGCCGCTTGCCGGAGAATTCCTGGCGCTCTATCCGGAGGTCCGGCTCGAACTGTCGCTGACGGACGGTATCATCGACCTGATCGAGGAGCGGACCGATGTGGCGATCCGCGTCGGCCCGATGCGCGATTCATCCCTGAAGGCGAGGAAGCTGCTCGACACTCACCGCATCACGGTCGCCACGCCGGGTTATCTCGCGCGCAGCGGCGAGCCGAAAACACCCGCAGATCTGGCAGCGCACAATTGCATCACCTTCACCTTCGGCAGGACGCCGGGCGAATGGCCGTTCCGCGATCCCGGCGGCACCTCCGTCTATCTGAGCCCGGCTTCGGGCAATGTGCAGGCGGCGAGCGGCTCGATCGCCCGGCATCTCTGCCTGCAGGGGCTGGGCATCGCCCGCATCGGCAAGTTCCACGTCGAGCGGGACCTTGAAAGCGGCGCTCTGGTCGAGGTGCTGAAGGACTACAATCCGATCGAGCCGGAACAGTTCTACGCGGTCTTTGCGGGCCACGAGCATCTCGCGGCCCGCATCCGGGCATTCATCGACTTTCTGGCCGAGCGTGTATGACGGGCAAGGCGGACGCCCACCGCCCGCCGGAAGTCTAGTTGCTTATTCGGCAGGCTTCAGGGAGGTGATGATCGCCTGGAGTTCGGGGCCGTGCTGTTCCTGCATTCCCTTCGTGCCCCAATAGGTGATGACCAGGAGCTTGTCCTCCTTCGGCGACAGGAACGAAAGGCCGACGCTGACGTCGCCGTCATTGTCGCTGCCGGACCAGTCGAGATTGGTCATGTCCATGCCGTTGAGCTTCTCGCTGCTTTCCTTCTGTGTCGACGCATCGATCTTGACGCCGTTCTTTTCCAGGAAGGCGACGGCGTCTTCGACCACCTTGTCGGTCGTTTCGCCGTCGGCGATGTCGATGGAAATATAGATGGCGTTGTCGTCCGACGTGGCGTCGATACCGGTCTCGGTCTCCTTCGGCCCCCAGTTGTCGGGGATCGTGATCGATGCGATCGGCGCGTCGCTCGGAAAATTCAGGGTCGCGGCATGGGAAGCAGCCGGCAGGAAAGCGGCGATGACGGCCGCGGCAAGGGTCTTTTTCATGGGGTGCCTCCTCAAGGTTCAGCGTTCAATGCTGAAAAGATGTCTGTGGATTTGAATCTTGCGGCTGACCGCCGCCGCATGACATCGCCATTTCTCTTCCCGTCTCCCCCGAGCCGGGATCGAGAAATCAGATGTTTCGCGGCCTTAGAGATACGCGAAACTCGTAAAGGCATGCTCTCCAAATTTGGGTCAAATTTCCCTTTGTGCGGTCACTGTGCAGATCGCTCATGGCTTGACTGGCAGGATGGCTCTGGCAATTTGGCGCGGCACGATCCTCCCATCCTTTTCTTGCCGTGCGAATCCCGAGTCCTGACGATATGCCCAGACTGCGAAAAATGTCCTTGACGCCTGATCTCGTGGCGCTTTGTCACCGCGACATTGTCGATCCCGGTCCCGACGGGCGCTGGACCGCCATTACCGACGAAGGCTACAGGGAACTCGCCGAACGGCTCGAGCGGGAGAGCCTCGGGCAGCCGCTGTGGGTGTTTGCCTATGGCTCGCTGATCTGGAAGCCGGAGTTCGAGGCGATCGACAGGCAGCGGGCGACCGCGTTCGGCTGGCACCGGTCCTTCTGTCTGCATATCAATCGCTGGCGCGGTTCGCGCGAGCAGCCGGGCTTGATGATGGCGCTGGAGCGCGGCGGGCGATGCGACGGTGTCATCTATCGCCTGCCGGACGGCGATCGCGTCGCTCAGATCGAGCGCATGCTGCGGCGTGAAGTCAGTTCCTTCGAAAATATGGATGCCGTCCGGTGGCTGCCGGTCAAATCCGAGAGCGGCCCGTGCCGGGCGCTGGGGTTCTGGGTCGGGGCGAAGGGCGAGCGCATTCTCTCACGCCGGCCGCTGGATGAGGTCGCGGGCATCCTGGCGCGCGCCTGCGGTCATTTCGGATCCTGCGCGGAATATCTCTACAACACCGTTTCTCATCTCGAGGATTTCGGCATTCGCGACCGCAACCTCTGGCGGCTGCAGCAGCTCGTGGCCGAGGAGATCAGATCGATCCACCTGTCAGCCGTTGCGTCGTCACTAAAACGGCCGCTTGGAGGATAGGTGATGCCGGACAATCAAACCGATCTGCCGGTGCTGGCCTTTGCCAGCGCCGCCGAATGGGAAAGCTGGCTTGCCAGTCAGACCGCGGCCTCGAATGGCCTATGGCTGAAGTTCGCAAAGAAGGCGTCGGGCGCACCGAGCGTCTCGAAACCGGAGGCAATTGACGCGGCTCTCTGCCATGGCTGGATCGACGGTCAGCTCAAGCCCTTCGACGAGAACCACTGGCTGATCCGGTTCACGCCGCGCCGCCCCAAAAGCAGGTGGTCGGCAATCAATTGCAGACGGGCGCAAGCGCTAATCGACGAGGGCCGGATGCATTCGGTCGGGCTCGCGGAGATCGAACGGGCCAAGGCGGACGGCCGCTGGGCCGTGGCCTACGAGCCGCAGAGCAAGACCACCGTTCCGGACGATCTGCGCCGGGCGCTCGACGGCAATGAAAACGCCAAAGCCTTCTTCGGCACACTGGACAGCGCCAACCGTTATTCCGTGCTCTACCGCGTCCACACGGCGACGAAACCGGAAACCCGCGCCCGCACCATCGAGAGGCTGGTCGCCATGCTCGCCCGCGGCGAAACTTTCCACCCGCACAAGGGGAAGCTCTCTTAGCGTTTTGACCACGACGCTTCAGTGTTCGGCGCGTTGCGTCCCATGCGCCCTGACGATGGCGTCCGCTTCCTTGCCGTACAGCTCCTCGAAATGATCAAAGGTCTTGGAGAAATAACCGATGCCTTGCGTCGCCGAGCGCAGCGCCCGCGCCAGTTCGTCGAGCGCGCCGCCGGGAACGAGGGCGCGGAAGATGTCCCATCCCTTGGCGGTTTCATCCCGGTCGAAGCCGAGGACCTGACCCTTCAGAGCCGAGACGATCTGCACGAGGCTGCCCGAATAGACCGACGGAATGTGAATTTCGCTGCGGAAAACCGGCTGCATCAACACGGCCGATCCTTCGGCCAGCGCCTGCCGCACCCCCATTTTCGCCGCGGTCCGGAACGCGTATTCCGAACTGTCGACGGTGTGGTGCTGGCCATCTGTCAGCGTCACACCGACGTCGATGACCTCAAAGCCGAGCGGACCTTTCTCCATCGCCTCGCGCGCGCCCGCTTCGACGGCGGGGATGTAATTGCGCGGAACGACGCCGCCCTTGACGGTTTCGCCGAAGGTGAACCCCTGGCCGCGCCCGTTGGGGTGGATGCTCAGTTTCACATCCGCGAATTGCCCGGCACCGCCGGTCTGCTTGCGATGGCGGTAGTGGACCTCCGAAGGCTTCGATATCGTCTCGCGGTAGATCGGACTGGGTGGTCGGTCGGTGACGGCGATGTGAAAGACGTCGGACAGGGTCCGGCAGAGATCGCGCAGGTGCACCGGCCCCTGGGCGCAGACAAGCTGGGCGCCGGTCCCTTCCTCCTGCATGACCTTCAGGCCGCGATCCGTCTCCGAAAGCTTGGCCAGCGTTTCGGAGAGCTTGTTCTCATCCCGCTCGCTGCCCGGCACGAGGATCCGCTCGAGCATCGGCGTCGATGCTTCCGTCCACTCCGGCGGGGCCACGGCCGCGTCGGATGTCAAAAGCGAGGGAACGGGCAGGTGGTCGGACTTGACCGTCGCGAAAACGTCTCCAGACGCTGGTACAAACGGCGCGTTGGACCGGCCGTTTGCCGGATCCTGCACGGCACCGAGACTGGCACTGCCGAGGGACGCGCCTTGCTTCAGGCCCTCGCCAAGCGCACGCACGAGCACCGTCTTGCCGACATTCTGGCGATGATAGGCATGGAAGCTCGCCGCCGCCAGCTTGCCTGCATCGACATTGGCTGCGCGGGCAAGGCGCTCGCGAAGCGCCTCGACAGGCGGCGCCTCATGGCGCAGAGCCTTCATCAGCCGCATCATGCCGTTGCCATGGCTGGCGGCACCGATCAGCACCGGGATGATCCGGTTTTCCTTCAGAACCCGCGAGGAGATGGCGTAGAGCGCATCGCTGGGCGGCTCGCGGTCTTCGATCAGTTCCTCGAGAAGCCAGTCGTCGAATTCCGACAGATGTTCCAGGAGCTCGGTGCGCGCTTCATGCTCGCGCTCGGCGGCGCTTTCGGGGATCGCGATCAGCGCTGACGTCTGGCCTTCGCGGTAGCGCCACGCCCGTTCCGAGATCAGGTCGCAACTGCCGACGATCCTGTCACCCTCGCGGATTGGAATCTGACGAAGCAGAAGCGTGTGGCCGGCATAGTCCTGAAGGGCTGCGATCACGTCCCTGAGCCGCCCCCTCGGCTCGTCCATGCGGTTGACGAAGAGGATGCACGGCGTTCCCGAAGCCTCGATCACCCGCAGATAGGGCGCGGCGAGCACGGCCTCCTCGGGGGCGGGCGAAACACACAGGATGCAGGCATCGCTGGCAAGAAGCGCATGCTGCGCATGCACCAGCGCTTCGTTTCCCCCGGGCGCATCGAGCGCGCACCACGTTTCGTTTCCGAACATGAATTCCGTCAGGTTCAATCCATAGGGGGAATTGGATTTTCTTGGCGCTCCCTCCAGCGAGCCGAGCTTTTCCACGACTGTCGATTTTCCGGTTTGCGAGGGTCCAAGTACAGTAAAGCAGCGCATGAGCGGTCCTCCCCTGCCATAAGCACAATTCTCGGCTCTCACAGGATGCCCTGAACCGGCGCGACGCGCCAGAGGGGCAATTGTTCTTATTGGTTAAAGTCCGACGCTAGCGCCTGACCGCGACGAGAAACAGCCGCGGGAATTTCAACAGCACATGCCCGTCCGCGAGCGGCGGATAGGCCTCCCGGATCCGCCGGAGATAGGCGGCAAGGTAGGCCTCGCGCGCAGCGGGCGGCAGGACGTCGAGATAGGGGCGAAGGCCGGTGCCCTTCACCCATTCGACGATCGCTTCGGCATTGGCCAGGCGATGATAATAGATCGTATGCCAGACATCGATCTTGATCGATTTCGGCGCCAGCCGGTCGAGATAGACGGCGGGGGCGGCAAGGGCGTTGCGGCGGCCGCGGTTGACGTAGAATTCGCTGAAGCGGGGATCCTCGGCCAGCTCCCGCATGAAGGCATGCGTCGGTTCGTCGAGATTGTCCGGCATCTGCACGGCAAGCGTGCCGCCGGGGATCAGGTCATCCATCAGCCGGTCGAAGACATCGAGGTGGTCCGGCAGCCACTGGAACACCGCGTTGGCGAAGAACAGCACCGCCGGTTCGCGCGGTGCCCAGCGCGCCAGATCGCCTTTTTCGAAGCGGGTATGCGCCATCCGCTTGCGCGCTGCCGCCAGCATGTTCTCGTCGCTGTCGACACCCGTCAGAAGATAGGCCGGGAAGCGGTCCTGGACGAGTTCCGTCGAATTGCCAGGCCCGCAGCCGAGATCGTACAGGGCGCCTTCGGGCAGATTTGGCACGTGGCCCAGGAGATCGCGCGCCGGCCAGGTGCGCTCGTCCTCGAATTTCATGTATTGTTCGGCGGACCAGGCCATCGGCTTTCTCCTTCAGCACTACAGTGCCGCGCGTCGTCAGACGCGCAAAGGTCGCTGTAACGCTTTGATCTGCTGCATGATTTTCCCTTAAGTCGATTGCAGTTCAAGGAATTATGCAGCGGCACATGTTGCCCAAAAGTCTGCGGCGGTTTTGCGGTAACGAGATGCGCGAAACAAAAATAAAAACGCGTGCGCGCGTTACAGGCTTTCCAGCGACGGCAGGATCAGCGACGGACCGAAATCGGCATATTCGTCGGGCATGTCGCCACGATTGATCCAGACGGTGCGGAAGCCGAATTTGGTGGCGCCGGCAACGTCCCAGCGGTTGGAGGACTGGAACGAGACGGCGTTCGGATAGAGCCGGTAGGTGGTCGTCACCATGTCGTAGACCGCGGGCGCGGTCTTGAAGGCGCGCACCGTCTCGACGGAGAAGATGTCGTCGATGATGAGGTCGAGCCCGGCCTTCTTCACCGCCGATTGCAGCATCTGCGGCGTACCGTTCGACAGGATGGCGATGCGCGCACCGCGGCTCTTCAGGCTTTTCAGCACGCTCGGCACTTCCGGGTAGCAGTCGAGATGCCAATAGGCGTCGAGCAGCGAGGCCTTGAGCTTTGGGTCAGCGGACGGAAACCGCGCAAAGGCATGGTCCAGCGCCTGTTCGGTCAGCGTCCAGAAATCGGCATGCGCCCCCATCAGCGTCCGGATCCAGGAATATTCGAGCTGCTTGGCGCGCCAGAGATCGGAAAAGGCCTGGCCGTCCGGCGCCATCTCGCCCGCATGTTTGCGCACCGCCGCGTGAACGTCGAACAGGGTGCCATAGGCATCGAAGACATAGGCCGCATGAGACATCAAAAACCTCCCGTCATTCCCTTCGCGCCGGCCCTTTTCCAAATGCGAAAAGGAATCGGCCGCTTGATCGCCGCTTGAATACGGTTCTTTGCCGGGATCATGTCAAAAATTTGTGCATTGCACAATCATTCTTCAAGAGAAAACGGCTCAACTTTTTGCCGGTTTCCAGACCTTGGCCGGAAACCGCAGCGCCTGCTTGGCCAGGCGTCCCTTGAGCCCGAGCACCGTGTCGCAGAGGCCGGTCACATGCCGGTTCGGTTTGGCTTCCGGCCTCAGCCCATGCAGCGCTGCCGCCGCTTCTTCCGGTTCCATGTAGCGGGCGAGAATGCCGAGCGTCAGCGCCGTCGAGCGGCCGATGCCGCGCAGACAGTGGACCAGCAGGTGCGCATCCTCCGGCAGGCTGTCGATAAAGGCGAAGGCCCGTTCGATCGCGTCGGCCCGCGCGGCTTCAGGCTCGTCTGGATCGGTGACGTCGCCGAACAGAAGTTCCAGATGCCGCTCCGCCGGCAGCTCGATCATCGACAGAAGCTTGGTTCCCGGCGCCCGGATCGAGATCAGGTGGCTCGGTGCCCAGAGCGCCCGATTGTGCCGCGCCTCGGTCTGCGATGCGACGATCACCCGGATCGGCCAGCCGTTCGGATGGGAAGGATTGCTGTCGAGCAAGGCTGCGTAAAGCGTATCCGTTTGCTTTTCAGGCGTCCGCCTTTCAACTGCAAGTGCCATGGTCGCCTCGTTGATTCCGTTGCCGATATGAAAATAGCGGCGCTGGCGGGAAGGGGAAAGTGAAAAAAGCCGGATCATCGCGCAAGGGTGGTGGACGCCGGCCGCCATCCCTCAGGCGGATATGTGGTGACGTCGCGATGGCGTCTCTCGTCGCATCGATTGCGCACCGCAATAATCTTCGTTGTGCGTTGCAATATAAATGCTGTCCGCTATTGTGACGGGATGATGACAAAGAAGTTTTTCAAATGGCTGGCATGGGCCGTGCTGGCCGCCCTTGTGTTTGTGACCGTCTCGCCCATAGGACTTCGCCCCCACACGCTGACGTCGGTCGGATTGGACCGCGCGGCCGCGTTTTTCCTGGCGGGCGCCGTTTTCGCCGTTGCCTATCCGAGGAGATGGATGTCGCTGGCGCTCTTTCTCGTCGCCGCGTCATTCGCAATCGAAATGCTGCAGGAACTTTCCCCGACCCGGCATGCGAGATTCGATGACGCCTTGGTCAAGGCGGTGGGCGCCGTGGCCGGCATCATCGCCGGCAAGGTCGCCCTGACCATCCGGCGCGGTATTCTCGCCCGCCGGCTGGCCAAATCCTGATTCGCAGAGTCTTGCGCGCCATCACTTCTTTTTAGCGGCTGCCTTTTTCACCGGCTTTTCCACGACGGGCTCCTGGCCGAGCCGCAGGGCCTTCAGCATGGCCGTCTTCTTGTTTCGCGCCACAAGTTCCGCCTTGATGATGGCAAGAGCGGCAGCGGAGGTTTCGTCCTGGCTGCGGCGCACGGTGACTTTGGCAGGCGCCTTGGTGTCGGTTTTATCGGTCAATGTCTAAACTCGCTTTGCAATGCTGATGGAAAGGGAAGGGAGATTGCTCTCCCCGTCGCCGTCAAAAGACCGCGAGATATTTCAGCAGCGAAACAATGCCGATGATGATCACGATGATCTGGACGATCTGCTTGGCACGGCCGTCGATCGGCAGCCTTGCAACAAGATAGAGAACAAGCACGATGACGAGAAACGTGATCAGAATGCCGATCAGCATGGATGATGCCATTATCCCACTCCATGAGCAACGACGCATTGTAGCGACCATGGGTGAAATAGGGCGCACCGTGCCAAATGGAAGTTGCGAGGGGCCGGAATAGTCGCCGCGATATTGGCGCGTACCGGACGGGCCTAGCCCTGAAAGGCTAAAACTGCGTGATCACGCTGATCCCCAGATCCTGCGCCGTGTCCATCGTCATCAGCGCCGGCACGGCTTCTTCGAGGCTGATGTGCCGGCCGATCAGCTTTTGCGGGTTGAGCTTGCCGGTTTCGAGCATCGCCATCATCGCCTGGTATCGCCAGGCCTGCATGCCGTGGCTGCCGTAGATTTCGAGCTCGTGGCCGATCACCTGCGCCATCGGGATCTGCGGTGCCGCATGTTCGCCGAGCATCAGGCCGACCTGCACGTGGCGGCCGCGGCGGCGCAGGTTCTTGATCGAGTTGAAGCAGGTGACCGGCGAGCCGAGCGCGTCGATCGAGACATGCGCGCCGCCCTTGGTGATCTCGCGCACGGCCTCGGACACATCGCCGGTGACGCTGCCGTCGATGGTGGCGACGGCGCCGACCTCGCGGGCAAAGGAAAGCTTCGTCTCGGAAATGTCGATGCCGATGACATTGGCGCCGAGCGCAGACGCGATCATGATCGCCGACAGCCCAACCCCGCCGCAGCCATGCACCGCCACCCATTCGCCGCCGCGCACGCGGCCCTGGTCGACGATGGCGCGGAACGAGGTGGCAAAGCGGCAGCCGAGGCTGGCGGCCGTGGCGTAGTCGAGGTTGTCGGGCAGGTGCACGAGGTTCTGGTCGGCATAGTCGATGGCGACATATTCGGCGAACGAGCCCCAATGGGTGAAGCCCGGCTGGAACTGGTTCGGGCAGACCTGGGCGTTGCCGGAATGGCATTCGCCGCAGCGGCCGCAGCCGGAGACGAAGGGAACGGTCACCCGGTCGCCGACCTTGTAGCGCATCACGCCCTTGCCCTTGGCGGCCACGGTGCCGGCCAGCTCATGTCCCGGCACATGCGGCAGGTTGATGTCCGGGTCATGGCCCATCCAGCCATGCCAGTCGCTGCGGCAGAGCCCGGTCGCCTCGACCTTGATGACGACGCCGTCCTTGCTCGGGGTCGGGTCCGCCAGCATGCGGATATCGGGCATCTTGCCGAAGGCGTCGTAGTACATGGCTTTCATGGGATGATCCTTCTTTCTTTCGCGCGGCAGACTATGCGAGCGGTGCCGTCCGATCCAGATTGGACGGCATGACTTTTTTTGATGTACCTATTTACCCCACTTCTCGATTTTCCGGCTATTGCGGATATCAGAAGGACGAAAACAGGAGACCGTCATGGCCGTCGACACATCCCCGCGCAGCACCACCTGGACCTATGTCGACGGCGAGTGGCTTTCCGGCAACCCGCCGCTGATCGGCCCGACCTCGCATGCCATGTGGCTCGGCTCGACGGTGTTCGATGGCGCCCGCTGGTTCGACGGCATCGCACCGGATCTCGACCTGCATTGCCAGCGCGTCAACCGCTCGGCGCTGGCGCTCGGCCTCAAGCCCACGGTGACGGCGGAGGACATCGAAAGTCTCGCCTGGGAGGGCTGCAAGAAATTCGACGGCAAGACCGCCGTCTATATCAAGCCGATGTACTGGGGCGAGCATGGCTCGGCAAGCAGCGTCGTCACGGTCGATCCGGAATCGACCCGTTTCGCGCTCTGCCTGTTCGAGGCGCCGATGGGCGGCGGCAACGGCGGCATGTCGGTCACCGTTTCACCCTTCCGCCGGCCGACGATCGAATGCATGCCAACCGATGCCAAGGCCGGCTGCCTCTATCCCAACAACGGTCGCATCCTGGCCGAGGCCCGCACGCGCGGCTTCGACAATGCGCTGGTGCGCGACATGCTTGGCAATATCGCCGAAACCGGCTCGTCCAACGTCTTCATGGTCAAGGACGGCGTTGTCTTCACGCCGGCCGCCAACAAGACCTTCCTCGCCGGCATCACCCGCTTCCGCGTCATGACACTGCTGCGCGACGCCGGCTTCGACGTGGTCGAAACGACCCTGACACTGTCCGATTTCGAGGGCGCCGACGAAATCTTCACCACCGGCAACTATTCCAAGGTCGTCCCCGTCACCCGCCTCGAAGACCGCGACCTGCAAGCCGGCCCCATCGCCGCCAAGGCGAAGGATTTGTACATGGACTGGGCGCATTCGGCGGCTTCGGACATGTGAGGACGCTGCACTTCACCTCGAGCGTGGAGCTGAATCGACAAACGCGACAGGCCCGTTCCATATCGAGGAATGGATCATAACCGTTTGAAAATCGAGAATGAATTCCGCGCGAAAGGGGAGCTGAAGGTGCTTTTCTTTTGGGGGCATCAGCCTTCCAGGGATGGCAAGCTCGGTGTCTCCTGTTTCAGCCAATGGTGGCCAGCTCCCTTTGAGGTGGATGGCCTTCGTTATCCGACCGCGGAACACTGGATGATGGCGGGAAAGGCGCGACTGTTCGGTGACGAGCAAACGGCGGGACGCGGAAAGCCCCAAACAGGTCAAGCAACTCGGCCGTGAGGTGCGCGGCTTCGACCCTGCGCTCTGGGACGAAGAAAAGCTTCGCATCGTGACGGAAGGCAACCTGCACAAGTTCAAACAGAATTTGGCGCTTGGCGAGTTCCTGCTGTCGACGGGCGACCTGATCCTGGTCGAGGCAAGTCCAGTCGATCCGGTATGGGGGATCGGTCTTGCCGCTGACGATGACAACGCGAGCAATCCGCTTCTCTGGCGCGGAGAAAACCTGCTCGGGTTCGCATTGATGGAGACGCGGGACAGACTTCGCGGCGAAAAACAATAAGATCACGCGATGAGCGCCGGCATATTCAGTATCGAGCAAAAGCAAGTCTGCAACAAATATGGAGCAGAGTTTTCGCCGCCGTCTGACGATAGCGTTTTGGGTATTTCGCTAAACGTGAAGTCATCGATCCTTCCGATCAACGGGCTGCGGCATCCACCGGAACTTCCTACGAATGGCTGGTACATATGGGGCGGAGAAACTTTTCCCGATGACGATGCTTTCAAGGCGCTGCACTATTCCCACGTCGCCACCTGGAATCCGCTGATCGCAAAATACTTGTCGCTGCCTCCGGGCTGGCGGTTTTTGACGGATGGCTCCTACGAAGACGTCTGGTTCGACAGGTCGCTTCTGGACATTGCGTGAGGCCGGCAACAAGCTCGAAAACCGCGACCTCCAACCCGGCCCGATCGCCGCCAAGGCGAAGGACCTGTACATGGATTGGGCGGACTCGGCGGCGTCGGATATGTGAGGACGCTGCCGGTCCGCCATCTGCCCGGAAAGCGGATGGCTCTTTCTTGGTGGCAGGACAGGGGGCTGCCTCTGGGCCCATTGCGGACTCTACGAGACTGTGGTGTTTTGCCCCTTTAACAAGCCTCTAATTGATCAGGTCGTATGCGGATGCCAAACTCAATTCCGGAAATTTTGCATCGGTTCGACAACTTCAACGACTCCGTTGTCGAAGCCATTTCTATCGACTACGGTTCCGGCGCTGATCTTCTTCTGCAAGTCGTTTTGAACTGTCAGGGCGATTTCGATCCTCGAATGACTCGGAAACAATGCGTCCTGAATTTTCAGGACGTAAAAGAGTTTAAGCTCGTGCAGCCCCTTAATACGACATTGGGGTTGGTTTCTTTTGGAATCGCGGTCATTACGGAGGCCGGATTGACTTACGTTGATTTCGACTGCTTGGGTGATTCAGAGCGTACGATCCAAGAAGTCCGTGCCGGTGGCTTCTATATCGGCGCCCGAAAAGTCGAGTTTGCAGTCCTATAGGCGTGCCCGTGCCGATGGCCGCTCATGGCGCACTTGGACTCAGCCAAGGTCACGACATGGCCCGGCGAACCCGCGCTTGGCAACAACGCAACGTATAGCCTGGTCGTTTCTTGCATCTCGCGATCCAATGTAAATCATGCTGATCTTTCAAAGCGTCCGAGAAAGTCCACGATATCCGGTTTGCTAAGGGTTGCAATGCCTGCAACGGGTGCAATCCAGCCAAGACCTTCGTCGTCCATCGGCCCAAGTGCACTTTGATGGCCCATTTTCTTCGGGCGTGGCGGATAGATTCAATCTTGATCCAAGGCCATCGCGCTTCTATAGGCACCAGAGGATTCCGAGCATCCATTCCTGGTTGAGAATAATGATTGAAATGTTTGACGAAATTTGGGGCGAACTCCACTGGAATACAAGCGATTGGATTCCCTGGTTGATGGCGCAAGTCATCTTTAGTGCCGCAGTCGGTGGTGTGATCCAGTGGTGGTTCAAGAGAGAGGGATTGTTGGTCTTTCTCATCCTCCTAGGCACGTGTCTACTTGGCAACATCATGCGACTGCCGCCGAAGGCGATATCCGATGCCGAAATCGCCAAAATGAACGAGAAATTTCCTCAAGACTTTGACGGTATCTCACTTAACTCCGTATCGTTTGCTCATCGATTTCTTGCATTTCAAGCCTTCTCACCCGAGCCATTGGACGGTTTCGAAATCAACAAAGACATGACGATTGAGCAATGTAAGGTCTATGGCGCTTGGTTGGCATCTCGACGCATAAAACAGGTACAGTACGTCGTCTCTTGGCCTGATGGTGGAACAACACTGGCCATAACCGATGCAGATTGCCGCTCCATTCGCAAATAGGCGAGCCATTAAGCACACCGACCACGCAAAAGACGGGTTGAGCTCGCCTCCCGCAATGGCTATCTGGTGCATCTCCAGCGAACCTCCGCAAGCAACAAGGCGCATCCCGGCATGATCCCAGAATTCCTCGTCACCCATTCCGGTGGCTTCCATGCCGACGAGCTGTTGTCCAGCGTCATCCTCACCCGGCTTTTCCCGCAGGCGCGCATCACCCGCAGCCGGGCGCCGGAATGGCTCGCACCCGGTGCAGACCGCATCATCTACGATGTCGGCGGCGCCTATGATCCTGATGCGCGCATCTTCGATCATCATCAGCGCGGTGCGCCGCTGCGCGACGACGGCCAGCCCTACAGTTCGTTCGGATTGATCTGGAAGCACTATGGCCGCGACTATCTCGCCGCTTCCGGTGTTCCGGAAGCGCATGTCGAGACGATCCATGGCTCTTTCGATATGAGCTTCGTGCTGCCGGTCGATCTGGTGGACAATGGAGCGCTCAGCCCCGCCGTTGCCGGAAAGCTGGCGGGGCTCACCTTGCCTGCGCTGCTGGAAACCTTGAAGCCCGTTTTCGACGAGACCGATCCTGAAGCCGACGATCACGCTTTCCACGCGGCATTGGCCATTGCCCGCAGTTTCGTCGAGGCAAGGATCGCCCAAAGTGCTGCCAAGCTGCGGGCCGAGGCGCTGGTGCACCAGGCCATCGTCGATACGGGCGAAGGGCGCATCCTGGAGCTGCCGATGGGGATGCCGTTCCGTCCGGCCATCGTCAAGGCGGGCGCCGATCACCTGCTGTTCGTCGTCCATCCGCGCGACAAGGATTGGTGCCTGACCACCATCCGCCGCGCCGACGAAGGCTTTGAGGTGCGGGCCGATCTGCCGGCCGCCTGGGCTGGGCTGACCAATGGTGATCTGGAGGCGGTGTGCGGGGTGAAGGGCGCGAGCTTCTGCCACAACGGCCGCTTCGTTGCCGCAGCCCGGACCCGCGAGGCTGCTCTTGCCATGGCCGAACTGGCGGTAGATGAGGCTGTTGCCGCTGAGGTGGCGGCGGCCGAGTAGGGAGCGCAGGCAAGCGCCTCGGTTACTTCGCCTTCGCCACCGGCGTCGACGTCGTCGAGACGACGCTGACGCTCGCCGATTTCGAGGCCGCCGACGAAATCTTCGCCACCGGCAACTATTCCAAGGTCGTCCCCGTCACCCGCCTCGAGGACCGCGATCTCCAGCCCGGCCCGATCGCCGCCAAGGCGAAGGATGCCTACATGGACTGGGCGCATTCGGCGGGCAGGCAGGATTTGTGATCCAATCCGGCTCTCATCAGGATTGAACAAAATAATTGGAGCAGCTTGAGATAATGCCGGCACTTTCTCGAGAGCAATACCCGAGGCTCGAGTACCATTTTTCGGCTCAGAAATTTCGCGCTGCTCTGGTCATTTGCAGCATCGCGTTACCGACCCTGCTTTTCAAGGCATACGGAGCGACGGTTCCAACCGAATACTGGCCAAACCCGGTCGGTGCTGTGATCGCGTGGTGTCTCGTTGTCGCTTCATGTCTGGCTGCAAGCAGCTATCTTTTCTCACGAATGGATATGAGCAGGCCGGTACTCATTATTGGTCCTGATGGTGTTTCAGGTCGCGCTCTTCCAGCGGCACCTCTGCCTTGGACTTCAATCCACAAAATCAAGCTTTACGAAACGGGGCGATTTCGGCAGACAAAACTGATTGTCTTCAAAATGTTTGAAGCAAAGGAGCGCGACGTGACGATGACGGCGAGCACATTGGCTGGCGTTAAACCAAGAGAACTTTTCGAGATATTGAAAGGCTATCATCGCCGATTTGGACCTGCGCCTGAGGTCAACCCCGACGACGGCTCTGTTCGGACATATAACTCTTCGTCATGGACAGGTGTGGAAGACAACTAGCTATTGAATCCAGCGCGGCAGTACGGGCGTTTCCCGATGTTATTCCGCAAATTGGCTTTCTATCTGGGCCACCGGCCGGCCGGATTTGTAAGTCAGACCTCTCATCGGCCCCGCAGGAAGAAGGCGCGTCGCGAACCCCGCACGCGTCTTTCTTGCTTTTGAAGGTCGCTGCAGCAAGCCGACAATCTTATCTTTTATCGGATATGGTTCTCAATGATTATGCCTTAGGTTGCAGCCGAAACGATGGAGGCTGCATGCCGCAATATCAGGGCAGACCGGACTATCCCTACGGCTTGTCGCCGCTGAGGCCGCAATTTCGCGATCGTTGGTCTCAGATCATTGCCGGGTCGAACCTCGTCTGCATGGGCATCTCCCTTTTCGTGCACGCAACCGTCTGGCCGGTTCATCGGCTTGCGCTGCTCGTTGTTTTGCCGGGGCTACTGGGTATAACGCTTGCTTTCGCTCCCGATCCGCCGGTCCTGGTTTCTCGCATGGCAAAGCGCATGACCGCTGCGGGTTGTGCGGTCGGCACGTTCGCCGGCACTTTGCTTGCACCGATGATCCTTGCCGTTCCCGCCATGCTCGCGCTGGCCGTTGCCATCGGCTGGTGGATGGAGGGCCGAGGCAATGATTGATGGGTATCCTGGCGTCGACCTGATTGCGCTCGCGCGGACGGCGTTGTTGCTCGGTCCAGTTGGCGGGACGATGTTGCTGCTGATCCTCTTTCCACTCACTCCGCGACAGGCGACTGCGGCGCTGCTCGGCGGCCTTTGGCAACTGCCGGCACTTCTCGTTCTCAACATGGCTGCACAAGGCTTCGACTGGTGGCGTTTTCAGCCTGATGCCATTGCTGTTTTAGGACTTCCCGTCGATCTGTGGATTGGCTGGTCCATCATCTGGGGCCCGGTTGCCGTGATCTTGTCGCGGCGTGTCCCGCCCGTGTTGATGATCGTCACGTTCGTTGCTGCCGATATAGTCTCGATGCCTCTTCTGAAGCCGCTGGTTGTACTTGACAGAGGCTGGTTGGTCGGCGAGGCCGTGGGTATTCTGTTCTGTCTTGTGCCGTGTCTGGTTCTTGCGCGGTTGACGGAGACCGACAGCAGGCCGGTTGTGAGAACCTGTTTTCACGGTCTCGGCTGGGGCGGCTACATGCTTCTGGTTTTGCCCGCCTGCGTGCTGGCGTGGGAGGGCAGGGACTACATCGCCGTGCTGGAATCGGCATCGGCTTTACGCTGGATCGTTGCGTTGACAATCGGGCTGCCTTGCCTGCTGATCGGTTGGGCCGCGGCGCATGAATTCGCGCTTGTCGGGCGTGGCACGCCTGTTCCTTATGATCCGCCCAAAAGGGTGGTGACCAGTGGCCCCTACGCGTCGATCGCAAACCCCATGCAGATCACCTCCGCGCTCGTAATGGCCTCGCTTGCCGTTCTCACCGGTTCCACCGCCGCATGGGCGATACCCGTGACATTCCTGATCTTCGACGGCATCTTCGCCGCTTGGTACAATCGCACCCACATCGCGCTTGCCATGCCGGAAGACTGGGCCCAGTACCGGGCCGCCGTGCGGGATTGGGTTCCGCGCGGCAGACCGTATATCGCGCGTACGGCAACACTGCATTTCCCCGATTCCGGCCGGGATTCGCGGCTGCTTGCCTGGTTGATGCGGCATGCCGCCGAGGGCTTGGTGATAGAAACAGCACCGGTGCGCCCCGCGCTGGCGCGTCATCGTTTGCGCTACGTCAGCAGTGACGCCGATTTGAATGCCACCGGTATCGCGGCGCTCGGCCGCGCGCTGGAGCATCTTGGCGGGCTGTCCGCCTTTGCAGGTTGGATTTTACGTCTGCCCGGGATCAACCAACTGGCGGAACTGGCGTCGTTGTTGCTGCCTGTTCGCCGGATCGCGATCATGATAGCGCAAAGGGCGCGTTAGTCGGCCAGCAGTGCAGTGGGCTTCGTTTCGCGTATCGTGCAAAGCGTTGCTACTTCTTCTTCACCCCCGCCACCGGCGTACCCCCATCGGTCGTCAGCGCAAATTCCTTCATCTCCTCGGCCGTCAGATAGTACAGCCGGTCCGGCGGCGTCTCGAGCGCGTGCAGCCAGACACCGAATTTGACGCCCATCTCCTCCAGATGGCGGCTGACGTCGGCGGTCATTTTTTGCGCGTCCGACATGGCGCGTTCGGCAGAGAGCTTTTCCGTCGAGCCGTTGAAGATCTGGTGGACGCCGACGACGGCGCCTTTTTCGGCTTCGCGGACGACGCCGCCGGCCATGATGATCGGGCAGGAGGAGGCGCAGAGCGCGCCGCTGGCGACCTTCGTGCCGAGCTTCCTCTCGCGGATCAGCTTCGACATGGCGAGCGCATCGCCGACGGCGCCGCCGGGGGAGTTGATGAGCACGGTCTTCACATATTCGCCGCGCGCCGCGATCTCCTCGGCGAAACGGCCGGCAGCGCCCGGGTCGATCGAGCCCTGTGCCGAGAGGATGCCGCCCGGCTGAAGCTCGAAGCGGATCGGCTGCTTGAGCGTCTGCGGATCGGCGGTGACGTCAGATGGCGCATTCTGTGGCTCGCCATCGGTCAGCGCAGGCGGCAGCACGGGCACGGCTTCCGGCTGCATCGGGTCGAAGCCGGGCAGGTCCCGGTTGGCGGCGCTGAGCTCGTTCCAGTCGATGATGATGAAGACCACGGCGGTGGCCAGCAGCGCCTGGAAGGCATGGCGCATCAGCGTGCCGTCATCGGCGGAAAGCAGATATGTCTTCAGCCGCTGCCCAAACCCTTCCAGCCGCGCGGGCGATCATTGGCGCGATTCCTTCATTTGCGAGGCCCCTTGCCGGAGAGGTCGAAGCTGGCGATGTTGGACTGCTCCTTCGCCTCGGCCTCGGCCACCGCGGCATCGATATCGACGCCGCTTGACTGCAAGGCCTTCTGCACCTGCAGCGCCTCCAGCAATTCCGCCGCGGTGATGCGCTCGGCAAAGGGCAGTTTCTGCTCCTGCCGCCGCAGCGCGCCATGGGCGATCGACAGCATGAAGACGAGGACGGCGGGCAAGAGATCGATGGCGATCGCGCCGGCCCAGCTCGGAATGAAATCCGAGGCATAGCGCAACACGGCGGCGGCCGACGAGAGCGGCACGAAGCGGCGTTCGCCGACCGGCTCGCGCGTCAGGATCTGGTCGGCGGCTTCCGACAGGACTTTCGACTGGGCCGCGACCGAGGTGCGGATGGTTTCCATCACCTAGTCCTGCCGGTTGGCGAGATCGGCCTCGGCGCCGCTGGCGACTGGGGCGATGAAGCCGAGCGACAGGTCTTCCGCCGCCCGCTTGACGGAGGCGGCGATCGAGGTCTGCTCCAGCGAGGTGATGGTGCCGGTCAGTGCCACGGCTTCGGCCGCGAACTGCTCGGCGCGCGGATCGATCGCGCCGGGTGCCGAAACCAGCGTGCGCATGGTGGCAAGATGGGCGCGGCCTTCGTCGAAGAGCGAGGTGACGCGTTCGCGCGAAGCCGTGATGCCGGTTTCGAGCTCCTTCAGCTGCGCCGCCATCTGCCCGAGCAGCTGGACGACGCTGCCGGCGCCGGTCGTGCCGGTCAGCGCGCCGCTTTCGCGCTCCTGGTCCGACAGGCGCTGGAAGCGCTCGGAGGTGCGCTGGATATCAGGCAGCAGGCTCTGGGCGGCAAGGGCATTCTGGTGCGCCCTGTCGAGATCGGCGGTGTAGTCCTCGACCGTTTCGGCGAGATGCTGTTCGAGCGCCGCGGAGCCGGCAAGGGCGGCGGCGTTCAGCCAGCTTGCCATGGCGATGATCATCACGCACCGAGCGCCATGATGCCGAGCATCGCGGTGCGCGCCGAGGCGCCGGTGATGTGCGGGTAGAACCGTGCCATATAGGTCCAGAAAGCGTAGATGGCGACGGAGACGGCGCTGGAATAGATCAGCGCCGCGAAGAACACGGCAGTCGCCGAACCATCGAGGATGGAGCGGACCCCGAGATAGGTATAGACGCCCGATGCCAGCGCCAGAACGGCCAGCGCAAAGCGCGTCATGGTTTCGACGGCATCGATCCCGTCCTGCAAGCGATGAGATGCGCCAAGCGCCATGGAGTTTCTCCGGCTGGTTTGGCTTAACAAACCCTTAAAATACCGGCGAAATCAAGGCTGGAGCCGCGTCTCCCCGGCACCCCGGGCTGGCGATCAGGCTGGCAGCGCCGCGTTGTCTGCCCGGCGATGCATCGACCAGGCCTGCAGACAGATGCCGATCAGGAAGATCACCGCCCAGATCGCCGTAACGGTCTGAACCGGCGCCGATTCCGGTCCGTTGCCGATCGGGTTGGAGGGAGGCAGGCGCGACAGCGTCTCGTTGATCGCCGGCACCATCAGCAGGAAGAAGGTAAACGACATCGACAGCGCCTGCAGATAGCGGTTGAGGCGGCCGAACCAGCCGAGCCCGGCGATGATCAGCGAGAAGGCGACGGCGAGGATCGCAAGGATGCCGATGGCATGCCCGGCATTGAAGCCGCCCGAGCTCGACAGGCCGAAGGAAGTGAGGGCCGAAAGCACGAGCGTGATGACATAGATCCGCCCCGAATCGGTTTTCGGAACGATCGCCCCGTATTTCGAAAAGCCGTAGAGGCCGGCGACAACAGGCACGACGCTGATGACGGTGTGGATGATGCCGAGTGTGGACAACGGATTGGCCATAAAAATTCCCCTCGCGTGATTGAACGATCTTCGAACGCCGAATGAAATATGCAGACCTGAAAACGCTGGCGCCGGGATCACGTGCATCGAAGCGATGCCGGCCGGAACCGCATAGAACTTATATGCGCCAGGCGTTTGCGCAACCGAAATTAGAGCAGCACCCGCGCAAATGGTAGTGCGCCGGCATGGTTTCCGGCCAGAACCGTGACTGACGGCGCGGCTAGACCGAAGATAAAGCGTCGAGCGCCGCCTTCACCCTTTGCCGGTCGGCCCGCGAAAGCGGCAGGATCGGTCGTGGCGGGTCGAAGCTGTTGAGGTCGAGCAGATTTGCCGCGGCGTGAACGACGCGGTAGCTGCTCAATTCGCGAAACAGTGCCCAGAACGGCTCGAACAGGGCGTTGATCCGCTGCGTTTCTGCGCGATCGCCGGCTTGCGCCGCCCGCATCAGCTTGACGGCCGGCCTCGGCAGCAGGCCGGCGATGACGCTGTACCAGGCGACACCGCCAGACAGGACGGCATCGGCAGCGAGCCAGTCGCCGCTATAGCCGATGGCGAAATCGGCGGGAAGCGCGCTTTGCGTCGCCCGATGAGCGGCGGGCATATCCGCGGCCGGCAAGGCCGGGTTTTTCACCGCAACGATCGTCGGGACCTCGGCGAGGCGCCGCAGAAGCGCATTGCTGACGGAAAAATGCGTCGTGCCGGGGTTGTTGTAGACGCAGACGGGCAGGTCCGTCGCCGCCGCGACCGCAGCGAAGTGCTCGAAGACTTCGTCGTCTCCAAGTGGCGTATAGGAGACCGGCGCGAGCAGAAGCCCCTGCGCGCCGGCATCCCGCGCGTCTTGGGCAAGGGCGATCGATTCGTCGGTGCGCAAGGCCCCGACGCCGACGATGATGGGGGTGCGTCCGCCGAGGCAATCGACCGCCGTTTCGATGGCCCGGCGTCTCTCCCCACGGCTGAGATACATATAGGAGCCGGTGCTTCCAAGCAGGCCGACGGAATCGGCGCCTGCATCGGCGATGCGGTGAAGCAAGGCGCTGAGAGCGGTTTCCTCGACGCGTCCATGGGGGTCGGCTGGCGTGATCGGGAAGGCGGACAGGCCATGGAACAACATGTGTCATTCTCCTTGAAGGGCGAGGGGCACCACCGCCAGACATGCCGGTTTGCCATGCCGGCGTCAACATGGGCGCAACGCCTGTCTCACGCGGCATGGAACAATCAAGCGCGAGAAGTATTTTCCATGCCTGTAGCGAAATTTGGCATGGCGGCGGTTGCCTGTTTCAGCGGTGGTCCCTATGTTCCGCCTCACCGATTTCTTTCATGAATTCCAACCCGGCTTTCATGGACCCCGCCACGAAGAGGAGATACCATCATGGCTTTCGAATTGCCGAACCTGCCTTACGACTACGACGCGCTTGCGCCTTACATGTCGCGCGAGACGCTCGAATATCATCACGACAAGCATCACCTCGCTTACGTGACCAACGGCAACAAGCTTGCCGAGGAAGCTGGTCTCTCCGCTCTGTCGCTGGAAGAAATCGTCAAGAAGTCCTACGGCACCAACCAGCCGCTGTTCAACAATGCCGGCCAGCACTACAACCACCTGCATTTCTGGAAGTGGATGAAGAAGGGCGGCGGCGGCACCGCACTCCCGGCCAAGCTTGACGCGGCGATCAAGTCCGATCTCGGCGGCTACGACAAGTTCCGCGCCGATTTCATCGCTGCCGGCGCCGGCCAGTTCGGCTCGGGCTGGGCCTGGCTCTCGGTCAAGAACGGCAAGCTTGAAATCTCCAAGACCCCGAACGGCGAAAACCCGCTGGTTCACGGCGCCTCGCCGATCCTCGGCGTCGATGTCTGGGAACATTCCTACTACATCGACTACCGCAACGCCCGTCCGAAGTACCTCGAAGCCTTCGTCGACAGCCTGATCAACTGGGATTACGTGCTCGAGCTCTACGAAGCCGCCGCATAAGTTTTCCCGTTACGATGACCACGAAACCCGGCAGCGATGCCGGGTTTTTTGTTGTGCGCTCCGTGCATCTAAAGCTACGGAATATGGCTCCTTTGCCCCTCACCCTGACCCTCTCCCCGCGAGCGGGGAGAGGGGACGATCGAGGTTGCCGCTTGTTCCTTCTCCCCGTTCACGGGGAGAAGGTGGCCGGCAGGCCGGATGAGGGGCAATACGCAATGGTAGGGTGTTTCCGATAGCGGGTCGTGGATCTAAGTCTCTATCAGCGTCCCACCGCCGCAAGCCCGGTGGCGAACGCCGTCAGCAGGTTCATGCCGTCCGGCCAGTCGCCGAGGCCGCTTTCACCGTTGACGTGGCCGGCCGCGCCGATGTCGACGAGGCCGCTCCCCCACGCCTCGGCCCGTTCTCTCGCATAGCTCGGGGTACCAAAGGGATCGTCGCTGCTGGCAACGATCAGCGACGGCATGCGCAACACTCCGGCCGGCGGATCGATGAAGTCGCATGCTTCCTGCGGGAAAGACTCCGAGCGGGGATCGGGCACTGCGACCAGGAACGCTCCGGCGACGGGCAGAACCGATGTCTGCTGCCAATGCGCGACGAGAAGGCAGGCGAGGCTGTGCGCCACCAGCAGGGGCGGGGCCGGCGAAAGGCGGACCTCGCGCTCCAGTCGTTGAGGTCCGGCCGGTCCCAATCCGATGGCCGGAATCGCCGCATCCGCGGATGTGTCTTTTCCCAATGCGTTTGCCAGTGGCTTTCGCCCGATCCGCCGATCCCCGGCAGCATGATGATGTCCGTCATGGTCTCTCCTTGAAATATCTGCACTAGAGCGGGATGCCGAAAAGTGTGCGCGGTTTTCGGACGACATCCCGCTCCAATCTTTCGATAAGAGCGGATGATCTCAGGTCGATCAGCCTGAAATCATCCGCTATGTTGCGAAGATGATGGACACGCGGCCGGTTTTGAATGAGAACTCATCGGAAAATGCTGCCGATTGCCGATGGATTGAAGGTGAAATATGGGAACTGCCGAAACGGACCGGTCCGCGCTCGATCCGACCGATATCGCCATCATCGAAGTGATGCAGGAAAACGGCCGCATCGCGATTTCGGAGCTGGGGCGCCGCGTCGGGCTCTCCCAGCCGGCGACGTCGGAGCGGGTCAAGCGGCTGGAGGAGAAGGGCATCATTTGCGGCTACGCGGGACGCATCGACGCTGCGGCCCTGGGGCTCGGGATGATGGCGGTCATTCGCCTGCGCACGACGCATGAGCATATTCGCGCCTGCCTCAAGCTGTTTTCCGAAATGCCGCACGTCATGGAAGTCTTGCGCCTGACCGGCGAGGATTGCTTTCTCCTGAAGGTGCTGGTTCCGACGCCGGGGGAACTGGAGACGATCGTCGACACGATCGCCCGATACGGAGCGGTGACGACGTCGCTTGTCCTGCGCAGCGAACCACCCAAAACCATCGGCCGGGCATTGCTGCAAAGGCTTTGAGATAGCCATGGATTTCAGCGCGGCATCTGCCGGGCTGTTTGCCGCTGCCGGGCCTTGTCAGCGCTCTTTATATATCCGTTTCAGCGCCACCAGTAACGCGTCCATCTCCGCGAGCGAAAAGAGGTCAATGAAACGCTGTTCGTGGATGTCGATCAGCTTGCGCGCCCGGGTCAGCACTGCACGTCCTTCTTTCGTCAGGTGAAGCTCCTGGCGCCGGCGGTCGGCAGACGAGGGGCGGCGCTCGATCAGGTCGCGCGCTGCCAGCCGATTGACGAGAGCCATCATCGTCGCCCGGTCGGTTCCGAGCGTATGGGCGAGGTCGATTTGCGATGTGCCCGGATTGGCCGCGATGAGTTCCATCACCGCAAGCTGCTTCTGCGTGAGGGCGAGGTCCGCCATGGTTTCGGCAAAATCGCGGTAGATCGCGACATGCGCCATGCGCAGATGAAAACCCAGCAGGTCACCCAGCCGGCCGACGTCGAGCCTCGGCATTGCGTGAGCGTCGTCGCTCTCGACTTCGTCCTGCGGTGGCTTTTTGCTCATCGTTCTACCTCGCCTCACCAGGCATCATAACCATCAAAATGAGCGGTTTCGTCAATAACTTATCGAGACGGAACGGAATATTTCCCCGCTGCATCGAACAGCCTCTTGCATCCCGCTTAAAAAATATTAGTATGTGTTACATACAAATTAAATGCCTACCGCGGAGGGGCGGCGGGCATGGGAGGAGAAAATGGCACAATCCTTTTTCGGGATGGCTTCGCCGGTGGAATGCGGACTCGTGAAGGGCGATCCGATCCTTTACCGCGCCCGCGTCGCACCGGATCGTCCGGCCCTTTACGAGATCGCCACCGGCACGCAGCTGACCTATGCCGGGCTCGATGCGCGCATCGCGCGCTGTGCAGGCTTCCTGAAGGAGCTGCTCGGGCCGCGGCGGGACGGCGCGCGTGTCGCCATGCTGGCGCGCAACTCGATGGATTCGATCGTGCTTGCCTTTGCCTGCCAGCGCGCCGGCGCCGTTTATGTCCCGCTCAACTGGCGCCTCAACGCCGCCGAGCTTCGGCCGATCCTTGCCGATTGCGCGCCCGCTCTCCTGGTTCACGACGAGGAATTTGCGGCAACCGTGGAAAGCATCGCGAGTGCCGTTCCGCAGATAACGACGCTGTCGACCGCTGACGGCCCGGACGGGCTCGCAGCGCGGATCGAGGCAGGCGCTCCGGCCGGACCGGTGCCGGTCGATGCCGACGCGGCCTGCGTCCTTCTCTACACGTCGGGCACGACGGGACAGCCGAAGGGCGTCATCATCACCCGTCGCAACGCCTTTTTCGCCGCCGTCAATTTTTCCTTCGTCGGAGAGATCGGCCCCGGTTCCGTTGCCCTGTGCGACCTGCCGTTCTTCCACACGATCGGGCTGATCGCCGTTGCCCGCACCACGTTGATGCTGGGCGGCACGCTCGTCATCTCCGACCGCTTCACGCCGGCCAGAACGCTCGCAGCACTTGCCGATCCGCAGCTTGCCATTACCCATTATTTCGCCGTGCCGCAGATCGCGCTCGCGCTGCGCAACGATCCCGCCTATAGCGCCGCTGCTCTGGCCGGGCTTCACGCGCTGTTCGTCGGTGGCGCGCCGCTCACCCAGGCGCTGATCGAAAGCTATCTCGCCGATGGCGTTGCGCTGGTCAACGGTTACGGCATGAGCGAGGCCGGAACAGTGCTGCATGTGCCGATCGACCGGCGCGCGGTTAAGGACAATCCCGGCAGCGTCGGTCTTCCTGCGCCGTTGCTCGACATTCGCATCGTCGACGAGGAGGGTCGCGAGGTCAAGGAAGGCGAGATCGGGGAACTCTGGCTGCGCGGGCCGGCGGTGACGCCCGGCTACTGGAACAAGCCGCGGGAAACCGCTGCCGCCTTCGCCGACGGCTGGTACCGCACCGGCGATCTCGGCCGACGCGAGGCAAACGGCTTCTATCGCGTCGTCGACCGGCTGAAGGACATGTATATCAGCGGCGGCGAGAATGTTTACCCCGCCGAGGTCGAAGCGGCGCTCGCAACCCATCCGGACGTGCTCGATGCCGCGGTGGTCGGCGTGCCCGACAGCCGCTGGGGCGAATGCGGCGTCGCCTACATCGTGCTGCGGCCCGGCGCGACGGCAACGGGCGACGAGATTGCCGGCCATTGCGCGGCACGGCTCGCCGCCTTCAAGCGCCCGGCTCGCATCCTCTTTGTCGAAACCATTCCCCGCACCGCCTCCGGCAAGGTGCAGAAACATGTTCTGCGCCAGTTCCATTCCGACGAAACCCTTCAGCGACAAGCTTTGTGAAGCGGTTCGGCCTTTCACCCGAAACCTATGGAGTGACCCTATGACTGAAATGAAATCGCCGGTTCTGGTCGAATTCGACAACGGCATCGCCTTCGTGACCCTCAACCGCCCGGAAAAGCGCAATGCGATGAACCCGGCGCTGAATGCCCGGATGCTCGAAGTGCTTGACGAGCTCGAAGGGGACGACCGCTGCGGCGTCCTCGTTCTGCGCGGTGCTGGCGAATCCTGGTCGGCCGGCATGGATCTCAAGGAATACTTCCGCGACAACGACGGCAAGCCGCGCGATGCGACGCTGAAGGCGCGGCGCCAGTCCGGCGGCTGGTGGAGCCGGCTGATGTATTTCGAGAAGCCCACGATCGCCATGGTCAACGGCTGGTGCTTCGGCGGCGCCTTCACGCCGCTGGTTTCCTGCGATCTTGCCATCGCCGCCGAGGAGGCGAATTTCGGCCTCTCCGAAATCAACTGGGGCATCCTGCCGGGCGGCAACGTCACCCGCGCGGTCGCCGAGGTGATGCGCCACCGCGACGCTCTCTATTACATCATGACCGGCGAACTTTTCGGTGGGCGCAAGGCGGCCGAAATGGGCCTGGTCAATGAAGCCGTGCCGCTTGCAGACCTCGAAACCCGGGTCCGCAAGATCTGCGCCAGCCTGCTCGAAAAGAACCCGGTCACCCTGAAGGCCGCCAAGGACACCTACAAGCGCGTGCGCGACCTGCCGTGGGACCTCGCCGACGATTACATCTACGCCAAGCTGGAGCAGATGCTGTTTCTCGACAAGACCAAGGGGCGTGACGAGGGGCTGAAGCAGTTCCTCGACGACAAGACCTATCAGCCGGGGCTCGGCGCCTACAAACGCGCCCGCTAAAGGCAACAGGCCCGGCTCGCCGGGCCGTTCGCGGGCTGATCATCGGGAGGAGGAAGATAATGAAGATCCATGCCGCGGTGGCGCGTGCGCCGCATACGCCGTTTTCATTGGAAAGGCTCGATCTGGAGGAGCCGCGCGAGGGCGAGATCCTCGTCCGGGTCGTGGCGACCGGGGTCTGCCACACCGATATCGTCATGCGCGACCAGCATCTGCCGGTGCCCCAGCCGGTCGTGCTCGGCCATGAAGGCGCCGGCATCGTCGAGCGTGTCGGCCCTGGCGTCGCCAAGGTGAAGCCTGGCGATCACGTGGTCATGACCTTCAATTCCTGCGGTCATTGCCCGAGCTGCAACGATCACGAGGGAACCTATTGCCACGAATTCTTCCCGCGCAATTTCTTCGGTTCGCGGGCCGACGGTTCGAGCGGGCTCTCCTGCGAAGGCGTGCCGGTCCACGGCAATATTTTCGGCCAATCCTCCTTCGCCAGCCACGCGCTTTGCCATGAGCGCAATGTCGTGAAAGTGCCCGAAGACGCCGATCTGGCGCTGCTCGGGCCGCTCGCCTGCGGCATCCAGACCGGCGCCGGCGCAGTGATGAACGCGCTCAAGGTGGAACCGGGCAAGGTGCTGGCCGTCTTCGGGATGGGCTCGGTCGGCCTCGCCGCGGTGATGGCGGCGCGGGTCGTCGGCGCGTCGCGGATCATCGCCGTCGACGTCAACGAGACGCGCCTTGCGCTTGCGGCGGAGCTCGGCGCGACGGACATCGTCAACGGCAAGGCGACGGATGCGGTCGCCGCCATCATGGCGCTGACCGGCGCCGGCGTCGACTATTCGATCGATGCCTCCGGCGTCCCGGCCGTCATCGACCAGTGCGTGCGGGTGCTGGCGCCGCGCGGCACCTGCGGCATCGTCGGGGCCTCGCCCGCCGGCGCCACGCTGACGCTGGATCTCACCCACATCCTGTCCGGCGGACGCCGCGTCCGCGGCATCGTCGAGGGCGATTCCAATCCGGATGTACTGATCCCGCTGCTGATCGACCTTAACCGGCAGGGCCGCTTCCCCTTCGACAGGCTCGTCACATTCTACGATTTCGCCGACATCAACCAGGCGGTGGAGGATTCGGAAAAAGGCATCGTGCTGAAACCGATCGTGCGCCAGCCGGCCGTCTGACACCGTTCAAGGGAGGAAACAATGAACACCGTCACCCCGATCATTGCCGCCGATACCAGCCCCGATGCCATGAAGGCGCTGCTTGCCCGGCAGAGGGCATCCTTCCTCAAGGAAGGGTCACCCAGCATCGAGACCCGGATCGATCGCATCGACCGCGTCATTGGCCTGCTCGTCGACCACAAGGACGCGATTGCCGCGGCACTTTCGCAGGATTTCGGCAGTCGCAGCGTCGAGGCGAGCCTGCTTCTCGACGTCTTCACCTGCGTCGGCTCGCTCAAATATGCCAAGGCCCATGTCGCCGAATGGCTGAAACCCGAAAAGCACGAGGCCCTGTTCCCGGATGCGGTGGCCGAAGTCGTCTATCAGCCGAAAGGGATCGTCGGGATCCTCAGCCCCTGGAATTTCCCCTATCAGCTCGCCCTTGCGCCGCTCGCCGGCATTCTCGCGGCCGGCAACCGCGCCATGATCAAGCCGTCCGAGGTCACACCGGCCTCGGCAGCGCTGATGGCGGAGCTCATCGCCGGCGCCTTCGACGAAACGGAAATCGCCGTCGTTCAGGGCGGCCCGGCCACGGGCACGGCCTTCACGAGCCTTGCCTTCGACCACCTGATCTTCACCGGCGGGACCGCGATCGCCCATCATGTCATGCGCGCGGCGGCGGAGAATCTGACGCCGCTGACGCTTGAACTCGGCGGCAAGTCGCCCGTCGTCATCGGCCGTTCTGCCGATCTCGCCGATGCGGCGCGCCGCGTCATGACGGTCAAGACGCTGAACGCCGGCCAGATCTGCCTTGCCCCGGATTATGTCTATGTGCCGGAGGAAAGCGTCGAGGCCTTTGCCGAACACGCGGTCGCGGCGGTTGGCGCGATGTATCCGGCGCTGAAGGAAAACCCGGACTACACCTCGATCGTCAATGCCCGCCACCATGCCCGCGTCGTGGGGCTGATCGACGATGCAAAGGCCAAGGGTGCGCGCATCATCGAGATCAATCCGGCGGCTGAGAATTTCTCCCAGCAATCCGCCCACCGCATTCCTCCGACCCTGATCCTCGACCCCGCGGAGGAAATGCGCGTGCTGCAGGAGGAAATCTTCGGACCCGTGCTGCCGATCGTTCCCTATCGCGATATCGCCGACGTCATCGACCGCATCAATGCCAGGCCGCGCCCGCTCGCGCTCTATTACTTCAGCCGGGATCACGAAGAGGAGGCCCGCGTCCTCGACAATACGACCTCCGGCGGGGTGACGGTCAACGACTGCATGAGCCATGTCACGGCGGAAGGCCTGCCCTTCGGCGGCGTCGGCCATTCGGGCATGGGGGCCTATCACGGCAAGTTCGGTTTCCTGACCTTCTCGTATCCCCGCGCGGTCTACCACCAGAGTAAGATGGTGGAAGCGGAATATATGATGCGCCCGCCCTTCGGCGACGCCATGCGCGGCTTCCTGGCCGCGGCGATCTGCAAGTAAATACGCGCCGGACATCGATGCCGCTTGGCTGAACGGTCCGGCGCGGCGGAGCTTCTTTTACGACAGTGGCCGTCTCACCCTCCTCTGCCCTGCCGGGCATCTCCCCCCTCAAGGGGGGAGATTGGCGTGAAGCTGATCTCTTGCTCCCGATCTCCCCCCTTGAGGGGGAGATGTCACGAAGTGACAGAGGGGGTGTTCCCGGAACTGTCGTGTACTGTGATCAGACGCACAAAGGTCACTCTAAGCACTTTGAATCGCTGGATGTTTCTATCCTTGGATCGGCTCCGATCCAAGGATACGTGCAGTTGGTCCGGCGCACCGCCGGCATCTGCGGGGATAATCGCGTACCGTTCAGGCAGCCAATGTACGACTAAAACTTGCATTCCGGTCTGGCGGATTGTACACGTATTACGCGCATATTTTTGATGCACTGCAGCGACGAAGTTACTTGACGCGGCAGGTTTTTGGCAGTTCCATCGCAACTGATCTGCTGGACCAACCAGTGGGTCAGTTGGAGACCGCGATGGAAGGCAGCCCGATACTCACGCAGATGCCGAAGGTCGGGCAGAGCCTTGACCGCCGCACGACGCGCGATGTCATAGTCGAGAAGCTGATGGTGCTGATCGCCACCAACATGCTGCGCCCCGGCGACGTGTTGCCGGGCGAACGCGAACTCGCCAATGTGCTTCATGTCAGCAGGGAGACGGTGCGCGGCGCGATCCAGACACTTGCCGCGCGCGGCATCGTCGAGGTGTCCCAGGGCAGCCGCACGCGGGTCTGCAACGTCGATCTCAGCCATCTCACCGTCACCATCGCTTCGCCCAACGCCATCGACAGCTACGATCTCGAGGACGTTCACGCCGCCCGGCTGCATATCGAGCTGAAGGTCGTCGGCGATGCAGCCGAGAGGATCGACGAAGACACGATGAGCAAGCTCAGAAGCCTGCTCGACGCGCAGAAGCTCTGTGGCGACGACGCCATGCGCTTCCTGATCTGCGACCGCGAATTCCATGTGGCGATCTACCGGGCCTGCGGCAACCCGCTGCTCTCCGATTTCGTCACCGATCTCTACACCTACATGATGAACTACCGGCGCAGCGCCATGTCGCGGCCGGGCGCCATCGACGCGAGTTACGACGACCACACCGAGATCGTCGAGGCGCTGGCCCGGCGCGACCGGGAGGCGGTGGTTGCAGCCTTTCGCCAGCACCTCACCCGGATCTACGACACGACGAAGGAACTGCTGACCTGAGGGAGCAATTGGGGTCGGAAAAGAGCAAGAGCGGGACGGCCGGCTGATCCGGCTTGTGCAGTGATTTCAAAGGCAGCGTCCTTTGCGCGTCCACATTTGACGCGCGGCGCTGGCGGGCGGCAGACAGGGAGATTGCCGAGAATGCATGTCATGGTGATTGGCGCGGCTGGAATGATCGGCCGCAAGCTGGTGGAGAAGTTTGCCCTTGAGGCAGGTGCATTGGGCTACGACATCGGCAAGCTGACGCTGGTGGACGTCATCGAGCCGCCGGTGCCGCCGTCGCTGTCGACCGTCGCAACGCCGCTTGCACTTGATCTTTCAAAGGACGGCGCCGCGGAGAAACTCGTCGCTTTGCGGCCCGGCGTGATCTTCCATCTCGCGGCGATCGTTTCCGGCGAGGCGGAGGCCGATTTCGACAAGGGCTACCAGGTCAACCTCGACGGAACGCGGGCGCTCTTCGAGGCAATCCGCCATGAGGGGCTGCGGGAGCCTTATGTACCGCGCGTCATCTTTGCCTCGTCGATCGCCGTCTTCGGCCAGCCGTTCCCGGACAAGATCGGCGATTCGTTCTTCACCACGCCGCTGACGAGTTACGGCACGCAAAAGGCGATCTGCGAACTGCTGCTGGCCGATTATTCGAGGCGCGATATTTTCGACGGCGTCGGCATCCGCCTGCCGACGATCTGCATCCGCCCGGGCAAGCCCAACAAGGCGGCATCCGGCTTCTTTTCCAATATTCTGCGCGAGCCGCTCGCCGGTCAGGAGGCAGTGTTGCCCGTCGACGAGGACGTGCGCCACTGGTTTGCGAGCCCGCGCTCGGCGATCGGCTTCTTCGTCCATGCCGCGCGGATGGATACGTCGGCGATCGGGCCGAGACGCAATCTGACCATGCCCGGCCTTTCCGCCCTCGTCGGCGAGGAGATCGAGGCGCTGCGGCGCGTCGCCGGTGAGAAGGCGGTCAAGTTGATCCGCCGGAAGCCGGACCCGGTGATCCGATCCATTGTGTCGGGTTGGCCGACCGATTTCGATGCGCGGCGCGCGGCCGAACTCGGCTTCAAGGCCGAGACCAACTTCGACGAGATCATCAGGATCCATATCGAAGACGAGCTCGGAGGACAGATCTGACATGGCGCGTGGTTCGAAGTCCGGCGACGGCAAGATTGCATTGGTGACAGGCGGCGGCACCGGTGTCGGACGCGGCATCGCCGAAGCCCTGAGCGCCGAGGGTTATACCGTCGTCATCACCGGCCGGCGCGCCGAGGTGCTCGAGAAAGCCGCCAGCGAGATGGCGTTGCAAACGGGCGGCACCGTGCGTGCGGTCAGGGCCGATATCGGCGATGCCAATGCGGTCGCCCGCCTTTTCGAAGCGATCCGCACGGAGTTCGGCCGGCTTGACCTGCTGGTCAACAATGCCGGCTCCAACGTGCCGCCCGTGCCGCTGGAAGAGGTGACCTTCGACCAGTGGAGCGGCATTGTCGCAGCAAACCTGACGGGTGCCTTCCTCTGCACCCAGCAGGCGTTCCGGCTGATGAAGGCGCAGACGCCGCGCGGCGGAAGGATCATCAACAACGGCTCGATCTCGGCCCAGGCGCCGCGGCCGAATTCCGCGCCCTATACCGCGACGAAGCATGCGATCACGGGACTGACCAAATCGACCGCCCTCGACGGGCGGAAATATGACATCGCCTGCGGCCAGATCGATATCGGCAACGCCGCGACCGACATGACGTCGAAGATGAGTTCCGGAGTGTTGCAGGCAAATGGCGAGACCGCCAGCGAGCCGACAATCCCCGTCGCGCATATCGCCGACGCCGTCATCTACATGGCGGGCCTGCCGCTCGACGCCAACGTGCTGACGATGACGGTGATGGCGACGAAGATGCCGCTGGTCGGGCGGGGGTAAGAGCAGTCGAGGAACCGGAGGATGTCCGAGAACGGCATGAGGAGAGGCCGCCGGACTGCCGCCGATTTCAGGTGAAACTCATGTGGGAGGATAGCATATGGCAGGCGTTGATTTCGTCGATGTCAAAAAATCATTCGGCGCCTTTCCCGTCATCAAGGGCGTGAACATCGAAATCGAGGACGGCGAATTCGTCATCCTCGTCGGCCCGTCCGGCTGCGGGAAATCGACGCTTCTGCGAATGCTGGCGGGTCTCGAGAACATTTCGGCCGGCGAAATCCGCATCGGCGACAAGGTGGTCAACGCGCTGCCGCCCAAGGATCGGGATATCGCCATGGTGTTCCAGAACTATGCGCTTTACCCGCATATGACGGTCGCCGACAATATGGCCTTCTCCCTGATGCTGAACGGCTCGCCGAAAGCCGACATCGACAAGCGCGTCGGCACCGCCGCGGGCATTCTGGGGCTTTCCAAGCTGCTCGACCGCTATCCGCGCCAGCTCTCCGGCGGCCAGCGCCAGCGCGTGGCGATGGGCAGGGCGATCGTGCGCGATCCGCAGGTGTTTCTCTTCGACGAGCCGCTGTCCAACCTCGATGCGAAACTGCGCGTGGCCATGCGCGCCGAGATCAAGGAACTGCACCAGCGGCTGAAGACGACCACCGTCTACGTCACGCACGACCAGATCGAGGCGATGACCATGGCCGACAAGATCGTCGTCATGCATGACGGCATCGTCGAGCAGATCGGCGCGCCGCTCGATCTCTACGACAGCCCCGCCAATCTTTTCGTCGCCGGTTTCATCGGCTCGCCGGCGATGAACATGATCAAGGGCAGGCTCGACCCGCAAAATCCGAACAGCTTCATCGCAACCGACGGCATGGCATTGCCGGTCGCGCGGCCGCCATCGGCGGCAAGAGGGCGCGATCTCATCTACGGTCTGCGGCCGGAATATATGTCGCTCGACCCGAACGGGTTTCCTGTCGCCGTCGCGGTCATCGAGCCCACCGGCTACGAAACGCAGCTGATCGTGCGCTTCGGCGGAACCGACGTCACCTGCGTTTTCCGCGAGCGCGTGACCGCCCGGCCGGGAGAGGCGATCCACCTGTCGATCGATGCCGATCATGTGCACCTGTTCGACGCCGAAACCGGCGTGCGGCTGATCGACTGATACCGCCCCGTCTTGCCGCTGCGTGAGGGAAGAGGAGCCTTGGCGCATCCGGTTTCGGGTCGGCGTTTCCGGCCATGCCGGAACACCTCGTTGCAGCATTCGCCAAACGGGACGGCGGGTGCCGGAAAGGATGATGTCCCGTTGTCACCAGGAGGAGCATTATGACTTTCAAGAGACGTGATTTTCTCACCGCATCCGCCGCGCTGGCGGGCATCGCCGGGCTTTCGCCTTTCGGCATCCGCCCGTCTTTCGCGCAAGGGGCGGAGCCGGTCTACAAGCCGGAAGAAGGGGCGAGCCTGAGGCTCCTGCGCTGGACGCCCTTCGTCAAGGGCGACGAGGATGCATGGCTTGCCAACACCGCGAAATTCACGGAAGCGACCGGCGTCGCGGTCCGCATCGACAAGGAAAGCTGGGAAGACATTCGCCCGAAGGCGGCCGTCGCCGCCAATGTCGGTTCCGGCCCCGATCTGGTGATGTGCTGGTTTGACGACGCCCACCAATATCCCGACAAGCTCGTCGATCTGACCGAGCTCGCCAATTATCTCGGCGGCAAATATGGTGGCTGGTACGACGGCCTGAAGGGCTATGCGACGCGCGAAGACAAGTTCATCGCCATGCCGCTGACGGCCATCGGCAACGCCGTCTGCTACCGTGACAGCCACATGAAGGCGGCCGGGTTCAGCGAATTTCCGAAGGATACCGACGGGTTCCTCGAGCTCTGCAAGGCCATGAAGGCCAAGGGAACGCCGGCCGGCTTCCCGCACGGCAAGGCCGTCGGCGACGGCAACAACTATGCGCACTGGCTGCTCTGGAGCCATGGCGGCAAGATGGTCGACGAGGGCGGCAAGGTCGTCGTCAACAGCCCCGAAACGCTGAAGGCGATTAACTACGCCAAGGCGCTGTACGAAACCTTCATTCCGGGCACCGAGAGCTGGCTCGACATCAACAACAACCGCGCCTTCCTGGCGGGCCAGGTGTCGCTGACGGCAAACGGCGTCTCGCTCTATTATGCGTCGAAGAAGGATCCGGCGACGGCGGAACTCGCGGCCGATATCCGCACCACCAACTTCCCGGTCGGCCCGGTCGGCCAGAGCGTCGAGCTGCATCAGACGAGTTCGCTGCTCTTGTTCAACCACACGAAATATCCGGAAGCGGCCAAGGCCTACATCAAATTCATGATGGAGGCCGACCAGATGAACGCCTGGATAAAAGGCTCCAGCGCCTATTGCTGCCAGCCGCTCAAGGCTTTCGCCAACAACCCGGTCTGGACGTCCGACCCGATCCACGCGCCCTATGCGCGCGCGTCGGAAACGCTGCGTCCCAACGGCTATGCCGGCCCGCTCGGCTATGCGTCCGCCGGGGTGATGGCCGACTATGTGCTGGTCGACATGTTCGCCGCCGCGGTCACCGGCCAGATGACGCCGGAAGAGGCGGTTGTCGAGGCCGAGCGCCGGGCAAACCGCTACTACCGGGTCTAGGACGCTTTCAGGAAAGTGTGAAACGGTTTCCGTTCGGAAACGTGTAAAAACAAAGAGATGGAGCGTTTTCACCACTCGGAGCGCAGTACACGACAGCATCGGAATACCCCCCTCTGTCACTTCGTGACATCTCCCCCACAAGGGGAGAGATCGGGAGCGAGAGGTCAGCCCCCCGCGCCAATCTCCACCCTTGTGGGGGAGATGCCCGGCAGGGCAGAGGGGGGTTAGGCGGCCACTGTCTATACTGCGGACTCGGAGAAAAAATGGAAACGCGCTTCCGCAATTCGTCCTACCGGGGAGATGTCCGATGTCCACAGTGTCGTCCAGGAAGCCGCCTTCGGCGATGGCTTCGCTCATGCAGAACAGGAACATGATCGGTTTCCTCTTCATGCTGCCGGCCGCCGTCTTCCTTGTCTGCTTCCTGACCTATCCGCTTGGTCTGGGCGTCTGGCTCGGCTTCACCGACACGCGCATCGGCCGCGACGGGGTGTTCATCGGGCTCGAGAACTATGTCTTCCTGGCCGAGGACTCGGTCTTCTGGCTCTCGGTCTTCAACACGCTGCTCTACACGGTCGTCGCGTCGATCCTGAAATTCGTCTTCGGATTGTGGCTGGCGCTGCTGCTGAATGAGAACCTGCCGTTCAAATCCTTCTTCCGGGCGATCGTGCTCCTGCCGTGGGTCGTTCCGACCGTGCTCTCGGCACTGGCCTTCTGGTGGATCTACGATGCGCAGTTCTCGATCATCTCCTGGTCGCTGATGCAGCTCGGCGTGATCGACAGCCCGATCAACTTCCTCGGCGATCCGGAAAATGCCCGGGCCTCGGTGATCGCCGCCAACGTGTGGCGCGGCATTCCCTTCGTCGCCATTTCGTTGCTCGCCGGCTTGCAGACCATTCCGGCCTCGCTGCAGGAGGCGGCGTCGCTGGATGGTGCGACGAGCTGGCAGCGGTTCCGCTACGTGACGCTGCCGATGCTGACGCCGATCATTGCCGTGGTCATGACCTTCTCGGTGCTGTTCACCTTCACCGACTTCCAGCTCATCTACGTGCTCACCAAGGGCGGGCCGGTGAACGCGACGCATCTGATGGCGACGCTGTCCTTCCAGCGCGGCATTCCCGGCGGACAGTTGGGGGAGGGGGCGGCGATCGCGGTCGCGATGATCCCCTTCCTGCTTGCCGCCATCATGTTCAGCTTCTTCGGCCTGCAACGCCGCAAATGGCAGCAGGGCGGCCAGGATTGATTGGGGGAGAATGACGATGACCACGACCGTGAAATCCGAAGACGCCGTTCTCACCGACGATGTACAGGGCATGAACTATCTCAACCGCCTGCCGCGCAGGATCGTGATGGTTTATCTGCCGATGGCGGTGTTCGTCTTCGTGCTGCTCTTTCCGTTCTACTGGATGGCGATCACGGCGGTGAAGCCGAATTCGCAGCTGACCGATTACAACAACTACAGCCCCTTCTGGGTGGTCGGCCCGACGCTCGATCATATCAAGTACCTTTTGTTCGAGACCTCCTATCCGGGCTGGCTGTGGAACACGATGCTGGTGGCGACCTGTGCGACGTTCCTGTCGCTGGCGGCATCCGTCTTTGCCGCCTATGCGATCGAGCGGGTGCGGTTCTCGGGCTCGCGGCCGGTGGGCTTGATGATCTTCCTCGCCTATCTCGTGCCGCCTTCGATCCTGTTCATTCCGCTGGCCTTCATCGTCTTCAAGTTCGGCATCTACGATTCCAAGCTGGCGCTGATCTTCACCTATCCGACCTTCCTCATACCCTTCTGCACCTGGCTGTTGATGGGCTATTTCCGCTCGATCCCGTTCGAGCTCGAGGAAAGCGCGCTGGTGGATGGCGCGACGCGCTGGCAGATCCTGATCAAGATCATCCTGCCGCTTGCCGTTCCCGGGCTGATTTCGGCCGGCATCTTTGCCTTCACGCTGTCCTGGAACGAGTTCATCTATGCGCTGACCTTCATCCAGTCTTCGGAAAACAAGACCGTGCCCGTCGGCGTGCTGACGGAGCTGGTCCGCGGCGACGTGTTCGAATGGGGAGCGCTGATGGCGGGCGCGCTGTTCGGCTCGCTGCCGGTGGTGATCCTCTATTCCTTCTTCGTCGATTATTACGTGTCGTCGATGACCGGGGCGGTGAAGGAATGAATGCTTGACTTTAAGCCGGGTACCACGGGAGGTAGTGGAGTGACTCAACCCATTTTCTCCCTTACGATCCGGTCACCGGCAAGCTCTTACGCTATTAATCATCTCCGGGAAAAAATATGCGCGTGGAATTCAATGGACTAAGGTTCAATCTACCTCAGGGCTGGGCTGATATAACTGAAGATCTTCCCATTGGGGCGCCTCCCAGCTTAGCCCGGTCCATGGGTGTGGGAGTGGTTCAATTTTCGATTGCAAAATATCGCGGCGGAAAAGATCCAACCGTGACGATTGAAAACTTGCGGACTTTTCTTGCAGATTTTTGCCGCCGTAACGACATGCGGTGTGACAAGATGATCGATCGTGTGGGTAAAGTCACCTCTGTTGGTACAACGTCAATTGCAAATGGCGAAATAATTGCGGCTACATATGTATCAAATGGAAGAGATGTAGTATTGGCAACCTATGTCTGTTTAGATCCTGAGAGTCCGGAACTGAAAGAGGATTTGAGCGGCGTAGAACAAATAGTGAAATCCATGGAATTCTAGATATCCTTAAATGGCCAAAATTCGGTATTTTATTTGCCGCAGAGAGAGACTGGTGCATTTAATCTCGGTATTCAGCGAAGGTGGCATGGGAATATTCTGCGCTCATGAAACCCCGTTTATGAGTTTGCGGTCTAGTTTTTAAAGAGTTCCTTGTTGCACGAAGCGATATATTGGTAGGAGTGGTCTAGAAGTCGGTTCTTCGCAATTCCAAAATCGCCTTCGATCTTAAACTTATGTCCCCTGCGCTCAAAGACGCTCCTAAGCCTCCCAAAAATGCCGCCCATGTCGGCATCCCGAAGCCTGTTGTCGCCATTCCGCGGATTTACGTTGCTTCGATTCGCCCATTTTGTCCTCCTCCGAAGTTTGGGCGAACAAGCGTGCCGATTAGGCGATCGGCTTGCCAGCCGTTTTTTGTTTTCACGGGCACGGCGGTCGAAGCGCGATTGTGCAGCTCGTTCAATCATGGCCATGGTCGTGATGCGAGGGCAGGTCGAGGCCGAAGGTCTTGGTGAGATCGTTGACCTGCGCCGGGCTGAGATAGCGGGGGTTGAGGTTGCGCAGCAGCAGATAGAGCTTGGCGGTCTCCTCCAGCTCCTCGGTAGCGAAAACCGCCGCCTCCAGGCTGTCGCCGGCGACGACCGGTCCGTGATTGGCCAGAAGCACCGACGAATATTTCCCCGCCAGCCCGCGGATCGCGTCGGCAACCGCCGGATCGCCGGGACGGTAATAGGGCACCAGCGCGGTTTCGCCGGCGCGCATGAGATAATAGGGCGTCATCGGCGGCAGGGCGGCGCGCGGATCGATCTCCGGCAGCATGGTCAGCGCCACCGCGTGGGTGGAGTGAAGATGGACGATGGCGCGGGCGCTGCCGCGTGTGTCGTAAAGCGCGGTGTGAAGCGGAATTTCCTTGGTCGGCTTGTCACCGGAGAGAAGCCGGCCTTCGCCGTCCAGCCGTGAAATGCGGGCCGGGTCGAGGAAGCCGAGCGAGGCGTTGGTCGGCGTCACCAGCCAGCCGCCGTCCTCCAGCCGCAGCGATATGTTGCCCGACGAACCGGGCGTCAGCCCGCGCTCGAACAGCGAGCGGCCGTAGCGGCAGATTTCCTCACGCAGGCGCGCGTCGGACATGACAGTTCCTCCAAGTTCTAGGCGGTCGCCCCTTCGATCAGCTCGAAACCGAGATCGACGACCTGGGGTGGCGCATTGGTGACGACAAGCTGTGCGGCCACCTGTCCCGTCGCCACGCGCGGCGTGCGGATGGTCGACAGCGGCTGCGGCGTCGCCCGGCCGATATCGAGGCCGTTATAGCCGAAAATGGCGAGCTGCGCGGGGATCGAGATCCCCCGTGCCAGACAGTGGAAATAACCGCCCAGCGCCATGTCGTCGTTCGAGAAATAAACCGCATCGAGATCGGGGGTTCGGGCGAGCAACCGCTCCAGCCCCAGCCTGCCGTTCTCCACCGATGATGCCCCGGCAAGAATTTCGCGGTCGGCGAGGGGGGCGTCATGCGCGCCGAGCGTTTCGCAAAAGCCGGAAAACCGCTTGCCGGCGCGGGTATCGCGGTTCAGGTCGTGACCGACATAGCCGATCCGGCGATAGCCCCGCCTGAGCAGGAAGGCGGCACTTTCGCGTCCGGCCGCGCGGTTCGAGAAACCGACGGCCATGTCGAGAGCATCGCCGTCCACATCGAGCATTTCGACGATCCGGCAACCGCTCGCGCGCAGCATCTTCACCGTGCCCTCGGTGTGTTCGTATCCCGCCAGCATGACCGCCGCCGGCCGCCAGGCGAGCATCGCGGCCGCAAGCGCTTCCTCCTTCTCGGGATCATAGTCGGTGACGGAGAAGACCGCCTGGTACCGGTTTTCCTCCAGAATGGCGCTGGCGCCGCGCAGCACATCGGGAAAGACGATGTTGGACAGCGAGGGAATGACGAAGGCGACAAGACGCGAACCGGTGGAGGCCAGCGTTCCCGCGATCCGGTTCGGCACATAGCCCAGCCGCTCGACCGCAGCCATCACCCGGTCCCGCGTCTTGCCGGAAAACGAGCCGTGGTTGCGCAGCACGCGCGACACCGTGCTCTCGCCGACGCCGGCCGCGTCTGCGACCTCGGCAAGCGTTACCGTCGCCTGATGTTTGAATTCCACAGTCACTCTTGAACCCAGCGCTTTCGGGCGGCTTCCTCACCGGCGGCATGTCCGCGCGATGATGCACCGGCACCATTTTTCACCGCTGCCGCCAAGAAGCAAGATTTTTTTGGCAGCGCTACCAATTTCATGTTGGCAGCGCTGCCAAAATGGACTAATGAAAATGGCAGCGCTGCCAAAAAATGGCTTGGCGTGCCGCGGGAGGACCGACAGGGGACCGCGGCAACAATTGGAGGAGAGAATCATGACGCTGCAGACGCAGGCGCCAGTCGATGGCGCGTACGCCGCACAGGCGGTGGAGGATCGTGCCTATGGCAAGGTATTCTGGAGAATCGTTCCATTTTTGATGCTGTGCTACGTGGTCGCCTATCTCGACCGCGTCAATGTCGGCTTCGCCAAGCTGCAGATGTCGAGTGAACTCGGCCTCTCCGAAGCGGCCTACGGTATCGGCGCGGGCATTTTCTTCATCGGCTATTTTCTGTTTGAAGTGCCGAGCAACATCATCATGAACAAGGTTGGCGCGCGGGTGTGGATTGCCCGCATCATGGTCACCTGGGGCATCATTTCCGCCGCGTTCATGTTCACCTCGTCGGAAACCGTCTTCTATGTCCTGCGTTTCCTGCTGGGCGTCGCCGAGGCCGGATTTTTCCCCGGCATCATTTTGTACCTGACCGCATGGTATCCGGCCAATCGCCGGGCCCGGATCATCACCACCTTCATGTCCGCGATCCCGATCTCCGCCATTTTCGGCAACCCGCTTTCGGGCCTGTTGATGGACAGCTTCCACGGCACGCACGGTCTTTCCGGCTGGCAGTGGATGTTCCTCATCGAGGCCATTCCGGCAATCCTTTTCGGCGTCGCCACGTTCTTCTACCTCGATGATAACATCCGGGCCGCGAAATGGCTGGACGAAGACGAAAAGGCCGTGCTGACGGCCAATATCGAAGCGGAGAACCGGGCCAAGGTCTCGAGCCCTCACAGCATTGCCGGAACCCTGACGGACCGCCGGGTCTGGCTGATGTGCCTGATCTATTTCTGCTTCGTGCTTGGGCAATACGGCCTGAATTTCTGGATGCCGTCGATCGTCAAGGCCTCGGGCGTCACCGGAAACCTGAACATCGGCCTGATTTCCGCGATCCCCTATATCTGCACCTTCGTCGCCATGCTGGCGCTCGGACGCTCCGCCGACCGGCTGCGCGAACGGCGGTGGCACCTCGTCATTCCCGCGATCATCGCCGCTGGTGGTTTTGTCGCGGCGACCATGGCAACGAGCACGACGGTCTCGATCGTCTGCCTCTCGCTGGCTGCTGCCGGCGCCATCAGTTGCGCGCCGCTCTTCTGGTCGCTTCCGACCGCCTTTCTTGCCGGTACGGGCGCTGCGGCCGGCATTGCCTGGATCAATTCGGTCGGAAACCTCGCCGGGTTCCTCGGGCCATTCCTGGTCGGCTATCTGAAGGACTTCACCGGCACCAACAGCGCCGGTATGTATCTGCTGGCCGCAGCGCTGGTCATCGGTTCGCTGGCCGTGTTGACGGTTCCTGCGAAAACCGTCAATCGCTGAACTACAGCCCCTCCGGGACGGTACCCCGGAGGGGCGTAGACTTCACCTTACTGGAGAATATCGTCATGTCACCGCTTGCTGAAAACTCCGGCCCCGCCGTTGTCGCGGCCGTCATCGGTCTTGGTTCCATGGGGCTCGGAATGGCCCGGTCGATGAAGCGCGCCGGTCTCGAGGTCGTCGGCTACGACATCACGCCTGCGGCGGTGGATCGCTTTGTTGCCGACGGCGGACGTGGCGCAGCCACGCCCGCCGGCGCGGCAAACCATGCCGACATTGTCGTTTCCGTCGTTGTCAACGGCGCGCAGACCGAGGCCGTGCTGTTCGGCCCCGAGGGCGTCGCGGGCACGATGAAGCCCGGAGCCGTCTTCATCTCCTCGGCAACCATGGATCCCGCCGTCGCGCGCGATCTGGCGCAACGGGTGGAGGCTCTCGGCCTGCATTATCTCGACGCACCGATTTCGGGTGGCGCGGCCAAGGCGGCGAGCGGTGCACTGACGATCATGGCATCCGGCTCCAAACAGGCGTTCGACACGGCCCGCCCGGGTCTCGACGCCATGGCCGGCAAGGTCTACGAGCTCGGAGACGCCGCCGGAACCGGTGCTGCCTTCAAGATGATCAACCAGCTTCTCGCCGGCGTGCACATCGCAGCCGCCTGCGAAGCGATAACGTTTGCCGCCAGGCAGGGCCTCGATCTCGACAAGGTCTATGAAGTGATCACCGCCTCGGCCGGCAATTCGTGGATGTTCGAAAACCGCGTGCCGCATGTGCTGGCCGGAGACTATACTCCCCTCAGCAGCATCGAGATTTTCGTCAAGGATCTTGGCATCGTCCAGGACATGGCCCGCTCGGAGCGCTATCCCGTGCCGCTGGCGGCTGCGGCCCTGCAGATGTATCTCGCCGCCTCGGGTGCCGGCATGGGCCGCGATGACGATTCCTCGCTCGCGCGCCTCTACGCCCAGCTCTCGGGCGCAGCTTTGCCCGGTGCGGCCAAAGAGCCGGAGAAGCAGTAAAGGAACGCCACCATGCCGGTTTTCGCCGCCAACCTGACGATGATGTTCAACGAATGGCCGTTCCTCGACCGCTTCGACGCCGCGGCCGATGCCGGCTTTGCCGCCGTCGAATATCTCTTTCCCTATGAAGCCCCGCCGGAGGCGATCGCCGAGCGGCTTGCCCGCAACAATCTGCAGCAGGCCCTGTTCAACCTGCCGCCGGGCGACTGGGCAGCCGGCGAGCGCGGCATCGCGGCCCTTCCCGGACGGTTCGAAGCATTGAAGTCGGATGTGGAGCGGGCGCTGGACTACGCGGCAGCGACGGGCGTGAAGCGGTTGCATCTGATGGCCGGTCTTGCTGATCCCGATGACGAAGACGCGGCCTCTTCTTACCGGCGCTCCGTCGCCTACGCCGCCGGGCGGCTTTCAGAGGAGGGCATCGACCTCCTGCTCGAGCCGATCAACGGCCGAAACATGCCGGGATATTTCCTCAATGACTTCGGCGCGGCCGAGCGGCTGATCGCGGATCTCGGCCAGCCGAACCTCAAGCTGCAGTTCGACATCTATCACCGCCAGATCATCCACGGTGACGTGGTCATGGCCTTGCGCCGCCTCATGCCGATCACCGGCCATATCCAGATCGCCAGCGTGCCGTCACGCAACGAGCCGGACGGGGAGGAGTTGAACTATCCCTATCTGTTCGGCGAAATCGATCGCCTTGGCTACGACGGTTTCATCGGCTGCGAATACATCCCGCGCGGCCACACACTGGACGGCCTTGGCTGGTTCAGACCTTTTGCACGGAGCTAGACGATGGCTATATTGCTCGGATCAATCGCTGACGACTATACGGGCGCGTCCGATCTCGCCAACACGCTGACCAGGAACGGCCTGCGCACGGTGCAGACGGTCGGTATCCCCGATCCGTCGCTGGCACTGCCGGACGTCGACGCCGTGGTCGTTTCCCTGAAGATCCGCTCGGTCGCGGCGCCCGACGCCGTGGCTGCGGCGACGCAAGCCGAACGATGGCTGCGCGGGCGTGGCGCGACCCATGTGCTGTACAAGATCTGCTCGACCTTCGATTCGACCGATGCCGGCAATATCGGTCCGGTCACCGAGGCATTGAGCGATGCCGCGGGCGGCGGCTTGGTGCTGGTGACGCCAGCCTTTCCGGAAACGGGCCGCACCGTCTATCTCGGCCATCTCTTCGTCGGCGGACAGCCGCTGAACGAAAGCCCGCTCAAGGACCACCCCCTCAATCCGATGCACGATGCCAATCTCGTGCGGGTTCTCGCCCGACAATCGCGTGGCGCCGTCGGGCTTGTCGATCTGCCGTCAATCGCGGCGGGAGCTGATACGGTCCGAGCCCGGCTCGAGGCCTTGCGTGCGGCGGGTGTCAGGACGGCGATTGCGGATGCGGTCTTCGAACGCGATCTCGAGACGCTCGGTGCGATCGCGCTGGAAACGCCGGTGTCCACCGGCGCCTCGGGTCTCGGGCTTGGCCTTGCCCGTGCGCTCGTCCGCTCCGGCCGGGTATCGTCCGGGGTGACGACAACGGCAGACGCCATTCGCCCCGTTGGCGGCCTTTCGGCGATCGTCGCCGGCAGTTGCTCCAAGGCAACGCTCCGGCAACTCGAGGTCGCCGAACGATCGATGCCGGTTCTGCGGCTCGACCCGGAAAAACTGCTTGCCGGCCCCGACGAGATTGCCGCGGCAATTTCCTGGGCCGGAGACCGCGTTTCCGCCGGCCCTGTCGTTGTCGCCGCGAGTGCGGCGCCGGAAACCGTTTCCCGGCTGCAAGCGCAATACGGACGCGACGCCTCCGGCCACGCGATCGAAACCGCAACCTCGATCATCGCCGCCGAACTGGTGGCAAGAGGCGTGCGGCGCCTGGTCGTCGCCGGCGGCGAAACCTCGGGTGCCGCGGTCGACAGGCTCGCCATCCCGGCCTTCCTGATCGGCCCGGAGATCGCGCCCGGCGTGCCGGTGCTGCGCACGGTCGGCAATGCGCAGGGCGACATGCTGCTGGCGCTGAAATCCGGAAACTTCGGCGGCGAGGACTTCTTCTCCGCGGCGCTGGCGATGATGCACTGACGGGGGAGGAGGGCTGCGCGTCAGCTCTTGCAGCGCTGCGCAGCAAGTATGAGCCAGGACAAGGCGCGCCCCCCTCCTGCCGCGCCGAGGTTAGACTGTATCCCCCCAGCGGCTGCCCGTTTCAGGCAAATCTGGCGTAACTTCGGGCTCCGAGGTCGCTTTGCGATATTCGATCCCGCCGGTGCCGAGATCATGGATCTCCACCGGAACGCCTGCGGCGTCTACGGCCAATATCCCTACGAGCTCGGGGGGCGCATTGCGCAGGTAGTTCTCTGCGCGATCCAGAGCAACAATGAGTTCATCCCGGATCATTGCGGCAGTCCAGCCGGAAGGCAGGCCCCGAACCGTCGTGTAGCCATCATTCGTGACGGACAAGGCTCTGCGCCGAATCTCATCAATTATACGCAATGGCGAGAAGTAGGGAGGTTTGCCTGCCGCAGCCATTATCACTGGACCCAGCGGACACATGTGGTTTTCGATCATCAGCAGATCGACGTAGTCCCGAGCCTTCGTTCGCGAAGAGGCAGCGATCACCTTGTTCACGGCGAGATCAGCACGGTGCAGGCGTGCCCCCCATTCGTCGTCCCTGACAAGGGGAAAGAAGCGGGTTCGGGTCTCGCTCATCCACTGGACAAGCGTAGATTCCCTCCCGCGCATTACACTTGCTTCGACGCAGCCGTAGATGTTGACTTCGATGGAGACGTTGAAACCGTCAGCCTTAAGTTTTGCGATATCCGCGTCCGCAGTGGTGCCGATCTCCTCGTCGGTATCATGGAAGATGTCAATGTCATCGGACATGCGTGGCCAGTCCATGTTCAAGACCGCGCCGCCAGCAACGTAGCTGCTGTCGGACCTGTTTCCGGCGATGGAGGCCATGATTTCCTTTTGGATCTGCGTCAGTGCCATCAGCGTCCGTCTCCGAGCTGGGAGACCATTTTTCGTCCCATTGCATAAGCTCGCGCATCCCCGCGCTCCATCAGAGCGTTGGCGACAACGCGCGCCTTCTGCGGAAGATCGGTCAACTTTTCGATGTCGATGTTGTCGAAAACTCTCAGCCCATACCTCTCGGTCGCAATCCTGATGAATTCCACAAGACGAGCCTTCTCGGCCCGATGCGCGGAGCGAAATTCTGCCGCAACATTCACGATGTCATCTCGGCGTGCTTTGGGAACGAGAACTTCCACCCTGACGAGATCGGATGCTCCTCCGGTCTCCCGATACCTCTTGATGCGCTCTTTCACAGACATGGTCACAGCTCCCGCATGGGTCAATGTATGCGTATCCGGGATACTTATCAAGCTTTTATATTTGTTACGAAAAGATCGAATTTTTCAGTTTGTGGTGCCGCGCCTTGATCCGACAAAACAACACCGATCGACTCTTCGTCATCCTGAAGCGGCATCTTCGGGATAGTGCGAGCCGTCCCCTGCCGCTTCTGCCGGTGACGGCGTTCGGCGGACCGCAGTCGGGTGGCAGTTGCTACCGAGTTCCGGGTATGTCCGATACCCGGGGCAGATATGCCCGCACAAAGAACGCCGGACACATCAGTCCACCGCCACGCTGTTCACCTGCCATCCCCTGATCCACAAATCCCGCAAGCCGTCGCCTTCGCCGCGAAAATGGCTGTCCGTCGCCGCGCAATGCTCCACCCGGTCGGCCCGGAAATTGCGGATGGCGGTGCGCAACTCGCACCAGGCGACGACCACGGCGGTCGCCGAATAGTAGATCAGCGCCAGCGGCCGGATCGTGCGCTGGCTTGGCCTGCCGAGCTCGTCGCGATAGTCGATGAGCAGTTTCTGCTCGTCGCGGATCGCCCGGCGCACCAGGGCGAGGTCGAGCCCTGAGGGCGGCGGCGCGATCGTGCCCCAGGCATGCAGCGCGTTGGAGCGCATGGCCTGCCTGAGCGGCGCGGGCATGGCGCCGGCGATCTTCTGGTTGACGCGCTTGGCGGCGTCCTTCAGTTCCTCGTCGCCGGTGCGCTCCAGAAGCGCCAAGGCCAGCACGATCGCCTCCGTCTCTTCGATCGAAAACATCAGTGGCGGCAGGTCGAAGCCGGGCCTGAGGATATAGCCGATGCCGCGTCCGCCCTCGATCGGCACCCGCATCGCCTGAAGCGCTGCAATGTCGCGGTAGATCGAGCGGACGGTGACTTCCAGGCTTTCGGCGATCTGTGCTGCCGTCACCGGCTTTGTCGCCAGCCGCAGGATCTGGATGATCTCGAACAGTCGCGATGCCTTGCGCATGGACCAGCTTTTTCCTCATCGCGCGAAACGCTCCTGACAGAACCCTGTCAGTTGGGTGACGCTATACCACGTCCTCAAGTGTTTGAAAAACAAACGCTGCGCTTATTGCGCACATCTCTTGATAGACGGACAACTGACATGACCTACGCGGAAAATCTCTGGCTCTTCTTCACCCTTCTCTTTGGCATCATCATCGTTCCCGGCATGGACATGGTCTTCGTCATGGCCAATGCGCTGACGGGCGGCCGGGCGTCCGGCCTGACGGCGACGGCGGGCATCATGGCGGGCGGTGTCTTCCATACGCTCTATGCGGCGCTCGGCGTCGGCCTGCTGCTGCACATGGTGCCGCAACTCTTCAACGTGCTGCTCCTGCTCGGTGCCGCCTATATCGCCTGGATCGGCTTTTCCCTGGTGAGAAGCAGCATCGCCATCGCCTCGGTCGAGCCGGGCGCTCGGCTGTCGCTCTGGACGAGTTTTCGCCGCGGCGCCTTGACCAGCATCCTCAATCCCAAGGCCTACCTGTTCATGCTGGCCGTCTATCCGCAGTTTCTGAAGCCGCAGTTCGGTTCGCTGTGGTCGCAGGCGCTGATCATGGCGATCATGATCTCGGTCACCCAGCTCGCTGTCTATGGCAGCCTTGCGCTTGCCGCCGGTCGCAGCCGCGACGTGCTCATCGCCAGTCCGCGCGCGACGGCCCTGGTCGGCAAGTCGGCCGGCGTGGTGCTGATCGTCGTCGCTGCACTGACCGCCTGGCAGGGCTGGACGTCCGTTGCCTGAAGGCTGCGCCACAGAAACTTGAGTTAAAAACTCCTGTTAATTCAGTCTGTTGCAGCAGGCGGTCATAAACTCGATCTCAAAAAAATGTTACTTCCTTCGTGAACGCAAAATGCAATCATGCCGGCGCATCGAGAGGAATGGCCGCGTCAGTATCTGTCACGGCTATGTCGGACAGGGAGAATTTCATGAAATTGAGAGCCGTGCTTTTTGCAATCGCCATTGCCGGTGTCGCCGGCGCCGTTACGGCAGCAGACGAACCGCAGGTGCTCCGCCAGGGGCTGATGAAGGGCGTTGGCCAATCGATGGGCGCGCTCGTCGCCATCGCCAAGGGCGAAAAACCCTTTGACGGCGCCGTGGTCACGGCGTCGCTCGAAACGATCAGCAAAAACGTCAAGGCCTTCCCCGATCAGTTCCCGGCCGGTTCGGAAACCGGAATGGAATCGGAAGCCAGCCCGAAGATCTGGGAGAACATGGACGACTTCAAGGCCAAGGCCGCCAAGCTTGGCACCGATGTCGACGCGACACTCGCGCAGCTTCCCGCCGACCAGGCCGGTGTCGGTGCAGCGCTCGGCATTATCGGCAAGAATTGCGGCGGCTGTCACGAGACCTACCGCCTCAAGAAATGAGGCGGCGGGTCGTTCCCAGCTAAAAATGATCTGATGCCGTGCCGGGCTCCAAGCTCGGCGCGCCGCAACTGTTTCGAAGGCGTCCTTTGCGCGTCCTGTTTGACGCGCGGCGCCGTCGTGTTTTGCAAGAGGCAGGAGGGTGGCGCGGATGGGCGCACGGGTTCGCAAGCTGGTGTCGGCTCTGGTGCTGTTCGGCGCGATGGCCGGTGGCGTCGCCTGGTTCCTGACCAAGCCCGAGCCATGGCCGGCTGCCCATTGGGAAGGGCTCGGCGAACCGGATCTCGCCAATGGCGAGCAGGTCTTCTGGGCGGGCGGCTGCACCAGTTGCCACGCGGCGCCGAAATCGGAAGGCGACGCCAGGCTGGTGCTTGCAGGCGGGCTGCCGCTGAAGAGCCCGTTCGGCACCTTCCATGTTCCCAATATCTCGCCGGATGAAACGGCCGGTATCGGCGGCTGGACGCTCGCCGATTTCGGCAATGCGATGACGCGCGGCGTCGGCAGGAACGGTGAACATCTCTACCCGTCCTTTCCCTACGGCTCCTATGCTCGGCTGACACAAAAGGATATCAACGACCTCTGGGGTTTCCTGAAAACCCTGCCGAAAAGCAACAATGTCGCGCCGCCGCATGATCTGCCGTTTCCCTACGATATCCGTCTGTCGCTCGGCGGCTGGAAGCTCCTGTTCTTCACCGACAAGCCGCGCGTGACGGTCGACACCGCCAATCCGAAGCTCGCCCGCGGCCAGTATCTCGTCGAAGGCCCCGGCCATTGCGGTGAATGCCACACCCCGCGCAACGCGCTCGGCGGTTTCGAGGCCGACCGGTGGCTGGCCGGTGCGCCGAACCCGGAAGGCGAGGGGCGCATTCCCAACATCACCCCGGGCTCGAAAAGCATCGGCGCATGGGGCGAGAGCGATATCGTCACCTATCTCGAGACCGGCTTCACGCCCGATTTCGATACGGTCGGCGGGACGATGGTCGAGGTGCAGAAGAACATCGCCAGACTGCCCGCCAGCGACCGGGAGGCAATCGCGGCGTATCTGAAGGCGGTGCCGGCGAGGGAATAGATGCTTGCATTTTTTGCAAGCATGACTATGATGCAGCGATGAACAGCAGACACAGGAAGACCCTCGCTACGGTTTTCAAGGATCCTGTTTCAGGCACCGTGGAGTGGGCGGATATAGAAGGTCTGCTCATCGCTGCCGGCTGTACCGTCATTGAAGGCAACGGGTCGCGCGAGAGGTTCTGTTTCGGCGCAGAGGTAGAAAGTTTTCACCGCCCTCATCCGGCCAAGGAAGCCAAGAGATACCAGGTTCGAGCCGCCAGAGAATTCCTGCGCTGCATAGGAGTAACACCATGAATGTCCTTTCCTACAAGGGTTATTCGGCACGTGTCGAGTTCGATGCGGAAGACGAGATCTTCTTCGGTAGACTGGCGGGTATCACCGATGGCGTTGGATTTCATGCGGATACGGTAGAAGGCCTGAAGGCGGCATTCCATGAGGCTGTTGACGACTATATCGAGACCTGTGCGAAGATCGGCAAGAACCGGCAAAAGCCCTATTCCGGCAAGATGATGTTCCGTGTCGATCCGGAAGTGCATGCCCAGGCGGCCAAGGCGGCGGAACTCTCCGGGAAAAGCCTCAATCAATGGGCTGCGGAGGTGTTGGCAAAAGCCGCGTCGAAAGCGGCCTGAACTGGCCTTTGATTCCATCCCTGTTGTGATGGCAAGGCGCGTTCTGTGGGACGCGCCGATCGCCGTGGAGCCTCGAAATCCGCCGCCTCACGCGAGCGTCTGCAGATAGCGCATGCCGGTCACCGGGCCGGGCGTGAAGTTTTCCGATTCGTAGAAGCGGTGCGCCTGGAAATTGCCGGTGGCAGCGCTGACGGAGAGGTAGGTCGCGCCTGCCATGCGCGCCTGCTCGCGGGCCTTTCCGACGAGATGGCGGCCGATACCGGTGCCGCGATGGGCCGGGCGAACGTAGAGCTGGTGCAGTTCCATGCCGCGGACGCCCTGCTGCGCGCGGTAGAGCGGCACGAGAATGGCGTAACCGATCAGTTCGCCCGCGGCCTCGGCGACCAGCGCGGTGATCCACGGCATGCGGCCGAACAGGTCGCGTTCGAGATTTTCCGGGGTGACGGCCGCGGTGTCGCCGTGATGGGCGGCAAGCTCGGCGATCATTTCGCGAAGCTCGGCCAGGTCGCGGCTCTTGACGGCGCGGATGGTCACCATCGGCGCGCGCGTGGCCGGAGGGGCATGATGTGTCGGAATGGCGGTCTGCAGCATGTCGAGGCTCCTGAATGGCTTCCCGCCATCAGGTGCCGTCCAAAAACAAAAGCCGCCTGATGGCGGCCTGTTGAACGAGATCAGTCAGCCGCACCTATGGGAGCAGCGTAAAATACCAACGGGCGATGTTCGCGGTTCTGATCATGGCGGGCAATGTCGCCTTTTCCGGAATTTTGTCAACCGGAAATCGTGCCGCCGTTAATTTTTACGGCCAAAACAAGATTGCGAGACGCCATCTTTCCAGCAAAGAGCAGCCACATTCGCTGCCTACCGATCGTGATCAGCGACAGCGCAGACCCGTTGAGAAATCTCTAATATTCATCATTCTTATCAATGGTTTGCCGTCGCTTCCAGATTCATCACGGGAGAACCCATCGCATGTCGTTCACGCTCAAACGCCGCTCCTTCATCATCGGTTCCAGTCTGCTTCTTCCCGCCGCCGGCCTCGGTGCCGGTCCGGCCCTTTCCGCCGGGAAAGACATCGACAAACAGCTTGCGAGCCTCGAAAAGCGCACCGGCGGTCGTCTCGGCGTTTGCGTCCTCGATACGAAGAGCAACGCCTCCTTCGGCCATCGCCAGGACGAGCGTTTCGCCATGTGCTCGACCTTCAAGGCGCTTGCCGCTGCGTTCGTGCTGGCGCGTGTCGACAAGGGCGAGGAAAAGCTCGGCCGGCGCATTGCCATTGCCAAGGCGGATCTCCACTCCCATTCGCCGGTCGCCGAAAAACACGTCGGCGACACGATGACGGTCGGCGAACTCTGCGACGCCGCAGTCACCTACAGCGACAATGCCGCCGCCAACCTGCTTCTGGCGAGTTTCGGCGGACCGGACGGGCTGACGGCCTGGCTGCGCTCGATCGGCGACGAGACGACCCGGCTCGACCGCACCGAACCCGCCCTCAACGAGGCGAAGCCGGGCGATCCGCGCGATACGACGACGCCGGCTGCGATGATCCGCACACTTGGAAAACTGCTGCTCGAAGACGTGCTTTCGCCGTCATCCCGCGACCAGTTCACCGCCTGGCTCGTCGCCAACAGGACGGGCGGCCGGCGACTGAGGGCAGGGCTTCCCGCGGGCTGGACGATCGGCGAAAAGACCGGCACCAGCGGCCACGGGGAGGTGGGTGACGTCGGCTTCATGCGCCCGCGCGACGGCCACACGATCCTGGCCTCCGTCTATATCGCCGAAGCGACAAAGCCGATGAAGGAACTCGAGCCGATCTTCGCCGAGGTCGGCAAGTTGATTGCCACAATGGCGTGACGGGTCGGCCGCGGCGATTTTCTCTTCTCGAGCCAAGGGTGAATGGCGAAAGGATTTTCGCCGCGCTCGGAAATGGTTCCCAACGCCTGCATGCATTTGCGTGCGGCCATCGGGGCACGTTTAGCTGCAGTTGTCCAATCCGGCCACACTTATGACGCGATTCAACCATTCATTGCCTTGCGATTCTGGTTGTGGATCGGGGAGAGGCTGATGGACGAGTTCCTGTCATCTGGGGATCGGGCGGGCCGCCGGCGGAGGGTCGCTTCGCCGGCGCGCTTGCCGCTGCCGAAGTCGCGCGAAAATTGGCCTGCGGCCGAACCTCTTGAGTAGGGGGCGGCATGACCACTCCCCGCGACGTCGGCGAACCCGGTTATCCGGATCCCTGGACGACGACGCAGCCACGCGAGGGGCTGCGCGATACCGATAAGGCGTACATCGTTTCTCTGTCTCCGGATGTGTGCCTGACGCCGGTCGGATCGTCCGTCGTGGCCATTCCCTATCCGGTGGTGGATTTCTGCGGCCACGACGAGAACTACACGCCGTCCGTCCGTTTTACGGGCCAGAAGGCCATGGTCATGCGGTCCTGCACGAGCCATGTGCACGGAGACAGTCCCGGGGTCCGAAAAGGCGTAAAATCCGGTACGGTCGAGGGCATCTGCGAGCCGATCGGCCATGCCGATCAGGTGCGTGCCGAAGGTTCGCACGTCATCCGCCATCTCGATCGTTTCTGGATGAACAACCGCAATACGATCGGCGAAGCGGTTTTCGTGCGCGGAACGCAGACGTACGACCCGCCGGTGGATGATGATCCGATTAGGGGATCGTTGCGGGCCATCGAAATTGCCGATGCCTCAGACTCAAAGAAGACGGCAACCGACGCGGGCGGTTCAGGAGGTGCGGTCCTTGGGTTCCTGGCGCCTGCCGCGGTTCCTGCTGCCGAAGCACTCGCAGGCGGAGGTGCTGCAACAGCCAGCGGTGCTGCCACGGCGGGTGGAGCAGCGACCGGTACTGCTGCAGGGCTTGGTTTGGGCACGGTTTTGACAGGTATCGGCGTATTCGCAGCCGGTATGCTGTTTCCCACCAACAAGATGAACTTTTCGGATGTTGTCCCGCAAGATGACTATGAACTTGGCTTGCTCCGTGACGCGCAGCAGCGAATTGGTGCGCTGCCATTTTGGGACAGCGACTCTGATATACGCAGCCAGACTATGGCGAAGGTCTATCAATATCGAGAGACCAAAAAGGCTCGGGACCCTGACCCAGACCCCAAGCCGGTACCTGTCCCGCTACCAACAGGCTCAAATGTTCGCATTGATGAAGACTATGACCGGCGGTGCCCGGTCAAGACAATTCCTTTCGAAAGTCACGGAAAGCGACAGGAATTCGAACGACAGATCGAAGAGCAAGAGGATCGTCTCAACAGGATGACCGTCGGGGAATACATGCAAAGACGTACCCCGATCCGACCGGGTATTCCGGGGCGCGAACAAACACTTGCGTCTCGCCGAGCCGCATCTCTTCCCCATCAGGAACAGGCGCGGAGGGACTATATCCGAGACAATCAAGGCACCTATATTGCTCAGCACGGGCGTCCGGCGTGGCAGAGCCATCTCTCTTCACTTGCGGCAACCCATGAACTAGATTTGATTGCCGGTGGCTATGAAAACGAAATATCCGGCATGGGGGGAGCAGCAGAGAACAGTTCGATCGGACCGCAATGGCGGGCGGACAGTCGAAGCGGTGTGCTCGACCGGCATGCGGAAGAACTGGCGCGCAACGGATGCCCGATGATGCGCGTAAACCTCGTTGTTAACTAGGAGTCGATATGCCCAATACCTTACCTCAACCACGGCGCCCATTGCAGGAAGTCTTGGATGAATTTGGCCCGCTGCAGGATCGCGAGCAGGTTTCTGTCGCACAGGCTGAGGCTTATCGCGGCAGACTGCCGGACGCGATGGTGGACTTCTGGATCCAGCACGGCCGCGGCCAATGGCGCGACGGCCTTTTCTGGATCTGCGATCCGGAACCGATCATGCCTGTCCTGCAAGCGCTCTTTGCCGGGGATCCGGAGTTCGATGCCGCGAAAATGGTGCCCTTCATACGCGATGCGTTCGGCGATGTGGATGTCTGGCATCCGGAATTCAAGCTGATCTCCCTTAATATGAATCTCGGCACCGTTACCACCACCGACATCACCACTAAAGTTGTCGAGGGTGTGCCACCGTTCGATGACGACATGGCGGTTGCCTCAGCCGTCGATGCCAGTGTTTTCGATTTCCGAGGCTGGGTCGATGCCGACAGCGGCGAGCCTGTTTTCGATGCCGTGCGCCGGCGGCTGGGTCCGATCAATGCCGATCAGGTCTATACGATGGCGCCGCATTTCCGCCTCGGCGGCTATGGTGTCGCGGAGGATTTTTCAATCGGCGGGTTTATCGAATACCTGAGCTTTTTGTCACAGATCGGGCCGTTCACGCTCGAACGCTACGTCGATCCGAAGGAAGGCGGCAGGGGCGCCTTTGGACATCATGAATCCGTTCGTACGATCGGACATGACCGCCTGATTGAAAATTGACGCGTGCGTTGCTGCGGGCAAAGCCACCGTAACCCCAGCCTTAAACCGGGGAGGAATCTGCCGCAATCCTGTTCAGCTAGGAGCCGATATGCCCAATACCTTACCTCAACCACGGCGCCCTTTGCAGGAAGTCTTGGATGAATTCGGCCCGCTGCAGGATCGCGAGCAGGTTTCTGTCGCAGAAGCTGAGGCTTATCGCGGGAGGCTGCCGGACGCGATGGTGGACTTTTGGATCCAGCACGGCCGCGGCCAGTGGCGCGACGGCCTTTTCTGGATCTGCGATCCGGAGCCGATCATGCCTGTCCTGCATGCGCTGTTTGCCAGCGACCCGGAGTTCGATGCCGCGAAAATGGTGCCCATCCTACGCGATGCGTTCGGCACGCTCAGCATTTGGCATCCCAAATTCAAGCTAATCTCGCTTAGAATGAATCTCGGAACGGTCACCACCAAGGATATCACCACCCAGGTTGTCGAGGGCGTGCCTCCATTCGATGACGACATGGCGGTTGCCTCAGCCGTCGATGCCAGTGTTTTCGATTTCCGAGGCTGGGTCGATGCCGCCAGCGGCGAGCCTGTTTTCGATGCCGTGCGCCGGCGTCTGGGTCCGATCAATGCCGATCAGGTCTATACAATGGCACCGCATTTCCGCCTCGGCGGCTATGGTGTCGCGGAGGATTTTTCCATCGGCGGGCTTATCGAATACCTGAGCTTTTTGTCGCAGATCGGGCCCTTCACGCTCGAACGCTACGTTGGTCCGAAACAAGGCGGCAGGGGAGCCTTTGGCCATCATGAATCCGTTCGTACGATCGGACATGACCGCCTGATTGAAAATTGACGCGTGTCTTGCTGCGGCCAGGACTATGGGGCCGAGAGTCGAACATGCAAAACGGCAGGCGCAAAACAACTGCCCAAGTGTGCAGGTTGATCTGCGGATGTGCGCGAGCGATCCCAACTACCCAGGTAAACCGATCACGGGAATATAACGGATGGTGGAACAATCAAACTACAACATCTTCGAAATCGACTGGTTCAAAGAAATCCTCCAGGAAGATGGCCCGATTGAAAAGGTAGACCGGCCGGACCAAGCGACGATCAAAGCCTATCGGGGAAAGCTGCCCGATTACCTGCTGCAGTTCTGGGCCGATCATGGCTGGTGCAGTTGGTCGAATGGGTAATACTGGCTGTGTGATCCAGCCTTGGCTAGGCCCGTGCTTGACTATGTGTTTCGCGGCGATCCGGACTTGGACCCCGACAGGATGATCGCTTTTGGCTATACCGCCTTCGGCGACATCGATATCTGGTATGGCGATGCCACCATTCGTCTCAATCTTCCGATGAACAAAGTCCGTATCGAGCCCCGCGAATTTGACGAGGAACATCAGCGGTATTGGACCGATGAAATCATCGTAGGAATGCGATTGTCCGGGCGGGTCGCCGCGGTAATGGCACCCTGGGAAGACGAGAACCTCAAGAACATGATGCCGCAGGCGCTGGAGCGGTTGGGTCGCCTCGAATGGGGAGAGATCTACGGCTTTGTCCCGGCCCTGAGCCTGGGTGGCCGCAACACGGTGGACCATCTGCGCAAGATGCCACTGGTCGAGCATCTCATCTTCCTCGCCTCCATGGAGCCGCCGACGCTCTACGACTACACCCCACCCGCGGACGGGGAAGCTGGCTTCGGTACGGCAACACCCCGCCGAAAGATCGGGCCGCAGCGGTGAGCGCGCGTTTGCAGACATCGGCAAGGTGGTGGAGCGGCAATAGATTGCCGGACTTTGCCACCAGTCTGCAGCCGGCGCGCCGCCGGGCCGGACACTTTCCGTTTTCCCACGGCAGCTATTCCTCCGGCAGCCTGTAGGCGATGACGTAGTCGCCCGGCGTGGTGCCGACCGAGCCGTGGCCGCCGGCGACCATTAGGATGTATTGCGTGCCGTCGGCGGTGGCATAGCTCATCGGCGTCGACTGGCCGCCGGCGGGCAGGCGCGCCTCCCAGAGCACCTTGCCGGTCGTCAGGTCATAGGCGCGCAGATAGTTGTCGACGGCGGCACCGAGGAAGGCAAGACCGCCCTTGGTGATCATCGGCCCGCCGATGCCGGGCACGCCGACCTTGAAGGGCAGCGGCAGCGGCGTCATGTCATGGACGGTGCCGTTGCGGTGCTTGTAGGCGATCTCACCCGTCTTCAGGTCGACGCCGGCGACATAGCCCCAGGGCGGTGCCTGGCACGGGATCTTCAGCGGCCCGAGGAAGGGACCCATGAAGACGCCATAGGGCGCGCCGTCATTGCGGTTCAGCCCCTGTTCCGACCCCTTCTGCGACTGCTCCTTTGGCGGGATCTGCTCGCGCGGAACGAGCCTTGAGGTAAAGGCGAGATAGGTCGGCATGGCGAACATCACCTGGCGCTCCGGATCGACCGCCACCGAGCCCCAGTTGAAGACGCCGAAATTGCCGGGATAGACGAGCGTGCCCTCGAGCGACGGCGGCGTGTAGCGGCCCGCATATTTCAGCCGCTGCAGATTGATCCGGCAGGCGAGTTGGTCGAACATCGTCACGCCCCACATGTCCTTGCCCGTCAGCGGCGGCGGCGAGAAGGAAAGGTCGGAGATCGGCTGCGTCGGCGCCGTGTGATCCTCCGGGATCGCGCCGGTCGGGGCGGGGATCTCCTTGATCGGGATGATCGGCTCGCCGGTCCGCCGGTCGAGCACGTAGAGGTCGCCCTGTTTGGTCGGTCCGACGAGTGCCGGCACCGGCTGTCCGTCCTTGCCGGTGAGGTCGATCAGCACCGGCTGGGCCGGCACGTCCATGTCCCAGAGGTCGTGATGCACGGTCTGGCGCACCCAGCGCACCGCGCCGGTGTTGATGTCGAGCGCCACGATGGAGGAGGAGTATGTCTCGACATTGTCCGAGCGGCCCATGCCGAGCTGGTCCGGCACCTGGTTGCCCATCGGGATATAGACGAGCCCGAGCTTCTCGTCATAGCTGGAGACGGACCAGCTGTTCGGCGAGTTGGTGGTGTAGGTCTGGCCTTGCGGCAGCGGCGTTGTCACCTCCGGATTGCCCGAATCCCAGTTCCAGACCAGCGCGCCGGTGTCGACGTCGAAGGCGCGGATGACGCCGGACTGCTCCTCGGTCGAATAATTGTCGTTGACGGCACCGCCGATGATGATCTTGCCGGCCACAATCACCGGCGGCGAGGTCGAATAATAGTAGCCGGCCGGATTGTATTTCATCCCCGTTTCGAGATGCAGCACGCCCTGGTCGGCAAAGTCCTTGCAGACCAGGCCGTTCGCGGCGTCGAGCGCGATCAGGCGCGCATCCGAGGTCGGCAGGTAGACGCGCTCGGCGCAAGGGCTGCCGGCGGTTGCGGCCGGATCGGCATAATAGCTGACGCCGCGGCAGGTCTGGTGCTGCCGGTCCGGGTTCATGCCGGAGTTGGAATCGAATTTCCATTTCTCCTTTCCGCTCGCCGCATCGAGCGCGATCGCCCAGTTGTGCGGGGTGCAGAGATAGAGCGTGTCGCGCACCTTCAGCGGCGTCACCTGATAGGTGGTTTCGCCGACATCGTCGGGCAGCTTCACGTCGCCGGTCTGGTATTGCCAGGCGACCTCCAGCGTGCCGACGTTTTCCGGCGTGATCTGGGCAAGCGGCGAATAGCGCTGGCCATAGGGCGTGCGGCCGTATTGGTGCCAGTCGCCCTCCGGAACAGTGCCGCCGAGATCGGGTGTGGCGGCAGACGCGGCGACCGGCAATTCGCCGGCACGGTCGAGGCTGTCCTGCATCATCGAATAGCCGGCAACGGCGATCGCGGCGATGACGGCGACGGCAAGCGGCAGGGCGCCGGCCGCATAAATCTGCCCTGACGGGCTTGTAAACCCGAGGCGGCGGCGGATGGCGGGCAAAAGAAGCCAGAGACCGAGCAGGATGATCACGCCGCCGCGCGGGCCGAGCTGCCACCAGTCGAAACCGACTTCCCAGATCGCCCAGCCAAGCGTGCCGAGAATGAGGAGAGCGTAGACGATGAGCGCCGCGCCGCGCCGCCTGAACAGGAGAAAGGCGGTGAGGAGAAAACCGAGGCCGGCAATCGCGTAATACCAGCTGCCGCCGAGTACGGCGAGCCAGAGCCCGCCCGCGCCGAGCGCCAGCCCGATCAATGCGAAGACGATGGCCGTCAAAGGGATCAACATGAATGGCCTCCCGTTCTCGATGCCGCGCCGCGTTGCGTCGTGTGGGTCGCAACAGGTTCAATCGCCGCGTGCCGTCAACGGACATATCGCGATGCCCCTGCCTTTCAATGGCTTCTCCCCGTTCACGGGAGAAGGTGGCCGATACGGCGGGGCAGTGTGTTCCGTACCCACCCGCATCGATGGAACAAGGCAGCGCGCTTGCCGGTTTTCTTCGAAACGATCGATGGAGCCGACTATGCCGAAAAAGAAGCACAAGAAATGGTCGAGGCACGTGACCGAGACCAGCAACGCCATGGATCTGGAAAAGGATGTGTTCCGGTCCCATGATCCGGAGGAAATCGCGCGGTCCCTGAAACATTCGGCCGAGGCGAGTAGCCGGCGCAAATCGAACCCGTTTCGATCCGCCATGTCGATACTGAATTTCTACATCAACCGCGCCGGCAAGAACCTGCCCCGGAAACAGAAGCAGGTTCTTGAGGATGCCAAGGGCGAATTGCGAAAGGATTTTGGCCGCGATCCGAAATAGGACGACGCCGAACGCGCAAAGGGCGCTGCAGCACTTTGAAAGACCTGCACAACGTCTTAAATCGATTCCGCTTTTCAAGGTTATGCGGTAGATCGTCGGCGTCGTGATTCACAACGAGGCTGATATGAAGAGATTGCTGTTTGTTCTTTTGGTTGCGGTCGTTGCCGGCGTCGCCGTCATCGGCGGGCGCTGGTGGAGCTATGTCACCAATACCAGCGATCCGCTGGACGAAGTCGGTATCGAGCTGAACAGCCGCATGCCGGAGCCGTTGCGTAAATGGGGCTGCGCCCAGTTGAAGGCGAATTTCAGCGCCCAACTGCCACCCTATGGCTGCGCGGCAACCGGAGGCACGGCCTGGGAATAGGCTGTCAAAAGCGAGCAGCCGACGACGCGCCGGCTGCTCGCGCTCACGTGCCGCAGAAGGTGCGGAACACTTCCTCGGCGGGGGCCGGCGGCACGGCGTAGGCGACAAAACCCGGCTGGTCCTCATAGGGTTTCGCAAGCACTGAAAGCAGCGCCTCGAACAGCGAGAAGTCGCCATCGTCCTCGGCAGCACGGATGGCCTGTTCGATCCGGTGGTTGCGCGGAATATAGGCCGGATTGACCAGCCGCATCGCCTGCGCCCGTTCTCGCGGCGTTTGTGCCTCGCGCGACAGCCGGGCGCGCCATTCGGCAAGCCAGGGGGCGATTGCCGCCGGGTCGCGGAAGGTGGCAGCAAAGGCGTGCTCTGCCCTGTTGCTCTCGGCCGCGTCGGCAAGCCGCCGGAAGGTCAGGGTGAAATCCGCCTGTCCTTCCTTCATCAGCGACAAAAGGCCCTGGACAAGATCGAGGTCGCCGTCTTCTTCGCCGATCAGGCCGATCTTGGCTTTCATGCCGGCGAGCCAATGGGTCTGGAAACGCGGGCCATAGCCGGCGATCACGTCGTTGGCGAGATTGACCGCCTCGGAGGGTTCCGGGTCGAGCAGCGGCAGCAGCGTTTCGGCCAGCCGCGCCAGGTTCCATTGGCCGATCGCCGGCTGGCTGGCATAGGCATAGCGCCCGCCCTGGTCGATCGAGGAGAACACCTTGGCCGGATCATAGGCGTCCAGAAAGGCGCAGGGGCCGAAGTCGATCGTCTCGCCGGAAACGGCGCAATTGTCGGTGTTCATCACGCCATGGATGAAGCCGATGCAGAGCCAGCGCGCAATCAGCGCCGCCTGGCCGCCGGCGACTGCCTCGAGCAGCGCCAGATAGGGGCGCTCCTGTCCCTTGATCTGCGGATAGTGCCGGTCGATGACATAGTCCGCCAGCGTCCTGACGCCTTCGGTATCGCCACGCGCGGCAAAAAACTGGAAGGTACCGACGCGGATGTGGCTTGCCGCGACGCGGGTGAAGACGGCGCCGGGCAGCACGCGTTCACGGTAGACCGGCTCGCCGGTGACGACGGCCGCCAGTGCTCGCGTTGCCGGAATCCCGAGCGCGTGCATCGCCTCGCTGACGATATATTCCCGCAGCACCGGCCCGAGGGCGGCGCGCCCGTCGCCGCGGCGGGAATAGGGGGTCTTGCCGGCGCCCTTCAACTGGATGTCACGGCGCACGCCGTTCCTGTCGATCACTTCGCCGAGCAGGATCGCCCGCCCGTCGCCGAGCAGCGGCACGAACTGGCCGAACTGGTGACCGGCATAGGCCATGCCGAGCGGCTCGGCACCTTCGGGAACGCTGTTGCCGGAAAAGATCGCCGCACCATCGCCCTCCAGCGCATCGGCATTAAGGCCGAGCTCTTCAGCCAGCGGCCGGTTGAACTTGATCAGCCACGGTTCCGCCACCGGTGTCGGATGGACGCGCGCGAGAAAATGCGCCGGCAGCCGCGCATAGCTGTTGTCGAAGGCGATCGGCGCAACCGCAGTCGTTCTTTCCGATTTCGGTTGGGTATGGTCCATGCTGCCCTGATCTCCACCGGAAGCCGTGTCCGTCATCGGCTTGCGGATGATAGCGCATTCGCAAGCTGAAGGTGAGCCGGATATCGTGCGTGCGGGCCTGCATTGCAAGGCCTTGTTTTTCGCCGCCGGTCGATGGGATCATGCCGGCGTTGTGCGTCGGCTCCGGCCCCTCACTGCCGAGGGGGCCGGCATTATCGCGCCTTCGTCATTGCACCAGGCGAACGGCGCCGGGATTGTTGATTTTCATGTTTGCCAGTTCCGGATCGCAGTTCATCTTGAAATAGCTGTTGCCGATAAGGGTGATCTCCTGCGCGATCAGGCGAATGCATTCTCCGCTCGTGGCGCCGTTTCCGGAATACTGGATTTCCTGCGTGTCCGGCATGTAGACGATCCCGGTCAGCGAGGATGCGCTGTTGCCGTTGATCACGGCTGGTTCCGCGTTGCCATGCGCTGCGACGATCGAGAACCCGGCCCAGGTTCCGGCGAGCGATGGCGAGATGTGGAACGTCGCGCCGCCGTGAATCACCAGCTTGGCACTGTTCAGCAGGAAAAACGTGACGCCGGAACCGGTCACCACCGATTGGCTCGTCAACTGCAGCGAGCCGCCGTCGATGAGGTAGGTGCCCGGCTCCAGCTTGATTGCGCCCTTGAGCTCGAGGCTGCCATAGGTCCCCGGCTTCAAGGTGACGACGTAGCCGGGGTTGTTTCCTTTCGGGGTCTTTCCGGTGCCATTGCAGTTTCCATTGCCGCCGCCGCCGTCGACGAAGTTTTGACCGCAACCGGAAAGGTCGATCCACGAGGCGGCAGCGGGAAGTTTCTTGTACTTGAACGGATCCGGAACCCGTGACGATTTCTCGTGCGGAGCCGGACAGGCCAGTTGCACCGCCGTCGGATCGATCGATATGCCGCCCGCAGAAAAGAGGCATTCGGCCTTCAGCTTGCCCGAGCCGCCGACATAGATCGCCTGCGCATCGGTGGAGTTCGCCGTGATGGTACAGCCGCTCATATCGATATTGGCACTGCCGCTGACTTCGAAGGCCCGGTATTTCGTCGGATGAAGGGCAAGAATGCACGCCTCTGTTCCCGGCACCCGGGCGGCAATGGCGCGCTTGCTGATTTCGAAGGGAAGCCGCTCCAGGAACATGGGTTTGTAGTTGAACCCGTAGGCCGCGGTTGCCGTGTCCTCGAGCGCGCCATGAGCGAGTGACAGGCTGAAACTCGACAGCTCGTCTTCCTCGGGCAGCGGCTCGGAGTTTTGCGGAACGGCGAAGTTGCCGAAGAAGACCTGGCTTGCTTCCTTGGTCGCTTCTTCTTCGCTGGAACCTTCCCCGAAAGATCGGACTGCCGAAAGCGCCGCACTGTCGAGCGCCGCCTGCAGTTTCGTTGCTTCGACGTAGGCGGCTCCAAGGTCAATCACCATCGCGGCGGCTCCGATGACCGGAACGAATGCAATGGCGGTCAGAGTGGCGAAATTACCCGATTCGTCATCGAGGAAATGATCGATGTACACCTTCAATGGCCACCGCATAGCTACCCCCCCCTCTATATGGACTGGCAATGAGGGCAAATATTACGCATCGCTAATGTTTAAAGAATTAAACAATTCGTTAGGATTGTCTCTTCTTGCAATCATGAGGGGATTAGTCATGATTACGATAATCAACTTTTGATTGTATTCGTGACGCCGGGTCAATGCCGCCCGCCGTCACTCTATGCCTATCTCTCCTGGGCAATTTTCGCCGCCTTCGATCGACCGTGTCGGAGGGGACCCCCCACGTCAGGCGCTCAATCGATTTTCCGGTAAGCAGGCTTCGCAGATGGCAGCCACATGCCGATGGTCGGTGCCGCAGCAGCCGCCGAGGACCCTGAGTTGCGGCATGTGGCGCGTCAGTTGCCGGTAGCGTCGGCCGAGGTCGGCGGGATCGCCGGCATCCAGCGTCTCGCTTTCGTCGAGTTCCTGATGGCTCATCTTCGAGGCATTGGCGCGGATGCCGCCGATCCGTTTCAGCCACGCCCCGTCGCCGGCGACGACATCGTCGAAATGGCTCGGATGGGCGCAATTGATCATGTAGTAAAGCGGATAGGCGCCGGTCGCCGCGTCCACCGCCTCGATCGCTTGCCTCAGCGTCCGGCCGGTGACAAGATTGCCGTCCGTTTCCACCGTAAAGGAAATCACGCACGGCATCTTCATCCGCCTGGCAGCGCGGGCGATACCGATTGCCTCGTCGATGCTGGTCAGCGTAAGCCCGGTGACCATGTCGGCATCGGTGCCGGCGAAGGTCTTAATCTGGGTTGCGTGATAGGCCTCGGCCTCGTCGGCATCCATCTTGCCGGCCTTGTAGCCGTCGCCGCGCGGGCCGATCGCGCCGTTGATGACGATGGGCACGCCGGGCCGTTCATACTCGGCGCGAAGTTCGCTGAGGAGCTCGACGGCATCCTCGTTGGCGGCCTTCAGTGCTTCCGCGCTGTAGCCGAGCTTGCCACCCCAATCCGGATTGGCTCTCCACGTTGCGGTGTCCAGTACGAAACCGCTTTTTCCCCTTGTGGCGATATCGAGGTAGCGGGTGTAATAGTCCTTCAGTTGCCTCCGCCCGACTTGCTCGGCCAGCAGCACGAAGGCCGCGAAATGCGGCAGGTCGGCGCCTTTGTGGAAGATCAGCGTTGTTTCCATGCCGCCGTCGGCCAGGAATATGCCACCCTTTAGCTGCGGCAGGTCGTGTCTGTATTTGCTCATGGTCTTCATCCTCCCTTGTCGTTCGCGGCAGCGTCGAAAGGCGCCGCTAAGTGCGAGGATTCTTGCCGTTTTATCTCCTGCTAAAATAGAGGACTTGCGGTATACTGACGAGAGATTATGAAAAATTCAGCAATATCAAATGGTTTTGGGCGGAGCGGCGACTGGCAGAAAAATCGTTTCCATCGTCGTCCACGCAAAACCGTACCGGCGGTACAGGAGCGGGACATGCGCAAGGGCGAGGAGACGAGGACCCGCATTCTCGACGTGGCGGAAGCGGCCGTCTTGCAGAAGGGCTTCGGCGGCACGTCGATCGAGGAACTGATCGCCGAGACCGGCATCACCAAGAGCGGTTTCTTCTACCATTTCCGCGACAAGAACGAGCTCGCCAAGGCGCTGCTCAACCGCTACATCGAAAACGACGAGCGGATCTACGACGAGATCTTCAGCCGTGCGCGCGACCTGATGGACGATCCGCTGCAATCCTTTCTGCTCGGGCTGAAGCTTTTGTCGGAATTGTTGTCCGACCTGCCGAACGGCCATCCGGGCTGCCTGGTTGCGACCATCTGCTATTACGAGCGGCTCTTCGATCGGGAAATTCAGGAGATCAACCGCCAGGCGGCTTTGACATGGAGGCGCCGCTTCCGCGGCATGTTCGATGAGATTTTCGCCGTCTACACGCCGCGTGAGCAGTTCGACGTGGACCAGCTCGCCGATATGGTCTCGACGGTGATCGAAGGCGGCATCGTGCTTTCCAAGGCGTTGAAGGAACCACAAAGCCTGCCAGACCAGATTCTCGTGTTCTGCAGCTTCGTCAAACTGCTGTTCCAGCCGGTGCAGCACGCGTGAGGGCTCAGCCGTCCTCCATCCCCGCCGCAAGCTCTGCCATTTTCCGCACCGTATTGAGATTGCGCGATGTCGCAAGCTTCAGCGCCGGCAGTTTCAGTTTCGAGCGGCCCGAGCCGTTGGGATAATGCACGTAGATCTCGTCGCCCGCGACATGCACCTCCTCGCCGTCGGGCGCGACGAGTTTGTCGAGCGCATCGGCAGGCGCTTTCTCCGACAGGAAGTTGACCAACAGATAGTTCGGCTGGGCGGCGGGAAAGGGATTGCTTTCGGCGATCTTTTCCAGCTGCTCGCGGCTGCGCACCATGACGCCCGGCGCCTTGCCCAGGAACACGCCAAGCGCCTCATCGAGAACCTTGGCAGCGCTGGCGGCCGGGAGGTCCGAGCGAAACAGCACATTGCCGCTCTGGATATAGGTTTTGACGTCCCAAAAACCGGCCTTCTCACAGACCGCCTTCAGGTCGGCCATGGCAAGCTTTCCGGTTCCGCCGACATTGATGGCGCGCAGAAGAGCGATATGGACGGGCATGGTTCCTCCCGGAGTTTGGTGTGCAGGCAAGGGGAGATTATGCCGGGCCGTGCGTCCTGAAAATGGCACGCTGAGACAAGGGGATCAGATGCCCGCATCCGACGCAGTTGACGTAGCCGCTTCGCCTGCCTCATCTTCGATGCCGAGCTGCCGCTTGATCGCTTCCTTGATTTCCGCCTCGATCGCGGCGCTCTGATCGGCGTCCATGCTCAGCAGGTCTACCTCTGTCAGGTTCTTGCTCTCCAGGATCTGCGCCCGGATCTTTTCGTCGGGCGACATCTTGGACCATTTCATGAATTCGTCGGCCGCGCTGTTTTCCGTCGGTGCCGCCGTGACGGTGCCATCCTCGTTTTCCAGCTTGCCGGCCAGCGATATCCACAGCGCCGAAGACAGCGACGACGAGGAGGCCGAGCCGCTGACAGAAACCGTCGGCGCCTGGGTGCGCTGGCTGCCGCTGTCGGTTGTCAGCGGCAGGCTCGCGGCTGCACCGCCCGAAGCCTGGCTTTGCGAGCGATAATAATTGTTGATGCTGTCGCCGATTTTCATGGCTGATTCTCCCTGCGGTGGCTTCATGACATGCGCGGGGCTTGCAAGTTGAGGCGATGTGGTCGAATTTCAGCCGGAAATGGGAAACCGTGGTGTTCCGACCGAACCCGGAAGATTGCCGAATGACTTTCAGTATATTGGAACTGGAGAACGGCAATCGTTCGCTGGAGTTCGATGAGACGGATTTGCCGGTTCTGGCGGCGTTTCTTCGAAGCAATTTCGGAGAAGTGGACATGCAGGAGCAAGCCATTCACACCGACCTCGTCTTTGCGGACACTCGGCTGATGTTCTATAACGAATGGGGCGATCCGTGTCTCATATCGCTGGAGGAGAAGGGCGCTCTCCTTCTCGATCTCATCTTCACCCGCCTTTCAGCGGGTGAGGAGTGACCTGACAAAGGCCGCGATGGCGAACATCACATCTTCCCCGCCACCTTGATCGCGAACGCATATTCAAACGCGATCTCCTCCAGCCGCTGGAACCGCCCGGAAGCGCCGCCGTGGCCGGCGTCCATGTTGGTCTTCATCAGGATCGGCTGGGAGCCGGTGGTCTTTTCGCGCAGCTTGGCCACCCATTTGGCCGGCTCCCAATAGGTGACGCGCGGATCGGTGAGGCCGCCGAGCGCCAGGATGGCCGGGTAGGGCTTGGCCGAAACATTGTCGTAGGGGCTGTAGGCTGCCATGCGCTCGTAGGCCGTCTTGCTCTCGATCGGGTTGCCCCATTCCGGCCATTCCGGCGGAGTGAGCGGCAGCGTATCGTCGAGCATGGTGTTCAAGACATCGACGAAGGGAACGGCGGCGATGATGCCCTTGAACTTCTCCGGCGCCATGTTGGCGATGGCGCCCATCAGCATGCCGCCGGCCGAACCGCCTTCGGCGACGATGTTCGCGTAGGAGGTGAACTTCTGTTGATTCAGATAGTCGGCCGCTGCGATGAAGTCCTTGAAGGTGTTGGTCTTCTTTCCCATCTTGCCGTCTTCGTACCACTGGAAGCCCTTGTCCTTGCCGCCGCGGATATGGGCGATGGCAAAAACGAAGCCGCGATCGGCGAGCGACAGGCAGTTGGTGTTGAAACCGGCCGGAATGCTGATGCCATAGGCGCCATAGCCATAGAGCAGGCAGGGTGCGGTGCCGTCGAGGGCCACATCCTTGCGATAGAGCAGGGTGACCGGAACCTCGACGCCGTCCCACGACGGCGCCATGACGCGGCGGGTGACGTAGTCGTCCGCATTGTGGCCGGAGGGCACTTCCTGCGTCTTCAAGAGTGTGCGCTGGCGCGTCGCCATGTTGTAGTCGTAAAGCTGGCTCGGCGTCGTCATCGACGAATAGGAGAAGCGGATGACGTCGGTGTCGTATTCGCCAGCGCCCGAAAGCCCGAGCGAATAGGCTTCCTCGGCAAAGGCGATAGCGTGTTCTTCACCGGTCTTGCGGTCGCGGATCTTGATCTGCGGCAGGCCGTTTTCTCGCTCCAGCCAGACGAGATGGCGGGCAAAGGCCATGTGGCTGAGGATCAGCCGGCCCGGCGTATGCGGCACGACATCGGTCCAGTTTTCGCGGGAAGGCTTGTCAACCGGCGTCTGCATGATCTTGAAATCCTTGGCGCCGTCGGCATTGGTCAGGATGTAGAAGACATCGCCGCCTTCGGTCAGCGAATATTCGAGCCCGGTTTCGCGCACTGAGACCATTTGCGGCTTCGCATTGAGGTCGCTTGTCGGGATCAGCAGATATTCGCTGGTCTCGTGGTCGTGGATGTCGATGTAGATGAAGTCGTCGAGCATCGAACCGCCGACGCCCATGAAAAAACCCGGATCCTCCTCCTCGTAGACCAGCCGGTCGTCGCTCTGCGGCGTGCCGACGATGTGGTGGAAGATTTTTGAGGGCCGGTGGTTATCGTCGAGCACGGTGTAGAAGAAGCTCTTGCCGTCCGGCGCCCAGGCGCCGCCGCCGCCGGTGTTCTCGATGACGTCGGCAAGGTCCTCGCCCGTTGCAAGGTCGCGGACGCGCAGCGTGTAATATTCCGAGCCCTTGTCGTCATAGCCCCAGAGGCCGCGGCTGTGGTCGGTGGAGTGGTCGATGCCGGCAAGGCGGAAATAGGCCTTGCCGTCGCCTTCCTTGTCGCCGTCGAGAAGCACCGTGCGCTCGCCACCGTCGCGGGGAATGCGGAAATAGCGCGGCTGTTCACCGCCGGTGACGAAGAAGGTGCCATAGGCGAACGGCCCGTCCTTCATCGGCACGGAACTATCGTCTTCCTTGATGCGGCCCTTCATCTCGGCAAACAGCGTCTTCTGCAGCGCCTCGGTATCGGCCATCGCCGCCTTCATATAGGCGTTCTCGGCCTCCAGGTGCTTGCGGATCTCCGGATCGAGGATCGAGGGATCCTTGAACATCGCCTGCCAGTTGTCGGCGCGCAGCCAGGCATAGTCGTCCGTCCGGGTGATGCCATGACGGGTATCGGTCACCGGCTTTTTCGGAGCGACGGGAGCGGCGGGCAGATTCTTGAAGATGGACAAGGATGGCTCCGGGAAAAATGCGAGGGGTGTAGACCGGAGATAGAGGCCGGGTGCGCAAGGTTCAAGGAAAAAGCTCGCGCGATAGCGCAGACCGCCTGAACAAATTCGCTTTAGCCGTTGCGCAGGATCGCGTTCGTCACGCATGGACGATCAGATGAGCATTGCGATCTGCCAGTGGTATGTGGACGAGGCGATCGCGATCCGGCCGGCGTGATTTCCGCAGCGACCGTGCCGGCAAATAGCGCGATCGCCATCCTCCGAAGGCCCCGCTTTAACCGTACGTTAGCGCAATTCCTTCAGATTGCGCCTCAGGCGCGATGTCGTTTCCCCTGCGCCCTGTCAGAGGCATCATGCCTTGAACCTCCCTTTTTCGTTCAGCTTGCGGGCGATCGCCCTGCCGGAGTTCAGTCATGACCTTTCGCAATCTCTCCATCCTCCAGAAGATCGGCCTTGTCGTTTTCGTCATGGGACTGTCTTCGCTGGTCATCGCCTTCGTCGGCGCGAAGGGTATTTCAGCACTGGAATCTGCCATGGTGTCGGTCGGCGCGAAAGAGGAAGTCGCCCGCGAGGCGATGGACCTGCGCGTCGATATCATCGCCATCAGCCGCATGACCTACCAGCTCGCTGCACTGCCTGAAAAGGCCGCCGATTTCCGCGCGGAAACGGAAAAGCGCGCCAAGGAAATGCTCGAGCGCCTGCCGAAGATCGAGGCGGCGGCCGATGCAACCGAACTCAAGCAACTGCAGACGATCCGCTCGACGCTCGAGACCTATTTCGGCGAAATCCGCGCCATGGTCGATGTGGCCGAAAAGAGCGGCAAGGATGGCGCTGCGATCAAGGCCGGGCTCGACAAGGCGCTCGCCGCGCAAAAGACGGTCACCAGTGCCGTCAAGGAATACAGCACCTATTCGGGCAACGCGCTTGCCACGGCCCGCGCGGAGGCCCTGCAGTCCTCGTCGCTCGCACTCGTCATCGCCGTCGCATCGGCCGCAGCCTGCATCGTGCTGGGCGCAGTGGCGAGCCTTCTCGTTGCACGCCGGGGGATCGCCGCACCCGTCCGTGACCTGACGGCCGCCATGAGCCGCCTTGCCGAGGGCAATCTCGACAACACCGGCACGGACGCCGAACGCAAGGACGAGATCGGCGAAATGGCCCGCGCCGTCGAAGTCTTCCGCCGCAATGCGCTGGCAATGCGCGACATGAAGGCGCAGGAAGCGGCACTCCATGCGCTGAGCAGCGATCTGCAGTCGAGCATCAGCGCCGTCGTCGCATCCGCCGTCGCCGGCGATTTCACCGGCCGCATCGGCAAGGATTACCGGAACGACGATCTCAACCGCTTCGCCGGCAGCGTCAACGAACTGGTCGAGAGCATCGATCAAGCCGTTGCCGAAGTGCGCCGTGTCATCGCCGCCCTTGCCGACGCGGACCTGTCGCAAAGCATGAGCGGGCATTTCCAGGGGGCCTTTGCCGAACTGCAGCAGAACGTCAATTCCACGATGGTGACGCTGCGCTCGACCATGCAGAATGTGCGCGGCGCTGCCGGCACCATCAAGGAAAGCTCCGCCGAACTGAGCTCCGCCGCCAACGATCTCTCGAAGCGCACCGAGCAGCAGGCCGCTGCACTGGAAGAAACTGCCGCAGCCCTCGACGAGATCACCGCGACCGTCCGCGCCTCCTCCTCGCGCGCCAACGAAGCCCGCGACATGGTGCGCGAAACCAAGGAGAGCGCCGGCAAGTCGGGCGAGATCGTCCGCGATGCCGTCAGCGCCATGAGCCGGATCGAGGGCTCGTCGAGCCGCATCAGCCAGATCATCGGCGTCATCGACGAGATCGCCTTCCAGACCAACCTCTTGGCCCTCAACGCCGGTGTCGAAGCGGCCCGCGCAGGGGAAGCCGGCCGCGGCTTCGCCGTCGTTGCCCAGGAAGTGCGCGAACTGGCGCAGCGCTCGGCCAATGCCGCCAAGGAGATCAAGACGCTGATCAGCGCCTCGGCCTCGGAAGTCGAAGGCGGCGTCTCGCTCGTCAGGGCAACGGGGGATGCGCTTCTGGAAATCGAGCAGCTCGTGCTGCGCGTCAACGACCACGTGGAAAGCATCGCCACGGCGGCGCGCGAACAGGCAACGGCGCTTGCCGAAATCAACACCTCCGTCAACCACATGGACCAGATGACGCAGAAGAATGCCGCCATGGTCGAGGAGACGACGGCAGCGAGCGAGACGCTCGCCGACGAGAGCCGCCAGCTCCAGACCCTGCTTGCCCGCTTCAAGCTGGAAGAGGCAGGTCGCGTATCGCATTCACAACCGCAGCGTAGCCGCTACGCGGCCTGAGCGATCAACCGGCCAGCAAACAAAAAATGAGGGGAGGACGGCAACGTCCTCCCCTTGCGCATTTTGTGTCGTCGCGCTGGAAGGCGGCAAACGCCGGCCTCACAAACCGCCCGAAAGGTGGACCGGGCTGCGTCCAGGTCGTAGAATGAAACCTTCCTGTAAGCGGAGGCTTTCAGGGCGGGAGGCGCACATGGCTATATTCATGGACCGGCACGACTTTTCGGGAATCACCGCGGCCGACGCCGCCGAGGCGCACCGCAAGGATATCGAGATACAGGATCGGTATGGGGTCAAGTTCCTGACCTACTGGTTCGACCAGCAGCGTGGAACCGTGTTTTGCCTCGTGGATGCGCCCGACGCGGAAACGGCCCAATGCGTGCACCGCGAGGCGCATGGCTTCGTCGCTGGCGAGGTTGTGGAGGTGGCGTTGTCGGCGGTCGAGGCGTTTCTCGGCCGAATTCAGGACCCCGAGCTGGCGTCTGGACAATCCTCGGGCGAAATGGATTGCGGCCATCGGGCAATCCTGTTCACCGACATCGTCGGCTCGACGGCGATGACATCGCGCCTCGGCGACCGCATGGCGGCCGAACTTGTCAGGGCGCATGATTCTATCGTGCGCAGATGTCTTAGCCATGCCTCAGGCCGCGAGGTGAAGCACACCGGCGACGGCATCATGGCGACGTTCGCCGCGACATCCGCAGCCGTCGATTGCGCAAGGGCAATTCAGCAGGAATTCAAACGGTACAACCTCGGCAACTCTGAGCCGATTCATGTTCGCATCGGACTGGATTGCGGCGAGCCCATCGAGGACAGCCGCGACCTGTTCGGCTCCACCGTGCAACTTGCCGCTCGATTGTGCGCTGCGGCCTCCAGCGACCAGATACTGGTGTCGGAGAACATTTTTCGGGAATACGGCGCCGCCGATCTCTTCGCTCACGCGACCCGCCGGCGGCTGAAGGGATTTTCGAAGCCCATGCTGGCCTTCCAATGCAACTGGGCTGATCCTGGAGTTTAAGGCCACCAGCTTCAGCCCGACGCCCGCGGGCGAGGGGCGAGACGGTGACGCCATCGCGCGTCACCGGAATTTCCAGTTCGTCGAGCTTGGCGATCGCCGCCTGCAGCTTGCCAGATGTTGAAATTCACGGCCGTGTCCGCACGGCCGGTCATCTGACATCGCGGAAGAAGGACGTTGGCGTTGCGGAATGTCCGCCACTTCAAGGTGGATAGGCCGATCGCGCTCCCCTGCGCCAGTCGCTCCCATTTGTCTTTGGCGCTTCGTCGCAGAGCGCCTACAAGTCGAGTGGCAGAGCGCCATCTTCACCATGCGGGGACGTGACCTAAATCTTTTTCTCGAAAAAATTTCACCGGCATGTCGATTATGCCGGCACTCGTTCGTCGTAGGAGCAGGAAGGTCGATATGGCCTCCGTCAACCAGAGGAGAAAGACGATGCGTGTCATAGTCATGGTAAAGGCGACGAAGGAGAGCGAAGCGGGGATCATGCCCTCGACCGAGCTTCTAGAGGCGATGGGCAAGTTCAACGAGGAACTGATCAACGCCGGCGTCATGCTGGCGGGCGAGGGGCTGCATCCCTCGTCGAAAGGCAAGCGTATCGCCTTCGATGGCCCCGGCCGCACCGTGATCGACGGCCCCTTCGCCGAGACCCGCGAACTGGTCGCCGGCTTCTGGATCTGGGAAGTGAAGGACATGGCCGAGGCGGTCGAATGGGCGAAGCGCTGCCCCAATCCGATGCCGGGCCCGAGCGAACTCGAGATCCGCCAGGTGTTCGAGGCCGCCGACTTCGGCGATGCCCTGACGCCCGAACTCGCCGAGCAGGAGGAACGTCAGCGCGAGAAGCTGGCCGGCCACTAGAGCCGGATGATTTCAGGTCGAATCACGGTACACGACAGCGCCGGGAATACCCCTCTGTCACCTCGTGACATCCCCCCTCAAGGGGGGAGATCGGGAGCAGGAAGCCCGCCCCACGCCAATCTCCCCCCTTGAGGGGGAGATGCCCGGCAGGGCAGAGGGGGGTGAGACGGCCGCTGTCGTGTGCTGTGAGGTCCATCGACCTGTCGCCGCCGCCGCTTGACGTGGCCCTTGCACCTCCCGTAAGCGGGAAGCATGGCGGCGACCGAAACCCACCAGACGATCGAGACGGTCTTCCGGATCGAACAGGCCAGGCTCATCGCGGGCCTGGTCCGAATGGTGCGGGACGTGAACCTCGCCGAAGACCTGGCGCAGGACGCCCTCGTGGCAGCCCTTTCCGAATGGCCGAAGACCGGGGTTCCGAAAAAACCGGGCGCCTGGCTGATGGCCGCTGCCAAGCGCCGGGCCATCGACGGCTTCCGCCGCAGGAAGATGCTGGCGCGCAAGCACGCCGAGATCGGCCGCGATCTCGAGGACGAAGGTGCCGATCCCGTCGCGGATATCGAGGCGGCCATGGATGACGATCTTGGCGATGAGCTGCTCGGCCTGATCTTCACCGCCTGCCACCCGGTGCTCTCGCCCGAGGCGCGCGCGGCGCTGACGCTGCGCCTGATCGGCGGGCTGACGACGGACGAGATTGCCCGTGCCTTCCTCTCCAGTGAAGCGACCATCGCCCAGCGCATCGTGCGGGCCAAGAAAACGCTCGGCAAGGCTGGCCTGACCTACGAAGTGCCGCGCGGGCCGGACCGGCGAGAACGGCTCGCCTCGGTGCTGGAGGTCATCTACCTGATCTTCAACGAGGGCTATGCGGCCACCGCCGGCGAAGACCTGATCCGCCCGGCCTTGTGCGCCGAGGCCCAGCGCCTCGGCCGCATCCTCGCCGGCCTGGCACCGGGCGAGCCCGAGGTCTTCGGCCTTCTCGCGCTGATGGAAATCCAGGCCTCGCGTCTCAACGCCCGAACGGCGCCGGACGGCTCGCCGGTTCCCTTGACCGAACAGAACCGCGCCCGTTGGGACCAGCTGCTGATCCGCCGGGGCCTTGCCGCGCTGGAGCGCGCCGAAGCGCTCGGCGGTGCGGGCGGTCCCTATGCCCTGCAGGCCGCACTCGCCGCCTGCCATGCAAGGGCGAAAAAGGCGAAAGAGACGGATTGGCGCAGAATCGCCGCGCTCTACGACACGCTGCGCGCGGTCATGCCGTCGCCGGTGGTCGATCTCAATCGGGCCGTGGCCCACAGCATGGCCTTCGGGCCCGAGGCCGGCCTTGCCCTCCTGAACGAGATCGAGCAGGCCGGTGCCCTGCGCGACTATGCGCTGCTGCCGGCGGCGAAAGGCGATTTCCTGTTCCGGGCGGGCCGGCTGACTGAAGCCGGGGCTGAGTTCGAGCGCGCCGCCGCGCTCACGCGCAACGCGCGCGAAAAGGCCTTCCTGCTCGGACGGGCGGCTGCCTGCGGCCGCTAGTGGATGTTTCCTTAAATCCTAGCCGATTTAAGGAAACATGCAGCAATTCAAAGTGCTACAGCGACCTTTGCGCGTCTGATAAGGCGCGCGGCGCTGTAGTGGATTGATCGGGACATAATAGTCCGGTTTGGGATTCCCGACGACGTGGCGTCATGCAAGTCTGCGGGATGCGCACTGGCGTCGTCGTCCACCTGAGCCCGACAGACCGGCGATCGTCGCGGCCATCTGTTTCCGGTCAGAGCCCCGGAAGGACTGCGTCGAACCGTCATCCAGCGACGCGCGCGGCCGACGCGGCCAGGATGAGCTCGCGGACGGCATGCAGGTCGCTGACAACGCCCGTGCATAGGGACTGGATTTCTGGCGTTGGGCTCAGAAGATCGGGGACCATGAACGTCATCATTCCGGCGGCTGATGCGGAGCGAACCCCGTTGTAGGAATCTTCCAGAGCCAGGCATAGAGAGGGGTCCACGCCGAGACGTTTCGCGGCCGTCAGGAACGGGTCGGGCGAGGGTTTGCTGGCGACATAATCTCCGTGTCCGATGACCGCGTGGAATCGGTCGGCCAAGCCATGGGCGGCGAGATGGCTCTGCACAGTGGAGTGGGCCGATGAAGTCGCGATACATCGAGGCATATCGAGTTGGTCAAGAAAGTCGAGCAGTTCGAAGACGCCGGGCTTCAGCCGGAGTTGCGTGGCGGCCAGCAACTCGAAATGGCCGATCATCTGTGCGAAATATTGGTCTATGGGGAAATCTGGTCCCATTTGTTCCAGAAGCAACACTCTGCTCTGGACCCAAGGCACGCCTATGGCGCGTTGAATAACCGCTGTCGGCAGGTCGTGACCCCCAACGGTTGCGGCCGCCAGAAACGCCTCTTGATAGAGTGTCTCGGTATCGAAAATCAGCCCGTCCATGTCGAAGATCACGGCGACTGGCATATGAGGAAGCGTCATTTTCCACGTATAGTTGATCCCCAGCAGCTCGGCAACAGCGGCCCTGGTCAGGGCCGACGACGGGGTGGTTCGCGACGTCAGATCGCCGGCGAGCATTTTGCGGTGGACAATACATATGTAACTTTATAACAGGATGGACGTAACGTTATTACATTAACTCGCAGGAGATTTTCATGCGGATCCATCTTGGCAAGCCGATGCAGGCTGCCGCCGTAGCAGCGCTGACGGCGTTGTCCCCCTTTCCAACGTTTGCCGATGACAGCAAGGAGACATGGCGGCTCTTCGTTGCCGATCACACGCAGCCGGTCGTGCGGGCGCTGGATGCCGCAAGCGGCAACGAACTCGGACGGTTCGATATCAGCGGCTTTGCCGCGCTGTCCTTGAGCGATAGCGGCAGGACCGTCTTCGCCGTTCAGGGGGATAAGAACATCGTGAACGTGATATCGACCGGCATCGCCCTTTCGGACCATGGCGAGCATCGCGATATCGACGTCTCCGAGCCGAAGCTGCTTGCGGGCGCCATTAATGGCAAGAAGCCGGGCCATGTGGTGACCCATGGCGACGACGTGGCCATTTTCTACGATCGGGGCGGCAAGACGGACCTGATGCGCGAGAGCGCATTGATCGAAGGCAAGGCCGAGATTGCAAGCCTGGACACCACCGCGCCGCATCATGGCGTGGCCGTGCCGATGGGCGGCACCGTCCTTGTTTCCGTCCCCAACATGAGTGCCGAGGTCAAGCCGGACGAACTGCCGCCGCGGCTTGGCCTGCGCATCCTCGACCGGTCAGGCAGGCAGCTTGGCGATGTCGCCGCCTGCACGGGCCTGCATGGCGAAGCGACGTCGGCGCGTCTCGTCGCCTTCGGCTGCGAGGAGGGGGTTCTCGTCGCCCGCCCGGCCGGGATCGACGGGCCGAAGCTTGAGATGCTGGCCTATGGCGACGATCTGCCGGAAGGCAAGGTTTCCACCTTGCTCGGCGGCAAGTCGATGCAGTTCTTTCTCGGCAACTATGGCGAGGACAAGGTCGTGCTGATCGACCCCGATAGCGACACACCCTACCGCCTCGTGGAGCTCGCAACCCGGCGCATCGATTTCATCCTGGACTCGGCCAATGCCCGAAACGCCTATATCCTGACCGAGGACGGCAAGCTCCATCTGCTGGATGTCGTCAGCGGCAAGATCACCCGTTCGGCAACCGTCACCGAACCCTACAGCAAGGATGGACATTGGCGTGACCCGCGTCCGCGGCTCGCAGTCGCCGGCGATCGCATCGCCATCACCGACCCCCGCCATAGCCTTGTGCGGATGATCGCGACCGACAGCCTCGCGGAAACGGCGACCATTCCGGTCGAGGGCCAGCCCTTTGCGATCGTCGCCGTCGGCGGCTCCGGCGCAATGCACTGAGATCGGGGGCCGTCAGGCCACCAGCTTCAGCCCGATGCCCCACGGGTCGACGAGCGAGACGGTGGCGCCGGTGCGCGTCACCGGAATTTCCAGCGCGTCGAGCCTGGTGATCGCCGTCTCGAGCTTGGCCGGGTCGTTGAAATGCACGGTGTAGTCCGCAAGGCCGGTCATGTTGCCCTGCCTTTTCGGTGCACCGCGCGAATTCCAGATATTGGCGCCGACATGGTGGTGATACTTGCCCGAGGCGAAGAAGCTGGCGCCGGGGTAGGTCGCCATCAGGTCGAGCCCGAGCACATCGCGGAAGAAGGCGTTGGCCTGCGGAATGTCCGACACCTGCAGGTGGATATGGCCGATCGCCGTACCGTTCGCCATGCCGTCCCACTTGTCCTTCGGGGCTTCGTCGTAAAGCGCCTGCAGGTCGAGCGGCAGCGTCGCCATCTTCACCATGCCGTCGTCGATATAATTCCATTCCGCGCGCGGCCGGTCGCGATAGACCTCGATGCCGTTGCCTTCGGGGTCACCGAGATAGATCGCCTCGCTCACCAGATGGTCGGATGCGCCCTGCAGCGGCACGTTGTTATGGGCGATATGGGCGAGCCAGCGGCCAAGCTCGGTGCGATCCGGAACGAGGAAGGCCGTGTGGAACAGGCCGGGCGCATTGCGCGGCGCAACGGCGGCATTACCCTCGGTCGTCAGCGTCAGAAGCGGCCGTCCTGCAACGCCGAGCGTCTCGCCGCTCGCCGTCTTGTCCATCGGCGTCAGGCCCATGATCTGCTGGTACCATGACGACACCATCGGCAGGTCGCGCACCACCAGATGCGAGTGATCGATATAGGCCGGCATGCGGACGGCGTGGGTTGAGGCGTGCTCTGTCATTGTCGTGCTTTCTGCCCTGGTCGCGGCTGCGGCGGTTCCCGTTGCCAGCGCTGTCGCCGACAACTTGATAAAGGTGCGTCTGTCGAAGCCGGCCATGGCGCATTCCCGTTTGAAACTCCTGCAAACCTATATGGCGCGCCCGCGGCGTCCACGAAAGGTGGCGTATTGAGGAAGTACCGTTCTCGCCCTGTTGACAATCGCCTGCGACCGCATGGCCGGTTGTGACTTTTCCCCGAACACACCTATATTCTAATCTATCCGCGCCAGGCAGCGAGGGTCGGCGAAAACAACGGCCCAGGAGGCAGGATATCCTGCCTCTCCGCCGGTGCGGCGAACCCGAGGAGACAGTCATGTATTCGAGAATCATCGTCCCGATCGCCATGGACCAGCTGGAGCACGGAGAAACGGTGCTGGAGCGCGCCAAGTCGCTGCTGGACGAGGGCGGCGAAATCATTCTCTTGAATGTGGTCGAGGATCTGAATGCCTATGCGCAGGGCTACATGATTGTCGACTTTCCGCTGGAAATGGTCGAGGCATCCCGCAAGCATGCGATGAACACGCTGGCCGACCTCAAGCGCAAGCACGGCGTCAAGGGCCGCGTCGAAATCCGCGTCGGCGGCGCAGCCGGCATCATCAACGCCTTTGCGGAGGAGATGGAGGGCGATCTGGTCATCATCGCGTCGCACCGGCCGGGCCTGATCGACTATTTCATCGGCTCGACCGCAAGCCGCGTCGCCAGCCATTGCAAATGCGCCGTGCTGATCGATCGGTAAGCCGGAATTCTGCCGGGTGCGGTTGGCGGCGTCTGGGTGAAACTGGCCGCTCGTGACCAGCGAGCACATGATCCGATAGTGCGAAACCGCGATCTCCGGTACAGTGGCGATCAGGGCGCTGCCGGCGTTCAGCGCCGTTGTCAAAGGCAACATCGAAGCGCCGAAGCGAAGGAATGTTCCATGACAGACCGGATACGCCCGCTGCAGCCGGGAGAGGCTGCGCCCGCATTCGTGCTTCCCGCCGCCAATCGCGAGGGTTTCGCCTCCCTCGCCAGCCTGCTCGGCCGGCCGTTCCTCATCGGCTTCTATCGCGGCCTGCACTGCCCCTTCTGCCGGCGTCAGGTCGGACAGCTTTCCAGCCTGCAACCCGCCCTGCAGGCCATGGGCGCCGAGACGCTGGCCGTGATCAATACGCCGCTCGAACGCGCGCGTCTCTATTTCCGCTACCAGCCGACGCCGCTGACGCTTCTGTGCGACCCGGATTGCCGCACGCACCGGGCCTTCGGCGTGCCGCGCGTCGAGGTCCTGCCCGATGGCAGCCACGAGCAGCCGGAATGGCCATCCCGGACGACAATGGCGGATTTCGCGGGCGCCCGCATCAATCCCGGCGGCGAAATGTCAGAGCCACTATCGCCGATGGAAGCCAACACCGTTCTCAATGCCAAGGACGGATTCGAGCTCAACGAAGCCGACGAGATGATTTTTGCAAACCACGGCACGCAGCTCGTCGGGCACTTCCTGGTGAATGCGGACGGTATTGTCGGCTGGGCGCAGATCGAGGCGCGGGACGGGCCGAACAGCCTCGGCGTTTTCCCGACCGCGGCCGAGATTATCGCCGCAGCCGGCAAGCTCTGATCTTGACGCCCGCCCTCCGGTGAGATGTCGATCTGTCGCAAAGTTTGATCCTCCGGCTCTGTTTCGGCGCTGCTGTCTATGGCACATTAGCAAGACCGCCACACGTTGTGGCGGCGCGATATCGGCCATCATGGTGGGTGATGTGCCGGCTACATCGTGAAGCCGGATTGAAATGAAGTGTCGAGGGGCTCTGGTGGAAATCAAGGGCATCAAATGGAACTACGATCGCTCTGAACTGATTGCCGACGGCGTCGTCCATGGGATCGGTCTCGCCTTTGCGCTGATAGGCGTCACGGCAATGATCTTCTATGCCACCGTCTGGAGCACGTCCGGGCAGCTCGCGGCCGCCTGGATCTACGGCGCCGGGCTGGTTGCGACGCTGTCGATCTCCTTCCTCTACAATCTCTATCCCGTGTCGAAGACGAAATGGTTCCTGCGCCGCTTCGACCATTCGTCGATCTTCGTGCTGATCGCCGCCACCTATACGCCGTTTTTGCAGCGCGGCTGGGACGATCCCTATCTGTTCGGCATGCTGATCGGCATCTGGACGATCGCCTTTGTCGGCGTGCTGATCAAATGCGTCTTTCCCGGCCGCTTCGACAAGGTGGCGATCCTGCTCTATCTCGCCATGGGCTGGAGCGGCGTCTTTGCCGCCGGTCCGCTCCTGTCGCAACTGACGGAAACGACGCTGATCCTCATCGTGATCGGCGGCATCCTCTATTCCTGCGGCGTGATCTTCCATGTCTGGGAAAAGCTGCGTTTCCAGAACGCCATCTGGCACGGTTTCGTGGTGATCGCGTCTGCCGTGCACTATTCCGCCGTGCTGACCTGCATCAGCAGCGCTTCGGCCTGATCGTCTCATCGGAAATGTGACGGTGCCTGTCAGTTCTGCGCTGCACCTGGAGCCTGTTGCGGCGCCTGTTCGCATCCCGCCGCCGGCCGCAACGATTTCACCAATCGGCCGATGACGCTGTTGAACGTCTTCAAAGTGTCGCGCGGATAGCGAAGGTGGAAATAGGCGGCGTTGCCGGCGCAAAGTGCGATGCCGCGGACATAGAGAATGTCTGTCGACCGCGCGCCGGAATAGCTCGCCCAGCCGTTCGTCACCTTGTCGTAGGTGATCGTCCATCCGGCCGCCCTGTCCCCGTCGATGCGCTTGCGGGCCTCGCCGGCAAATTCGCCGTTTTCGAGCATGGTGCCGTAGATCGAAAGCTCGGAACGCCCGTCATCCGAGCGAAAGGTCGCGCCGTCGCCGTTGTCGGCCTCCTGGCCCAGCGTGAAGCCGGGCGGCACGGCTGCGCTATAGCCGAAGCGCGGATTGGAATAGCTCGTCCAATCGTCCGCGGCGAGGGCGGGCGAACTCGTGCAAAGGGCTGCCGTCAGCAACAGCGCATGTCTCAAGGCCATCTCCATTTTTGACGCATCCCGCCACTCGGTCCCATTTGAGACGCGGTGCAGTGGAAATTTATGCGTGCTGAATCACAAGAGAACACTGCGGGTTGAAAAAACTATTTTCCCCTAAATTTGTGGAGGGGGCACGTGGCAACCATGATGAGCGCCGGGCGGTTAACGATATATTAGCCATATCGAAGACTTTGCCGGAAAAATGTGTATCCTTGTCAAAACGGCGGAGAAACGCCGAAAAGGAGGGGGCAATGGCAGAACCTCGGAATGCGGCAAGCCGCACACTTTCAAGCGAACATTCCAACCATGACGTCGACGACACGGGCGTTCCCCTCTGGAGCGAGGCGGACGGGGAGCCGGCACCGGGGCGCAATTGGTCGATCATCCTCGTCTTCGTGTTCGTTCCCTTGATGGCGCTGGCCGCACTGGTGCTCTGTCTCTACGCGCTGTTTGCGCATCTCTTCGGCATGCCGCAAGCGCCCGACACGGGCATCGGCAGCACCAGGCTTCCATCCTGACAGACGCCCGCCCGGCCGGGGCGGCTCACTCCTGTTCGAAGGTCAGGGCAACCCCGTTCATGCAGTAGCGCAGGCCGGTCGGCGGCGGGCCGTCGGGGAAGACGTGGCCGAGATGCGCGTCGCAATCGGCGCAGCGGATTTCCGTCCGACTCATGCCATAGGACGTGTCGTGATGCTTCGTCACGGCAGCGGGCGAGATCGGCTCGTAGAAGCTCGGCCAGCCGGTGCCGGAATTGAACTTCGCCTGCGAGCGATAGAGCGGCCGGTTGCAGCAGACGCAGTGATAGACACCCTTCTTGCTCAGGTCGAAATCCGGGCTCGAGAAAGCGCGCTCGGTGCCGTGCTGGCGGGTGATGCGGTATTGTTCCGGCGTCAGCTGCGCCCGCCATTCCTCATCGGTCTTGAAGATCTTCAAGGTGCTGGTGTCGTTCATCGGTCTCTCCCTGATTTGCTGCAGATATAGGAAGCATGTGGCGTTCCGGCAATCACCCCGCTGCAGCTTCCAATTGTGCGGCTGCGGCAATCTGGGGAGAGGGGGCGTTTTCCCCGCCATAACCTTGAGTTTGTTCCCCGCTTGGCTTATCCCGAAGAGTATTCGCTACCGACATTCGTTCGCCGCGCCTCCTTACCTCCTTTGCCACTTGCATCCTTGAAAGGAACATGTTGACCCATGAGTGTCGCCGATCTGACATTTCTGGCTCTCCTTTCGCCGTTCCTGGGTGCGATCGTGGCACCGCTGCTCACACGCATCCTCGGTCACAACGCCGCCTGGGTGCTGGCGCTCGTTCCCGTGGCGATCTTCCTGCATTTTACCGGCTTCTCGGCTGAGATTGCACGCGGCGAGGTGGTGACCGGCGGCTATGCCTGGTTGCCGTCCTTCAATGTCAGCTTCTCCTGGCTGGTCGACGGGCTATCGCTGACCTTCATCCTTTTGATTTCCGGCATCGGCGCACTGATCGTGCTCTATTCAGGCGGCTACCTGAAGGGGCATCCGCATCAGGGCCGGTTCTTCTCGTTCCTCCTGATGTTCATGGGCTCGATGCTGGGGCTCGTGGCCTCCGACAGTTTCCTGATGTTGTTCGTGTTCTGGGAGCTCACCTCGATCACCTCTTTCCTGCTGATCGGTTTCGACCATCAGCGCGAGGCCGCCCGCCGCGCCGCCCTTCAGGCGCTGGTGGTGACGGGCGGGGGCGGGCTGTTGCTGCTCGCCGGGCTGATCCTCTTGTGGAACATCTCCGGCATCAACCAGTTTTCGCTGCTCACCGCTTTTGCCCCGCAGGTCAAGGCGAGCCCGTTCTATCTGGCGGCGCTGATCCTCGTGCTCGGCGGCGCCTTCACCAAATCGGCGCAGTTCCCCTTCCATTTCTGGCTGCCGAACGCCATGGAAGCGCCAACCCCGGTCTCGGCCTATCTGCATTCGGCAACCATGGTGAAGGCCGGCGTCTATCTGGTGATGCGGCTCTATCCGGTGATGGGCGGTACGGCTGAATGGCAGATCATCCTGCCGGTGTTCGGCGGCGCGACGCTCGTCATCGGCGCGCTTTTGGCGGTGCGCCAGACCGATCTGAAGCTGATGCTCGCCTATACGACGGTGTCGTCGCTCGGCCTTCTGGTTCTTCTGACCGGCTTCGGCGCGCCCTACGCGATCGAGGCGGCAGCGCTCTATCTGGTGGCGCATTCCCTGTTCAAGGGGGCGCTGTTCATGGTGGCGGGCTGCATCGATCACGAAACGGGAACGCGCGACGTGACGCGGCTCGGCGGCCTGCGTTCCGCCATGCCGCTGACCTTCGCCATCGCGCTCGCGTCGGCCGCGTCGATGGGCGGGCTGCCGCCCTTCTTCGGCTTCCTGGCCAAGGAAGAGGTCTATACCGCACTGTCCGCCTTCGACGGCCGCGCGATCACCTTCGCGGCGCTCGTCGTTGTCGGCAATGCGCTGATGTTTTCCGCCGCCTTCGCCGTCGCGCTGAAGCCGTTCATCGGCAAACGGGTCGAGACGCCGAAGGCCGCACATGAGGCTCCCGTCCTGCTCTGGCTCGGTCCGGCCGTGCTGGCGCTTGCGGGCCTCGCCGCCGCTTTCCTGTCCGGCACCGTCCACACGCTGATCTCCTCGCCGATGGCCTCGGCAATTGCCGGCGAAGCGCGTGCCGTTGCGATCTCGCTCGAGCCGCATGTCGGCATGCCGCTCATGCTATCAGTGCTGACCGTGGTTCTCGGCATCGGCTTCTATCTCGGCCTTGCGCGTCTTCGCGCCGGGATCGCCGCCGTTCTCGCCGCTATCGGCTGGGGTCCGGATCGCGGCTTCGACCAGGTGATGCGCGGCCTCGTCCGGCTGTCCTCCGCCGTCACCCGGCGGCTGCAGAACGGGCGGCTCGACACCTATATGACCGCCACCTTCGCCCTGTTGGCGGTCGTCCTCATCGCACCGCCCTTCCTCTATGGCGAGCTGGCGCGCGCACCGGTCTTTCCGCAGGACATCCCGCTGCACGAACTCGCCATCATGGCAATCGCAGTGATCGGGCTTGTCGCGGTGGTTCTGGCGCAGGACCGGCTGACGGCGATCGTCTCGCTCGGCATCCAGGGCTTTTCGGTGGCGGTGATCTTCCTCCTCTATGGCGCGCCGGATCTTGCCTTCACCCAGTTCATGATCGAAACGCTCGCCGTCGTCATCCTGGCGCTGGTGATGACGCGGCTCAAGCTTTCGCCCTCCGACCGCCGCCCGCTGCGCGAGACCCTGCCGGATGCGGCGATCGCGCTTGCCTGCGGGCTCGGCGCGACGCTGCTTCTGCTCAAGGTGACCGAAGCGCCGTTCGACACGACGCTCAGCGACTTCTTCAACCATTATGCGAAGACGATCGCCCACGGCGCCAATGTCGTGAACGTCATCATCGTCGATTTCCGCGGCACGGATACGCTCGGCGAAATCGCCGTGGTGATGATCGCCGCGCTGGCGATCCTGTCGCTCGTGCGGCTGAGGGCCGGCTCGCTCCGGCGCATCGCCGACAACGATCCCGATGCGGAGGAGGCGAGCCGATGAGGTCGCTGATCTTGCGCACCGTCGCGCCGCTGATCGTCGGCCTGATGGTGCTGTTTTCGATCTTCGTGCTTTTGCGCGGCCACAACGAGCCGGGTGGCGGCTTCATCGGCGGGCTGATCGCGGTCGCCGCCCTGTCGATCTACGGCATCGCCTTCGGCGTCGAGACCGTGCGCCGGGCGATCGTCTTCCATCCGCTGTCAATCGCCGGGGCAGGGCTGCTTTTGGCGACGCTGTCGGGCCTTTTGTCGATGGTGTTCCATGTGCCGTTCATGACGGGGCTTTGGGTCTATCCGGTCATCCTCGGCGAAGAGGTGCCGCTGTCGAGCGTCATGACCTTCGATATCGGCGTCTATCTGGTCGTCGTCGGCGCCGTCACCTCCGTCGCCCTGTCGCTCGAGGAAAGGGGAGAGGATTGATGGAACCCGTTTTCGCACTCCTCACCGGTATCTTCCTGACGATCGCCATCTATCTCATGATGTCGAAATTCATCATCCGCATGCTCATCGGCGTCGCCATCCTCGGCAATGCCGTCAATCTCCTGATCTTCACCAGCGGCCGGATCATGCGCGAGGTGCCGCCGGTTATCGGTCCGGGTCTCGACGTGCCGGCAGGGCCGGTGGCCAATCCGCTGCCGCAGGCGCTGATCCTGACGGCGATCGTGATTTCCTTCTCGTTCTTCGCCTTCCTGCTGGTGCTCTCCTGGCGCGCCTACAGTACGCTTGGCACCGACAACACCGACGAGATGCGGGTGGCCGAGCCGGACGACGCCCCGCTGCCGCCGCTGGGATACTGACACGACCATGGCCGCCGTTTCCTCGCCCCCCGCCGATCTGTCCGCAGCGCTGGTTCTCCAGCCGGTGACAGCGCTCGACTGGCTGGTGGTGCTGCCCGTCGCCTGGTGCATCGGCATCGGCGCCGTCCTGATGATGGTGCGGCACCGGACCTTTCTCCAGCCGCTGATCGCCGTTGCCGCACTTGGCGTTCTTGCTGGGCTCGATGCCGCACTTCTCTGGCATGTCGCGCAAACCGGTCCGGTGACCATGGTCATGGGCCGCTGGCTGCCGCCCTTCGGCATCGCCTTCACGGTCGATCTGATGGGCGCGCTGTTTGCGCTCATGGCGGCCGTGGTGGCGCTCGCCGGCGCCGTTGCCGCCGTCACCGACATCAACGACAGCGGCCGCCGCTACGGCTTCTATCCCTTGCTGATGCTGTTGATGGCGGGTGTCAGCGGCGCCTTCCTGACCGGCGACGTGTTCAATCTCTATGTCTGGTTCGAGGTCTTGCTGATCTCCTCCTTCGGTCTCCTGGTGCTCGGCGCGGAGCGCGAGCAGATCGACGGGGCGGTGAAATACGGCTTTCTCAACCTCGTCGCCACCACCCTGTTCCTGATCGCCACCGGCTATCTCTACGGCATCTTCGGCACGCTCAACATGGCCGACATCGCGGCCAAGGCGGGACCGTTGCGAGAGACGGCGCCGCTGACAACGCTGATCGCCCTTTTCGTCTTCGCCTTTGCCATGAAGGCGGCGGCCTTTCCGGTGAACTTCTGGCTGCCCGCCTCCTATCATACGCCGCGCATCGTCGTGTCGGCGCTGTTTGCCGGGCTGCTGACCAAGGTCGGCATCTATGCGCTGATCCGCGTCTCGGTCATGCTGTTTCCGTTCGAGCGGCGAGAGCTCAGCCTCGTCATCGCAGTTGTCGGCGCGCTCACGATGATCACCGGCGCGCTCGGTGCGCTGGCGCAGACCGACACGCGGCGGCTGCTCGGCTATCTCGTCATTTCCGGCATCGGCTCCATGCTTGCCGGTATCGCCCTCGGTGGCCCGGGCGGCATCGGCGGCGCGGTTTTTTATGCGCTGCATTCAATGGTGGTGATGACGGCGCTCTATCTGGCGGCGGGCCTTGCCGCCCGTTTCGGTGGCGGCTTTTCGCTGGCCGCGCTGGGTGGGCTCTATGCGCGGCATGCGCTGTTTTCCGCGTTGTCGCTGATGCTGTTCTTCGCGGTCTCCGGCCTGCCGCCCTTTTCCGGCTTCTGGCCGAAGGTGATGCTGGTCAAGGCGGCGCTCGACAGCGGCGCCTGGTGGCTGGCGGCGGCGCTGCTTTTCACCGGCTTCCTGACGATGATCGCCACCGGGCGCCTGTTCCTCATCGCCTACTGGCGCCCGGCGGGCGCGCCGACATTGCAAGTCGCCGTGCCGGCAACGGCGCTCCTGCCGCTCATGGCCCTGACGGCGGTCAGCGTCCTGATCGGCCTGTTTCCCGAGACATTGCTCGGCCTCGTCCAGAAGGCCGCCTTGACGCTCGACGAGCCGTCCGCCTATCTCCATTCCGTCTTTCCGGCCGGGAGCGCGCCATGAGATTCATCGTCGTCAATCTGCTGTTGACCCTGGTCTGGGTGGCCGTCACCGGCAGCTTCACCCTGCACAACCTGGCACTCGGCTTTGCGATCGGCGCGATGTCGCTGCTCTTGGTGCGCGAGCAGCTGCCGGCCAGCCTGCATCGCGTCCGGCCGGTGAAGATGCTGCTGCTGGCCGGCTTGTTCTTCAAGGAACTGACGCTGTCGGCAATCAAGGTCGCGTTCATGGTGCTCACGCCGGACATGCGGCTGCGGCCGGGCATTTTCGCCTATCCGCTGACGATCACGCGCGATTTCGAAATCACCCTTCTTGCCAATCTGATCACGCTGACGCCCGGCACCTTGTCGGTCGATGTCTCGGACGACCGCAAGATGCTCTATGTCCACGCGCTCGATTGCCATGATCCGGCGGCCGAAAGGCGGGCGATCTCCACCGGCTTCGAGCGCCGCATCCGGGAGGCGTTTCCGGCATGAGCGCGTCCGCCATCCTGTCCTTCTCCACCGCCTTCGCGCTCGTCACCCTGTCGCTCGGCCTGTTGCTGACGGTGGCGCGCATCGTGCGCGGACCGACCTTGCCGGACCGGGTGCTCGGGCTCGACATGCTGGTCGCCATCGCCATCGGCTTCATCGCCGTCATCGCCATCCGCAGCGGCTTCAATCTCTATATCGACATCGCCATTGCGCTGAGCCTCGTCGGCTTTCTCGCAACCGTCGCCTTTGCCCGCTTCATCCTGGCGCGCGGCTTGTCGCCGGAATCCGCCAGCGCCGACAGTCGTGCGGCGATAGCGCCGAAGCGTGGCAAGGCCCCGGCACCGGCGCGGCGCCAGAAAAAGGGAGGCCGCCGATGAGCGCCGGTCCGGATATGCTTGTGGCGATCGCCGTCAGCGTGCTTTTGGTGGCTGGCTCGATCTTCAGCCTGCTCGCGGCGCTTGGACTGTTGCGCTTTCCGGATCTCTACACCCGCATGCATGCGGCCTCGAAGGCAGGCACGGTCGGTTCCGGCTTCTTGCTGCTGGCCGCCGGCCTGCACGCCCTCGATATCGCCATCCTGCTCAGGGCGCTTGCCGGGTTCGCCTTCTTCGTCCTGACGGCGCCGGTTTCCGCCCATCTTCTCGCCAAGGCCGCCCATCAGGCGGGCTACAAGCTGACCAATCTGTCCGTCACCGACCAATTGCCCTTGGCCAAGCAGAAGTCCGACAGGCTCTGAATTCAGCAAACATTACAGCACATTGGACGTAGAGAATCACTTTCGCTGCAACACAGCGATGTGTCATTTTTGGGAATGTAACGTAATGTTTCCACGCCGGGTGCGGTTTGCGTCGCGCTTCAAGATGAATAGGCTAGATCTCGCATAAATTATTATTGGACTTTTCTTCGAACGGTGTTAATCGAGTAAAGGCAAAGTGTCCAATACCATATTAATTCGTATCGAAATTCCAGCATGGGTTGTGAATAGTGATTGTTGCTTTGAAGTGCCGCTATGTTTCGGCGCTTTGGCGACGTATTCAAATTCCGGAATTAGGAGTAATATGAGAGCTTGCCGCGGTTTTACGGTTTCAGTCGAGGGTAATCCTTCGGGTCAGAGTCGATTACAGCGGTTTTCGGACATTTTCTTCGCATGTTTGGGTTGTGTTCGCGATACCCGTCGCGGGCATGTGGAAGAATTCCGATAGGAGAAAGAAAGAATGACGGATCTAACGCTTGGCTCGGGCCACGATCTTCTGGTTGAACTCACCGCTGAGATCGTTGCAGCCTATGTCAGCAATCATGTCGTACCGGTCGCCGAACTCTCGACGCTGATCGGCGATGTGCATGCCGCCCTGAACAACACCAACAGCCCGGCTCCGGTCATTGTTGCCGTTGAAAAGCCGAAGCCGGCCGTGTCCGTGCGCAAGTCGGTTCAGGATGACCAGATCACCTGCTTGGAATGCGGTGGCACCTTCAAGTCGCTGAAGCGCCACCTGATGACGCACCACAGCCTGTCGCCGGAAGAGTACCGCGAGAAGTGGGACCTGCCGGCCGACTATCCGATGGTGGCTCCGGCCTATGCCGAAGCGCGTTCGCGCCTCGCCAAGGAGATGGGTCTCGGCCAGCGCCGCAAGCGCCGCGGCAAGTAAGGGCTGGGCGCTCCAGCCCTGTGAAAAACAAAACCGGCCAGGCAGAACCTGGCCGGTTTTTTGCCATCCGCGTGTCGCCACAGAGCGACATCAGATTCGCGGAATGAGGAAAATATACCTATTTTCTTCATGTATATGATTAAAAACTTCGGAAAAACAACGCCTGGTTGCCGAAAATCTGTTTCTTTCGTCCCCGCAATCGCACTAGGGTGTATGAATTAATTCCTATTTCAAGGAGTAAATCATGCGCCCCTGCAAAGCTGCCCCTCTTTTCGCCCCGCATTTGACGCCGCCGAACCGAACCCGCGCCGTGCCGCCACAGCGCCGGCATCTGGAAATCAAGTCGGCTTTGCCATCACCATCGGGCGAAAGGCTCAGCATTGTCGAGCCGTGGGGGCCGGTCTTGCCCGTCGCTGTCCATCTGCGTTGCCGTGTCGTGCGCCAGTTGACGGCCGAGATGGTGATGCTGGTCGGCGAGAGGGTTCCGCTCAGGCGCGACCGCCGGCGCACCAGCTGCCATGTCCGGCAGATCTCCATGTATGTCTGCCATGTCGTGCTGCAGATTTCGCTCACCGATATCGGCTACGCGTTCCGCCGCGATCGCACGACGGTCAGCCATGCCTGCCATGTCGTCGAGGACCGCCGCGACGATCCCGCCTTCGACGATTTCATCGCCTCGGTCGAGCGCGTCATCGCCTCGGTCTTCGGTGCGCCGGGAGGCCGCGAGCATGAGTGATGCCGTTGATGCCAAGACGATCGTCCGCCTTGTCCGATACGCTGCGAGCCATCCGGTCGTCGTCGTCAAGCCCGTGGAGGGCGGCGTGACGCTGAGCGCCGGCAAGGACCGGCCGCCGCGGCATTTCCCGCAGGGCGCGCTGGACCGGGCCTGCGCGTCGGGCCTTGTCGTGCGCGAAGGTAACCGCGTTCGCGCCACGTCCGAAGCCCAGGCCTTCCTGCGCCGTGCCCTGCTTGCGCCGGACGACGCATTTCAGGAGCAGCATCGCGACACCGAAAACCGCACCGTTTCCGTCGAAGGCATCCGCCAGACCGCGCGGGTCAACGCGCTGGAATCGCCGCTCGGCGCCATTGCCCGGCTAAAGGAGAAATCGGGCCGGGCCTTCCTGGCCCCCGAAGCGCTTGCCGCGGGAGAGCGGCTGCATGCCGATTTCACCCGGGCGCAATTGCAGCCGCGCCTGACCATGGCCTACGAACCGCGGCTGACCTCCAAGACAAGGGGAGGGGCTGGTGGCACGGCCGACCTTTGCGACACGGCGCTTGCCGCGCGCATGCGGGTCGGCAGGGCGATGGAGGCGATCGGCCCGGAACTCTGCGGCGTCGCGCTTGATGTCTGCTGCTTTCAGAAGGGACTGGAACTCGTCGAGCGGGAGCGGCAATGGCCGGCGCGCTCCGCCAAGCTGATGTTGCGCGCCGCCCTGATGGCGCTGGCCCGCCACTATGCGCCGCCGCGACCCGCGGGGAGGCAGAGCCATGTCTGGGGAGCGGAGGGCTATCGGCCGGACGGCAGCGGCCTGGTGACCGGCGTCATGCCGACAGCCGGCGGGCAGCCTCGTCCTTGATGCGCTTGACCATCGAACGCAGGCCGTTGGCGCGCTGGGCGGTCAGATATTCGATCAGGCCCATGCGGTCGAACAGGTCGAGCGCGTCGATCTTGAGGATATCCGAGGCAGGCTTGCCGGAAAAGATCGACAGCACGATGGCGACGAGGCCGCGCACGATATGGGCGTCCGATTCCCCTTCGAAGGTAAGGATCGGATCGCCTGCGCTGTCGGCATGGGTGACGAGCCAGACCTGGCTGGCGCAGCCCTGCACCTTGGTCTCGGCCGTGCGCTTCTCCTGCGGCATCTCCGGCAGTTTGCGGCCGAGTTCGATGACATAGCTCATCCGGTCCTGCCAATCGTCCAGATAGGAGCAATTGTCGATGATTTCGGCAAGCGGCGTGATCCGCGATGTGTTCATCTGGTCCATGCCCTTCATATAGGCGCGATGCCAAGGAGTGTGAAGCGTTTTCCGAAAACACCGCGTTCGCCAACCGATCTGCGGTTTGGCCGGGACAGGCGACGGCGGAAAGAAAAAAGCCGTGAGGGATGAGCGTTCCTCACGGCGGCCGTAGATCGGCAGTTCAGGCAGTAGTGAAGGGAATCGGCGGGGGTTATTTCGCCTGAGCCGTTTTCGGCTCGAGGCGCTTCTCCGGCACGGGTATCTTGTTGAAGAGCGGCGCGGCCTCGGCGGTGGTCGGTTCTTCACCCGTGATAGCTGCCGCCGGCACGGGAGCGGTGATGGTGCCGGTCGTCACGGCGTCGCTCGGTTCGGCGAATTGCTGGTCGAGGAAGAGATAGGCGATCTTTGCGCCTTCACGGGCGCGGTGGCCGAGCGCCACGAAGGTTTCGGCGCCCTTTTCGCAGACATCCGGCTTCTGGTCGCAGAGCGCGCTGATATAGCCGAAGGCCTCCGTGGCAGCCGACATCGTGTCGCCGACATTGACCTTCGGCCCCTTGTCAAGCGTCGCGCTGCTCGACGGATCGAGGAACGGCAGAAGCACCAGCACCAGCGAAAACCAGAATGTTCCCTTGATCAGAAACCACATTGTTTTGCCCATCCTTTGGTCCGGCGCCGGACGTCCGGTCTTTGCCGGATTCGCTTCTTGGCGCCTTGTCATCACACCTTAGGCGGGGATTCGGAACATGCCTTTGCCAAAACCGTTCGCATTTGCACCGTCTTTTCGTAAAATTGTCGATATCGGCATTTGAACGGCATTTTATGTGCATTTTACGGTTCGCCATTAAGGATCGTGGCGGAGCTGCAGGTGGCAGTCCAGCAAACGCAGGCCTCGCGGAAGAAGAGCGCTGCCACAAAGGTTAACAGGGAGGAAAAAACCGCCTGAAATCCGTTGCTTACGCCCCATTAACCACAAAAGACGAAGCCGTCCCGATTTGTCCCGGAATGGGATTTTCCGGCGATTCCGCGGGCTTTGTGGCAATTCGATTTATCCTTTCATTAAGCCGCGGGTGCGAAATTCGGAGCCGGGAAGTCATCGTCCGCCAAGGCCATTTTCAGGCCCGAGATGACGGCCTCGCATAAGGCGGAACCATGATGGATTCCGGCAAAAGAACGAGCGTACAGGGTTAAACGTGAGCGTATTGCGTAACATTGCTGGAAGGATGGCATCCCGCGTGGATGACGCCGCACGCGCCTGGCTGCCACGCCAGGTCGCCGGCGAGCCGGAGAGACGCCGCGAGCTTGCCGTTGTCCGCGCCGTCGCCGCCACCGCGCTTGTTGCTTTCCCCTCTGTGCCGCTGGTGCTGTCAGCCGTCCTGCCGGTTTCGCTGGCTTTGCCCGTCGGTGCTGCACTGGTTGCCGCCGCCGCGCTGGTTTCGGCTGCGGGCGGCATTGCCTATGTGCGCAACCGCCCGCCGGTGCTGCCGGAAGCCGGGCCGCAGCCAGCCCCTGCCGATACCGGCGCGCGGCATTATGACTGCTTCGCCGGCCTCGTCACGATCCACGATGTCAGGGGCTCGGTCACTGGAATTCACGGCCGTGACGCGGAATCCTATCTGGCCTGGATGCGCAATCCGATGGGTCGCGGCTTTATCGAGCAGGTCCACGTTTCCGACCGGATTCTCTTCCTGCAGGCGATCGACGAATTGCGCCAGGGCAACCGCCAGGCGACGATCGATATCCGCTTCGAGCGGCCGAACGTCTTTGCCGAGGGCGAGCAGTTCGTCCACATGCGCTGCGAGATGACCGCGCTCGGCAGCGGCGAGGAGCGGCTTGCCGCAATTCTCGTCCAGTCGCGTGACGTCTCCGAGGAGGCGCGCCTGCGGGCCGAGGCCGTGCAGAAGACCCGGCTCGCCGAATCCGCCAATGACGCCAAGACCCGTTTCCTGGCAGCGGTCAGCCACGAACTGCGCACGCCGCTCAATGCCATTCTCGGTTTCTCCGACATCCTTTCCGGCGAATATTTCGGTAAGCTCGAAAACGACCGCCAGCGGGAATATGTGGCGCTGATCAACCAGTCGGGCGCCCATCTCTTGTCGGTCGTCAACACCATGCTCGACATGAGCAAGATCGAGGCGGGCCGCTACGAGCTGATGCCCGAGCCGTTCCGCGTCGCCGACGTCGTCAATGCCTGCGAAGCGATGCTCGGCCTGCAGGCGCGCGAAAAGGGCGTGCAGCTGACCAGCCGCATCATGCGCTCGGTGGGCGAGGTCAATGCCGACCAGCGTGCCCTCCAGCAGATCCTGATCAACCTCGTCGGCAATGCGATCAAGTTCACCGACCGCGGCGGCCTCGTCACCATCGACGCGGAGGTGTCCGGCAGCAACCTGAAGCTCACCGTCAGCGATACCGGCATCGGCATCGCCGAAAGCCAGCTCGCGACGCTCGGCCAGCCCTTCGTGCAGATCCAGAACGATTATACCCGCAGATATGAGGGAACCGGCCTCGGCCTGTCGCTGGTCAAGGGATTGGTGTCGCTGCATGGCGGCCAGTTCGACCTGCGCAGCCGTTCCGGCGAGGGAACGGTGATCACCGTCACAATTCCGCTCGATGGCTCCGGCATCCGTTTCGCCGACGAGCAGGAAGTTGTGGAACAGACAATGGTGGAGTTTCCGCCGCGCCTGAAGGAGCGCACAAGAGAGGCGACGAACGGGGACGCGACGAACGGCCGGGTCTTTGCGGACACGGACCGGGCGCATGGTGACGTGATGATTGGAGGCGCCGGTCATGACGGCTCGCAAGCGAAAACCGCCTGAGCGGAAAAAGAAGGCGCAGCGCGGCCCGGCCCTTGCGGTGCTCGGCCTTGCGACGCGCGGTCTCGTCTTCGCCGGTCGGCTCGCGTCGCGCAATCCCGGTCTTTTCGGCGGCTCTGCCGCTTTTGTGGTGGCGTTCAGTTTCGTGGCGGCAAATGCGATGTGGTACCAGCCGGGCGCCCATCCGTCGCCGCTCCTGCGCACCCGCCTGCCGTTCACCCATCCACAGACCACCAGCCTGGACGAGGAACCGGCCGGCGCTTCGCCGCGCAAGGTGACGACCTTCGTCATCCAGCGGGAGGATGAAACCGCGGCGGCGAAGATCGACGAGCCGAAGCCGGAATCCGCGGCGCAGGTCCAGCCGGTTGCAGCGCCGGCGGCGGGCTCGGTGCTGGTCATGAGCGTCCAGAAGGAATTGGCCCGGCGCGGCCTGTATGACGGTCCGGCCGACGGCAAGACCGGCCCGAAGACCGCAGCCGCGATCCTGCGCTTCGAAAAGCAGGCCGGCCGACCGGAAACCGGCGCTGCCAGCGAAACGCTGCTCGCAGCCCTGCAGAAGGAGCCGGCGACGGAAAAGACGCGGACCGCCGCCCGGCCGGCCGAACGGCCCTATGAGAACGTCAAGGGCGGCAAGGGCGAACTCGACCCGGTCGCCGCCGCGATCCGCAACGCCGAGGTCGATCCTCAGTTCATTCCCAAGGTCGATATCCCGGCCTCGAGCGAACTGGTGATGAACATCCAGAAGGGCCTGAGCAACCTCGCCTATAGCGACGTCTCGATCGACGGCGTCGCCGGCGAGCAGACCCGCTCGGCCATCCGCCATTTCGAGAAGCACTACCGCCTGCCCGAAACCGGCCAGCCAAGCGACAAGGTGCTGAAGAAGATGAAGGAAATCGGCGCGCTCTGAGGTGTTGCGTGCACGTCCGAGGAAATTCCCGGCGAGCTTTGCCCCTCACCCTGACTCTCTGCCCGCAGGCCAGGGCCATTGCTTATCGATTTGCGGCTTGTTCCACCTTCTCCCCGGCGGGGAGAAG
>UCMT01000034.1 GCA_900473795.1 Hyphomicrobiales bacterium | reverse complement strand
TTCCTCACACGAAGCTGCCGTGGGCTGGAGGCCTGGTTGGAGGACGAGGAGGTCGAGTTTCGCCGCTTCGCGAGACTGTTTCGCAGGCTCAGGAACTAAAATGGCGATGCCGCCTTCAGTCAGGCAAGCGCCGGCCAGGTATCTTGTGGAGCGGCGGGGCAGGGGACGCGGCATCATAGACCCGAGCAGGCGGTGCGCTGTTTGCAGACGTCCTCTTCTTCATCCGCCTGGTGGAGAACATCGGCTCCTTGCGCTTCTCGACGGCCAAAGACGTGTATCTTTTGGCGGTGGCCAAGGACAGCCGGCTTGCTGGTCTCGACGCCGACGATCTGCGCGATCAGAAGATCATCTCGTTCTCGCGCCAGAACCTGTCCTCGCCACGCCTATGCCGAGGACCCGGATCCCGCTGACGAAATCCCGACATAATGCGAGACCGTTGCAAAATGCGGATAGTGTTGGATGAGTTGAATGCGTGGCTGGCGTCGGTTGGCAAAGCGAAGAAGCGGACAACTTTTGCAGAGCGATCCCCTATAACCGGTCCCCGCATCGTTTTTGTATTTTAGATTCTACTTTTATAGTATGTTGCAGCATCGAAGTTGTGAGGGGTTTGGGTTAACTCTGCATGAAAACGTCTGGATGGTCTCACAGGGAGCACCCAGCGAGGGGAGGCTGCGGTGAAATCGGCGTTCAAAGAGACGATCCTCTTCGCTTTTGTCTTTTCAGCTTCACCTTGCCTGTCCGAAGTTGACGCGCCGCGCAGGCATATCACCGAACGAGAAGTTCGAACTATCAGTGCTCGTCAGTACACGGCCCTTTTAGTCACCGCGTGCAACAACGGGTGGCGGTATTCCTTGAAGCATGTGGAGAGTGGCTTTAAGCGTCATTTCAAGGAATTGAAGCTGCAACTTTTGGAAGACGGCTACGCCATCGTGCCGGCGTACCGCGGCAGCACTGAAAGTAAGCGTCTCTCCGTTAAACTGATGGCTGCTGGAAACAGGAACTCCATCAAGTTCGGATGTGCCCGTCCGTATTGGCTTGAAACCCGCGGCAGAATTCCACCGTCCTAAGAGAGCACGATTTTGCTCTAATGCAAACTATCCTGGCTGTGTGGGGTGGGGATCGTTTGGGAGGGAGCGCGGCCACGGGACAACCGAGTGGCGAGCACCTGGCCGACGACTACTGGATGGTCGCTCCAGTTCTAAGCTGAATGATTGACTCCCATTCCTTCTTTGATCTCCTTCAACCGACCGGCCGCATCAATGTTCCAAGCCGAGGGCCGTGCATCGCCGCCCTCTATACCGAGAACTGCTCGAAGCCTCTTTCCCCTGCAGAGACGATTGAATACCGGTGGCCGAGGTGCGCCCAGCCGGCCAAGGAAGGGAAGGCGGCATGGTCCAGTTTCCCACCTCGAACGGAGCGACATCAATTTTGTCGCAGGATCCCAGCCTCCTTCGCCGCAGCCTCAAACGCGACACGCGCTTCCGCGCTAGGGACAATCCCCTTTGCTGCGTCCAAGCATGCCTTTCGCGCTTTTGCGTAACTCGCGCTCTTTGTCTCGGGCCAGTTTGTCTTCAGGAATGCGACAGCCTCTCGAGCACTCCTGATGACGTGAAAACGCTCATTTATCTTCAACTCAACGTTTGCATCCCAGATGCTGATCATGGCGTCCTCCGTAGTCAGGCTTTCCACAAACGTACATTAGGGAGATCTGTTCCCAGTGAGCCCTCCAGCCGGAAATGGGTCTCAGTATTGGCTGTCCCAAGACGGCCGTTCGGCGACCTGCAGCCAGCTTGATTTCATCATGGCGGATCCGCAAACGCTGTCGGATCTGGGTAGACGCCATGTAGAATGACCGGCAAGGCTGACATCATCCTGATGCTCTCGCGTGAAAGCGAGTTTCCTGGCCGCATCGTCTGGGACAGCAAGTTGACCAGCTACGGTCCGGAGGCCAAGCAGGTCCAGAGCCCCAAGAGCCGGCCTACGGTCGCTCAGGACTTTGTGTCAGTGATATTCGAACCAAGCCCACCCTGAAAAGTTTCGTCTACAGCCCGCAGCAATCGGAGGAACCGAAGATGGATTGGAACCGCCTTGAAGGGAACTGGAAGAGTTCAAAGGAAAGGTCAAGGAGCAGTGGGGTAAGTTGACCGACGACGATCTTGACCGCAATGCCGGCAAGCGCGATCAGGAGGATAGTGTTGATGTCCTGGCGTGGTCATCGGTTCCTGACCGTCTTAATGGATCAGACTTGGAGGTCGGCTAACATGGCAGACCGCTCTCCGGAAGACATAGTGGCCCAACGTGCCCGCCGCGCTGAACGCCGTCAAAAGCAACGCGAAGCGAATGTCTCCCGTGCGGAGAAAATGCACCAGGCCCGGATCGATCCTGATCAGAACACTCGCTGTCACTCTGATGAAATATCAGGCCGAATTTATATAGGCTGTTCAGGATGGTATTATTGGCATTGGAAGGGAAAATTCTATCCCCCGGATACTCCCTCAAACCAATGGTTCCAAATCTATCAAGCCAACTTCCAAACAGTCGAACTCAACGCTCCGTTCTATTCCTGGCCGACGATCGCTGCTGTCAAAACGTGGCTGCGCCAGGCAAAGCAAAGTTTCGTGTACACGATCCGGGTTTGCGAACTCATCACCCATGTGAAGCGGTTCCAGGATACGGCAGATTGGCAGATTTGATAAAGGATTTTGGTTATATCGCTGACCTGCTGGGTCCCCAAATGGGCTGTTTCCTTTTCCAATTACCGCCCAGCGTTCGCTACGAGCCAGAAATGTTGCAACTTATTTTGTCGCAACTCGACACCCGATCCCGGAATGTGGTGGAGTTTCGCTACAAGAGCTGGTGGAACGATGACGTGTTCGCTGCTTTCAAAGCTGCCGGAGCGATTTTCTGTTCTTGCAATGGCCCGCGTTTGCCCGATGAACTGGTGCGCACCGCAGATGATGTTTACGTGCGCTTTCACGGCATCAAACAATGGTATCGCCACGATTATAGCGACGCGGAGTTATTGGTCTGGGCAAATCGCGTACGGAAGAGCGGAGCAAAAACGACGTGGATTTATTTCAACAACGACCGAGATGGTTATGCGATAAAAAATGCTAAGCGCCTAGCACAGCTCCTCGAAGGCTGGACCAGTCCGACGTAAACGTCCAAACCGGCATCGACCAGTCCCAGTTCCACAAGTACTAAAGAAGTGATTTTGAACGGCCATCCAAGGATGGGAGACCGCGCGCTGAGAAGAGCTACAAGAGCGTCGGCATTGATACGCTACTCCCGTCTGTGCAATTGGAGAAAGGGCCACAACAGTCCGTCTTGGCCTCTGAACTGGGTTGATGCCATGGGCATCATGGCCTCGGGTGAAACTCGATAGCCATCCAGATAGCGTCGGTGTCGGTCCAGCCGCGGTGCCAAGGGTAGATATAAGTCCCCTTGTCAACGACCCAAACTATGGGATCGTGTGTGTCACCCGGAGAAGCGCTGATTTCGCGGTACATCTCCGTGCCCGCTTGATCCTTGAACAACTGGATGCGCCCATGCCCGAAAATCTGCGTATGCAGTTCGATGAAGGAGTGCGTGTTGTGAATCACCGCATCGGTGCGGGCAGGAGCCCACCAGAGATTGAGTTGAATGTCGAACCGCTGGAGTTCGTCCCTGGGTTCTGGATTGTTGGAAAGCTTCCAGGGATTTAGTTCAACCTGTGCGACGATATCCTTGGGCGAGATGTAGAGCGGCGTGCGCCTTGGAAATTCCGGCACGGTCTCGCCAAGCCATTTCCAACCGTCGAGAACTACGCCTCCGAGGTTGGTGTCATCGGGGACATGTACAACGGAGGCGCATTTTCCACTGGTGATGATCCCGTCCTTGAGGATCACCGAACGCCAAGGCGGAATGACGCCGATCGGCTCGCCTGCGATATACATAGGCTCGTCCGAGAGATTGGTGACGACGCCCGTCGTCGTGTAGTTCCGGGCGTCATAGACCATGTGGGCCTTTATGAGGGTGCCGTCGAAAGCCAAAGGCCGTGTGCGATTTTCCTGCGTCATTTTCCCTCTCTAAGGTGTCGGGCCAGCCCCGTGGCTGGCCCTTCTTCATCAGAAGCCGCGACCCTTGACATACTTGGCGCGGAGATCGCCGAGATACGCAGGGACCGTGATGTCCCACCAACCCGTCACGTGCATGTTGGAGTATGGACGCTCGATCGCGCAGATCGCGTCGATGAGATAGGGCTTGCCGGATGCGAGAGCTCGCTGAATGGCCGGGCCAATTTCGGCCGGATCGATCACCCGCTCGGCTTCGCAGCCCAACGACTTTGCCACACCTGCGGCGTCGGCCATCCAAGGTTCGCCGTCGGGCGTCTTGAATTGCGTGATGATTTCGCGGTCCTCGCCGAACATGTTGAGCTGGAGATTGCGTATCGCTCCCCAACCGCCGTTGTTGATGACCAGAAAGACGACGGCGGTGCCAAGCATGGCGGCAGTGGCCAACTCGGTACCCGTCTGCAGGAACGCGCCATCGCCGAAGACCGCGCATACCGGAACCTCGGGTTTCCCGAGCTTCGCGCCGATGGCCGCCGGCAAGGCGAAACCGATGCCCGACATGCCGCCAGGGGTTATGTGCTGGCGCGGGCCATACACCGGGAACTCGTTGAAGACCTGGTTCTGCGGGTTGGAGCTGTCGGTCACGACGATCGCATCGCGCGGAAGTGCTTTGCGGGCTTCGACGAGCACTTGGGAGGCGGTCATCGGCCGCACGTTGGCGGTGCGAAGCGGACGGAGGAATTCTTCCCACTCCACCTTGCGTTCCAGCAATTCCTTGAATTGTGCACTGTTCTTGTAGTCCCGCGGCTTGCCTTCCTCCTTGAGCCCGGCAAGGATTCCGGACAGGACCGCCTTGGCGTCGCCAACGATGCCGACTTCCACAGGATAGTTCTTGCCGATCTCGAAGCCGTCCAGATCGACCTGGATGAGCTTCGTCGTCGGGATGTCGAACGTGACTCCCGGCTGGTAGGACGAGGTGATGCGGTCGGAGAAGCGGCAGCCGATTGCCAGGAGAACGTCCGCCGAGCGTGTCATCGCGTTGCCTGGAATCGACCCCAGATCACCGCATGCGCAGGCGAACAGCTCGTGGTCTTCCGGGAACGAACCCTTGCCCATGAACGACGTGGTCACAGGCGCGCCGAGGAATTCGGCGATCTCGCGCAGGACCTCTGTCGCCTCGGCAGTAATAACGCCGCCGCCCGCGAGAATAACCGGACGGTCGGCCGACAGAAGCAACTTGACCGCCTCGGCGATGTACGCGGGATCGCCATAGGTGCGCGCTGCGGTCCGGCGCTTCTTGCCCTCGTTGATGACCACTTTTCCGGTCTCGGCCTGGATGTCCTGTGGCACGTTGATGAGCACGGGTCCCATGCGGCCTTCCAGCATGGCGTTGAAGGCCTGCTCCATCATGTTCGGGATTTGCTCGACGTGGCTCGGATTGAACCACCGCTTCACGACCGGCTCAGCCATCCGAGGGAAATTGTCCGAATGGGGACGGTCAAGTTCCTGAAGCACTCCACGGCCCATCATGTAGGTGTGAACGCCACCCGTAATGACGAGCTGCGGGAGGGAGTCGGCGAAGGCGGTGGCGATACCGGTCAAGGTGTTTGTTGCACCTGGGCCGATAGAGGTCACGACCGCCGCGACCTTGCCGGACGAACGGTAGAAGCCGTCGGCCATGTGCGAGGCGTTCTGCTCGTGCATGGCCGGCAGTAGGTTGATCTCCTCCTTGCGGTCGACGAACGCGTCCATCAACGCGGTGTCGCCGTGGCCCGGGATGCCAAAGACATGTGTAACGCCTTCGCGGATGAGATGGTCAACAATGATCTGGCCGCCAGTCATCTCGCGCGAAGATTCGACCCCTTCGATTTTTTTGTCCATTTTCATTTCGTTACCTCCAGTTTTTTCTGCCCTGCGAGCGGCTCAACGGCGGTCGCATAGTCTACATTCCGATGCCCGTAACGACGAACCCGCACGTTCGCCTGTTCCGCGTGCCCGGCAAATCCCTCCATCATGCAGAGGCGGGAAGTGTACTCTCCCACGAGAGCGGAAGCTTGGTCGGTGAGGATTTTCTGATACGTGCAGGTCTTGACGAACTTCCCAACCCAAAGGCCGCCGGTGTAACGCGCCGCCCGCATGGTGGGCAGCGTGTGATTGGTTCCAATGACCTTGTCGCCATATGCGACCGTCGTCCGAGCGCCGAGGAAAAGGGCACCGTAGTTCTTGAGGTTGTCAAGAAACCACTGGTCATCGCCCGTCATTACCTGGACGTGTTCGGAAGCGACGCGATCGGCTTCCGACAGCATTTCTTCTCGGCTATCGCACACGATGATTTCGCCGTGAGACCGCCATGCCACGCCGGCAATCGCCGCCGTCGGAAGGATGCCCAGAAGACGGTCGATCTGAAATAGGGTGTCCTTCGCGAGCTTTTCGGAATTGGTGATCAAGACAGCGGGCGAGTTGGTTCCATGCTCTGCCTGCCCGAGCAGGTCGGTTGCGACGAGTTCACCATCCACTGTGTCGTCGGCAACGATGAGGACCTCGGTCGGCCCTGCGAAAAGGTCGATGCCCACGCGGCCGAAAAGGAGACGCTTCGCCTCGGCAACATAGGCATTGCCCGGACCGGCGAGAACACTAACGGGCTTGATTGTCTCGGTGCCGATGGCCATGGCGGCTACGGCCTGGACACCACCGAGAGCATAAATTTCGTCAGCACCGGCAAGATGCTGGGCAGCAACGATCAGGGGGGCCGGAGCGCCCTTGAATGGAGGAGCGCAGGTGATAACGCGGTCACAGCCCGCGACCTTTGCCGTCAGAACAGTCATGTGAGCAGAGGCGAGCAGCGGATACTTGCCGCCGGGGACGTAGCAACCGACGCTATCGATGGGAACATGCTTGTGTCCAAGCACGACGCCCGGCATCGTCTCAACTTCCAATTCCGACATTGTGTCGAGCTGGGCTTGAGCAAAATTTCTGATCTGAGCCTGCGCGAACTCGATGTCCTCACGTTCCTGCGACGTGATGCCGTTCACGCAGGCGTCGATCTCCGACTTCGTGAGGCGATAATTCGTCCGGTCGAGACCATCGAAACGGATAGCCAGTTTCCGGACGGCTTCGTCCCCACCAGCATCGACTTCGGCAATAAGGTTCTGGACTGTAGTCGTAACGGCTTCGTCATGGAAACTCGACGCCTCGGCCAGAGGCCGTTTCAGATGTCTTATCATAGCATTATCCCGCTTTTGATCCGAGACCTCCGCCATCGTCGGAAGAGTGGCTCATTTCGATCGGGCCAGAGTGGGCCAATGATCTGTCGCGGACAATTTCGCAGGACCTTGAAACTTGGCGCAAACTGACGCATTCTCGGTGGGAGTAGTGAAGCACCCCGGGCGCGCATTAATGAACACCGAAGTCATCGATTCCTTACAGGCCCAGAATTTCGGCGCGAACCTGCGCTTTCTGTGCGAACGCCAAGGTACGGTCTCGAGCATCTGCCGGAAAATCAACATAAACAGGCAGCAGTTCAACAAGTACCTGTCTGGTCTTCACCTGCCGTCGATGCAGAACCAACGTCTGATCGCGAATTTCTTCGGTCTCAGCAGGTCGGTGCTATTCGCCGAGCCCGAAGAGTTTCGCACCCTCATGGAGGGCAACTATTTCTACGCCATCGATACCTTGCGGGGTTCCGCGAAAATGGCGGCTTTCCTTGACACGCTGCTGGTTGCGGACAATACGGCCGGAGACGACTATGTGGGGGTTTACGATCGGTATCAGTACTCGACGATCTACAAGGGCAAGGTGCTACGATCGGCCTATTGCATCTACCGAAACCGGGACTTCCTGCAGCACTACTACATCGAGCGTTTTCCCAATCTCGAAGACCAGGACAAGATCGATTTCGTCTTCAAATATCACGGCTTCACCATCCCGTTAGGCGGGCGGCTTTTCTCGCTGGATTTCGAGGCCGTTCAGAAAAACGAAATGACGTTTGGAATCTACGCCCCGGTTCAGCGGAGTTCGAAGAGTTTCCTGATGGGGATCACGAGCGGGATTGCCGAGACGATGCTTCGTCCGCCTTACTCCACGAAAGTGGCGATGCATTTCCGCGGACCCGGCCTCCTAAAGCGCGAACACTTGGACAGGGTGACCACGCTGGAAAAAGGGGACCGGTCGATCCCCACCGAGGTCCAGCAATATCTCAGTACAGTCGACTAGGTAGACTTCTTGAATTCCGTCGCAAGGATGTGGTCAGACGCACGAAGCGCCTGCGCGGCGATCGTGAGTGCGGGATTGACAGCCGCGGACGATGGGAAGAAGGACGCGTCGATCACAAAGAGGTTCGGATGATCCCAGCTGCGGCAATACTGATCGAGCGCCGACGTCGCCGGATCGCTGCCCATTCTCACGGTACCGGACTGATGAGCCGTCGCATGAGCAACGAGCGATTTCGTGACGACGATGGGATAGCCCGCGCGTTGCAAAGCCCGCTTCATGCGCTTCACCAGTTCCAGGTGGCCTGCCATGTTGTTGAGAGTTACCGCTAGCTTGATCTGACCGCCTTCAAGGGTGACCCGGTTGTTGGGGTCAGGCAAATCCTCCGACAAGGCGATCCAGTCCATGCCGTGCCGGGCCATCTCATTGCCCAAGAACCTCGGGAGGTATGGCACATTGGCTGTGAGCATGCCGCCCTGGAGCTTGCCCAGCATCTGCAGATGTCCCATCGGCCAAGGAAAATCCTTGTCGCCGAAGTACCAATCGTTGATGGCTAACGTCTTTTGGAACTTTGTCGAATTGATTCGATGCGATAGGCCCATGAGCGCCGTCTGGTTGTGGACCATGTAGTGGCGGCCCACCACGTCCGAGTTATTAGCAACGCCCTTTGGCGCGGCGCTGCTGGAAGAGCGCAAAAGCAGCGCAGCGGTATTGACCGCATTGCAGGACACGACGAAGAGCGGGGCCGAATAGCGTTTTGTTTCGCCATTTTCCTCTACTTCGACGGCCTCCACCATCCTGCCATCCCCCGACAGAACAATGCGCCGTGCGAAGGTCTTGGTCTTCAGATTGACTTTCCCCGTCGCTAGCGCGGGCTCGAGGGCACACGTTTCCGCGTCGTTCTTTTGTCCGATCTTGCAAGGGAAACCGTCGCAGGTCCTACAGAGAATGCAGCTTCCAGCGGTTCCGGAATTCACGCCACTCGGCATGGCCGACGGCGAAATACCTTGGCTGCGGAACTGATCCGCCAAGTGTGCGACGACTGGCTCAGACGGCACAGGGCCGAAGGGGTACGGTCCGTTACGGTGCGGCGCGGTCTTGTCTCCCGTGTCGTCCCCGTGCACGCGGAACATTCTCTCTGCCTCGTCGTAATAGGGCTCCATCTCCGAGTAGCGCATCGGCCAGGCAGGCGAGACACCGCCCTTGTGTTCGAGTCTCTCGAAGTCTCTCTCTCTCAGCCTGAACAGGGCCGCTCCATAGAACTTGGTCGATCCGCCGACGTTGTAACAAGCGCCGGGATCGAAGGGGTTACCCTTTCGATCGAGCCAGGTGTCCTTAGCCTTGTACTTCTTCTGAAAGAAGACCGTGTCGACGCTCCAGTTTTCCGGCTCGCGTGGCACAAAATCACCGCGCTCAAGTATGAGAACGCGGGCTCCATTCTCAGCAAGTCTACGGGCCGTTACGCTTCCGCCTACACCGCTTCCGATTATAATTACGTCGTAATCTTCCATGTTGTTCCCGGCGTTATGAGTTGCAGGGGACGGTGCGTTCCAACCCGGCGCACCCGATCCATTGCGAGATTTCTAACACTGGAGGAATGTCTGGAGAAGCACGAATCCGGCCACTTGCGTCAGTGTGCGTCACATATCGGACGAGTGCGAACTTGCTGATCGCGCTCTTGAAATGGCGAATAGCGCTATGATCGGCCGTCTCGGCCACATGGCCAAATCAGGCCCTTGCAACCGTACGAAGGATAGACATGAGCGAGTACGACTACATCGTCGTGGGGGCAGGATCCGCAGGCTGCGTTCTCGCAAATCGGCTCTCCGCCGATCCGCGCAACAACGTCCTCCTCCTGGAAGCAGGCCGGAGGGACAACTATCATTGGATCCATATCCCGGTCGGCTATCTCTACTGCATATCTAATCCGCGGACCGATTGGTGCTTCAAGACCGACGCCGAAAGCGGTCTCAACGGGCGCAGCTTGTCCTACCCACGTGGGAAGGTGCTCGGGGGCTGCTCATCGATCAACGGCATGATCTACATGCGTGGCCAAGCGGCCGACTACGACCACTGGCGGCAACTCGGGTGCGTCGGCTGGAGCTGGGACGACGTTCTTCCTCTCTTCAAGCGGCAGGAGGACTTTTACGCAGGCGCTTCGGACGATCACGGCTCTGGCGGAGAGTGGAGGGTTGAAAAGGCGCGGGTGCGTTGGAAGGTTCTCGACGCCTTTCTGGATGCGGCTGAGCAAGCCGGAATTCCGAGGACCCCGGACTTCAACCGGGGCACCAACGAAGGCGGTGGCTACTTCGATGTCAACCAGCACTCCGGCGTTCGATGGAATACCGCGAAAGCGTTTTTGCGCCCGGCGCTCAACCGAAAAAACCTGCACGTCGAGACCGAAGCCCAAGTTCGTAGACTCGTGATCCAGAATCGCGAAGTCACTGGGGTGGTATTCCAGCAAAATGGCCAAGATAGGACTGCGACGGCCCGGGCCGAGGTAATCTTGGCAGCTGGCGCGATCGGGTCGCCCCACATCCTTGAGCTCTCCGGGATCGGCGAAGGCGCGGCTCTGAGTGCGGCTGGTGTCGAAGTGAATACGGAAGTTCCCGGTGTGGGGGCCAACCTTCAGGATCATCTCCAGCTTCGTCTTGTCTACAAGGTAACAGGCGTTCCGACTCTGAACGAGAAAGCCTCCAGCATATTCGGGAAGGCCGCCATCGGATTGGAATACCTATTGCGACGGTCGGGACCCATGGCTATGGCCCCGAGCCAGGTAGGTATCTTCACGCGATCGGGACCGGAGAAGGCCACCCCGGACCTCGAGTTCCACGTCCAGCCTGTCTCGCTCGACAAGTTCGGCGACCCGGTTCACTCGTTTCCGGCAATCACCGCTTCTGTCTGCAACTTGCGGCCCGAGAGCCGCGGTACGGTCCACGTAAGAACACCCGATTTCCGCGCGCAACCCGCCATCAGGCCGAATTACCTGGCGACCAAGGGCGATCTGGAAGTTGCCGCGAATTCGATACGGGTTGCCCGCAGGATTGCGGAGCAGCCTGCTTTCGCGAAATATCGTCCGGTCGAGTACCGCCCTGGACCCGAGTATCGTACGGACGACGACCTGTACAAGGTGGCGGGCGATATAGGAACAACGATCTTCCACCCGGTCGGCACCTGCCGCATGGGCGATGACCCCGCCTCGGTGGTGGACACCAGGTTGAGAATGCGCGCCATCGGCAAGCTCCGTATTGCCGACGCCGCGATCATGCCCACCATCGTCAGCGGAAACACCAATTCCCCCACGCTGATGATTGCCGAAAAGGCAGCGGCCATGATTCTGGCGGACAACCGATGAAAAAAAAAGGCGGCCGACCGGGAGGAGATTGGTCGACCGCCGCTCGACGCTAGGATTTTTGCGCCGGATAACCCACTACTTTGGAAACGGTTGCCACGTTTTGGTTTGCGAAGAGCGTACGCAGATTTCCGAAAGAAGAACCCCACGCAAACCTTCCTTGAGGTCAGAGATTGGCGTCTTGCCTGCATACCGCCAGTTCGGTCCGGCCTCCAGCGCGCCGGCGTAGTCGGTGTAGAGCACGGCGAGGGCTTCTAGGTAGGCTTCGGGATTTCCAGCGGGAAGGCTAACACACGATGCTCCTTCTTCAGTCATGTCTGACGCTCCCCTGCGGTAAGTGAGATCGGCCTGCCCCATACGGGAAAGATGTAGCGTTTCGGGCTGCTCCTGCCGCCACTCAAGGGTACCCTTGCTTCCAACGATTTTGAAACGCAGGCCATTTCGATGCCCCGGCGCGGCCAGACTGCACCATAGCAGCCCTTCGGCACCTCCTTCGAATTCCATCTGCACAACGTCGGTGTCGTCCAGCCCGAACCCGTCGACAGTAGTAGATAGCTTTGCGTTTAAAGCGACACACCGCCTGCCGGAGACAAATTCCAGGATGTTGAAGGCATGCGTTCCGACATCGCCGAGTGCTCCGGTCAATCCGGCCTTGCCAGGGTCGCCCCGCCAGATGCCGCCCTTCCCGAGCTTCGAGGGGTCATTGGCCAACCACTCGAGCAGGTACTCCACGTAGAGGAACTTCACTTCGCCTATTTCGCCGTTGCGTACACGAGCCCGCGCATCGCGCACCATCGGGTAGCCGGTGTAAGTGTAAGTGACGGCGGCGAACAAATTCCTGTCTGCGGCCAGACTGATTAGTTCCTCGGCTTCTGCGGAGGCGTTGACCAACGGTTTGTCGCAGATGACGGGAATTCCTGCTTCGAGAAATAGCCTGCAAGGCTCGTAATGAAGGTGATTGGGCGTGACGACGACGGCGACGTCAATACTGTCCGAGCGGTTCGATTCTGCCGCAACCATGTCCCTGAAAGTCCGATAGGTCCGGTCCGGAGCAACGCCCAGCGCTTCTGCCGCCTCCCGGGATACGACCTCGTCTGAAGAGAACACCCCAGCCTTCACATCGAAGCAACCGGTCAGGCGCATGGCGGCGCGGTGGATGCCCGCGAAAAACGATCCGTGGCCTCCTCCGATCATGCCAACGCTGAAGCGACGCTTCGCAGGAATATCTGAAATCAAGTTCGGCATGTGATCTGTTCCTCTTTTACTTGATCAAGTCTCACCGCCAATGTCGGACAGCAACTTCGCATTGAGCGAATATCTGAAGCAGTGTGGCGCACATTTTCCAACGCCGACCAGTCCCGTGCCGCGTCGACCGATCCGAAGCGCTAGGTGCTTCAAGCTGCGTCATTAGTCCGCTGTTTGCGAAATTGTCACAGCACCCCGCAGAGCTACACTCGTAGGTCAAATACGACAGGCATCAGCGCCGTCTTCGAGAAAACCGTCAAAAAGGGGAAGTGGAATGACTCATGTCGCCACAGGTCGGCTCGTAGCCGACAAGCCGGGACCGTTGCGTCGGTTCCTCTCGCCGCAGCATCCTGCGGTTATGGTGCAACGCGTCATGCTGTTGCTTTTGGTGGTCAGCATCATCGGCCTGTCAATCGCAAACCCGAGTTTCAGGAACCCGGCCAATCTGTTGAACATCATCCAACAGGCGTCGATGGTCGGCATCGTAGCGTGCGGGATGCAACTGATGATCATCTCGGGAGGCTTCGATCTTTCGGTGGGAGCGACTGCCGCGGCCGCCGGATGTCTCGCTGCGACCGTGTCCCTGTCGGTGGGCGTTCCGGCCGGGATTGTCGCTGCGCTAGTCCTCGGCCTCCTGATCGGGATCGCCAACGGCTGCTTGATCGCGAAGGTAGGGATGAACCCTTTTGTTTCGACTTTCGGAACGCAAGCGATCATCCTCGGCACGATGTACGCCCTGACGGAAGCGCGTCCGATCGCGCCGCTGCCGCGCGAGTGGCGCGAGCTCGGCTTCTTCCATGTCGGCGGCCTGACCTTTCCGAGCATGGTGTTTATCGTCGTTGTTGTGGTGTTGGCGCTCGTGCTGCATTTCACCAGCTATGGACAACATGTCCGTGCGGTCGGCAGCAACAAAGTCGGGACCAGCCGCGCAGGTGTCAATGTCGACCGGGTCCTCATTGCGACCTATGCAATCGGCGGGCTCACCGCGGCCATCGCCGGCCTGTTGCTGACCTCAGTCGCCGGCATCGGGAGCCCGCAAGCTGGAACGACCTGGGCGCTCCTTTCGATCGCGGCAGTTGTCATCGGCGGCACGCCGCTAACTGGCGGGGTCGGTGGCATCACTTCCGCCGTCATAGGCATCTTCGCTCTGACGATCCTCAACAACGCGATGACGCTCTACAGCATCTCTGCCTTTTGGCAGCCGGCGTTCATGGGAACAGGTGTTCTCCTGGCCGTTGGTTACGAAGCCCTGCGGCGCGGCCGCAAATACTAAGAGTGGAACCGGCAGAAAACACTGCCAAAACTAGGAGGAATGCAATGAAACTCACAAGACGAACGTTCGGTATCGCTTCGATCGCAATCGCAATTGGCGGTACCTTGGCTGCGCCGGCAAGCGCGGAAAACAAGAAAATCGGCGTGATGATCTACAATGTCGGCGTCGACCCATGGATGAACGTGGGCGTCAAGGCGATGGAAGAAAACGCCAAGAAGCTCGGGTACGACATCACCGTCGTTGATGGCCACAATGACGTGGCGCAGATGAATGCCGCCATCGAGCAGTTCGTCATTCAAGGCGTCAGCGCGATCATTGTAGCGCCCTCCGATCCCGACAGCCTTGTCGGCAGCGTTCTGAAGGCAACCGATGCAAAAATCCCCGTGGTCTCCTATTCGATGGGAATTTCCGCAGAAGCACCGATCACTTCGTTCGTCGGCTCCGATGAAGAATTCATCGGCCGCCTGCATGCGGAACAGGCCGTCAAAATGCTGGACGGCAAGGGCAACGTCGCCATCATGACCGGCATCCTCGGAAGCGCGCCACAGATAGGGCGAGGCAAGGGAGAGCATGATGCGCTGAAAGCCGCGCCTGGAATTAAGATCGTCGAAGAGCAGGCAAATGATTGGGCTCCGGATAAGACCGTTGCCCTAATCCAGGACTGGCTTTCCAAGTACCCCAAGGGAGAACTGAACGCAGTATTCGCTCATGGCCCGGAACTCGTTGCCGCGGCCGAATATGCGAAGGCGCAGGGCCGGGATGAAGTCATGTTCTTCGCGGTTGACTATCCCGAGGACGCACGCCGTGCGATTAAGGAAGGCACTCTTACCGCAACGGTCTCCCAGAGCCCGGCCTTGCTCTCGAAGCTTGCGGTCGAAGCTGCCGACAAGGCGATCCGCGGCGAGAAGGTTGAGCCCAAGATCATCATCCAGAATACACTGATCACGAAGAACAACGTGGAACAGGTCTCGGCTGACTACTAATGCGGATCGACCCGCGCCGCCAAGACGGCGCGGGTTCTCACTTGACGAACTTAGTTTAGGAGAGGTGCAATGCCCTTGTCTGTAGTCCGCCAAAGCGAGGCTGTCGTTATGCCCGAAATATCCACCCCGATTGTGGAGGCAGTCGGCATCGCCAAGCACTATGGTGGCGTGATCGCCCTTTCGGGTGCGAACCTCAGAGTCATGCCAGGCGAAGTTGTCGCCATCGTCGGCGACAACGGAGCCGGGAAGAGCACCTTTGTCAAAATCCTTTCGGGTGCCCAATCCGCTACCGAAGGCAAGCTGCTCGTTTCAGGACGCGAAGTGACTTTTCATCGTCCGAGCGACGCCCGCGAGGCAGGTATCGAAACCGTGTACCAGGACCTTTCACTCGCGGAACATCTCGACGTCCTAACTAACCTCTTCCTCGGCCGCGAGGAGTTTTATTTCAAGTTCGGCGGTCTCAGCATTTTGAACCGCCGCAAGATGACCGCGCGGGCCGAAGAGCTGATGAACGAGATCGGGGTCAATGTCCCGGGCGTGCGTGACATCGTTGGAGGCTTGTCTGGCGGTCAGCGCCAGGGCGTTGCGATCGCACGTGCAGCGGGATGGGGGTCGCAGCTCATCATTATGGACGAACCGACCGCAGCGCTTGGGGTTCAGGAAACCGCCCATGTTCATGACATTATCCGGGGTCTGCAATCGCGCGGTGTTGCCGTCCTGCTTGTCAGCCACAACATGAAGCAGGTGATGGAGCTTAGCAATCGCGTCTACGTATTCCGGCGCGGTCGAATCGCGGCGGAACTGAAGACCGCGCAGACGACGACGGATGAGATCATTTCCTACATCACTGGTGCTCGGAGCTAGAATCAAAGAGCGCTTCGGCTGGCTGTCGTAGCGCTCTCATTTTGCCCGGGCTGTAATCGGCTATCGATTGATCCAGGTCAGAAGCGTTCGCCAGAGCTTAACGCCTCTCGGTTCTGTATTTGCATTCGTGGTTCCGAAAGTTTTCCAGATTTCAGATTGCGGGCAATAGTAAGCAAGTGCAAGCAGCTGTCTGTACATGGCTGATACCTCCCAATCCGCATCGCCGCGGTAATTCGTAAGTAAGCGCTCCTAATACAGAAGGCCGCGTTTCAATCGATGTCTCAACTTCGCACTCGACTTTATTGTGACGCACATTGGCGCAATCAGTTGAACCAACGAAATCAGCGACATCGAAACTGATATACGAAGGGGGTCCGCAACGGCGGTTCTGGAAAACATGGGTCTAACGGTCTCGGATGCTGTCCGTATCCTGTTAACCCGGACAGCGAATGAAGGCGCCCTGCCGCTGGAACTGGTTAGCCACAGCGAGGCCCACGATGCCTGGTTCCGTGCGAAGGTCTTGCAGGCGCTCGAGGACACGCGAGCCGACGTCGACGATGCCGACGCCGATGCCTGCTTTCGCGAGCGCCATGCGGCGGCTTTGCGCAGGGCCGGGGCGGGTGATCAATGAGGCTCGTCCGGGCGCAATTCGCGCTTGACGATCGCGACACAATCTTCAGCTATATTGAGAAGGAGAGTCTGACGGCGGCGGTCTTCGTGGACGAGGAAATCGTCCGCGCTGCGACTAGTTGACTTTCCCGAAAGCGGCCGTCCTGGCCGGATTGCTGGAACTCGCGAACTTGTTATCCCGCGCACGCCCTACATCGCAGCCCACGTGGTGTTAGCGGATAGGATTCGTATTTTGCGTGTTTTGCACGGCGCCCAGATGTGGCCCATCGAGCTCGGCCACGAGCAGACGTGCTACATCGCTTCAGGTTTGATTCCGTTCAAGGCGAGCAATCGAGGCCTAGACCCCCATCGGGCCCGAAGCTGCGGTTTGGTTATGTTGGCGCGAATGACCGCTTTGCGCCTTGATTTCGGTCGGTCACACCACCTGCTGAAGTTCCTGGAAGCCGTCTGTCCGCTTCGCTAGGATGTGAACTCATAAACTGTGCATCGAGGGAGGTCTGAGCTTGCAGCAAAACTGCCGGCCCGCCATCATTGGCGAATGCAACAGAACTGCTCAGACTTCCTCGCCGATGAGATAACCGCCACGCAACTTAACGCGTGGGCGGACCTGCTGCCGGTTCCGTGCCGAGTCTTGGGGGCTAACCTGTTCGGAGACGTGTTCTTAGCGGATGCCGCTGGGGCAATCCATATGCTGGAAGTCTCCGCTGCTTCGATCGGGGAGATCGCGGCTTCTGAGGACGAGTTCCATCAACGTTGCGTTGACGATTCAGAGGGTTGGCTGCTGCGCCCATTGGTGGATCGATGCCGCTCAGCAGGAATGGTACTTGGTCCCACTCAGTGCTACGCCTTCACGACGCTTCCTTTATTTGGGGGCGAATACAAGGTCGACAACATCTGGATATGCACCTGGAAGGAATGGCTCAGCTTTACGGCCACAATATACGCGCAAACCAAGGACTTGCCGGACGGGTCCAGCGTCGCAATCAATTTTGTCGACTGAGGCTTGTCTGGTCCGCAACAAGCTGATTCAAGCTCGGCATGAGCCGATACGATCTGACCGACTTCGAGTGGCGTATAATTGAACCGCTCCTACCCAACAAGCCGCGTGGCGTCCCGCGCGTTGACGACCGGCGAGTTATCAACGGTATCTTGTGGCGTTTCCGCACCGGCTCGCCATGGGCAGATGTTCCCGATCGATATGGTCCCTATACAACCTGCTACAATCGCTTTGTTCGATGGCGCAAGGCGGGTGTCTGGGATCACGTTCTACACGAGATTTCCAAGGCCTTCGATGGCGATATCGTTATGATCGACAGTTCCTGTGTTCGCGTTCATCAACATGCGGCCACAGGAAAAAGGGGGATCAAAACGATGGCTGCATGGGCCGTTCTCGTGGCGGCTTGACCACCAAAATCCACGCGGTTGTCGACGCTGATGGCCGACCTATCTGTCTCGCTCTGACAGCCGGCCAAGCCCATGATAGCCGCATGGCGGAGCCGATGCTGCAGACGATTGCCAAGGGCACGATTCTGTTGGCTGACAAGGCTTATGATACCAACGCTCTACGAAAATTCACAAACCAAAAGCAGGCATGGGCGAATATTCCAATCAAAAGCAATCGCAAAGAAAGCTTCCCTTTCAGCCCATGGGTTTATCGCCAGCGCAATCTCATTGAGCGTTTCTTCAGCAAACTCAAACAGTTCAGAGGTATCGCAACCCGTTACGACAAAGACCCGCTGAATTTTCTTGCTGCCGTCAAACTCGCAGCGGCGAGAATTTGGATCAGATCGTTATGAGTCTACGACCTAGCACTACTTTGGCAGATTA
>UCMT01000043.1 GCA_900473795.1 Hyphomicrobiales bacterium | reverse complement strand
GTCAAGACCCGCCAGGCGGGCAGAGGCGGGGACAGTGATTGCCGCGCCGCCGATGATGAGGGAGAGGCATCCTGGGAAGGCGTCCATTTCGCTCAAAATCGAGCTCTCGTACTTGACCTATTAGAGAACAATATCGGCGCAGAGCGGCCTCAGCTCCTCAATCTATTGTGGTCTGGTGCGCGCCCCAATGGAAGCACAATGGTGTTCGGGCTCATAAAGCTCTCAATTAGCGAACGCCCCAGCTCCCAATGTGCCATAGCCAAAACTGAGCACGCTTCCGCATTGCGGTCTTCGATTAGTATAATTAGTTGGTCGTGCTGTTCGATCGCGATTTCCTGTAGCCCTTTAATCGTTGGGTCTCGACGATCATAAAACTTCACGCCTATGCGGGTATGATCGATTAGAAGGCGCCGCATACTGGGCAGCAGATATTCGTTGTCCGCCATATCGGCCATAGTTGAATGGAAGCGTTCGTCGGCCAGCGCAATCTCCGCGTTATCGCCGCGCTTGGTCGCCATACGCAATTGATGTTGAGCATCCTTGAGATTTGTGATCTGCGCTTGCGTCGCGTTTTCAGCGGCTAGTCTTCCTATGGACCCATGGATCATCGGTGCCGCGATTAGAAGGTTTCTGAGCGTCTTCAGGGTGATTGGTGTCACCTGCGCACCACGGTTATCTTGGAGGATCAGATACCCTTCGCCCGCTAGCTGGCGCAAGAGCTCTCGCAAGGGTGGCCGGGAGATACCATAAAAGGTGGCGAGTTCCGTTTCATCGAGATAGCTGCCCGGCTCGAATGCCTCGGTCAAAATGCGGCGACGCAGGTCTTCCAGGCAATTAGATTTGTTGCGCTTCGCGTCACCGGCCATTAGAATCCCTCATCAGTCTTGGTGCTCCGGCTATATCGCATTCTCCACTGCTATAACAGCGAATGTCCAAACGAAAAGTTGTGGGCGACTTGGTGACACTGGGGGCTAGCCTTCCTGCCCAACGCGACCTGACACAGCTTTCGGACGCGGCGGGTGGTATACCCGCCTCCGAGATTTAGCCGTAGCCATCGCCGCAAAGCGGGATCTAGCCAAACTGAGTCGCAGCGCGACAGGTTTAAGGGACTGGATAAAGGGAGAATGGGTTTTCACGGCGTCTTATGGCGCCGCTCCCGAAGCGCCCGGGTCGAACCGGGTTAATCGGTCCCCAAACTTGTCCGCTCCGGTCACCTGGCGTTTAGCCCCTACAGCGAAAGCTCAGCCGCGATGCGCTGCAGCGCCTTAGCGGCAGAGGCCAATACGTGTTGTTGAGCGTGCTCAAAGACCGTCATGCTCAATTCCATAAGCCTGCGCTAGACGGATCCTGTTCTCGGTGAAATCAGCCGTGCCATGGTGCGAGGTTGGCGTTTCGCTGTAGGTGATCGCCAGAACGCCGCACTGCTCGAAGACCGATATACCAAGCTCGCTTTCGATCTCCCGCCAAAACCTCTGAGAATTGGCTACCAACGGGGGATATAAGCTGCGCCTTCACCCACCGCTTGGCGGGTGATGCGGGTGGCCATGACGAGATCCTTGGTCATGAGGCGGTCAATGCTGACGATTTTAACGCCGCGGTTTGCGAGTTGATAGAGGGTGGCTGACCCCATGGCGCCAAGTCCTACAACGGCTACCTCGTACTGCGCTTCCATTGTATCCCACCCTCCAAGCCAAAGCATTTGGCCGCTAGTCCTATACAAGCGCCGGCGGAGGGTAGCTGTCATTTCATTGTGATAGTTCCTTGATTTTGCGTTTGGCAACTGCGGGGGTAAAATGCAGATAGCCGGCCAAGGAACCCCCCTTTGGTCGGTTAGAGGTTTGGCGAATGATCCCCCTCGACGGACCAGACCTTGCTTCTGCAGAGCCGCCACACCGGTACGTGGCGACCCGAGGCCCGGGCCGTTTCTCGATGACGCCCGGGTCTCGCAACTTGAGGGTATGACTAGGAGCCGGAAGTAGCGTCCGTCTGCCTCGCTGCCCAAGAATTAGCCATTTCGTTTTAAACTTCCTCGTGACGCGGTACATCGCGTCCTTTGCCAGTCGCTGCTGCTCGGCGGCGCGGCTGTAGAGTTCGGCGTCCCCGATGTCGTCGTGGCCGAGCGTTTCCATCAGTTGAGCTGGACAGGCTTCTTGCTGGGATAAGGCCTCACATCCACTCACCGGGAACAGGTGATCGATATCCCGCCATGGCGGATCGCCTTTGGGTTGAGCAGAGTATCTCTGGGCGTTTTCGCCGATGAGCCTCGTCAGCCCTTAGAGCCCTCTGGGGGAGCCGACGACCCGAGGTCTGGTAAATCGGGCGTGACATGTGATAGGGTGTTGATTGGTAACACTAAGGAACACTGACCATGCAGACCACCACGAGCGTCAAGCTCGATAGCGAAACCAAAGATCGGGTACAGCGCCTAGCGTCTGCTCGCCAGCGCAGCGCCCATTGGCTCATGCGCGAGGCTATCGAGCAGTATGTGCAGCGGGAAGAGCAACGCCAGCAAATGCGGCAGGACGCGCTTGCGGCGTGGGAAGAGTATCAGACGACAGGACTGCATGTGACGGCAGAGGAGGCCGACACCTGGCTGGCCAAGCTGGAAGCTGGTGAGGACGTGGACCCGCCTGCATGCCACGGCTGATATGGTCGCCAGCGGCACTAACAGACGTTTCCCGTCTTCATGCCTTTCTTGCCCCAAAGAACAGGGATGCTGCCAAGCGGGCTGTAGGCGCGATCCGGCAGGGAGTGAAATTGCTAGGGCAACACCCGGAGGCGGGGCGACCGGCCGAAGAAATGCTGCCCGAGTTTCGGGAATGGTCAATCGAGTTCGGTTCCGGGGGCTACGTAGCTCTGTACCGCTTCGACGGGACTGAAGTCGTTATTCTGGCTATCAGGCATGCGCGCGAGGCGGGCTACTAATACGTATGCACGCCCTACGGGTAAGCATATCGGGTCTCGATACCCTCAGCGAAAATGGGCTCGAAGGGACGACCGCTATCTGGTGCAGCTCAGGCCTGTGATTCAACCGGAAGGCGTGCGTGTGCTGAAGGCTTGGCATGCGGTATAGGCTTTCGCAAAATTCAAAGATTACGCTAGCGGGTTCCCCCTGTCTTGCGGGGCGGTACTCTGATCGGAACGGTTGGCGTCAGCGGTATCCCGGACCGGGTTCATGCTTCCAGATTGCCGTTGCCGTTACCGTGCATGCTTCCATCATATCAACCGCAGGATCATTCTCCGCGCTTCTCGCACGTCACTCGGGTTGGATCAGGATACAACGGTGGATCAGGGTACCGTGTTTTGGAAGCCTCGCTGTCCGGATGGAAACTTAAAGAAAGATCATTCAAAATCATTTCAGGCGATGATGTCGCGTGATCCATCCGGTCCACCAGACAAAAAAGCCTGCACCCCGCCGACCAGGGCAATCGGACCGACGAGACCATCATCACCAGGCACACTACGGCAGCGGCGGCGACAGCGATCACCTACTGTGGGCTGGACGCGTGGTTTGAGGGTGAGGAGGCAGAGTTTCGCCGCGTCGCTTTAATGTTTCGGAGGCTCAGGAACAAAATAGCATTGGCGGTAACTAGGGAGGACTCGGTGTTCGTTTGTTGCCACCGCCCAGCACGGCCGCTCTTGGACGGCCGATCACTCGCCATAAATAAACGCTATGGCGGCAGAATGGAGTTGTGTTGGCCAGCACCGCTTTTATGAACCTACTGTGACGAGGTCAGCGAAGACTGACCTTGAAGAACCGCATAAGCGGCAAGAGGCACGCGACGGCATTGGGCCGGCGACTGCGTCAAAAAAAACACGGAGTGGGAACTCATGAAATATACTTCAAGCCGCAGAGCATTTTGCATTTCCTCCGCAATCCTTTCGCTTGCCGCTGTCGTTCCGGGATTGCCCGGCCTGGCGCAAGCGGCGGACGAAACCATCAAACTCGGTATCGTTGCGCCGATGAGTGGCCCGAACGCCCGCTATGGCGCGTTCTCCATGCGCGGCGCAGAACTTGCCGTGAAGGACATCAATGCGGTCGGCGGCGTCGACGGACGCAAGATCGAGCTTTTCAACGCCGACAGCCAGGGCACCCCGGTCGAGGGCGTCTCGGCCACCCGCCGCCTGATCGACGAGGACGAGGTCAACTATATCATCGGCGACGTCTCCAGCTCGGTGACGCTGGCCATGCAGCCCGTGGCAGAAGACGCTGGGGTTCTCCTTCTCAATGCCGCATCGTCCAACCCGAAGATCACTTACGGTGCCGGCGTTGGCGGCTACAAATGGACCTTCCGCAATTACCCGACGGACGAGAACCGCGCTTTCGTCGTGGCGAAATACGCAGCCGAACAACGCGGGTTCAGCAAGTTTGCCGTGCTTTCGGTCGACAGCGACTATGGCCGCTCGGCAATCGAGTTCACCAAGAAGTACTTGCCTGAATTCAAGGGCGAGATCCTCAGCGAGGACTATTACAAGGAAGGCGAAGTCGACTTCCGCAGCGTCCTTGCGAAGATCCGTGACAACGGTGCTCAGGCCATCATCATGTATGGCCTTGCCGACACGACGCCAATCGTTGCACGGCAGATGGTCGAGATCGGATTGGCTGGCAAGGTGACGCTCGTCGGGAATGGCGAGTTCAACACGGAAAAGACCATAAAATCAGCCCCAACAGCCCTTGAAGGTGCTGTTGAGGCCGCAGCCTGGCTCCCGGCATTTGATTCACCGGAAAGCAAGGCATTCGTCGAAAAGTTCACGACCGAATACAACGAAGCGCCGAACAATCACGCCTATGTCCACTGGGACACGGTGAACCTGCTTGCCAAAGCCATCCACGAAGCCGGCAGCGCTGACCGCGAAAAGGTTCGGGATGCGCTGTCGAAGATCAAGTACAAGAGCCCCGTCGGCGATGTCACCTTCGACGATCACAACCAGGCACGCCTGCCGATGATCCTTTTGCAGATCGAGAATGGCAAGCCGAGCGTCAAGGGTGCCTATACGGCGGACATCCAGTATCCTGCTCAGTAAGAATGCACGAGGGATACGACCATGTTCTCAACCATTCTTGAGCAGATCGTCAACGGCATTGTGACGGGTTCTGTCTACGCGATCGTCGCCGTCGGCATGACCATGATATTCGGCGTGCTGCGAGCCATCAACTTCGCTCACGGCGAATACTACATGCTCGGGACGTTTGGAGCATGGTTTTCCATCGACTACCTCGGGCTCTCCTATGAGGCCTCGATCGTGGTCGGCGTGCTGTCCACCATCGTCGTGGCCTATGTGGTGGGCAAGCTGGTCATGCAGCGCATGGTCGGTGCCCCGGCGGAGTCCGGGGTGCTCGCCACGCTCGGCATCGCGCTTGTCCTGCAAAACACCGTGATCCTCGTCTTCGGCGGCGGCTACAAGTTCTTCTCCGGCGGCTACATCGAGCCTGTCTCCATTCTCGGCTTCAGCCTGGCGCAGCAGCGGATTCTCATTCTGGTCGTCTGCCTGCTGGTCTTCGTCGGTCTCGAACTGATGGTTACCTACAGCCGCATGGGCAAGTCGATGCGGGCGGTGTCGCAGAACGTCGATTGCTGCGAAGTCGTCGGCATAGACGTGCCGCAGGTTGTGCTGCGTACGTTCATCCTCGGTGCCGCGCTGGCCGCACTGTCCGGTGTACTGACCGCGCCTGTGAACGTCAGCGTCTATGGTGGAATGGGTGAGCTCATCACCTTCAAGACGCTGCCGATCATCATCATGGGCGGTCTCGGCAACGTGCGCGGGACCTTCTTCGCAGCCATGATCCTTGGCATCGCGGAGAGCCTGGTCGCCACATATGTCGGCCTCCAGTTCCGCGATACTGTCGGGTTTGCCACGCTCATCCTGATGCTGATGTGGCGTCCGCACGGACTGTTCTCGACGCAGGCGCGCTTCTGAGCGCGTTCCGCCGAACCTTTCTCGAATTTGAGGACTCGACATGTCTCTCACGGAAACAGCACAGCAGATCCGCCGACGCGATCTTCGCATTCCGCTCGGTGCCGTCCTGCTGGTCATCGCGCTTGCCGCGCCCTTTATCGGTAGCCGATATGTCACGCACTCGCTGATCATCGCTCTGATCTTCATGCTTCCCGCCCATGGCCTGAACCTCCTGGTCGGATATACCGGACTGCTTTCGCTGGCCCAGGCTGCGTTCTTTGGCATCGGCGCCTACACGGCCGGTCTCCTTGCCGTGACCTACGGAACGCCATTCTATGTAAACCTTCTTGCGGCCGGCCTCGTCGCCGGAGCGATCGCGCTGCCGCTTGGCATTCCTGCGCTCCGGCTGCGGTCGACGTCCTTCGTGATGTGCACGCTGGGTTTCGTGATCATCGGCCAGGCGATCGCCAAGAACTGGATCTCGGTCACCCGCGGCGACATGGGCCTGTCTAGCATCCCGAAGCCACACTTCGCGCTGGGCCCCTTGTCCTTTACCGTGTCCGGAACCATGGGCTTCTATTATCTGGCACTGGCGATCGGCGTGCTTGCGACGCTCGCCGTCTGGGCGATCGTCCGTTCTCCGGCCGGCCGCAACATGATCGCCATCCGCGAGAACGAGACGCTTGCGGAGTCCGTCGGGATCCCGACGTGGCGCTACAAGCTGATCGTTTTCATGATCAGCGCCGTCTTCGCCGGTGTCGGGGGCAGCGTCTACGCCCACTATCTGACGGTCGTCAGCCCGCTGACCTTCCAGATGTACTACTCGACGACGATGCTGATCATTGTGCTCGGCGGCGGCGCCGGGACTATCTCCGGCGTCGTCTTCGGGAGCCTCCTGTTCGTAGGGCTGACGGAGGCGCTCCGGATCACGCCCGAGCTTCGCATGATTGCCTACGGTCTGTGCCTGCTCGCTCTGGTTTTCTGGTTCAGGAAGGGCTTTTCCCCTCTCATCAACCGCTTCTGGGATACGGTCGGAGGTGCGAAATGACCGGTCTTCCACTCCTCGAGATCAAGAACCTGCGCAAGTCCTACGGTGCGGTGAAGGCGGTAAACGACGTCAGCATTCATATCAATCGCGGCGAGATCGCGGGGATGATCGGACCGAACGGATCCGGCAAGTCGACCTTTTTCGACTGCAGCACCGGGCTGGCGAAACCGGATACCGGAACGGTGAAGCTCGATGGGCAGGATATTACCGGCTGGTCGCTGAACCGCATTGCCCGCGAAGGCAGGATGCTCCGGTCGTTTCAAAAGACGGTCGTATTCAAGTCGCTGGACGTCGAGGAGAACCTGATCATCGCCGGGCAGATGTTTACCTTCCCGTCTCTTTGGTCAACGTTCGGCCTTGGGCGCATGTCACGCCAGCGCGTGTCCGGCCTGCGCGAACGAGCGCGCGAGCTCATCAAGATGGCCGGCCTTTGGGATGTCCGCCATCAGCCAGCCGGCAACCTCTCCGGCGGGCAACAGAAACTCATCCAGTTTGCGTCCATGCTGATGCCGGAACCGAAGCTCATCCTGCTCGACGAACCGATGGCGGGCATCAATCCGAAGATCATCGAGCGGGTCGTTGACACGATCCTGTACGCGAACAAGTCGCTGGGCGTCAGCTTTCTGGTGATCGAACACAACATCGATGTCGTGACCAGCATCTGCCAGCGCGTGATCGTTCTGGATCAAGGGCAGAAGCTTGTGGAAGGACTGCCGCAGGACATCATTCAGGATCAGCGCGTGAGGGAGGCCTATCTTGGTGGCTAATTCGGAACTATCGATCAAGAACCTGCGTGCAGGCTACGGCTCGCTCGACATCCTGAACGGCGTCGAGCTCACAGTGCCGCCCGGCCAGTTCGTGGCGCTGATGGGTCCGAACGGAGCAGGCAAGTCCACGCTTTTGAAAACGCTCTACGGTATGACCACCATCAAGGATGGCAGCATCCACTGGCAGGGCAAGAACATCGCGGGCTACAAGTCGCGCGCCATCCTGGGCGAGGGGATCTCCTTTGTGCCGCAGGGGCGCTGCAATTTTCCGGTGATGACGGTCGACGAGAACCTGCAAATGGCAGCCTATACGATCCGCGACGCCAAAGTGAAAGCCGAGCGTGACTACGTCTACGATCTCTTCCCAATCCTGAAGAAGCGCCGTTCGACGCTCGCCGGAAACATGTCGGGTGGCGAGCAGCAACTGCTTGAAGTCGCCATGGCGGTCCTGCAGCGGCCGAAGGTGCTGCTGGTCGACGAGCCATCGGTCGGCCTCTCGCCCGTGGCGATCGGCGTCGTGTTCGAGGAGCTTCTCCGCTTGCATGCCTCGGGTCAGACCATTCTCCTTGTGGAGCAGAACACCAAGAAGGCCATGGAAGTCGCCGAACGTGCGGTCATCCTGCGTCTCGGCAAGGTTATCTGGGACGGCCTGCCCAAGGACATCACCCATGACGAGCTCGGCGAACTCTTCCTGACCGGGAAGATGCGGGGCGAGATCGAAGCGGTGCACTAGCCGCACCAGAACCGAGGAAACTTCCATGAGCACTTTTGTGCCTGCATCACGCGTGTCCAGGATCAAGGTATCGCCGAGCACGGCGGCCGCAGCCCGCGCACGCGAATTAAAGGCGGCTGGCCGCGACATCGTCGACATGACGGTCGGCGAGCCGGACTTTGATACGCCTGAGAACGTCAAAGCCGCCGCTCATGCCGCGATCGACCGGGGAGAAACCAAATATACGCCGGTCAATGGCACACCGGCGCTTCGCAACGCCATCATCGGTGATTTCGAGCGCCGTCTTGGCCTCAGCTATGCCGACAACGAGATCTGCGTCGGCGGCGGCGCAAAACAGATCCTCTTTCTTGCGCTGATGGCGAGCGTCGAGAACGATGCCGAGGTCATCATTCCGGCTCCCTACTGGGTCTCGTATCCGGACATGGTCCTTGCCAACGAAGGCAAGCCTGTGATCGTCCAATGCCCGCAGGAACAGGGTTTCAAGCTCACCCCGGAGGCGCTTGAGGCTGCGATTACGCCGAAAACCCTCTGGCTGATCCTGAACGCCCCCTCGAATCCGACCGGCGCGGCGTACAGCCGCAGTGAGCTCGAGGCTCTCGGAAAGGTCCTTTTGCGCCACCCGCACGTCTTCGTTCTTTCCGACGATATCTACGACCAGGTCTGGTTCCGGGACGAACCAATGACGACTCTTGTTGCTGCGGTGCCGGAACTGAAGGATCGTGTGCTGCTGACGAATGGCGTCTCCAAGTCCTATGCGATGACCGGATGGCGCATCGGCTATGCCGTCGGCCCTGCATCGCTGGTCGCTGCGATCAACAAGCTACAATCGCAGATGTCGTCCTGCCCGTCGTCGATCAGCCAGGCCGCCGCCGCTCATGCGCTGACATCGGACCAGTCGTTCGTGACCGAAAGCGTAGAGGTTTACAAGGAGCGTCGCGACTACGCCTGCGCCCGGCTGAACGCCGTTCCCGGCCTGTCGTGTCTGGTTCCGGACGGAGCCTTCTACCTGTTTCCGAACTGCGCCGGAGTCATTGGCAAGAAGACCACGGAGGGCAAGGCGATCGAGACGGATCTCGATTTTGTTCTCTACCTGCTTGACGGTGTCGGTGTCGCCGCGCTCCAGGGTGCAGCCTACGGCCTCTCGCCATATTTCCGCCTGTCCATCGCCACGTCGATGGAAGCCATCAAGGCTGCCTGCGATCGCATTGAAAGCGCCGTGGCTGCCCTTCGCTGAAGTCAGGTGTCCCGCAGGAGGGGCTTGCGCCGCTCCTGCTCCAGGCCTTAGGTTCACGAAACAAAGTCGGGAACCATGAGCGTCGATTTCAGAAAACTGAGAAGCTTCGTCAAGATCGTCGATACGGGCAGCGTGTCGCGCGCCGCAGCGATCTTGCGGACCGCCCAGCCAGCGCTGTCGCAGCAGATCGCCGCCCTTGAGGCGCACTTCAAGCACAAGCTCCTGATCCGCAGCAACGTCGGCATCACGCCGACCGAGGCCGGGCTCATCCTTTATCGCCACGCTCAGTTGATGCTCAAGCAGATCGATCAGGCGCAGATTGACATCAACCAGTCGGCAAGGTCGGTCGCTGGTCGTGTTTCCATCGGGCTGGCGACCTATTCGACGTCCAGTGCGCTCTCGCTGCCGCTGCTCAAGGAGATGAAGGCGAAGCATCCCAATATCGTCGTCCATATCAACGACAGCTTTGGTCACATCCTCAGCGAACTGATCATGACGGGGAAAATGGACATGGCGCTGATCTACGCGGCCGATCCCATCAAGGGCGTAACGCTGCAGCCGCTGTTTCGGGAGGAGATGTTCCTCGTCTCGCCGCCCGGCATGGAGTTGCCGGGCGACTCTACGGTGCCGCTTCCGATCTCGGAGCTGAACGAGCTACCATTGCTGCTTCCCAGCAAAGGCCACCTTTTACGCCGCCTGATCGACGAAGCCCTCGCCAGGGCGAGGGCCGTTCCGGACGTTGTCTCGGAGATCGAGTCCGTTCCGGCGCTCGGAGCGGCGGTCCTGGATGGGCTTGGCTCGACCATACTCCCGGCTTCCGTGGTGACGGAGACGTCGGGTTTTGCGGGCGCGCAGGTGAGGGCGCTGACGAAGCCCGTCATCGACGCGACCGTCTCGCTCTGCGTGTCGGACCATCTCCCTCTTTCGGAGCCCGCACTCGCCGCGCGTTCCGTGCTTCTCGACATTGTCGGCAAGCTGATGACCAGCCATCACCAGGGCATCCGTCCAGCCTGATGTCTGCCATAAGCAAAGCCTATGGCGGCAGACTGTAGTTGTGTTGGCCAACGCGTGGCTGGTTCACCTAACCTCCTCTCAGACAACGGGTTCGGCAGAGCGGATCCGACCACAGCGGCGTTTTCGCGCCGTGCAGTCGTTTCGAGGGAAACATGGCAAAACTGGCTTTCGACACCGGCGGTACCTTTACCGACTTCGCTCTTCTGGATGACAACGGCGCGCTTCATCTCCACAAGGTGCTGAGCACACCGAAGAATCCGGCCGAGGCGGTCGTGCAGGGCGTTTCCGAGCTTCTGGAGCAGTTTTCCGGCGCGATCACTATTGAGAACCTGCAGGTCCTCGGGGCGACCACCGTGGTCACCAATGCCGTCCTCGAACGCAAGGGCGTTGAGACAGGCTTTGTGACGACCGACGGCTTCCAGGACATGCTGCGGATCCGCAACGAAGGCCGCTACGACCTCTACGATCTCAATATCAAATATCCCGATCCACTTGTGACGCGCGCCAACAGTTACGGTGCGCCCGAACGCATCGCTGCCGATGGCTCGGTGATGACGGAGCTCAAGGAAGAGACCGTTCGCGAGATCGCCGGACGTCTCAAGGAGAAAGGCATCCGTTCGGTCGCGGTCTGCCTGCTCCACGCCTACAAATATCCGCAGCACGAGCAGCGCGTCGCCGCTCTGCTGCGTGACGAATATCCGGACATCTTCGTGTCGCTTTCGTCGGATGTCTGCCCCGAAATGCGCGAGTTCGACCGCGCCTCGACGACCGTCGTGAATGCCTATACCCGGCCGCAGATGGCCGGACACGTCGCTCACCTCCAGCGCGAGTTCGCCAAGAAGGGCATCGACCGCCAGGTTCTCTGGATGACGTCCTCCGGCGGTCTCGTTCCGAGCCGCCGCGCTGCCGAGTTACCGGTTCGCCTCATCGAGTCCGGTCCGGCTGCGGGCGCGGTCGCTGCCGCCGAGTTCGGCCGCATTGCAGGCGAGGGGAGTGTGCTCTCGTTCGATATGGGCGGCACGACGGCGAAACTCTGCCTGATCCCGAATGGCGAGCCGACGGTCGGAACCGACCTCGAAGTCGCTCACTATCAGCGCTTCCGCAAGGGATCCGGCTTCCCCTTGAAGATACAGTCCATCCAGATGATCGAGATCGGTGCCGGCGGCGGCTCCATCGCCGCCAGGAACCCGCTCGGCCTGCTCGACGTCGGTCCTCGGTCCGCCGGTGCGCTTCCGGGACCCGCCGCCTACCAACGCGGCGGCACCGAGCCGACCGTCACGGACGCCGACATTCTGCTCGGCTACATGGGAACCGAGTCGTTCGTCGGTGGGTCCTTCAAGGTATCGAAGGATGCGGCCCGCGAAGCGATGACCAAACTTGCCGGCTCGCTGGACGTCAGTATCGATCGCTGCGCCTGGGGCATCCACGACCTTGTCAACGAATCCATGAGCAAGGCCGCGGCGATGCATGCCACGGACCTAGGCGTGGATCCACGATCCCTGCCGATGGTCGCTTTCGGCGGAGCAGGCCCCGTGCACGCCTACGGCATTGCCCGCAAGCTCGGCATCAAGCGGGTCATCTGCCCGACCGGCGCGGGCGTGACGTCGGCGATCGGCCTTTTGATCGCTCCGGTCGCGGTCGATCTGTCTGCAAGCCACCCGATGGCGGTCGACGCCTGGGATGTCGACGGCATGAACCTTCTCCTCGACGACCTAGCCGTACAGGGAGCTGAAGTGGTGTCCGCCGCCGGCATTGCCAAGGAAACCATCACCAATCGCTACACCGTCGACATGCGCCACGTCGGCCAAGGCCATGAAATCACGGTAGCACTTCCAGATCGCAACCTGCCGAAGGAGGCGTTCCTGAAGCAGCTTCTCGAGAACTTCTACAAGCTCTACCGCGAGCTGTTCGGCCGCACGGTCGCGGCTTCCGTCGAGGTCATCACCTGGCGGTTGCGCGCAAGCGGCGAGAAGGATCAGGTCACGCGACCACACGAGACTGAGGTCTCCGATGCCAGGAAGGGAAGCCGCCAGGTCTACTTCCAGGAGCTTGGAACCTACACGGAGACGGCGGTCTATGATCATTACAAGCTCCCCGTCAACCAAGAGATCAAAGGCCCCGCGATCGTCGAACAGCGCGAGTCGACGGCAGTGGTCGGCCCCAGCGGCGTCTTCCATGTCGATGCCAACGGCAATCTCGTGATCAACATTCTGTAAGGGGAATACGATGTCGAAGCCCGCCACCGATTTCAACGACCCGATCAATCTGCAAGTGATGTGGAACCGCCTGATCTTCATCGCAGATCAGGCAGACAACGTTCTCGGCAAGACGGCATTCTCGCCGATCGTCCGCGAGAACCACGACTACGTCACCGTTCTTCTGGATAGTCGCGGTCGTGCGCTTGCCCAGTGCACCTGGTCAATCCCCGTCTTTATCACGTCGCTCCCGGCCGCCGCTCAGAAGTATTTCCTGCCGAAGTTCCCGGTTGAAACTCTTCAGGACGGTGACGTCCTCGCCACCAACGATCCCGAGATCGGCACGGGGCACCTGCCTGACGTCACGATGATCACGCCGATCTTCAAGAACGGCAAGGTCGTCGCCTATGCGGGTTCCATCGCCCATCTTCCGGACATCGGCGGTGCTCCGCTGCACTCCGAGGCAAGCGACATCTTCGAGGAAGGCATCCGGTTTCCGATCGTGAAGCTGCTGAAGGCTGGCGTTCCCAACCAGGACGTATTCGACATCATCGCCGCCTCCGTGCGTTTGCCAACCGAAGTCCAGGGGGATCTGGAATCGATGATCGCCGCCAATAACGTGATGGGCCGCGAACTGCTGAAGTTCCTCGATGAGTATGGCCTGGACGACGTCGACGGACTTGCCGACGCCATCCACTCGCGCTCGGAAGCGCAGACCCGCAAGGCAATCCGGGAATGGCCGAACGGCACCTACAGCGCCGAGGTTCTTCTCGACGGCTACGACGTCGACGTGAAGCTGAAGGCGAGCGTCATCGTCAAGGACGACTCCATCCATGTCGACTACACTGGTACCTCCGACCAGGTGCTGCACTCGATCAATTGCCGCACGAACTACCGCTACGCCCATTCGGTCTACGCTTTGAAGTGCCTGCTCGACCCGGAAACACCGAACAATGAAGGCTGCATCGTGCCGATCACGGACGAAGCCCCGCTTGGAAGCATCCTCAATCCACAGCCGTGGACGGCGGGGAATTCCCGAAACCTGATCGGGCACGTCATCCCGTCGCTGATCTTCAGGGCGCTGGAAGGGGTCGTTCCGAACAAAGTCATGGGCGACAGCGGCGGCGCGCCGATCTGGGCCGCCAACTGCGTCGGCCAGCGCGACGACGGCACGCAGTATGGCTCCGTCCAGAACTTTCATGGCGGGCAGGGCGCACGCGCCGAATTCGATGGTCTCGACACCTTGAGCTTCCCGTCCAACTGCAAGGTGACGGCCATCGAGATGTTCGAAATCGCCGTTCCCGTGCTGACGGAACGCAAGGAACTGATCGCGGACTCCGGCGGTGCCGGAAAGCATCGCGGCGGTCTTGGCCAGCGCGTCGTCCTTCGTAATCTCGGCAAGGCTCCAATGAGTATCTATCTTGCCTCAGAGCGTGTCCGTCACCCGTGCTTCGGCGTCGTCGAGGGCCAGAATGGCACCGCAGGCAAGGTCATGAAGGAAGGCAAGCCCCAGTTCCCGAAAGGAAAGGTTACCCTCAAGACAGGCGAGCGCCTTGAGGTGGAGACGCCAGGCGGCGGCGGTTGGGGCGCTGCAAGCGAACGGTCCGTGGAGATCATCGAGCAGGATCTTGCCGAGGGCTTGATTACGCCGAAGGCGGCGAAGACTGTCTATGGCTACAAGGGTATGCCGGCCGTTGCGGCGGAATAGGAGGACGTGATGGGACTGCTGGACGGAAAAGTCGCGCTGGTGACCGGAGCGGGGACGGGTATCGGCCGTGAGGCCGCACTTCTCCTCGCCAAAGAGGGAGCACGCGTGGTGCTCACAGGCCGCCGACTGACACCCCTGCGTGAAGTTGCCTCCAAGATCGAAAAGAGAGGCGGCAGCGCGTTCGTCCGTGCACTCAACATAGAATCCCGTGACGAGATCTTCGCAACCGTGAAATGGATCCGCGATGGCGTCGGGCCGGTGGACATATTGGTCAACAACGCCGGGAGTGCCAGCAAGGTCCTGAATGCCCGGTTCCTCAGCGAGGACGAGTGGAATTCGACGGTCAACGTCAACCTGACCGCGGGCTTCAATCTCACCCAGGCGGTCCTTCCTGACATGATTGCTAAAGGGGAAGGGACGATCATTACCGTCTCGTCTCTTGCGGCGCTCAATCCGAACCTCCTGGGCGGCGCAGCCTATGGTGCAGCTAAGGCCGGCGTGAAGAACTTCATGACCTTCCTTCACAACACCTATCGCAACCAGGGCATCCGCGCGACCACGATCCTGCCGGGAGAGACGAACACGCCGATCATGGACAACCGGGCACGGCCTCCTTTGGACAACGAGCGCGCCGCGATGCTCGATCCGCATGACGTGGCAAGGGCGATCGCGCTCTGCGCCAGTCTTCAGAAGGGAGCCGTCATACCCGAGCTCCACATCTGCCCGACATTCATGCGCGACACCTCGGCTGACATCGAGACCGCGCGCTGGGTTGGAGCGCCGGCGAATACGCCCGACCTGCCAAAGAAAGAACAGTAGGAGGAGCATCATGAACGGTGCCAAGTTGCGCGCCCGGCTGCAGGCCGGCGAACCCATAACCATGTTCACACCGCACCACGCCTCGTCGGGACTGTCGGCACGGTTGGTGGAACTCGGAGCGGACTCCATCTTCGTCGATTGCGAGCATGGAACCTGGAGCTTCGAGGATGTGCGGACGACGTCCCAGATCGTCCGCTCCGCCGGTGGCGCTGCGATCGTCCGGCCTCATTCGCATGAACGGCCGGTACTGATCCGCTATCTCAACGCCGGAGCCGACGGACTGATGGTGCCTATGGTAGACACCGCCGAGCAGGCGCGCGCAATCGTTGAGGCCGTTCGTTACGCGCTGCCGCGGGACTACGAGAACCGCCTCGTCATCAGCATGATCGAAACACTCGAGGCCATCGACAATCTCGACGAGATGCTCACTGTCGAGGGCATCGACGTCTTCTTCATCGGACCCGGCGACCTCTCCCAGAACATGGGCTTTCCTCCGGCGCCGCCGTTCGGCGAATCGCGCCCGGCGGAAGTCGTGGAGAAGGTTGCCTTTGCCGTCGAAAAGATTCGCGCAGCCGGGAAGGTGGCCGGGACGCTCGCGACCGCCGACGAGCTGCCGCACTGGCTGGGAAAGGGCGTGCAGTTCTTCTACATCCACTCGGATCCGTTCCTTCGTCACGGCCTCGCTGGCATCAAGGTCACGCTTGGGCGCTGATCGGGAAAAGAGCGATCACATTTCCACCCTTCGACCTCGCCGGACACGGTCTCTTAAGACGGGCTCGTCAGTGAACGTCTTCAACCGATGTTCACGCTTATCTAAGGCGGTTGCGACAGCGTTATCGTCGAAAACCACGGCGATGGTCCCTTATGGAAACCTTCTCATCCCTTCCGTTTGCAGGGTAGGGAACCAATATGCTCGCGCACCGCGACAAAATATCCGATTTCGAGGTTTTGTTTAGCCCTGGCGCCCGCAATTGCGTCGACCGGGTCAGAATCCCCTTTCTCACCAGAGGATTGGCCACCTCGTCAAGGCCCGTATCGGTACAGACGACGAGAATGCGCGCATCCTGCCCGCCCGCGGAAGCGGATAGGTGGCCGATAGCGCTGTCGAAGTAAATAGTGGGACGGGCGAAATCGCGGCGCACGAGCTCGATGTTAATTGTCGCTGCAACCGCTTCAAACTGCCCGTCGCGTCTCTTGCGCGGACGGCGCCAATGCTCTGCACCTCCCCTTTGCGTTGGCTGATTTGACGGACAGGCTGCGATAGCCTCTCCCTCATGCAACCGCTTACGCGGTCCTCCACTTCGTTGCAGCCCTTCAGGTGCATAAGCTCGTGTTGGCTATCTCCGTTTTCTGCCGTCAACCAACGGAAGGAGACGGCAATGCAGAACATCAAGGACACCTACCAGCGCATCACCGACACGATCGTTGAACAGCTTGAAGCGGGCACCAAGCCCTGGATCCGGCCCTGGCGCGGAAACGTCCGCGGCTCCATCATTCCCCGCCGCGCAACCGGCGAAGCCTATCGTGGCATCAACGTCCTGATGCTGTGGGTCTCCAGCCAGATGTGCGGCTACGAGGAAAACACCTGGATGACCTATCGCCAAGCGCGAGATCATGGCGGCCAGGTCAAAAAGGGCGAAAAAGGCACCCTCGTCGTGAAGTACGGCACCTTCACACCGAAAGAGCAGGAAGACGACGTCGACCGGGCAATCCCCTATCTCAAGGGCTATACGGTCTTCAACATCGAGCAGATAGACCACCTGCCCGAGAGCATCCATAGTGCGGTCGAGACGACGCCTTTGACGCCGGTTCCGTTTCTTGACAGCGTTGAAACCTTCATCAAGGGCACTGCCGCATGCGTCACTTACGGCGGTCCCAATGCCTGCTATCGTCCCGCCATGGATGACATCTTGATGCCGGCTCGAGATCGTTTTCTCGACGAAGTTCATCTCTATTCAACCCTTCTTCACGAACTCGGGCATAATGCCGACATCCGGATTATGCCGACGTCTACCCAGATGAGCCGGAAGTGGTCGCCCCCGGCTCACAGCTCTCGGCATAATCAGAGGGATTCGAGGAAGGCGAGCAGCTTGTCGTCCGGCCGATATCTTCCCGGATTTTCAGCGGGGGCCGTTAATCGGGCCAGCGCCTTTTCCTTGAGCCGCAGATCCGCATGAACATAGACCTGCGTGGTCTCCACATTCTCGTGTCCAAGCCAGAGTGCGATGACGGTCTGGTCGACCCCATGATGAAGTAGCTCCATCGCTGTGCTGTGGCGCAGGACATGAGGACTGACCCTTTTACCAACCAGCGACGGGCATGATCTCGATGCTGTGAGCACGTGCCGGTCCACGATGTCTTCCAGCGCGTCGCGACTGAGCCGTGTTCCCCGATTGCTCGGGAAGAGCGGATCGTCGCTGGCACCCTTCCGCTCCTGCAGCCAGGATTCCAGCACCTTAACGGTTTCTCGCCGCAGCGGTGTTGCGCGGTGCTTGCGACCCTTGCCCTCGCAGCGAATGTGGGTCCCAGTACCGAGCACGACATCGCAGCATCGAAGGGCCGTGATCTCGGAGGCTCGCAAGCCTCCTTGCAACGCGACCAGCAGGATTGCATGGTCACGGCGGCCAGTCCTGGTCGAGCGATCGTGTTTGAACAAGGAGAGACGGCGATTAATATGAATGTCGTGCAAGGCGTATGTCGGTCTCGGAGGACACGACCTTCGTCCTCGCACCAACACGGAACGTTGCGGTTGTTGCAGAGGTTCGTATTCTGCGATGGTCACATTCAGGCGCAAAGCCCGAACAAAACTCAGGATTTTCGCGAATCCGGGACAGTGATGCGTATGACTAAGAAACCGCTCCGTGATAATTGTTATTCATGCCTTCAGTACCGTTGCCCTTCGTCATCTCCCTTCTTCTCTTCCTTATCCTTGTGCGGATGATCCGGCAGGGAGAGCGGAAACTCGGGCTGTTTCCTCTGCTCGTCGCCACTTTTGCCGCTCAGGCGATCTTGTCGGGATTGAACTGGAACGTCGGCTGGCATCCTGCCCGTTTTATTCAGCCGATCGTCGCGGCGGTCCTTCCGGCCCTCTCCTTTGCAGCCTTCGATCAGCTACGCCGCAATAGGCTTGCAAGACCCACAGACATGCTGCCGCACCTGATGCCGGCAGGCCTCGTTGCAACTCTCGTCGCCTTCTGGCGCGCGCCAATCGATATCGCTCTATTTGCCATCTACCTCGGATACGGTCTCGCCCTTCTACGGGTTGCCCGGCAGGGGCCGGATGCGCTTTCCGCCGTACGTATCACCGACGAATGGACCGCCCAGAAGGCGCTCATCGCAATGGCAGTCATGCTTGTTGCGACGGCCTTTATCGATGCAATAGTGTCGCTCGATTTCCTCCTTGGGGATGGCGAGCAGGCCCGAACGGTTCTCGCCATTGCGAGCGTTTTATGGCTAGCGGTTGCCGGTTACGCCGCCACGGTCGCTGACAATACTCGCCCCGACAATGAGACAAATACCACTGCAGAAGATCTCGCCTCGTCCTCCTCCGCACTGCCGGCGTCTACAAGCATCCGGGATGATGAAGCGATAGCAAGCCGGATCGATGCTCTGATGCTGGAGCAGCATCTATATCGCGATCCAGACCTGACATTGGAGCGCCTTGCGCGGCGCGTCGGCATCCCGGGACGGCAGATATCCGGCGCTCTGAACCGAATTTACGGCCGCAATATCTCCCAGGTCGTGAATGACTACAGGGTCAACGATGCCAAACGACGGCTCGTTGCGACACGCGATCCGGTGACAACCATCATGCTGGATTCGGGTTTCGGTACAAAGTCGAACTTCAATCGGGAATTCCTACGCGTCACGGGCATGACCCCGAGCAGCTATCGGCGCGCTGGCCGCGAGACATCTCCCGCCCCCGATACGGGGGCGAAAGCACCCGCCTCATAACCTTCGCCCTCGGTCCAAAGTCATCGCACAAACGACCTGGATCGCGATCTCGAACGTCCGAGATCGCGTTCAAGGGCTCGCCGCTCTTTATCTTCCGACACGTTCCGACCTGACCCCACGGCCATAAGGAACTTCGATGAAACTGTTGATAAAAATCGCGACGATGTTTTGCAGCACCATCTCTCCGATACTGATGGTGCACCACTCTGCCGCTGCCAGCGAATTTGTCGGCGTGCGCCAGATTGTGGCACCCTCCAAAGAGCGAGGCAGCGATCTTACTGTGACCGTTTGGTATCCGGCGGACCCTGGCGGCAAACCAGTCACACTTGGCGAGAGCGTATTTTTTGTGGGCACGAACGCCATGCTCGAAGCCCCGAGCTCGCGCGGAAAATATCCCCTGATCTTGCTATCCCATGGCGCTGGCTTGGGAGGAACTCCGCAAGCTATGAGCTGGATTGCAACGCCATTGGCGAAGCAGGGGTTCATCGTGGCGGCTCCCACTCATCCCGGGAACGCCGGGGCAAACAGATCAGCAGCAGAAACGATGAAGCTTTGGCTGAGGCCTGCCGATATCACCGCGACCTTGGATGCGATCGAGAAAGATGCACTTTTCAAGGATAGCATCGAAGCCGACAGGGTCGGAGCACTCGGGCTTTCGGCAGGTGGAAACACTGTTTTGGCACTTGTCGGCGCTCGTATCGACCCAGTCCGTCTGGCGAGCTACTGTGACACCGACACCCTCAATCCCTCGCTTTGCGGATGGGTGAGGCAAAGCGGCGTCGATCTTCACGCCATGGATATGAAGCTGGCTAGTCGGAACAACGAAGACAAAAGAATTCAGTTTGCCATGGCGATTGATCCTGCGCCGGTGGACGTGTTTCAGGCCAACACATTTTCGGATGTTTCTATTCCTGTCGAGATCGTGAACCTTGGACGACCAGGAAAAATTCCGCGGACCGCGCTCGCTTCCGGGATAGCAAAGGCCATTCAGGAGGGTAAGTATTCCACGATCGAGGATGCGAGCCATTACAGCATGTTTGGCGAGTGCAAGCCCGGCGCGGCCGAGATCGCTGATTCCGAACAGGTCGGCGATCCCATCTGCTCCGACGGAGGCGGACAGTCCCGCCTCGAAGTTCATAACCAGTTGCTCAAAATGGTCACCGAGGCTTTTGATCGAGAGCTGAAAACGGACCGATAGGCAGCATATTTCTCGGAAACACTGATTTTTCGACGCTACAACTAGCCGTATTCATCTTGCGACGCGTTGTTTGCCCGCATTGTGTCGCTGGCCTGCCGTCGACGGTGCAAAAGGTCCATCCGTAGCTTTACTCGAATCCCTCTGATTATGCCGAGACCTGTGAGCCGGAGGCGACCACTTCCGGCTCATCTGGACAGATCTCGGCATAATCCGGATGCCGGCATTATGGCCGTTATGCCGATATCGGCATAACGGCCACTGGTCGGGCGCAAAACAGCGACTTGATCGCGACATGAGCGGCAGGTTCGGAACCGAGGCTTACGCAGTCGAAGAGCTCGTTGCGGAATTGACCGCAGCCTTCCTGAGCGCAGATCTGGGGGTTCATCACAATCCGCGCGACAACACTTCTGCCTACCTGGCAAGTTGGATCAAGGTGCTGAAGGCCGACAAGCGCGCAATCATCACCGCGGCCGCCAAAGCCCAAGCTGCTGCCGATTACCTGCGTGGTTTGCAGAGCAAGGAAGAGGGGCAGGCCGCTTAGCGGCCTTCCTTGCCGGCCGGAAGCGACGCGAACAAGTGCGTTTGACCTTCTTTCGACCGCCGTCACCACGGACCGGCGCGCCAGGTGATGATGACTTTCGCAACGCCTCTCACCAGATGAAAGGATCTGGCCGTAACTCAAGGTGTACACAGTTGCCCCGTGTATCGCTCCAGCTTCGCAAGAAGCATTCGATGAAGCGGTTATTAGGTGGTTGAAACCGTGAGGCCGCGTTGACTTGACCGACCACGGGCCGGTGCTGCCACTTTTACCGGCACATCAGCCTCAAGGCATGCGGCAATAAATATTTCGCGGGCTACCGCGAGCGGTGTCATCTGGTTTAACGCACGCCTGCAAGCCGAGACCGCGCGGTCGTAGCGCTCTCCGCGCTTGAGCGGCCATTCGTTTTCCAAAAAAATGGCAGCGTCGTAAACATTGCTGAAGGTGTGTTCCAATCCTGAGGGCAGGGTCACCTTCAGGGGAAGGGTCCACAGAACATCGCGAGCCGGCATCTTTTTCCTCCCTTTTTGATGACTAATTGTGGGATGCGATAATCGAAGACTGGGTGCCGCTGAGGATGTGAACTCCGACATGGCGTCTGACACCAGACGCTGCATCGAACGGTCCGCGGGTGGGCAGAATACTCCCTTTCCAACGCTGCGCAATTGAATTGGCTGTCCAATTGCGTCAGGATTCCTTCCGTCAAAAGTCGAGCCATAATCTATTCGAGTCCCCTCAAGGCGGACTCGATGAGGCGCCATCAACAGCACGATCCGAGCACCTAGCCGATATTCGGGATTCTGACGTTTGCGGCGATGCGGCCGCTCCGATGGATGGTGTCCAATTCAACTCCCAGCGCGTGGCGCCTCTGCCGATGACGCATTTTGGATAAAAAACGGTCGTAGTTTGATTGGCGGGGATCCACAAATCGACCCACACTTCAATCAGGAGTCCGGCATACGGCAAGGTCGTCGTGCCCTCCGCGTGCGGAGCCTGCTGCTTCGCGCATTGATCCGCTCGATGGGGAATCGGGCCGACGGGTTCGCCAGCATCGCGATCGCGATGCCGCAATGACTGCACGGCGAGCGGCGGCAACACCGCATGAAATTCTCATATCACTGTTTATTTGATCGATCGGAGGTTCCTGGGACAACGGTCGGCTGCGTATTGTGAACGCGTCAGGGGGTTCCATGTTCATCGACAAGATTCTCGCCCGCCTCAAGATCCAGACGAAGGTGGTGATTTTCGTCCTGCCCTTCATGGCAAGCATATGCGCCGTCGGTCTTACGGGTCTCTACGCATCCAGCCTGCTACAGGGGCGTATGGAGATCTCGAACAGCGTCCTGCAGTCTCTGAGCGGGTTCAAGGACGTCTACGCCGTCATGAACCAGTTCCTGGAAGATACGAGCGAACAGAGCCGCGATTCTGTCCATGCGAGAATCGCCAAACAGAAAGCCGTGCTGACTGAGACGATGAACGGGCTCACACCGGACGCCGACCGATCCAAGCTCGAGGATGCGCAAAGCCGTACTTCGGACATCGAAAAACGGATGGATGGCCTTTGGAGCTTGTACGTCAGCGAGGTGGACCTGCGCAAGGATATGTCGCAAGTCCTTAATGTGCTGTCCAGTGAGCAGACCAGGATTCTCACTGAAGCGACGGATTTGCAGCGCTCCGGGCGTCAAAGTGAAAACGCAGCGAAGCGCGTGCTGCGCGACGCCGACCGTTTGGCCAATGGGAGCAAATTCTTCGCCAATCTTGCTGCCCAGTACGCCCAAGCGCGCACGCTGGATGCCAAGCTTAAATTGATGCGGGAGCGTTCTCCCCTTATTACGAAGACGCAACAGTCCATTTTCGCAGTCATATCCCACAAGAGCGTGGCGGAAAAAATAGGAAGCATCGTCGCCGAGTTGGACAAATCGGTCAAATCCACCGATCCAGCCGATGTAAAGACTGCGAGAATCGATTTGCAGGTCGCCGATCTTGCATCGATTGGTATGCTGCTGCAAACGGCCGCGTCGGAGAGAATGATCGAGGCGACCCGCCTTTTCACCGAGATTGACAAACCGCTGGCGAAATCCGAGGCGATCCTGGTGGCCACTCGCAAGCTTGTGAACTCGATCTACTCCCTTCGGATCGCGTCGGCGGCCTTCCTCGGGCAGACTTCAGCGGAAAACCGTGAAGTGATGCTTGACGAGCTGCGGCTCGTGAAGGGCGACATAAGCACGTTGCGCGGAAGCGGGAAGGGGATGGCGTTCGTCGAAGAAGTCGACGCAACCTTGAGGCCGCCACTTCAAACGATGCAGCAGAACAGCGCTGCGTTGGTGAAAATAAATGCGACGCGTGTAGAGGAGTTCAAAGCTGCAGGCGCGTCAATAGATAGCGTTTGGAATCTTCTCAGCGAGTTCGCTGAGGAGCAGAAGAGCAGCGCTGGCGTGGAGCGCGAAAAGGCCAACACAGTGTCCGTGTCCACAACGGTTGCTGGCATCGTCATCGCCATCGCCGCGGGCGTTGCGCTTGTACTAACCCTTAAAGGCCCCATTGGGCAGATCACCCGCGCGATGCGCCGCTTGGCCGATGGATACCTCGACACACGTATTTCCGGCGAGGGACGAGCAGACGAGATCGGCGACATGGCGCGCGCCCTGGGCGTCTTTAAGGAAAACGCCTTGTCGAAAATCCGGATCGAAGCAGAAAGCGAGCAGCAGCGCGTCGCCGCAGAGGCCGAGCGCGCGCGCAATGATTTGGAGAAACAGACTATTGACGCGCAAATCGACTTTGCAGTGAATGCGTTGGCTGCGGGACTCGGTCGGCTCGCACGTGGCGATCTTTCCCGTCAAATTGAAACACCGTTCGCAGGCCGTCTCGAACAGCTACGCCAAGACTTCAATGTATCCCTGACTCGGCTCCACAACACGCTCACCCAGATAAGGTCGAACGCGATTTCGATCCAGCGCAGCGGCGCGGAAATGTTGCAGTCGGCCGACGCACTGGCGAAGCGCACCGAGTCGCAGGCGGCGTCGCTGGAACAAACGGCCGCCGCGGTCGAGCAGATCACCTCTACCGTTCGCTCATCGGCAGAGCGTGCTCAGGAAGCCAACCTGGTGGTCGCAGAGACGAAGCGGAGCGCCGACAGTTCCGCTTCGGTCGTGAGCAAGGCGACCGACGCCATGGCTCGAATAGAAGACGCCTCGCGCCAGATCGAGCAGATCGTCGAGGTGATAGACGACATCGCGTTTCAGACGAACCTGCTCGCGCTCAACGCCGGTATCGAAGCCGCGCGCGCGGGCGAAGCCGGAAAGGGCTTCGCGGTCGTGGCTCAGGAGGTTCGCGAGCTCGCCCAGCGCTCGGCAAGCTCCGCCCACGAGATCAAGGTATTGATCGACAAATCGACCAGCGAGGTCAGCGCCGGTTCCCGCCTCGTGCAGGAGACGGGAACCGTACTGTCCTCGATCAGCGGGCAGATTGTTACCGTCAGCAGTCACGTCCAGACGATAGCGACAGCAAGCCGCGACCAGGCGACGGCCCTGCATGAGGTAAATGGTTCTGTCAACCAGATGGACCAAATGACCCAACAGAACGCCTCCATGGTTGAACTGACGACTTCTGCGAGCCGCAAGCTGGCTGCCGAAGCGGATACGCTCGTCACGCTTGTGGAACAGTTCCGGCTGGAATGCGGAGACCCCGACGAGTTTCCGGCGGATCGTGCTGCATGATCGGTGAATGACGTCGCATCAGTGACGCGGCCCACCTGGCGTCACCCGAGCTGGGCGCTGCGATGCAAAAGCTTAGCCGTCCGTTGGTGACGCCCGCCCAGCCAATCTAGTTTTTTCAGCTCATTGTCAGCGACGACTCCCGTCGTCGATTGGAGGTCCCTTTGACGATCAAAACAAAACTACTGATATCTATATCGACTCTTATTCTTGTAATCGCTGCCACTTCGATATTCTCGATTTATGTGTCGGAAAAAGAAAAGGAGATCGCCGAGTCCATAGTTTCGGACGATGTTCTTCCCATGGAGGAATTGAAAATCATTGCTGACAGCTATGCCGTCGATATCGTCGATACGGCGCAGAAGGTCCGTTCCGGATCGATTTCCGCGGCTGACGGTGCAAAGAGCGTCGACCGGGCCCTGTCAACAATTGACACCAGATGGAAGCATTACATCTCAGGGACACTGACGGCGGAGGCAAAGGCGATTGCCGGCGAATTCGAGAGCATTCGCCAAAGCGCCAGCGAGGGGATCGCAGAATTGCGCGACCTCCTCGCAAGCGGCAATTTGCAGGACCTCGCTGCGTTTGCGGACACAAAGCTGTACCCGGTCATTGACCCGCTTGGCACAGAGATCTCCAAGCTTATCGACCTACACATTGACCTTGCTCAACACAGTCTTGAGGAAGGCAAGGCGCTGCAAGCCCAACTGGCGATCGTCATGACGATACTCTCAGCGGCGGGAGCCGCCGCCGCCGTATTCTCGATCTGGACCGTCATCGCTGGGGTGATCCGGCCGTTAAACTTGATCACGGGCACCATGGGCGCGCTTGCCCAGGGTGATCTGGACGTTACCATTTATGGCGGAGGCCGCCATGACGAAATTGGCGACATGGCTTCGACCGTCGTCACCTTCCGTGACAACGCCAGAAAGCGCCGGGAACTCGAGGAGCAAGCCATCGAGAACGGCTGCAAGCTCGAAGCAATTTCCCGAGCCCAGGCGGTCATCGAATTCACCCTTAAGGGCGACATTCTTACGGCCAACGAGAATTTCCTCAAGACGCTCGGTTATCAATTGTCGGAGATACAAGGTAAACACCATTCCATGTTCTGCGAGCCGAGCTTCAGCAACAGCGAAGACTACCGCCAGTTCTGGGCCAAGCTGGCCGGCGGAGAGCTCGTTTCGGATGAGTTCATGCGGATCGGCAAAGGCGGGAGGAAAGTCTACATCCAGGCATCCTACAATCCGATCATCGACGTGAACGGCAAGGTGTTCAAGGTGGTCAAGTTTGCCACCGACGTCACCGCCCGTGTGCACAATGTCGATCAACTGGCAAGTGCCCTCCAGGCGCTGTCGGCAGGCGACCTGACGCAGACCATTGCTACACCGTTCCTGCCGACGCTCGAAAAGCTCCGCTCGGACTTCAACGAAACGTCCTCGAAACTCCGCGGCACGCTGCAGACGATCTCGCAGAACGCCAGCACCATCGCGGCCGCATCCCGGGAGATCCAGTCGGCCTCCAATGATCTTTCGAAGCGGACCGAGCAGCAGGCAGCCTCCGTCGAGGAGACGGCAGCCGCTCTTGAGGAAATCACCACAACCGTCAGCGATTCCAGTCACCGAGCCCACGAAGCCGGCCAGCTCGTGCGTGAGACGAAGGAGAACGCCGAACACTCTGGCAACGTCGTTGGCCAAGCTGTCGATGCCATGGGCAAGATCGAGAAATCGGCAGGAGAAATTGCCAGTATCATCGGGGTCATCGACGAAATTGCCTTCCAGACGAACCTTCTGGCGCTCAATGCCGGTGTCGAAGCCGCGCGGGCCGGTGACGCAGGCAAAGGTTTTGCCGTCGTCGCCCAGGAGGTCCGCGAGTTGGCCCAGCGTTCGGCCAAGGCTGCCAAAGAGATCAAGGAATTGATCAACACGTCGAACGAGCACGTGAAGAGAGGGGTTTCGCTAGTCGGCAACACGGGTAAGGCACTACAGGAAATCGTCACCCAGGTCGTTCAAGTGGACGGCAATGTCGGCGCGATCGTTGAAGCCTCCAGGGAGCAAGCAACCGGGCTCAAGGAGATCAACACCGCCGTCAATACCATGGACCAGGGCACGCAGCAGAACGCGGCCATGGTCGAAGAAATGACCGCGGCCGCCCAAAGCCTCGCCAAGGAAGCGGGCAAGCTGTTCGAGCTCCTGGGACAGTTCAACATCGGAGCAGGGACCAGTGGACATCGCGCTGCGCCCTCAGCCGCCAACCAGGCATCACGACCGGTCGCATCTCCGGCCCGCATGATGACGGCCAAGGTAGCGCAGGCCTTCAACGGCAACGCGGCCCTCAAGGGCGGCGACAGTTGGGAGGAGTTTTGACGCGGTCTCGACAACGATCAGATGGAGATCATCGTCTTCCGCCTCCAAGGTAAGGAATTTTGCATCATGACTAAACCATCCGCGAGATTCGCGGATGGTCATACGGATCTCGCGCGCGGGATGCGCCTTGCCGACGGGACCGTGGCGTCCGGCGTCAGGTTGAGACCGGAATAGTCGGTGTTACCTGTGCCGACGCATCTCTGAAGCCTTTCGACGACGACACGGGTGTACAATCTGCTCCAGCCATGCCTTGCCGTCGCCAAAACAACATCCCCCGGCAGATCGATCTTGCGAATGAAGGCGAGTTTCGCCCTGTTCCCCCGGAAAAAGCCGTGAGCGGTAGAGAATTTTAGCTGCACCGCCAATTTGGCTCGAGCCAGGGCTGAGTGTTGGAGCGTTGCGGGAGTCAGCCCGCTTGTCAAGCGGCACCTCCGCGCCAGATCAGTATCGCACACATCGGGGAGCGGCTCAGAGCTTGATTGTCGCGCCTTGGAGCAACCAACACCCCAGATGCGTGTCTCATCCGAATGAGGCAATTGGCGAGCCGAACAGCGATTCATCGGGGATGACGCCGAGCCCGGGACCATTTGGCAACTTGATGTGACCACCTTCGATAGCAACGCCGTGCTCAGGATCATAGTGCCCCTCAATATAAGGCTGCGCTATCCAGACACCCTCGCAAAGGCGTGGCTGCACGGTTGCTCCTATATGGGTGCACGCTGCAGCTATGATGTCTCCGCCCCACGCATCATCGCATGTGTGTGGCATCGAGCGCGCTTCGCAGATGTCCCGAAACGTCGCCATAGCATGCAGGCCGCCGATCCGGGTGACCTTGATGCCGAAGCCGTCGCAGACTCCCTCTCCGACCGCGCGCAGGACGGTCGCCAGATCCTCACCGTTTTCGTCGAGGTAAACTCCATGATGGAGCTGATTGCGGATCGATCGTATCTCTTCGATCGTATTGCAGGGCTGTTCCAAGACGAACGGGATATCGAGACACTCGCGACTGAGTCTCAGAGTATCGCGCGTGGTGAGTGAACGGTTTGCGTCGACCGCCAGTCGCATCCGGCCCCCGACGCGCTCCCAGACCTTCCGCACGACGGCGATGTCGATCTCCACGGGCCTCCCACCGATCTTGATCTGCATGCGGGGAAATCCTTCCGCCGCCCTCTCTTCAGCGATCCGCGCGATTTCGTCGGGCTCGCCGATCCCGGAGGCGTAGTAGGATGGAACGCGTTCGGTCATCGCGCCCCCCAAAAGGTCGGCCACACGCGTTTTGAATTGTTTTCCCATGATATCGTAGGCTGCGATGTCCACAGCGGCCTTGGCGTAGCGGTGGCCGTTCAGAAGACGGTCCATTCTGCGGCGCAGCACGAGCGGTTGGAGCGGATCTGCGCCGATCAGGCCTTGAGCCATCTCCGCAAGGGCTGCGCGTGCCCCCGCCGCATGCTGTGGCTGATAGGTCGGACCGACCGGGCATGTCTCGCCCCAACCGACCAGGCCATTTTCGGACACGATCTTGACCAACGTCGTGTCAAGCGAATGAACCGTGCTGCTCGCGATCGTGTATGGGCCGTTCTTGACCGGCAAAATGTGAGAAAAAATGTGTATTTCGGCGATTCTCATGGACAACTCAAAAAAAGTGGCCGTCTTTCAAAGACGGCCAGTTGGGGAGAAGGTTGAGATTAGTGTTCGGTGTTCAGGGCATCGACCGCGGGGATTTCGCGCTTGCGGCGCTCTATGTAGTCGCGCAATGCCTCATCGATACCTTCATCGAGTTTCGGCTCCTCGTATTCGCCAAGGAGCTTCTTGGCGTACTGCAGGGCACGCCCGGTGATCTCGACCGAACCGTCGACCTGCCACTGTTCGATGGAGTCGTTGTTGAAGAGCTTCGGCATGAAGAAGGCGCGCTGGAAGTTCGCCTGGGTATGTGGATGGCCAAGATAATGACCGCCTGGCCCGACATCCCGCACAGCCATGAGCGCTTCGTCGAAGTCGTCCCAGCGGACGCCTTCGGCCATCCTGTAGCCCATCGCGCACATTTCGGCATCCACCACGAATTTCGCCACCGAGCAGTGCATTCCCGCCTCGTTCCAGCCGGCCGAGTGCCAGATATAATTGGCGCCGGCGTGGAGAACGGCGTTCATCGTCATCGCGCTTTCATAGCCTGCCTGGGCGTCGAAAGTCTTGGCGCCGCCGAGGAGGTTGGACGTTCTCCACGGTACACCGTAAAATCTCGCCATCTGGCCGATCATGAAGTTCATCAGGCTGATCTCGGGCGTTCCGGCCATTGGGGCGCCAGACTTCATCGAGACGGTGGATAGATAGTGGCCGTAGATCGCCGGGCATCCCTTGCGGATGACTTGGGTATACGCCAGCGCGGACAGAGCTTCAGCATTGAGCTGGGCTACGGCAGGCGCTACGGACGCGGGCGTGTTCGCGCCGCCGAGAACGAAGGGTGAGCATAAGACAGGCTGGTTGCGACGGCAGAAGGCGCGCATCGACGATAGCATCGTCTCGTCCCAGACGAGCGGCGAGTTGCCGTTGCAGTTTCCGGTAACGACCGGTGTTTGCTCCATCATCTCCTTGCCAAACAGGATTTCGCACATGTCCATGACGTCTTCAGCGTTCTTGCCGGACGTCGTCATTCCCATGAAGGTCTTGTCTGAATATTTCATGGAGGAATAGGTGATGGCCAGGTGACGATGGCTCACCACCATGTCCATGGGCTCGACGATATGATGTGCGGTCGAGTGGAGCGCAGGGGACATATGCGCCAGCTTGTGAAACATGTTCAAATCCGCAATCGTCGGCCAACGCCGCACGTCATCAAGATCGCGGATGAATGGCGCTCCCGTCATTGGCACGAAGATCGAATGCTTGCCTCCGAAGGGCAAGCTTCGTTCCGGGTTGCGGGCAGCGTATGTCCAGCCGGAGGGGATCGTCGAGATGAGTTGTCGAACGAGACCGCGATCGAGATGCACTCGTTCGCCCCGGACGTCGGCTCCGGCCTGCTTCCATTCTTCCAAGGCGATGGGATCCCGGAAGACCACCCCGATCTCTTCAAGGATCGACATCGACGCGTCATCGATGCGGGCAACATGCTCTTCGTCCATCAATTCAGTGACCGGGAGCTTGCGGTGAAGCGAAGGCAACATCGCTAAGTCCGGCGCGTTGCGAAGCGTTCGCCGAGCATCACGCCCACCACTGCGAACTCTGGCCGATCCTGCGCTCATAAAGTTTTCTCCATCTTGCAAGGGAAATTGGTCCACGGACGAATTTGCGGCAGTCGATTTTCCGAACTGATTGGGCTGGAAAACGACTTCCCGACAAAGTCACACCACAAACAGGCGTGCGAGGCGGCCGCTTCAATCTCCCCTGACGCTTCACCTGAAATCACGTGTCGTCGCCTCAAATGCACCCGCACGAGCAACATATACACCCTTCGGATCTTGACGTCTACTCATTGTCTACATATTGTATTGCGAAGAGGCAAGCAAGAGTCCTGGAAGCGCCAAGTCGGACATTGACGATCAACTTCGTCTCACGGGCGCCAGCCTCTCCTCCAATGAAGGACGGCGGATCGAGTCGATTTGCTGGAGAAATGGCGATGACGAACTTCGCCTTGAATAACGTGTCCTATGAAAATAAGCGTTTGGCGGCCCATTCACGATCGAAACGGTGCTAGAAATGACATCAGACTTTCCATCACCATCGGGGCAGCTGAAGATCGGTTTCGTGCTCGCCCGCTCCTTCACACTATCGGCTTTTGCCCTATTCGTGGACACGCTCAGGCTGGCCAGCGACGAGCTTGATCGGTCGGGCAGGATTTTCGCCGACTGGCAGGTTCTCGGCAGCACGCGGCATCTCATAGCCTCGAGTTGCGGCGTACAAGTATCGCCCACTTCGGATTTCGTCGACCCTGCGTCATTCAACTACATTGTGGTCGTGGGGGGGCTGCTCAATTCCACCTCACCCGTTGACGACAGGACGATCGAATTCCTTAAGAAAGCGGACAGCAAGAAGGTGCCCCTAATCGGGGTCTGCACAGGCACGTTCATCCTCGCCGAAGCAGGCCTTCTTAGGCGACATCAGACGTGCGTCAGCTGGCTGCACTACGACGCGTTTTGCGAGCGCTTCCCTGATCTGGATGTTCGCTCCGACCGGATATTCAACCTTGACCGGACGCGCGGCTCATGTGCGGGCGGAAGCAGCGCGGCGGACATGGCGGCGGCAATCGTACGCCGTCATATCAGTAGGGATGCTGAAAGAAACGCGCTGGAGGTCCTTCAGATCGAAAAGGCACGGTCTCCGCTGGCCATCCAGCCTCGTAGGCCTCTCTCCATCAATTGCGAAGACCCTCGGCTCAAGGCCGTCCTGATTATCATGGAACGACACGTCGAGCACACAATGTCGATCTCCAAGCTTGCGGCATCCGTCGGCATTTCCCGTCGACAACTTGAAAGGCTGTTTCTGGAGAAGGTAAACTCTTCGCCCTCGGTCGTGTACAAACGGGTTCGTCTCGAGCGAGCGAAACACCTTCTGATCCGGACAAAGGCGCCACTGATCGAAATAGCGATCGAAACAGGTTTCGAAAATAGCGCGCATTTCGCCAGGGCGTTCAAGCAGAGTTTCGGAATTTCACCAACGAAGTGCCGCATCGCGGCGGCTGTATAAAACACTCGGCTTTGGCGCTAAAGGCCGACCATTCGGAGGGGAGGCAGGACGCTACTCCTTCCGCGCCCGCCATTCTTTCCAGCGAAAATACAGGTTCGCCCCGATTTCGGCAAAAGGCGAGGGCGCCAGCCTGCTGGGCTGGTCTTCGGCCAGGAAGTGGGCCGAGATCTCCGACCGTCTGCCGAGCACGAGGTCGGCGGCACCGATGCCCGTCAGCGTGCTGCGTACGGTCCCCAACCCATTGTCGCAGCATGCCGAGAACAATCCCGGCTCAAGCTCGCGCATGACGGCTACGCCGTTCCAGCTCAGGCAGAGGTGGCCCGCCCAACTGAATTCCATCGGCACGTCGGCGATGTTCGGGAAACGGTCGGCGAATTTTCGACGATGAACCTTGGCACTGCGTGCGACTGCCGCCTCCGACGGAACCATCCCGGGCAGGTAACTGGCACAGGTGCGCGTCACGATGCGGTTGCCGCCCTGCGCCGTGTCTATCCGGCGCATGGTGGTGCCCATGGGGTCGGAGGGCGTAATGCCCCAGCGCGGTTGGCCGCCAAGTCTGGAAAGCGTGTCCTTGTCGAGTTCGGCGGTCATGGAGGCGTAGAGAAAGACATGCATGAGCCGGCGGCGCGCGAAGCCAAAACTCTCCAGATGACCGTTGTTGGCCAGGATGACCTTCGGCGCGCTCACCCGCCCGCGCGGAGTCGCGAGGTCCCAACCTGCGCCTGAACGTTTGACCCGCGTGACCGGCGTGTTCTCGAAGACATCGACACCGTCACGCCTCAATCCAGAGCCGAGAGAGCGAACGTAGCCGGCCGGCTGCAACATCACCGTCCCTGGCGTATACAATCCCGAGAAGTAGTGGCGGCTGCCCGTGACTTCGAGCATAGCCTTGGCGTCGAGCATCTCGCTGGTCTCGCCAAGATCCTTTAGATGATCGGCGTAGCTGACATTAAGATCATGGCCAGTCGTACTTGCCGCCCCGTTGATCTTGCCGGCCGGGTCGAAGAACGCCGGATCGATGCCGTACTCCTCCACAGCTTCACGTGCGAAGCCAATGGCGGCGCGGTTGAGGGAAATCATCGCCTTGTCCGCAGCGACTCCCTTGCCGGCGTAGTCTTCGGATTGCAGGTCGTGCGGCAGGTCGATCATGAAGCCGGAGTTCCGGCCCGATGCCCCCTCGGCTAGGCCGCTGGCCTCCAAAACCGCGATCCGCAGCTTCGGATCGTTACGACGTAGAGACCTTGCAGCTGAAAGGCCTGCAAAGCCGCCGCCGACAATTGCGACGTCGACGGTCAGATCGGTCTCAAGCGGCGGCGACGCCAATTGGACCGACAGGATCGAGTTCCAAGCTGCCGGCCCTCGATGGACCGGCAGCCTCTCGGCTTTGTGATCGTTCACGCGACAGCCTCATCCGCATCATCCGTGAGGTCGAGCCAGATCGTCTTGATCCGAGTGTACTGGTCGTGGGCGTGAATGCCGTTGTCGCGACCTCCGAAGCCGGAAGATTTGAAGCCCCCGAAGGGAGTGGTAATATCCCCCTCACCGAAGCTGTTGACGGTGACGGTGCCTGCACGGATCGCACGAGCGCCGCGTATAGCCCGCTTGGCATTCCCCGTGTAGATTGATGCGCACAGTCCGTACTCGGTGTCATTCGCGAGCGTAATGGCTTCATCGAAGCTTTCCACGGTCAGCACCGTGAGGATTGGTCCAAAGATCTCCTCCCGCACGACCTTCGCGTCACGGTCGCTGACGTCCACAATCGTGGGCTCCACGAACCCGTCCTTGGCCTTTCCGCCAAGAAGCACCTTCTGGCCCTTCTCAAGATAAGAGCAGACCTTCTCGAAGTGTGACTTCGAAACCAGCGCGCCCACACGGTTCTCGGGGTTCAGGGGGTCCCCCATCGGCCACTCGCGGGCATGCGCGATGACTCGCTTGAGGAGTTCTTCCTTGATGCCGCGTTGAACGATGAGCCTCGACGAAGCAGAGCAATTCTGTCCCATATTCCAGAACGCGCCATTCACGATGTGGGCGGCGACGCGGTCGATATTCTCGGCGTCGTCCAGCACCACCGCCGGATTCTTGCCGCCCATTTCCAGCGTCACCTCCTTGAGGTTCGACTCAGCCGAATAGCCCGGGAAGCGTCTGCCGGTCTCCGTTGAGCCCGTAAAGGAGACCATGTCCACGTCCATGTGCCGGCCGAGTGGCTCGCCCACTTCGGAGCCAGCGCCCGGCAGCACGTTGAAGACGCCTGGGGGAACTCCGGCCTCCATCGCGAGCTCGGCGACGCGCAGAGCGCTCAAGGTCGTTTCCTTGGCCGGTTTGACGATGACCGAGTTGCCTGCGGCAAGGGCGGGACCAATTTTCCAGGCAAGCATCAGCAGCGGGAAGTTCCAGGGAAGGACAAGGCCAACCACGCCAACGGGTTCGCGTACGATCATCGCAATGTGATTATCAGAGGCTGGCGACACCTGGTCGTAGATCTTGTCGATCAGCTCGGCATGCCAGGCAAGGCAATGGATAGTCTCGGGGACATCGACGTTTTCGCAGTCATAGATCGTCTTGCCGCTGTCGAGGCTTTCCAGGATGGCAAGCTCATGGGCGTTGCGCTTCATGAGCTTGGTCAGGCGGATCAGCACTTCCTTGCGCGCCGACGGATGAAGGCGGGACCAGCGGCCGTCCTCAAAGGCGTCACGCGCCTTCTGAACGGCGAAATTGACGTCCTCGGGACCGCAAGAGGCGACCTTCGCCAGCGTTTTTCCCGTAGCGGGGTTGGTCGTTTCGAATGTCTTCCCCGAGATTGCGGGCCTGAAGCTGCCGTCGATGAACGCCTGTGTTGGAAACTGCAGCTTGGCGGCAAGCGCCACATATTCCTGGTGTGTCAGAAGATCGCCCATATTCATGCCTCCGCTTCAATTTCTGCAATCGTGCACTTAAGCACCCGCACGACCTGTTCCAGTTGACGGATGTCGTCCTTGTTCAATCCCTTTAGTGGCGCGCGCGGAGGGCCAGCGCGAAAGCCTGTCATCTCGCAACCGTATTTGATGCACTGGATGAATTTTCCGCCCTGCTCCAGCACGCGCATCAACGGCATCATCGCTGACATGATCCGGCGCCCCTTGCCGAAATTCCCTTCCACCGCGCATGCCCTATAGAGGGCGATGTGTTCGGTCGGCAGGAAGTTGGAGCCGCCGCATACCCAGCTGCGCGCTCCCCATGCGAAAAACTCCAAGGCTTGGTCGTCCATGCCACACGACATCTGGATGTGGGGATAGTCGCGGGCGAGCAGGTGCACCCGGTTGATGTCACCGGAGCTCTCTTTGATGGCGCAGAAATTGCGGCTGCGGCCGACTCGGTCGAGAAACTCCTCCCCCATGTTGATGCCCATTCGACCCGGGTAGTTATAGAGCATGATCGGGAGGTCCGCCGCTCGGTCGATCGCCAAGGCGTTCAAAGCGTTTTCGCGCTCCGTCGGCACCGAGTAGGGCGGCGACCCGACAAGAATGGCCGAAGCGCCAATCTTGGCTGCGGTTTCGGCTATCCGAATGGAGTCCTGCAGCTGGATTGCGCCGGTTCCGATGATGAGGGAGGCGCGGTCCCCGATGATCTCTTTGGCGAGCGTTGCCAATTCCACGCGTTCATCCATCGACTGCGCGTAGTATTCACCGGTGGATCCGCCATTGATGATGCCGTGTACGCCCGACCCGATCAGATACTCAATCATGCGGGCAAAGCTGTCGCGATCGATTGTTCCATCGTCGTGATGCGGTGTGATGACGGGGGTGTAAATTCCCTCGAATTTCATGGGGTTCTCCCTAATATATTGTCTGGCATTCGTCCGAGTGGGACGAAAAGGCTTCCTGGAGTAACGAAGCTTTCGATCTGTGATCGGGAAAGCTCCCAATGTGCGACAGCAAGGTCCGCGCACGCATCCGCGTCGCCGGCTTCGATCAGCGCGATGAACTGGTCATGCTGATCCACGGCAATGAGTCTCTGGTCGGCCAAATCGGCGTTGCGCGGGCTGTAGAATTTCATGCCAATCCGCGTGTGGTCGATCAGCAGCCGTCTCAGGCTCGGTAGAAGATATTCATTGTCGGCCATCTCGCCCATGATCGAGTGAAAGCGTTCATTCGTCAGGGCCCTTTGCTCGGCGTCACCGTCGCGAATGGCGGCGCGGAATAAAAGCTGGGCGTCTTTCAGCCTCATAATCTGGTTCGGCGTGGCATGCTCTGCCGCAAGCCTGCTGACAGCCGCGTAGATCATCGGCGCAGCAATGAAAAAGTTTCTGAGCGTCTTATGGGTCATCGGGGCGACCTGGGCGCCCCGGTTCTCATGAAGAACGACATAGCCTTCGCCGGCTAACTGCCGAAGCAATTCGCGAAGAGGCGGTCGCGAAATGCCGTAAGCCTCGGCAATCTCGGTCTCATCCAGATAGCTCCCTGGTTCAAGCGCCTCCGTCAGTACCCGACGACGCAGGTCTTCCAGGCAGTGTGTTTTGTTTCGCTTCGCATCATTCATTGGATGTCCTCGCACGGCTGTTTGCGTGGCGACTTAATCACATTATCTATGTAGCGCAGCATAATACATCTTGTCTACAATGAAAATTTGTGGTGTAACAAGAAAAATGGCAAAAAGTGGGAACGATAATGGTTACACAGCCTCAAGAGGCCGTCATTCGATGCGAGGGAATCTGGAAGGTATTCGGCGCGAAAGCCAAAGAGGCAATCAGCGCTGTAAAGTCTGGACAGCTGACAAAGACTCAAATTCGTGACGACCTGGATTGCATCGTCGGCGTCCGTGACGCGACTTTCGATGTCGGCCGCGGCGAGATATTTTGTATCATGGGGTTGTCGGGTTCTGGGAAATCAACCCTCATCCGACACATCAATCGATTGATCGAGCCTACCGATGGCGCGGTCTATATCGAAGGCCGAAACGTCAATACCATGGGCGCAAAGGAACTGCGTCAGCTCCGGGCCGAGAAAATCGGTATGGTCTTCCAAAGCATGGCCTTGATGCCCCACCGCAATGTCCGCGACAACGTGGCGTTTGCACTGGAGGTCAGAGGCGTCGCTGAAGGAAAGCGACGCGAAGTCGCCCGACAGGCCATCGAAGCGGTGGAATTGACGGGCTGGGATTTGAAATATCCGGACGAACTGTCGGGTGGCATGCAGCAACGCGTCGGCTTGGCACGCGCGATTGCGGCCAACCCCTCGATACTGCTTATGGACGAGCCGTTCTCCGCGCTCGATCCGCTCATTCGACGTCAACTGCAAGGGACTTTCATGCAGCTGTCGGCGGAGCTTCACAAGACAACGGTCTTCATCACTCACGATCTCGACGAAGCAATCCGCATCGGCGACCGCATCGCGATCATGAAGGACGGCGTCCTGGTGCAGGTTGGGACGCCCGAAGAAATCGTCACAAATCCTGCGGACGACTATGTCGCGCAGTTCGTCGGCGGTATCTCCAAGCTCGATCTCGTCACCGCCGTCAAGGTGATGCAGCCGCTCGAGCGGTACCGACGGACGAACGGCTCGGCTGATACCGCAAATTGGCCAGTCGCGCGGCCCGACGACAAGCTCAACACTTTGGTGGACCTGTCTATCGGCACCGATCATCCCATCCTGGTGAAAGACGGTGACGTCGTAGCCGGCGTCGTGACCAAGGACTCTTTGCTGCGGGGCATTCAAGGTCGTGAGGACCACGGCTTAGCAAACGGGGGGATCAACTGATGGCCGATGAAAATAGCTTCGACTGGCTGAATCCGTTCGTGAGTGTTGATCTTGACCTCGCGAACCGTTCCGACGGCATCAAACAGTGGGCGATCGAAAACCGTGAAGCGATCCAGCCTTTCAAAATCTTCCTCGATGGCCTGATTCAGTCCATCGAGCGAGCCTTCCTTGCGACTCCTCCGCTCGTCATGCTCGCACTCATCGTGTTGATCGCCTGGCAAGCCGCGGGGCGCCGGACTGCCATCTACGTCGCGATCGCCCTGACCGTGCTCGGCTTCCTTTCTCCAGAAGCGTGGTCTCTGGCGATGACGACACTGGCTATCGTAATGGGGGCGGTAATCCTCTCGGTTATTATCGGGCTTCCTCTCGGAATCCTGGCGGGCAAGAGCGATCGATTCGAGGCCGTACTCCGGCCCATCTTGGACACGATGCAGACCATTCCGGCGTTCGTCTATCTGGTTCCGGTCGTCATGCTCATCGGGATCGGCAACGTCTCAGGCGTACTGGTCACGGTCATATTCGCGCTCGCCCCCCTGATACGACTTACCTCGCTCGGTATTCGGACGGTGAACCCAAGCGTCGTTGAGGCAGCCCGGGCTTTCGGAGCCACCCCGTCACAGATCATGTTCAAGGTCGAGCTCCCGATGGCGACACCGACGATTTTCGCCGGGCTCAACCAGACCATCATGCTGTCGCTGTCGATGGTGGTCATCGCCTCGATGATCTCGGTTCGCGGCCTGGGTAACGAGGTGCTGCGCGCCATGGGACGCCTTGACGCCGGAAAGGCCCTCGTAGGTGGCCTCGGCATTGTCATCCTCGCCGTTGTCCTCGACCGCATTACTCAGGGTCTGAACCGGTCGGGGCGCGAAAGGGGGCACCGACACTGGTGGCAGACCGGCCCCCTCGGACTAATCGCCAATCTTTTCCACAAGCACGCCTGAAACACTACACAACAAGGAGAAAGCGCATGAAACTCTTTTCCCTGACTACGGCGATCGTCCTGTCGCTTGCCGCAAGTCCGGTCTTTGCCCAGGACAAGCCTGGCGAAGGCGTTACCGTACGGCCAGTCATACAGCCAGCGATCGAGGAAATGTTCCAGGCGCGGGTCGTTTTCCGCGCGCTGCAGGACCTCGGCTATACCGTGGCTGAGCCGCAAGAGGTTATCGCGCAGACCGCGCACCTCGCTGTTGGCACCGGTGATGCCGATTTCTTCACCGATAGTTGGAATGAACTGCACGAGGCCTTTTTCAAGGAAGCGGGCGGGCCGGATAAGATCAGTAAAGTCGGCACCTTGGTGGAAGGTGCACTTCAAGGCTATCTGGTCGACAAGGCCAGCTATGACGCCGGGGTCAAGAACCTAGGCGATCTGAAAGATCCGGCCATTGCTGCGAAGTTCGACGCCGACGGCGACGGCAAGGCCGATCTCGCGGGCTGCGTGCCCGGTTGGGGATGCGAACGCGTGATCGAGCATCAGCTGACCGAGTACGGCTTGCGTGACACGGTCAACCACAACCAGGGTGAATATAACGCGATCATCGCCGATACGATTGCGCGTGTCAAAAACGGTCAGCCGGTGCTCTACTACACTTGGACACCCTACTGGGTTTCGGGGGCGCTCGTTCCTGGCAAGGACGTGGAATGGCTGAGCGTGCCCTACAGCTCTCTACCGGATGGTGCCAAGGCGAATACCGAGTTCGAAGGCAAGAATCTGGGCTTTGCGGTAGACAGTCTGCGAATTGTTGCTCGCAACGATTTCCTCAAGGCCAATCCGGCGGCGGCCAAGCTGTTCGAGGTCGCAAAGATCAACATCAACGACGTCTCGGCTGAGAACAAGTTGATTGCCGATGGCGAGAAGTCTTCCGCCGACATCGACAAGCACGTTGAGACTTGGATTGAGGCTCACCGCTCTGAGTATGACGGTTGGCTCAAGGCCGCTCGCGACGCAGCGATGTGATTGTCAACGGCGGGGCGCTCCCATGCAGTGCCCCGCAACCGACTTTGACGCCATGACCTCAGCGACCGATTTCGTCTTTCTTCTGATTGAAGAATTCACGCACTTAGCGTTCGCCTGCGCCCTCGAGCCATTGCGAATAGCCAATCTGGTCGCTGATGCAGAGCTTTATCGATGGCAGCTTTCTTCTGTCAACGGACGCACTGCCACGTCCTCAAATGGCGCGACCACACTGGTCGGTCGCGGGCTGGTGCCTTCGCTTCGGGATGAAAAGCTTATGCTGGTTTCCGGCCTCAACGTGCAGCGACACATCACGCCGGCGCTGCTGGCCTTTCTCCGAGCGGAACGTGCTCGTGGCACGTCCATTGGCGCGATTTGCTCCGGCGCCTATATCCTGGCGGAGGCGGGCTTTCTCGACACCAGAAAGGCGGCGGTCCACTGGGAGTACCACGACGTCTTCGCCGAACGATTTCCAACTGTCAAATTGACGAAGTCCGTGTTCGTCGTCGACGAGAAGTTTGTGACAGCCTCAGGCGGTGCGGCCGTTGCGGATCTGATGCTCCATCTAATCGCACGTGACCATGGCCGTGACCTGGCGACCGCCGTAGCGGATCAAATGGTTTATAACGCCGTGCGCGACGGCAGCGCCACGCAACGCGTGTCGATCCGCTCGCGCTATGGAGTGCGCAACAGTCGTATCGGTCAAGCAATCCGACTCATTGAGGATAATATCGAAACCCCGCTTAGTAGCGCCGAAGTCGCCAAGAGGCTTGGCATTTCGACCAGGCAGCTCGAGCGAATCTTCGGTCGGTACCTTAACACATCGCCCAAACGCTACATTCTCGAGCTGCGGCTACACCGGGCAAGGAACCTGATCGTTCAGTCCGATCAGGCAATCACCGAGATCGCAATCGCATGCGGTTTCACTTCGACGTCCCACTTTTCGAAGGCGTACCGTGATTACTTCGGGAAAACGCCAGGCAGTCAGCGATCCATACTCAGTTAACTCACAGTGTTCAGTACGATAGGGAAGAAGGTTCATGAGCTATTTTCAAGGGAAGGTCGCACTCGTGACGGGTGCCGCAGGAGGCATTGGCGCAGCCATTGTCGAGCAACTTCGATCCGAGGGTGTCAAGGTCGCGGTTGCCGACCGGGAGGTCGCCGGCATCAGGGCAGAGGCTCATTTGCCGGGGGATCTGCTTGATCCTTCCTATGCCGACGGGTTGCCTTTGGCGGCCTATCAAGCGCTCGGCGGGCTCGATATCGTAATCAACAATGCGGGGGTCATAACGCGCGGCGACGTCACGAACACGAGTGATGCGGACTGGGCCTTATCGGTCGGGGTTAACGTGGAGGCACCATTCCGGGTGTGCCGTGCCGCCATACCGATCATGGCCGAAAGAGGCGGGGGCGCGATCGTCAACGTCGCGTCATGCTGGGGCGTTCGGCCCGGGCCGAACCACGCCGTATACTGCATGACCAAAGCTGCGATCGCGTCGCTAACGCAATGCATGGGCATGGACCACGCTCACCAGAACATTCGCGTCAACGCGGTATGCCCCAACGAGGTCAACACTCCGATGTTACGCACGGGCTTCGCCAAGCGGGGCTTTGACCCGGACTCGGCTGTGGCCGAACTGGGTAAGACGGTTCCGCTGGGCCGTATCGCGGAGCCCGAGGACATCGCCGAGGTGGTTGTTTTCCTTGCTTCGGACGCCGCACGCTACATGTGCGGCTCGCTCGTCGAGGTGAACGGAGGAAAGCCGGTAAAATGACAAGGTTTAAAGGGAAAACTGCCCTGGTAACGGGTGGTCGCAGCGGCATCGGCCAGGCCATCGCGCGGAGGCTTCGTGAGGAAGGTGCGCGGGTGTTTACCGCACAGCGAGGTGAAGACAGGGAGTTCGAAGGAATTCCTGTCGATTTCACCGATCCGGCAACGGCCGCGCGCGCCGTCGAGGCAGTGGCCAACCGGGCGGGCCGGCTCGACGTCCTCGTCAACAATGCCGGAATGATGCAGGAATCATTGGTCGAGGACATGAGCCTTGAGGATTGGGAGCGTACGGTGACGGTGAACTTGACAACGCCGTTCGTTCTGATCAAGGCGGCGCTCCCCCATTTGCGCGCGGTCGGCGGAACAATTGTCAACATCGGTTCGATTGAAGGCCTGGGCTCAAACCCCAAGCACGCCGCCTATTGCGCGTCGAAGGCTGGTGTCCATGGCCTGACCCGCGCCGTTGCGATCGACCACAGCGCCGAGGGCGTCCGCTGCAATGCCGTCGCTCCGGGTTGGATCGATACCGACCTGAACGTAGACTTTGTGGAGAGCATGCCGGACCCGGAGGGCTTCCGCCGCAACATTGGAAAAATCCATCCGGTCGGACGGACGGGCAAGCCGGAAGAGGTCGCAAGCTTGGTTGCCTGGCTGGCCTCCTCCGAGTCTTCTTTCGTAACGGGACAGGTTTGGGCGATCGACGGCGGTCGCATGGCCAAACTCAGCCTGCCGCAATGACAGGTCGCGCGGGCGTAAACCGCCCCATGCGATCTTCTAATCTTCCACTTCAAGGACAACGAGCATGGACAACCCTCATCAGGCATTATCCCAACACATGTCCGGTTGCTTGGCAAAGACCTGGCCGCGGCGATAAACAACATCGACATCAACGCCCGGATTGGCTGGTATTCGAAGGGAGAGACGAGCGTTACTTCCGACGGCGACGCGGCAGGTTTCGCCTCTTCCGAGGACGATGCGAAGCTGCGCAGGTGTTGCCCCCGTAAGAAGAGATCGGGTCATCGCACCGAATCTGCTCCGTACCTCCATGGATCATCGCTCTTGGGATTGTTGGGTCTGAGTGTGAGCGATGTCTAAATGTCGAGCGAGCCACGCCGCCGCAGAACTCGAGACTCGGGTCTTTGAGATAGTGAGTGCGCACGTCAGCAAGGGTCCTGCAAGCGTCGCGGGAAGGCAGAAAGGAGACTTCGGTGAAGAACGGAAAGAGCGGTCTGTACGACGATTTGAAGCGTCAGATACTGACGATGGAACTCGATCCGGACCAGGATCTCGATGAGGTCAGCCTGGGCGAACGCTATGGTCTCTCCCGCACCCCTGTTCGGGAGATATTTCGCCGGCTCGAGGGTGAAGGCTATATCGATATCCGGGCCAATCGCGGCGCGCGCGTCAGCCCCATGAACCATCAGATGCTCAGGCATTTTTTCCTGGTCGCTCCGATGATTTACGCAGCGATCGGCCGCCTCGCAGTTCAAAATTTCAAGCCGAAGCAACTTTCAGACCTCAAGGACACTCAGGAGCGCTTTCGCACGGCGAGCGTCACCGGCGAGGCACTCTCCATGGTCCTTGAGAACAATCGCTTCCACGAGATCATTGGTGAAATGTCAGGCAACGCCTACCTGCAGTCGAGCCTCGGTCGTCTCCTGATCGACCACGCGCGCATCGGTCACACCTTTTTCCACCCGCGCAACGACGACATGCGCAAACGTCTACGGCTCTCGGTAGACCACCACGATGGCTTCATTGCCGCTATTAGTTCGCACGACGAAGACACCGTCGTCCGCCTTGTATTCGAACACTGGGAGCTGTCGCGCGAGAGCATGGAGATGTTCATCGCGCCGCAAGGGATGAAGGCCGACGCGCTCGTGGAAACACCTGCGACCGTCGTCGCAAGCGCACGAGGGCTGAACTGAGCTGTGGGAATATCAATTCGATGGCGATTCGACGAAAGCTGCCTCCCCTTAATGCACTCACTTCGTTTGAAGCTGCTGCGCGTCTGGCAAGTTTTACAAAGGCTGCCAATGAACTAGGCGTTACGCAAGCTGCAGTAAGTCATCAAATCCTTCTTCTTGAAGAACATTTCGGATTTCCGCTCTTTAATCGCGTGCACAGAAAAGTCGAGTTGACACAGAAAGGCAAAACGCTATCGGCGGCCGCGCGCGATGCTTTTGATCTGGTTTCGAGCTGCGTTGCCGATATATCTCGAGGCGATCACACCGGCGGATTGACAATCTGCGCCAGCGTCGCTTTCTCCCAATTTTGGCTTTTGCCGAGGATTTCCGAGTTTTCGCGTCAATATCCTGAGATAGACCTTCGGATCTTGTCCCAGGAGAATATATCAAACATTGGATCAGGCGAAATCGATATCGCGATCAGGTTCGGAAGCGGCATGTGGCCGGACGGTAAGGCGGAACTGCTCTTCGAGGACGAGATTTTTCCGGTATGCAGCCCGGACTACGCCCGGTCAGAGGCCCAGATTTCGGTTCCGCAAGACTTGATAAATCACCCCCTCATTTGGAACGACACTAACGATCCCACCTGGACCGGCTGGGGCGAATGGCTCGCGGCTTTCTCTGTGCAGACACATAAGAAGACATTTGGCCTGCGCTGCAGCTTCTATACGGAGGCTATTTATGCGGCTCTTCGTGGCCAAGGGATTGCTTTGGGTTGGAAGCTGCTGGTTGAAGACATGCTGCACGAAAATCGATTAGTCAGGGTTACCGAAGCGGCGGTCAAGACGCGAAATGCCTACTTCGTGGTAGTACCAAAAGGACGGACACGTAGCGACGCGACCAATTTCTTCCTGACTTGGCTCAGAACTCGTGCGGCTCGGTCTCCGACGGAATCTGCTGGGTGACTCGAAAAACCCGTGTTGTCTTCGCAGAGCCTTAAGCGCTTTTGATCAGCCAGTCCGCAAACAGGCGGGCTTTCGAAGTCGCCCGAGGATGAATCTTCAGATGAAAGGGGACAGGTGAAGGAACGCTGTCGGCCACTAGTTGGACAAGTCGCCCCTCCTGTATGAGGCTGTCAACCAATCCGTCCCAACCAAGCACCGCCCCGACATCGTCTTGGGCGGCCTGAAGCGCAATCATATAGTTGTTCACGTAGAAACTGCGGCCCTTAGGGAGAGGGCGTCCAAGCGATAGAAACCAGTCGCCCCACGTCGTCCAGTCGTTTTCCTCGTTGCTCATATGAATCAAGGGCGCCTTAAGCAGATCATCGATGCGGGTGAGGCCATGCTCGGCGGCGAAAGCTGGTGTGCCCAAGGCGACGATGCGATCCTGAAAGAGCTTACGGTATTCGACGCCATTCTCCTGCGGATTGCCATAATGGATGCTCAGATCGCAGCGTCCGGTCATACCCGGAACGTCGCTGATGATCTGCGAGACGGTAATAGCGGGATGAAATTTCCAGAAAGCCGAAATTTTTGGGGTGAGCCATAGCGAACTGACCGCCGTCGTCGTCCGGATGGTCACGTCAACCGTTTCCTGACGATCGCGTATCTGAGTAACGGCCTCTGAAATCGTCTCGAATCCGCGCTGTATGGAAACGAACAGAAGGGCGCCCTTTTCCGTAAGTTCGACACCGCGGCTGCGACGCAGAAACAAGCTGCACCCCAGATCAGTTTCCAGGGCCTTGATCTGGTGGCTGACGGCCGCAGGCGTCACATTCATTTCTTGAGCGGCCTTCTTGAAGCTCGTGTTTCGGGCAGCTGCCTCGAAGCAAATGAGAGCCGTCATTGAGGAGAGATCATAGGCTCGTGGCATTAGGGGTCTCTTCGAAAACGCACTCTTGAGCGCATCCGTCGCGGCAGCTCGCTGAGTTTAGTTTATCTAATCCATCATGAAAAAAAGTGCTATTGTCAAAAAGGCCTTTTAGCAAGAAGATTTTATCTCATTTAAATATGTCGAGCATGGAATCTTCCTATGACAGTCGCTTCGCCTCCCGTCCCTGACCTGCTTGCGCGCCGCGTTCCGGGCTACGCACTCGAACAGCCGTTTTACACGTCTCCGGAGATTTACCAGCTGGATCTGGAGCACATCTTCTACCGAGACTGGCTGTACGCGATCCCGGCCTGCCAGCTTGCCAAAACGGGCAGCTACGTCACAATGCGCGTCGGCGCCTACGAGGTGATCATCGTTAGAGCCCGCGACGGCGAGATCCGCGCCTTCCACAATTCCTGCCGGCATCGCGGTTCGCTGATCTGCAAGGCGCGGGACGGGCAGGTCGCCAAACTCGTCTGTCCCTATCATCAATGGACCTACGAACTCGACGGCAAGTTGATCTGGGCGAATGACATGGGGCCTGACTTCGACGCATCGAAGCACGGCTTGAGACCCATAAGCCTCCGCAATCTCGAGGGCCTGATCTACATCTGCCTGTCGGACACGCCGCCGGATTTCGAACCGTTTGCCGCGTTGGCGCGTCCCTATCTTGCGGTCCATGACCTCAAAGAGGCGAAGGTCGCATTTACCTCGACCATCGTCGAAAAGGCGAACTGGAAGCTTGTTTGGGAAAATAACCGCGAATGCTACCACTGCAGCAGCAATCATCCCGCTCTCTGCCGCTCCTTCTCGCTCGATCCCGAAGTGGCGGGTGTGGCCGCGGACGGGTCGGTCTCGGCGACCCTTCAGGCGCATTTTGATCGTTGCGAAGCCGCCGGCGCGCCTGCACGGTTCCGGCTGGAAGGAGACGGACAGTTTCGGCTGGCGCGGATGCCGTTGCAGGAACGAGCCGTGAGCTACACGCTCGACGGCAAGGCCGCCGTTGGCAAGAACCTCGGCCGGGTTGCCCTGCCTGACGCCGGCACGCTGCTGATGTTCCATTATCCGACGACCTGGAATCACTTCCTGCCGGATCATTCCCTGACCTTTCGGGTTACGCCGATCAGTGCGCTCGAAACCGAAGTCACCACCACCTGGCTCGTGCACAAGGATGCCGTCGAAGGCGTGGATTACGATCTAAAGCGGCTGACCGAGGTCTGGATCGCCACCAACGACGAAGACCGCGAGATCGTCGAAACCAACCAGCAAGGGATATTGTCACCCGCCTACATTCCCGGGCCGTATTCGCCGGGTCAGGAAAGTGGGGTTTCTCAATTCGTCGACTGGTATGCAGCCTGGCTAGAGCGTGCCCTTGCGCCGCTTCCAGTGGCAGCGGAGTGAGGGGATGAGCGCATTCAAGAATCTCTCCTTCTGGACGGACGCTGAAGAGCTCGAATGCGTCACCCGTACGCCGGAAGCGCCGAACGTCGTAACCTTCAGCTTTCAGAGCCCGTCCGGCGCGTTGTTCGATCATGAGCCGGGGCAGTTCGTCACGTTGGAACTGCCTGTTCCTGGCGGCCCACTTTATCGCACCTATACGATCTCGTCCTCGCCCTCGCGGCCGACGGCTTTGACGATTACGGTCAAGGCGCAGGAGGGCTCGATCGGAACCAGGTGGATGCTCGACAACCTACGCAAGGGCATGCGGATCAGGGCTATTGGGCCGGCTGGGAAATTCTCGATCGTCCATCACCCGGCCGAGAAGTATCTATTCATCTCGGCCGGTTCCGGCATCACACCGATGGTGGCGATGACCACCTGGCTTTACGATTCCGGGCGTGAACCGGATATCGTCTTCATTAACTGCGCCCGCCGTCCCTCCGAGATCATCCTGCGTGACAGGATGGAGCTCATGGCCTCGCGCATCGTCGGCATCGATCTGAAATGGGTGGTTGAAGAGGCCGATCCCTTCCGGCCGTGGACCGGCTACCGGGGGATGTTCAACCAGATCATGCTCGGTCTGATGGCCCAGGACTACCTAGAGCGCGAGGTCTTCTGCTGCGGGCCTGAACCCTTCATGCGGGCCGTACGCGAGGCGCTTGCCGCTCTCGGCTACGACATGAGCCGCTATCATCAGGAAAGCTTCCAGGCGGAGCCTCAGGACGCCGAGAACATTCCCGAGGACGTGCTGCCGAATGAACAAAGCGAGGCTGAGATCGAATTTGTCCTCTCCGGCATCTCCGCTAAGTGTTCCCAGACGGTCACGATCCTGGCCGCTGCGAAGGCCGCGGGGCTGATGATCCCATCGGGTTGTTCTATGGGGATCTGCGGAACCTGCAAGATCCGCAAAAACGAAGGACAGGTGCATATGGTGCACAATGGCGGAATAACCGACGAGGACATCGCCGACGGCTATATCCTCGCTTGCTGCTCCAACCCGATGGGCCGAATAAGCGTCGAGGTATAGCGCGGCGTCGCTGCCGGCCTTTGATGAAGTCGAATAAAGCAGATTGCTGCGAAGCTGGCGTCGCCAGGCAAGTCAATAAACTCACACAAGACAATCTGGCCGGATCTTTCCGACGCCGGACCGGCGGACCATTAAGATGACGAACTTCCCTTTTCCTGGCCTCAACCTCGCAATCACCACGCCGTTCGACGCGCAAGGGCGCATGAACTTCGACCGGTTGGAAGAGAACATCGAACGTTATTTGGCACTTGGCGTCCCCGGCTTTGTCCTGAGCTCCGGCACTGGAATGCATGTCTATCTCTCAAAGGACGAGTCCAAGCAACTCGTGCAGCGCGGTGCGAAGATCATCAATGGGCGCGCGAAGGTCATAGTGCAGACTTCTGCCCTTCTCTCGGACGACGTCGTCGAGCGCACACGTCACGCCGCCGATTGCGGCGCTGATGGTGTAATGGTGTTGCCGCCCTTTTTCGAGGGGCCGACGGACGATCAGGGCATCGTCGATTTTTATGCGGAAGTCGCCAAAGCGGGCCTGCCCGTGATCGGCTATAACGTGCCGCAGGCTGTTGGCGTCGCTGTCACTCCGTCGCTTCTAAGAGAGCTTTGCAACATTCCTGGTTTCTGCGCCGTAAAGGACAGCAGCGGCGATCTTGGAAAGCAGGCGTCACTTATCCGCACGGGCCTTCCGGTCATGAACGGCGCTGACCCGCTCGTACCCTATGCACTCTATGCCGGATGCAGCGGTCTCATCTGGGGTGGCGCGAACTTTGCTCCGCGCACCTGCCTTGCCTTGGTGGCGGCAGCGTCGGCCCAGAAATGGGAGGAGGCACGTGAAATCTGGTCTGCACTCGAGCCTGTCATGTCGCTTCTGTGGGAAGGAGACTATGTGCAGTCCGTCTATGCGGGAGCCGAACTGACCGGTTACGGGGCCGGCAGCCCCCGCAAGCCTCTGAGAGGCTTGTCTAGTGATCGAATTGAAGCTTTGAAGGCCGCGCTCGGAGAGCTTGCCGAGCGGGAATCACAGGCGTCGTGAGCACGAATTCAAAGAAGGTATTCGCGGCATCGAAACTCCCCAAGAATACGGGCATTTCGGGCTGGGTCGCAATGCTTCCTCCGCGCACCGAGAGACCCCAACTTGAGGGGTCTCTCACGGCCGATGTCGTCGTGATTGGAGGAGGCTTTGCCGGGTTGTCCGCAGCGCGGCGGATCTCTCAGCTCGATCCCGCGTTGCGCGTCGCAGTTCTGGAAGCCGGTGTCATCGGCGAAGGGCCCGCCGGACGCAACTCCGGTTTCATCATCGACTTGCCTCATGAGGTCTCTTCCGACGACTACGGCGGCGACTCCGCGAGCAAAAGCAAGCAGGCCATCGTTGTCAGTCGCAGCGCCATCGCCTTGGCCAGCTCAATTGCCGCGGAAGAAGGATGGGGCCGCGAGATTTTCGATCCATGTGGCCGATACAGCGTCGCCATTAGCGACGAGGGGGACCACCACCTCGTCACCTATGCCGAACAACTGGGCAAGCTCGGCGAAAAGCATCAGCTTCTGAATGCACAAGAGATCGCCGCGGTAACAGGCACCCGTTGCTATACATCTGCTCTGTTCACCCCCGGTACCATCATCGTGCAGCCAGCAGCCTACATTCGAGGCCTCGCGGACTGCCTTCGTCAGCCTGTCACGGTGTTTGAAAGAACGCCGGCCATCTCGTTCCAGAGCACCGGACAAGGATGGCTCGTGAAGACCTCTCGGGGCTCGATCAGCACCGACAGGATCATTCTTGCCAACAACGGACATGCAGAGAGTTTCGGCTTCTTCAAAGGCCGTCTCCTGCATATATTCACCTACGCCTCGATGACACAGGAGTTCGACCCCAGCCGCCTGTCCGGCGATAGAAAATGGGCAGCAACGCCAGCCCTTCCGATGGGCACCACGGTTCGCCGCGTCCCTGGACAGCGAGGCGATCGTATCCTTATCCGGTCCCGCTACACCTACAACGCGAGCCCAGTTGCCAGTGAAGGATCGCTCAGGAGGGCCGGCGTTCAACACGATCGCAAGTTCAAAGCGCGGTTTCCGGGTCTTCACGAGGTCGGTATGGAGTACCGGTGGGCCGGTGCAATGGCCGTCACCTGGAACTCAGTCCCGGCATTCGGGGAAATCGAACGCGGCGTGTTTGCCGCATGTGGATGCAACGGGGTTGGTGCTACGAAAGCAACGGCTTCAGGCATTGCGGCCGCTGAATTGATGTTGGGACACAGCTCCGAACTCACGAGGATATATAAGAGTTTTGAAGCTCCGAAGGCGTTGCCACCTCAGCCATTAACCGCAATCGGCGCAACCGCTAGCCTGGCATTCCGCGAGTGGAAGGCAGGTGATGAGTAAGAGGTCCATCCCCGCAAGTCAGCGAGCTAGTTCGTCGTCTGATTTTTTGACCTTCGCTTTCGGCGGTTTCTTGGCGCGCGCCCGTTGCCTGCCGCGTTACCTCGTCAGTGTCTACGATTTTCGCATGGAGATCGCGGGCACAGTTGCCTATTCGATCCGCGGCAGCACCTTCCGCGCCAATGGCGACGTTCCTTCCGATGAGATTGGCACGCGCAAGACTTCGTTTCCCCGCAGGGATTGCCAACCCCCTGCTTACTGCCCGGCACCTTTGGTGCCGGGCTTTTTTATCAACTGGCCTGGCGCGCTCAAGGGCAAGAGATGTTTGGCTCTCCGGTATGCTGCCTGACGTGCCCCCGTCAAATTAGGCCATTTGGAACTGGAATTTTCCACTTATGATCCCTGTGGGGACACTGAGGAGAATTCCATGAAGGCATCGAAGTTTTCGGAGGCGCAGATCGCGTTCGTGCTGAAGCAGGCAGCGGACGCCACACCGGTCGGCGAGGTGTGCCGCAAGGCCGGGATTTCGGACGCGACTTTTTACAACTGGCGCAAAAAATACGCCGGCCTGATGCCCTCGGAGATGAAGCGGCTGCGGCAACTCGAGGAGGAGAATACCAAGCTGAAGCGGATTGTCGCGGACCTCTCGTTGGACAAGGCCCTGCTCCAGGATGTTCTGTCAAAAAAGCTATGAGGCCTGCCCGCAATCGCAAGCTTGTCGACACGATCAAGGCAGACTGGAAGGTCTCGATCCGGCGCGCGTGTTCGGTGTTGAAGATCGATCGGTCGCTTTACGTGTACAAGTCCAGGCGCGGCGAGCAGGCCGAATTGAAGCTGAGGATCAAGGACATTTGCCAGACACGGGTGCGCTATGGCTATCGACGTGTGCACGTCCTGCTCAAGCGTGACGGATGGCCGGTTAATCCGAAGCGAATCTATCGCCTTTACAAGGAGATGGACCTCCAGCTCCGCAATAAGGTCCCGAAGCGTCGGGTCAAGGCGAAGCTGCGGGCCGACCGCACGGAAGCAACCCATTCCAACCATGTCTGGGCAATGGACTTTGTCCACGACCAGTTGGCCACGGGCCGCAAGATCAGGGTGCTGACAGTCGTCGATACCTTCTCGCGCTTCTCGCCGGCAGTTGATGCCCGCTTCAGCTACCGGGGCGAGGACGTGGTTCAGACGCTTGAGCGGGTGTGCCGGCAGATCGGTTATCCGGCAGCAATCCGCGTCGACAATGGCAGCGAATTCATCTCCCGTGACCTCGACCTGTGGGCCTACCACAAGGGTGTCGTGCTTGACTTCTCCCGGCCCGGAAAACCCACCGACAACAGCTACATCGAAAGCTTCATGTATAGACGGCCCCGCGGGCGCAAGAGGCTTTCTGCAAATTTTGGTCATCAGTCGGGTGCGTTCATGTATTCGGCCTTCGTGTGCGACCGAGATCATGGTCGCTGGCCCTGATGGAGTTCGCGGATCGAGGCCTCATCAACGGGTCGCGCTTCACTGCTGCGCCTAAAACTCTCCGGGCTTGCTCGATCCCCAGCTCCGCTGGATGACCATCTACTGCTTCTGCACCTTACACCGTGGATAACTCGTTTCCCTTGCTACGCTGTCTTGATGTCCGCTTCCCTGAACATCTCTCCACTCGTCATCATCGCCCAAATGATCCTGGCAAGCTTGTTAGCCACGGCGACCGCCACGATCATGGGACGTCGTCGCTGTAATAGGGCGTCGATCCAAGCTCCTCCGAGCTTTGCTCGAGCTTTCGGGTATCGAACTATATTCCTGGCGCCGATCACCAGAAGATGACGCAGATACGCGTCTCCCTGTTTCGTGATCCCTCCCAATCGAGTGGTGCCGCCACTGGAGCTTTGTCGCGGGGTCAGACCCAGTCAGGCTGCAAACTCTCGGCCGGAACGGAACATTCTCGCGTCCGGAATAGTCGCGGCAATGGCTGTGGATGTTATGGGGCCGACCCCTGGAATCGATGACAGCACACTTGAGACTGGATCTGAACGACCGATCTCCGCCAGCTTCGTCTCAATTCCGTCAATCTGCTTGTTGAGCTCACCAACAGAGTTGATCAGACCGGTCAAAGCAAACCGAGCATATTCTGGCAACGAGGCCGCAATACCATCTATCATCGGCATTATGGTCTCGATGCGTTGTCGACCTTGACCGAATATGATTCCGAATTCGGCGAGATGAGCGCGGATCGCACATACTGTCATGGTCCGTTGCCGTACCAGCAAACCTCGAGCCCGATGTAGCATCAGAAAGCTCTGGTTGGCCTCGGACTTTATCGGAACGAAGCGCATGTCGGGTCGCTGGACAGCTTCACAGATAGCTGCAGCGTCTGCAGCGTCATTCTTCGCACCACGCCGCACAAACGGCTTTACGTACGAAGGCGGTATCAATCGAACCTCGTGGCCGAGCTTCATCAGTTCACGGGCCCAATAATGCGCCGTGGCGCAAGCTTCCACACCAACAAGGCATGGTCTTGCAGTCGTGAAGAATTTGATCATCTCGCTTCGTCGGAGCGTCGCGGTCTTAATCACTAGACCATCCGCATCCACAGCATGGACGTGAAAGTTATGCTTGGCCAGATCAAGGCCTATCGTGCTGGCGATCATCTTCGTGGCTCCTGTTTAACTGGGCGCGCTATCATACGGCCAATCGGTTCGGCGCGGGGCCGTCTTCCCCATCAACGGCAAGTTCCGCGCCGAGTGCCTGAACGCTCATTGGTTCATGAGCCTTGACGACGCGCGGGCGAAGATGGAGGATTGGCGTAGAGACTATAACGAGTTCCGGCCACACAGCGCGATCGGCAACAAGGTGCCGATTTCGCTGATGAACGGCTTATCGGCACCCCCGCCGAACTGAGCCTTAACCCCGGAAAATTCCAGCTCCCGCTGGCCCAAATTCGGGGGGCACTTCAACAATGGCCAGAGCTTACTTCAAAATTGATTATCTCAACGGGGCAAGGTCACACTCAGACGAACCCCAATATTGCTTCCAACACTTTGTTCACCTCGACACTCGTTCGGCTTTCTGGAAGCGTCCACGCGTCGATCGTGAGGCCGAGCGGTACCCACTCGAAGGGGGCCACAAGAGCACCGCTTTCCAGATATGGCTGCACGAGTGATCGACGGCCCATTATAACGCCCAGTCCCAGCAAGGCCTCCTGCGCCGCAACCGCGTACAGGGAAAAGCGCGGTCCCGCACCTAAAGTGAACTTGTCGCCCCATCCGGTAACACGACCCCAGACCTTCCAGTCCTCCCATACCACATCGCCTATGCATGTGACCTCGGCTAGGTCCCTCGGATGGCGGATGCGGTTTGCCAGAGCGGGAGCGCAGACTGGCGTTATGTATTCGTCCGCCAGGCGGATGTGATGAGATTGAGAGCCCTCCGAGTAGAAAAGGCAGATGTCGAACGGACCGCGCTTCAGGTGAGGTGGCTCCTCCAACGCCGTTACGGAAAGATCGATGTCTTGAAACACCTCGCGCAGCTTTATCACCCTTGGCGCGAGCCACAGTTGCGCCAGTGCCGGAGACGTAACGATGTGTACGTTTGACGGTTTCGACATTCTGCGAAGGTTCCGGACCGCTTCCCCCAGAACGTCGAAAGCCCGGATGAAGTCTTTCCGTACAGAGTGACCGAGTGGCGTAAGTCTCACGCCTCTCGCGTGTCGTTCGAACAGGGCGCTACCATACTCCGCTTCCAGAAGCTTGACCTGAGCTGCCACCGCCCCGGGGGTGACGGATAACTCCTGTGCCGCTTGGGCAAACCCGCCCAAACGTGCGGAGGCCTCGAACGCTCGAAGAGCATTGAGCGACGGAAAGCGTTCATAGGGCGGGTTAATAGCCATGGCTGAGCCTCAGTTTTTCTGGGCCTAGAACTCCTAAAAACTCGTTTGTGTCAACAGTTGCATCGTGGGAAATAAGCCGCGTAGTTGCCCTGCCGAGGTTGCAAAGCTCACCTCGGTTACGGACAGACCACCCTCAATAGCGAGCACCACATGAAGATTTCCGTGATCATGCATACGTCCTTTTCAACGACTGGACCAACGAACATATCGCCGGATACCAGCCACGCCAAACCAAGGGCCGAGGCGCTGCCCCGAGTGGGCCGGGTCTTGGCATCGAAGTCGATCGCAGCCTCCTCGGGAAACCTGCAGCAACATTTCGGGCCTAGGCGTCTTCCATACCGAAACTGGGGCGGTGGGCCGCTTGCGACAATGAATAGATATGTTGTAGACATTGTGTAGACTATTTCGGCCGACGATTTAGGTGCGGTAACAAATGCGATATCGATGGAGCTTGAACCATGACAAACCCCGTTTCTAACCTTGCAGCTTCCATGAGCATCCCCAAGACAATGTCCGGTGTCGTGTTGGTCGGGCACGGAGGTTTTGAAAAACTGGAGTTCAGGGACGACCTCCCGGTTCCCAAGCCGGCGAAGGGAGAAGTTCTCATCAAGGTTGCTGCCGCAGCCATCAACAACACGGACATCAATACCCGCATTGGCTGGTACTCGAAGGGCGTGCGAAGCGGAACCTCTGACGGAGGCACATCGGGTTTCGAAACAACCCAGGACGACGACGCGAGTTGGACCGGTGAAGCGTTGTCATTTCCTCGTATCCAAGGGGCTGATTGTTGCGGCTACATCGTCGCCGTCGGAGACGGAGTGGATCCGAGCCGGATCGGTGAACGGGTGATCGTGCGCAACCTGTTGCGCACCTATGTGGATTACCGCCCTTACGAATGCTGGACATTCGGCTCGGAATGCGACGGCGCCTTCGCACAGTTCTCGAAAGCGCCGTCCCGTGAGACGTTCAAGGTCGATTGCGACTGGAGCGACGTTGAGTTGGCGACGGTCCCTTGCGCGTATTCAACCGCCGAAGGCATGCTGCATCGCGCGAAAGTAAAAACCGGTGAAACTGTTCTGATCACCGGGGCCTCTGGTGGTGTCGGATCTGCTGCTGTCCAACTCGCAAAACGCCGCGGCGCCAAGGTCATTGCCATATCGGGAAAAGACAAGGCGCAGCAGGTGCGCGAACTTGGCGCCGACGAAGTCGTGGCGCGAGATGCGCGCCTTTTTCAGCATGTCGGCATAGACTCGGTTGATGTCGTCCTTGACGTCGCCGCCGGGCCAGCATTTCCGGAACTGCTCGACGTCCTCAAGCGTGGTGGCCGCTACGCGGTTGCTGGCGCCATTGCCGGGCCGATCGTCGAACTCGACGTTCGCACGCTTTATCTGAAAGATTTGTCCTTTTTTGGCTGCACCTTCCAGGAAGACGAGGTGTTCGAAAATCTTGTTTCCTATGTCGAACGTGGGGAGATACGTCCGCACATCGGCAAGGTCTATCCAATGAGTGAGATCGTGCAGGCCCAGCAAGATTTTCTGTCGAAGACAATAAGCGGCAAGCTCGTTTTGACACCTCCCGGTCCTGTAGCCGGACGTCCTTGAGCTTTGCCTCGCAAATATCATTGCCGTCGGATTGGAGCGAATATGAAAATCAAGGAAATTCACGTCTTCGCACATGACCTGCCGGTCAAGAATGGCCCTTACACAATGGGGGGCAGCAAGGTATATGCGCTCGATACGACGATCGTTAAGATCGTCACGGACAATGGTCTCATCGGTTGGGGCGAAACCTGCCCCGTAGGTCCGACCTATCAGCCGCATCATGCAAAAGGTGCCCGTGCCGCACTGGATGAGATGGCACAGGGACTGATTGGAGCAGACCCGCTTCAGCCGGTCGCGCTTCGTCGCCGAATGGATGGCCTGCTCAATGGGCACCGGTATGCAAAAGCAGCTGTGGACATGGCGGCTTACGACATCATGGGCAAGCAGTTTAGCATGCGTGTCGCCGATCTTCTGGGGGGCGCTGTGACCGAACGCGTTCCATCATACTACGCGTTGGGCATCGGTGAGCCCGATGAGACTGCGCGCATAGCGGCGGAACGTGTTGCGGAAGGTTATCCGCGCCTCCAGCTCAAGATCGGTGGCCGGCCAGTCGAGATTGACATTGCCGTGGTGCGCAAGGTCTGGGAGCGCGTCGGAGATCGGGCTCGGCTCGCAGCCGATGCCAACCGGTCCTTGACCACCCGCGACGCGCTGCGTCTCAGTCGCGAATGCCTCGATGTCCCATTCATTTTGGAACAGCCTTGCAATACGTTCGAAGAGGTCAAGGCCATCCGCAATCAACTGCATCACGCTGTGTATCTCGACGAAAACACAGAGGACCTTTCCACGGTGATCCGTGCCATCGGCGAGGGCGTCTGTGATGGCTTCGGCATGAAGGTTACCCGTATTGGCGGTCTTCAGGCGATGGCGACCGTACGTGATCTTTGCGAGGCGCGCTCAATGCCCCATACCTGCGATGACGCATGGGGCGGGGACATCCTCGCCGCTGCATGTGTTCACATCGGCGCGACCGTGAGCCCGCGTCTGAACGAGGGCGTTTGGATCGCTGCACCTTATATCGAGCGGCACTATGACGAAGAAAATGGTGTGTCCGTTGAACACGGGCACATAAGTCTTCCTAGGGGGCCGGGACTGGGGGTTGTTCCCAACGAAGCGTCCTTCGGCTTTCCCGTTAGGTCTTATAATTGATCAACTGCCGACAGGCCAAAAATTGCGAGCGCGGTCAGCATATGGATGGCGGCCTCATAAGCTGTTCTCGTTTTTTTTGGGGGCGCCCTTTCAACCGCAAGAGCAACTCCCCGCAACCGATGTGACGCTACGCGCCGGGCCGCTAAGACGCGCCATCCGGAAGTCCGGTCGCCTGCGTTCGGGTGTCGAACTACTGAAACCATCAGGTTTTACCTTAGGCTAGAGCAAGTGACCGTATGATGACTTCGACGTTGAGATCACTGGGAAACCAGGCCCGGATTGCGTAGGAACGCTTCGGCGAGGTCCCGCGAGGGCCAATCTATGAGGGCAAAAGCTGAAAGGGTGAGTTGCTGGTCACGAGTGGCTGGCAAAGCTCTTCCCCAAATGATGCCTTAAACGTTGATGCGTCGCGGTTGTAGCCTAAGAGGCCAATGCCCATACAGATCGCATTTGGCACTATCGAGATTGGGACAGCCGGCGCCCGTGAGGGAGCTGCCTCAAACCATTGTTACACCCTTAACGCTTCCCATCTAACGAAAAGGTCCAGTGTATGACTGCCATAAAATCTGTTGAAACCTGGCGGATGCCGACTGTCGCCATCAAGGAAACCTGGTCCTCGGCCACGTCGCCGTGGCCGACCACACCGATCAATTTTCTTGTCAAGGTCACACTCGAGTCCGGGGTTTACGGCGTCGGTGAAGTCAACACTCAGCTGTGGTACCTGAACGAGACGCCGGAGCAGATCGCCAGCGTCATCGCTCTGTACAACGACGCGCTGCGTGGTATCGATGGCGCGAACATCGCTTTTTGCCACGACAGAATGCTCAAATGTTATGGGGGCGGGTCTCCCGGCGCGCGGAGTGCGCGGTCGGGCGTCGACATTGCGTTGTGGGACGCGCTTGGCAAAGAGGTCAGCCTGCCTGTCTATAAGTTGCTCGGGGGCGGGAATCCGTCCGATATACCGTTGATGTTCTGTACCTATCAGGACACGCCCGAACTTGCGGTACGTGACTGCCTTAAGGCGGTTGACGAGGGGTTTCAGGCGATCAAGGTCAAGGTCGGCGACCGACTGTACAGTGCAGGCTGGACCATCAAAAACCTGCTGGCCGAAGCAGACAAACTCGCTGCGGTCCTTGAGGCCGTTCCTGATCATATCCTGATCGATGCTGATGCGAACCAGGGATGGTGGAATGCGGGCATGACGATCTCGATCTTGAGAGGTCTCAGCAAATTTCGCAATCTCTCGATGGAGCAACCGCTTGGGTACGACGATATTTCGGGAGCCGCTCATGTCAGGAAGGTTTCCGGCGTGCCAGTCATCCTTGATGAATCAGTTTGGTCGGCTGAAGCCATGATTCAGATCGTGCAGGCTGAGGCCTGCGATCGTATCGTCTGCAAATTGAACCGCCTCGGTGGGTTCTTTGAAGCCCGCAAGGTGATCTCGATCTGCGAGGCGGCCGGCGTGGGCGTTGCCGTTGATACGGCGCCCTATACCCTGCTCGGGGACACGGCCGTCTTTCACGCGGCCGCGACATGCAAGACTGTCTTCCCCGTAGACGAGGGCCATCTTTCTTTCGTCGCCATCAGCGACAAAAACCCCTTTACCGGCGGCGTGGCGATCAAGAACGGGCTGGCCTCCCTCCCGGATGCTCCGGGTCTCGGCATCAATGTCGACTGGGACATCGTCGCAGGCTGGAAAGCCTGACAGCCAACAGCGGCAGGCGATGATTGCTGCCGGTCAGGAATGGCCCCTACACGATGGGCGCAGCACGATACGACGATCCATTAAGGCTGTGACGGACAACGGCCTGGTCGGCTGGGGCGAAACCTGCCCCCTGGGACCGAGCTATCAGCCGCATCATGCACTCTCCGGCTGACGGGCTCATGCCAAGTCTCGCGGAACTCCGTCTCAAGACATTCAAGATTGGGAACTGCGCCGCGCCAGACAAGCGTCCTACGCATTCTAGAAGGCAGAAAAACGGGACTGGAGATTTAGGGTGTCAGACGAAATTGAACTTGATTTGGCGCTAGCTGAAGAGTTGGCGGTGCGCGCTTGCACCGCAGTTGGGGCCACCAAAGCCACGACCCGCTCGTTGGTGAACGCGACGCTTTCGGCAGCACTGCACGGTCCACCGACGCTGGGCTTTCCGCACTTCGTTGACTACCTGAATAGCTTCCATGAGGGCCGTATCAACTTGCATGCATCACCGACCTTTGAACGGCCGTTCCCAGCCTTCATCGAGTGCGATGCCGACGCCGGGATAGCGCAACTTGGTTTTGATCTGGCCTTCGAGAGCCTCGTCGGGGCGGTGAGAACAAACGGCATCGCGATCTTTACTCAGGCGAACAGCTACACGACCGGCGAACTTGGGTATTACGCTCGAAGGCTCGCCGCCGAAGGCGTCGTCAGCATCGCCGCGACCAATGCAAATGCCATGGTTGTCTCGAAACCCGGGTCACCGGCCGTGTACAGCACGAACCCGTTGGCCTTCGCATTTCCTCTGGGTTCTGGAGCGCCAGCGCTGCTGATCGATCAGGCCTCGAGCGAAACCGCGTTCGTTAACGTTGTCGCGGCTGCATCCGAAGGACGGCCGATCACACCGGGATGGGCTGTGGACAAGGACGGTAACCACACCACGGACGCTGCATTGGCCATGGAAGGAGCGTTGTTGCCCTTCGGTGGCCGGAAGGGAGCGAATGTCGCGCTTATGGTGGAGATGCTCTCGGCCGGCCTTTCGGGAGGCCGTTGGTCGCTGGACGTGCCGGATTTCAGGGCTGGCGAAGCTTCGCCGCAGGTTGGCTTGACGGTCATTGCCATGATGCCAGGTTTCGATCAGCAGGCCAACCGCAACCGCGCGCTAGTGCAGACTAGGCGCCTTGAGGCTCATGGCGTGCATATCCCCGGAGTGAGTGGCCGGGATTGTAGCCCGGCGACCAAAACGGCCGTTTCGTTGCCGCGCCGCGTCTACGAGCAGATTTTAAGGTTTGCGGGCGTTTGAGGGCCGCGACGGCCAAGGCCGGAGCGGACAGATTACAGTAATCGAGTTAAGCCAAGGAGAGAAAGCGGTCATGAAACTTATCGGTATCAACGTCTATAGCGTAAAACTGCCCGTAGTCGGCCCGTAAGCCGGTTTACACCGCTTAAATTCGATTGAAATCACACATCCTTTCCTTCTTCAGTAGGCCCTCCACCCAGTCACTGTTTGTCTTCGAGGCGGCGGCGAGGAATTTGAATTTCAAGTTGGCAGCGGCTGAAACGAAACTGTTCTGGCACTGGTCGCAGCCCGTCTCCGACCAGTGCCACAACAAGCGGTTTACGCCACCTTGGCGAGATCTCCGTGCGGGTCGAGCACGAATTTCTGCGCCACACCCTGATCGAAACTCTCGTAGCCTTGCGCCGCATCCTCCAGCGAGATGATCTTCGCGTTGACGATGTCGGCAATCGGCAGGCGGTCATGGAGGATCGCCTGCATGAGCTGGCGATTGTATTTCAAAACCGGCGTCTGACCCGTGTGGAAGGAGAGGGCCTTGGCCCAGCCTAAGCCGAAGCGCATGGAGAGGCTGCCCTTCTTCGCGGCGCTGTCCACAGCACCGGGGTCTTCCGTGACGTAAAGGCCTGGAATACCAACGGAGCCCGCAGCGCGGGTGATTTCCATCATCTGGTTGAGAACCACCGCGGGCTGTTCGCCGCCCGAATGGCCACGAGCCTCAAAGCCGACCGCGTCGATGGCACTGTCCACTTCGTCGCTGCCGGTCACCTGCGCAATCATATCTCCGAGCCGGTCGCTGGCGGACAGATCAATCGGCTCGAAACCGACTTTCTTGGCGTGTGCCAGGCGCTCCTTGTTGAAGTCGCCGATCATGACGATGGCAGCACCGAGAATGCGCGCTGAGGCGGCTGCGGCAAGACCGACGGGACCCGCGCCCGCGACATAGACGACAGAGCCGACGCCCACGCCCGCCTTGACCGCGCCGTGAAAACCGGTCGGCAGAATGTCGGACAGCATGGTCAGATCGCGGATCTTCGCCATGGCCTTGTCTCGGTCGGGGAATTTCAGGAGGTTGAAGTCGGCATACGGGACGGTGACGTATTTCGCCTGTCCGCCGATCCATCCGCCCATGTCGACATAGCCATAGGCGCCGCCGGCGCGCGCCGGATTGACGGTGAGGCAGACCCCGGTGTCCTGCGACTTGCAGCAACGGCACCGGCCGCAAGCGACGTTGAAGGGGACGGAGACGATATCGCCGATCTCCAACATCTCCACGTCGATACCCTTCTCGATGACCTCTCCAGTAATTTCGTGTCCGAGCACCAGACCGGGCAGGGCCGTGGTGCGGCCGCGCACCATATGTTGGTCCGATCCGCAGATATTGGTCGAAATCACCTTTAGGATGACGCCATGCTCGATGCGACGACCGTCAGGCGATTCGAGTTTCGGATCGTCGATGTCCCGGACCTCGACCTTGCCCGGCTTCAAATAGACCACGCCTCTGTTCTTGCTCATATCCATCTCCTCCTTGGTTTGAGCGTCTATTCCTCACGTCGCGACCTCTCGCCAACGCCTCTGTCGGGCACATGGATGAAAACGAATGAAAAGGAGCGCCTGTACGGGAGGCGACATTCGCTTTTCGTCACCGTCCATACCGGCCCGAGACCGGTTTCCCAACGATCCATCACGACATCGTCGAGATGACGTCTTGAACATGTCGAGAAGACCATGGCCCCCGGTCGGAGAACACCGAAAACGCGACATTCTCAGGTCCGTCCTGCGACGCATAATCACTTATACCCGCCAAAACCGGCAGCAGACCAGGACGCGTCTGTTGGTCCCCGAAGGGGGGAGATGCTGCGCGACAGTGAGGATTCCATCCTCCCGTCGCGATTGGCTGGAAGGGTGGCTGACGGCAGAATCGCCTGCAACGCACCCTGTTCTCACCTTTTCCGCCGGCTAGAGATTATACTTGTCCCATGCCGCCATCGACTGGAAGGTCGACGCCGGTTACGAACGAACTGTCATCGCTTGCCAGGAACAGCGCAACGGAGGCCGCCTCTTCCGGCCTGCCGACCCGGCCCATGGGCATAAGGGCGAGCATTGCAGGCAGAGCCATCCGTGATGGCCTCCGCCGGGACGCCCAGCTTGTCGAAGATCGGAGTTTCAATCAACCCCAGGGCTGAGCGAGTTGACGCGCATCCTCCGATGCTTGAGATCCGTCGCACAGCTGCAGGCACTTGGTATGTCTCCGGCAGCGCTTGCGGATCTCGCCGAAGCGACAGCGGATGCGATGCCGGCACATATCACCGTACAGGGACGGCCTGAGCCGGTCTTCGACCTCATCCTTGGAAACGCATAGAAGTGCCATCTGCGCGTAGGAACCAGCGGTATGACGCTTAAGGCGTAAGCGGATTGAGGACGCTGCGGAGCCAATCGGTAATAGGCGGCCAAAGCTGATCGCAATGTCGCCTATGAAAAAATCCGAGATGACCGATGGAGCCGCTGCCGTGCTGTTTGGAATCAATCCGCCGCCTCGTCACTTGAGCATTTTTGAAGTGACGAACAAGCTCAGTGATCGCGGGCTCCGTCGCCCAAGGATCATCTGCAAAACTGTAGCAGAGTATCGGGCACTCGATCCTTGCAAATCGCTCTGCTGCACCGAGGCTTGGATCATCGAAGAAGTAGTGTCGTAGTTTGGTCCATCGACGCCACTCGTGCATGACGCCTGCGGACAGGTCTTCACCTATTCCGAGCCGCTTCCCCGGGAGGTAGCCAAGTGCTGTCGCTACCGCGGGTCCGAGGACATGGAGAAGTAAGGTCGCCTTCATCCGTTCGGTCCAAGGCTGAATAAAACGCATGCTTCCGGCATGGGACGCGATCAGGACAGCCGCCTTTAGATGTCGGCTTTGGTCGCTAAGTCCTACTGCATGGCCGCCGAAACTATGGCCGATCGCGGCGAGCGGAGCACCTGGGAAACGGTCCCGGACCTCATCAATGACGGCATTGACGTCAACGTCCGCCCAATCTCGCATTCGTAAGAGCCGTGAGGATGAATCACCCGCTTCACGGCCAACTCCGCGATAGTTGTACGTGACCGCGCGAAAGCCCTGCTCGGCCAGGAACTCCGCAAAGGGGGTATAGAAGCTCTCGGGTACTGCCGTTGCCGGTTGGATGATGACGACTGGCGTCGCCGGCGCTCCTGCACCGAACAAGGTTGTCTTTGGAGGCATCCCAAACTCTCTCCTATTCAATTTGTGTGCTCCTTGTGCGGGAGAACTGGCTCAGGCGAACTGAGTAATTCAGGCGCGCGGCGTTGCGCGAACGCCTTGGCTTCCTTGGCTTCGGGGCGCGGTCATCCGGTCGAGAAGGCCCGATAGAGAAGGCGCGCCGAGATCGAGCTGCGCGCCAAGTAGCTTCAGGGAACCCCATTTCCTTGCGGCCAAATTGGCGGCTGACAAGGTCGCGTTGACAAGTGTCTTTGGTCGGGGCTTCCACCACATCTGAGGCAGGAAGCCCTGGCGACCTCGTGAATTTCCGCTGTATTCATCAGTATCGATGTTTCTGACATCACAGTCCCAACGCCGCCTTCCGGCCTTCATAGAATGCGTAGGGTGCCTGCCGAGGGCCGGCACAGTCTCCGATGAGGAGAAAGGGTATTCCTGATGCCCTCATTTCATCAGCGAGCCACGTCGTCGGCATGTTCGTTGTTGCAAGAACGAGACCGTCGCCTTCCACAAACCGCTCTTCGCCGGTGTTATGGTCGAGGAGCGTGGCACCGTTCCCATGCCATTCGACGACGCTCACTTCGAGCAGCCATTTGACGCCGAGTTTCGCCAGGGACCGCCGAAGCGGGACGTCGGCGGTGGTGCGTTGCAGTTCTTTGGCAATGAACGGATCAGGGGAGAGAAGGGTAACCTCGTGGCCCTCTTCAGCGAGCTTCCACGCCGTTCCTCCGCCGCGCCAACCGCCTCCCTCGTCAAGAAGGAGAACGCGGTTTCCGGGACGGGCCTGACGGGCCATTACAGCTTCTACCGAAAAGACGTTTCCTCTCTCGATCCCCGGTAGAACGGCCACCCCGGGCATTGCCTTCTGGAAGCCGGTTTCGGGTGAATACGAGCCTGTGGCAATGATCACAACGTCCGCTGCGAATTCCGGAACGTCGCAGGCGTCCACGTAACTGTTCAGGCGGACGTCCACCTGAAGATTTTCCAGCTGGCGTTCGTACCACGCAAGGAGGTCGAGGATCTGCGCTCGGCGTGGCTGTAATCCGGCGAGGAGGAAGTTGCCTCCCAGCTTGCTGCCGGCCTCGGCAAGGACAACTTTGTGGCCGCGCTCCGCAGCCACGCGGGCTGCCTCAAGACCCGCCGGGCCGCCGCCGACGACCAGCACCTTCTTCGCGCGCTCAGCCCGTGTGAACCGATCGCCACCCCATTCGAACTCCCGGCCGGCCGAGGGGTTGATAAGACAGCTTATCCAGTAGTCGCGCGACCGTCGGCCCCAACACATCTGGTTGCACGAGATGCAGCCCCGGATATCCTCGGCTCGTCCCTCGTTCGCCTTTCGAGCGAGATGGGGATCTGCGATCTGTCCGCGCACAATGGAGACGAGATCAGCCGCGCCTTCTCCCAGTACCGTTTCCGCGTTATCCGGCGTTCTGATATGGCTTTCAGCGATTACCAGGGCCTTCTTCACGACCTGTTTGATCGCCGCAGCCAGATCAACGCCGAGCTTTTCCGGATAGACGAATGTCGGCATCAGTTTATGGAAGTCGAGGTAGCTACCGGAGCCACAAGTCACGTAGTCGACCAGCCCGAGATGGTCATGAAGCCCAACAATTTTGGCGAGCTCATCCCGCGACAGCGCGACATCATGGTCGGGCTCGTCGCTGATGGCGAGACCGATGATGAAGTCCGGGCCGCATGTTGCTCGGATGCGCGTCATGATCTCGCGCGAAACTCTCGTCCGATTTTCAATCGACCCGCCCCAGTCATCCTCGCGACGGTTGGACCATGGCGTCCAGAATTGATCGACAAGTCCAAGATACGCGGCCCAGACTTCAACGCCATCGAAGCCCGCTTCTTTGCAGCGGCGAGCCGCCTGGACAAAGCTTTCAATCGTTTCCCAGATCTCGGCTTCGCTCATGGCATGTGAGCCATCACTGTCATGATAGCTCGGCAAACCGGACGGGGACCAGTGCGGGTGGTAGGAGTTGTCAGAGTCGCCATGCGCGCCGACATGATAGAGCTGCTGGATCGCAACGGCGCCGTTGGCCTTGATCGCATCGGCGACCCGTTTGAAATGAGGAATAACGCTGTCGTCGCAGGGTCGGAAATTTCCGCGCGTGAGCACCGCAGCGGGGTGCACCGGCATGGGTTCAACCACAATCATACCGGCGCCGCCTATTGCGCGCTCGGCGTAATAGGCAACATGCCGGTCGCCCGGCACACCATCCTCGGCCATATTCGCAGTATGTGCACCGAAAACGATTCTGTTTCGCAAAGTGCAGTTTCGCAGACGAATTGGTGAAAACAGATGCGGAAAGGGTTTCAACATCTCGCTCCTAGAACCGGCTGATGGCCGACGTCGCTTTTGAAAAGACAGTGGAGGCCGCGCGTGGAGTTCGGTTATGAAGCTCCTCGCGCAACATGTGCTCATAGGGCAAGCGCAATCTTCTCGGCTACAACACTCCCGCCAGCGCCGGCCTTGCTTGCAACTCCTCGTGCGAGTTGACCATCGCCCGGGTGAGCTGCCGAAGATTAACCGTTCCGACGGGCTCTCCTGTCTTCCCAACGATGAACACGTCCTCGTCTGAGCCCGACACCAGAACGCGCATGGCCTCTTCGATGGTTGTTCCCGCCGGAATGGACTTTCCGCCATGGTACGCGCCCGATTGATGCGGGCTCATGACTGCGTCCACGTGAACCACCCGACCCCTGTTCACCTCTCTCACGAAGTTTGCAACATATTCGTCGGCCGGCTTCAGCACGATTTCCTGGCTCGTGCCCTGCTGAATGACCTGTCCATCCCGCAGGATCGCGATCTGATCGCCGAGACGAAGCGCCTCATCGAGGTCATGCGTGATGAAGACGATCGTCTTTTTGATCTCCTTCTGAAGGTCAAGAAGAACGCTCTGCATGTCCATACGTATCAGCGGATCAAGCGCCGAATATGCTTCGTCCATGAGAAGGACCGGGGCATCGTTGGAAAGCGCGCGGGCGAGGCCGACGCGCTGTTGCATGCCGCCAGACAATTGATTGGGATACTTCTTTTCAAAACCCTTCAGCCCGACGCGATCCAACCATCGCATGGCAGTGTCGACTCGCTTTTCTCTGTCCAGTCCCTGCACTTCCAGCCCGAACATCGTGTTGTCGAGCACATTGCGATGGGGAAGAAGCGCGAACTTCTGGAAGACCATCGCCGTCTGATGCCTGCGGAACGCGCGCAGTTCTGCCTCGTCCATCTTGACGACATCGACGCCGTCGACCAGCACCTCACCGGCCGTCGGGTCGATCAGGCGGTTGATGTGGCGGATCAGCGTCGACTTGCCGGAGCCTGAGAGGCCCATGATAACCTGAATGCAGCCTGACGGGATCTCAATGTTGATATCGCTCAATCCCAGGACATGACCATGCTTTTCGTTGAGCTCGGTCTTGCTCAATCCCTTCTGAACCGCTTCGACATAGGGCTTTGGATTAGGACCAAAGATCTTATAAAGATGCCGGATCTTGATACCGCCGAAATGATGATCAGCCATGGACGATCTCCCTGTGCTTCTGGAGCCGTTGGCCGTAAGCCTGGCTAACTCTGTCGAAGATGATGGCAATGCCGACGATTGCGAGGCCGTTGAACATTCCCAGGGTAAAGTACTGGTTTGCGATCGCTTTAAGCACGGGTTGCCCGAGGCCCTGAACGCCGATCATCGAGGCGACAACGACCATGGCGAGCGCCATCATGATGGTCTGGTTGATTCCGGCCATGATGGTGGGAAGCGCAAGCGGCAACTGCACCTTGAACAGTTTCTGCGAAGCGGAGGTGCCGAACGCATCCGCCGCCTCGAGCACGTCCTTGTCGACCAGGCGAATGCCGAGATCGGTCAGCCTGATCATCGGCGGAATGGCGTAAATTACGACAGCGATCAGGCCAGGCACCTTCCCGATACCGAGAAGCATAACCACTGGAATAAGATAGACGAAGCTTGGCATTGTCTGCATCACATCCAGGATCGGGCTTACGATCTTTTGGACCCGGTCGGAGCGCGCCATCAGAATGCCAATGGGAATGCCGATGGCGATGGAGAGAACGGTGCAGACGAAGATCATGGAGACCGTTCGCATCGTATCGTCCCACATGTCGAAATAGCCGATCAGCAGGAGCGTGACGAGACAGCCGAGAACGACCTTAGCGCTGCGGCTTGCAAACCAGGCGATCGCAACGATGATAAGGATGATAACCGGCCACGGCGTTTGCGTCATGAATCGATCCGCAGCAATGAGAAAACTCTGCAGTGGCGAGAAGAGATTTTCTATCAGATCGCCATAGCTGCGAGTGAAGGCCCGAAAGCCTTCATCGATCGCCTTTTTCAGGCCACGCAGCGCGTCATCGTCCATGTGCGGGAATTTGTAAAACCATTCCATTCGGTTCCCCTTTTCTAAGAAGCCGCTGCAAGTCTTTTTGATTTTATCGGCGTGAGAGAAGCGGTACGCCTCAGGGCGTACCGCTCGTTCATTGATTACAGGGCAGCTTGGATCTTCGCAGCGGCTTCCGGCGAGACCCACTTGGTCCAGATTCCCTTGTTTTCCTCGAGGAAGTGCTTGGCACCCTCTTCGCCGCTCGCCTGATTATCGGTCATCCAAGCCATGAGCTTGTTGACAGTCTCATTGCTCCAGGAGCGTTTCGCGAGGTAGTCCATGACTTCCGGGCCGGCCTTTTCAGAAAAGGGCTTGGCAACGAGGGTAACGATGGTGTCGACCGGCCACGCATTTGGCTTGGGATCGGGGCAGCTCTCCACTGTGTTGCAGCGTTTCCATTCCGCGGCGTCAGCAGGAACGCCGGCCTCCAGTTTCACCATCGGATATTTGCCAAGCAAAGCGGTGGGCGCCCAGTAGTACCCTGCCCATGCTTGCTTATTTTCGTATGCCTTGGCGATGGAACCGTCGAGACCTGCTGCAGACCCTGTGTCTATCAGTGAGAAGCCGGCCTTTTCAGCATCGAAGGCTTTGTAGAGCTGCGACGTGACGACAGTACCACCCCAGCCTTGGGGACCGTTGAAGATTGCTCCCTTTGACGAATCTTCAGGATCCGGGAACAGCTCTTTGTGCTTCAACAGGTCCGGAATGGTCTTGATGTCTGGATGGGCATCGGCGAAATATTTCGGGATCCACCATCCTTGCACGCCTCCATCGGGCAGCGGCGAGCCAACTTGGATAATTCGGCCTTCATCGGTTCCCTTTTTTACGACGTCGGGGAGAAGGTCGATCCAAGCTTCCGGCGCAATATCGGGCTGGCCCTTTTCTGCCATCGAGGTGATTGTCGGAACGGTGTCGCCAACGGTGATTTCCGCCTCGCACCCGTAACCCTCGTTGAGAATAATCTTATCGAGATTTGAAAGGACCTCTGCGCTTTGCCAGTTCATGCTGGCAATAGTCAAACTTCCACATTCGGCAGCACTAGAGGCCGATGCTGTGCCGAGCAGACCAACCATCAGGCATGTCGATGCAAGTAGCTTCTTCATTACGTTCCCTCTTTTTTGCGGCATGTGATAGTGAGGCGGGGCGCCGCGTTAGCCCGCTCGCCGGTCGTCAGGAGGCATCTCCCATACTCACCGATTTCAGAAATGCTGCGGAAAGACCCTCGGCGACCGCTTGGTCGAATCCAGAGGCTCGCATGGCTTCAATGGCCGCCGCAGTCGTTCCTCGATAGTCGAGGAACGAGGAGACGATATCGTCGGGGCAGTCGCCGCGCCGTTCCAGCATGCGCCCAGTTCCGATGAGAACCGCGTTGACCGCTCGGCGGGCCATACTCGGTGAAATGCCGTGGCGGGCAGCATCTTTTATCATCGCCGCTGCCAGCAGTGCCGGGAAGGCAGGGCCCGCACCCGTAAGCCCTGTCAAATAGTCGATATCGCTCTCGCGACTAACTTCATCCTCGAGCCCACAAGCCGCGAAAATGCGACGCGTAACTGTTCTATCGACTTCACTGGCACCGTTCGATGCGATCCACGGCGTGTAGGATTTTCCAACTTCAGCCGCTGCGTTCGGAAGAGCGCGAACGACCCGATCGGTTTTATGATGACGGGCAAGCTGATCAAGACGGATGCCCGCCATGACAGAGATAACCAGCTTGCCGCGACAGTCGACGGCGAGGGTTGGCCAGTCGGCTGGTCGGACGCAAACGATGACGACGTCAGAACGATCGCAAAGTTGCTGACTATCTTTCGTCCAAAAAGCCCCCAGGTCACGCGGCGGTTTTTGGCTTCGATAGGATAGCGAAAGATCTTGCGGCTGCAGCACGCCGGAATCGAGAAGCGAGCTCGCCAGGGCCCCGCCCAGCCAACCGCCACCACCAATCACCCCAATCGTGAACGAGCCGCTCATGATCAGAGATCTCCTGGCTCGGGAACGTGCCCGTGCCTTGAGAAAAAGCGAGCAAGCTCCCTCGGCTGCGGCACCTCACCGGTGTAGATCGCGATATAGTGAGGGATCCGCTTCATGCGCGTCGCGATGTCTTCGCGCGACTGCATTGAAATGTATCCGATCTGAACCAGGTAAGTTGTCCGCGCGCGCACGTCGGCGGCGACCTCTTCGTAGCCAAACCGCATGAACATCCGCTTGAGAGCCTCGAGTCGCAGTCTATCAGCCTGCTGGACCTCTTCCTGGATTTCCTCAGACTGGATCGCCCAACTGCGAATGGCGAACTCGAACTTTGAATCGAACAACTCGTAGTCCAGCCAGCAGTCGAAAACGTTCAGCATCGCTTCTGCCAGCGACTCGGCATAGGCCTCGGATCGCTTGACAATATTTCCGGTATTTTTTTCTCGCCACCGCACAAGTAGCGCGCTCAGCAGCTCCTCGCGGTCCTTGAAGAACCAATAGAAACTCGTTCTCGAAAGGCCAAGTTTCTTGGCGAGTGGGAGGATCTTCACGGCGTCGACCCCCGATTCCAAAAAGGAATCGTACGCCGCCTCCAGCCAAACATCCGGAGAACCCCGCCAACCGCTATCGCTCAAAACCTGCTCCATGCTCATCTCCTAACAAAACCTGCGAGGGTTCGCAAGGAAAATGTACATTTGTGTCGCTAAACAAAACTCATCTGTTTTGATTATTGACATAGCTGTACATTTCCGCATAACGTCCCGGCTGATAGTCCTATTCCGGAGACATGCCGATGTCGAATGATCCCCTCCTTCAGCCCTACCAGCTCAAGCATCTGACGCTGCGAAACCGTATCATTGTCACGTCTCATGAGCCGGCGTACCCGGAGGATGGGATGCCGAAGGAACGCTATCGCGCCTACACCGTCGAACGCGCCAAAGGCGGCGTCGCGATGACGATGACGGCCGGATCGGCCGCCGTATCCAAGGATAGCCCTCCGGTTTTCAACAACCTGCTCGCCTACAAGGACGAGATCGTACCGTGGATCCGGGAGATGACCGATGCGGTGCACGAAGAGGGTGCCGCTATCATGATCCAGCTCACCCATCTGGGCCGGCGCACGCGCTGGGACAAGGGCGACTGGCTACCTGTTGTCGCTCCGTCGCATCATCGTGAAGCGTCCCACCGCGCGTTCCCGAAGAAGATGGAAGACTGGGACATCGAGCGCATCATCAAGGACTTTGCCGACGCCGCGGAGCGGATGAAGGCGGGCGGCATGGATGGTGTCGAGCTGGAAGCCTACGGCCACCTCATCGACCAGTTCAACTCGCCGCTTACAAATGAGCTGGATGGACCTTACGGCGGTTCCCTTGAAAATCGCTTGCGCTTCTGTCTCGACGTGTTTGCCGCCATGCGAAAGAGGGTAGGGGACGATTTCATTCTCGGCGTCCGCTACACCGCGGATGAGTGCCTTCCCGGCGGGACGGGCAAGACAGAGGGGGTTGAGATATCGAGGCGCCTCAAGGAGAGCGGGCTTATCGATTACCTGAACGTGATCCGGGGCCATATCGACACGGATCCGGGCCTCACCGACGTTATTCCGATCCAGGGCATGGCGAGCGCACCCCATCTCGATTTCGCTGGCGAGATTCGTGCCGCCACGAATTTTCCAACCTTCCATGCCGCGCGAATACCCGACGTTGCTACCGCCCGCCACGCCATCGCTGCGGGAAAGGTCGACATGATCGGCATGACCCGCGCCCATATGACCGACCCGCATATCGTCCGCAAGATCATCGAAAAGCGGGAAGACGACATTCGTCCTTGTGTCGGGGCGAATTACTGTCTCGACCGCATCTACCAGGGCGGGGCGGCCTACTGTATCCACAATGCCGCGACGGGACGTGAGCTCACGATGCCGCACACCATCGCAACGGCCGACCGTCGCAAGAAGGTCGTGATCGTCGGCGCCGGCCCCGCCGGTCTCGAAGCTGCCCGCGTGGCCGGCGAGCGCGGCCACGAGGTGGTTGTCTTCGAAGCTGCGAGCGATCCAGGAGGCCAGATTCGCCTCACGGCGCAAAGCCCCCGCCGAAAGGAAATGATCAGCATCATCGACTGGCGCATGAGCCAGTGTGAGAAGCTCGGCGTCACCTTCCATTTCAACAGCTGGGCGGAAGCCGAGACGATAGAGGCAGAAAATCCGGACGTCGTCATCATAGCGACGGGCGGGCTTCCGCATACGGATGTCCTGTCCAAGGGCAACGAACTGGTTGTCTCCGCCTGGGATATCATTTCCGGCGACGTCAAGCCCGGCACCAACGTCCTTATCTTCGACGACGCCGGTGACCACGCCGGTCTTCAGGCTGCCGAGTTTCTCGCCAATGCCGGCGCCAAGGTTGAGATCATGACTCCCGACCGTTCCTTCGCGCCGGAAGTCATGGCGATGAACCTCGTCCCCTATATGCGCTCCTTGCAAAAACTCGACGTGACCTTCACCGTTACCTTCCGACTGGATGCGGTTGAACGGCAAGGCAATCAGTTGATCGCCCATGTCGGCAGCGACTATGGCGGTGTGGCAAAGCAGCGAACAATAGACCAGGTGGTGATCAACCATGGCACCATTCCGCTCGATGAGCTTTATTTTGAGCTGAAGCCGGCCTCGAGCAATCTCGGTGAGATGTCCCACGATCAGTTGATTGCCGGCGAGCCGCAAGACGTCGTGCGCAACCCCGAGGGCAAATTCCAGCTGTTCCGAATCGGCGATGCGGTTGCGGCGCGCAACACGCATGCCGCGATCTACGACGCGCTTCGCCTCCTCAAGGACATCTAACAGCCAAGCCGACCGCTGGCCCGCGCCATCACAACAAGAGACGCTCAATGACACGCCGAAGTGAAGCCCTTCAGTTATTCGTCGACACTGCATTTGTGGCCTACGATCAATTTGCGCAGGCCCCGGAATCGCGACGGTCTATCCTTCAGATTTTCGAGGCGCTTGAGACGGCGGGAGAGGAACGACCCGGCCTGGGAACCCGCCTACCAGTGTGCGACCATCTCGACAGGGCCCTCGCCGTCGAAACGAAACAAAACTCCCTTCATCGCGTCGTAGATCGATTCAAGGAGATTGAACCGTTGCTCGAATGGCGTCGACGTTCGAACTATGATGGATCCGCCAGCGCAAACTTCGTCGACAGCCACGCGAATGCGATGATCATCGGACCTGGCGGTCTCGAGGAACGGCGAGATGTCTGGCTCGGCGTTACATTGTTGGCCCCGAATGTTCGCTATCCCGACCATGATCACGCACCGGAGGAAGTCTACCTCGTTCTCTCCGACGGCGAGTTCCGTCAGGGGGAGGGGGCGTGGTTTTCGCCAGGGATCGGCGGCTCATTCTATAATCCGCCGGAAATCAAGCACGCGATGCACTCGCTTGATGCGCCACTCTTCGCCTTTTGGGCGCTTTTGGCGGAAAGGCCGGCACGAACTCGCCCATTCTCGGACCAAACCACCCAGGGGAACTGATTGTGAAAATTCTCGTCCCGGTCAAGCGTGTCGTCGACTACAACGTGAAGATCCGGGTGAAGCCGGATGGATCGGGTGTCGAGCTTGCCAATGTGAAGATGTCGATGAACCCGTTCGACGAGATTTCGGTCGAG
>UCMT01000073.1 GCA_900473795.1 Hyphomicrobiales bacterium | reverse complement strand
TTTCTCACGACACCCAACGCAGGCCGGGCGGGGCTCTCAGCCAAACTGCCAAGGCAGAGGTGGATTACCTGCTGGCTCGCCTGGCGAAATATGATCCCCGCGCCGCTTTTTGATGCGGTTATTGAACCAGATTCAGGAAGAGCTGCTTCGATAAACGAGGGCGAAACCCGTGCCCTTCAACTTCAAGCCATTCCGGAGACTCCGAGAAGGAAGCGGAAGTCTGGTCGCCTCTGCGATGATCGTCGGCACCTATACAACATAACACTCGCGTCGAACGTGGAGATTTTCGGGTTGAAAGTGACGAATGTAACTTCCGGGTCCAAATGCCCTCCACGTCAATGAAGGGCATTTAGCTTTGCGCGACGAGCCGGCTCTTGCAGCACGGTGGCGGGGTCCTTTTAGGGATGCAAGAGTTTGGTTGCCGAACCCGTCACGAGGGTCTGCTCCCGATGAATCCGTCGCCCACTTTCATCAAAGCGGTGGAGATGCTCTTGCAGGAATTGAAACTGCAGCACTTCCCCTGGTTTCATCTTGTGGTCGCCATTGATGCGAACGATCAGTTCCCCAAGTTCGGAGTCGATATAGGCGATCGTTTCATTGCCGAGATGTTCGGCAACGCGCAACCGGCCCTTCCAGGGACCATGCTCCCCAAGCTCGATATGTTCGGGCCTGACGCCGATCGTCTTCGCGCCGTGCTTTGCTGCCGCCTCACCGGAAATCAGGTTCATCCGAGGGGAGCCGATGAAGCCAGCCACGAACAGGGTCTGCGGACGATTGTAGAGCTCCATCGGCGCACCCACCTGCTCGATTCGTCCCGCATTCATCACAACGATCTGATCGGCGAGCGTCATCGCCTCGACCTGGTCATGGGTCACGTAGATCATCGTCGATTTCAACCGCTCATGCAGATCTGCCAGCTCCACCCGCATCTGATTGCGCAGTGCTGCGTCGAGATTGGAAAGCGGTTCATCAAAAAGGAAGACGTCCGGGTTGCGGACGATCGAACGTCCGATCGCGACACGCTGCCGCTGACCGCCGGACAGTGCCGCCGGCTTGCGCTTCAAAAGTGGCTTGAGATGCAGGATTTCGGCCGCTGCGTCCACGCGTTTCTGCCGTTCCTCCAATGGCGTCTTCGAAAGCCGCAGACCAAAGTCGATATTCTGCTCGACCGTCATATGGGGAAAAAGGGCATAGGATTGGAAAACCATCGAGATGCCGCGCTTGGACGGCTCTTCGCGGGTAACATCCCTGCCACCAATCGAGATCCTTCCGCGGCTTGGGGTCTCCAGGCCCGCAACCATTCGCAACAACGTAGACTTTCCGCAGCCGGAGGGTCCGACGAGAACCGTGAACGAACCGTCCGGAACCGACAGCGTCAAATCGGGGATCGTCTCGATCGCGCCGAAAGTCTTGTTGATATTGCTAAGTTCTACATTTGCCATGCCCTGATCCTCCCAAAATTAAGCTTCAACCCTTGACTGCGCCGCCCGTCAGGCCCGCGACTATGTATTTCTGCGCGGCGACGAAAAACACGACGGCCGGCAGGATGGAGAGCGTGATGAAAGCGAGAACCCTGTTCCATTCGACGAGGAATTCGCCACGGAACTGCATCATGCCGAGCGGCCAGGTGAACAGTTCGCGTGAGTTGATCACCACGAGCGGCAGCAGGAAGTTGTTCCAGCTCTGCACGAAGGCAAAGACGCCGACGGTGGCGAGGATGGGTGTCGAAAGGGGCAGGGTGAACCGCCAGAAGAAGCGGATATAGCCGCAACCCTCAACGTAGGCCGCTTCGAACAGCTCTTTAGGCAACTGTTCGAAAAAGGTCTTGAAGAGCAGGATGGAGAGCGACAGGCCAAACGCCGTCTGCGGCAGGATCACTGCCCAGTAGCTGTCGAGCAGGCCGAAGTCGCGCACCTTGATGAACAGCGGAAGGATTGCCGTCGCGAACGGAAACACTAGCCCCGCCAGAAGGTAGGACATCAGCATTTTCGAGCCGAAGAAGCGGATCTGCGCGAAGACGTAGGCGGCTGCGGCCGCGACGATCAGCGTCAGGACAACCGTAGACAGCGAGATGATCAGCGAATTGCCGAGATATTTCCAGAAACTCGGATCGTTGAGCAGCGCTGAATAGAATTCGGTGTTCCAGTGCGACGGAATGCCGAATGGGTTGGCCAGCAGTTCGCCATTCGTTTTGAAGCCGCCGAACACGGCGACCGTCAAAGGGCCGAGGACGAACGTCACGACAATCAACAGGATCGCCAGGCGAGCGAGCTGTGGGATTAAACGAGCGGAAATCATCACTTGCTCCTCTTGTTGGTCTGACGCTGGTAAAAGATCGAAACCCCGACGGCGGCAATGAAGAGCAGGACGCCGACAGCGCTACCGAATCCGATCCTCGTGCGAGTGAGGCCGAACGTGTAGAGATAGGTGACGATGGTGTGGGTCGAATTGGACGGCCCGCCATTGGTGAGCGGAATGACCACGTCGAAGAGCTGTAGCGACCCGACGACGGCGAAAAAGGCGGAGACGCCGATTGCCGCCCAGATCAGCGGTACCTGGACAAAGCGAACGACTTCCCAGCGCTTCGCGCCTTCGAGTCTTGCCGCCTCCAGAAGTTCCTTCGGAACGCTTTGCAAGGCGGCCACGAAAATCATCATATGGAAACCGAAGTATTTCCATACCACCACCAGCGTGATGGCGAGAAACGCCCAGTGACGATCGGCAAGAATGAATACGGGATCCATCCCGAGCGACTTGAACAGGGCACTCGCGACACCGGCATTGCCATCGAAGACGAAGCTCCAGATCAATCCCGAGGCGATTTCGGCGAGGATGTAAGGCAGGAAGAAGACCAGCCGGAACAGCGTGTTCGCGGGCGTCTTCTCGTAGACCATCAGCGCGAGGCCGAGTGCGAGCGGCAACTGGATAAACAGTGAAACGGCCAGGACGATCAGGGTGTTGCGAACGGACTGCCAGAAGATGCCGTGATCGAGGACCTGGCGGAAATTGCCGAGCCAAACGAAGTCGGTTGGCGTGCCGTAGCCGTTCCATTTGAACAGGCTATAGTAGGCCGCATCGAACAGCGGTAAAGCGACGAAGAGGGTGAAGAGCAGGAAGGCTGGCGGCAGCATGAGAAGGACTGCCTGGCCTTTGCTCGACATGAGATCGGCAAGTATTGAATTGGACTTCGAGGCTCGTATGCTTGTTGCGTTGGACATGGCTTCGCTCCACTGGATGGGGCCGGCAGGTCAAGCCTGCCGGCGATATGCGAAATTCAACGAACGGACCACGCGTCCTGAACGGTAGTCGCGGCCTCTTCCGGTGTCACCGCACCTTGTGCCAGATCCGCAGCGACATCGTTGATGGTCGCCCCGACGTCCGACCCCAGCGCCTGATCGAGGAAGATCTGGTGGAAGCTGGAGGCGACCAGGGCGGCCGACATCTCTTTGAAGAAGGGATTCCTCATCCGTTCATCCGCACCCTTGGCAACGGGAATGAAGAGGCCTTCAGCGCCGGCTTTTGCCTGGTTCTCCTTGCTGGAGAGATATTTCAGGAATTCGACCGCCTCGGGTTTCGCACCGGCGACGACCGCAAACCCATTGATGCCACCGAACGTATCGGTTTGCTGCCCCGCACCGCCGGTAACCGCCGGGAACCGCACAGTCGCCATCTTTTCATCGGGGATACCCTTGCCTGTGGCGGAGTTCTGCTTCGCAGTGCCGTAGTCCCAGTCGCCCATCAGGTGGAAAATGCCCTTGCCGTCGCCGAACATTCCGGTCGCCTGCTCGAAGGTCGTGTCCATGAAGCCCGGCTGGAACGGTTGAAGATCGAGAAGCGCCTTGAAATCCTCTCCCGCCTTGACGAAGGGTGCGGTCGCAAAGCCATCGCCTTCTCCGGCCATGGCCGCCGCCAAGCCGTCCTTGCCGGCCTCGCGCACCATCAGATAGCCGTAGTAGAAATGCAGGGGCCACTTGTCCTTGCCTCCGACGACGATCGGCGTGAGACCGGCGTCCTTCGCCTTCTTAACCCCGGCGAGGAAGTCGTCCCACGTCTTGATGGCACCCAGATCGATGCCGGCCTTGGTGGCGAGGTCCGTGTTCGTCCAGAACACGATCTCATTGGCATTGGTGGGGATTCCATAGACCTTGCCATCGACGGTGAACGCCGCAAGGCTTGCCGCCGACAGACTATCCGCCCATTCCGGCGTCATCATCGCACCGATATCCTGCAAGACGCCGGCTTCCGCCTGCTGCGCCAGCACGCCACCCGCCCAGCTATAGATCAAGTCCGGCTTCTGGTCGGATTGCAGCAGCGTGCTCAGCTTCTGCTTGTAGGCTTCGTTGGCGAGGTATTCGAACGATATGTCGACGCCGGTATGCGCCTTTTCGAAATCGCTGACGACCTGGTCGTAATAGGCCTTTTCATTGGCCGGCACTTCCGGGCGCAGAATGTTGACGGTCGTCTGCGCCAGAACCGTCGACGCCGATAGCGACAAGAAAAGCGCGGTGTTCCTGAGCACGCGCATTGAAATGGTGATGTTCATGTACTTCCTCCTCAAGCAAGGCAGACGGGAATCGTCAGCCAGAACGGTCAAAAGCGGATTGTGTTGATCGAGAGTGCGGGCAGGGTGAGCGTCAGGGTCTCTTTCCCGAGAGACAGCGGGACCTTGCGCGGCGCATCGTTTGGATTCTGGATGACAAGGACGTTCGTGCCATCAAGATTGCGGAAGGCAAGCGCGTTCGCGGCCATCGGTCCCACGGTCGCAAGCACCTGGGCACCCGGACGGACGAAGGCGCTGAAGTGCTTCATCACGTAGAATTCTGGATTGTAGATCACGGCCAGGTTTTCAGGATCGATGGTGATCATCGAGTTCTGCTGCCAGCCCCAGGTGCTCTCGCCCTGCGGCTCGAGTACCATGTTCCAGTAGACATAGGCTTCAGCGCCGTTTGAAACATAGTGCTGGATCAGTTCGAAGACGTGGTGAGCATGGTCCCACGTGTTGGTCCCATCGCCGCATTCGTTCTCCGTTTGAATGATCGGCAGGTCCGGAAATGCCTGGCGGGTCCGTTGGACGGCATGTTTTCCGGCCCATTGAAATCCGGCCCCGGTGATGTAGGCGGCCGCCTCGGCATCGGAAAAGATCGTGCCCGCCCAGGCATTGAAGTCGCCCCGTTCGATCGTACCCGCCCAGATTTCCGTCTCCAGGCCGGCGGCCTTGAACGCCGGCCCGAGATCATCGCGGATGAAGTCGCGCATCTTGGCCCCGGTCCAGATGCAGGACGGGAATTTCTGGTCGGAATTCGGTTCATTCTGGACATGCACGGCATCGATCGCGATGCCAACGTCGCTGTAAGCCTGGACAAATCGAACGAAATAGTCGGCATAGGCCTTGCGGTATTCGGGTTCCCAGACAAGCGTGCCGTAATTGTGAGCCTGCGGAAATTTCATCCAGGTCGGCGGACTCCAGGGCGAGGCAAAGAGGATGAAGTCCTCGCCCCGCACTTTCCTGGCCGCCTCGATGAACGGGATCAAATATATACGGTCACGCGCGATGGAGAAATCAGCCATGGCGAAGTCGCCAGCCGTTTCGTTGTGGCTGTACCAGTTTTCCGAATAGTCATTCGCGCCGATCGGCAGGCGACAATAATTGAACGCGCAGGCGTCCTTTGAAAACAGGTCCGCAAGGATGGTTTGGCGCGCATTTTCGTCGACGAGCTGGAGTGCCTTCCAGCCGAGCTCGTTGAAGCAACCGCCAAAGCCTTTGAAATTCTCTAGGATCGTCGTCCCGGTGGTCAACGCGGGACCACGCATGGCATTGAGCGGCTGTTCGATTGACCTCGCGACCCATTGCTCTGTCGGAGATGTCGAAATCCAAGAAATTGTCATTGTCTCGTTCCACCTTGGGGCGCGCAGAAACCCATGGCGCGCGAAGGGGATCGCGCACCACATCCGGCCATGCGTGCCTGAATATGTTCGTTTCTGCGGGTGGGCCCGCGATTTGCTGGAAGACTGTCTGGACTCCTCCCAGACGCCAATCGGCTGTGCTACAGCAACAGGAGATTGATCCTCGCAAGCCTTCTAATGGATCTTGTGGATTATAGCAAGACTTTTTTCACTTAATGAAATAAGATGGACACATGGCACTTAAAGTCGATCAAGGTACAGCGAAGGCACTCAACCGGAGACTTGCCCTCAATCTCCTGCGCCGGGAAGGGGGCTTGAGCCGCGGGGAGCTCGCCGCAAAGACCGGCCTCAGTAACGCGGCGATAACCGGCCTCGTCTCCGAGCTGATCGAGGAAGGCTTTTTGAAAGAGGGAGAGAGCACCCAGAGCACGGGCGGGCGCAAGCCGGTGCTGGTCGAGCTCGATTATGCCGCACGATATTCGATCGGCCTCAAGCTCATGTCGGACCGCCTGGAGGCTGTGCTCACCGATCTTTCGACGGAACCGATAGCCACCGCGGTGATCGCCTTGCCAAACGTAGAGCCTTCAACCGTGGCAGAGGCATCGAAGCAGGCGGTCGAACAACTGATACCGGACACCGCCAGGCGCAGAGAAAAGCTGATCGGCGTGGGGCTTGCGATGCCTGGACTTATAGATGTTGAACATGGTGTCTGTCGAATCTCCCACCGGTTCGGCTGGCACGATGTCCCGATCGCGTCCCTCCTTGCCGAGCAGGTTCATGTTCCCGTTTGGGTGGACAACGACGTCAATGCCTTTGCGATCGCCCAGCAACTGTTTGGCGCGGCGCGCCGGCGTTCTTCGGCGCTTGTGCTGATCATCGGCACGGGTGTTGGGTCGGCGCTGATCTTCCACGGGCAAATCCACCGTGGCGCGCGCTTCGCGGCTGGTGAAATCGGATTTGCCGTCGACGGCGGCGGTTTGAAAACGGACGGTTTTTTGAACTGGGGCCATCGGTTTGCGGAACCGGCCATCGAAAGGCAGTGGGCGGAACTGTGCGCCACGAATGCCGTGCAGGGACCGGCCGACTTGCAGGAAGCAGTCGAAACCGGGGACTCGCAGGCCGTCGCGTTCCTTGGATCGATCGGCCGTGATATTGGTATTCGCCTCGTCGGCATGATCGACCTCGTTGATCCCGAAGTGGTCATTGTCGGTGGTGAGGCCATTCGTTTTGGCAGAGCGCTGATTGACCCGATGACCGAAGCGGTTAAACAATTCAGCTTCGAAGTGCCGCCACCGATCGAGATCGACTGGGAGAACAACATCTGGTCGCGCGGCGCTTCTGCGCTTGCGATCCAGAAGTTCTTCGATTTCGAAAGTGCGTCCGGGGTGGCGCTGAGCTAAAACGCTGTCCTTAGTTCTGTGCAAGCAACGACTGAACATCCGGTTGCGGCACGCCTAGTGGAGGCGAATGGGCGAATCGCCTGATTCAGGCCTGATTGCTCGACAAATCACACGGATGCGGCGGCATCTCTATGCGTCGTCGCGATACCTTGAGGCGGCCGGTGAGCCATCTCATCCAGACGATCTCGCGCAACATGCGATTGCGAGCCGGGCAAACTGACACTTGGACACTGCAGCAATCTGATAAATGTGTCGACGCCCCAATAACAGGTCGTTTTTTACTCAATGATGTTGGCCTGATTCAACGGCTAGCAACCCTGGATTTGGGTATGGCTATGTTGGCAGAAGCAGTCGCAGCGGAAGACGTGGGAATGGGGCGGCTTTGCCGGGTGCTGCCGCACTGGGAAGCCACTCCCATATCCGTGTACGCAATTACCGAGACGCGTCTGCTGCCGGCGAAAACTCAGCGCTTCATTGAGTTCCTGCGTCAGCGCTTGGCAGACAGCGGGTAAAGTGCGTTGAGTCAATCCACTTTCCGGAAGGCGGGAGCTGGAGGATCATTTTTCCGCCGTCCGAACATCCCCTGTCAGACGGCGGATCAATAGTCGGCAGGGCATTCCATCCTTGGATGAAGTTCCATAACATACCTTATCCGACTTTGACATGTA
>UCMT01000067.1 GCA_900473795.1 Hyphomicrobiales bacterium | reverse complement strand
GGTGATGCGCCAGGCGCTGGAATCCTCGCATCGCGGCTGGGGCAAGTCGGTCATCATCGGCGTTGCCGGCGCCGGACAGGAAATCTCCACCCGTCCCTTCCAGCTGGTCACCGGCCGCAACTGGATGGGCACCGCCTTCGGCGGCGCGCGCGGCCGCACCGATGTGCCGAAGATCGTCGAGTGGTACATGGACGGCAAGATCCAGATCGACCCGATGATCACCCACACGATGCCGCTCGAAGACATCAACAAGGGCTTCGACCTCATGCATGCCGGCGAAAGCATCCGCAGCGTCGTGATCTACTGAGGCATGTTTCTCTGCCGCGGGTCGATGTGCAGCACCGGTCCGCGCCGAAATTCATGTGCTCTGCGTATGCGCGGGGGAGGGGTTCCTCCCGTCCTCCAGCGTTAGCGGCGGCGCGATTTCTCCAAACACCGATCGTGCCGCCGCGCTACCGTGACCAGCTTGTTATGAAATCCTAAAGCTCGTTCTGCTGCCGAGACTTCCGGCGCTGCTTGGCCCCTTGCGCCGATCGGTCAGCCGTCGCACAGGGACCCGCGACACCCCGCGGTCGCACCGACGATCTGGGCCAGATTCAGGCACATGACCTACCGGCATTTTTGCGTCATCTCAGCCCTCGGGGTGTAACCCCGGATATGAGATGGCTGCATCCCAGCCATTCCACGATGATCTGAATAATCTATTTCTAATGTAGATGAGGACAGCGCGCAAAGCTGGCCCGTGAAGTAAGAAATAGCAATATCGACAAACATCCAGTGACTGAGACTGTTTTACGTCCGGCAAGACTTTGATCGTGTAAATGAAGTCGATTGCCATATGGCATTCGTACCTATTGTGGTGGGAGAAATCAGCATGGTTCGTTCTGTTTGTAGCGTTTATGTCTTGTCGTTGCTTGCGTCTAGCGCGTTGGCGGCTGATCAGGGCGGGCAATTTGTGCCCGAACCGGTAGAGTTCCTCCGCGCATGCGACACATATGGAGAAGGCTTCTTCTATATTCCAGGTAGCGAGATCTGCCTTCAGATCGACGGGTATGTCCGTCATGATATGAAGTTCGGGTTGTTCGGAACCGACCTCGATGGGGACTTCATCGGGGACACCTATTCGAGTGTTACCCGCGCCGCTCTCCGTCTGGACGCGCGCTCGGAAACCGATCTCGGGACCCTAAGGAGTTACATCCAGATCAACTTCGATGTGGACAGTGCGGTGGCCGACGGGGGGCAAGAGGCGCAGATTGAGAATGCTTATATCGAGATCGGCGGCTTGAGGGTTGGATTTACGGACTCGCTGTTCACGACGCTAACGTACTACGCGGGCGGTGTCCTGCGCGATGACATCATTGGCTACGGTCCTTTTGGCACCAATCAGATCGTCTATACGTTCTCTTCTGCGAACGGCCTTTCCGTCTCCGCTGCATTGGAGCAAGGCTATGGGGCGCAGCTTGCCGATGGCGGCATGCCTCACATCGTGGCGGGTGCTGCCTATGCGAAGGATTGGGGGTCTTTTACCACCGTCGCGGCCTATGATTCGGTTTCGGAGGAATGGGCCGCGAAGGTCCGGCTCGATCTTACTTTCAGCCCTGTCTACAGCGCCTTTCTAATGGCCGGCCTCAAGTCTGACGACAGCCCGTCGTACTCGCAGTTCTATGGTGTCTGGGGCGGAGAGTGGGCAGCCTGGGTCGGCGGGACGGCGAAGATTTCTGAAGCGACCGCGCTCAACGCCCAGGTATCGCTGGATGGCGACGAGAATTTCGCTGCCGTTGCAAACGTTGTTTATGAAATGGTGCCGGGTTTTTCAGTCACGCCCGAAATTGGATACTACGAAAACTTCGATATCGTCGACTCCGGTGATTTCGGCGGCATGGTCAGGTTCCGTCGCCTGTTTTGACGGCAAGACCGCGATATCGAAAAGGTTGTGAAGAAATCCGTCGAGTCGGCGCGTGGACATACGGTCAGCGTGAGTACCGGGGCGACGCATCGATCGCATCCTCGAACGCTTCCTCTTATAAGTAACGACCATGAAAATCATATCCCTCGCCAAATCCTATGGTGGCACACAAGGCGTTTATTCTCATATGTCGGAGGCCTGCGCCTGTGAGATGACGTTTGCCGTATTCCTTCCACCACAGGCCGAACACGGCCCGCGGCCGGTCATCTGGTACCTATCTGGCCTAACCTGTACCCACGCCAATGTCATGGACAAAGGCGAGTATCGGCGTATGGCGTCCGAGCTGGGCCTGATTATCATTTGCCCTGATACCAGTCCGCGCGGGGATGAAGTGCCTGACGAAACGGACAACTGGCAAGTCGGTTGTGGCGCTAGTTTCTATATTGATGCAACGCAGCCGCCCTACGCGAAGAACTACCGTATGTATTCCTACTTGACAGAGGAGTTGCCGGCGCTCGTCACTGCGCATTTCCCTACTGAGATGTCGCGCCAATCCATCTTCGGCCACTCAATGGGTGGGCATGGGGCACTAACGATAGCATTGAAAAACCCGAGCCGCTTTCGCAGTTGCTCGGCCTTCGCACCAATTGTTCAGCCGACTACGGCTGGATGGTCAAGGCCAGCGCTGGAAAAGTATCTCGGTTCGAACGAGACTGCATGGCGTCGCTATGATGCTTGCGCGCTAATAGACGACGGGTGCCGGTTCCAAGAATTCCTGGTCGATCAGGGTACGAGCGATCGGTTCCTCGATGAGGGATTGCGGCCGTGGCTGCTGGGCGAGGCCTGTCAAAAGGCAGGCATACCCCTTCTTCTTCGGATGCATGACGGGTACGACCACTCCTACAACTTCATTTCGACATTCATGGATGATCATCTCGAGTGGCACGCTCAACGCCTGGAGGAAGCGGCAATTTTTGACCGCGTTGCGCATCCTAAGGAGCAAGTCTCGTGTTGAGGGGCCGCGGCAAGTGATCTTTAGTGGCGAATTTCACTTGTCCCAGGCCCGCATGCGGGCAATAGAGTTTTCTTGCGCAGCCTATTTGCCGCTTGGACTCGGTTGAGTCCGCAAGCGGTCATGTCGTCACGCCAATTCGCAACCCCGTGAAGTAAAAACGAATATCTGCTCTGAGCTAGCCTGAATGGCGGGGCCGCTGGTGCCATTCCGTTCAAGGCGACGCAATTTTACAAGCCTCCGTGCAGTTAGGCCCGAGCTCTGAATCTGGGACCATTGCGCGTGCCTGGAAATTATTTCCGCTGCCGGTCCGAAGTGTTCCCACGTCGGATTTGTTAACGGCAGCTCTGCGCCGTCATTTCGGTCGTAGAGTCCCGCTAAGGGGCGGCTCGAAAGCGGACAATGCAGTGGACTTGCGAGGCGGCATGTTTGCGCCAGAAGCGGTCATGGGAATGTCGATTATCGCTCCATGGCACCTTTTCCGGCGACTATATTCGGTCGAAATTTGGCGATGCGTGACATTCGCGTTTCGGGCTTCTTGGTAGAACTGAGATTGATCACATAGCTTTTCTGCCGCCCTGGCGTCAGGCTCCGAAAGGCTTCTGCAAGTTCAGGATCGGAGTCCAGGGCGTCAACCAGCTCATCGGGCAGCTCGATTTCACTCTCATCCTTTGGTGGCTTGATCCCGGCCTCCGCATAATCCATCGCCTCCTTCAAGTAAGACAGGATGAGGGTCTTCATCTTTGCTATCTGAACGGTATCCACGAAACGGATCATGTCGGGATGGCGTGTGTTCGGGCCTTGTCTCTGGAGGACGCCGCAAGGGTCTTTCATCAATGCCGCGTTGAAAAAGGTTAAGCGGAAATTATCGCGAAAAGCGCCGAAGATGACGATGTTGCGGTCTCGATGCATGTAACATGGATGCCCCCATTTTACCGTCTCGACCAGCCCCGCATCGCGGCAAATCTGGCGCAGTTCATTCAGGCCTTGCGCCCATTGCCGCGTCGAACAGTCCGGTCCGGCAAAGCGCTCGCAGCGCCCGCATCCCTTGGCAAAATAGTCTTCAATTGAAGTGATCATGGTACGGACTGCGAATTCCATCGAATCTCTCGCTGCTAAAGGAAGGAAACATCCCGCGTGACTATGCTTTCGATCCGCGCCACCTGACGGCGTAGGGGATGGCGGACATGTACAGGCCGGTAAACATCAGCATAAAAAGTGGTGGTAGCGGCGCATATACGATCCACGGCGGAGGCTCCCCGAGCCCCATGGCCACGAAATTGGCGATGACGGCCACCGTGAAAACGATCGAAAGCCATCGGTGAACCTGGCGAATCCACACATTCGAACGCATATGCAACTCCCTTGTTTGTCAGTATTGAGGGCGAGAGACTTTCAATCTGCCCCGTCAGTCTGTCCCGGTTAAAACCCGATCCAGCTTTGTAAGGAACTCAGGCCAGCCTGCCTTTGCACCACCGTATGCCTGCCTCTGATCCGGCCGGAATCCAGCCTGTTCCATGCGCAGGCGGGTGCCCGTCGTCGTGGGCGAGAGCGAAAACGTCACGACGCTGCTCAGATCGAAGGCCGGATCGTCATGCTTGAAGTTCCAGGTATAGGAGAGCATTGTTTGTGGTTCGACAACGAGCACCTCGCAATCCAGAACGCCACCCCACTCGCCGCGAAGATTGAACCGGTGACCAACGACAGGGCTGAAGTCATTTTTCATCAGCCATTCCGAGATCAGATGAGGCTGGGTGAGCGCCCGCCAGATCTTCTCTGGCGGATGCGCGATCTCGCGCTCGACAATGACGGTGCGTGTTGCAGTCGATGTTTCGCTCATTGATCCATCCTGTCCAGCAAGTCTTCGAGGTCGTCGAACCGGCCCTGCCAAAAGCTTGTCATCTGGTTTGTCCATTCGATCAACGGAGCGAGGGCACCGAGTTGCGCGCTGTAATGGGTTTGGCGACCGTGGTGGCGGTCGCTCACCAAGCCAGCCTGCTTGAGGACGGCCAGATGCTTCGACACGCCTGGCTGGGAAATTCCCGCCCGAGCCGTCAGGACTGCGACAGTCTGATCACCCTCGCGGCACAACCCCTCGAAAATGGCGCGCCGCGTTGGGTCGGCAAGCGTCTTAAAAAGCATGTCCCGATCTGGGGTGGCAATATCTGGCATGGCAATCCATAACCCGTGAGCTATTGGTTCAATCAATAGCTGACGGGTTATGAGTTCGTCAAGAGGCTTTGAAGAAGAGATTGGCTGGCCGTTATCACCAATGACATCAGTTATGCGATTTAGGCCACTTAGGGCCTGATCCCGGACCTTCGCACCGAGGTATCACATGTTGCGTGCTGGGTACCCTATAGCAGCGGACGGTCTGCTGTCGGCCCCTTAGAAGCCCAATTGGAACGATGCGTGACCGGTGTGATCTTGCGATTATATTCTAACAGACGCAAACCGCTTCATCGGTGGCGTAGGTCGCCCTTCAATACTCGCCGACCTGAAAACGACGAAGGGTTGCCGGACCGATGCGTCCGGCAACGGCGAACCGTTACGCTGAGACCTTGATCCGCCCCTTCATGTTGGGGTGAAAACGGCAATAGTACTCGACGGTGTCGGTGGCGGTGGCAATGCGCGTTGCTACCTTGCCGGGCGGGATCAGGACCTCCCAGCCGCCCTCGACAGTGGCGGTGTGGGCGAACCGGTCCTTATTGGTCCATTCGATGGTTTCGCCGGCCTTCACCTCGATTTCGGCGGGCAGGAAGGCGAGGGTTTCGATCGTTACATGGACCGTGCCGTTACGGGCACGAGCGAGCGTGTTGCCCACCAGCACGACGGCGCCCGTCGCGAGAAGCTGCCGTCGGTTGAGGAGTCTCGCCGTCATTTCAGGCCTGCGGCGACATGCTCTGCGTGCTGCTGGTGGCCTTGGAACAGTTTCAGGCCGGTTTCCAGCAGCCCCTTCAGTTCGGCATTCTGTGCCGAGGGGATCAGAAGGGTTTCAAGCGCGCCGTTGACCTGCTGGTGAAAGGCAACCTCGTTGTCGATATAGGCTTTGTCGAAGGCCGCGCCGTCGAGCTTGCCGAGTTCGGCGCGCTTCTCTTCCGCCGCCGTGGAGAGCGCCTGGCTGGTGGCATTGTCCTCCGGCGTCACGTTCAGCTTCTTGACGAGCGCCAGCGCCATGTCGTTGACGGCTTCATGGTCCTTCTGCATCGACTCGGCGAAGGCCTTGACGTCGGCGCTCGTCGTCTTCGACAGGGCAAGCCTGGCGGCCTCCACGTCGATGACGCCGGCGGTGTAGGCGATGTGGGCGATCTGCGGGTCGGTCGGCTTGTCGGCGGCGTTGGCGAGTGAAGCGGTGAGCACGAGGCAGGCTGCACCAAATAAGGCAAATAGGGTTTTCATCGGGATCTCCTCGGCGCCGGCGGATGGCTCGGCGCTCTTTTCAGTTAACGCGGTATTGGATGCCGGTTCGCCGAAGAGGTTCCTGTTATTTTTCGAAACCGAGTCTTGCGATCACGGCTTCCGTCAGCCGGTCGCAGCGCGTGCCGGCGAAGGGGAAGGCGTCGACGAGCACCGGACCTATCTGCTTTTCCAGACGGGTGCGGATCAACTTGCGGGCGCGGTGGAGACGCGTTTTCACTGTGGCCGCCGGTAGATCGAGCAATGCCACGGTCTCCTCCACACTCAGGCCCTCGATGATACGGGCGACGAAAACGAGGCGGAAGATTTCGGGAAGTGCATCGGTCGCCTCCTCGACGAGATGGAGAAGCTGCCGCTGTGCCATGACACGCTCCGGATCGGCGGTGGAGGAAGAGAGGGGGAACGGGATGATCTCAGCCTCGGCCAAGCCAAGCGTGGGAGCGGCGCGCCTCAGCCGTTTCTGCGCGCGAAGCCGCATCAGCGCTGCATTCAGGGCGATGCGTGACAGCCAGGTCGAAAGCGACGACTCGCCCTGGAAGTCTTCAAGTTTCGCGAAAGCCTTAAGGTAGGCTTCCTGCAACACCTCCTCCGCATCCGCATTGTTTCGCAAGACAGCCCGGACCAGCCGGTAAAGGCGCTGGTTGTGGCTCTTGATGATCTGCCGGATGGCCTCCGCGTCGCCGGACACGGCACGGGCGATCAGCTCGGGCTGTTCCGCTATCAAGGCCGGAGAGGGAACATTGTGCATAGCTGACATAGGTGTGTTCCTTTCGGGATACTATTGGATGCCGGCTGCGCTGCAAGGTTCCCGCTTAGCAAAACGTCCGATAGCCAATTATCGGATGTTCTTTGATGGCGACGACTGGTGCGGTTTTGCGCGTCAGTGAGCCTAACTGCTCGCATCGATTCATCAGGTGTGGACTTGATCGGCGATGGAGCCTGAGCTTTGCCGATATTGATACTGTAAATTCCAAACCGGTTCATACGCGGTCGCCTCGACGGTCAGACGAAGTTCTTCGCCCTCCGTTTCTTCGCGATAAAGCCTTGCCGCCACCTCGAAAGATGGCGGCTTTTTGTTTCATTAGCGTCCCATGCTATAAACCGCCCATGACTTACGCTCTCATCCTTCTTCGACACATACTCGGGCGGCATCGGGCCGCACCGATTTCGTTCGGAGATTCAAACGCATCACAAGAGAAAACGTCCGCGAATAGCGGCATGCGGACTCTGTAAACCTCATAAAACAAACGGGGCTTGTCCTCGCATCGCGATATGCGCGGCGGCGATCGTCGGCGTTATCAGTCGGGAAGCGATCAGTTCCGTTGTGAAGGTCTTAAGGCTCCAAACCGGGATAGGTGAAGTGCGAAGGCGGGTGGGGCGGCCGCTTTGCCGTTCACCGGAGGTTCAGGCTCGATGGCTTAATGTGATAGCCAACGAGGAGGAGTCCATGATGACAAAGCTCTTATCCGCCCTCGCAGCCGTAGCCTTGGCCGCGTCTTTCACCTTGCCGCTAAATGCCGCGCCCATCTTCGTACCGAGGCCCGAGCAAGTGCAGACCGGCGCTGTCGAACAGGTCAATCACTGGCGTCATCGTCATTGGCGCGCGGATCGCCACTGGAACAGGCGGTACGCTTCCCGTTCCTGCCGCTACTACGGTAGGTGCTACCCTCGCCATTACGGGTATTACGACGGGTATTACGGCTATCGTGACCACTACCCGTACCACCGGCGGTCGGGAGTGACCATCTATTTTGATTTCTAGCCGGTAGAGCTTGCATCACCGCCTGCGAGCGCAGCAATCGGAGGCAACCCGCGCTGAGCTCACGCAAACCGTTGCCGGAGATGTTCTTGTTCTGCGCGCGCAGCATTGCATAACATCTCATGGGGAACCGATGTTCTCCTTGCCGGATATCGTCATCTACGCCACCAGCAAAGGAGTTGAACCCAGCAGGCGCGAGACATCCGGATTGCGCCGCGAGCCGAACGTAGGCCTTTGGTTGGGCTCGCTGCTTTGCATCTGCGGTATATGCGAGATAGAATATACGTATATCCCAAAAAGGGATATGCAAATCGTCCGCAGGAGAAATTGATGTCCCTCTATATTCGCGACAATGATGTGGACGCCCTGGCCAAGCAAGTCCAACAGGTGATCAAGGCGCCGAACAAGACCGAAGCGGTTCGGATCGCACTGCGAAACGAACTCGAACGGGCCAGGCAGGCGATACCGTTGAAAGAGCGGATCAAACAGATTCAGGATGACGTCCGTGCGATGGGTTCGGACGATCCCAGCTTCGACATGAAGAAATTCACCGATGAGCAGTGGGACGGCATCTGATGTTCTTGGATGCCTCCGCCATTGTTGCCATCGTCGGCGACGAGGAAGACGCCGGCTACCTCATTGCCAAAATCGAAATGTCGAAAAAGACCATCTACTATTCGTCGCTTTCGGTCTACGAGGCGGTCATCAGCCTGGCGCGGAAGAAGCGCGATGAAGCCCACCCACCACATCTGATTGATCTGGCTCAGAAGCACATCGACGCCTTTCTCCAGACCATTGGTGCGCGGGAAATGGCAATCGGCAGCAGCATGCACCGGATAGCCGTCGAAGCCGCCGTACCTATGGCGGCGTGGTCGCGCATCCAGCGCGGCTCAATTTCGGGGATTGCTACTCATACGCCTGCGCAAAGGCGTACCACCTTCCTCTTCTGTTCAAGGACGACGACTTTTCACAGACGGATATTGAAGCGGCCTAGTTTGGCAGCGTGCCTGGTAGGGCGAGCAAGCCCGTCTGACCTCCTTTGATCGATTTCCCTTGGCAATGGATCACTACGCTCGGCAACCTTGGCCGGCAAGGCGACCTCGATTTTTTGCAGCGAGGGGTGAATTCTGGAAATAAATCGGCGCAGAAAGCGGCACATATTCGGAAGTGACCGGGCCGAAACTGACCGGGATCTGATCGGTTGACTATCACTTGTAGGCGCTCATAGCATCACGGTTACAGATTTGACGCGCCCTTCAGATGTTTTGACCATGATCCGGATCATCATCGCAACGTTGATCACCCTGCTGCCATCGGGCATCGGATGGGCCGCATCATCCGGCATCACCACCGCCGATGCCGGCATCGGGCCGACGCGTCCGACAGCGTGCGGCGACCTTCTGCTCGGTATCGAGCACAAGCCGCCGCACCTCGACTACCTAGGCTGCCGGGCGGACACGGTGCATGGCCTCAGGGCCCTTGTCGCAGATTACCGGGTCGAAGGGCGATACGCCGAAGCGATCGAGCGCTATTTCGCGACGGCCGCGAATATGCCAACCCTCCGCTTCTACTGCTGCGGTTGGGATTCGATCGGGGCGTCCGGCCGTGATGGGTGGCTGCAGAAGGGCGCAGCCTCTTATGTGATCTCAATGGGATCTGGCGAAACGCTATTCAACCGTCGTGAGGACTGGCCGAGGATTCTCTGGTTCAACGTCACGGTGACCCGCTATCTCGAAGAGCCGTAGAGACGAAAGTAACCGAGTATTTCGATCCTGAATCACCTGCCGGCGGCGAGCGTTGCCCCCGTGATCATCCGGCGCTCGTGCTGCGCCGCCGAACGATATCAGCGGTCACCGCAACCGCCTCCCTGCTGATCTCCCTCAGCAGGCCGGTAACCGGATTGTGGAATCCGACGAGATAGAGGCCAAGCTCTGAGGCTCGACTACTGACGCCGCTTTTGTCGGGCCGCAATGCCGCCGGCAGGAATTTCTTGAAATCCGGCCGGTAGCCGGTGGCAAGGATCACAGTGTCGAACTCCACCGAACTGCCGGAAACGAAAATGGCGCCGCGCTCGGTGAAGCGCATGATGTCAGGGACCACCTTGATGTCGCCGGACTTGATCGCCGCCACCGTGCCGACGTCGATGACCGGGATGCGTCCGGCATCGACCTGCTCAAGGATGCCCTGGTTCGGTCGGACGATGCCGTATTTTTCCAGATTGCCCAGCGCGAGGTCGAGGATGATCGGGAACAGCCTGTCGTTCATCGCCTGCGGTATCGGCCGGCTGGCGATGGCGATCATCTGGATTGGCACGCCCAACAACTGGCGCGGCACGATGTGGATGCCCTTGCGCACCGAAAGCGTCGGCGGGGCGCCGCACTCGGCTAGGTCGAGGGCGATCTCGGCGCCGGTGTTGCCCATGCCGACCACCAGCACTGACTGGCCGGCGAAAGAAGCGGCATCGGTATAGTCGGCGCTGTGCAGCCGCCTACCCTTGAAATCCTCGATCTCCGGTAGGTTCGGAACGACGGGCTCGGCATTGCTGCCAGTGGCGATAACCACTTGGTGCGCAGAGATCGTGTCCCTTCCGGTCTCGACCAGGTAGCCGTCGTCCACGCGGCGAATGTCCTTGACCGTCTCGCCGAAGCACGGCCTAAGCTCGAAACGCTCGGCATAGGCGTCGAGATAGGCGACCACCTTCTCGCGCGGTACGTAGCGCGGATAGTCCTCCGGGAATGGCATGTAGGGCAGCGAGGACAACGACTTCACAGTATGCAGGTGCAGCCGTCGGTAGTGATGCCGCCAAGCCGGCGCGATCTCATGCGCCTTTTCAAGGATGACGAAATCAAGCCCCGCCCGTCTCAGGCAGGCGCCAACAGCAAGTCCAGCCGGCCCGGCGCCGATAACGACAACACTGGCATTCAAGCGACGGTCCCTCCCCGGATGGAAGCTATGTCGATAGGAGCTGGAGGACAAGGGAGCGCGCGCCGCCTCCAAGGACGGCAACCCAGACAAAATACTGGGTGGTGTCAGCAATGACGCCTGCAGCGGGTCCGCGTCAGCCCCGTGGGGAGGACAGACTTTCCGCCATCTTTTTGAGCCGCGCCTCTTTCAAAGCGTCTGTCTTCTTTCTGTCTGCCATAATACGCGCTTCCTCGGAACGGCGGGCGAACGCCTTGGCCACTTCGAAGTCCCCCCGGGGAGATGCCCCTCTCGGTCGCCGCTGCGCCTTGTCGGACTGGGTCATACCATGCTCCAAATGCTCGTTGAAATCCAACGCTTGTATGGCCCCATGTATGGCGTTCAACACGGACGCGTCGTCGCTTGGCTTTGCGAGCCACGTGCCCCGGGAGAAAATTTCAGGCGCATCAAGTTTTCCTGCGCCGGAACAGACAACAAATGGAACGCTGCGGTTATGCAGAAGTGAAGCTACGGCTGTACATGGTCCGTCTTTCAACTGAATGTCGAGAATTGCCGTTCGAGGACTGCGCGCTGTCAGCCATTCCATCGCCTCGGCTAAAGTAGTGCAGACCGTCGTTTTAAAGCCTGCATTCTCAAGCACATAATCGAGATCGAGCGCAATAAGGGGCTCGTCTTCAAGAATCAATATTCTGTTGGATTGGGTAACGTTCACTTCGCGTTCCTCGTGGAGACGCTGCCAACGCCGATAACCTACTTCTACACCTATATGAGGCCGCCGTAATTAAACAAAGACACCTCGCACAGACGTCGAGCAGTGTTTAGCGTTTGGCGCCTTCATGCGGCAAGAAAGTCGACGGTTATTGTCAAGCCGACGCGCGCCACCGGAATGCCACCTGCGTTGAGAACCTCTACGGCCAAGACTTCGTCCGACTGAGCGGGAAGCCCCTCCAGAGCCATCTCTCCGAGGACGCGCTTGGCTTCCGCAATGGCGGCAAACAGATCTGAAAATTCATAACTTTCGTGACTTGCCACAGCGCCATCCCGATCCCTGAACCGAAACTTGAAACTAGACATGCCTACGCTCCTCGGACTCGCCGCACAACCGCATGAAGGAGAGATGGTTCCAGGGCCCGTGCGAGAAATCTCCAACCGCGTGCTCCATTCTCGCAGCGACGATGCGCATCGTCCGTTGTCCGCGCGGCAATCATGACTTCACCCTGACACAACGGCACGTGTGGCGATCAAGCAGTGGTTCAGACGACGGCGGTTCTACCTGGAAATCCGCTGATTTTGGAACGGAGGAGGAATTGATAGACTTCGCCGCCTACCGGATCTGATCCGTCAGAGAGGGCGGCTCGATGCCACTAACCGAAATTGGTCTGTAGAATCCATTGTAGACGAGGAGCAACGCCGTCAAAAGGAATGCCGTGACGATCAGAAGAAGGACATACCGCGCGGACATTCCAGTTCCTCAGGCGCCGCCTTCGAGCGGACTTTCGCGCAAGTCTGCGGGAGCGTCCCACAGGTCTGCGCACAGCAGCAGACGACGGCCCAATTCTCTCGCATCGGCCGCAGACATGGCTGCCTGAATCTGATGGGGCGGGTGGCCTGTGCATTCATAGACGTCCCATTCCTGCTGGGACAGTGCATAGCCAAGACGAAGAACGACCGTACTGGGCACGGGTAGCGAGGTAACACCCCATTCGACGAGCACCTGGACCCTCAATTGATCGTTCTTGTCAAATTCCCAATGTGGGCGCTCGGCTTGTTCCACGATTCCCTCCTGGCGCTGCGATGGACCGGACTCCCTGCAAGAAAGAATGCCCGCGGAGAAAACCCGCGGGCAAGAATGGAGAGATTTTCTCGGTATAGCGACGGAAGTGCTCCGGGGCGGAGATGACCTTCCAACGAGAGGATGGGAGTAGGCACCCTCTGTGATCCAGTATAGGCCAGAAGAGATAGAAACTATATAATTATATCAGTTAGTTAATCTGTAGTACAATGGAGCTATGTCATAGCGTCGATTGTGAATGACTGCCCCGTAAGGCAGCCCTTGGCGGTGTTCCGGGGGCATCTGTTTAGCCACGCCAACAGCCTGTGAACATAGGATGAACCTGACCGGGCAGGGGGCCGCCGATTGAGAAGTCGTCCACATGTGATCCACTGGTGCGACATGGCTAGCAGGAGACCGGAGATGACGAGGCCTCCCCCTGTCAGGAGAAGGTAGCCTCCTTGGCCGAAGCGTTCGAATTCCACGGCGCGGCGTGACCATAATGCAGGCCCGCCGAAATGTAACAGCTGGCTGTTTGCGTTTGCGGGTTGGAATGATGGCTTGGCGCAAGCGTCGTTGGCCCGGGAACCGTCCTGCTGACGGTTCTTGATATTGGCGATATATGCCATAATTCTAAATTATAGCCGTCGATCAAACCGCCTCTGGTTTGGTCCGAATGATAGCCAGCATCACTCGTCTGGAGGACGATATGAAATACCATGAACTTGACCAACTGCTGACCCTTGCCAAGATTGGCCAGGATTTCCCTCAGCTCCTGTCGCGCGATAAGCGTCTCCAACGTTGGGTGGACCTTCTCGAAGGTGATCCACACCGGGTACTCTCGACATTGCATGAGACGGAATATCAGCCGGCCCGGGTGCGAGCGGCACTGCGTTGCGACAATTCGGCCCTTTCAGTCGCGTTCGATGACCCCCTGCTTCGGGCCGCCGGATTGGAGAACGATACCTACGGGGAGGCGAAGCGGTTTTTCCAACTCTCCGACGGTCAGTTGCACGACATCGTCTGCTACTGTCATTTCGGCACGACGGTAAGCGCGGCAAAGACGGCGCGCTATATCAGGGCAAAACATATTGATCGGACGGCGGGGATTTGGGCACGCCTGTGCGCATTTTTCGCTTGATCCGTGTTGAGGTGCAGAAGGGAAGGCCGCTTAGCGGCCTTCCCTCGGTCCCAGCACAACGACTTCCCATTTCAGATTACGACTGACGATAAGAAAAAACCTGTTACGAGATGACATAACGTCTGATCGGACGTGGCGCTCACAAGCTGGTCCACAGCAGAGGGCCTTACCGGGGCGGCCAAGGACTGATGGACATCGGCCGACTGGACTGACCGCCGCGCGATGAATGGGGCGATACGCTCGCCAGAATCTTGAGGCAAGACGCGGATTTGGCCGACGATGGCAGGGCCCGAGACACCAGCCGCGGCACGATCGCGACGGGTGACTACGACGGCCACGGTCAACATGTCCGGTTCTGCCCCAGTCCAAGATTATCGCCGCATTGGATAGGTCGTTCTTTTCCCAAAGGTATCGAGGTATTGAATCGCATGCCCAAAGAGTGGCTGACGTTGCGAATTCACCAGAGCTCGTTTATCCCGGGACTGACATGGGCTGGCACCTATTTTCAGCGCGCCATCAACAGACCAAATTGAAGGGTCCCACAATGTCTCTCTCAAATTTCTCCATTCTCACCGTTTGTGGCATTGACGAGATTGCCGCGTGTGGCGCCTCCCCTGTCAGTCACGTCTTGTCCGTTGTCGATCCTGAACTGCCGGAGCTACAAGCCTTTCAAGGCTTTGCGCCGCATTCGCGAACGACCATTCGCTTCCATGACATCATCGAACCGCAAACCAACAAAATCATGCCCACCCGTCAGCACATGGAAGAGATTCTTGCTTTTGGTGACGCCATGAAGGCGGCAGACTGCACGGACGGGCATTTGCTCGTGCATTGTCATATGGGCGTGTCGCGCTCAACCGCGGCCATGGTCTCGCTGATGGCGCAGGCAGCGCCTGCTACAGCTGCAGATGAGATCTTTGCTCGTTTGCGGGCCATCCGGCCACAGGCCTGGCCCAACTCTGTCCTGATCGCATTTGCGGACGACATCCTCGGTCGAGATGGCGAACTCTCCGAAGGCTTGTGCCGTCACTACGCGCATCAGAGGCACTTCCGACCGGATCTAGCGGACTGGATGATTGAACTTGGCCGGAAGCGCGAGGTGGAATTGGCCCGTGATCGCTAGGCTGAGCGGCCAGGCAGAGACCGGTGGCCGTGCGCAAATCTGTTTGCGCCTCCAACGAAGTCCGCATAGCCCGGCTTAGGCCATAGCGCTTGCCGCGAGGTCCCGGCAAAGTTTGCCGGGTTTTGTATCCGAGCGATGAAGGCGGTCGGAAAGGTAATCGTCTGCCCATTCAGCAATGGCCTCGGGCATGATTGAGGCCGAAGGGCAGGCTTGCGTTGTGCTTCCCAAGGTTCTGCTGAACGCGATCCGGAAACTGCTTCTCGGCTCGCGCGAGGTCCGATGTACCAGTATTTGCTGGCACTCCGGACACCTGGGCAGGGGCAGCCTAGGGCGCGGCCTGCAATACGAAAGAGAGCACGCCAATTGTCCTCCGATTGCCTCGAATTGACCTTAATTCACCATTTGCTTATGAGCGTTGGATCGCCGAGAATGAATGCTTCAGCAGTCATATAACGGGCGCTGCTGCTTGAGGGCTTTTTACCCCCGCCCCGACCAAAAAGGGGGACACATGTCTTCCAAATTCAGCTTCAGCCCCATCTCGCCATCCGACTTGAAAACGAGCCTGTCCGTCGTCGACCGGGCCGGCTATGACGCCAATTCTATCACCTCGGCTCAATCGCATTTCGACAAGACTGCTTTGCTCATGATGAAACCATTCCTGGGCGGCAAGTCGCCATATCCCCGAACCGCGCATGTTGAGTACAGTTCCGACGAGGCGAAAGACAAGTCAGAACTCTATAAGGCGCAGCTTCCGCGCTACGCGATCCAAGGTCTGCCAGGCAAGTTGAGCAAGTCCCCAGTAAGGATCAGTCCGCCCCCAGAACTCGTTGACGTCGACGTACAGGCTTGGGAGAACGAAGGAGGAGCAGTGAACCGTTTTCGCGCGCGCCGCCCTTTTCTGAGCGATGGCAGGATCATCCCTGCCGCTTAGGGAGGGCGCCGGGATCCAACCGACTACTGATAGCTGCCGTATCCAGCCGATTTTTGACGATTTCAGCGCTGCTCCTGTTTGTGATCGCCTTCGCTGGGATTTCCGCATGGATGTACGCAGATATGACATAACTATGCACCGACATTGTTCGGCCGACCCACTTGGTGACCGATATCATCGCCAGCTTCGCCTGGTTGACCGATCCATCCCTACGTTTGCGAGTCCCATCCCGCTGTCAGCACGTTTGATCTGAGGCACGGGAGGAAAGGGTTCCCCGAACGGGGTGCCGACCGGCAGCGGCTTCCCGGATTTCGACAGTTCAATCGTTTCGGGAAAGGCGAACGCTTCCTCCTTCGAGGAACCACGGTCGTAAGTCGCAGAGAGCACGAATTTGTCGAAGTCCGCGGGAAACGTGGCGCAATTGGTCCGCCCTCGCTCCCAGCGCGGGCAGAGGAGGAACTCTACAAACGCCTGGACGAATGGGGTCGATCTCCCTCTCGCTCCGCCTCCGCCGATGGAGCAATTGCGGGTGGATTGCATCGACCTTCTCGAAAAGCAATATCGGCTGCGGCAGCCCGATTAGCGGATATCCGACGATCAATCATCCTTGCATTTATGGAGTTGTATTCCGTAATTGCAAGGTAAGATGTGTCGGCCCGCTCATTTCTCTGAGGGAGTATCCCGCCACGATATGTTCGGTGAACAACGAGACGCCCTGATTGAGGATCGCAAGCATGATGATCCGTTGCGGCTTAAGCCCCTGAGGTTACGGGTGCGGGCGATCGCCACCCAGCCATCGGCGCTTGGGAGGAGGTCGCTATGGGGCCGTCTACGCTCGAATGACACGTCCGCGTTCCGCAGATTTGTCGACACGTCATGCTGATATGTCGATGGTGACGAGATGTCAGCAGAACATGTCGATCGTCGTTGGAGGCTGCTAGTCTGAGCCACATCGGTTCGATTCCACGACCAAATCTGGCACAGCCCCGCTTCCTGAGGTCCGAATCCCGCTGCCCTTCAGGCCAATGGCTTGGGTTCGAGCGATGAATCCTTCGCGGAGAAGACGCATAATCATATCTGCAATCGCCATTGTCATCCCTCTGGTTTTAGCTTGCCATTTTCGTTCCGACGTAAGCCCGCCAGCCGCCGAGCGCGGTCACTTCCTCGGCGGCTGCGACGGCATAAGCCTCACAGAGGAAACCTGAGATGCTGCTGCCATCTTCGAGGGTTATTTTTCCAATGCCGAGCGGTCCCGGAATTCTCTGGACGAAGTTGCCGAAGGCGGCGGGTGGGAGCGCCCAGACTTCGACCTCAAGGCCGTTGCCGGCGAAACCGGGTTCTCGGATGAGGCCCGGTTTCGGCGGTACAGTGTTCGGCAGCACGAAGAGCCTGTAGTCACCGGCTGTGCGGCAGGTTTTCAGGCGATATCCACCCGGCCCGGTGAGCTCGTGGTTGAGCGGCATGCCGGTCAAATGGGCGCCGACAACAACGATCGGAACAAAGCCGTCGTCAAGCGGTGCAACCCGGCTTTCTTCTGGAAGCGATGCCGTCTTGTCCTTGCCCATGCCGGCCCCAAGCGCCCGGTGCATGGCGTCGGCAAACGGGGCGAGCGCATCATCCGTGAATGTCGGGCCGATCAGCGTCACGCCGCCGGGCAGGCCATTGTGCCCGAAGCCCGCCGGAATGGCGATTGCGGCATAGTCGTAGAGATTGACGAAATTCGTGTAACGCCCGAAATGGCCATTCTTCACGATCGGATCGGCCAGCATCTCCTCGACCGTGTAAGTGGTGGGCGCGGTCGGCAGCAACAAAATGTCCACCTTCGTCCACTCGGCCTTCGTCTTTTGCCGCAGCGCTTCGAGTTTATACTTGCCCTCGAAGGCAGCGACGGCATCATAGGCCTTCGCGCCCTCGATGATGGTGCGAACTGTCGGGTCGAAATCATCCGCGTTGCTGGTCAGGAAATCCTTGACCGCTGCCAGTCGTTCGGCGACCCAGGGGCCATTGTAAAGAAGTTCGGCTGCCTGCCGGAACGGCGCATAATCGAACGGCACAATGGTTGCGCCAAGTGATTTCGCGCGCTCGATCGCCGCACCGTAAAGCGCCTCGACATCCCTGTTTCCGAAGAATTCCCGCTCGGTGCTCTCCAGCACCCCGATCCGCAAGCCGGTGGCGGGAAGGATTGCGGGCACGGCGTGACGCGAAAAGGGATCGGCTGCGTCGTAGCCTTCCATCACTTTGCGGATCGCAACACCATCGCCAACCGTGGCGGCAAAGACGGTGACCACGTCCACGCTGCGGCAGGCTGGAACGACGCCGACGTTCGGCACAAGCCCGGGGGTCGGCTTGATGCCGACAAGGTTGTTGAAGGCGGCGGGTACGCGACCGGAACCGGCCGTGTCCGTGCCGAGCGCGAAGGTCGCAAGGCCGGAGGCGACCGCGACCGCCGAACCTGAGCTCGAACCGCCCGAGACATAAGCCGGATCGAAGACGGAGCGCGGTGCGCCATGGGGAGAGCGCGTGCCATTGAGCCCGGTCGCGAACTGGTCGAGGTTGGTCTTGCCGATGACGATAGCGCCTGCCGCCTTAAGGCGCTGGACCACGGTTGAATCCGCAGCCGGCTCATAGGCAAAGGCGGGACAGGCGGCTGTGGTTGGCAGGCCAGCGGCATCGATATTGTCCTTCACAGCGAAGGGGATACCCCAGAGGGCCAAGCTGTTTGGCTCGGGCGCGCGTGCCATCAGGTCGCGGGCAGCAGAGCGCAAATCCTCCGCCGGCGTTGCGGTGATGAAGATCGCCGGATCCCTGGAGGCGGTGCGGCGTTTGATCACCTCTTCGACGAGATCGAGCGGCGTCAGGCCGGATTGATAGGCAGCACGGAGGTTTGAGAGATCGAGAATTGTCGGCAGCATGTCAGCAGTTCTCCAGAACGACGATGATATCACCGGCTTTAATATTACGCCCGGGTCCGGCGCGCAGATCGCGGACGCGTCCGCTCGCGTGGGCGGTGACGTTGATTTCCATTTTCATGGATTCGATGATGGCAACCGTATCGCCGGCGGTGACGGAAGCACCCGGTTCGACCAGCAGTTTCCAGATATTGCCCGGAACGCTGCTGGCAACGCCGAAGCAGTCAGCCGGAATATCGCCGTCAAGGCCTTCTCCCGTAGCTTCGTCGCTGACGAAGCTGTCGAGGCCAGCGTCTATCCAGCTTTGCCGCTCTGCGTCGAAAGCCGCCTGCTGCGTCGCCTTGAAGCGGCGGATCGATTGAGCGTTTGAGTGCAGTTCTTCCTTATAGGCTCCGTAGGAGAATTCCGTTTCCTCGATCCGCACCGGATAACCACCATGCGGGAAGATGGCGCGGGCTTCTGTCAGTTCCTCATGGCTGACCGGGAAGAAGCGGATCTGATCGAAGAAGTTCAGCAGCCAGGGTTGGCCCTTGGCGAATTCTGGCGTCTGCCGCCAGGTGTTCCAGACTTGGATGGTGCGGCCGAACAGCTGATAGCCGCCCGGGCCTTCCATGCCGTAGATGCACATATAGGCGCCGCCGATGCCGACGGCATTTTCCGGAGTCCAGGTGCGGGCCGGGTTGTACTTGGTGGTGACAAGGCGGTGGCGCGGATCGATTGGTGTTGCCACCGGCGCGCCGAGATAGACGTCGCCAAGACCCAGCACAAGATAGCTGGCGTCAAAGACGATGTCCTTGACCGCTTGTTCGTCCGGCAATCCGTTGATGCGGCGAATGAACTCGATGTTCGACGGGCACCAGGGCGCGTTCGGACGCACCAGTTCCTGATACTTGCGCATGGCAAGCTCGGCATCCGGATCGTTCCATGACAGCGGCAGATGGATGATGCGGCTCGGCACCGTCACGTCCTGCGCGGGCGGCAGCGTCGTCTCGATCTCCTGTAACAGTCCAAGCAGACGTTTTCGCGTCAGCATTGTCCCATCGTAGTGGATCTGCAGCGAGCGGATGCCGGGGGTGAGATCGATCAAGCCGGGAAGGCGCGCTTCCACAACGGCTTTCATTAGCAGGTGCACGCGTAGCCTGAGCGCGATATCGAGTGCCATCGGGCCATATTCGACGAGCAGGTTGTCGTCGCCCTGGCGGCGGTAGACCACGCAGACAGGGCCTTCGTCCCGCGCTCCGACGATCGCCGAGCCAACATCCGAAACCCGATGGACAGCAGGCCCCGCCACGGGATCGTCCGGGCGGGCCAGCGCATGAAAGCGGATGCGGTCGCCGGGTTTGAACTGACCCATCTTCCACTGCTCGTCGCGTGCGATCACCGCCGGGCAGACGAATCCGCCGAGGCTCGGGCCGTCAGGACCGAGAATGATCGGCATATCGCCCGTGAAATCGATCGCGCCGACAGCATAGGCGTTGTCGTGCAGGTTGGAGGGGTGAAGCCCGGCCTCGCCGCCATCGCTGCGCGCCCATTCCGGTGCCGGTCCGATGAGGCGGACGCCGGTGCGGGCGCTGTTGAAATGCACCTCGTAGGGGGTAGAAAACAGGGTGTCGATATCGCCCTGCCGAAAGAAATCCGGTGCGCCATGGGGGCCGTAGAGGACGCCGACGTCCCATTCGTGCGTGAGGTCGGCGGGCTCGTTCGCAGCCTGCGGTGGTTTGACGGGTGTCTGCCGCGCAAGATGCAGCACATGACCGGTCTTCAGCGTGCCGGTCGTGTTGCCGCCGAACTGGCCGAGATCGAAAGTGGCCCGCGAGCCGAGCACGACCGCCGCAGCGAAGCCGCCCGCAACCGCGAGATAGGCGCGCTGGCCGGGACCGTCGATAGCTCCGATGGAGAGTACTTGTCCGGCGCGAATGGTCACTGCCGTGCCGTACGGCAACTGTAGGCCATCACAGGTCATCGGCATGTGCGCTCCGGCGAGTGCAATCACGGCATCGGTGTAAAAGCGCATTGTTGGGCCGGTCACGGTGAGCTCCAAGGCAGCCGTCGTGTCATCGTTGCCGACGAGACGGTTGGCATGGCGGAAGGATCGCTCGTCCATCGGGCCGCTCGGCGGCACGCCGACATGCCAGAGGCCGAGGCGGCCGGGTAGTTCCTGGAGACTGGACTGGGCGCCCGGCGACAGAACCTCGATGACATCCGGCACGAAGGCAAAATCGCGTAGAGCCGTCGTCGCCACGTTGCCGCTTGCGAGAAGATCGGAAGCGGCGATTGCGCGAAGGTAGTCGAGATTGGTCTCGATTCCGGTGATCGACGTCGCGGCAAGGGCTGCCTGGAGTTTCGCGATCGCCGCCGGGCGGTCGTCGGCCGCGACGATGATCTTCGCAAGCATCGGATCGTAAAACGGCGTCACCTCCGTGCCGGTTTCGATCCAGCCGTCGATGCGAGGATCTGCGGGAAACACGACCTCCGTCAGCAAGCCGGCGCTCGGGCGGAAGTCGGCGTGCGGCATCTCGGCATAGACGCGCACTTCGATCGACGCCCCTTTCGGCATCAGAGCCTCGGCACCCGAAAGCACATCCTCGCCTGCGGCCTGCCGGATCATCCATTCGACAAGGTCGATGCCGAAAACGGCCTCGGTTACCGGATGCTCCACCTGTAGCCGCGTATTGACCTCGAGGAAGTAGAATTCCTCTCGCGCCGGATCATAGATGAATTCGACCGTGCCGGCCGATGCATAGGACACCGAGCTTCCCAGATCGACTGCCGCCTGGTGCAGCCGCGCCCGTGTCGCAGGCGAAAGGCCCGGTGCCGGTGTTTCCTCAACGACCTTCTGGTTGCGCCGCTGCAGCGAGCAATCCCGTTCGCCGAGCGCCACGACCTTGCCCTTGCCGTCGCCGAAGATCTGAACCTCGACATGGCGGGCATCGGCGACGAAACGCTCGATATAGACGCGGGCATCGCCGAAGCTGGCGCGCGCCGTGCGCTGTACGCTTTCGAAGGAGGTCTTGAGCGAAGCCGGATCGGCACAAAGCTGCATGCCGATGCCGCCGCCGCCGGCCGTCGATTTCAGCATGACCGGATAGCCGATCGTTTCGGCCGTCGTCAACGCGATCTCCAGGCTTTCCAGCAGACCGCTGCCCGGAAGAAGCGGCACGCCGCTTCGCTGTGCAAGTTCGCGTGCCGTATGTTTCAAGCCAAAAGCCGAAAGATGCTCCGGGCGCGGGCCGATGAACACGATGCCCACGGCGGCGAGCCGCTCGGCAAAGTCGATATTTTCGGAGAGGAAGCCATAGCCCGGATGCACGGCCTCTGCGCCTGTTGACTTGCAGGCGGCGATGACGGCGTCGACGTTCAGATAGCTTTCCGTGGCCGCTGCCGGACCCAGGCGCGCCGCTTCGTCGGCGAGCCGTGTTGCCAGGGTAAACCGGTCGGCGTCGGAATAGACGGCGACGGAGGCGATACCCATTGTCTTCAATGTCCGTATGACCCGGACGGCGATTTCGCCCCTGTTGGCGATGAGGACCTTCTTGAACATGCTTAGGCCCCGGTGCCTGGTGTAGCGTCCCAGATCAGCACGCGGATCGGCGTCGGATCAAAGCCGTTGCAGGGATTGTTGATTTGCGGGCAGTTGGAAATGACGCAGAGTACGTCCATCTCGGCCACCAGCTCGACATAGTCGCCAGGCGCGGAGATGCCATCGACGATGGTCATCTTGCCATCGGGGCTGATCGGCACGTTCATGAAGAAGTTGATGTTGGGCACGATGTCGCGCTTGCTCATGCCGTGCTTCATCACCTCCAGCACAAAATTGTCGCGGCAGGCATGAAGATATTTGGTGCCGTGGCCGAAGCGCACGGTGTTGCTCTCGCAGGAGCAGGCGCCGGCCGACGTGTCGTGGCGGCCGCAACTGTCAGCCGTCATCTTCAGCATGACGTTGCCTTCGTTGGAGATGATCCGAGTTCCGGTTCCGATATAGGCCGCCCCCTGTTCCCGCATCGTGTCCTGGTTGGAATAGCGTTCGGCGAAATCGTCGGCCTTGTAGAACAGCGTGTCGATCGCCTGCTGGCCGTAGCTGTCCTCGATGCGGATCGTCTGCCCCCTGCGCACGACGCCGGACCATGGCGCTTCGGCCGGGATGAAATGATCCTGGGCTGCGTTTTCGATGGTGCGCGAGGCGTCGGTTTGAATGAAGTCGATCATATTCGCCTCCTCAGGCCTGCATCATGGCGTTGTTCTCGAAGCCGCGGACGGCTTCGGCGGTGGCTGTGCGGGCTAGATCGTCTGCTGCCCGTGCAGCGGCGCGGAAACGGGTGACCGCCACCGGTGCCGGCGCATAGACCGGATTGGGATCGAGCGGATGCGGGCAGTTGGAAAGACCGGCGAGCATGTCCATCTCGGCCCGCAACTCGGCGTAGTCGGCGCCGTTGGATGGCTTGCCTCGCCAGTGGAAACCACCGGCATCGTCGATTTGGACAGGCGCAAAGAGATTGAGCACGGCGGGAATATCGCGGCGATCCAGACCGAGCTTTCCGGCTGCGAGGATGAAGTTGTCGCGGGTGTTGCGGGTCTTTGCGCCCGGATATCTGGCGGCGTTCGATGCGGCCGTCGATCCGCCCATCAGGCAATCATGCGCGCCGGAGCTATCCTCGATCATCGAGAACATCACGCGGCCCATGTCCGAGAAAATCACCCGGCCCTTGCCGAGCGCGGTTGTCCACTGAACCTTGACGGTATCGACCAGATTGAGCCTTTCGCTGGTATCGGCCGCGTTCCAGGCGATCAGCGCCACGGTCGAGGCGCCATCCTGCTGGTCGATACGCAATGCCTCGCCACGCTTCAAAAGGGTCCACCAGTACCAGCCGCCAGGGATCGTTTCCTGATGAATGATCGCGCTGGGTTGGATTGCCGGCGCGGGCAGGGCACTCGCTGAGGGCAGCGCCTTCGGTGCAAATTCCAGCCCCTTCTTCTGGTGTTCTTCGTAGCGTTGCCGGTTGGCGGCAATTTCCTCTGCGGAACGTCTGACGTGCATGGCTATTTATCTCCTGACGGACTGGAAGACGGGTCGTCCCGGCGAAGGCCCTGCAAAACGACCGGGCCGTCCCGGTCAGGGCTGAAGTGCGAAGGCTCGCCCGCGCGGCGGGGCGGCCAGATGGCAATGTCCTTGGTGATGGTCGCGCCGTAGCGCTGTTTTTCCTCAGGACGGTCGCGCGGCCGCTCGAAGGCGACAACGCGGGTGGCGAGCGTGAAGGCCTCGCGCATGTCATGCGTGACCATGACGACGGTCATCTGCGTTTCATTCCAGAGCCGCTTCATCAGCGTGTGGATTTCCGCGCGGATCCCGGGATCGAGCGCGCCGAAGGGCTCGTCGAGCAGCAGGACTTTCGGCTTCATGATCAGCGCCTGGGCCAGCGCCAGTCGTTGCTGCATGCCGCCGGAAAGCTGCGCCGGATATTTGGCTTCTGCGCCGGAAAGGCCGACTTCCGCGATAATTTGCCGAGCCTCCTCGATGGCTGCCCGCCGGGCCGCGCCGAAAAGTTTGGCTTTGTATTTGGAGGCTGTCAGTTCCTTGCCGAGCAGCACGTTTCCCAACACGGTCAGATGCGGAAAGACCGAATAGCGTTGGAAGACGACGCCACGATCAGGACCAGGTTCGGCGGGCAACGGTTCGCCATCAATCAGGATCGTGCCTTTCGTCGCTCGCTCCTGGCCGAGCAGCATGCGCAGGAAGGTCGACTTGCCGCAGCCGGAAGGACCAACCAGCGCGACGAAGGCGCGCGATGCCACAGTCAGCGAAACGTTCTCCAGCACGATCTGGTCGCCATATTCCTTCCAGACGTTGTCAATGATCAACTCGCTCATCCCTGCTTCTCCAATTCGGACCAGGGGAAGACGGCAATGCGGATTTGATCGAGGATGAAGTTCGTCAGAACAGCGAGAAGGGTGATCCAGACGACGTAGGGAAAGATGATGTCCATCGACAGGTAGCGGCGGACGAGAAAGATGCGGTAGCCGAGCCCGGAGTCCGACGAGATCGCTTCCGCAGCGATGAGGAACAGCCATGCGGGGCCGAGTTGCAGCCGCACGCAGGTGATCAACCGGGGCAGGATCTGCGGCAGCACGACGCGAAGGGCGATCTGCCAGGACGAGCCGCCCAGCGTTTCCGCCTTGACGATCTGCTCGCGCGGCAGTTCCAGCGCCTTCAGGGCCAGGTCGCGGGTCATCGTCGGCGCGACGCCGATGATGATCAGTGCGATTTTCGAGGCTTCGCCAAGGCCCATGACGATAAAGAGAATGGGCAAGAGCGCCAGCGGCGGGACCATGGAAATGACGGCAACGAAGGGGGCGAGCAGTGCCCGAAGATAAGGCAGCAAGCCGATCGCCATGCCGATCAGCAGCGCGGTCACGGTCGAAATGCCGAGACCTGCGAAAAGCCGAACCAGGCTTGCGGCCGTATCGGACCACAGCAGAAAGTCGCCTGTGCGCGCATCCGGCAGGAACGCCAGCCGGTTGATGGCGTCGGCAAAGCCCGTGAGACTCGGCAGCAGCTTGTCATTGGCATTTTCCGCCAGGCGTGCCGCCGATCCCGTCGCATAGGCGGCAACCAGCAGCACGAAGGGCAGAAGCGTGAGGGTAAGCTGTGCGCCCCGGCTCGGCCTGGTGTTGATCCAGCGCATGACATGGCTCCGCAGATGAAAGGAAGAGGGCGGCACAGCGAACCTGCACCGCCGTTGGTGATCGTTCAGAGCGAACCGTCAGCGGCGGCCTTCATGTAGGTCTCCGTGAAGCGCAGCTTGACGTTGCCGCGGTCGCCGAGAACCTTGCCGTCCGGCATTTCGATGCCGATGACGTCTGCGGACGCGGCACCACTGCCGAGCAGGCCTTTTTCGAACAGGAAGTTGCGCACCAGATCCATCGTCTTCGGCAGGTTCGGCGATGCCGTAAAAGCGACCGCGTCTGCCGGCTTGTCGAACAGCTTCGTGGCTGCGATCTGGGCTTCAAAGCCCTTCAGATCGGTGCCGGATGCGGAGCCCATTGCTTCGCGCGCTGCTTTGCCTTCATCACTGTCTGCCGTCATCAGCGCCGCGGTTTCGTACCAGATCCCGGCGAGCGCCTTGCCGAAATTCGGATTGTCCTTCAGCACGTTGGAATTGGCGACCATCAGGTCAATGATCTCTCCGGGGATCTGCGCACTGTCGAAAACTTTCTTGGCGGTCGGATCTTCGAGAATGGCCGCAACGAGCGGGTTCCAGGTGACCACCGCCGTGACATCCGCCGTCTTGTAGGCGCCGACCATGTCGGCGTCGGAGGTGTTGACCACCTTCACGTCCTGTTCGGTCAGCTTGAGACTTTCAAGTGCCCGGGCGAGCAGATAGTGCGAGACGGAAAACTCGACGAGATTGACGTTCTGGCCCTTCACGTCGGCGAGGCTCGCCTTGTCCTTGAGGATCACCGCGTCGTTGCCGTTGGAGAAGTCACCGACAATGACGGCGGTCGTATCGACGCCGCCAGCTGCTGGAATGGAGAGGCCGTCCATGTTGGTGAGCGTGACGGCGTCGAAGGCGCCGGCCGTGTACTGGTTCATCGATTCGACGTAGTCGTTAAACTGGGTGACTTCGATCTTGAGACCATACTTGTCAGCCCATTTCTTCACGATACCCTTGTCGGCCGCATAGCCCCACGGCATCCAGCCGACATAGATCGACCATGCGACCTTGAAGTCGGTCTTCGGTGCCGCAAAGACGTTTGACGTCATCCCGAAAGCCAGCGAAGTCGCCAGTGCGGTGATGGAGAGCGTTTTCGAAAAAGTCTGCATTGAAATTCCCCTTTTTGTTTTTCTTCAAAAAGGGATCGGCATGGACCATCGCGCCGCCAATCCCTTGGCTAACGAGGTCTCCCGGGCTTTTGTCCCGCCGTGCACCCGGCGGGATGTCTCCCCAACCGGTGGCAGCTCTCGGACCAGCACGCTTGTCGAAGCGCCGGAACCCTAGCCACCAACTCTACAGGTTAACAAGCAAAGGCCGTGCCAAACTTTAAGTAGTTGATTTTGCGTGATTGCATTGAGGCAGCACGGTCTCCAACGCGAAAAGTGCATGCACTTGCACATCCTTTGGGCGCCTTGCGCCTCTTAAATCATCAGTCCTCTATTACGGTATGTGCGGGAGTTCACGTCAAATCGCATTAGGCGTCTATTCGGATTGATTTTCTTTCTCCAGCGACAGCCCGTGATCGATTCTTGTCCAAGTTTACTGAGTTGTCTGACGCCCATCGATAGATCGATCAGAAGGCTTCGACTAGCCGGTACACAGCGGAATCGCTAGAGGCGATCTGCGTAAGACGCGATACGCGTTAGAATCTCTTTCAGGCTGGGCCTGCCGTGATAATAGAGCGCCGCGGTCTGCTCATAAGCGCTTTCGTAAAGCGCGGAAATCTCGGGGTCGGAAAGGCTGAATGCTGGATTGCCACTGACATCCGGATTGTCGAGTTTCGGAAAGCGCCGATCCTTGTGGGCGAGATACGCCTCCGTGCCGATGAAGGCCTGCACATCCGGTTGGCCAAGCAGGCAGTAGACGTCGTAATAGTGCCGAAGGAAATTAACAGGGAACTGTCCAGTTTGCTGCTGCTTGCGATATTTGGTGGAAATGGTCTGGAGCTTTTCCACCAGGGTGTAGCCGGGTTCGTAGCAGGGCACGGCCAGCGCGCGATTATCGATCAACTCCACGCGCGATGACGCATAATCGTAGGCCCAGGAGCTGATGTCCTTCTCGATATTGGGAGCAACGGTATCGAAGCCAGCCTCGAGCAGCACGCCATCTTTCAGCACCGACTTCGTGCCGGTCTTCTCGGGATAATAGATGCGGATGCCGCCGCTGCGATAACTCTCGTTGTCAAACTCCGCATCACGCTCAATGCTTTGAATTCCGTCGATCGTGATCGTCGCGGCCAGCCAATCATAGAAGGCCTTGCGGCTTTCCCGATGGGCGGGCTTATCGTGATTGGGGCCCGTTTTGACATCCATCTTCGCCGGAGGCTCAATGCGGATATCGATCTCCTCCGAGAATCGGTTGATGATCCGGTATCCTTTGGCAAGCGACGTCCCGCCTTTCAGCTCGAACGCCATGTCCAGCTGCTGCAGGCCGTACAGGCAGTGCATGATCCAATAGTCTTTTTCGACCAGCACGGGCTGCACCTTCAATTCGTCCGCGACGATGCGCAGCAGGGATGCGAAGTCCTTATGGTTATGCAGGAAATCAGCCGGCATGCGCATCCGCTACCAGTCCGTTGAAGAACTTCCGCGTGCGCACCATGCCGTATTCCTTGGCGGCACGGGTGAGAGCGCTGCGGTTGCCTTGTAGGGCCCGCTCTTTCACGCGGGCCAACACCTGTTCACGGTCTTCGGCCAGATGGTCGAGATTATTGACCAGGTCGACCAGCAAAAACTCTTTGGTCAGGGCTTTGGGGAAGGCCGGTTTCTTGCGGAATTCGAATTCCCGTCCGCCAAGCGTGAAGTTGCCGTGGCGCTTGTGGTTGTAGACGACGGTTTTGTTGTAGAGCTGCGTCGCTCCGACACCAAGGCTGTTATAGGCGTTGGGCGATGTGACGAGATAACGGTCGTCCTTCAGGAACGCCTCGATAAGGGCATTATCTTCGGCGGGGGCCTTACCGAACGGCGTCTGCTTCGGCCGGTGATAGACACCGGTCGATAGTTTGGTCAGATATCCTTCCGCAAGGAGCTGCTGCAGGTGCCGATCAACCGATGACGACCATTGAGCGAGGTCTTCCCGACGGTAGACCTTGCCGGATCGCAGATGCCTTTTCAGTTCCTGTAATTTCGTCATGGGGTAGCTCCTGCACTCACCATACCCAAATATAGGGATGAATGCAATTTTTACCAAATTTCATGCAGAGCATGACAATGGGACCCGGTATGCCCGATGGTCCAGGAGAGATTTTTACTTACAGAATTTTGCCTCCCGCTCGGACCTCATGCCGTTGCAGAGCTCCAACCGAGTGGCGACGGTGGGTCGCCAATCATATGCAAAACCCCTATATTTCTGTTTGTTTTCGCGTATGATTGACGGATGCCTTCGCTGGATGATTACATCCGGCGCTCCGGATCCTGCGCGCTGGATCGATCCCTTGATGAAATATCTCGGCACGGACTACCGCATATCCCTTGTGCGCGCGGCGGCCATGCATGGTTCCTCGCACCAGGCAGCAATGGTGTTTCAAGTTGGCGTGCCGCAGCAATTCCGATCGATTATGGGCGTCACCGATGACAAGGAAGAGCTGTTTGGCACAAAGCCGTGGACATCGTCGGAAAAAGTTGCGCGAGAAGAGGTTTCCTAACCTTCTCCGATAGCCGATCGAAAGCGCACTTGATTGCGAGGATTTCATATGAGCTGGTCCGGACTCCCAATTGCCGGGCCGCCCGGTTCGATTCCGTTCAAGGCGGGCAGGTGGCGACCCCTTGTTGCTCGGGTCGCCACCTTCGGCATCAACGCGACATTGCCTTCGCCGCTGTTTCGATAACGTCGGCAACCTTTTCGGGCTGTGAGGCGAATACTGCGTGGCTCGCCTTGATCTCGGTCACCACGCTACCGGCGCGCTTCGCCATCTCGCGTTCCAGTTCAGGATTGATTGCGCGGTCCTCGGTGGCGACGACCGACCAGCTTTTCCTGGTTTTCCAGGCGGGATCACCGGCCCTGGCGGAGAAGGCTTCTTTGGAGGCGAAGACCTGCGACGTTGCCAGGAACGCGGCGTCGTCCTTCGGCAGGTCGGCGGCAAAATCGTTCGCGAAAGCGGCGGGGTCTAGGTAGAGGTATTGTCCGTCTTTCGTCTCGCGAATGTTCATGCCTCCGGCCGGCTTTGAGCTTGCGAGGCTGAGCAGGCTTTCGCCCCGGTCCGGCTGGAAGGCTGCGACGTAGACGAGACCAGCGACGATGGGGCTGTGGCCAGCTTCGGTGATCACCATGCCACCATAGCTGTGGCCGACGAGAAGCGTCGGGCCGTCCTGTAGGTTGAGCACCCGATTGGTTGCGGCGATGTCGTCGGCAAGCGAAGTGATCGGCTGCTGTACAATCGTGACGTTGAAGCCTCTCTGCACGAGGATATCAGATGCCTTGCGCCAGCCCGAACCGTCGGCGAGCGCGCCATGGACGATGACGATGTTCTTCACATCGGCAGCCTGGGCTGCGAAGGCAATCACGCTCGTGGCGAAGGCGAGGGCGAGGGTCGATATGTAGTGGCGATTCATGAGTTTCACTCCTGTCGTTTGTGGGTGGTTTTCAGCCGAAGGTGAAGGCGTAGGCCTCGACGCCGGGATCGAGGAAACGGATTTCGAACTTGCGTTCCTCCACGTCGCCGGACTGGCGGACGAGCTGGTAGAGTTTTGTCGAGGTCACCGTGCCGTATCCATCAGCGTCGGTATCTGCGCCGTGGTTTGGCCCGGGAGCCTTGCCGTCGATCGTCACCTGGAAGCGGACAGCCTTGCCGGCGGCGCCGAGTCCAAGGACCAGATGCAGATCGCGGGCGCTAAAGCGGTAGACGATGCTGCCATCGGGCTGGTCCAGCACTGCCTGTTCGGCGCCGACCGACCAGATCCCGGAGAGGCCCCATTCATTGAGGTCCGGTTCGTCGATGGAATACGCGTTGGCGGCGTCGGCATGCAGGTTTTGAGGAGAGACGAAGCTGGCGGCGCGTTTGTAGCCGAGATAGGTTTCGCCGGAACGGATGTTCTTGAGGTCTGGGCTTGCCTCGGCACCTTTGGCGTCCGGCCTCACTGGCGCAGTCGAGGCCGTCTCGCTGCCGGCTTCGCGCAACAGGTCCTGGATCGCCTGCTCTGTCTGGCGATAGTTGCCTTCGCCGAAATGATGGTAGCGGATCTGCCCATGGGCATCGATCAGGTAGTGCGCCGGCCAGTAGCTGTTCTCGAACGCGCGCCAGATCTTGTAGTCGTTGTCGATGGCGACCGGGTAGCCGATCTTGAAATCCGCGACCGCCGTTTTGACATTGTCGATCTTCTTCTCGAACGCGAATTCCGGGGCATGCACGCCGATCACCACGAGGCCCTGGTCCTTGTATTTCTCGGCCCAGGCGCGGACGTACGGCACGGCGCGTATGCAGTTGATGCAGGAGTAGGTCCAGAAATCGACGAGGACGACCTTGCCGCGCAGCTGTTCCGTTGTGAGCGACGGCGAGTTCAGCCATTCGACGGCGCCATCCACTGACGGCGCGAGACGTTCCACGGAGAGATTGCTACGGAAGGGTCGGTTTGTATCGACCGCGGTAGCCATCGCGCCATTGCTGGCAACCTCGGACAATAGTTCGGCTGCAGGCCTCTCATGCAGCCGGTCAAGCACTGCCTGTTCGAGGGATGCGGTGCTGGTGTAGGAAAGCCGCGCCAGCAGCCCGGTATCGAGACCAAGCGCAATGACGGCAACGCCGGCCAAAACAGCTGCTCCGAGCATCTGGCGAACCCGTTCGCTGATGCCGAGTGATCGCTTCATGCCGGCAAAGATCTTGGCTCCCACAAGAAGGGCAATGGCAAGCGAAGTTGCTGCGCCGGCAGCATAAGCGATGAGCAGGAAGGTCGTCTGAAGATTGGCACCTTGCAATGCCGCGCCCGTCAGCAGGAGGCCAAGGATCGGCCCGGCACAGGGTGCCCAAAGCAGCCCGGTCGCAACGCCAAGGATGAAAGAACTTGCGGCAGTCGGTACAGTGCCGGGTTTGCCCGACGCATTCAATAACTTGTTGCCGAAGTCGACGATCGGCTGTGTAATGACGCTCGCAATGCGTGGCGAAAGAAGGCTGACACCGAAGACGGCAAGCAGCAGGATTGCGGCGTGGCGGCCGTATTCATTGGCGTTGATCGCCCAGCTACCGCCGACTGCTGCAAGCGTCGCGACCAGCGCGAACGTGACGGCCATACCGATCAGCATGGGTAGCGTGCTTCGGATGAAGGGCTGCCCCGCGCGGGCAAAGACGAAGGGAAGGATGGGAAGGATGCACGGGCTGAGGATGGTCAGCGCCCCTCCGAGATAGGCAATGATAAGAAGTGTCATCGTCGTTTCCTTGAAACCGGTTGGCCAAGCTCTGGACGGCGATGTGGCGCGGCCAGCAACGGGACCAATCTGGTCGGCGCGACGTATCCCGGATGTGTCCGGGTTTCAGGTGAAGTGTACCGAAGTGTAGGGGTTGGCCGGGTCTGCTACAGAGCGACACAAATCACCGAGGCGCCATCACAGACCGGCAAGGCAGGGCTCCAATTGTATCAGAACGTATCAAGGCGCCCGGATGTTACATAGGCATTCAATTGCGGGCTTGGCGAAACACACGGGGGATACATGCGGTGGGCTTTCCTCAGGTCACGATCAATCGAGGTGGAGAGAACGATGTCCCCTGAATTCAACCGCCAGCGCCGCCGCTTCTTTGGTGTTGCCGCCATGACCGTTGCAGCCGCCGAATTCGGCATGACCGCGATCGCAAGGGCCCAGTCGTCCTCTGTATCCTTATCAGCAGCTAAGGCAGGACAGCACACATCGTTCGAAGCGCTAAAGCAGGTCAAGGCGGGTGTACTCGATATTGGATACGCCGAAGCCGGGCCGAAGGATGGGCGGGTCGTCTTGCTGGTGCATGGCTGGCCTTACGACATCTACAGCTATGTAGATGTTGCGCCCGTCTTGGCCGACGCAGGCTACCGCGTCATCATTCCCTACCTACGCGGCTATGGTACGACCCGCTTCCTTGCGCAGGAGACGCCGCGCAACGGCCAGCAGGCTGCGCTGGCAGCTGACATGATCGCCCTCATGGATGCGCTCGGCGTCGAAAAGGCAATACTCGGCGGATACGATTGGGGCGCCCGGACAGTTAACATCATGGCTGCTCTCTGGCCCGAACGCTGCGAGGCGATGGTTTCCGTTAGCGGCTATCTGATCGGCAGCCAGGAACTCAACAAGAAGCCGTTGTCGCCGAAGGCCGAGCTGTCCTGGTGGTACCAGTTCTACTTCGCCACCGAGCGCGGCCGGCTTGGCTATGCTGCCAACACTCGTGATTTTGCAAAGCTGATCTGGCAGACGGCATCGCCGACATGGACGTTCGACGATGAAACCTTCGACCGCTCAGCAGACGCGTTCGACAATCCCGACCATGTCGATATCACCATCCATAATTATCGCTGGCGGCTCGGTCTCGTCGAAGGCGAGGCGAAATACGATGCCTATGAGAAGCATCTGGCGGTGGGACCGGTGATCGCAATCCCGACGATCACGATGGAAGGCGACGCCAATGGCGCGCCGCATCCGCAGCCATCCTCCTACGCGAAGAAGTTCTCGGGAAAATATGAACACCGAAACGTGACGGGCTGCATCGGGCACAATCTGCCGCAGGAGGCGCCGCAGGCGTTTGCACAAGCCATTCTGGATGTTGCGACGTTCTGACGGACGTCCAGTCGCCGCGAGAAACCGCTTTACTCGCTGCAACTGACACGAAACTAATAACAGATGGAGTTCCGCCGCTGACTGTAGGGTTTGAAAGAGAAAAGATGGAGCATGTCGACCACATCCTGATCGTCGATGACGACCGTGAAATTCGCGAACTGGTGTCGAGCTATCTGAAGAAGAACGGTCTTCGCACGACGGTTGCCGCCGATGGCCGCCAGATGCGCAATTTCCTCGAAGCCAACACGGTCGACCTGATCGTGCTCGACGTGATGATGCCGGGCGATGACGGGCTGGTCCTTTGCCGCGAGCTTCGCGCCGGCAAGCACAAAGCGACGCCGGTCATCATGCTGACCGCACGCGACGACGAGATGGACCGGATCATCGGGCTCGAAATGGGGGCCGACGACTATCTTCCAAAGCCTTTCGCGGCGCGCGAGCTCCTTGCCCGCATCAAGGCGGTGCTGCGGCGCACGCGAATGTTGCCGCCCAACCTTCAGATCAGCGAGGCAGGACAGCTGCTGACTTTCGGTGACTGGCGGCTGGACACCGTTGGCCGGCATCTTCTTGACAGGGACGGCACGGAGATCGCGCTAAGTGGTGCCGAATACCGGCTGCTGCGGGTCTTCATCGATCATCCCCAACGCGTGCTCAACCGCGACCAGATCCTGAACCTCACGCAGGGCCGCGATGCCGAGCTGTTCGACCGTTCGATCGACCTTTTGGTGAGCCGTCTGCGCCAGCGGCTCGGCGACGATGCACGCGAGCCAACCTACATTAAGACGGTGCGGGCTGAAGGCTATGTGTTCTCCGTGCCGGTCGAGATTTCGGTGCCCAAGACATGAGTGAGGGCGGCAAGTCCCGTTCCGGCTGGTGGCCAGGCACACTGCGTTCCCGGCTCTTCCTGATCCTGTTTGCCGGATTGGCGGTCGCTTATGGCCTGTCCTTCAGCATTCTTTTTGCCGAACGCTACATGTCGGCCAAGGCGGTCATGCTCGGGACGCTGGAAAGCGATCTGGCAACGTCGATCGCCGTTATCGACCGGCTTCCCGCCAACGAGCGGGCCGAATGGCTGGACCGCCTGAGCCGTGGCAGCTATCGCCTTGTTCTTGGGCCGGGACTTGCCGGTGTACCGGATCTGTCGGGCCGCGGGGCGGAAATTGCGGAACGGATCGAGGAGGCGGCAGGCAACAAGTTTCCGCTCCGTGTCGATGCCATTCCAGGTGGCGGCAAGCGGCTGCAAGGCCATCTGACGCTTTCAGACGGTTCCCCGCTCACCATTGACGTGACGCCGCGCGGTGTGATGCCGTTGGCCGAGTGGCTGCCATATGTCTTTGCCGCACAGATGGTGCTGCTGATCCTCTGCACATGGTTTGCGGTGCACCAGGCAGTTCGCCCGCTTGGCACTCTCGCGGCAGCCGCCGATGCGCTCGATCCCAACAAGAAGGTCTCTCCAATGAGCGAAAGCGGGCCGAGGGAAGTCGCCAATGCGGCGCGCGCCTTCAACGCCATGCGTGACCGTATCGCCCAATACCTGGAAGAACGCGTGCAGATTCTTGCGGCGATCTCGCATGACCTGCAGACGCCGATCACGCGCATGCGGCTGCGCGCCGAAATGGCGGAAAATACGCCCGAAAAGGACAAGTTGGTCAGCGATCTGCGTGAGATCGAGCGGCTTGTGCAGGATGGTATCGCCTACGCCCGCAGTTCTCACGGCAATGGCGAAAAGACATCTCGTATCGATCTCGCATCCTTCATCGACAGTATTGCCTACGATTACCAGGACACCGGCAAAGCCGTCACGGTTGCAGGCATCGTCCAGGGCACGGCCGTGACCAAACCGCATGCACTGAGGCGTATCCTGACCAACTTCGTCGACAACGCCCTCAAGTTTGCGGGCGCAGCCGAGATCAGCGTCGAGCGGAAAGGCGAGGGAGGCATAGTGATTGCGGTCCTGGATCGTGGGCCTGGTATTCCGGAAGACAAGCTGGAAGCTGCCATGCAGCCGTTTTTCCGGCTTGAGACGTCGCGCAACCGGGACACCGGGGGCACAGGATTGGGACTGGCTATCGCCCAACAGCTTGCCGTGTCGGTTGGCGGCGCAGTGCGGATCTACAATCGCCCCGGCGGGGGGCTCGGCGCAGAAATATCGCTGCCTTGAAGCATGCCCGATGCTGCAACGCATTTGTATGAAACGGTAGCCCGGCGCGCAGTCGCTACGCTCTGTTACATTTCCTCCCGTTTGGGAAACATGCTTGATACGTCGAGGCGTCAAAGCGCTCCTGTCAAAACATCGCTGCGGCGACAGAACAAGGAGTGTTCCATGACAACGATCGAGAAGGTTCTCTATACCGGCAAGACCCACACCACCGGCGGCCGCGACGGCGCGGCGCGAAGCGACGATGCGCAGCTCGACCTGCGCCTGTCGCGGCCGGGCAGCGGCAAGCCCGGAACCAATCCCGAGCAGCTCTTTGCGGCCGGCTGGTCTGCCTGCTTCATCGGCGCTCTCGGTCATGCCGCGGGCAAGCGCAAGATTTCACTTCCAGCGGATACGGCCGTCGATGCGGAAGTCGACCTTGGCGTGACAGACGGCGCCTATCTGCTGCAAGCACGGCTGGAGGTCAGCCTTCCGGGCCTCGATCCGGAACTTGCTCGTGCGCTGATCGCCGACGCCCATCAGACCTGCCCCTATTCGAAGGCAACAAGGGGCAATATCGCTGTCGAACTGACGCTCGCCTAGTCTTAGAAATCCATGGAGTGTTCGATGAAACGCTTAATCGTTGGCATGCTGACGCTCGCCGTCTTCGCAGCGCCTTGTGTTTATGACGCGTTCTCGCCGGAACCATCGCCCGTGGCCGCGCTCGCCGCAGCTGTTGGCCTTCAAGGGTAGGGAAGCCGCCGATCCGGAGAAGGGAGCGGCTGCGAAAACAGCCGCTCCTTTGCGTTTACCAGCGCTCCTCGGCTTCGCCCCCATGAAGGGCCGCTGCCTCCAGGGCCGAGGGATCGGCAAAGATTCATACTGTAATATGATTATATTAGTCACTGCATCAGTCTATAGTCTGTAATCATGTTTGGCTGTCTGCCACCGCCTTGGATTCGTATGTGCAGGTGCCTGGGCCGACAGCCCTGAAGAAAAGCGACGGTAGCGATCTCGGCGAATGCTCTTGAAATGGCCGGCCATTGGCCGTACATTGTCGCGAGGAGATTGATGATGACTACAACTGTTTTGAACACCCCTCGTGGTCGAGTCCGTAGTGAGCGTTTGGAAACGCGCGTTACAGCGGACCAGAAGAACCTTATAGAACATGCGGCGGCGCTCCAGGGCCGGACATTGACGGATTTCGTCCTGACCAGCGTGCAGGAAGCGGCTCGCCGGACTATCGAGGAGCATCAGCGCCTGGACCTATCCCTCCGCGACAGCCAGGCATTCGTGGACGCCCTTATGAACCCGCAACCGGTCAATGACCGCTTGCGCGATACGGTACAGCGGTATCGTCGGGCCATGGGCCTCTGACGGGTGGCGGAGCGTGCTGAAGATTCCTTGCGAGTTGAGGTGCTCGGTCCGCAGCACGACCGAGCGTCGTTCGAGAGTGGCGTAGGGCCGCTCGATCGATATTTCCGCACCCAAGCGGGGCAGGATGCCCGCAAGAACATGGCGGCGCCATTTGTGCTGGTGTTGCCGGACGGCACTATCGCTGGCTATTACACGCTGTCCTCGACGGCTGTGAATGTCGGCGAATGGCCCGCCCAGACCGTCCGCAAGCTTCCACGCTATCCCCTCATTCCGGCGACGCTCTTGGGGCGGTTGGCCGTCGATCAGCGTCATCAAGGAAACGGCTATGGTCGTTTTCTTCTGGCCGACGCACTTTATCGGGCGGTCAGCAGCGAGATAGCCTCCTTCGCCGTCATAGTCGACGCTAAGGACGAGAATGCACGTCGCTTTTATGAGCGAGAGAGTTTTTTGCCGTTCCCCGATCAACCCTTGAAACTGTTCCTGCCGATGGCGGACATAGCTGAACTATTCAAGTAAAGGGGTCGGGAGGGCAAATTGGACAATCCGGGAAGCTCGATTGTGTGTTCGAACGGACGTCCCGAGCGAGCCAGCGCACGTCGCGAGATCCAGGGTGCGGAATCAAAGGGCCGACAGCTTCGCATCTGCTTGCGGCAAGCGACGAGCTGGAGATCGCGCAAAGATGACCACGTTCCCGAGAAGGGTCAGCGCCAGGCCGACTAGACCAATGCCGGTCCAGTGGTAGCCCTCGAAGATTGTAGAAAGCGACAGGGCGACAATCGGAAACAGAACGGTCGCATAGGCGGCGCGCGAGGAGCCGATGCGGGACACTAGCATGAGGTAGGTGGTGAAGCCGATGACCGATCCAACCGCTGCGAGATAGAGCAGGGCAGCGAGATAGGTGATGTCAGGCGGCGCCAGGATCGGTGTTTGAGTCACGGCAACCAGCAAGAGGAGGACAATCGCGCCATAGGTCATGCCCCAGGCATTCGCGGTCAGCGGCGAAATTCCCGCAGCGCTGTTTCGACGCGATGCCATGTTGCCCAGCGAGAAGAACAGTGTGCCAAGCGCTGCGAGCCCGATCCCTTTCAATGTGCCTGTATCGAAATCGACGACAACTTCCTGTCCGAAAAGGAGGAGAAGGCCCGTCGCTCCAAATGCGGCGGCGAGAAGCGTGCGAGCTGTGATACGGTCGCCGAAGAAGAGGCGCGCATTGACGGCATTGTAGACCGTCGCAAGGGAAAAGATCACGGAGATCAGCCCGGACGGGATAGAGGCGGCTGCGTTGTAGAAACAGATGAAATTGAGGCTGAACAGGCAGAGCGCTTGCGCAAGGATGAAAGGTTGATCACGCAAGGCAGGCAGCTTGAGCCGCCGCATGACAGCCAGGATGGCGACGAGGATCACTGCTGCGACCGCAAATCTGTAAAAGACCGAGACCAACACCGGTACGGGACCGACCTGCATCGCAATGGCGATCCAAGTCGTCCCCCATATGAGGACGGTCGAGATGAAAAGAGCAGCATTTGCCATGGCGAGATCCTCGTTTTCTCGACGATAGGCGACCTGCGCACCGGTCTTTTGCAGATTCTTGCTATGAAATGGATTTATGCGGACTTCCTGATCGCCATGCGGGTCGTCCAACGGTATGTTCGCAGCAAGTCGCGGTCGGTGTGGGGAAGAATTGGTGAAAGACAGCCACCTCTCGGTTTTCAGGTTTTTGTCCGCATCTCCCTCTGCTCGGATGTCTCAGTCCATCGATCTGGGGTTCGGACGATCAGCTGCCCTCTGGAGCAATGCAGGGGACAGGATGAGTTATGAGCGGCCGCACGGACATACTTTCAGTCTCTATCTCAAGGGCGGCGCCGGAACGCGCCGTCTGGATGGCAGCCCCGCGCGCGGCCGGCCCGGAGCTCTGTGCATCATGCCACAGGGGCACTCGTCCGAATGGGAAATCACCGACCCCTTCGAGTTCGTCCATCTGTATGTTCCCGACGATCAGATGCGTCGGATGTTTGCAGAGACGTTTGACCGCGATGCTCGGCTTATGGCGCTTCCCGAAGTGACCTTCGCAGATGCACCCGCCCTGGCGCGCGCTCTTCAGCAGATGGCGAGAGCGATGTTGATGGGCGGTCATCTGCTGGCCGAAGAAGCCATGACACAGACAATCAACGATTTCTTCGTCGATCCGCGTTATGGCGGGATGCGTCCCCGAGCGATCAGCGGCGGGCTCGCTCCTCATGTGCGGCGCCGGAGTCTCGAGTATATCGAGGCCCATCTCGATGAGGCAATTCGCCTGCAGGATCTGGCGGCGATCGGGCAGCTCAGTGCGTTTCATTTTCAGCGCATGTTCCGGGCAAGCTATGGCGTATCCCCGCACGCCTGGGTGAGCCACCGACGTGTCGAGCGTGCCAAATCGATGTTGCGTGGCACGGACCCCATTGCTCAGATCGCGTCAGCCTGCGGCTTCAGCAGCCAAAGCCATATGACACGCGCCTTTAAGTTGGGTACAGGCGTCACACCCAATGCCTATCGGCAAGGGCAGTGAAGTGTCTTCGCGCGATAAACGTTGTTCGTGTGGGTGGGAGGAACGGCAGCTTTGATCTCTGACCGATAGCCAGCGCTGGATCCGCTGCATTTTCTGCAGAGAAGGCGCGCGCCGCGATCGGCTGAGGGTCGTATGTTGAATCATCAAACGACGCCGGGGCCTAAACAGGGCTGCTGGCGTCAAATAGAATCTCAAGGGATTGTTGAGCCTTTGCACCACGTTGGAACCGGTCCGTTAGATTCCCAACCCGCCGAACTGCTCGGCGTCGTCGCCTTCCCAGGGTGAGGGCATGGATGCACGCCTGCGATTGGCCGATGGCATCGGCATCCAGCATTTCAGCTCAGGGTCGGCATATTCAATGACGCAGCCGGGTGAGGAATCAGAGGCGCGCCAGCCTTCTGCGCCGAACTGATCGCCCTTCGACCAGTAGGCCAGGTCAACTTCCGCCGGCCCCTGTTCAGACGGGCGGACCGTGACGAGGATCCGACTGCCGTCTTTCGGCGCGCTTGCCATGTGGCGCCACCTCTCTGGCTCGTCCATCATTTCTCTCCTGCTTTGCTGCAGCAGAGTGTCGCCTCGCCATCGAAAGCGGTCAACCCGAACTTTTCGCAAGCGATCCTCTCGGGGCATGGTGCCGCTGACGGCATAGCCACCATGAGCCGCCAGCACTTTCCAAAGCTGATTGCAAGGCAAACACTTCACCATCTGTTGGTTCGGCGAGCTTCCGCTCAAAACGCACGATGGTCTCGACGATAACATCGGCAGATATAGCGAGGCGCTCGCGGGATAAGTTCAGCCCGTGCCGCACGACATTGGGAGCCAGTAATCATAGTTCATTCTCCATCCACCAGATCGCGATATGATTCACTGGTAACTGCTAAAACCGTCAGCGTGTGCTGCCTATCATCCCGCGCGGTCCAGTTCATCGTCTGACCGGCTGTCAGGCCGAGAAGGGCAGTTCCAATGGGGGTGAGGACCGATATCTTTCCCTTAGAAATATCGGCGTCTATCGGGAAAACAAGCGTCACTCTCCGCCCATCTCCGGTATCCGTTTCATACTCTACCATCGATCCCATGCCCACGACGTCTCCAGGCACAGAGACGTCGGCTACCACGCGGGCGCGTTCGAGCTCGAGCAAAAGACCGTCGGAAATTTCGGGAAACCGAGCAGCCGCGGCGAGCGCAAGGTTGCTCAATCGCTCGTGATCTGTCTCGGCAATTGTGATCGACGGTTTTCGCGGGTTGATGTGCTTTTTCATCTTAGCGTCACTCCAGTTTGCGGCATGGTCCGAAATGGGACGTGATTTATAGCTCGCGGATCACTGTCGAGAATTGCCATCACCTCGTCAGCGGACCGTGCTTGTCGAAGTCCCTCCCGAATCCGAGGTGTCGCAACCAGCCGGCACAGTTGGGCGAGCCCGGGCAGGAAGGAGGCAGCGCCCGAGCGGGGCCACAGCAGGGTGAAAACGAGGTCGACGGGATCGCCATCAGGGCTGTTGAAATCTATCGGAGGGGCCAATTGCGTGAACGACCCAACAGGACTGGATATGGAGTGGAGCGCCGCATGCGGGACGGCGATGCCACGGCCAATGCCCGTCGAGCCGAGACTCTCACGCTTCCAGAGGCCCCGAAGAACCCGCTGATCATCAAGCGAGGTTCTCCGCGCAATTTTGGTAGCGATCTTGGACAGTGCCGAGTGCTTTCCCTTTGTCGCAAGGTCAAGTGTAATATCTTCTTCTGATAGGTTCCTGAAAATCATCGTGGTCGCCTCTAAGCCGAGCGCGCACGACTGCGAACAAAGTGCGTTTGGCACTCTATCTGCAGCGGTACGCATTGAATTGTGATGCTGGCGGACCCGGACGCGATGCCAGTAGAGTTCGCGTCCGGGCTAGAGGCCTGCTTTGAGGCGTCGTGGTTCTCGTGGGTGAACGAAAATAATCATGGTAGCTGAAACATGGGGAGAGAATTTTTGAAATCAAGCTTGCAGTCGCTAAACGGGGATCGCGCTCGAATTCCCAATATCCGGCGTTGCACATCGTACGGACAACCAGAGGCGGTGAAACCTAAACCTTGGGAAAATGCAGAAAAACTGCACTGAAATTCCAGTTTATTTCGTTGGACTAATATTATCGCCTCGTTCTTGAATGGCTGTACGCGATAGGTCGTGCGAGCAGCAAATTGGCTGCCGGTATTGCGGCGATCGTTTGAACCAAAAAAGGTCCCCCGATGAAAACGTTTGTCCTCGCATCTGTCTTGGCACTGGCCAGCTCGTTTTGTGCTTTCGCGGCGGATGAAGTCGCAAAAGCTCCGCCGGCCGCCCCCTTTCAGCAGGTTAGCAAGCTGGTGAAGTTGCCCGACTTCCTGCCAGGCATGGGCCAACTCTTCGTCGATCCGGCGACGCTGCCGGCGGGTCCATTTCTCGCATATGATCGCGACGGAAAGCTTGTCAGCACGATCTATATGCTGCCGACCAAGGATCTCAACCCCGACAAGTCATTCGATAACCTTGCAGCGCCGGGCGGGAACGTCGACCATGTCGACGTCTACTACAATGCCGGCCATCCCGGCGTGGAAGAGCCGCATGTCCACGTGGTGCTGTGGCATGTCGTATCGGCCGGCGAAGCGAGCGTCGCCAAATGACGGTCGCGCGGCGTGACGTGCTGGGCTTGGGCGGTGGCCTGGTCGCCGCCGTTTCCCTGTCGCGACGAGATGTGCGGGCGGAAGAGGTGGTGGAAATTAGGATGAAGGGGCGCGCCGATGGCTCGCAAGTCTGGTTCGATCCGATCGGTGTTCTAATCGAGCCGGGTCAGATGGTCCGCTGGATCAACTGTAACCCAAGCAATTCGCATACGACGACGGCCTATCATCCAGCAAACTTCGGAAAGCCGCTCCGAATTCCCGAAGCGGCAAAATCCTGGGATTCAGACTATCTCCTGCCCGAAGAGAGCTTTTCGAATACCTTCACCGAGCAGGGGGTTTATGACTATTTTTGCGTTCCCCATGAGCACGCCGGAATGGTTGGCCGCATCATCGTCGGCGAACCAGAAGCACACGGCGGCTGGATGGAACTGCTGGCCGCAACTCGTGGAGTGCCAGATGAAGCCCTCAGGGCGTTCCCAATGGTCGAGGAGATCATGGCGAAGCGGATAGTCCGTCGCGTTTAGAGAACTGCGCCGACAAATTGGTCGGTGTCGAGCCGATGAGGCGAATAGTGAAGGCGATGCGGACGGTAACGGACGATCCTGACGGCCGTCAATGGACGATAGAGGTGGCTACCATGGCAGACTTGGCGTTTCCGGAAGAGATTTTGCTGCGATCGCAGGCGGAGCCCAGCGGTTGCCCACAGGCAGGCCAAAAGCGTGAACGCGCAATGCATCGGCTTGCGTCCTTGGGCGAGATGACCGGCGGTATTGCCCATGATTTCAGAAACCTTCTGGCCGTCATCGAATCCGGCCTGAGGCTGGCCGAACGAAAAGCTGACCAGCCGGAGAGCGTGCGCACCTATCTCTCGGCGGCGCGGGAAGGTGTCGATCGGGGCGTCGAACTGGCATCCCAGTTGCTCGACTTTGCAAATTGTAAGGAACTCGTCATCCAGCCACACGACTTGAATGAGCTCGTCAAATCTTCCGAGCCGTTCCTCAGATATGGTGCGGGACCTAACATCCGTGTCAGGCTCGCGCTTGGTTCCGACGTTCCGAGATGTCAAATCGATCCATCCTTGTTCGACGCCGCCGTTCTTAATCTTGTCTTTACGCCCGGGATGCCATGCCAAGCGGTGGAGAGATTTGGATCGCAACGGAGCGGCTTGACGAGACGGATGCTACGCTCGATCAGCCGGCGCCGGAAACCTATGCGCGCCTTCGAGTCAAGGACCATGGCTGCGGCATGACGCCGGAAATTTTGCGAAAGGTGCTGGACCCGTTCTTCACGACTAAGGGTGAAAACGGAACTGGGATGGGATTGGCGCAGGTGCACGCGTTTATGCAGATGGTTGGGGGCCATCTGCGCATTGCCAGTGAGCGAGAAACCGGAACAACCGTCGATCTTCTGTTTCCATCGACCGAAGCCGTCGCCTAGACCTCGATACTGCCATCGGATATGGCGCGTAACCCCGCCAGGGCAGGGCCCACGACGCTCTCGTCGCCATTTGCAGACCTCACCGCGTAAACCGGATACGAGTATTGCGGCATGTCGGTTACGAGGTGGAGCTGCCCCGCGGCAATGTGCGGCTCGACCGCGCTCATCCTGAAATAGCCGGAACCTCCACTCGCAAGAACATAGCTGAGCGCCAGGGGACCGAGATCGAACGAGAGGTCCGGTGTAATATCCGGGAAATTCATGTCGTGATGCAGGACAAAGTCCGGTCCCCAATCCATATAAACGTAGTTGGTCTCTTCGAGGCGCTCCGCTTCAGGATTGGTTGTCACAAGCACGAGCTTTTCTTCCATCAGCAGGTCTATTTTCAGACCGGGTCGATGCTGGGGCGCATACATGATCGCTACATCAACCATTCCGGAGGCGACCTGATTAATCAGGTCCTGGGGCACATCGACATGCACACGAAGCGCGATATCGGGAAGGAAGCGGCGAATCCATCTGACCCAATGCAGGAGAAGGGGTTGCGCCAGCGTGACTTCGCTGCCGACCGTCAGCACGGCGCGACGACCCGGGGGCACCGCGACCTGTTGGCGAGTGCGCTGCCACAACTGGACGAACGTCGGCGCGTGGCGCAGGAACTGCTCACCGGCCGGGGTCAGCGCCGCTCCGCCTTTGTTCCGAATGAACAGCGGCCGGCCAAGCAGTTGTTCGAGGTTGCGAATCCGCGCGCTGACGGTCGTCTGAGCAACGTTTAAGCGTTCGGCGGCGCGAATAAAACTTCCCGTTGAAACTATTTCCAAGAACGTTCTGGCGAGCTCAATGTCCATCGAAGTATAGCATAAAAGTTGCTCTTAAATGTCAATCAAATTCGCTTGATGAATACTCGTCACGCGGTAAGATTTAGTCAGTTCCGCCAAGAGGCGCTGCTTGTGGCGTACCGCCAATCGCATCAATGAGAAGATCGTCTCAAGCGCGCATCGCATTGTTACACAACCTGGCAGAACCGGTGGGTGCACCGGCCTACTGAGCCGCGGATGTGATCAAGAGCCTGAAAAAGTCGGGGGCGCTGCTGATTTCACACATGATCGCAACTGTCAGAGTCGGGGTCGCGAGTACGGTCTCTGCGGGAGGTTTTATCGATGCGACAGCAAGATCTCCCTGAGAACAATCGCATCGTTGTGCGTCTCGTCGTGAGCCGCGTAAACAAGTGTCACCGGCCCTTTGAGGGCCAGGTCGCGCAATCGATTAAATTCTTCGCTGCGCTCCTTTATCTCCGCGGAATATCGCCGCCGAAATTCCGCCCAACGGTCTGGGTCGTGCCCAAACCATTTCCGCAACTCAGTGCTTGGTGCCAGGTCCTTCGCCCAATAGTCAATTGCCGCGTCGGCCTTCTTGACACCGCGCGGCCACAGTCGATCAACCAACACCCGTTTGCCGTCGTCAGCCGTAGGGCTTTCATATGCGCGCTTCAGTCTCACGTTGTCCTCGGAGATTTTGTCGCTCATCGACGTCGCTCCTCTGCTGCCTATTTCAAAGACATAGGGCGCATGCTCACATCCTGGGAGAAAGACGATGAAGTTCTTTGTGGATACAGCCGATATTGCCGAAATCCGCGAGCTTGCCGCCGCAGGCGTTCTCGACGGAGTGACCACCAACCCGTCGTTGATCGCAAAGACCGGTCGGCCGATCCGCGAGGTGATCAAGGAGATTTGCGAGGCGATCGAGGGTCCCGTTTCAGCAGAGGTCACCGCGAGTGAGTTCGACGGAATGATCGCCGAGGGGGAGCGGCTTGCCAGCATTGCTGTTAACGTGGCCGTCAAGGTGCCATCCACCTGGGATGGCTTCCGGGCTTGCCGGGCACTCAGCGAGCGCGGACTGAAGGTCAATGTCACCCTCTGCTTTTCAGCCAACCAGGCACTGCTCGCGGCCAAGGCCGGTGCGGCCTACATCTCGCCGTTCGTCGGCAGGCTGGATGATATCGGCTTGGACGGCATGGAAGTCGTCCGAGAAATCCGAACGATCTACAACAACGATACATCCTTCAACACGGAAATCCTCGCGTCCTCAATTCGCACGCCTCTGCATGTCAAGCAGGCCGCGTTGGCAGGGGCCGATATTGCGACCGTACCACCGGGAGTGCTCAGGAATCTTGCCAAACACCCGCTCACCGAGAAGGGGTTGGCGTCTTTCCTTGCCGACTGGGGTAGGACGGGGCAAACGATTCTCTAGACCTGCTGATAGCTCTTGATCAGCAATGCAGCAGCAAAACTGCACAGGACAAGCGTTTAAATTCGTTTGCTTGTCATTCGCAACGGCAACAAACTGCCGGGTGATATCAAAGGCGCGGCGACCCAAAAGGGTTCGCCGTATCGCCGCAGAGGCGGATGCCGTCTCGATAGCCAAGGAGAAGAAAATGGCTCCTGAACACACAGACACAATTGGGCCGGATCTAACGCGAGGTATCGGAATCGCCGATCTTCCCGACGGCAACAAGTTGGTCGGCCATTGCGGCGATGCGCAGGTGCTGCTTGTGCGCCGCGGCGTGGAGATATTCGCCGTTGACGCACACTGCACGCACTACAATGGGCCGCTCGTCGACGGTCTGGTAACCGGCGACACTGTCCGCTGTCCGTGGCATCACGCATGTTTCGACTTGAGGACAGGTGACGCTCTGCGCGCGCCCGCATTTAAGCCACTGGCATGCTGGTCGGTCGAGCAGCGCGACGGCGAGATCTTCGTGGTCGGAAAGCGTAAGCGTGCAGAACTTTCATCAAGGAAGGATTTGGTCGAAGCTATGCCCGAGAAGATCGTCATCGTCGGTGGCGGTGCGGCCGGTTTTGCCGCGGCGGAGAGACTGCGACGAGAACAATATCCGGGTAGTATTGTCATGCTTAGCGACGATGAAGCACCGCCTGTCGACCGGCCCAACCTTTCAAAGGACTTCCTTTCCGGCAAGGCGCCGGAGGACTGGCTCCCGCTGCGGAGGGAGAGCTACTATTCAAAGAACCAGATTGACCTGCGTCTTGGTACGCAAGCGGTTCGCATCGATCCGCGCACCCGAGAGATCGTCCTCGCTGACGGAGGCTCGATCCCCTATGACAGGTTGCTGCTGGCAACGGGCGCCGAACCGGTTCGCCTGACCATTCCAGGTGCCGACCAGTCCAATGTTCATACGCTACGCTCGCTTGCCGACTGCAGGGCCATCATTGAGCGAGCCACGACTGCCCGCCGGGTCGTCGTGCTTGGAGCCAGCTTTATCGGCCTCGAAGTCGCCGCAGCCCTGCGATATCGCGGAATCGAAGTCCACGTTGTTGCGCCCGACAAGCAACCACTGGGGCGGATTCTGGGGCCGCAGATGGGCGACTTCATCCGGAGCCTTCACGAGAAGAAGGGAGTGGTTTTTCACCTGGAGGAGATCGCGAGCAGCATTAGTGGCAGCGACGTGAATCTTCGCAGCGGTGGTACGCTCGCCGCAGATTTCGTTGTCGCCGGCATCGGCGTACGGCCGCGGACCACACTCGCAGAAACGGCGGGGCTGACGATCGACCGCGGCGTCGTCGTGAATAGCTTTTTGGAGACCAGCGGGCCTGGGATCTTCGCCGCCGGTGACATTGCGCGGTGGCCTGATCCCTATGGCGGAGAGAACATTCGCGTCGAACATTGGGTGGTCGCCGAAAGGCAAGGGCAAACCGCGGCACTCAATATGATCGGCCGGAGCGAAAAGTTCGCAGCAGTGCCATTCTTCTGGAGCCAGCACTACGACGTCAGGATCAATTATGTCGGTCATGCCGACCGATGGGACGAGATCGTCGTCGAAGGTGACATCGCCGCCAGGGACTGTCTGTTGCGCTTCAAGTCCGACGGACGTGTGTTGGCTGCCGCTTCGATCGCGCGTGATATCGAAAATCTGATGATCGAGGTGGCGATGGAGCATGAAATGGCAGCCTGCTGACGAAGTAGCATAAGCTCGGTCCGTCGATCTACCGCTCGCACGACCACGTCGACGAGATCCACGGCGCAGTTAGGCCTCCGTAGTCCCTCCTCCTCGACAAAGCCACCGCGCGTGCGGAAACGTCGACGAGTCCATAGGGTTTTGGCTACTTCATTCCTTTAGCCGCGGTGGCAGCAGAGGCATGACAAAAGTTCCAATTGCGGCAAGCGCTCGGCTGAAAGGGGTTCTCTTTTTGCACGCCATGTTTTGACTTTCATCTCTTGGCGTCATCGCCTGCCATCGCCGGTCTGGCTCGAATGTGAGCCGGGCCGTCCCCTTTTTTTCGATGATCCTCCGGCGAAGATCCTGAATCCGCTCCGCCTGCAGTTTGGTGTAAGGTCCCATCGGCAAAGTCTTCTGTTTGCCACGGCGAACCTGACAGTACCACTCGTTATCATCATTCGTGAAGATGTCGACCGAGGTCGATGTCTTGTTAGGCTCATCTTTGGCTATTTCGTTGATGAAATGGACTACTCCTGAGTAATGATGCGCGGGTGCAGCCGCGTGACCTCCGGTGCCGCGTTTAAGATGAGGCATGTGACGGCTCCTTTTCTTAAATCGCAGTTTGGTGCAGTTCATTATATTACGCAAACGAGTTTAACTGGCAATTGAGTGCAATTGTGATGCTACATCGCATTTCACGTACAGTTGCCGGTCCGCAGGGTGCGCATTCAAAGGCAAGGATTCCGATGTAACGAAGAGTCGTTCTGTCGCGCGCCTAAAACGACGCTGTCGAAGATTCCGAGCGCAACATCAATCAGGAGAAAGAGATACTGCGACAATACGGGCGACTGGTGGCAGTCAACCCAGCCGCCGCTCCATCGCGCGATGGCGAGCGCTCCGGGTCGCGCCGTTAATGGCTTGGGACCAAAATTGATGGCGCCCAGATGGAGGCGCCTCTGCCCTCACTGAGTCTGATGTTGTTATGATATGAGGTTCGTCTGGGATATTATTTCCTCGAGAACCGTCAACGTAAAGATCCTTCTGAGCCTTTCAGGATTTGCGACGGTGTTTGTCCAAAAAGCTTTTTGAACGCTTCAATAAAAGAAGAGACATCCTGATAGCCAACAGCAAAAGCAGCTTCGGTCACACTCAACCCCGCGGACAGCTGTTCCAACGCTGCCTGCATACGCAAGTGGGATCGCCAGATGCCAAAGGATTGACCGGTTTCCTTTTTAAAGAGCCGTGCCGCCGTTCGTTCCGAGAGCGCAACTTCCGCCGCCAGTAGAGGCAGTGAGACGCTGGCGGACGGATCTTCAATCAGCCGCTCCGCGATGCGCCGCAGTCGTGGATCGGAAGGCTGCGGCAGAACGATGTCGGCCGACTTCAATCCACGCAGGCAGTCCAGCAGGACGGCGACAAGTCGCCTCTGCGGCGCATTCTGCGGCCCGTTTTCACCAAATGCGCTGACGGCAATCAGAACTGCGTCCGTTAGCCGGTCGACTGCAACGACATTGCCTTTAGTCTCCGGAAAACAATTCGCGTCGATATAACAGGTGGTCAGCCAAAAGGGTGCACGACTGGCGATTCGATGCTCTGTCCCCGCAGGGATCCAGACGGCTCGCTGCGGCGGTATCACGACGCGCGCGACCCGAGTCTCTACGAACAGGACACCGTCGCTGACGTGCAGCAATTGCAAACGACGGTGTGCGTGCCACGGGCCACTAAACCGCCGATGTCGATCTGCAAGCACGAAAACAGGACTGGCAACGGTATCGGGGTTCACCAGGCGACGATTTGGCAGTTTTACCGCATAAATTGTCATAACATGGCAAGGGTGACACGCGGCAGGGGCGTATGTCTAGGGTGTTGTGAACCGAAAGGAAGATTGAACATGCAAATAACAATTCTCGGCAAAGGCAATATGGGCGCGCCTCTCGCTGAACTGGCAAGCGCGGCAGGGCACAGTGTGGCGAGCCTTGGCAGCCAGGATGACGCGCGGGCCGCGATCGCGGCGGCCGACGTGGTCTTCCTGGCAATGAAATACGAGCAGGCGCTGACATTCGCGAGGAACGCAAACACCGCCGAATTGTTGCGCGGCAAAATCGTCGTCGATATCACCAATCCTCTCGCAGCAGATTTCATGAGCCTGACCGTTGGCCATGACAGCTCAGGTGGGGAAGAGATCGCGAAGGCGCTCTCCGGAGCATCTGTCATTAAGGCATTCAACACCATTTTCGCGTCGGTGCTGGCGGACCACGTGAGCGGCAAGAAGACGTCGATCCCAATCTTTGTCGCTGGCGATGAGGAAGCGGCCGTGAACAAGGTGCTAAGCCTGGTGCGGACTATGGGTCTTGAAGCGATCGGAGCGGGTTCGCTTTCGAACGCGCGTTACCTTGAGCCGATGACCGAGATGATGATTCAGCTTGGCTATGGCCTCGGCCACGGCGACCGGATCGGTTTCGTGCTTCAAAAGGCAACGTAACGGAAAAAACCCCTGTCGTCGACAACGACGACGGGGGGGCCTGCAGACGACCCGTCGCTGATGCAGCTGAGCAACGTTGGGACATAAGGATCCAGCACCATACTCGACCGCGATGGGATGCGAATTGACGTGGAATACTGCTTGGCAGGAGGACGAAATGGCTTTTGCTAAAGCCGATGCCTCCACAATGAGAGGCGATCTTCCAGCCCAATTGATTGACTGAAGATCGAATAGATCTTTGGTTGGCTTGCGGGCAAACAGTTGTTCCCGGAGCAAATGCGTATTCCCATGACAAACGCGCTTTCCTGATCATAAGTCCTTCCGGTGGCGGCTTTTTCCCAATCTTGGATCTGTCCTGGGCCTGGTCGTCCTAGGGACGGGAAATGCTATCTCCAGCGTCTGCGATCAACGGCTCGTGGACGGCAGGCGGAGCTATGACGGCTGGGGGTATGCGAGCGATTGGAGCGTTTTGCCATCTGATGCGGGAACCAGAACCTTTTCCTTACCGGATCCGCAGACCGCGGATGCGTCATTCGACCTAAACGCTCCGCGCATGTTCCAGTGCGGCCATCGCCGTGGAGACGATCCGCAGCAGATCGTCGCGCGTTGCACCATCCTGCGCCTGAAGCGAAAGCCCTTGTATTACCATAGCAAAGTACATGGCCAAGCCATCCACATCAATGGCGCCAGGTAAGTCGCCGGCCGCTACGCCGTGCTCAAGGCGCCTCTTGATCAGCGCCACCGTCGCTTGTCTCAAAGCTTCCATATGCGCTCTCAGTTCAGCGTTTTGCAGCTGGCAGTTCACCAGGCCGAGGGCGACCATACAACCTCCTGTCCCCGGATTGGAAAGCGCAATCCCAACGCTTGCGGTCAGCATTGCCCGTATGGCTTCAGGCGCATTCGCAGTTTCCATCAGCATCTTCATGGTGCCGCTACCCACTGTCGTGAGGTAGATATCGACCGCTTCGCGAAAGAGTTTCTCTTTCGAGCCAAACGCGGCGTAAAAGCTGGGAGGATTTATCCCCATGGCCGATACGAGATCGGCAAGCTGCGTGGCTTCATAACCTTTTGCCCAGAAAACCTCCATGGCGCGCGCGAGCGCAGCGTCACGGTTGAATCCGCGTGGGCGACCTCGGATGGCCATGCTGTCTCCTTTGTGTAAATCCCACTACATAATTCATTGACCAAGCCGTCGGCTTCTGCTTTTTGTAATTGAAATTACAGATTGGGAGCAAGTGCATGGCAACCACGATCACTGAGCGACGGCTTGAGATAATCAGAACCTATTTCCGAAAGGTCGACGAGCGGGCCCCTTCGATCCTCGATCTTTTCACGGCAGACGTGCAGATCTTCTTTCCGAAATTTGGTGTCGCGCGCGGCAAGGCAGCGCTAGGACGTTTCAGCCAGCGGATCGCCCGGGAAGTCGCTCAGTTTAATCACGATATCGATGGGCTGCTCTTTACGGTCGGCGGTGACCGGATTGTCGTGGAAGGCCAAGAACGCGGCGTAACTACCGAGGGGATTTCTTGGCCCGACGGCGTAATCTCTCAGGGCCGCTTTTGCAATGTGTTCGAGTTCCAGGACGTCCTGATTAGCCGTTTGCATATCTATGTCGATCCCGATTTCACCAATCAGGATGAACGCCGGATCGATCTTTACAGAGGCCGGCAAGCGGCCTGATCGGGCTTTGGCCCGGAGCCACCCCCCGGGTAGCCATCTCTTAACGCGGCCAACGAAAGGATTGCGATTGATGTTGGCCGACGTTCCGAGGCTCGGGGTGAGCTTTCCTGTCTCCTGACCGACAATGGCGCGAGCTTCGCGCACCCGTGCCTTAGCGACCTCGACGGAGCGGTTGCCTTCGATCGCTCGGGTGACCAGCGAGTCGAGTTGGGCATCGCGCATGCTGGACCACCAGTAGGCAAGCTTGGCCGGCTGCGCCGCGGTCGTGTTTTGTTCAGCGGACCACTTTGCAGGAACCAACAGGTTCGGCTTCTGGTAGTCGGGCCCAACCAGCAGCCTGCGAGCAGGGATGCCAGCGCCACGGTGGACGCCAGTTACAATATTTCGGAGAGGCCGCTGGTCGTATGAGGCCGGATGCGCATCTGATCACCTGAGTTGAGGGAATTACTTTGAGGAGTCGGCTCCACCGCTCGAGGGGGAAGAGGTGGAGCCTGACCGTCCAGAGTGGGGTGCTCAGGACGGAACTGTCATCACGGATGAGGACTGTGAGTGACCGGCGTAGTTACGAGTTCCGCCCTCCCATCCTCCGTCTGTGGCCCCTTCGCCCTGACGAGCTTCAGAACGAAGACGAAGAAGGTCGGGACGAAGAACACCGCGAGCACTGTGGCCGAGATCATGCCGCCGAGAACCGCCGTACCGATGGCATTCTGGCTGGCGGCGCTCGCCCCCGATGCGATCGCCAGTGGAACTACCCCGAGCGTGAAGGCGAGCGAGGTCATGATGATCGGACGGAAGCGGAGCTTGGCAGCCTCAATCGCCGACTCCAGCAATGGTTTGCCTTCGGCATAGTTGTCCTTCGCGAACTCGATGATCAGGATCGCGTTTTTCGCGGACAGCCCGATGATCGCGATCAGGCCTACCTGTCGTAAGTTCGAATTGGTTCAAGGCGTTAGACATTACGAGAATTCGAATCCGGTATCGACGTGGGCGAGGTTCAGCGGAACCATACCTTTCTGTTTCATCGACTGCCGCCATCTCCCCGGAGCAACACCGGTTCTGCGCTTGAACACTCGGCTCAGCGACAAGTCGCTGTCGTAACCAACCATGTTGGCGATGCGAAGCAGGCTCTCGTCCGTCGCCGTCAGCAGCATCTTGACCCGATAGACACGCCATCCTGTGAGGTAATCAAGCGGTGCCTCACCAACCACCGATTTGAACAGGGCCGCAAAGCTCGACCTCGAAAGCCCGGCCTCGTGCGCCATATCTTCGAGGGTCCATCGTCGGGCGAGATCGGAGTGGACAGCGTGGATCGTGCGCGCCAGCCGACGGTCGCCAAGGCCCGCGAGCCAGCAGCTTGTCTTGCCTGTATCGTTACTGCACAGCGCACGCAGCGCCTGCACGAACAGTGTGTTGACCAGGCGATCGACCACAAACCCTGAACCAAGCTTACCGGCATTGGTCTCCAATCCAATGAGATCGAGGGTCGCCTTGATCAAAGTGGAATCCGTTTCGTTCAGCGGGAAATGAACCAGAGCCGGTATGGAGCGAAACAAAGGCTCGGCGGCGACCGCATCAAAAGAAAAGCGAGCTGAGACGATCTCGGTTTGCAAGCCGCTTCCGCCGTATGTCACCGCGCCGTCCGTTTCCGACGTCACCAGTGTTTCACAGGCGATCACGCTCTGATCGGGTACGTCCGACAGATCGAAGGTAACCTGTGGCTGCACAATCATGCAGGTGCCGGATACCAGCTTGACCGGATCGGCGATCCCCTCCCATCGCAGCCAGCAGTCGTTTCCCGATATCACGACCATTCGGGCATGCTCACCGGTGTGGAACCGGATGCCCCACGGCGCGCCGAGATGGAGACGGGCGTAGAGCGAGGTTTCGACCTGCATCTGGTGGATGATTTCATCGAACGGGTTCATGACAGCTCCAGATTGGACGATCAGACATAAATAGCAGACTGCACGGCATTATTCATCCGATTTACCAATGCTAGTTTGGCGCCACAGTCAAGCATGGAGATGAAAGATGAAAGTTTACCGCCATACACAATTGGGTGACATGAGCACTCTGAATGTCCGCGAGGAAGCGTTTCCCTCGGTCGGCTACGGTCAGGTGCTGGTTCGTGTCCAGGCCAGTTCGCTGAACTTCCGCGACATCATTATTGCCCAGGGTCACTATCCCTTCGGCATCGTGGAGAACCACGTGCCCCTGTCGGACGGCGCAGGTGTGATCGAAGCCGTCGGCGACGGCGTCCGGCGGTTTGCCGCTGGCGACCGGGTGATGAGCGGTTTCTTTCCGAACTGGTTTGGGGGTCGCATTCCCGCTCACCGTGAGCAATACCAGAAAGAGCATGATGGTTGGCTGACAGAATATCTCGTAATAAGCGCAGAAGCTTTGACGTCTATTCCCGATCACCTCACTTTCGAAGAAGCCGCCGCGCTCCCATGCGCTGCCCTGACGGCTTGGTCGGCGGTATCGGGTGTCGGTCCTGGTGACACGGTTTTAACGCTCGGAACTGGTGGTGTGTCCATCTTCGCCATCCAGTTTGCCAAGGCGCTGGGCGCACGTGTTATCTCCACGACATCCTCGAACGACAAGTTCGATAAACTGACCGCACTCGGTGCGGATGAGCTTATCAATTACAAAGAGAAGCCCGATTGGCACAAGGCGGTGCGTGAGCTAACGGCGGGCCTGGGTGCTGACCGTATCGTTGAAGTGGGCGGCCCCGCGACAATCGCTGAGTCCGTCCGCTCTATCCGCGAAGGCGGTCAGGTCTCCATCGTCGGCGCGCTCGGCATGGAAGGTGAGGCGATCGATATCATGAAGCTGTTCTTCAGCCAGGCGACCTACAAGGTGATCAGCGTCGGCAATCGCAGCGATCTGGAGGAAATGAACCGCGCGGTTGCGGCCCATCATCTCCGCCCGGTGATCGACAGCGTCTTTTCATTTGAGGACGCCCGTTCGGCCTTCGACCGCCTTTCGAACCGAAATGTTTTCGGCAAGGTCGTCATCCGTAACTGACCTGTCATGAACTCCTACGGAGATTTTAGCGATGACCGCTTACGCAATTTTCATTCGGGAACGCAGTCGCAATGCCGCTGAACTGCAGACCTACGCCGAACTGGTGACACCACTACTCGGGGAATCGGGAGCGACCGTACTTGCCGCCTACGGTCCTCTGGATGCCCTCGAAGGCGCCGCTCCTGAAGGAGTCGTAATGGCCAGCTTCCCGACGATGGAAGCCGCTCGTGCCTTTTACGACAGTCCCGAATACCAGGCTGCTGTGAAGCACAGGTTCCTGGGCGCGGACTATCGGTCCTTCATTATCGACGGGGTCAACTAGGCCCGCGGCGCATTCGGTTCCAGGACTTCACCAAGAGGTGCCCGCCACATCGGGGCGGGCACCTCAGTCGATCAGGCACGATGGTTCCTGAAGAACGTCTGCAGCGCTCGAGTTTTCAGAAGCGGTCGTAGCTGACGCGCCAGCCTTCCGTGGCATCGACCGGTTGCGGACGAGAGAGGACTCCAGGGTGATCGCGAATATGTTCAAGGTATAGTCGATTTCGACCGGGCCGTAATAGGCCTCGTATGCTTTCGTGGTGTAGAGCGTGTCGGCGGCATTGGCATCGGGGTTCATGGCCTGTACCGACAGGGTGCCGCCTTGAGTGAAGACAAGCTGGCCTGAATACGGGATGGCCTGACTGCTCGATCCGCTATTCTCCAAGTCCTGATTAGCCTTGGAGAATAGCGAAACGGCGTCAGGAAAGTTCTATGCGACGGGCCTCTCGGGAGCTTCTGAGAGCTGCGTCGAGTATAGTCATCACTTTGACCGCCTGTTGCGGCGTGACATCCGGGTTCTTCCCCTCAAGAATGGCCGCCGCGACGGAGTCATAGTAAGCCTCATATGCGCCGGGTGCCACGTCGACGTTCTTCCGTCCGGCTTCGGTTTCTACAAAAACCGAAATCTCTTTCGTCACACCCCAACCTTGTTGGCCCGGTCTTAGGCCTTCGATCAGCGCCGCCTCCTGACCGTCAAGACCCGTTTGAACAATGCTGCCCTTATCACCGTGAACGACAATCCGGGGGCCCTCGTGAAGTGTGATACAGGACGCATGCAGAATGACGCGCAGCTTCGGACCATAGATCAGCTGAATGTGGAAATAGTCATGGGCAACCACGTTCTCGCGCTGAGCCGTCACATCGGCGATCACCGCGTCGGGCATCCCGAAGAGGCAAAACGCCTGGTCAATCACATGTGATCCGAGATCATAGAGAACGCCTGATCCTGCATCCGCGGCTTCACGCCAGCCCTGATTGGCAACCGGCCGGAAGCGATCAAAATGGATCTCGCAGAAATTCACGTTTCCGACTGCATTTTCCGCAAGAAGCTTGCGGACGGTCAAAAAATTGCCGTCCCAGCGGCGGTTTTGAAAAATAGATAGAATCCTCCCTTTCTCTGCAGCGAGCGACGCCAAAGATTTGGCATCCGCGAGTTCTATAGTGAATGGCTTGTCCACAACCACATGTTTGCCAGCATTCAGCGCTGCTGTTGCGAGTGGGACATGCGCCTCATTCGGCGTTGCGATCACGACCAGGTCCACGTCCTTGGACGCCACGAGTTCATAAGGATCCCTGACCGTCTTGGCAGTAGCAAATTCCGGAGGCAAGGATCGGCTGGTTGCAACGGCGGATAATTTCATACGCCGCTCCGAAGAGATCAGCGGTGCGTGGAAAACTGAACCTGCGAGACCAAAACCAATAAGGCCAACATTTATGTGAGACATTGCTTTCTATCCTCTATTCGTCACGAAATTTGCGGCGCGGGCCCGGTATTTCTTACGAGAGTTAGGGGGCCTTCCGTGCCGCCCAGTTCAGACCGCGGCGCATAATCGTACGCATCGGCCGGTTTTCAAATTCGGCAGCGACGTGACCAAGGGATGAATAAAAAACGCGGCCTTTGCCATGACGGCGCTTCCAGACAACTGGCATAACGACGCCATTGATCCAACTCGCGTGGTCGCCGCTGAAGGTGGTGGTCGCGAGCACTTCATTCGATGGATCGATGTGCATGTAATATTGCTCCGAATGATAATCGAAGCTGTCGATGCCCTGCATGATTGGATCGTCCGGGCGCGTTACGTCAACCCTGTAATCAATGATGTTCCCGGGATGCGAAACCCACTGCCCACCCACCATGAACTGGTAGTCAACGGCGTCGCGGAAGGAATCTCCCATCTGACCGTGGAACCCTGCAAGCCCCGCACCGGCTTCAACAGCCGAGCACAATGCCTTGACCTCTTCTTTCTGAATAGTTGACATCGTCACGATTGGAACAATGAGATCCACTCCCGAGAGGATGTCATCGTTGAAGGCAGCGGTGTTGTTCTCCACGCGAACGTCGAAGCCGTCCTCAACGAGCATGTTTTTAACAACCTCGGAGCATTCCTCCGGCTGATGGCCGCTCCAGCCTCCCCAGACGATCAGTGCGTTCGGCATTGCAATTCTCCTGTGCTGGTCATTCGAAAGGTTCCGCTGCAGTTCGGCGAACTACGAGCCGCGGAGTGATTGAGGCCCGCTCGGCGCTCCTGCGGCCGTCCATCCGTGACAGCAGCATCTTTGCAGCAAGCGTTCCGATCTCGTGTGGGTTCTGATCCACCGAGGTAAGCGAAAGCGGTCCAAGGCCGCCGGTGCGCGTGTTGTCGTATCCGACGAGCGACAGTTGCCGCGGCAATTCGATGCCTAGATCGTATGCAGCCTGGATGACGCCAAAGGCCACGTTGTCGGTACCAGCGAATATTGCGGTTGGGCGTTTAGAGCGGGTCAGCACCTCCTGGGCAGCCCGATAGCCGTCCTCGACGGTGTAGTGCGGGCAATCCACGAGCTCGGCGAACTTGCCTAGGCCAACGGAGTCCATTGCATTCCGGTATGCCTGCGCACGCTTTGCGGTCACGAAACTGAGCTGCGTCGCCAAGCGGCCGGTAGCCGGGCCGAAATGAACGATATGTTTGTGACCGAGCTCGGCGAGATGCCGAACGACCAACTCAGCTCCTACGTCGTCGTCACTGACAATCGTGTCGTAAGCCGTCGAATAGCTATGTCGATGCGTGAGAACGAGCGGCGCCTGCCTTGCCGCATCAACGAGCTTGCTCTCGGATATGTGTGGCGCAACGACGATCGTCCCTTCTATGCGGCGATCATGCATGGCCGCGAGCACGTCCTCTGTCGAAGTCCATTCACTCGTTGCCATCATCATCTGGCGCGACGTAGGGAGGATCACCTCTGCAACTGCAGAGAAGATGTCAGGAAAGAAGGTATTCCGGAGATCCGGATGAACGATTCCGATCGTGTAGGTCTTTCCGCGCATTCCCCGTGCAGACGCATGCGGTCTGTAGTCCAGCTCCTTCATTGCAGCCTTTACACGGGCCGCCATGTCATCGCTAACGCCGTATGCGTCGCGAAGCACTCGTGACACCGCGGCCGTCGAAGCCTGTGCGAGCTTGGCCACGTCATGGATAGTCGCGCGGCGGACTGGTTGATCTGAAGCCAATTTATCCTCCTGGAATAGTTGCTCCGGAACCTATGCGGTTCCGGAGCTGCGCGGGTCAATGGGCCAGCGCCTTCTGGGAGGAGGAAGTCAACCGTCGCCCGGATTCGGCGTCGAATACGTGGACATGGGTTTGGTCGATGGCAAAGCCCACAGTCGCGTCGGGCGCGTAATCTGCGCGAGCCTTAAGCAAGACCGTCACCTTGTCGCCGCCAACCGTACCAAGCACCTGGGTCTCCGGTCCGGTCGGCTCGATCACGTCTACCCGGACCCTCAAATCGTCCCGGCCGAGCGAGATGTCCTCTGGACGGATTCCGTAGGTGACAGACTTTCCAACGAACTTGCTCCAATCGCCGTCGAGCGGAAGGACATCTCCATTGGCAACCTTGACACCAAATGTACCGTCTTTCGTCACGACGATCCCCCGCAGAAGATTCATCGACGGAGATCCGATAAAACTCGCCACGAAGACTGTCTCGGGACGGTCGTAGAGTTCGAGCGGCGCTCCTCGTTGTTCGATCTTGCCGTCGCGCATGACAACGATTTCATCCGCCATCGTCATCGCCTCGATCTGATCGTGCGTCACATAGACCGTTGTGGTTTCCAGGCGCTGATGAAGCTGCTTGATCTCCGCGCGCATCTGCACACGCAGCTTCGCGTCCAGGTTCGAAAGAGGCTCGTCGAAAAGGAAGACCTGAGGATTGCGCACGATCGCACGCCCCATCGCAACGCGTTGGCGCTGGCCACCGGAGAGCTGCCGTGGATACCGCGGAAGCAGCGTTGTCAGACCGAGAATTTCGGCGGCACGCTTTACCTCCCGCTCGATGACAGCCGGACTCTCTCTTTTCAGCCGCAGCGAGAAACTCATGTTCTCGGCCACCGTCATATGCGGGTAGAGCGCATAGGACTGAAACACCATCGCAATGTTGCGATCCTTTGGCTGCGTGTCGTTCACGCGATCCGACCCAATAAAGATGTCTCCGCTCGTGACGGTCTCCAGGCCGGCGAGCATGCGGAGCAGTGTCGACTTTCCGCACCCCGACGGACCTACGAGAACGACGAACTTACCTTCCTCGATGTTGAGCGAAACGCCATGGAGGATCTCGAGGGCGCCGTAGGATTTGCGAAGTTCCCTGATCTCAACTTGCGACATTGGTGATCTCCGCGGCTTGGCGCTCCTTCAGGTGGTCCATGATCTCTGCGAAGATCTCGAGATCCTGCCGGGCGTCAGCAATCGTGGTCTTGGGCTTGCTTGCAGCGGTGACATGTCCGTGGAAAGCGCGCCATTCGACAACAAAGGAGTCCAGACGGCTGGGGAAGGAAACGATCTGTCGCACGCCGGCCGTGCCATTCGCTTCGGTGACTGACAGGCGCGCCGGAACGTTCCTGACGTACGGCGTGTCGTAGTCAATTCGCGTGACACTCTTCTCGCCATAGACCTCGAGATAGGTGTCGAACCGCGCGAGCTGGTCGATGCCAGTCGCGAACTCGCAGACAAAATGGCCGTAGTCGAACGTCGCCGTGATATACAGACCGCCTTGGCGAACCGCTGCGTGCAGGACTCGCTGCGGCATTCCCAGCAACTCTCGCATGGCGCTGATGTCATGGCTTGAGAGCCCGAGGAGAAGCCCATAGGCACGCGACAGGATTGGATCCCTAGTGCCGATGGCTTCAAACAACCGCTTCTCGGAAAGTTGGCTGTGCTCGGATATCGCGGCTTCCGGAACGTCGCTTCCCCGGACAACTCTCGAGGTGTCGTCGATAATGATGCGGTTCTGACCGATGAAGTCCTGCACTCTGGCGAACCGGATGTTTTCGCGATCGTTCTTGATGCGGTCGACCGCTTCGACAAATGCGCCAGCATATCGACGCATGTAGCCAACCTGGACAGTCTTGCCGGACTTCTTCTCCGCTGCAGCGAGAGCGTCTGCTTCGGAAAACGTCATCGACATTGGCTTCTCGATGAAGACGTCCTTTCCAGCCTCCAGCGCCGCGAGCGCAACGTTGGTATGGTATGCGTGCGGATTGGCGACGAGGACAACATCGACATTCGCGTCAGCAACGAGTTGCCGATAGTCCGAATACTTTGCCGCGTCCGGCAGGTCGGCTGCGACACCTTCCAGAACGGTCGAGCTGACATCGCACATTGCAGTGACGGCGAACTGTCCAGGAAGCTGGCGCAATGCCGGAAGGTGGATGATTTGGGTAACTTCGCCGCAGCCGACGATACCGACTCTTAGAACTGTCACGATGGGACTCCTTAGACTTAGCCTTTAACGCCGCCGGCGACGGCTCCGTAGGTGATGTATTTCTGGACCATGAGGAACAGGATGAAGGTTGGGATGACCGCGAGAGTGGCCGCAGCCATCAGGCTTCCCCAATCCGTCGCGAACTGCTGCATGAACATCTGCATGCCGATCGGGACAGTCATCGAACTTTCGTCACGAAGGAAAACGCTGCCGACGAAGAACTCATTGTAGGAAAAGAGGAAGCTGAAGATGGACACCGCTGCCATTCCGGGTCCGGATAGCGGCAGGACAATTCGCAAGAACGCCTGGAACTTCGAGCAGCCATCAACCTGAGCGGCCTCTTCAAGCTCCCGCGGGATCGTGTCGAAGAACGCCTTGGCCATCCAGGTCGCGAATGGAAGATGCACGACAGTGTAGATGATGATCACCGGGATCGGGCTGTTCACCAGTTCGAGCGCCCGGAAGACGATGAACAGTGGGATGAGCGCCAGGATGATCGGGAACATCTGAATGACGAACAGGGCTTGCGAGTAGATAGACAGTACGGGTCCCTTGAAGCGAGACAGCGCGTATCCGGCCATCGACGCCGCCGAGACGCCGCAAATCATGCTGCCGCCCGACACGATCACGCTGTTGAACAGAAACCTGAAGAACGAAGTCTGTCCCCATAGAAACTCGTAGTTGGTGAACGAGAAGTGCTGCGGGATGATTGAGCGGTTGAGCATGATCTGCTCTGTCGTCTGGAATGAGTTCGCCACGATCACGATGATCGGGAAGTTGATCACCAGCACGATCACAACCATGATCGCAAACAGGCGCCATCTCGCGGCTAGGGTATTCGAATTCAGGGACATGTCATGCCTCCCTCTGACGACGCAGCATGATCACGATGAAAACCATCAGGATGATCAGGGTGACGAATGAGATCGCAGCGCCGGTTCCGAGATCGTTGCGAGCGAAGGTGTACTTGTAGGCGAGAAGGACGAAGTTCTCCGTCGAGTTCGCGGGTCCTCCCTGCGTGAGCAGGAATGGCGTATCGAAGTCGTTGACCGACCAGATCGTCATGAGCAGGCACAAAACGATCGAAACGTCGCGGATCTGCGGGAGTGTGACGTGCCAGAAGGCCTTCCACTTGGTTGCGCCGTCGAGAGCTGCCGCCTCATAGAGGCTCCGGTCGATGCCCTGAAGGGCGGCGAGCAGCGACAGCATCATGAAGGGGAAGCTGCGCCAGATCTTGATGAGCACCACGATAAACTGGGCCCAGTCGTTGTTTGACAGGAAGAAGATCGGGCGCCCGCCAAACAACTGAATGATCTGGTTGAATACGGCATTGTGGTCGGCCACCATCCAGCGCCAGCTCACGATCGAGACGACAGATGGGATGATCCAGGGAAGCAGCAACGCTACTCGGAAGAATCCGCGAAACGGCATCTCCATGTTCATGAGCAGCGCCAGCCCTAGACCCAGGATGTAGCAGCCGATCACGTTCGCTAGGGCGAAGATTACGCTGAAACGGAATGCGTTCCAGAAGTCCTTGGAGGACAGAAGTTTGGTGTAGTTGTCGAGACCGACAAACTTGCCAACCTCCAGCAGCGAGCTGTTCGTAAAGCTGTACTGCAATGCCTCGAAGAACGGGATAAGGATAACAACCCCGATCACGACCGCCGACGGCAAAAGAAGAAGATACGGCAAGGCGTTGCCATTGTTCCACCATTGCCGGACGCTTGAGCGCCCGGCGTATGGTGCACGTTCTGCCACTAAAGACATGAGACTGCTCCAAGGATATGTCAGTTAACCGAAGAAGCTCGAGAGCTTACTTGTTCAGGATTTCTTGAATCCGTGACTCGGCCTGGGGTAGCGCGTCCTTCACGGGGACGCCTTGGAAGATCTGCTGAGTGAGCGTCTGGAGGACGCCCTCTCCCTCGACCTCGCTGAGCGCCGGGAAGATCCCCTTGTACGCCGTCGCGGTCGTCTTCCCGATTGGGATGTAGTTGTCGACAATGTACTTGTAGCGGTCGTCGCCGGCGACTGCGTCCTTGAGGAAGGACTGTCGTGCAGGGATCTGGCCGGTATGACCTTCCGTCCACAGCGGCAGCTCATTCTGAGACCACCAACGCACGAAGGTTTCGGCAGCTTCCGGGTTCTTCGTCTGCTTGTACATCATGATGTTGTTGACCCAGAAAATCGTCCCGGTATCTCCATGGGGGCCTTGCATGGGAGGCAGGACCGCGATGTCATCGGAGACTGCACCCGCCTGCTTGTAGATGTTCGGGCTGTCGAGCGAGAACGCAGCCTCTCCGCGGAAGAAGGTGGCGCGGCGATCATCCGCCGAGTAGCCTGGGCTGGCCGGGTGCATCGAGCCGTCAGCGACTATCCCGGACAGCCATTCGAGGGCCTCGACGTTACGGTCGTTGGAGGAAAGCGTGAGCTTCCGGTCGGCATCGAACATGCCGCCGCCATTGTTGAGCATCGATGACAGGACGTAGTGGCTGCCACCCGTGTCACCCGAGGCGACGACGCCGTATTTGCCATCAGCAGTCAGCTTCTTGGCCGCAGCGCGGAATTCCTCCCAAGTCTTCGGCGGCTCGACGCCGGCAGCTTTCAGCAAGGAGGGGCGATAATACCAAAGACGGATGTCGAGACCCCAGGGCAATGAGACGTAGTGATTATCGAAGCGGAGCGTCTCCACCGTGCCAGGAGCGAAGTCATTCAAGTCGCCGTCGGCCTTCATCTTCTCGATCATCCCATCGAGCGGACGTATTGCACCCATCTTATAGAGCTGGACTGCCTGATAGCCAGCGCCGGTCGAGATGTCGGGTGCGCTCCCAGAGCTCACCGCGGTCACGAAGGTCTGATACCAATTGCTCCACGGAATGGAGCGATATTCGACCTGGATTTCTGGATGCTCCTTGTTGAAGTCTTGAACGATCTTCTGGGCTGCCTTGATGTATTCGGGCTGGCCCCAGATCATGTCCCAGAACTGGAGTTTTACCGTTTCAGCACTCGCGGATCCGGAAATGCCTAAAACGCTCGTGGCCGCCAGAAGTGCAAAGGCCAATGTGGTACGGCGGCGGACTGCCATTTTCGATTTCATTTGAGTTCCTCCAATAGATTGCCGGTCACCTCGGTGACTTTCGGCGCGCTCCTCAACGCCAGTGAAATATTGGCGGATCAACAGCTGTGTGTCAACGTTTTTAGATAACGTTCTCAATAAATATTGATAACGTTCTCAATTTACTCGTCATGAAAGTTAAATGATTTCAGATTGTTGTGACAAACAAGCATCGTGAAAATAAAGTTATAAAACGCAGATAGCGAGACAATTGGGCGATGAAAGACAAAGCTATACCATCCGCAGCGCAACTTGGAGCGACGGGATTGGAATTGGACGAGACCTCAGACACTGCCGTGTCACCCACTGGAATTCTCGCCGCTTCGACACGCGCACACCGATCGAGGAACCAATTGAAGCAGTCCATGAATGTCGTGCAGGTTGCATAAGCACGTTACATCTGGCTGGGTCTATGTTCCCAGGCAGTTCACCACCGCGTAAACTATGATTGGACGAAGTTCCTACTCGTGCAAAACCAGATCAGTCTCACGTGCCGTGATGATCCGCGTCGCGAGTGCGCTCGCGGATAAGAAGGCATAGGTGTCAAAATCAGCTCGGATCTGCGCACGGCTGTGGTCGGATCGCTGACATGTTGCGCGGGTCACTCTTTTCCTCTCACGCCGTAGGATCTGCCAGAACACAGCTGTATCAATCAGCGAGGAACCACATCAGGCGGCTTGTATATCTGGGAGATTGAGAAGGACGGTCGTGAGTTTCGCGTCCGCATAGGGGGTAACTTGCGTTCAATGACAATGACATGATCCTGCTGGCGGCCCACGATGGAGGGAACTGGCGTTCGTGAAGGAAGACTATGCTCCTCAGGCCATTTCTGACTGCCGGCTTATCCGCGTCCTTGAGCATTGGTGTCCACCATTTTCTGGCTATCACCTCAGTCATCCAAGCCGTTACCAGCCGTTAGCCGCGTTCAAGCTAGTGCTGGAGACGCTGCGGTACCGAAGTTGACGGGTTGCGAAGTTGGTCTCGACGAGATCGGCATCGACGATCTGCGCGACCAGAAGATCATCTCGTTTTCGCGCCAGAACCTGTCCTATACCAAGCGCTATTTCGCCGAGATGTTTGCCGAGCATGATCTCGCCCGCAACATCGCCTATAGCTGCGATGATAATTTTGCGCTGATCTCGCTGGTGTCGGCCGGCCTTGGCATCGGCTTTGCGCCGCAATGGACGAGGATTCCCCAAACCGCAATTTCGAGCTTCGCAAGGTGAGGGGCGTGGACTTCCGGATCGGCATGGGGGTCGCCTGGAACACGGAAGATCCGGCGGCCGCGCGGGACGATATGATCGATATTGCACGCTCGCTGGTCAGGCCGCCCAGACATCTTGCAGCCGAACTTTCGCGTTGATACGCTCGAGTTGCCGTGCAGTGCTAGTGCGCCGGGCAACGTCCAACGATCACCCAAATCACTTCATGCGGGGAGACGAAGATGTCGCGCAATCCATTCCGGTCCAACAGACCGCAGCAAACAAGCCCTCATTCCGTCAACCAAGGCAATCCTGCGGATGAGGCCATCATAAACCAGGCACACGCCCCTTATGGCAGTGAGGCGGCGACCGCGATCGCCTACTGTGGGCTGGACGCCTGGTTTGAGGGTGAAGAGGTCGAGTTTCGCCGCTTCGCGAGACTGTTTCGCAGGCTCAGGAACTAGCGCCGTCTTCAGTGAGGCAAGCTCCGGCCAGGTATCTTGTGGAGCGCCATGCGCCATCCTGGAGGGGACCCGGCATGGATTTGTAATCTCGAATCGTTCACCGGCTCGCGCCCAAAAGGTAGGCTACAGTGGCGACGACTGGTGTCGCATGACTTGACACTGGGGGTGATGCGCCTTCTGGATCAGGCAATGATCCAGACCAGAGGAGGGGTACTGCCATGAAGATTCCGCCACGTGAACTGGCCAGAGGTCAGCGCTGTCAGGTCTGGATTCACGACACGGCCAGCAGTGAGAACCGCATGATCCTGGAGACGACGGACCTCCTGCTGGAGGCGCCGAACTGGACCCTTCAGGGCGATGCGCTGATCCTGAACGGCAGAGGACTGATCTGGCGCCTGCCGCTTGAAGAACCGGACCTGCAGGTCATCGACTTGCAGGGCGTACCGCCCTTGAACAACGACCATGTGCTGGATCCGGACGGGGCGCATATCTTCGTGTCAGCCTATGACGACTGGCAGCTATACCGCGCGCCGCTGGCGGGCGGGGTGACGGTTCAGGTCTCGGGCAAGGAAGGCCCTGACGGACTTTTGCACTTTCTGCACGGCGTTTCGCCTGACGGGCGGCAGCTTGCCTTTGTCGGCGTCCAGGCACGGATCACCGAAGACACCTTCACCTTCCTGTCGGCCGAGATTTGCACCCTCGGGTCGGATGGACGCGGGTTTCGTCAGATCACCTCGGGCGGCTCACCGGCTGACGGACCCGAATACAGCCCCGATGGTGCCTGGATCTATTTCAATACCGAAGCTTTTTCGGGCCATGCTCAGATCGCTCGCATGCGGCCCGACGGATCGGAGATCGAAAGGCTGACTGATGCGCCCACGGTCGACTGGTTCCCGCATCCGTCGCCTGATGGTCGGCTTGCGGCCTATTTGGCCTATCCGCCCGGGACCCAAGGACATCCGGCCGACCTCTGGGTCGAGCTGAAACTGGTGCGCGACGGCGATTGGTCCTCTGCCGCCCCGGTGGCGCGGATCTTCGGCGGCCAGGGCACGATCAACGTCAACAGCTGGTCGCCCGACAGCAGGCGATTTGCCTTCGTTGCATACCCGATCGATTGAGTTCCCTTTCGGGCCGTGCGTATGCGAGCATGGCGCGACCTTCATGAAAAAGACCCGGGAGACACCCAGATGATCTACACGCTCGACACGCTTTCCCAGGAACTAGAGGACCTGCAACTTGTGACATTTGACTATGGTTTCGCCTGGAAACTTGGCTGCATCATGCAGGCGCAGGCGGCGGCCCGTTCGCTGCCGGCAGCAATTACCGTGGCGCACGGGACCGATGTGGTGTTCGCCCTGCTGATGCCCGGCGCGACCCCGGACAATACGGACTGGGCGGCCCGAAAGCGCGCCGTTGCCCATCGATTTCATCGCAGTTCCCTGGCGATGCGACTTGAAGCTGAACAAGGGGGGTATGATTTCAACAGTCGTTTTCGACTGCCGGAATCCGACTTCGTGGCCAGCGGTGGCGGTTTCCCCCTGATCTTGCGGGGCAGCACATTGATCGGGACGGTGGGCGTCAGCGGGCTTCCCGACGTGGAAGACCATCTGCTTGTGACAAACGCGCTGCGGGAGCTATTGATCCTGGATCATTGAGTGGCATTGGGCCTAGACCCAAGCCGATCGCCAACGCAAATTGGTGCGTTATCCATCTCAACCAGTCAAGCGCAAGAAGTACCCGGACAGGGTTCAATTAATTCAAAGGAGAAGGCAAT